>NZ_OY782578.1:2400000-3600000 GCF_963677945.1 uncultured Bacteroides sp. | reverse complement strand
ACAATTTGTAAATGGAGGTGGTCCGATTGTTCCCGGTAAAGTATTTCCTTTTCTTTTTATAACAATTGCTTGTGGTGCTTTGTCTGGTTTCCATTCACTGATAAGTTCCGGAACAACACCAAAACTGATTAAAAACGAAAAAGATATATTACCAATCGGTTTTGGTGCAATGCTATTAGAAGCGTTTGTTGCCATCATGGCTTTACTGGCTGCAACAGTTTTGCCAACTTCTGATTATTTTGCTATCAACTCCCTGCCTGAAGTATTTTCTAAACTGCATATGGTTCCTGTTGATTTGCCGGAGCTTTCGTCTTTAGTAGGAGAGGATTTGGCAGGTAGACCCGGAGGTTCGGTATCTTTGGCTGTGGGAATGACTTATGTATTTGAGAGTATTCCCTGGTTGAGATCAATGATGGGGTACTGGTATCATTTCTGTATAATGTTCGAGGCATTGTTTATCCTCACAACAATTGATTCAGGTACAAGGATCGGCCGATATCTGCTTCAGGATTTATTCCGTCAGAATTCAAGAGATATATCAAAGGGGCGCGCCTGGTTTAATGCCATTTTCTTTTCCGGACTCATAACTTTCTTCTGGGGATATTTATTATACACAGGCGATATTTCAACAATCTGGCCTCTCTTTGGAACGGCCAATCAGATGCTGGCAATCATTGCATTTGCCATTGGAACAACATATTTACTCCGTTCTCAGCAGAATAAGTATGTTTGGGTTACTGCCATTCCTTTGTGTTTTGTTACGGTCACTACTTTATCGTCGGCACTGATGAATATTTTTGATAATTATCTACCAAAAGGTTTGTATGCACTTTCTGCTATTTCCGGTATATTAGTTATTCTGGTTTGTCTGGTGCTTATTGAGAGCTTTGTTAATTGGAAAAAAATAACTCGCATGAGTAACGAAGAGCTTACTTCTGTTGAGATTGGACTTATTGGGGAACCGGTTGTTTCATATAGCAATATTAAAAGTGGTAAACCATCTAAAGAATAGGAGTTTAATAATGCGGTGATAGTGCAGCAAGTATATAAGAAAGACAAACCATAAATGAATATGAGAAAGGCGATATTTCTTTTAATTGGAATGCTAATAGCAATGAATGCATTTTCTAATGTGAACTATATTGAGATCTCTAAAATTAGTAATGATGGGAGATTAGTAAATGCTTTCAACTATATTAAAGACAATCAGCAATACTTTAATCATTGGACAAACGAGTGGAACTATGACAAATCCAAAAACGAATTAATAAAGAACCTTCGTGAAAGCTATGTCATGTTTTCATCTGTTTCAACAAAAAACGAAGAACTTTTCATGCTGTTAGGTGACATTGCACATTACCTGTATAATCTTGACGAATCTGATTATTACCAGTTAGCTGTAAATAATTACAATTCGGCCATTGCGATTAATTCCAATGATTATAGAACTTACTGGTTTCTGGGGTTTCATTATGTGCTTTCCAGTGTTCCTACATTAGGCATTGATAATTTTTTAAAAGCACAAAAATTATTGCCTGCTAAACAACCTGCTGACTTTTGGGAAGAATATGCTTGGGCTGCAGCTGTTACAAACATGCCATCACATTGCATTTACGCTATGGACAAAGCGAGAAGTATTTTGGGTACTCCTGGACATTTCGAATCACAGCTTGGACCGGAGATACATAAAAGAATCATTGATGTAGATAAAAATATCTCTTATAAAAAAGAAGATATATGGTCATCGTCAGAAGGAGATAAATTAGCATTTACTTCCCGGCCTTTAGGTATTAAAGTCTTGGTTGATTCTACATGGAGGCTATCAATATATGATTATAAGAATAATCAAAGCGCATTTATCTTAAATCCACCGGCTATTAAGGGTAAAAAAGGGAAAGAAATTAGTTATACTATCGCTATAATCATGAAAGCGGCGAACTTAACGGACAAGTTAGATGATTACATAAACACTCTGACCTCCAATTACTCAAATAAAAGTAAGATAACATTTTCTGATAAATATGAAAAGATGGTTGCTTACGGAATAAAAGATAAAGAAATATATAATGATATGGGTGGAGGTCGCATATATATGATTGGCATTGAAAGAAATAGCCCAATGTATCCTGGACTACTTTTGGAAAATCCAGCGACTATTCCAGATGGTAATAAAAATAAGGTCTCATATTATAGGGCAACAGATAGTAAAGGCCGATTTGAAGGACGAATTTTCTATGCCATTATGTTAGATTGTTGCGAAGATATCAATGAACAATCGCTAGCAGTTTTCAAGACCCTCTTTAATAATCAAATAATAATAGAATAAAGTATAAAGATCAATAGTGAAGATATTTTAGTTTATTATTCTACAATCTAAAGGATAACCTTGGGATAGCTTGGGACAAACTTGGGACAACTGGCTCCGTTTTGATTTTCTGCATCCTGCTTTATATACTCTTTTGAAGGAATATCAGATTTTCGGTATATTAGTCATACTTGTATGTTTGGTTCATATAGAGAGCTTTGTCAATTGGAGAAGAATACCCCGCATGAGTAACGAAGAACTTACGTCTGTAGAAATTGGACTAATTGGGGAACCGGTTGCTTCATATAGCAATATTAAAAGTGGTAAACCATCTAATGGATAGGAGTTAAATAATGCGGTGATAGGTATTTTACTTATTACCGCATTGTTTGTTTATCCGATATCTATAAAATTATTTGCAATGTTCTAACTTATAATTAGTGATATTTAGATATTTAAGCCTAAAATACATGTGTTGAATGTATAAAATCAAATAAAATACAATTTATACTTGTATTTGTGAAATCTTGTATATATATTTGCAAAAGAATTAAATATTAAAAAGATGGAATCATTTTTTTCTTCGACAGAATTGTTAAATCGAATAATTATAAGCCGAAATGTATATAGTATTCATTCGATTTCAAAAGTAATGAATATTTCTTCATCAGATGTATTAAGGATATTGAAAAATGCCGGTTTTACTCTAGATAATGGATACCAAACACTACTTAATCAAAAACATCTAGATGTTCTAAGTAAAAAATATGTCGAATATTTGCAAAGGTATTTTTCTAATTCACTTAAAAATATACATAATTTAAGTTTCTCTGAACTTATTGATTTTGACGATTTTTGCAATAGATTTAGAAAACAGAATAGCCCAGTTAAAGGAGTTATACAATGGTCTCATATTAATACGGAACTACTTAAAGAGTCTTTCTTCGAGCAAGTAAAAGAAGAAAATAGCAAAATAAATAGCCCATTCGACCTGCTTGGAAACTTTTTTATAGCACAAAAAGACTGCGAATCAATTCTACAAGCTAAGCTCTCCAATTATAAAAAAGGGACTGAGTTTATGAAAAAGATTGTTAGCAATCGATTTTACAGAATAAAAATAAAGATTAAAAAAATATTTTGTTTTTTTATCCAAGTAATAAAACTGATTATCCGATCATATAGATATCATATCTTTGTTACTGAAGATAGCAATAATTCTAAAGTTCAAGCACTTTATATAGCTTCTTTAGAATGATAATAATATAATATTTTCTCAAGAAGCTTTAATTTAATCATTAATTTTTAAAGTTTCAAATATGAAAGAAAATAAAATTTTACTCATCGAAAAGGTAAATGCAAGTAATCTTACCGATGATGATAAAAATAGTTTGATTGAAATTATAACTAAACCAAATAACGATTGGATACAGATGATAGAAACTGTTCTTAAAATATTAAATATAAGTAAAGGGCTGTTTGATACATTTGATATTCATTCATAAATATTTTCATTATGGATATTGGAATAGCAATAAAAACATTAAGAAAAAGAAAAAAAATTAGTCAAAAGGATCTGGCTAAGGAATGTAATTTATCTGTTAATGCATTGTGCAATATTGAGAACAATATTTCATTTCCTCAGAAAAGTACCATCTCAAGGATTTGTGAAGTGCTAAATATTCCGACATCTTATCTTTTATTTTTTTCAATATCAGATGAAGATATACCAAGTGATAAAAAGGCAGTCTTTAATTCTTTGAATTCAACTATAAAGAACTTGCTTTTAGACTCAATAGATTAACTTTTGATGCTTATTTTTATTCGGGGGTATAGTTTGTTAATGAATTTTTTCCTTATTATTCTAAATAGATAAATAGTATCATCGGCTGAACTAAATAGCACATATTTAATTCCCTGATTCAAACTATTCCAGGAAAGGTCAAATCCAACCCCCAATAAATAAAAACCATTGGTGAATAATCTAAAAACTCCCGCCAGCTTTTTTTAAAAGCTGGCGGGAGTTTGATCAACATCCGGTTACGTTTTTTTTAAAGCCGGCGGGAGTTTTGTTACTCTTCTAGCTTCAAAAAAAACTTTTTATTTTCATCCCTCACCACTTTTTAGTTAAGTAGTTTATGTACAGTTGTTTATGCGCAAAAATAGAGAAAGATCCCTCACTTATCCCTCACCATTGTTCTTGTATTTATTTGTATATCAAGTGTATAGATTGTTATGGATAAGCGTGTTTTTGTTATCAACCCTCACCTTTTGCTCTATCCCTCACTCTTAAATTGAATTTTAGTTCTTTTCAGGCTGATTTTATTGGTTACAAAGCATTAATTGATCTTACTTCTTTCCATCCTTCTGCCATTTTATATAGATTTAAAGAACTGGCAGGAACATATAAGTTAAAACTGCAAATGTGAAAGTTATATGATATAGTTGCAGGTGGTGTAATAGCATAAGACTTTACTGTTTGTAAAGAGTTACTATAGAAAGCTGCATAACCAATAGATTTTAGTCCTTTTCCAAGAATTAATGTAGTAAATTTACTATAAGAAAAAGCCCCTTGACCTATTGATTCTACATTGTCTGGAATTACAACTTCTCCCACAAAATTGGTTTGATCAAAAGCGTAATCTCCTATTTCCTTAATTCCTTTACCAATTATTAATTTCCCTTCCAATTTTATACAATAACTAAATGCCCCACTTCCTAAGTATTCTATTGCATCTGGAATAATAAGATCTCCAGTAAAATAACATCCCTCAAAAGTTTTATTTCCTATTCTATTTATCTTTGGCGGAAAATTTAGTGTTCCGGTAAATTTGCAAAAAGTAAATGTACCATCACCCAAATACTCTAATTCAGAAGGTAAAACAAGATTCCCGGAAAGAGACGTACAACCACAGAATGAATCATTTCCAATGTGCTTTATATTTGATGGTAAGGAAAAATCTTTTAGATTTTGGCAAAAGTAGAAAGCTTTATCATCTATTTTTTCAAGAGCAGATGATAAGGATATCTTTCTAAATCCACTCTGCATAAATGCCTCTTTCCCGATTAACTTAACATTGTTAGTCATAGTCAACTCACCATTAAAAGAGGTTTTTTTAAATGTACCATATTTAATACTTGTCAGTTTGGGAGGAAGTGACAGGTTTCCTTGCATACCACTACATGCTTCGAATGCGGAAATTCCTATATCACTCAAATTATTAGCATTACTTAAATCGAGTCCTTCTAATCTAGAGCAATTGGAGAATGCTTTTTCTCCAATTGTTGCCAATGCTGGGGGAATTACTAATTGCCCATTAATATTCTGACAGTTGGCAAATGCATTAGCTTCAATATTTGTCAGCGTTTTTGGAATATATAAGCTCCCCGTAATATTGAGCCCACAAAATGCCTTTTCCTTTATTACTTTTAGACCATCCTTTAATATAAGCTTACCATTCAAATTTTCACAATAAGCAAAACAAGACTCACCTATAACTTCAGTGCTTCCAGGTATTACAATATCATTCTTTAAATAGTAGTTTTGTGCAAAAGCATAATCACCTATATATTTAACTCCTTCATTTATTGTAAGGTTCCAAGAATTACTCTTGTAAATACAATATTGAAAAGCATGATTTCCTATTTTTTCTATATTTGATGGTATTACTAAATTCTGATTTATACCGCATCCGTAGAATGTACTGTCGGGAATTTCTTGCAAATTTGTAGGGATTGAATTAATATTTATTCCAGATTTACAGAAAGCTGCCTTTCCTATACGAGCTAACTCTTTAGGTAATAATACATACGACGCACAATTAGGAATATTATTAAAGGCACTTTCTCCAATCTCTTTAATATATTCAGGAAAAACAAAGTTTTCAGGAAAGCGCATTCCTGAATTACAAAATGCATACGGTTTTACTATTCCAGCTCCTTTAGGTAAAACAATATTAGAAAAAAGAGAACTACAATTATAAAAAGCATACGTACCAATATAACTTACATCTTGAGGTATTTCAAAATAAGTTAATCTACGGCAATTGCGAAATGCACTATCATCAATATATTTTAGTGATGAATTTTCCGGAATATTAATTTTCTGGATTACATTCTTTGATTGCTCATCAAAATAAAATGCTTTGCCTATCGATGTCAATTTTTGAGGAAGTGTAAGTTCTGTAATCGAGCTATTATTACAAAATGTTTTATCAGCAAACTTTTCAATTAAAGAATTCTCAAAATCAAGATACTTCAATTTGGGCATTGAATTCATTGCTTCCTCAATTACTTTGCAGTCGCCATCATCTAGAGGTCCTGATACTCTAAGCCTTTTTATACCAGAGGGTCCGGCTGGTAAATCTTCTAATTTGGATGCCAGTTGACTTCCTTCTGAAGTCTGTATTTCCACCCATCCGTTTTCTGAACTTCCAGCCACTCCTTGAGTAAGCTCGTACATTCTTTCTGTTAAATACCATCCATTGTATTTTTGTGTAATAGTGAATCTGATTGTTCTTTCCTCTGAAAATTCATTTTTAGCGACAGCTATTTTGAAGTCTGTACTGTCTTTATTACCACTATTTGGTAAAATTCTACACCAGCTGCAACTATCCATCTCAACTTTATATATTTTGCCGTTCTTAACCACGAATGGTATTATATAGCTATGACTTCCTCCTATAAGTAATTCTTGGCTATCGGACAATATTCTTTGAGGTACTTCTATTTGCCTGTCATCTTCTATACTATTACAACCAGACAGTATTATCAATGGTATTGTGGAATAAAACAATATTAATTTGAATGGATTCATTGTGTTTTTATAAATGTAAAGTTATTAGTTAAAAAGGATAGTCTACTAATATGTATTTATTGACTTGAATAATTATATACAAATATATATAAAATATTAAACAAACAAGTGCTATTGTTCTATTTGTTTAAAAAATGCATTTATATAGATTAAAGTCGTTAATCGTTTTGGGATAAATGATGTAAATTCAAATGGTCTCAAAAGTTTGAAATCACTGCATGGTTACCGAAAAGGTGAGGGATGCCCTTAAAAAGTGAGAGATGATGGCTGTTTCGGTTTTATCCGTCACTGATTAACAAATTGAATATTAGACGATTATGTTTGCTCGGGTGAGGGATGAGTGAGGGTTTTTATTTTCTAATTAGTTGAATATTAACTATTTAAACTTAAATGGTGATGGATGAGAATAAAATATTAATTCTAGTAGTTAAATCCAAAAGCCCATAAAGGAATAGTTCTCATGTATCCAAATTCAATATCATCTTTTACAACATAAGCATTTTGAATATCAGAAATTTGTTTTCTGGTTTTATTTTTTCCTCCTACTTCAAATGTGTAATCAGCAATGCTAAAATCGGACTTGTCAGAAGCTAGAATGGTATTCCTAACTTTCATCTGGTTGAAGAATATAGTCTCACGAATATTGCCAATGTCGGGATTACCTTCTCCTATTGCGTAAATTAAATTAGTGTTACCAAGATAGATTTTCTCAATTTTCCCCAGCAAACGAATACCTTTGGTGGCATTTCTTAATTGGGCAATAATACCAGCCTTCTCTAGATAGAACAAGAAATCAGTAACTTGATTACGGTGCACATCAAGCATCTCGCCAATCTTTGATAAATTGGGTTTGAAGGGAGCGCTTTGTGAAATAATAAATAGTAGCTGTTTCAGTTTGCGAGCTGTTGATATATTCATATTGGCGAATGTTGGTATATCTGTTTCCAATGTCAGGCCAATAACGTTTCGTAACCTTTCAAAATAATCAGGTTCCTTATAAAAAGGATAGTAGCCCCTTTCAAGATAATCTTTAAAAAGAGGAAGAGGATGTTCAATGTCAGGCATTTGAACCTTATTTGCAATTATATCTTCTAAACTATATGCTGGGAGTTGTAGTTCAAGAGAAATATTAAGGTATTCACGAAATGACATTCCCTCCAGATGATATGTAAGAGCACGGCGGCTAAGATCATCACTTCCACGATAAATATCCAAAATAGATGAACCTGTAAATATTACCTGCATATCGGGGAAGTAATCATACATCATTTTCAGTTCTTTTGACCAGCTACTGTACTTATGTACCTCATCAATATATAGATGCTTTCCACCATTTTTGTAAAAGGTGGAGGCAAAGTCGAATAATTTATTCTCTGAAAAATAGATGTCATCGGCATTTATATAAATAGTATCCCGAAGATCATTATACAACTTTATATGTTGAAGTAATAATGTTGTTTTTCCAACTCCACGAGCTCCAACAATTGCAGTCAAACGGTTATCCCAGATTACCTGATCATGCAAATAACGCACAAAGGTGGTGTCTGTACGTTCTATGAGTCTTCTGAATTGTTCATATAACCTTTCCATAACATCCTTTTTCTGCAAATATATATAAAATGCTGAATTAAACTAGCGTTTCTATATAAAAAGTGCTGAATTAAACTAGCACTTTTGTTATTTTGCTCTGTATTCAGCTATTAATTTGATGGTTTAAAACAAAAACCCTTCTCACTGTCGATAGACATTGGAGAAGGGCTGATGTAAAATGGAACATTTTAAGATCTTAAATAGATGGATGTGAATTAGAAAATTAAGCGTCACTTCTATTTTTGCGTTTCAGGGCTTTATCAGCTCTTTTTTCTTTCAAGCTTTTTACGGCTTCTTTTTTCTTGGATTTTTCTTTTCCTTCTTTTTCTTTCGACATAATATTTATTTTAAAAATGTGTAGAAATTCTCTATAGTTGAAAATTAATATAAATGAGAATCGGTAGATGTGTGGTTTTTTTTGTTTCTGTAATTATTGGTACTCCAGGTTGTAATTTACAAGGGTTATTACCAATGATTCTGCAGTCTAAAAGCTCTTTGCGAACCGATATGTAGTAATGTGATAGATAATTATTATATGTTCAAATGTACGACATAAATATTGGCTTCCCAAATTAATTAATATATTTCTTAATTCCTTGATTGTATTATTTCCTGATAAATATGCAAATAGTTTTGCTTTAATCAAACTAAAACACTATTTTAGAGGCATTGATCTTACAGATCAAAAAAGATATAAACCTTATTCTTTGTACATAGATGGAAAAACGAATCGTAGAATGCGTACCCAATTTCAGTGAGGGACGTGATATGTCTGTCATTAAACAAATTACCGATGTGATAGAAGGGGTAGAGGGCATCAAACTTCTTGATGTTGACCCTGGTAAAGCTACCAACCGTACTGTTGTTACTTTTGTGGGAGAAATTGATGCTGTGGTGGAAGCAGCTTATCGTTGTGTAGTGAAAGCCGCAGAAGTGATAGATATGAGAAAACATCACGGGGAACATCCTCGTATGGGAGCTACCGATGTACTTCCACTTGTTCCTGTCTCTGGCATTACTATGGAAGAAACTGCTGAATATGCCCGACAGCTTGCAAAAAGAATTGCACTCGAAGGTGGCATACCTACCTATTGTTATGAGTATGCTGCGATTCGCCCTGAACGTAAAAAACTTGCTGCTTGCCGCGAAGGCGAGTATGAAGGCTTGAAACCGCGTTTTGGTGATCCAGATAAAATGCCTGATTTTGGCGGTGAGGTATGGACTAAGCGTGCTGCCCAGACAGGATGTACTGCTGTGGGAGCCAGAGATTTTCTGATTGCTGTGAATTTCAATCTCAATACAACTTCTACCCGTCGTGCCAATGCCATTGCTTTCGATGTTCGCGAACGTGGGCGTGTGAAGCGTGAAGGAGATTCTCCTGCAGGGAAAATTATGAAAGATGAACATGGAGAAGATATATTTATTCCGGGAACGCTGAAAAGTACGGCTGCTATCGGCTGGTTCATTGAAGAATATGGCATTGCTCAGGTGTCTATGAATATAACCAATATATCTGTAACTCCTTTACATGTTGCTTTTGAAGAGGTTGTGGCAAAAGCTGCAGCTCGCGGAGTACGGGTAACCGGTACCGAGATTGTAGGTCTGGTACCAAAGTCTACACTGATTGATGCGGGCAAATATTTCCTGCGCAAACAACAACGTTCTGTGGGTATATCAGAAAAGGAGATTATAAAGATTGCCATAAAGTCTATGGGGCTTGATGATCTGAAACCTTTTGACGCTAAGGATAAGGTGATAGAATACATGATGGGAGATGACTCTGAAGATAAGCTGGTAGATATGTCCGTTTCTGATTTTGCTTACGAAACAGCTAGTGAATCGGCTGCTCCAGGCGGTGGCTCTATCTCTGCATACATGGGAGCATTGGGTGCTGCTTTGTGTACGATGGTTGCCAATCTCTCTTCTCACAAAGCAGGATGGGATGCTCGTTGGGAAGAGTTTTCCAATTATGCTGAACGCGGTCAGTCTTTGCTTAATGAACTTCTTTTTCTGGTAGACGAAGATACCCGTTCCTTTAATAAAGTGATGGCTGCTTTTGGTCTGCCAAAGAATACAGAAGAAGAGAAGTCTGCTCGGAGTAAAGCCATTCAGGAAGCAACTTTTTATGCTACTCAGATACCTTTCAGAGTAATGAAAGCTTCTTTGGCTGTTTTCGATATTGTGGAACAGATGGCTAAAGAGGGTAATCCTAATTCTGTATCGGATGCCGGAGTAGGTGCGTTGGCTGCTCGCTCTGCTGTGCTTGGTGCCTGGCTGAATGTACGTATTAATGCTGCCGGAATTAAAAACAGAGATTTGGTTGAGCCTATTCTGCTGGAGTCTGCTGTTATAGCAAAACTGGCGCAGGAGAGGGAAGAAGCAATTCTTGAGATTGTTAATAGTAAAATATAACCAGATATGGAAGAAATCAGTAAAGAGGAATTTCGCCGATTGATTCTGGATGGTATCCCTGATATGCTACCCGAAGCCAAGCCTTACGAACCGGGTGTTAACCATGCTCCCAAACGAAAGGATATTCTCACTGACAGTGAAAAGGAGCTTGCCTTGAAAAATGCACTTCGCTATTTCCCCGCCAAACACCATGCGATACTGGCTCCTGAATTTGCCGACGAGCTGGCTAAGTATGGTCGTATATACATGTATCGTTATCGTCCCGATTATAAAATTTATGCCCGCCCCATAGAAGATTATCCATATAAGTCGAAACAGGCGGCAGCTATTATGCTGATGTTGAGCAATAACCTGGATGATGCGGTAGCTCAGCATCCGCGCGAGCTGATTACGTATGGCGGCAATGGTGCGGTTTTTCAGAACTGGGCACAATATCTGCTCACGATGAAGTATTTGGCTACCATGACAGATGAGCAGACTTTGGTGATGTATTCCGGTCATCCGATGGGATTGTTTCCTTCTCACAAGGATGCCCCGCGAGTAGTGGTAACCAATGGTATGGTGATACCTAATTACTCATCCAAAGATCATTGGGAAAAGTTCAATGCTTTGGGAGTGTCTCAATACGGACAGATGACTGCCGGATCGTATATGTACATTGGTCCGCAAGGTATCGTGCACGGTACAACCATCACAGTGCTGAACGCCAAACGAATGCAACGTGCCAAACATCCTTCCAGAAAAGGTGTATTGTTTGTCTCCTCAGGATTAGGGGGAATGTCGGGTGCACAACCGAAGGCCGGTAATATTGCCGGAGTGGTTACTGTTATTGCCGAAATTAATCCTAAAGCTGTGGCTATCCGTCATTCACAAGGTTGGGTAGACGAGGTGTTTACTGATTTAGATATATTGATGCCGCGTATTCGCAGGGCGGTTGATGCAAACGAAGTGGTATCGATTGCTTATCAGGGAAATGTGGTCGATTTATGGGAGCGCTTGGCTGCGGAAGAGATGTATATAGATCTTGGTTCCGATCAGACTTCCTTGCATAATCCCTGGGCAGGTGGTTATTATCCGGTAGACATTGATTTTGATGAGGCTAACCGTATGATGGCCGAAGAGCCAGATAAGTTTCAGGCGAAGGTTCGCAGTACATTGCGACGACATGCTGCGGCTATCAATAAACTTACTGCTGCCGGCATGTATTTCTTTGATTATGGTAATGCCTTTCTGCTTGAAGCATCGCGGGCGGGAGCCGATGTAATGAAGGCTGATGGTACTTTCCGTTATCCTTCGTATGTGCAGGATATTATGGGACCGCTTTTCTTCGATTATGGTTTCGGACCGTTCCGTTGGGTGTGTACCTCGGGTGATCCGAAAGACCTTGCTGTAACTGACAGGATTGCTGCCGAAGTACTCGAGAAGATTCTTCAGACTGCACCTGCTGATATAAGGTCTCAACTGGAAGATAACCTCCATTGGATAAAAGAAGCTGGAAAAAATAATTTGGTAGTTGGTTCTCAAGCACGTATTCTTTATCTTGATTCCATTGGGCGTATTGAAGTGGCCAGGGCATTCAATGAAGCAATCAGGCATGGTGAGATTTCTGCCCCGGTAGTACTGGGACGTGACCATCACGATGTGTCGGGTACTGATTCGCCTTTCCGTGAAACTTCCAATATTTACGATGGTTCTTCATTTACTGCAGATATGGCAGTACAGAATGTAATTGGTGATTCTTTTCGTGGTGCAACGTGGGTTTCAATTCACAACGGTGGAGGAGTAGGCTGGGGAGAGGTTATCAATGGTGGTTTTGGAATGATGATTGATGGCTCCGCTGATGCAGAGCGTCGTCTCAGCTCCATGCTCTTGTGGGATGTAAATAATGGACTGGCCCGTCGTAGCTGGGCTCGCAATCAGGGAGCTATGGATGCAATTCGCAGAGAGATGGAACGTACTCCACAACTAGTGGTTACTTTACCTAATATAGCTGATGAGAATCTTATCAAAGCAGCATTAAAACATAAATAGTTATGGCAAAAATACATAAAATAAGCACAGCACATCTGTCAATTGACAGACTGCAACAAATCATAGAGAATGGATATAAGCTGGAATTGTCCGACGAATCGAAAGCTTTGATTCTAAAATGTCGCAGGTATTTGGATGATAAAATAAAGACTCAGGAAGAACCTATCTATGGTGTATCTACAGGTTTTGGGTGTTTTTGCGATATTAGTGTGAGTAGCGAGCAACTATCCATTCTTCAGCGTAATCTGGTGATGTCTCATGCCTGTGGTGTTGGCGATCGTGTGCCAAATGAGATTGTGAAGCTGATGCTAATCCTTAAAATTCAATCGCTTTCTTATGGCTATTCGGGTGTGCAGCTGGAAACAGTGCAACGGTTAGTCGACTTTTATAATAACGGTGTCTATCCAGTTGTTTATCAGCAAGGCTCATTAGGAGCATCGGGCGATTTAGTACCGCTTGCTCATTTATGTTTGCCTATTCTGAATTTGGGAGAGGTAAATTATAAAGGCAAAGATGTGGCTGCTCATGTGGTAAACCAGAAGTTTGGATGGGAACCTATCACTCTGCAATCTAAAGAGGGACTGGCTTTGCTGAATGGAACACAATTTATGGGAGCTTACGGCTGTTGGTGCATTATGAATGCAAAGAGATTATCAGCAGTAGCAGATGTTACTGCTGCCCTTTCAATTGATGCTTTCGATGGACGTATTGAGCCTTTCCATCCGGCTGTTCATGCTATTCGCCCGCACAAAGGGCAGATTGAAACGGCTCGTCGTATTCGGAAACTGCTTGACGGCAGCGAGATTATTTCACGTAAGAAGGTACATGTTCAGGATCCTTATTCCTTCCGGTGCGTTCCACAGGTTCACGGTGCATCCAAGGATACCATTGCTTTTGTGGAAAGCGTGTTTACAACTGAGATAAACTCTGCTACCGATAATCCAACGATTATTCCCGATGAAGATTTGATTATCTCGGCAGGAAACTTTCACGGTGAACCTTTGGCTGTAGCTCTAGATTATCTGGCTATTGGTGTGGCCGAACTTGGCAGTATATCTTCCCAACGTATCTACCGGCTTATTGCCGGCAAACGGGAGCTTCCGGTTTCTCTGGCCGGTAATCCCGGATTGAATAGTGGATTTATGATTCCTCAGTATGCTGCCGCTTCTATTGTAAGTCAAAGTAAGCAGTTATGTACTCCCGCATCGGTCGATTCTATTGAGTCGTCCAATGGTCAGGAAGATCATGTGAGTATGGGAGCTAATGCGGCTACTAAATGTTATAAAGTGATGGAGAATACAGAACGTGTGTTGGCTATTGAAATGTACAATGCTGTGCAGGCATTGGATTTCCGTCGCCCATTAAAAACTTCTCCTTTTCTGGAAAATATATGTGCTGAATATCGTAGGGTAGTACCATTTGTTGAGAACGATTGCGTGATGTACACGCACATTCAGATTAGTGTGGATTTTCTGAAGCAAGAAAAGCTATTTAAAGCATGAAGCTATTAATAACAAATATACGTGAACTATATCAGGTGGAAGACACTCCACGTTCAATGGTTTGCGGCAGAGATATGGCTTTTCTGCCCAGTATCAAAGATGCTTATTTGTTGATGGAAGATGAACACATTTCTGCTTTTGGAGAGATGGTGTCACTTCCACCAGATCTCGTAGCTGATAAGGTTATAGATGCAACCGGTAAGATTGTGTTGCCTGTATTCTGCGATTCTCATACACATATAGTCTACGCAGGCAGCAGGGAACAGGAGTTTATTGACAAGATAAACGGACTATCGTACGAGGAAATAGCCCGGCGTGGAGGTGGCATACTTAATTCTGCCAAACAGTTGCACGAGGCAACTGAAGATCAGCTTTATGCTGAGGCTCTTGTCCGGGTTAATGAGATGATCCGAATGGGAACCGGTGCAGCCGAGATAAAGAGCGGATATGGACTAAATACAGAAGATGAACTTAAGATGCTGCGTGTTATCAAAAAACTTCGTGAAACCACGCCTCTTACCATTCGTGCTACTTTTCTAGGTGCTCATGCTGTACCTGCAGCCTATAAAGGTAGGCAATCTGATTACGTAGATTTAATTGTGAACGAAATGATACCTGCTGTAGCAAATGAAGATTTGGCAGATTTTATTGACTGTTTTTGCGATAAGGGCTTCTTTACTAGTGAAGAGACAGAACGCATTATGGAAGCTGGTGCCAGATATGGTATACGTTCAAAGATACATGCAAATGAATTGGCTCTTTCTGGTGGTATACAAATAGGAGTGAAGCATAATGCATTGTCGGTCGATCATCTGGAGTTTACCGGTGATGCGGAAATTGAAGCATTGAAAGGTAGCAGCACTATGCCAACTTTACTACCCGGTGCGGCCTTCTTCCTGGGAATGAACTATGCACCTGCCCGGAAGATGATAGATAGTGGATTACCTATTGCTCTTGCTTCTGATTATAATCCGGGTTCATCGCCATCGGGTAACATGAAGTTTATTCTTTCATTGGCAACAATCAAAATGAAGCTAACTCCTGAAGAGGCAATCAATGCCGCCACAATTAATAGTGCTTATGCAATGGGTATCAGTGATACCCATGGTTCTATCTGTGTTGGGAAACAGGCAAATGTACTTATCACGAAAGAAATCCCATCAATCTACTTTCTGCCTTACGCTTATACTTCTGATTTGATAGACTGTGTGATTCTTGGTGGGGGAGTCGTTCATCCCTAAGATGATTTCATATTCAGAAATTCTCTCATGTTAAATATATCCATAGCCACGCATACAAATATAAAGATTCCCATACATATAAGTGAAGCACTGGTAGCCCAGGAAATTCTTCTGGTGAAAATACGCCATTCGGGATTCATGAAATCATCGCACGAAACAATGATGGCTTCGTCACTAATAGCCCAGGCAATAAGAAAAACAACAAATCCTATCAATATAACACTTCCAAGAGTACTTCCTGTAAGTACCCAACAAGCTGCACCTCCTACAATCCAAATGGCGATGTTCAGTATAAATAAGAATTTTGTTATGAATTTCATATCTTGAACTTATTTACTTACATAAATGTTCCCGATTCGTTAACAAAGCGACTCATGGAGAAAATATATTCTGTTTCTTATAAAATCTGATAATTAGAATAATAGCGTAAATAACGCTCTAAATATTATTAATATCTTTTTAGTTCTAAGAGACTGCAAAATTATACTTTATTTTTGAAACATCAATAAGTTTTATTGATAAATATTCTTGCAAATAAAATCGATTATTGAATATTAAACATTTATTTACTTTACTCAATAAATATTTAACAATGAATTGCTTGCATTTGTTTATTGGGAATAATCTTAAAACTTAAAAACAAAAAGCGTTATTGAAAAAATCTTAGTGTGTGTGTTGATCTGTTTTTAACATTATTTACCTGCTGATGTTTGCTCTAAATATTTTTTTTGCATTTTTTTCTATTAAAATTGAGTACAAGCGAAAAGATGGGGTGTATAGTTAATAAACAACCATGCTAAAGGTGGATAAAATGCATAAAAAAGAAGAAAATAATAGGAGTACAACAAAAAGAGGTTTTGAACAAACTTCTTCGAATGATATCATTCAGTTCATTAAGAAGAATGATAGTGTATTGTCAGCTGAGGAGAAAGATCATATTTGGAGGAATATTTCAGGAAAGACGATAGGTAAAAAGCAGCGTTTCATTGTTCGCACTCTAAGTATTGCTGCCTCTATTCTGATTCTAGTTGTTGGTGGGTGGGGAATATACCGTCTTACAGTAGGGAAAGCGGATATGTACAAGGAAATTACAGCAAATATTAACATTGAGACATTACATACGTCTTGTCTTTATATAGGCAAACAGGTGATTGAACTGGACAGGCAAGCCGAAGTTTATTGCAATAGTGAGAAAGGACAACTAAAAATAGTAAATAGAGATGGTAATTCATTTAATATATCAGTTCCTGATTCTAAGGAAAATCCGTTCTTGCAGATAGCTATTCCGCAGGGAAATAAAGCTAGGATAATATTAGCGGATAAGACTACTATAACAGTGAGAGAACATACTAAAATGATATTTCCAATTACTTATAATGAAAAAACGAGAGAAGTTTATCTGGAAGGAGAAGCTTTTCTTGATGTTACGAAGAATCCGCAAAAACAGTTTAATGTGAAAACTCAGGATATGGATATCAGTGTGTTGGGTACATCGTTCAACGTTTCTGCCTTTCCTGAAAGAAATATTCAATCGGTTGTGCTGGTTAGCGGACGGGTGAAAGTTTCAGCGTCTTCAGGTGAAACTGTTACTATGCTGCCAAATCAGAAATATACATTTGATAAATCAGAAAAGAAAAATGCCCTAAATAATATTGATCCGTACAATGATATTTGCTGGAAAGAAGATTTATTAGTTCTGGATAAAGAACCTTTATCTGTTGTTCTTGAAAAGCTGTGTAAGCATTATGATACGAACCTATTCTATAATGCACAGGATATGAGTAAGATAAAAGTATCTGGAAAATTAGATATAAGCGTTCCATTGGATGATCTTCTTAAAATGCTGGAAAAAATTGCACCTAACCAAATTACGATAGACACACTGAAGAAAACAATAAAAATGAATGTTAACCCTAAATAAAACTAATTATGTGAAAAGAGTAAAAACACAAAAAAGCTGAGAGATATTCGCGGTATCTCTCAGCCCGGACTTTGATTGTAATAATGGAATTATTGAACTAACCAAAATCTTTTAAGAATGAAACATCTTAATTTTTTATGCAATTATAAGCATATTATTTTTAATAATCTACTTTTAATATGCTTAATTGCCTGTTCTCTTGTAGTAAATACTGCCAAAGTGCAGGCTAGGGAGTCTGTTAATGTCACGCTTGGTGACAACATAACTATTTCAATAAAGAACAAGACTATTAAAGAGGCTTTTCTTGAAATTGAGAAGAAAAGTAAGTTCGTTTTTATTTATAACAGTGAAACGGTTAATCTGAATCAGAAAGTTTCTGTTGAAGCTAAAGATGAACCTATTCGTACTGTATTAGATCGTTTATTGAAAGGCACTACTGTTGATTATGAAATTTCCGATCATCAGATTGTTGTTTTCAATAAGAATAATAAAAACGGTCAGAAACAAATCGGCGCTTTTACCGTAAATGGTAAAATAACCGATGAAACAGGAGAACCATTGATTGGTGTAAGTATTCTTGTTAAGGGTACATCACAGGGTACTATTACTGATATTGACGGTAAATACACTTTAAGTGTTCCGGGACAGAACACAAGACTGGTTTTTAGTTATATCGGATTTACAAAAATGGAACTTCAGGCTCAGAAAATGCTGAATGTGAAGATGGTGAGTGAGGCTGAAAACCTGAATGAAGTAGTAGTGGTGGGTTACGGTACGGTGAAGAAGAATGATCTTACCGGATCTGTGTCTACCCTAAAATCGAAAGATTTCAATGTGGGGTTGGTTACTGCACCTTCTCAATTGATTCAGGGTAGAGTTGCTGGTGTTAATATTACCAACAATGGTGGTGAGCCTGGAGGTGGTGCAACAGTTCGTGTTCGTGGATCGAATTCAATCCGTTCAGGACAAGATCCTCTTTATGTAGTGGATGGTGTTCCTTTGAATGTATCTGATGATCAACAACCAAGTGGAGCTAGTATTTCTGGAGTTGGTGATACTAGTAAGAAAAATCCTTTGAACTTCCTGAATCCGGATGATATAGAGTCTATTGATGTACTTAAAGATGCTTCAGCTACTGCTATCTATGGTGCTCGTGGTGCCAATGGTGTCATTATCGTAACAACTAAAAAAGGAAAAGAAGGCGCTGCTAAAGTTTCTTATTCAGGATACGTAAGTGTATCTAGTTTGCCTGAACAATATCCGGTTCTTTCTGCAGCACAATTTCGTGCATTTGCAGCAGAAAAGGGGCTGACTTCAATTGAAGATGGCAAAGCGAATACTAATTGGCAGGATGAGATTTTCCGTACTGCTGTTTCTTCTAACCATAATCTCTCCATAAGTGGTGGAGGTAAAAATGGTAACTACCGCGCTTCATTAGGTTATCAGGATCAGGAAGGTATTATTAAAAGAACGGGAATGGAAAAGTACACCGGGCGTTTTTCTGCTAGTCAGAAAACATTTAATGACCGTTTGTTGATTGAAGCGAGTTTGATGGCTAGTAGAAACCTTGACCAACGTGCACCTATTGGTGAAACTGGTGGCTACGAAGGCGACCTTTTGCTCTCTGCATTAAAGTTAAACCCTACTTATCCTGTATATAATAGTGATGGTACTTATTATCAGAAGAGTAAAGATGTGCGTAACCCGGTGGCTATGCTTAATCTTACTAATGATAAAACGCAGACAGATCGTATTCTGGCTAATGTAACCGGAACTTTGACTATTTTGAAAGATCTAAAATACAAAATGAATGTGGCTTTAGATCAGACAAAGGCTACACGCAAAGTAACTCAGGATAAATCCTTGATTTATCTGACTGATAACGGTACTGCTGATATAAATAATGTTGAAGCTGGTAATTTCCTGATTGAAAATTATCTGACCTATAATTTTAATCTGGCAAAGAAGCATTCTTTCAATTTATTAGGAGGACATTCTTATCAAAAATTCCGCAACTATTATTATGGTATGTCTGAAACCGGCTTTACTGTCGATAATATTGATTATCTGTATGATCTTTCTTATGGAAAGAACAAGCAGGTAACCAGCACTTCCGGAATTACAGTTAATGAACTTCAGTCGTTCTTTGGCCGTGTGAATTATGGATTACTGGACAAGTATTTGCTTACAGTAAACTTCCGTGCCGATGGTTCTACTAAGTTTGGAGAAAATAATAAATATGGTTATTTCCCATCTGCTGCACTTGCATGGAGAATGAGTGAAGAGAATTTTATTAAGAAACTGAATGTTTTCGAGAATCTGAAACTAAGATTAAGCTGGGGTATTACTGGTAACCAGGAAATTCCGAATAAGATATCTCAAATGCTTTTAGGTAGTACCAGTGGCGCTATCCTGAATGGTGGATCAACAGTTGTTCCTGGTATCACATTGACTCGTACGCCTAATCCAAATCTTAAATGGGAGAAGACTGAACAAGTTGACCTTGGAGTTGATTTTTCTGTATTGAAAGGTCGCTTGAGCGGAACCATTGATGTGTTTTCTAAAACAACAAAAGATGTGTTGCTGGAAGTTTATTCTGTTTCACCAGCTCCAACAACAAAAGTATGGTCGAATGTACCGAATATGAAAATTGAAAATAAAGGTCTTGAAATAGGACTTAATGGAGTTCTTCTTGCTAATAAAGATTTTAACTGGACCTTAGGTGGTAACTTCTCAACCATTAAAAACAAAGTGAAAGATCTTCCAATGTCTTATATCACGACAGGTAGTCCAAGTGGACCTGGTATCACAGGGTTTTCTTCTCAGATTATCAAAAGCGGTTACCCTATCGGAACTTTCTGGGGATATAATTTCCTTGGATTTGATGAAAACGGAAAAAGTTTATATGAATTGGATGAAAATGGTAATAAAGTAGAAAAATGCATTGGAAATGCACAACCTGATTTTACTTTCAATTTCAATACCAGTTTCTCATGGAAACGTTTTGATTTGGGCCTATTCTTCAATGGTGTTGTTGGTAATGACATTTATAATAACCTGGCTAATGTGATTGATCAGTTAAGTCTTTTTTCTAAAGGTTTCAATACAACGGTTCATGCAACTACTTTGCCCGAATCTTTAGATAATGTATTAGACTACTCTAGCCGATACATAGAGGATGGTTCTTTTTTACGATTGGCCAGTGCAAATCTTGGATATACATTTAATATGAAAAAGAGTAAATGGATTTCTAATTTAAGAGTATATGCTACTGCCAATAATCTGTTTGTACTTACCGGTTATTCGGGATATGACCCTGAAGTAAATGCTGCTCATACATCTAATGGTGTTCCTTCTTTGGGTATTGGGTGGACTACTTATCCAATGGCAAGAAGTTTTAGTCTGGGTGTTACAATGGATTTCTAACCTTTATCAATTGAATAATTATGAAACGAATTAGTATAATATTCGCCTCGGCTTTGATGTTGATGGCAACCTCTTGTACAGACTTGAAAGAGGAAATTTTGAATGAACAGGATGGTTCTACAATTGTATCTGACAGCGAAAATGCACAGATGCTTATTGCACCGGCTTACGCATACCTGCGAGATTTACAAAGTCGCTCAGGAGTGTGGCTGGTTATGGAAAGTTTAACCGATGAGATGGTTTTTCCTACTCGTGGTACCGACTGGAATAATGCTGATTACCGTACTCTTTTTACACATGATTATGACAGTAAAAACGGTTACATTAAAAATACATGGAATAGCTTTATGCTAGGTATTACAAAGTGTAATATAGCCATGCAATATTTATCAAAACTGGAACAGACTGATGAAATTAAAGGATATATGGCTGAGGCTAAATTTGTAAGAGCTCTTTGCATGTATCATCTGATGGATTGCTTTGGTCATTTCCCATTCAGAGAATATGAGGAACTGGATTATTCAAAATCTCCACAGATATTAGATCGTCCGAAAGCGTTGGAAAGATTGATTGCCGAACTGAATGATGTTATCCCGGTTTTGAAACAAAAAGGAGATGTGCCTTACGGACGAGTAACCAAGGCTGCTGCCCAGATGTTGTTAGCTAAAGTTTACCTCAATTATCAGGTATATACCGGTACTGCACCAACGTTCAGTGATGGTACTGCAAAATGGGATGAAGTCATTTCTTTGTGTGATGATATTATTGGCTCTGGTAAGTATACTTTGGCTGATGATTTCTGGAAACTTTATCTTGCAAAGAACGAAACTTATTCAGATCAGACAGAATCAATATTACCAATTCCTTTTAATAGTTCAGTGGGACTTGGCGGTATTCCATGGCTGAATATCACTTTGCATTATAATCAGACATTTGGTAGCTTTAAGAATATGTGGAATGGTTGTTGTACTACTCCTGATTTCTTGAGTATATGGGATGTAACAGATCCTCGTTATCAGGATTCAAGATTGAAGAGTCAGGTTGGATTTAATCTGGGTATTCTTGTAGGACAGCAATATGGACCTGATGGTACTGCTTTGAAAACCCGTACTGGTTTGCCTTTGATTTTTACACCAGAATTTAGTGTTCAGAATTCATCAGAGGCTCAGGGAGCACGAGTTATTAAATATGCGCCCGATCCAACTTCAACTTATGCCAGCAGTAGTGAAAATGATTTTCAATATTATCGTCTTGCAGATGTTTATCTGATGAGAGCAGAAGCTAAATTCCGTAAGGGTGATGCTACGGCTGTAAATGATATCAACGCTGTAAGAAGTAAACGAAATGTGAAGACTTACTCAGCTTCGGAACTTCTCTTGATAAGCTTATGAATGAAAGAGCTTATGAGTTTTACTGGGATGGTCCTTCACGTCGTAATGATCTTGTCCGTTTTGGCAAATATTGCAATAGTCGCTATCAGAAACTAGAAACACCTACTTATAAAATTCTGTTGCCAATTCCATTGTCGGCTCTTGAAGCTAATCCGGAACTGACTCAGAATCCTGGGTATAGCGAAGCTCTCTAATAACCTAACCATTCACATAAAAAGGCCTCATTCGGTAAAAAAGGATGAGGTCTTTTTTACTTAACTATTTATAAATTGTGTACTAATGATAAGAAGAACAAAATCGATAATAAGTATTTTTCTTTTGTTAAGCAGTTTTGCAACTGTTCAGGCTGCAAGTTTTAAACCTCTTCCTCAATGGATGAAAACGGCCGTGTTTTATCAGATTTATCCTCAGAGCTTTAAAGATACCAATGGAGACGGAATAGGGGATATTCAAGGGATTATTGAAAAGCTTGATTATGTAAAGTGGCTTGGTTGTAATGTTATCTGGCTTAATCCATGCTTTGAATCGGCTTTTCAGGATGCAGGATATGATGTGATTGATTTCTACAAAGTTGCTCATCGATATGGAACGAACAATGATTTGAAACGTCTGTTTGATGAAGCTCATAAACGTAAAATGAAGGTTTGCCTTGATTTAGTGGCTGGACATACTTCTATTGAATCATCCTGGTTCAAGGCTTCTCAGAAGAATGAAAAGAATCCTTATTCTGATCGTTATATATGGACAAATGATTCTACTATTAAACCGGAAAAGTTTGTATCTGGCAAGTTTGAAAGAAACGGAACTTATATGAAGAACTTCTTTGATTGCCAACCAGCTTTGAATTACGGATACGGGCAACCAGATCCTAAATGTCCCTGGGAAGAGCCTGTTACGGCAGAAGGACCTCAAAGTACCCGAAAAGAACTGATGAATATTATGGATTACTGGATGGAAATGGGCTGTGATGGATTCAGAGTTGATATGGCCGGTTCATTGGTTAAAAAAGATCCTGATTTAAAAGAAACAACAAATCTTTGGGCTGAGATAAGAACTCATTTCCAGGATAAATTTCCCAAAGGAATACTTCTTGCAGAGTGGGGTAAGCCGCAACAGGCCATAAAGGTTGGATTTATGATGGATTTCATAATTCATTTGAGAAACAGCGGATACGATACGATGTTTTTTAATAAAACAGGGACCTACAGGCGAGATACTTGCTATTTTGATATTAAGGGAAATGGTTCTCCTGATTTCTTTATTAAGAATCTCACTACTCAGCTTAGTGCTGCAGGGGATGATGGATATATTTGTGTACCTACTGCCAACCATGATTTTCAACGTCCTTGTTGCGGCGAAAGGAGCACTGTCCCTCAATTAAAAACTGTGATGACTTTTCTGATTACTTTGCCGGGTATTCCTCTGGTTTATTATGGAGACGAGATTGGAATGCGTTTTATTGATGGATTACCCAATAAGGAAGGAAGTCTGCTGACGAAAGGAAATCGTGCTGGTTCTCGTACTCCTATGCAATGGGATAGTTCAGATAATGCCGGATTTTCATCGGGAAGTAGTAGTTCTCTCTATCTGCCTTTGGATTCTTCTGCAAGTAGACCTACTGTTGAACAGGAAAAAAAGAATCCTTCATCACTTCTTTTATTTACCAAAGAGTTAATTGCATTGCGTGGTAAATATGCAGCACTAGGGAATCGTGGTGAAATAAAATTTTTGCAGTCTAAAGAGAATCAATATCCGTTGATTTATGAACGCAGATTAGGTAAGGAAGCTTTTATAATTGTAATTAATCCGTCAGGAAAGGACGTATCTGTATCTTTGGATTATGACAGAACTGTACAGAAAGTTTTTCCAGTTTTGAATAGTTCAAAACACAAAATGATTGATTATAAAAACAAACAATTGAAAATTTTGGCAGAACCTCTTTCTTATGGAATTTATCAGATATATTAAATTGAATATGAATAGAATAAGTTTTTTAATCGGTGCTATAATACTATGCATTTCGCATGTGAAAGGGCAGAATCCATGGATAGTTGAAGCAGATAACATACAGCCGGATAATTATTACGGAGTTACTGTGGCCAATGGTATGCTTGGATTGGTATCTTCTCCACAGCCATTAAAGGTTTCAAATGTTATACTAGCAGGTAGTTATGATATATATGGACGTGGAAGAGTCAGTAACTTTCTGAATGGATTCAATATGCTCAATATGCAATTGTCTATAAATGGAAATAGCGTGAATAGCAATAACATAATTCAGTTTAAACAAGTACTGGATATGAAACAGGGAATTCAGACTTCTTCCTTTATGTTCAAAGATGAAGCAAAAGTTGAATATTCATATCTGGCTATAAGACAACTTCCTTTTTCGGCTATGCTGGATGTTACGATTACTCCATTGAAAGATATTACTATTACTGCTGCTAATATACTTGAAACACCAGAGGCTTTTCGGGATTCGAAGAATTTCTATAATCAGATTAATCGCAAACATGTAAGTATAGCCTTGCTTACATCTTCAGCCTATAGTCCTACAGGGAAGTTGAATATATGTGCTTCATCGTCCTTTATTTTTCCGGAAAAAAGGGGAGAAGAACCACAAATAATTCATTCTACACCTAATTGTAACAATCATTCCATGAAGTTTACCAAAGAGCTTAAGGCTGGTGTAAAATATCATTTTTCACTAGTGGGTTCAACTATTACTTCGGCTTATCATCCGGATCCATTGAATGAAGTTGAACGACTTACAATCTTTGCTCGCCTGGAAGGTAATGACCGATTGTTGAATAAGCATCGGGAAGCGTGGAATAAACTTTGGGAAAGTGATATTGTAATTGAGGGAGATCCGGTAGCTCAACAGGATATTCACAATATGATGTATCATCTCTATTCTTTTGTTAGAGAGGGATCGGCTCTTTCTATTTCTCCGATGGGATTGTCGGGTTTAGGATATAACGGACATATTTTCTGGGATGCAGATACATGGATGTTTCCTGCTTTGTTATTACTTCATCCGGAAATGGCCCGTTCTTTTGTTGATTATCGTTTTTATAGACTGGAGGCTGCTAAGAAGAATGCATTCGAGCACGGATTCCGTGGAGCTATGTATCCTTGGGAAAGTTCAGATTCCGGCTTTGAAGAGACTCCGGTCTGGGCTCTTTCCGGAACATTTGAACATCATATTTCCGGATGTGTGGCTTTGGCTGCATGGAATTACTATCTGGTAACAAAGGATAAAGAATGGCTAAAAGAAAAGGGATTCCCAATTATCAGAGCTACAGCAGATTTTTGGCTGGATCGTGTAGAGAAGAACGAGCAGGGTAAATATGAAATCCGTAATGTTGTAGCAGCAGATGAATGGGCCGAAAATGTGGATAATGATGCATTTACAAATGGAGTGGCGCAAATAAATCTTGAAGTCGCTGCCAATGCAGCTGGTATTCTCCAGGAAAAAGTCAAGAGTCTGTGGCTGGAAGTCGCAAAAAATCTGATGATTCATACGTTTGAAAATGGAGTAACAAAAGAGCATAAAACTTATAATGGAGAAGGTATAAAACAGGCAGATGTGAACTTACTTGCTTATCCGTTGGGAATTATTCAGTCACCGTCACAAATTAAAAAGGATTTAGAATACTATGAAGTGCGTGTACCCGAAAAGGATACTCCGGCAATGACGCAGGCTATTTTCTCTCTTCTTTATGCAAGATTAGGTGATAAAGAGAAGGCTTACCACTTCTTTAAGGATGCTTATGTTCCGAATCTGAATCCTCCTTTCCGTGTAATTGCTGAAACTAAAGGAGGAACTAATCCTTATTTCATTACTGGAGCAGGAGGAATTCTGCAAACTGTTATGATGGGATTTGGCGGTTTAGAGATTACTCCTGCAGGTATTGTTCAGAAGAAAGGTTTATTGCCTGGCCATTGGAAATCATTGACAATCAAAGGTGTTGGATTGGAGAAAAAGACTTTTATTGTAAAATAATAGAATGCCTGATTATATAGCGAATTTTATTCGCCAATGGATTTTATTTATTCCTCAATGGACAGAGAACTATTGCTCAATAAATAAAATCCATTCACCAATAAATATGAATACAAAAACGTTTATGGTAAGATTGGTGCTTGAATCAGCTATTTAAATAACTATGTAGTAGTATAAAGATTGCAGTTAGAAGTTCTTTTCTTAATTTCTGGATAGAGCGATGAATTAGATTACGTGCTGATTGATAATTCATATTTAACATAGCAGCGATGTCTTCAATAGATATTTCCCGGATATACCTAAGATAAATAGCTTCCCGTTGTCGTGAGGTCAAGGTCTTCATGGCCCGGGAAAGCTCTTTTTTCTGATCTTCCGAAAAGATCTCTTCAGGATCATCATCTTCTTCTGTTGAAGCTATTTCTATTTCGAAAAGTAAATCATCATTATCGGCATCTAAAGAAATAAGTGTTCGAGATTCTAATTTTGAAATTAGCCTGTTTCTCAAAGCCTTGAAGAGATAGAACTTAACATGCTCCGTTTCGCTAAGATTCTCTCTGTTATTGTATAGCTTTATAAATAACTCCTGAATAGCATCTTTTACAATTTCCCTGTCATTTACTATTTTATAGCCGTATGAAAATAGAACATCCGCATACATATAGTACAGAGTAGAAAATGCTTTCTCGTTTCCAGATAAAAAAGATTTCCAGATATCACTTTCTGAATTGTATATATGCATTTGATTTGTTATTCTTAGGTCAATTATTCGCAATATTAACTATTATAAATGATAAATACAAGAATATTTTTTTATACCTGAAAAATAGAAGATAGAACGATTGCAAAAAATAGTAAAATATAAAAAGTTCGGGAATTGTGAATATAAAACTCACAATTCCCGAACTAATATTTAACCCAGCTAAGAGCACTGGGATAATTTTTACAAAGGTAATGTCAGATTACAATTCTTCGATTTCTTTGAGCCATAAAGCCGAACTTGCGTCACTTGGCATGCGCCAGTCACCACGCGGACTTATAGAGATACTTCCTACTTTAGGGCCATCGGGTAAGCACGAACGTTTGAACTGTTGGTTAAAGAAACGGCGGAAGAAGGTGTGTAGCCATTTCTTGATGGTTTCTCTATCATATGATCCTGCAAATGCAATGTTTGCCAGATAGTATATTTTAGCCGGACGGAAACCAAAACGCATTGTGTAATAAAGAAAGAAGTCGTGAAGCTCGTATGGGCCTACTAAATCTTCTGTTTTTTGCAGAATATTTCCATCCTCGTCTGCAGGTATAAGTTCCGGGCTAATAGGAGTAGCTACAATATCTGTCAGGATTATAGCAGCATCTTCTTCAACTTCATTTTGGCTTACCCAGTCAACCAAATGTTTAACCAGCGTTTTGGGTATGCTAACATTAACGCCATACATTGACATGTGATCTCCGTTATAGGTGGCCCATCCCAAAGCAAGTTCCGAAAGATCGCCGGTACCAATAACCATACCGCCTGTTTGGTTTGCTACATCCATAAGGATTTGTGTACGTTCTCTAGCCTGTGAGTTTTCATAAGTAACATCGTGCACGTTTATATCATGATCAATGTCTTTGAAATGTTGAATACACGCAGCCTTTATATCTATTTCACGAATACTAACTCCTAATTCTTTCATCAGGTTGATAGCATTGTTATAAGTACGGTCGGTTGTTCCGAATCCAGGCATGGTAATTCCTAAGATACCTTTACATGAAAGTCCCAGTTTATCGAAAGTCTTTACGCATACAAGTAATGCTAGCGTGGAATCCAATCCTCCGGAAATACCTAAAACTGCTGTTTTTGAATGTGTGTGAACAATACGTTTAGCCAGACCGGAAACCTGTATCTCAAAGATTTCTTCGCATCTTTCATTCAGAGTTCTGCCTGTTGGTACAAATGGAAGAGCATCTATTTTCCTGCTAAGACTTAAAGGTCTGCTATTTGTTAGTTCGGTAGTAACGTGAATTGCTTCTGCATCCTTATAATCACCACTATTTGCTGAGAAGGTTGTGTTAATACGTCTTTCTGTGCGTAAACGTTCCACATCTATTTCTGAAATAACCATTTGTTCTTCCAGACTGAATCGTTTGGATTCTGCAAGCAGAGCCCCGTTTTCATATATTAATCCGTTGCCGGCAAACACCACATCAGTAGTTGATTCTCCGAATCCGCAGGAAGAGAATATATATGCGGCAATGCAGCGTGCAGACTGCTGACTGATTAGTGACCGAACGTAATTATGTTTGGCAATACCTTCATTATCGGCAGAAAGATTAATAAGAATCTCTGCACCCTTTAATGCCAGTTTGGAACTGGGAGGAATTACAGACCACAGGTCTTCACATATCTCTACACCAAAACAACAATCGGGAGTATCGAAAAGTAAGTTTGAACTAACAGGTACCAACTGACCACAGAGACGCACTGTTTTGTCAATCACATCTCTGGCCGAAGTGAACCAGCGTTGCTCGTAGAATTCTTTATAATTGGGTAAGTAAGTTTTTGGAACCACACCAAGAATCTTTCCTCCTTGAAATACAACTGCAGCATTTATAAGGATTGTATTGGTTATTACCGGCATTCCTACTATACAAATAATATCAAGTTGACGAGTATTATTCATTACTTGTACCAATCCCATTTCTGCTTTTTCCAGCAGAAGTTGCTGTGCAAACAGGTCGGCACACGTATATCCGGTGATACATAGTTCTGGGAAAGCAATAATCTGAACACCTTTTTCTTCGGCTTCATTTATCATTTTCTCAATTTGTTCAGCATTATACTGGCAATCGGCTACTTTTACCGGTGGCACTGCTGCGGCCACTTTTACAAATCCGTAGTTCATTTTTTCCTTTATTAATCTGAATTGATAGTACAAAAGTAGTGAATAAAAAGATAATCCGGTTAAATAAACAACTTAATTTATTTAACCGGATTATTCAATCCTGTTTTAAGGAAAAGTAGACTTGTGATTAGTATTTTACCCCATCAACAGTAATTCTATTGTATTCTATCATCTCTGCATCATCGGTCACAAATAATGGTCGTCCGTCTGGTTTTTCGTAGTGGAAATCAATATTGTTGAATGTTACATTCTTTGCATGACGGATGTAGAATCCCTTGGCTGGTATTGTTCCAAACATTAACGGATCCGGATAAACCTTTATCTGTTCGGGAGGAACAATCTTTCCATCTTCTGCTGTATATCCACCCTTATGGTAGATATGTATGTCACTCAGCGTTACATCTTCAATAATGCTTCCAGGTATTCCACTTATGATTGATGAATACTGAGAATCTGCATTATATACATTTATATTGCTGATTCGCACTCTTTTCATACTTCCTTTTGGTGTTCCTTCAGGACTTCTCATTCGTCCGCCAAGACGAAGAAATATTGGAGAATTGACAATATCCCGCATAGTGATATTACTAACAACAATATCTTCAAGATGACCACCATCAACAGTTTCTATAGCCAAACCTCTGCAACGGTCGAAAACGCAGTTGGCTATTGCAATGTTCTTAAATCCGCCGCTTGATTCTGTTCCAAGCTTTATTCTTCCACAAACATAAGCATGATCGGGAGCTTGTGGCTCAAATCTTTCGTAGGTAGCGTTCATTGCTGTTCCCTGATCAAAGCCGGAAACCAGACAACCGGTAATGGTTACGTTTTCTGTATCTCTGAAGTATCCTAATGCGTAAGAAGCTTTCAGTACAATTGCATCATCCCATGGGGAATTTACTGTGCAATCTGTGATACGTACGTTTTTGCAACAATCAATATCGAATCCGTCTCGGTTGGTATCTACTTTCAGGTTTAGTACACTAAGATTATCCACACCGGTAGCAAGCAAGGCGAAGTGTCCGCAATGCAACATGGAAATATCTTTGATAATTACATTCCTGCAGTTTTTCAGACTGATGGCTTTATTCCCGGCTCCGGGCAGGCGGCTTTCTTCACGAGACAACCCTTTACCGTAAATAAGTCCTGAACCGCAAATAGTGATGTCTTCCAGTCCGATGCCCCACATAAGAGAATTTTTCCAATGGCTGTGGCCGAAATCCTGATATTTGTTGAATTCATTTGGTTCAGCAACATCATATCCCTGATCTTTAGTTGGGAAAGCTGCAACGATACGAGCTCCTGATTCCAGAAAGATAGTGATATGACTTTTTAAACGGATGGAATAGCAGGCATATTCGCCCGAAGGTATATATACCGTTCCTCCTCCTTCATTAGAAGCATTCTCTATAGCTTGGTTGATGGAAGGAGAATCAATTGTTTTTCCGTCTCCTTTAGCACCGAAATCTTTTACATTGTAAATCTTAGCTTGAAGCTGGAAGGATCCTGTTATCATAAAGAGTGCGAACAGGAAATATATTTTAATCTGTTTCATAGCTTAAATTCTTTTTTAAATAGTTCGGGTATCATAAAGCTGTTGTAATCGGCCTTTGCATTCTGAAGATAAAAACAGAAATAGAGTTTACCGTTTATCAGTTTGCTGGTGCCAGTTAGGGCAGGAGCATCTGTTTTTTTACCTGATTCATGAAATACAAGTGGGGAAGTCTGCTTATGTGCATCAGATAGTCTGATATCAGAGTTTTCAGGAACAACAGCCTGAACAACTTTTAGGTTCAAACTTTCATCGTAATAAACAGTAAATGCGCTACCTTCTACACTGAATACATTGTCTTTACAATATTCAGGTTTAAGATCACTGTCTGCTTTATTGGGAAGCACTTTTGCATAACAACCTCCAAAACTCCAGAACAAATCGATACCATCTGGTAAGTTTAGTCCTTCAACTTCCATAACGAATCCGTCGCTATCTGTTAGTTTGGCAACACGGACAATAACTTTTCCATCTTTCAACAGATTATCTTCCAAAGTGTAAATCAGCTTGTTTTCCTCTTTTTTGAGCTTCACACTTTTTAGTTCGTTACTCCAAAGACTTTTCTGGCCAGCAATAAGTCCAAGTTTGAAGTTTCCCGCCATTTGTGGAAAATGAAAAGAAAATTCAGGAGTTTTACATGCCAGTATCCGAGGTGCTGTTTGTGTACCGCTCAGTACATAAGAAAACTTACTCTCTCCACCGGCATAAGCGTGAATGCCGGCAAAGAGAGTAAGCAATACAAAAAATACTTTTCTTAATTTACTCATATTGAATATTACTCTTAAGATTTATATTCTCTTTAAGTTCTATTTTACTTTTATCTGCAACTTTTAAACGTATATTACGCAGATTGAAATTATTAGTAAAAGTTATTTTTCCAGCATTGCCAACATCAGCTTTGATGTTGTTAAGGTAAAAGTTTTCTAGCCTTAACTTTTTATTCCAGCCAATTGCTGTAATAAATTGTTTTGAGCTCTTAGCTTTTACATTCCAAAAATAGACATTTTTGAAATGTGGATAACCTTTTTCAGCAGGAATTACTTGAGTAAGCATTGTTTTCCAATGCTCGGGAATCTCTTTTCCTACATATTTCTCAGGCAAGGTAGAATAGCTGTAGCTCGGATTCCAGTTTAAATCGACTGCTAAGACACTGCCTACACTATCTGCTTTAACATCTGTCATATAAATATTCTCTACAGTACCTCCTCTGTTCATTGCCGATTTAATACGAAGAGCTGATGAAGTTCCGCATGCTTTCATGTTATAAGCCAGAATATTTCTTATAGAACCTGACGTTTCGCTACCACAGGTTATTAATCCGGCCCCTTTTCGGGTAGTACAGTTACGAACTACTATATATTCAGTAGGACGATTTACGCGTAGCCCATCAGCATCTCTTCCCGATTTGAGACAAATATTATCATCATTACAGTCAATATCACAATTCTCAATCAGAATCCTTTTCGAAGAATCAATATCAAGGCCATCGGTACTTGGTCCGTGACCACCAATGTTATTGTTTACATTTACACCATTGATGGTGCAGTATGAAGAATACAATACCTGAACAGCCCAGAATCCGGTTCTCATTATATGAATACCTTGCAGAGTGATATCCGAACTATTTGAAATCAAGATACCTCTTACTCGTTTGCAGTCGTAATCTACAATCCAGCGGAGTCCTTCTTTTTCGTATTCCTTGCGCATCTCCCAATATTTATCCCAGAACACCTTTCCTTGACAATCCAGCGTGCCTTCCCCTGAAATAGCAGCGTTTTTTTGGTCGGTTACATTAATAACAGCCGATGGCCATACCATTTCTATGCCGGCAACGCGTGTCTTGAATTCAGGATAATCATTAATGTTAGTACTAGCGAGTAAAGTAACCCCTTTTCCGATGCAAAAATTAACTCCTTTTTTTATAAATAGTGCCCCCGTCAGATAATTCCCCGGTTCAAAGGTTACAGTTCCTCCGCCAGCCAGACTGCAGGCATCAATGGCATCTTGTATTTGCTTGGTGCACATAGTCTTTCCATCGTTTATAGCCTGGTAATCTTTAACATTAAAAGTTTTACCTGCCGGGAATGTTTTTGCTCCTACATCAGAAGCCCAGGAAAGATTATGTTTCACTTTTTCCCCAGTCCAGTTAATTGAAGGAATTGTTTTATTTTGAGCTACACATCCGGTTGTTAAAATTGTGAACAGATATATAAGTAAACTTTTTTTCATATTTTATTTCGTTGTTATATTTTAGTTTCCGTCTGGTTTCTCAACTTCAGTAAAAGGACTTTGGTTCCAGTGAAAAGAAGCAAGACTATCCGGCTGTTTTGGATTGAATGGCTTGTAATCTTTTCTTAGATATTTTACGATATCCAGTTTGTTTGTTTTCATTCCTTCGATAATGCATTTGGATATTTCGTATGCTCCGTAAGGATTAAAGTGTGTGTTGTCTGCTAAAGGTTGTGTTTGTCCTGGGTAAGTGTTTGCCGGATAATGTACAAATGCATTTTTAGATGGTTCTATTCCCCATGTTTCATAAAGTGTTCGTGTTGCGGCGTTGAGATCAATTAATGGTATATTTTCTTCAATAGATAATTTCTTCATTGCATTTGGATATTCTCCGTGAGTATCCATAATTTTACCTTCTTCATTAAAGCTTCTTCGTTGGGTAGGAGTAACCAGAACAGGATGTGCGCCTCTTGCTTTTGCTTCCTGTATAAATGTACGAAGACTTGATGTGAATGAAAGGTATGGACCTTTTCCCGGGCCTTTCTGCTTCTGATCGTTGTGACCAAATTCCATAAATATATAGTCACCGGCTTTCATTTGTGTAAGAGCTTTAGCTAATCTTCCAGCAGAGATAAATGTGTTGGCAGATTCGCCTGATTCTGCATAATTGGCAAAGCATACATGTTTGTCAAAGAACCGTGGAATCATTTGTCCCCAGCTAGCCCAAGGTTCATTGTCCTGATCTACTACAGTAGAGTTCCCACAAAGGAATATAGTTGGAACGTTATTTACTTTTTCAATAGTGAGTGTCTCAAGAAGAGGTGCGTCACCATTAAATTCCAAAGTTAGTTTATCATCCCAGTTAAGTTTCTTCTTCTCCCGTGCTTTAATCTTTACAAACTCGTGTTCGCTGATTTTAGTATTGCGCTTATTGATAATAAAAGTTTCCTCAATAATTTCGCCTTTTTTAGTGAGAAGATTCTCAATGAAAAGACGACGCGATTCACCTCTTACGGTTGTTACTCCGGCTTTATTTGCAGAACCTATTTTAACGGTTACTTTATAATTTCCATCAGGAACTTGAACCGAAAAATAGAACGGTTTATTTTCTCCTGCAGAAGAGGACTGCAAATCATATCCATAACCTTTTTCAGCAGAAAATCTATCCTGAGAAGTGATTGCGGTATACCCCTTTAGGGCTTTTCCTTGTGTAAAGTCAAACTTATATTCTACCTTTTGTGCTGCACAAAAAGTGCTTATTAGCAAAGTGGTAGCTAGTAACTTAAGTTTCATGTTATTTTTTTTAATCTATTATAATTATAATCCTTTATCTCCTTTTTTCGGTTTTAGTTCATCCGGTGAATCCTTGGTATATGTATCTACCTTCTTTGCTGTTTTTTTGTACAGATCTTTAATGGTTTCAAGTGAAACTTCAGTTTGTGGACGGAAGTTGTCGGAATTCATATAATCCAGAATAGCTTTGTTCATCTGACGGGCAACAATTCTTTTGTCCAGATTGGAAGTAATATCCATGCTTGTCATCATAAGCTTTCCGTTCAAAACTTTGGCTTCGAAAAGCATACCAATTTTGCGGCTTATAAACCAAGTGTCTATGCTTTGTACCAATGGTTGGAAATCTGCAGGGAAATCAGTGAACTGAATAACCTGTGCTCTGTTAAGAAGTTCCCACCATTGTAGATTACTATAATAATCGGTAGGGAAGTTTTTGAAAAGAGGATGATAATTGTTCACGAAGATACCTGTTGTATGAGGAGGACGCATTTTAAACCATGATGTGTTCCAGAATACAGGAGTGAAATATTGCTGTACATCTTTACCGTATGATATTTTTCTGGCAGCTGTAAGCAATACATTTCCACCGTTTTTCAATATTTCAGTAGCTTTTGCATCAACAGAATCAGTTACATAAACCGATCCTTTCTCAAGAGTAACGGTTTCAGGATATACCCAGAAATTCCAGTCGTTCACTGCTTCGGTTCCTTCAATAGCTACTTCCAGATTTAGTTTCTGAGCTTTTTCAATAGATCCTAGAGGAAACTTCACTAAACCTAGACTGAAGCAGTTACCTACCGGAATATCTTTGATGATGAGAGTACCTTTTGCAAGTACTTTTCCCCATTCATCTGTAATCTTATAAGTTGTATTTGCATTCTTTATTGCTGTCTTTCCAAAATGAGCCACTTCTATATTTGCCTGGAAAGTTTCGTTATTCTTGTATACAAACTTTTCAATTCTTGCCAAAGGTACAGTAGGACTGCAGAAACGACGGAATTCCGGAGCATTGATATAGCCTTTTTCTTCAAAGAATACATTCAATAAACCAACTAATGCTGTTCCCTGACCCGAATAATCGTTCAAAGCTAATAATTGGAATCCGGCATAGTTGGGAGTGCGAAGAGTCTTTTCTATTTCGTTTTTGTAGCATAAAGCCTGTAGTTTTCCCGATGCCATCATAAACTCATGTCCCAGATCTCCCATTTTTCCATCTTCCAGCAAATCTTTGAATATTTCAAAGTTCTTAGCTTTATTTACTCCGGTGTATTTCTTTATTTCATTAAAATCTGGGAAAGCACACCATTGTCCGGTTTCATGAGATACATAAGGTTGAGAAACTGTGTCAATCTTTGCACGATAGTCGGACATTGATTCCGGCATTGAGCTAGCCCAGTCCAGTCCACGTGCACCTGCTTTTACATGGTATTGATTCTTTGGCTGCCATTGCCAGCTGCCACCAACAGAAGCTCCCGTGTATACTCTTCGTGGATCTTTTTCTTTCCAGTAATCAACAAATTTGCTTACCCAGGCAACCCAGCGTCCGGCAGGTTCATTGCCACAAGCTAGCATACAGAATGATGCATAATTGCCATATTCCTTAGCTATGCGAATTGTTTCATCCATCAAATAATTATCAATTGGTTGTCCCATTCCAAGTTTCGGACCATGGTTAGGCCAGCTTGGTCCTTCCGGTTGAATGTAGAATCCAACTAAGTCGGCAGCTTCAAATGCAGCTTTTGGAGGACAAAAAGAGTGAAAACGCATGTGGTTTAATCCATAATTCTTGCAAATACGAAAAACTCTTTCCCAGTCTTCAACTTGCATAGGAGCATATCCGGTTAAAGGAAAATCACAGTTTTCAACAGTTCCGCGAAGCATTGTTTTGTTGCCGTTTACATAGAAATATTTTCCTTTGATTGTAAAATCACGCATACCAAACTGAACTTCCTTTTCATCACTGTTTTTACCGCATTCAATTTTTGCTTTCAGTTTGTATAAAGCAGGATCAAATTCATCCCAGGTAAGCATGTTGTCACCCATTGGAAGTTCCATTTCTATAGAAAGAGTATTGTTTTTAATCACAATATCTTTTGATATGGGTAGGAGAGTATGGTTCTTTTCTGTATTAAAGCTTTGGGCAGATAGCGTTACTTTAGCTGATACATTCTTTAGCTTATCTGATTTTATCTGAATCTTTACCAATGCTTTTTTATTTGCTACATCAGGATATACTTGAATATCATCAAAATGAATGGTTGAGCCTGCTGTGAGATTCATTTTGCCAACAATACCATTCCAGTTACCTTGAGTTTGGTCGGTTACGCTGTGTGAATCCGGTCCAACATTAATTTCTTTCAAACGATTGTCTACCCGAATAGATATTTTACATTTTCCCGGACGGATATAGCTGGTAAGATCGTATTCGTGAGGCACACAAAGACTGTTTTGCATACCCACTTGCTTATCATTAACCCAAACGGTTGTTTCTATGTGAGGACGTTCAAGAAAAAGAACTACTCGTTTTCCTTTCCAGGAAGAGGGAATAGTAACTTCTTTCTGATACCATGCCACACCTATATAATGTTTATCCGGAGTAAGGAAAAAAGGTAGTTTAACTTTTCCATCTACTCTGTATTTTTCCATGTATGGATTATAATAGTAAGAACTGTCGTAAAGACTGCCTGTCCATTTGGTTCGTACAGTTACATCATCTCCCTTTAATTTATCAGGCATTGAACCTGGTAAGTTAATTTCTTCATTCAGTCGTTTTTTGAACCACTGTTCAACAACACCCGCATCTTTTCTGTCTATCTGGAAATTCCATTTTCCTGAAAGATCAATGCTATTCTGAGCAAAAATTACATGAGTGAATATTAAAGATAAGATGATAGATGAAATTATTTTTTTCATAATTTAATTGTATAGTTTACATGTTGCTAAGATACTGGCATTCTAAATTTGTATAAATAGAAAGTAGTACATAAACATAGAATTTCGTATAATTATGCTTCGATTTAAAGCCATTTGTACAATTTTACATCTGTTTTACCCTACTTTCTATGATATTCTCATATATCTCCTTTTTCCTTTCATTTTAATAAGTGTATATTTGTACACTTATTAATTCTTACGTCTAATTTTATTGTTTTATGAAAAAATTATTCGCTTTTTCTTTTCTGTTTTTATTTGCCGTAACATTTCTTCATGCGAGGGGGAAAACATATCTATTTTCATACTTCACAGGCAATAGTGAAGATGGGCTTCATCTGGCTTATAGTTATGACGGATTAACATGGAACGCTCTGAAAAATGGAAAGTCATTTTTATCGGCTACAGTTGGCAAAGATAAATTAATGAGAGATCCAAGCATTTGTCAGGCACCAGATGGAACCTTTCACATGGTGTGGACTTCCAGTTGGACAGATCGTATTATTGGTTATGCTTCTTCAAAAGATTTGATACACTGGTCGGAACAAAAAGCTATCCCGGTAATGATGCATGAACCTAATGCTCACAATTGTTGGGCTCCGGAACTATTTTATGATGAACCTTCAAAGACTTATTATATTTTCTGGGCTACTACAATTCCGGGCAGGCATAAAGAAGTGCAGACTAGTGCAAGCGAAAAAGGATTGAATCACCGCATTTACTATGTTACAACCAAAGATTTTGAAACATTTTCGGAAACAAAGATGTTCTTTGACCCTGATTTTAGTGTGATTGATGCTGCTATTGTAAAGGATAAGAATAAAGAGCTGATAATGGTTGTGAAGAACGAAAATTCCAATCCTCCTGAAAAGAACCTGCGCATAACTAAAACTAAAAATATTCAGGAGGGATTTCCTGTAGAAGTATCGGCACCAATCACTGGTGATTATTGGGCAGAAGGACCTTCTCCACTATTGGTAGGTGATTATCTATATGTTTACTTTGATAAATATCGCAATCATAAATATGGTGCGGTACGTACAAAAGACCGTATTCACTGGGAAGATGTATCGGATGAAGTCTCTTTTCCTAAAGGAACCCGTCATGGAACAGCATTCCCGGTTAAGAAATCGGTTTTGAAAAAACTTTTGAAAGAAAATTGATTTAAATACTAATACTATGAAAAGATTTTGTTTACTCTCATTCTGTTTGTGTGCGAGCATTCTTTTCTCGTTTTCGCAGAATAAAAAGGCATGGTTTTCAGACAAAGATCTGATTCAGACAGGAGTTTATTATTATCCCGAACATTGGAACGAAAGTCAGTGGGAGAGAGATTTTAAGCAAATGCACGATCTGGGCTTTGAGTTTACTCACTTTGCCGAATTTGCCTGGGCGCAACTGGAACCTGAAGAAGGAAAATACGATTTTGCATGGCTCGACAGAGCTGTTGCTTTGGCTGCCAAGTATAAGCTGAAAGTTGTAATGTGTACTTCAACAGCAACTCCTCCGGTATGGCTCAGTAGAAAATATCCGGAAATTCTTCTCAAACAGGAAGATGGTACAGTTCTAGATCATGGTTCTCGTCAACATGCATCTTTTACATCTCCGCTTTACAGAGAACTTTCTTTCAAAATGATAGAGAAACTGGCTCAGCATTATGGTAACGATTCGCGCATTGTAGGTTGGCAGTTGGATAATGAACCAGCTGTTCAGTTCGACTTTAATCCAAAAGCCGAACTGCAATACCGTGATTTCCTGCGTAAGAAGTATAATAATGATATCAAAGTATTGAATGATGCCTGGGGAACAGCGTTCTGGAGTGAACAATATAGTTCATTTGATGAAATTACGCTTCCTAAAATGCGTCAGATGTTTATGAATCATCATCAGATTCTTGATTATCGCCGTTTTGCTGCAGAACAGACAAACTCATTCCTGAATGAACAATGTTTGCTGATTAAGAAATACGTAAAAAATCAGTGGGTAACTACCAATTATATTCCAAATTACGAAGAGGGACATATTGGAGGAAGTAAGGATTTAGATTTTGTATCTTACACCCGCTACATGGTTTATGGAGACAATGAAGGCATAGGCAGAAGAGGATACCGTGTGGGAAATCCTCTACGTATAGCTTATGCAAATGATTTTTTCCGTCCGGTAAACGGAACATACGGTGTAATGGAACTTCAGCCTGGCCAAGTAAACTGGGGAGGAATTAATCCTCAGCCACTTCCGGGAGCAGTCCGACTTTGGTTATGGAGTGTATTTGCAGGAGGTAGTGATTTTGTTTGCACTTACCGTTATCGCCAACCTTTGTATGGAACAGAGCAATATCACTACGGAATAGTTGGAACTGATGGAGTAACTGTAACTCCCGGTGGAAAAGAATATCAGCAGTTTATGCAGGAAGTAAAGCTATTGCGCAAAGAGTCTTCTCCACGAGAAAATAAGCCAAAAGAGTATACCGCACGTAAGACTGCTATTCTTTACAATTATGATAATTCATGGAGCATGGAACGCCAGAAACAGAACCAGACATGGAATACGATGGCTCATGTAGAGAAATACTATCGCCAGTTGAAAGCTTTTGGTGCACCTGTTGATTTTATCACAGAAGATAAGGATTTCAGTGCATATCCTGTGATGATAGCCCCTGCTTATCAGTTGGTTGATGATGCTTTGATTGCCCGTTGGACTGAATATGTGAAGAATGGTGGTAACCTGATACTTACTTGCCGTACCGGACATAAAGATCGTAGTGGAAGATTGTTTGAAGCAGCATTCCGTTCTAAAATCGATAATTTAGCCGGCAATAAAATGGATTTTTACGACCTACTTTTACCTCAGGACCCGGGAACTGTTGCGATGGACGGAAAAAGCTATCCTTGGAACACTTGGGGAGAGATGTTGATTCCTGATAAAGGTACAGAAGTATGGGCTAATTATACCGGCGAATTCTATGAGGGCAAACCTGCTGTAACCATGCGTCATCTGGGTAAAGGAACTGTAACTTACGTTGGTGTTGATTCAAAAGATGGTTCACTGGAGAAAGATGTGCTTACAAAGCTGTATGCAACATTGAATATTCCGGTAATGAACCTTCCTTATGGAGTGACCATGGAATATAGAAACGGTTTGGGTATAGTGCTTAACTATTCCGATAAGCCTTATGAATTTCAATTACCAAAAGGAAGTAAAGTGCTGATTGGTGAAACAACAATTCCTACTGCAGGTGTTTTAGTATTTAAATAGAGATACAATACATACTTGAAAAGAAGGGTGAATTGCTTATGTGATTTTCACCCTTTTTTTATTGTGTCATGCATGATTAAATATAGATCATTTCCCTACTGTAATATACAAAAAATAGTTTCAACCCTCACTCCCTCACTTTTTTACACAATAAGCTAAACAACAGTCAATTACAAAGTGATAGATTGATTTCTACCATCACCAAACCCTCACCAAAAGGCATCAACCATCACCTTTTTAAGCACATTCAGCAGATTTCAGACTTAATTTGTCTTGAGCAACAATATCAGGTTGAGTTTGATTCTATTTGGATAAAAACAACTCGAAAAGGTGAGGGATGCCCCAAAAAGTGAGGGCTTGGTGAGGGTTCAAAACGCTACCCTCACTTTTTAATATACTATATTTAAATACATTACAAGAAAAAGTGATGGAGTGATGGATGGTTTTAGTTTTTCAATAAGATGGCGCAAAAATACAACGTCAAAACATCCCGCCTGTCTTTTTTAAAACGTAACCGGATGTTGAACAAACTCCCGCCAGCTTTTAAAAAAAGCCGGCGGGAGTTTTAACCTTTCCTTTTCGGTTTACATTATTTCAATGGGTAATATAGAACTGAAGTCGTGTTGTTAACCTTTCCTTAAATAGGTTATTTATTCACCATTGATTTTTATTTATAGGGCAATAAATCTTGTTTATTGGTGAATAGATTTTTTTTATTCATCAATAAAAAAAGAGGAAAAATCTCACGATTGTTCCTCTCTGTCATCTAATCTAAATAATCTAATAATCAATCACTGATTATTTCAACTTTAACACTAATGAATCTAATTATTTAAGTTTATAAACTTCAGTTCCTGCTAAAATAAAGCAACCTATACCGTAATCTTCAAAATCGGGAGCATGATCGTAAGTTACAGGTTGTCCGTCTTTAGGTTCTTTACCTGTTCCCTGAACATAACCAAGGAAACCATTAGGATGAACAGCATCTTTAACCATTGCATTCCAGGCTTTTACTACTATAGGAAGATATTCGGCTCTATTCAGGTAACCATTATTAATACCCCATGCCATTCCATAAACAAAGAGCGATGTTCCCGAAGTTTCTTTTCCTCCAAAGTTTGATGGATCGAGCAGACTGGCATTCCAGAATCCATCTTCACGCTGACATTTCTTTAAAGCTTTACTCATTGCTAAAAAGTCGTTCATATAATCCTGTCGGTGAGTTTCGTTAGCCGGAATTTCATTCATTACACGTACCAACGCAGCATATACCCAGCCATTACCTCTTGACCAGTAACAATTAGCTCCGTTAGGCTCTTTGTAAGGAGGAACAAAGTCTTTATCTCTCCACCATAAGCCTTCTTTAGCATTATATAATCCGTTTACTCCATGTTTGTTGCGGCTATACGAATACATATCCCACATCTTATTGAAATATTTCTGTTCTTTATACGTATTGCCAAGTTTAGCTAAAATAGGCATGCCCATCTGAATGGCATCAATCCACGACCAGTCATCATTCTGTGGAGTATTAACCAGCATGTCCATTGTTATCTTTATATTTTTAATTTTCTCAGGAGAAGGGCAAATGTTATATAAATCAATATAAGTTTGTCCGCAGCACTGGTCGTCGGCATTTCTGGTTGTATTTCCATATCTTGGAGTCCATTTGTGGAAAGATGCCCATGTGTATGCATAATCATAATAATCCTCGCGTGGGTATATTTTATGCAGTTCCATTAGTCCTTCATAATATACAGCACGAGTCCAAAGGTTACTGGATCTTAATTTTCCAACATAAGTAGGGGTGGTACAGTCTGCATATTTCTTCATGAAATAATCGTTCACCAAAATTGTTGTTTTCAGAGTTTCTTTCTGATCAGGAACTGTTTGAGCCGGTGTGTGAACCGATGCTAATCCAAGTAGTAATATTGAAACCAATATTTTCTTCATATATATAAATTTTTATGTTATAATAATATTAAAAAAGTTTGTTTGTAAAATTATGTAAGCAAAAATAGACTTAATTATTAAGTCTTTAAATGGAATATTATACGAATATATCTAAAAGAATTCATTTATGAATAAAAAATGAGTGCACATGGTTATTATTCAATCTGCTTTTTAAAATCGATTTTAATATAAGATTTACTATTTCGTTTATATGTTTTATTTATTAATGCTTATTCGCAAAGAATAATACCTTTTATTATTTCTGTATTTAATGAATTTATCTCTTGTAATATTTGTCTGTTTTCCTGCGCTTTTTCTATTGAAAATAGCCATTTATTCCATCTGTTTGTACTAATTTACATTTTTGGTAATTTTTAAAAGCCTTAACTTTGCCTATGTTATGTAAAAAAGTGGTGATTGTTGTTTTACCGCTTTATTAGTCGAGATTTTATATTGTTAACCAGAATCTGGAAAGAACTACTTTTGCACAGAATATATATAAATAATGTATATCGCAATATTATGAAAAGAATTTTATTACTGATTTTAATCCCTGTATTACTTAGTTTTCAAAGTGTACCAAATAAAGTGCGTATTTATATTGCCGGCGATTCAACAGCGCAGTCATACGATACAACAAAAACATTACAGAGAGGTTGGGGGCAATTCTTATCTCTGTATTTTAATGATAAGGTCGAAGTGGTTAATAAGGCAAAAGCTGGAAGAAGTACAAAGTCTTTCCAGGATGAAGGACGATGGACTGAAATAGTTTCGAATATAAGAAAAGGCGACTGGGTAATTATTCAATTCGGACATAATGATACTTCCAATAAACCTGAACGCCATGCTTCGCCCGAAGACTTCAAAAATAACCTCATTAAGTTTATTACAGATGTTCGTCAGAAGAAAGCAAATTCAATCCTTCTCACTCCTGTAGTTATGCGGACATTTAAAGATGGAGTTTTAGTAGACGATCGCCTCAAGCAATATCCGGGTATTACGCGTGAAGTTGCAAAAGAATATAATGTGCCTCTGATTGATGTCAACCAAAAGACAAGAGACCTAGTATTAAAGTTGGGGGATGAAAAATCAAAGTCTCTCTATATGTGGCTTGAACCCGGAGTTGATTCCTCAAAACCCGATGGATCTAAGGATGATACTCATTCTTTAGAGGCAGGAGCTATGCAAATAGCAAAATTTGTGGCTGAAGGAATTAAGGATTTGAGATTAAAAGGATTATGTAATCACATGAAATAGGTTAAAACTTTCTATCCTGTAAAAAGTCCATTCAAATGTACATTCATGTAAAATAATAAAGTGAATCTGAAAGTTTAATATAACTTTTGGATTCACTTTATTATTTTAATAACTTAGTTTTGCTTGTTTTTACATGTATTTGTACGTAAATACATTTCCTGATATAGTAATATGAACTATTTTTGAATCCAAGTGATAACTTTTACAGTTAAATACTAAAACAGGAAAAAAATATAAATTGTTACCTAAAATTTAATAGAATAAATAATGAAAAAAGTTCTAACAACACTGCTTTTATTATCCTCTTTATGGATGACAGCTCAGCCTAACTATAACTTTTCTACAATGAAGCGTGAAAAGCTTGGACGAGGAATAGTAGCTGTTCGTGAAAATTCAAAGGATGTTTTTGTTTCATGGAGATATCTTTCTTCTGATCCGATGAATGTAGGTTTTAATGTTTATCGCGATGGAATAAAAATAACTAAGGAACCTATTGTAAAAGGTACATTCTTCAGAGATTCTGATCCGGATTCCGCAAAGAGGGTTTATACTGTAAAATCAGTAATTAAGGGAAAAGAGAGTGAAGAGTTATCAGGTTCATATACACTTCCAGCCAATGCTCCTGTTGGCTATTTAAATATACCTCTTGATAAGCCTGCTGACGGTATTACACCGGATGGTCAAAAGTATACTTATTCTCCGAATGACGCTAGTATTGGAGATGTTGACGGAGATGGCCAATATGAAATTATTTTGAAATGGGATCCTTCCAATGCTCATGATAATGCACACAATGGATATACCGGCAATGTATATTTTGATTGTTATCGCCTTAACGGAGAAAAACTTTGGAGAATTGATTTGGGAAAGAATATCCGTGCAGGAGCTCATTATACTCAATTTATGGTTTTTGATCTGGATGGAGATAATAAAGCTGAGGTTGTGATGAAAACCTCTGATGGAACTGTCGATGGCAAAGGCCAAATAATAGGAAATGCAACTGCTGATTATCGTGCGGAAAGCGGTCGCATCCTTACCGGATCTGAGTATCTGACAGTTTTTAATGGACAGACAGGAGCTGCCATGTCTACAATAGATTATATTCCGCAACGTGGAAATCTAATGGGATGGGGTGATGATCATGCTAACAGATCAGATCGTTACCTGGCTTGTGTAGCTTATCTGGATGGAGTTCACCCAAGTGTTGTAATGTGTCGTGGATATTACACACGTACTGTGCTTGCAGCTTTTGACTGGAATGGGAAAGAGTTGAAAAATCGTTGGACCTTTGATTCAAATATTCCAGGAAATGAAGGTTATGCTGGACAAGGAAATCATAATCTTCGTGTTGGTGATGTAGATGGTGATGGTTGTGATGAAATTATCTATGGAGCTTGTGCCATAGACAATAATGGTAAAGGACTGTACACTACTGGAATGGGACATGGTGATGCAATGCATATGACAGCTTTTGATCCTTCAAGTAAAGAGCTTCAGGTGTGGGATTGTCATGAGAACAAACGCGATGGATCTTCTTTCAGAGATGCGCGCACTGGAAAAGTTATTTTTCAGGTAAAGAGTTCTGTTGATGTAGGGCGTGCAATGGCTGCTGACATAGATCCATGGAATCCGGGAGTTGAAATGTGGTCATTGGAAAGTGGTGGAATACGCAATATAAAAGGTGGGGTAGTTAATCCTGATAAAAAAACACTTCCTGTAAATTCTGCAGTGTGGTGGGATGGTGATTTATTGCGTGAGCTTCTTGATAAGATTACAATTAGTAAATATTACTGGAATGAAGGTGAATGTCGACCTCTTTTTGTTGCCGATGGGTGTTCCTGGAATAATGGAACAAAGTCAACCCCTTGCTTGCAGGGAGATATTGTTGGCGACTGGAGAGAAGAAGTATTGCTCAGAACTTCAGACAATAGTGCTTTGAGGTTATATGTTTCAACTATTCCTACAGAGTATCGTTTTCACACATTCCTTGAAGATCCTGTTTATCGCATTAGTATTGCAACTCAGAATGTGGCATATAATCAGCCAACTCAACCTGGATTCTATTTTGGTCCTGATTTGAAAGGTGTATTTAGAGGATATGATTTTAATTTGAATAAATAGTATTAATTTTATCCAAATAAAAGTTTATACATGTATATGAAAAAAGTAATACTACTGATTGCTGCAATGCAAATAACTTCTGGATTTTCATTGTATGCTCAGAAAAAAGAAAAAATAAACGATTCCAATTCACCTCTTCATTTATTGCAACCTGCTTACAAAGTTCCATACGGCGAACTTTCAACGGGGGCAATAAAAAAAGATCTTTCCCGTGTTCTTACTTATCTAGAAACTGAAACTCCAGCGCGGGTTATTGATAAAAACACGCAAAAAACTATAACCGATTATAGTAAAATTGATGAGAATGCTCAGTTAGATAAAGGAGCTTTCAGACTTGCCAGCTATGAATGGGGAGTAACTTATGCTGCAATGCTTGATGCTGGTCTGGCAACAGGTGATAGTCGCTTTTCCGACTATGTTTATAATCGATTTCGCTTTTTATCTGAAGTAGCTCCATCTTTTAAAAAAGTATTGGAAAATACAGGATCAACAGATCCTCAGATGAGACAAATCCTTGCTCCTCATGCTCTTGATGATGCAGGAGCTATGTGTGCGGCTATGATTAAAGCCAGCAGACTGAATACTTCATTACAGCTTAATCCATTGATCAACAATTACATGAATTACATAATGTATCATGAATATCGTCTTTCAGATGGAACCTTTGCACGTAATCGTCCTCAGAAAAATACGCTTTGGCTGGACGATATGTTTATGTCTGTGCCTGCTATTGCTCAAATGGGTAAACTTACAGGAGAAGAGAAATATTATAATGAAGCAGTAAAGCAGATTCTGCAATTTTCATCACGAATGTTTGTCAAAGAGAAAGGACTTTATCGTCATGGCTGGGTAGAGGGTATGAAGCAACATCCTTCTTTTCATTGGGCAAGAGCCAATGGATGGGCTTTACTTACATTAGTAGAGACTCTTGATGTATTGCCTCAGTCTCATCCTCAGTATGATGCAATAATGGAACAATTGCAAGCTCATATAGCTGGTTTGGCTGCATGTCAATCAGGTGAAGGTTTTTGGCACCAGCTTCTGGACAGAAATGATTCTTATCTGGAAACTTCTGCTACTGCAATATACGTTTATTGTATTGCTCATGCAATAAATAGGGGATGGGTAGATGCTGTGGCTTATGGTCCGGTTGCTCAACTTGGATGGCATGCTATTTCTACAAAGATTAATGCACAAGGCGAAGTTGAAGGTACGTGTGTGGGTACGGGTATGGGATTTGATCCGGCGTATTACTGTTATCGTCCGGTAAATACATTCGCAGCTCATGGTTACGGACCTGTTATATGGGCAGGTGCAGAAATGATTAAACTATTGAATAGTCAGTATCCTAGAATGAATGATAGTGCAGTACAATATTATACAACTCCGCAGAATACAACTTCTCCAATTTTTAGTGCAGATGCAAATGTTGGAAGTCCTGAAACAATTATTGCTGGCAGTAGCAGAAAAACTGAAAATGCCCCTGTTATATTTGTAATTGGTGATTCAACAGCGAAAAATGGTCAGGGAAAAGGTGATGGCGACATGTGGGGATGGGCTGCTTTTTTTGATAATTTCTTTGATACAAACAAAATTACTCTAGAGAATCATGCCCTTGGTGGAATGAGCAGTCGTACTTTTCTAACGGCTGGTTTATGGGAAAAGGTTCTTTCAGGTATTAAAAAAGAAGATTATCTTATAATTCAATTTGGACATAATGATTGTGGTCCGTTGAATACCGGTCGTGCCCGTGCTTCTTTGAAAGGTAGTGGTGAAGATTCAGAAACTGTAATAATGGAACGTACCGGAGGCCCTGAAGAGGTGTTTACTTTTGGACATTATCTGCGTTTGTATATTCGCCAGGCAAAAGCACATGGTGCTATACCTATTGTACTTTCTCATACACCAGGTAATAGATGGACAGGAGAAAAGATGGATCGTTGCGACGAAACTTATGGTAAATGGTCAAAAGAGGTTGCAGAACAAGAAGGCGCATATTATATTGACGTGAATGATCGTAGTGCCCGTAAGTTCGAGTCTCTTGGAATAGAAAAAACAAAAGCTTATTATAAAGATAATGTTCATACTACTTTTGATGGAGCTATTTTAAACGCAAAGTCAGCTGTTGAAGGGGTACTTGATTTACCAAACTGCCCTTTAAATCAATACGTAAATAAGGCAGCTTTATCTAAAGATTATAAAGCTGCTGATAAGCCGTTATTCAAAGATCCGGTTTACGATGGAGCTGCTGATCCTATTGTTGTATGGAATAAGCAAGAACAAAAATGGTTTATGTTCTATACAAATAGACGGGCAAATATGACTAATAGCAAGGGTGTTGACTGGGTGCATGGAACTCCGATCGGCATTGCTGAATCAACAGATGGCACTTCATGGAAGTATCGTGGCACAGCCAATATTAATTATGGTTCAAAAGATGTAACTTACTGGGCTCCGGATATTGTTGAGAATAATGGAATTTATCACATGTTCCTTACTGTTGTTCCCGGTATCTTTACAGACTGGAGTCATCCAAGAGAGATAGTTCACCTTACAAGTTCAAGCTTGGTAGACTGGAAATTTAATTCTAAAATATCTTTAGCTTCGGATAAAGTGATTGACGCTTGCATTGTTAAAGCTCCAGATGGAATGTGGCGTATGTATTACAACAATGAAAAAGATCATAAATCTATTTATTACGCACAAAGCAAGGATCTGAATACATGGGAAAATAAAGGAAAAGTTATTGGCGATCGTGCAGGTGAGGGGCCTAAGGTTTTTGCATGGAAAGGAAAGTATTTTATGATTGTAGATAACTGGAACGGACAGGCTGTTTATTCATCAGATGATATGGAAAACTGGAGACGTCAGGAGCATAATATTCTTAAAGAACCCGGTAAAGGAATTGATGATGGAACCAATGGTTTACATGCAGATGTGGTTGTGAATAATGGTAATGCGTATATTTTCTATTTTACACATCCGGGAAGAGTGGCTACACCATCCGGTAAATTAGATAATTACCAAACCAGACGTAGTTCCGTTCAGGTAGGAAAACTAGAATATGAAAATGGAGAAATTAAATGTGACAGAGATAAACCTGTTTACATTAACCTAAGATAAAAACAAATTAAAAAGAAAAACACAATGAAAAGAGAAGCTTTTAAAATGTATCTGAAGCCTGGCTTCGAAGAAGAGTATGAAAAAAGACATGCGGCAATCTGGCCTGAATTGAAAAAAATGCTTCAGGAGGGTGGCGTTTCAGATTATTCTATTTATTGGGATAAGGATACAAATATTCTTTTTGCATGTCAAAAAACAGAAGGTGGTAGTTCACAAGATCAGGGAGATAACCCGATTGTTCAGAAATGGTGGGATTACATGGCCGATATAATGGATACAAATCCGGATAATTCTCCGGTTTCAATACCTCTGAAGGAAGTCTTTCACATGGATTGATATTGTATTTTAGATGAAGTTTGTTAATAATACGATTTAGACTTTTACTTTCTGAAAAGATTTATATTGTTAGGCAAAAGCTAATGATTATTTTTTATACTTTTGCTTAGCAATATAATCTTAATGTTTTTAACATGAAAAAGCAATCCCTTTTTTTACTTCTTTTTTTATTCTTTATACTGCGTTCTTTTGCGTCAATAGAAATACGCTCCAAACAGATTACTACAAGTAATGGCTTAGCTAACAATTCTGTTCGATATATTTTTCAGGATAGTAAAGGCTTTATTTGGATGGGTACTCTTAATGGCTTATGCCGTTATGATGGAAACTCATTTCTTACCTTTAAACCGCAGTTTGGAAATAATCTCTCTTTGGTAGACCATCGGATTTATGATCTGGAAGAAGATAAAAATGGTTTCTTATGGATAAATACTTCTGCAGAGCTTTATAGTTGCTATGATTTAAAGCACGATTGCTTTGTCGATTTCACTGGAAAGGGAGAATTAAAACAAAGCTATTCTAAAAAGTATATTGCTAAAAACGGAGATGTATGGTTATGGCATTCCGGAAATGGTTGCCGGCAGGTGAAATATGAAAATGGCGCTTTCACGTCTGTTACTTATAAGAAAAAGAATGGAAACCTGACAAGTGATTTGGTCGTATTTGTTTCTGAAGATTCAAGAGGAAATATATGGATTGGAACACAGCGTGGACTTACAAAAGTAACTGGAGGAAGTAGTACTGTAGTAGATCGCAGTAGATCGTATTTCAAGTTGTCAACTTACAAAGGACAAACTTATTTTCTAACCGACAGAAATGAAATTCTTTGGTATAATCCTGTTAGTAATAAGTTACAATCTATTGCCTCGTCTTCTCTTGTCGAAGGAATTGCAACTCCTACCGGCTGTCTCGAATTAAATAACGAATGGATAATCTTTACCAGCAATGGTATCTATGTATTTAATTTTGATACCAAAAAATTATATAAGAATAATAGTTTATTTAATGAAACAATTCTTTCGGGTTCTACTCTGATCGATAATAAAGGTAACTGCTGGGTATATAACCATACAGGTAAAGTGTGGTATGTTAATGTTCGCACAAAAAAAGTAAAAAGCTTCCAGCTTATTCCACAAAATAAAATAAACTATATCGATAATGAACGATACCATTTTGTACAAGATTCCAGAAATATAATATGGATATCAACTTATGGTAATGGTTTGTTTGCTTACAATATTGCAAAGGATGAATTAGATCATTTTACTTCTAATATTGATGGCTTTAGTCATATAAGTTCTGATTTTCTTCAGTACGTTATGGAAGATAAATCTGGCGAAATCTGGGTGAGCTCTGAATTTGCGGGACTTTCTAAAATTACAGTTCTGAATGAAAGTACTAACCGTATTTATCCGGAAGATAAATCTTTATCCGACCGTTCAAATACCATTCGAATGATATCGAAGATGAATAATGGAGATATATGGATAGGTACCAGAAAAGGATCTGTTTATGTTTACAACTCTCATTTAAATATGAAGTTGGTAATGCATAATTTTCATACAAACATTTACGCAGTAAAAGAAGATGCTTCAGGGAAGATATGGATTGGAAGCCGGGGAGACGGATTATGTATTGATAACGTTTGGTATAAACATGATTCAAATAATCTTAATTCAATTTCTGAGAATAATATCTTTGCTATATTAAAAGACAGTAAAAAAAGAATGTGGATTGCTACATTTGGTGGTGGGCTTGATTTGGCTGTACCACAGAATGGCAAGTATATTTTTAAGCATTTCTTAAATCAGTTCTATGGCCAGAAGCAGGTTAGAGTTCTTTTACAGGACCGAAATGGAATGATTTGGATGGGAACCAGTGCCGGTGTTTATGTTTTTAACCCCGATCTACTAATAAAGAATCCAAGAGCTTATTATACCTTCAACTATAATAATGGCAAGCTAAAGAGTAACGAAATTCGTTCCATTATGGAAGATAAGAACGGACGTATATGGATTGGAACTTCGGGTGCCGGATTTAGTACTTGTCAGTTAAGCAAAGATTATCAATCGATTGTTTTTGACCATTATACAACCCAGAATGGATTAGTGAATGATGTTGTTCAGTCAATAAACGAAGATAAAAGCGGTAACTTATGGATTGCTACAGAATATGGAATGTCTAAGTTTTATCCGGAAACAAAGATTTTTGAGAATTATTTTTTCTCAAGTTATGCGTTAGGTAATGTTTATGGTGAAAACAGTACCAGTACATGTGCTGATGGAAAACTTATTTTTGGAACAAATTATGGTTTAATAGTATTCGATTCCAAGAAGATAAAAAGACCTTTCACTTCTTCTCCGGTTGTATTTACCAGTCTTAAGATTAATGGTATTAATGTTAGTCCGGAAGATCAGGATTCTCCATTGAAACAATCAATATCTTATTCAGACAAGATAAAGCTGAACTATTCTCAGAATTCTTTTGTGCTCGATTTTTCTTCATTTAATTTCTATGAATCAGAACTTACAAGATACTCATATAAGCTTGAAAATTATGATAAAGATTGGAGTGTGCCTACATCTTTGAACTTTGCTGCATACAAAAATCTGCCTCCGGGTGAATATTTATTAAAGGTAAAAGTGTGTAACGGTTCGGGTGTGTGGGATTCCCGGATAACAACGCTCGATATTGAAATTGCTCCACCTTTTTGGCGCACTACATGGGCTTTCCTCATTTATATTATTGTTTTTGGAGCAGCTTTATATTTTGCTTATAAAATAGCACGTGACTTTACACGACTTCATAATAAGATTCAGGTCGAAAAACAACTTACAGATTATAAACTGGTATTCTTTACCAATATCTCTCATGAATTCCGTACACCGCTAACTCTTATAAAAGGAGCTTTGGAGAGAATTCAGCGTATGGAGCATGTTCCTGGTGAATTAGAACATCCATTGCAAACAATGGAGAAAAGTACAAACCGTATGGTTCGATTAATAGATCAGTTACTCGAGTTCAGAAAGATGCAGAATAATAAACTGGCACTTTCATTGGAAAATACGGATGTTATTGCATTTATAAATGAAATATTCTTGAGTTTTAACGACACTTCGGAATCAAAGAATATGGATTTTCAGTTTAATTCATCAGTAGATTCTTGTAAAATGTTTATAGATAAGGAAAAACTTGATAAGATAGTCTATAATTTACTTTCAAATGCCTTTAAATATACACCTTCTAAGGGGACAGTGAGTTTGATTGTTACTGTAGATAATGTAAAGAATAATCTTCTTATACAGGTTAAAGATACCGGAGTAGGTATTCCTAAGGAAAAACGTTCGGAACTATTCAACCGTTTTATGCAAAGTAATTTCTCAGGTAATAGTATAGGTATAGGTCTTCATCTTGTTCATGAGCTGGTAGGGGTGCATAAAGGCACAATCTGGTATGAGGAAAATGTAGGTGGCGGGTCTGTATTTAATGTAACTCTGCCTTTGGATGAAAAAGTTTATAATGAAACAGACTTCCTGATTCCTAATAATGTGTTATTGAAAGAGGAGCATATCATGAATAATGTGAAGCTCACAGCTCAGGAATCTCAGGAAATGGCGGCTGCGGCTCCTTTAAATAATTACAAAATACTTATTATCGAGGATGACAACGATGTACGTCAGTTCTTAAAAGAAGAAATCGGTGTTTATTTTGAAGTTGAAACTGCCGAAGATGGTCTTGCCGGAATTGAAAAGCTGCAAGAATATGATGCAGATTTAATTGTGTGTGACGTGTTAATGCCGAGAATGAATGGATATGATGTTACAAAGAAACTGAAAGAAGATTTGCAGACCAGTCACATTCCTATTATTTTGCTTACAGCATTAGGTACTCCCGAAAATCATTTAGAGGGAATTGAAAGTGGTGCTGATGCCTACATATCTAAACCTTTCAGCGTTAAATTACTATTAACTCGTATAACTAAGCTGATTGAACAGCGTGAAAAACTTAGAGATAAGTTTTCAAGTGAACCAGGAGTAAAGCGTCCAGCCATCTGTTCTACAGACAGAGATAAAGAATTTATTGACAAACTGCATGAAATTCTGGAAAGAGAAATTGCAAATGCAGAGTTCTCAGTTGATGATTTTGCTGCAAAAATGGAATTGGGTAGAACGGTATTCTATAAAAAGGTAAAAGGTATCACAGGGCATTCTCCAAATGAATATCTTCGGATTATTCGTATGAAGAAAGCTGCGGAATTGCTTATCTCTACAAACCTGACTGTAGCCGAAGTGTCTTATAAAGTGGGAATTAACGATCCTTTCTACTTTAGTAAATGCTTTAAATCACAGTTTGGCATGGCACCTTCTATTTATCAAAAGCAAGGCTAAATAAAAAAATAATTCAAAATTCTTTGGTAGATTCAGAAATGTTTCTACCTTTGCAATCGTTATAAGATTGTAATGATTACAATTTTGGAAGTAAAACTAAAAAGAAATGAATGCATACGATAAATTAATTACATATAACATTAAGCCATCAGTGCAAAGAATTGCCATAATGGATTATTTGTTGAAACATCGTACGCACCCAAGTGCTGATGTTGTTTATTCAGCTCTAAGTAAATCAATACCAACTTTGTCAAAAACAACAGTGTACAACACGCTGAAACTTCTGGCAGAACAAGGAGCTGCATTGATGCTCACTATTGATGAAAATAATGTTTGTTTCGACGGTGATACTTCACCTCATTCCCACTTTCTGTGTAAAAAATGTATGAAGATTTATGATTTACCTATATCTTCATCAGAGCAGGAAGTTAGTGGTTTGAACTCGGACGGGCATGTTATAACAGAAATACATTACTATTTTAAAGGCATTTGTAAGAATTGCCTAAAACGATAAAAATATTGATTAACTCATTAAAACACAACGAAAATGAAAAAATTTAGATGTACAGTTTGCGGTTACGTTCATGAAGGTGATTCAGCTCCAGAAAAATGCCCATTATGCAAGGCTCCTGCCAGCAAGTTTGTAGAAGTAGAAGAAACTGTAGGTGCTTTAACTTTTGCTGACGAACACGTTGTTGGTGTTGCAAAAGGTTGCGACGAAGAAATGATTAAAGACCTTAACAATCATTTCATGGGAGAATGTACAGAAGTTGGTATGTATTTAGCTATGAGTCGCCAGGCTGATCGTGAAGGATATCCTGAAATTGCCGAAGCTTTCAAAAGATATGCATGGGAAGAAGCTGAACATGCTTCAAAATTTGCTGAATTGCTAGGTGATGTTGTTTGGGATACTAAAACAAACTTACAGAAACGTAAAGATGCAGAACAAGGCGCTTGCGAAGATAAAAAGCGTATTGCTACACGTGCAAAACAATTAAACTTAGACGCTATTCACGACACTGTTCATGAAATGTGTAAAGACGAAGCTCGTCATGGTAAAGGATTTGAAGGTTTATATAACAGATACTTCAAATAATAACCAGAGCTAATAGATTGCATTATATTAGATTTGTTTTAAGGTCTACTTCCTATTTATAAAAGGAGTAGACCTTCTTATTTTTAGATGTACACCTTATTTTGATAATCTGTACAGTCTTCATTTGTTGTATCCTGATATTTAAGTTTAGCTTAGCTCAATCATTGCACTAAAGATCTATTTCCTTGTAATTCTTAGCAGGATACTTTATTTTTGCATTTTATAAATTCGTAATCAGATAGAGGTTTAATGGGTAAAATTGTTTATGAAAAGAGGATAGTAGAAAAGATGATCCGAATCTATTGCAGGTCGAAGCATGATCAGGAAGAACTTTGCGATGAATGCAGAGAGTTGCTTGATTATGCTTTGTTGAGGTTAGACAAATGTAAGTATGGAGATAAAAAGGGTGCTTGTGGTAAATGTGCAACCCATTGTTATAAGCCAGTGATGCGGGAAAAAATAAAGAGAGTGATGAAATTCTCCGGTCCCCGAATGCTTTTTCATCACCCTCTCGATGCTTTTCGTCATATATTACAGAAATAGTTTTATATTTAAACTTAAAAACAGATCTGATAACACTCTCTATATTGAATAAATATATTACTATTACCTGGAGATTTAATTTTCCAAATTGTTGTAAAATGTTAAAGTATTATATTACTTTGCTAGAACTATATTTATTGTATTAGATTTGGAAATCTAAATATGAATTAATATATTTTACTTCATATATCAATAGATTCTATCTTTAAATCAATATTTTATGTATTTATATATATGCATAATTTATTTTAGTTTTATTTTGATACTATTTGTGTCTTTTCTTTTATATTAATGAATATGTATAATTAACTTTTTAAAAAGTCAATTATGAAAAAAATCTTTTTGTTATTGGCATTTACTTTTTTATCTGCTTCATTATCTACATTATTTGCTGCAGATAAAGTTTCACAAAGTAACTTTAGTTCAAACTTGGAAAATAAGTTAGCTTTAACAGTAAACTTAGGAGATATTTCAAATTTATCGTCGTCTGAGATTGCGAATAAAATTGATACTAGTATTGAGAACATGTATCCAGAGCAAAAAACAGATGAATCACAGGCTGCTGAACTTGAATGCACTGTTTCAGTAACTGTTACAGCTGGTGTAGGGTCTAATACTATTGCAGTAACAGCAACCGTAACAGGACCTTGTAGTAGAGTTAGAGCTGAAGCTCGGAAAATGGCTACCCAACTAGTAGCAGAGGTAAAAAAGTTACTTTCGTAAAAATTTTATAGTAATACACTAAGGCTGAATTTCTTAATAATTTAATATAGATAATTATTTTATAGAAATTCAGCCTTAGATAAAAATACAAATATGAAATATCTGTTATCATTTTTTTTTAGTTTGTTCTTCTCTATTACATATAGCCAGAATCTTGCACCCTATCCAATTCGTATAGACTATTCTATGCAATTAAACTTTAATGGTCAATGTAATTTTGTATCTTCACTTTTTTTTAATGAAACGAAATCACACTTTGAATATAGATCCGTTAATATGGAGCAAGATATTTCAAAAGAGGACGATTCTGACGATCTTTTTTCTGTAGTAAATGATACAACACTTCTTTTTGTAAAAACAGACAGGGAAACTAATTCAATCATTGAGTCGGAGGCAAGCTTAGATCATTATAGAAAATATTTAATAAAAGATAGCTTAAGAAAGATTGACTGGGAGATAATGAATGAAACAAAAAAAATAGACTCCCATCTTTGCACAAAAGCTGTATGTCAGTTTAAAGGTAGAAACTATATAGCATGGTTTACCCAAGATATATCTTGTAATTTTGGACCGTGGAAACTTCATGGTTTGCCTGGAGCTATTTTAGAAGTTTGTGATGATAAGAATGAAGTTCGTTTTTACGCAAAAAAAATAATAAATAGTACTTGCCTTATTTCAGATTCTATTCCTGAATATAAATATATTACTCGTAAAGAATTTAATGCATTATGTAAGAAAAGCATATCTGATATATTAAGTAGAATATCGTCTAAAATGGATCGCGAATTCAAAATAGGAGTTACAAAATCTGATTTTAAAAGTATCGAGTTGGATGAAGAGTAATTCTTGTTTTTCTTTTTTTCTTTTTTTTATAAGTCTTAATTTGGGGGCACAGGTAAAACTTTCAGGGTGCGTAAAAGGCCTGGATCTGACTGCTGTTCCATATTGCAACGTAATATTAAAAGATTCCGTTAATGCAAAAATCGTAAAATATACCCAGACGAATAAAGAGGGCTATTATAGCCTTTCTATCAATACAGCAGGCTGTTATAATATATCTTTTTCTGCTTTGTCATTTAAAACGGAGACAATACCAATTTTCATAGATAGAAACAATTCCGAAATTTCCCAAAATGCAGTATTGTCTAATACTTTAGTAGAACTAAAAGAGGTCGTTATTCATCCTAATTCTCCTATAATTATTAAAAAGGATACAATTATATTCGACGCAAAATCTTTCACAAAAGGAAATGAACATGTTGTTGAAGATTTGCTAAAGAATTTGCCGGGTTTGCATATTGATTCGGATGGACGTATTAGTATTGCTGGTAAGGAAATTGAAAAAGTAATGGTTGAAGGAGATGATTTTTTTGAAAAAGGATATCAGCTTCTAACAAAAAGTATGTTATCTAGTTCTATAGATAAAATTGAACTATTGAAACGATATTCTAATAATAAGCTATTGAAAGATATAGAACAAAGTGATAAAATTGCTTTAAATCTAAAGCTGAAAGATGAGAATAAGAGGGAGTGGTTTGGAAATACTGATATAGGCTTGGGGTTGAATAAGTTTAGTAAACACGATGCCCAAGGTAATTTAATGAATTTTGGAAAAAAGGATAAATACTATCTTTTAGCAAATACAAACAATGTTGGATATGATATAGGTGATTATGCTGCAAATAATTCGTTAGAAAATTTAGATGAAATTGGGGATGGAGAATCTGCCTTTAGATTTATGAGATTTGCCAGTGATCCATTGAGTTTTGAGAGCAAAAGAACTAATTTTAATAATACAAATCTTCTTTCTTTAAATACGATACTAAAGCCATTACAAAAGCTTAAAATTAAAATGTCTTTTTTGACAGATCGTAATAAAAATAATTTTACTAGTTATTCCTCTGGATATTATAGAACTGAGAACTTATCATTTACAAATACACTTGATTCCAAACTGCACAGTAATTCAAAGATTGGCTATGGAAAAGTCGATCTTACGTATGATATTTATTTAAATAGTATTTTAGAGATCTTAACAAATTATCGTAATGAATACGATATAGGACTTAATAATAATCTGTTTAATGACATAGAGGTTGCAGAGCATTTGGAAACAGATCGAACTTTATTTAATCAGAAGATACGATTTGTGTATAGGGCAAAGAATAAACAAATATTAAAAATTACAACAAATTATATTCAGGATAAAATTCCTCAAAATTATAATGCAAATAACTCTCCATTTAATGCCCGTCTTTTTCCTGATATTCAAAAGGCTGATGAAATTGGGCAATACATTCATAATAGAATGAAATTTATTGGAGTAGATATTTGTTATATGAAAAAACAAAATAATATCATTTTTTTTGAATTTCATCTTGGTAATTCTTATAGAAAAGATGTATTAGACTCATTTATTCAAGATAAGACTACAATGAAAGATATTGAGAAATATGAAAATGATGTAATTTGTGTTGCGAATAATCTTTTTTTTAATTCAAAATACAGTTTATCTTATAAGAAGATACTTGTTTCAGCAGAACTTGGACTCAATAATAATTTTATTTTTTTTGACAGATTATGAGTTAAAGAAAAGGAAACAGCCATTTAATATGAATCCTTCTTTAAGTTTTGAATGGCGAATAAAGAAAAGACAGATTCTACGAGCTTCGTATTTATATAACTACGAAAATGTTAACATAGCTGATAACTACAGCCATTATATACTAACAAGCTTTAATTCCTTAAATAAGGGCACTGGCGAACTTAATCAACTAGGTAGTTCCTTGGCGTTGTTAAACTATCAATTAGGTAATTGGAGTGATGAGTTTTTTGCAAATATAATGGTTCTATATAAGCGACGTCCATGCTATTACTTTTTAAATTCAACTCTTACTTCTGATTATTCATTATCAGAAAAGGCGATAGCTAAAAATCAGCATAATTTGAATTTATCAGCTACAGTAGATAAATTTCTAAATCCGATATCAACAAATCTTAAATTAATATTTTCTGCTGATAAATCAAATTCTCAAAGTAAGATTAATAATGAAGATCTGAGAAAGATTAAAGTTTTTAATTATAACTACGGTGTTGAGCTAAGATCAAGTTTTCATAGTTTGTTTAACTTCCATGTTGGTACAAAGTGGAGCACTAGCTGTATAAAATCAACTTATATTAAATCAGTCACAAATAACAAGACTTTTTTAGATATTTCTTTTGTGTTTAATAATTCTTTTAATATTTCTTTTACATCTGAATTATATAAACTTAATAATATTGGCTCGAATAAAATCTATTCATTCCATGATTTTGTAGCAAGATATGTAGTTAAAAAGAATAAGCTTTCATTTTTGCTTTCTGCTAATAATTTAACAAATACTAGAATGTTTACTAGTTATTTAGTAAATGATTTTTATTCGATGGAAACTCGATATAAACTTGTGCCTACTTTAATCTTGTTAAAGGCAGAATATAGGTTTTGAATGATTTTCTAGTTATTTGCTTAAATAATATTTTCAGAAATAAGGATAAGATTTTATTTTGCTGGTTTTCCAAGAAGAACCTGATCAATAGCTCTTTTAAAGGTAGACTTGTCTGCCGATCCTACAATTAATTGAGGATCACCTTTTTGGGGAATAAACAATATGGTAGGCAGATTTTTGATACCAAGAGCGGTTGCTAATTCACTTTCATTATCAACGTTTACCTTGTAAATTACAATCTGGTCTTCGTATTCTTTTGCCAATTCTTTCATCAACGGAGCTACCATTCTGCAAGGACCACACCAGTCTGCATAGAAATCAATAACTACCGGTTTATCTCCTTTAAATTTCCACTCTTTTGTATTATTGTAATCGGCTACGTTTTTCAGGTATAAGTCGTTGTTCATCTGAATAACGACTCCTTTTTCCGGTTTGTCTTTCTTCTCACCTTGAGGAATGGCAAACGAATAAGTAACTATAGCAATAACAACTATAGTCCCAATTATTAGTATCTTTTTCATGTAATCTTATTTATATTTTTCTATTATTTCTTTTAGATCTTCAGCCTGCATAACTCCCGATTGCCTCCACAATGGTTCGCCGTTTTTGAATATCATATAGGTAGGGATTGACTGAATGCGGTATTTTGCAGCGAGATCTTCATTTTGATCCACATCTATTTTGATGATTCTGGCAGAATCACCAATTTGCTTTTTTAAATCTTCCAGAATGGGTTTCATTGTTTTGCATGGTCCACACCATTCAGCAAAGAAATCAACTAATACCGGATTATTGCTTTTTATTACATCGTTGAATTTTTCCATAGTTACTTTATATTTGAAATAAAAATAACTGTTTATTTTTAAATAAGAGCTTAGAACTTATAAATTATTTAAGGGAAAACATCTGAAATTATCCATTTGTTCTCCCTATTAATATTTTATAAGCCTAACGCTATTTATTTTCAATTATATGGAAAATATTTTTTATTTGCTGAATAACGGTAACACAAGTAGCACTACAGACAGAACAATCAGGATGGTTATTGTACCCCATCCGATAATATTATTAAGAGGCTTGTTTACGTATTTACCCATTATCTTCTTGTTGTTTACAAGCAGAATCATACAGATAAGCACAACCGGAAGAAGCATTCCATTGATAACCTGTGACCACAATGAAATGGCGATAAGCGGTGCATTAGGAATCAGGATGATAAGAACTGAGAAAATTAAAATACCTGTATAAAGTATATAAAATTCTTTGGCTTCATCCCATTTCTTATCTATACCAGCTTCAAAACCGAAGGCCTCGCACACATAGAATGCAGTTGCCAGTGGAAGAATAGTAGCCGAGAAGATAGATGCTACAAATAAACCAAATGCAAATAATTGAGAAGACAATTCTCCGGCAAGAGGCTTTAATGCTAGTGCCGCGTCTTTAGCTTCGTTAATCTGTATTCCGTTTGTATGCAAGGTAGAGGCACAGGCCACGATAATAAAGAAAGCAACAACTACTGTAGCAATACATCCTACAACAATATCAATGAGAGAATATTTGTAATTCTTCATGGTCAGCCCTTTTTCAATAACAGACGACTGCATGTAGAACTGCATCCACGGAGCAATTGTGGTACCGATAATACCGATAACCATAGCCAGGCTCTGAGAATTGACCTTTAAATCGGGATGAACCATTGCATGTCCTATTTCTCCCCACTGCGGTTTACCCATGATGGCTGCAACCACGTACATCAATAACGAAAGACTGAATATTAGGAATATCCTTTCTGCAATCTGGTACGTGCCTTTTACAACAAGTACCCACACCATTATACCCACTATGGGTACAGATATATATTTGCTCACACCAAATACTTCCATACTTCCTGCTACACCGGCAAACTCAGTTGTTGTATTACCAATATCAGCAACAAGAAGACCGATGAAAATAAAGAAAGTAACCTTTACACCGGCGTTTTCGCGGATCAGATCGGCCAATCCTTTACCGGTAACAATACCCATGCGGGCGTTCATTTCCTGAATAACAATCAATACAATGAATGATGGTATAAGAGTCCAGAGAAGATTATACCCATAAACAGCACCGGCTACAGAATAGGTGGTAATGCCACCTGCGTCGTTATCTACACTTCCTGTAATAATACCTGGTCCGAGGATAGCCAGAAACATTGCAATCTGGCTAAACATATTCTTTTTATTTTTAAACATGAGAAATAGCTGTTTTTCTTATTTGTTAGTTCTGCGTTTGTTAATTAAGTCTTCAATTACGTCGTCAATAACAACCATACCTTGTAGTACGTTGGCATTATCCACAACAGGTATTGCTAGCATATTGTACTTTGATACAATTTCCGCAATCTCGTCAACATCCTGATCATCTCGCAGACAAACAGGCGAAGGCTTCATTATTTCGTTGATTGTGGCCTCGGGCGAGGAAACGACTATGTCTCTTAACGACACGGTTGCAATCAATTCTTCTTTTTCGTCAGTTACAAACAAATTATATAATGTGGCAGCTTCCGGCTTTTTCTCTCTCAATTCGTTGAGTACATCATTAACCGTCTTTTCCTTACTGAAAGAAATAATTTCGGTTGCCATAAGACTACCCACAGAATCTTCCGGATAATCAAGCAATTCACGCACCTCTTCGGAGGTTTTCTTCTCCATTTCATTAAGAAGAAGTTCGGCTTTTTCTTCCTCAAGAGCATTAAGGATATCGGCAACTTCATCGGCCGGCATCTTGTCGAGCACGTCGGCTGCCTTTTCAATAGAAAGACTTTCAATGATATGCACCTGAGCATCGGCTTCCATCTCTTCAAGTACGTCGGCAGCCCTTTCTTCATCCAGTGATAAGAATACATCGGCACTGGCTTTCTTGCCTAAATCCTCAATAATATCGGCTAAGTCCGATGGGTGAAGCGTTTGTAGCTTGGAGTGAATTTTCGATAGCTTGATATTCAGATTTGAAAAGTCGATAGCTTCAACATCTTCCCATAAAATAAATTTGGCAGGGATATTCACTTTAAAGTAAGAAAGGAAAATCTTAAGCGGTTTGGCAATCCCGATTCTTCTTAACAGACCTTCGATGCCTATATCAACCGCAACGGCAAAAGTGCCATTGGCTACTGAAACAAGACGGATGTCGTTTACCCGAACCAGCTTTCTTCCGTTCAAATCAACAATCTGTTTGTCGAGAACTACGCTGGCCAGATAGAGGTCGTTATCAATATTTTCCTGTGATAATTGAATAAGTTGAGAACAGCTGACCTTGAGTTTACCATTGATTTTCTGAACTTTAAAATGCTCAAAAGAGTAAAATCCGGTTTTGTCTGGACTTTTTATTTTAATACCTGTAACAAGGGGTCTTTCAGTCTGATTCGTATTGTCTGCATTAACCAGCAGATCCTTTACGATACCAATATACTGTCCGTTTACATCAAAGATCTTTCTTCCGATTACACGGCTCAGATAGAACGTCATAAAAGAGTTCATATGCTTCTTTTTCTTTTTATGATGTAGATTAAGAAGCATGCACAAGCGGATGCTAACCTAACTACATCAGGTTAATAATAAACTAAATATATCCGCAGGGCCTTCGTCCATTTTTTTAATGATTTTGGTTTGCGCCGCAAAAGTAATTCTTTTAATTTAAAAAGCAAGGCTAAATATTAGAATATTGAAAGAATTTAAATTTTTATTTTTTCTTTTTTAAAGCCCGATATTCTTTATTTTTATCTATTTTTGTTGCTGTAATCATTTTAATTTCAAAATGGACGATTATCATAGTAAGGACTAAAATCTGAACAGAGGCATTTCGTGACTGAATCCCTTTGTTCATAATGAATGGAGGGTAAAGCATGAAAACTTTTCTAAGGGGAGCCTTTGGACTAGAGACTATTTCTAAGTGGGAGCCAAATTGTTGGATTAAAATTGATTGTCCCGATACCGAGGACTATAATTACTTACAAAAAACACTTAACGTTCCGGAGTATTTCCTTTCGGATATTGCCGATATTGATGAACGTCCGCGTGTAGAAACAGAAGACGAATGGACGTTTATTATCTTACGAATTCCCCATCGGCAGGAAGATTCAAAAATGCCTTTTATAACAGTTCCATTAGGTATAATATTTAAAGATAATATCTGCATTTCCATATGCCATTACCAAACTGTAATGCTTAAGGATTTCTTGACGTATTATGAACGTAAGAACCTTGGTTTTACAGATTCGGTAGATCTTATTTTTAAACTATTCCTCTCTTCATCAGTGTGGTATCTAAAATCACTTAAAATTATAAATCAACGGATTGATGTTGTAAAACGAGAACTGGAACGTTCCATTGAAAATAAGGAATTGCTGGCTCTTTTCCATCTGGAGAACTGTCTTACCTATTTTATAACCTCTCTTAAAGGAAATGAAATATTACTAGCCAAACTGAAATTCAAATTACCAGTTGATGAGCTTGATGTGGAACTAATTGAAGATGTTGAAATTGAACTGAAACAGGCTCACGAATCGGCGAATATATACAGTAATATACTTAGCGGAATGATGGATGCTTACTCTTCAATTATCAGCAATAATGTGAATAGCATCATGCGCATATTGACATCTATCTCTATTATATTAATGTTCCCAACGCTTATATCAAGTATGTTTGGTATGAATATTAAAAATGGTATTGAAAACTCTAACTGGGGATTTGCTTTTGTAGTAGGATTCTCGGTTGTTGTATGTGCCGGATTCCTTTGGGTCTTTAAGAAAAAACGCTGGATGTAATTAAAAAAATAGAAAGTTATATAAGAATAATATTCTGATATTCAATATTATACGTAATTGCATTACCTTTGCAGTGCTAAACAGAAACTTATGCAATTACGTACTTATTACCCCACTGTGGTTCTCTCTGACATTCATTTAGGAACGCCTCATTCAAAGAAAGAGGAGGTGAGTAAATTCCTGAAATCCATTAAATGCGATAAACTAATTCTTAACGGAGACATTATTGATGGATGGCACTTCAGTAAAGAGGGACTCAGTAAATTAAAACTAAAACATATTCAGTTCTTTAAAGACGTCATGAAAATGATGGATAGCTTTAGTACTGAAGTAATATATGTCCGAGGAAACCATGATGATTTTCTGGATAATTTTGTTTCGAAGACACTCGATAATATCAAGATAGTAAAGGATTACGTTTACGAAAGTCATGGGAAACGTTACTATGTTACTCACGGAGATGTATTCGACTCTGTAACTTCCCGTATGAAATGGTTGGCAAAGCTTGGCGATCTGGGGTATTCAGCACTTCTTTGGCTAAACGAAAAATACAATGCCCGCAGAATAAAGCATGGCAAACCTTATCATTCTTTTTCAAAAGTAATAAAGCAGAAATTTAAGAAAGCTGTTTCTTTTATGTCTGATTTTGAAAATAAACTGGTATCTCTGGCCCGGGTTAAGCAATGTGATGGTGTTATTTGTGGGCACATCCATCATCCCGAAAACAGATATTACGAAGATATTCATTATCTGAACTCCGGCGATTGGGTGGAATCTTTGTCTGCCTTGGTTGAAGATGAGCACGGAAACTGGAGAGTACACCATTATTATGAAGACTCAGGAGTATAATTGAGCCGGAATAGTTGAATCTGAAAATAGCAGAATTATATTTGAACGCAGGTAATTGAATAATCAGTTGCCTGCGTTCATTTCTTTTGGAGAATTTAGCCGCTTAAACTTAATAGAATAGTAATATTGTGTTCACTCTTTTGTAATGTAATAAGATGATATTTGTAGAGCAAAAAATAAAAACTTATGCAATTACGAAACTATTACCCCACAGTAGTCCTATCGGACATTCACTTGGGAACTCCTCACTCTAAAACAGAGGAAGTAACTAAATTCCTAAAATCAATTAATTGTGATAAACTGATTCTTAACGGAGACATTATTGACGGTTGGCATTTACAAAAAGGCGGGCTGAATAAATGGAAACCTAAGCATACCGAGTTCTTTAAAGTAATCATGAAAATGATGGAGAACTTTGGTACGGAAGTTATTTATGTAAGAGGAAATCACGATGATTTTCTAGATAATCTGGCCCCACTGACACTCTATAATATTAGTATAGTAAAAGATTATATTTATGAAAGTCACGGCAATCGGTATTATGTTACTCACGGCGATGTTTTCGATTCAGTAACTACTCAGATGAAATGGCTGGCTAAGCTGGGAGATATTGGTTATTCAATGCTTCTTTGGTTGAATAAAATCTATAATGCCCGTAGAGTAAAGCAAGGGAAACCATATTACTCACTTTCACAAACAATTAAGCAAAGAGTAAAATCTGCAGTATCTTATATCTCCGATTTTGAAAAAGAACTGGTTGATCTTGCCCGGATAAAACGATGCAATGGCATTATTTGCGGGCACATTCATCACCCGGAAAATACCTATTATGAAGAGATACACTACCTTAATTCCGGAGACTGGGTGGAAACATTGTCTGCTTTGGTTGAGGATGAAAAAGGAAACTGGAGTGTACGCTACTATGAAGGAGCGTTGATACAAGAAAATTTGAATGATATAACAGAAGAAATATACATAGCCTCATGAAATTCTTATTTATTGTTCAAGGAGAGGGGAGAGGTCACTTTACCCAGGCAATTACATTAGAAGAAATGTTGCTTAAAAACGGGCATGAAGTGGTGGAAGTCTTAGTTGGAAAAAGCACTTCACGCTCACTTCCGGGATTCTTTAACAGAAGTATAAAAGCGCCGGTTAAGCGATTCTTGAGTCCTAATTTCCTACCTTCTGCACAAAATAAAAGAGCAGATATTGGAAGAAGTGTAGTCTATAACTTGCTTCAGACGCCTGCATATATTAAAAGTATGATTTATATAAAACAACGCATAGAAGAATCCGGCGCCGACGTGGTTATAAACTTCTACGAACTACTTACGGGACTTACCTACACTTTTCTACGTCCCCGGATTCCTTATGTGTGTATTGGTCACCAGTATCTTTTTCTGCACCGTGATTTCGAATTCCCCCGGAAAAACACCTTGAATCTTTTCCTGTTACGCTTCTTTACCCGTCTTACGAGCATAGGAAGTTCAAAGAGATTGGCTCTCTCATTTTACAGAATGTGCGATGATAAAAGAGAAAATGTAACAGTTGTACCTCCATTGTTGCGCAGTGAAGTTTTCTCTCTTCAGCCTGAGCAAGGGAATTATATTCACGGATATATGGTAAATTCCGGTTATGCGGATTATATTACTGAGTTTAACTCCAATCACCTGGAATTACAGCTACATTTTTTCTGGGATAAGCCCGATGCGCCGGATGAGATGAAAGTAACAGAGACTCTTTCTTTTCATACATTAAACGATGTCGACTTTCTGAAATATATGAGTGGTTGCAAGGCATATGCAAGTACCGCAGGGTTCGAATCTATTTGTGAAGCAATGTACATAGGTAAACCGGTAATGATGGTTCCCGTACATATAGAGCAGGATTGCAATGCTTATGATGCCGTACGCGCTGGTGCAGGTATTACTTCCGACTCTTTCGATCTGGACGAACTTATTGAATTCTCAAAGAATTATACTCCCAACCGTTCTTTTGTTTATTGGGTGAATAGTTGTGAAAGAGTACTACTTGAGGAACTTGAAGAGAAAAAAGATAAACATCCAATTTTTGCCATTCCGGCACTATCTAATTATTTTTAGCTATGAAACTTAGAAAAGAAGATTATGTTTTAGAGCGTACCACTGATGGTGGTTATTACGCTTATTTGTCATATAATATGCAATGTTGTGCTTATGGAGATACTCCTGACGAAGCATTGGAATATCTTCAGGAAGGTATAAATGAATATGTCAGTGATATGTATCTGGTAGAAGATTATGTATAACTTAACAATTGTGTATCAAAAATAAAATTCTTACAATCAAATAGTTTGATAAATTTAATTAAAATTCGTAAATCCTATTTTTATTTTTTTATCTTTGTTCTAATTTTAAATATAAAGAACACAAACTAAAATCATAAAATAAGGGACTTAAACTATTTATGTGGGATTTTTATTCAGATACAATTTTTGCTGCAATAATTGTTTGCTTCTTAACATCTATTTATCTTTTTGCACGCCGTGATGAGGGTGAGCGTTCACGAATCTTTTTATCAGTTATCATATTTTATTCCGTATTGAATTACGTTCCCCGTTACTGGGCCGCTACTCATGGGCAGGTTCCAATGTTAGTAGTATCAGTCCCAGTGCTTTTACTAGCCTTATTCATGATCACATCTTATATAATATATCCCATTGAGGTTGTTTCACCCGGCTGGCTTAATTTTAAGCATATTGTTCTGCTATATACTCCAGTTGGAGTTCTTTACGGAATATGGCTAATTACATTGTGGTGTGGAGTTAAATATACTGATTTTAGCTCATTGCAAGAAATGCTTCCCTATATAACGGACTTTGATGTGTGGTTTCGGTTTATATTATGCTTATTGATACTGTGTCCTGTATTTTTTATCTTTTTTGTGCCTTACACTAAAAAATATTGCAATGTAGACAATAGGTGGAAGTGGATATACATGATTATTTTTTCAATAAACACGATTGCTTTTTTATGGATATTATGGGATAGAAGTTTAATTTCCAGTACATTATATTATTATATCAGCGTAGGATGCAGTTTAGTAATAGCCTATAGAGAATTATCCACCCGTTTTATCCGAAATCCGATATCTGAAAGTCCTTTTCCTGAAATTCCAAGTAAAGTTTTCGAGGAAATACCATGTGATTCGGGCGAAGTTGACACTCTTTATGATGAACTAGAAAATAACAATTCCGAACTTTTTAGCAGGCTGGATGAATATATGAAGAAGAATGCGGCATGGCGGGATCCAGAACTTACTTTAAACAAACTTTCATCAATAATGAATACTAACCGAACCTCTCTTTCACTGGCTATCCAGAAAAGTGAATACGGGAATTACACTACATATATAAACAAATTGCGCTTTGACGATTTTGTATATTGTGTAACATCCAACTGTTCCGGTAATTTTCAGCAGGCTTTTTACGATGCTGGTTTCCGCTCACGTGCCACTGCTTTGCGCAACTTCCGCCAAATAGCAGGTATGACACCTACAGAATATTTTATAAAAATGAGAACTGAAGGTTAAGAAATAAAAATCATCTCCCACCTGCTACTAAATCTATGTTAATGGTTTGATTTCTAATTGAATATATTGGTGGAAGATAAACTTTATATACATTTTATCTCCCACTAAAATTTGGTATCTGCTACTGGATTAACGGGCATTTAATTTCTTATTATTATAACGCAGGTGGCATAGCCTTTATTTCTGGTTGAATTTTTACTTTTTGTATATTGTCATATATTTTTTCTAGTAATTTATTGTTACCACTTCTTTTAAGGAAGTTTATTTCGTCTTGATCCATATCTTGCCATATCTTCCCAAGGCTCTGGTCTTCTCTTAGCATTTTACTGGTAATAAAGGTTTTCATCATAGTTAGATTGTATTCCCTGCTTAAAACTTCGCCTAATGCATATCCTTCTTTTAAAGCAGATTCGGCTATATTGTCTCTACGAGCAATTATGCCATCGAAATTATTCTTGAAAAATTTGATAATTACTTCTTCGGTGGTTAATGAGTTGTCTTTAAGCTGACGAGAGCGATAACGCGAAAAGAAATGTGGTGGATAGACTGTTATCAGCATATCGAATGTTCCCATATCTTTTCTGTAAACATATACTCCTTCTGGAGTATTTACGGTTAGTAGAATAACACAGGATGCATCATGCGCAAGCTTTTTATCAATAGCATAATACATAATTATCCAACGGTTTTGTCGTTTACTTGTAAAATAGACAGGATTAAAAATTATAGGGAATTTAGTTGTTTTTAGTATTGCTCTTTTAGCTCTTTTATCGTATACCATTTATTAAATGGGGCAAAAGAAGATTGTTCATATCATAAAAAAATTCTTCTTGCATTTGTTTGTACGTCATGGTATGTGTAAGCATAATATAATGTGGCTGTTTCTGTATATTAAATTAAGTTATGGTTTTCAATAGTTTATTAGTTTTATGGAATGTGCATTTTTTTGCACATTCCATAAAACTAATAAAGAATACAAAAGATTATTGATAGTGTATTTCACTATTCTTCGTCCCGACTTATTTCTTTGCAGCCCGTAGAAAAATCATCTGATTTCTGTGACCACTTGAAACAAGGATTCCCTGATTTACAAACTCTTTTAAATCCTTCATTGCATTATTCTTTAATAACCCTGTAAGTTTTGTGTACTCTGTTCGAGTAATGTAAGTGTTCTCGTCCAGGTATTTTTCTAACATACTTCTTCGTTCTTCTACACTAAGCTTTGCCGATGTTTGGAACCCTCTGCTGGAACGTTCCAAATCTCCGCGCGAATTTTTCTTAAGCCATGCAGAAGCGCGAAAGTTCACATTATCAAATTCAACAGAGGCCGAACGTATTTCATCCTTCTCCATTACCGGACGAGCTTTTAGTTTGGCCGAAAAATATCCAATATTTCCAAGTTCTACATTATATCCATTCTTCAGATGGGTTGCCATTTTCTCAGCCAACGCACTAATTGCGCCCTCAAGATCGGCTACAGTAAAAGTTGTTCCCGAAGAGATATCCTCAAGCAATTCACGCGAAGAAATTGTACCTTTCGATACGATGCGTGCGTATAATGGTTGTTTCTTTCCGTCTTTCTTAGGGTTTGGGTTCTCTCTTAAATCATAGGTTGCTGCCATAGTATTCTATTTGGTTAATTATCAATTTTTTACTTTATAATTTAGTAAGCCTTCGGCCGAGAACCGATAAGCCCTCGGTCGAGAACTTATGGGTCTTTATTCATGAACTCATAGGCACTCTGCCGAGGGCTTACTTATATTCTTTTACAAATATAGTAAAACTATTTCATTTGTGCAAATATGTCTATAGTTGCTTATGATTCAATTATTTAGATCAATTATATTTCCTGAATGAAGTTGTAAAGACAATATTTGATACTGATATATGTAAGAATATAGAATACAGTAGTAGATGTAACTGTTTAGTGGTAGATAAACAAGATTTGGTAGCAGATGATTTTGCATCTGCCACAAGTTGAAAGTGTTTGCTGTAAGGCTTTTTGTGTGTTTTGGTGGTAGATGTGGGAGATGATTTTGAGAAATAATGTTTTTTTATTGGTTTATATCTAATTCCTGGATCTAACTATTAATACAACTAAACTCATCATTAGATAAATGCACTATCATAGTGCAAAAAATAACAAATATTGCTCTCTCACAGAGCATTTATCACTGGAATCGTTGAAATCAAGTAACCATTATCTTATCAAATAGCTTGCAGATACAAAACAAACCTCCATAAAAACAAAAAAGGAGAAGATTAACTCTTCCCCTTTTATATTGTTGGCATTTTTGCATTATTAGCTCAATACTGAGCTAATAATGCAAAAAACTATTCCTTAATCGTCATTTCTTTGATTAAGTGTGAAGCTCCGGCAAACTTATCGATGATGAATAGAGTATAGCGGATATCCACTACTGCTGCTCGCTGTGAAGAAGGGCGGAAAGCAATGTCGCCTGTCAATCCTTCATAGTTGCGGTCGAATGCTGTACCAATAAGTTCTCCTTTACCATTAAACACCGGACTGCCGGAATTTCCTCCGGTATTGTCTGTATTTACAATAAAGCAGACTGGCATTTCACCATTCTTCATGGCATAGCGTCCGAAGTCCTTATTGTTATACAACTCTTTCAGCTTTGCTGGAACAACAAACTCGAAGTTATTAGGATCTTCTTTCTGCATTACGCCTTTCAATGTTGTATAGTAATTGTATACAGCACCATCTGCAGGTTCGTAAGGCAGCACTTGTCCATAAGTAAGGCGCAAAGTTGAATTTGCATCTGGATAAACGGCTTGTCCCTCAGATTTCTTCATATCCATCATTCCCTTTACCCATGTTTTGTGAGCTGCATCATAAGCTTTGTTTATTTCCTTCATTTCCGATGCAGTTTGTTCCAAACCATTAACTACCGAAATGCCATAAAGTACCATCCAGTCTTTCTCTATTTTGTAGATACTTGGCTTTTCGATGAACTTGTTGAAGTTTTCTTTAGATCCAAAGATGGAATTGTCGAAACAAGCATCCACGAATGCAGAAGAGTTTCCTTTAAAACGATCTTTTATAATGCTGAAGATAGAGATTCTTTTTCCTTCTGGAATTAATGCAGCATACACCTTAAGCATCTCTTTTGATACTTTTCTGTCTACTGCCGGATTATAATCCTTATCGAAATATTTATCAGCAGCTTTTATCAAAGCTTCTTTTTCTGTATTGATCTTTTCTTTATCCTTACCCTTCAGTGCATTAAGAAGTGCTGAAGTAGAAGGCACTTTTGCAAATTCGGTACCTCGTGACAATGCCTCGGTGAGAATTTGCTGATGATACATGGCATCTCTTCGTTGAGCAACAATTTTATGAATCAGATCGAAGGCTTTCTGGTAAGAATCATCATTGTGAGCCTTGCCATAAGCAAGAAGCTTTTCTTGTTGTTCTTTCTTTGTATTGAGTACCTTTAAGCGAACAAGCCCTTCGTTCATGCCGATGGCATTTTTCCAGTAATTGGCAGAAGAAGCATATTTGCTGGCATACTGTATACGTACGGCCGGATCTTTTTGCATTTCTTCCATCATTACTGTCTGACGAACACCACGTATAGTATCTCGTGCAAAGTTGGTTGTCTGCATGCGTTCTTCCACTTCGTCGGAAATCATGTAGCGCCAGTTACTTCCCGGAAATCCCATAGTCATAACATAATCTTTCTCTTTCACACCACTGATGTTAAGTGTAAAGTACTTCTTAACCTTCAATGGTATGTTGTCTTTAGAGTATTCGGCAGATTTTCCATTCTTGTCGGCATAAATACGGAACATAGAGAAATCTCCGGTTTGACGAGGCCACATCCAGTTATCGGTATCGGCACCAAATTTACCAATGGAAGAAGGAGGAGCACCAACCATACGGATGTCTTTATAAACAGTCTTTATAAAGAGGTAATACTTGTTTCCACCGTAAAATGCTTTTAGCTCAAGAACGGTAGCAGGAGTAAGCTCAACTTTGTTTTCTTTAGCGAATTTATCGGCTACGGTTTTCAGGTATTTAGGTGAAAGATAGTTCAGACCTTCAGGATCTTCATCTTTCTTCAGACGATCCTGTACGTAAGAAGTTACATCCAGAATCTGATCAATGAATGTTACTGTCAAGTCTTTGCAGGGAAGTTCCTGTTCACGACTCATAGCCCAGAATCCATCAGTAAGATAATCATGTTTCACAGAACTGTGTTGCTGTATATAACTATATCCGCAGTGATGGTTTGTTAAGATAAGGCCTTCGGATGAAATGATTTCACCTGTACATCCTCCACCAAAGTGCACAACTGCGTCTTTTATACTAATGCCGTTGGGGCTATATATGGAATCAATAGGAACCTGTAGCCCCAGCTCATACATTGCTACGGCATTTTGTTCTTTCAAATCGGGAAGCATCCACATGCCTTCATGAGCATAACTGCCCATAAAGTACATAAATGCTGTAGCTGCTAATAAAATTTTCTTCATATATCTATTTTATTCTACAATAGTCATTTCGTCAATCAAATGTTTGCTGTTGCCTAGTTTATCTACAATAAACAGAATGTAACGGATGTCTACGCAGATACATCTCTGAAGATCATTGTCGAAGTTGATATCTCCGCTCAATGATTCCCAGTTACCATCAAATGCTGCACCAATTAACTGACCTTTGCCGTTGATTACTGGACTTCCGGAGTTTCCTCCTGTGATGTCGTTTGTAGAAAGGAAGCAAACTGGCATTTCACCATTCTTTAAAGCATAACGTCCGAAGTCTTTATTGTTATACAATTCTTTAAGTTTTGCAGGAACTACAAACTCAGGATTGTTTGGATCTTCTTTCTCCATGATACCTTTCATGGTAGTGAAGTAGTTATAGTGTACTCCATCTTTTGGATTGTATGATTTTACATTTCCATAAGTGAGACGAATGGTAAAGTTTGCATCAGGGTAGGATGGGGTAGGTTCTTTCATTTCGCCCAATCCGCGTACATAAGTCTTGTGAAGTAATATAAGTGGTTCAGTTACCGTGTTGCGCTCGTCACTTAATTTACTATTCATTTCGTCTTTAGAACGCACGAACGTTGTCATTAAGTCTTTGTCTAAAGCTTTAATAGATGGGCTCTTAATAAAATTGTCGAAGTTTGTCTGATTGGCAAAAATAGAATTGTTGTAACAAGCATCAACAAAATTATTATAGTCACCCTTGAACTCTTTTTCAATTACAGAATAGATTGACGGACGTTGTTGGGCAGGAATCATTTCTGCATATAATGGAAGGAGTGCTTTTGCCACTTTTCTGTCTACTTCATGGTCGTAATCTTTGTTGTGGATATCAGCAAACACTTTCTTCATAGCTGTAATAACAGAATCTGCTTTTGCTTTATCCTTATCCTTCAATGCAGTTTTTAGTTTATCGCATAATAAATATGGAGTTCCGAATTCAATTCCTCCAATGAATACTTCTCTGAAGCAAGTCCATTGATAATTGATAGCTGATGTTTTAGCAACCGCATCATCAATCTCTTTAACTACATTCATGTAATCCTGATTGCCTTTTGATTTTGCAAATTCCTGGAATCTTTTTTCCTGAGCTAATTTTGTTTCAATAACTTTATTATCAACAATAGCTTTATTCATTCCGATAGAGTTTTTCCAGTAGTTGCTAGAACTGGCAAATTTGCTTGCGTACTGGATACGAACTTTGTCGCTTTTAGCCATTTCTGCTCTTAAAACATTTTGGCGAGCTTCGCGTACACGGATTCTCGGTGCATTCAGAGCTTCCATACGTTCTTTTACCTCAGATGCAGTAAGGTAACGTGAAGTGCTTCCCGGAAAACCCATAATCATGGCATAATCTCCTTCTTCAACTCCTTTTAATGAGATACTTAAATGTTTCTTGCATTTTAAAGGAACATTCTTTTCGCTGTATTCAGCCGGTTCGCCGTTGGCATCAGCATAAATACGGAACATAGAGAAGTCTCCGGTATGGCGAGGCCACATCCAGTTGTCTGTCTCTCCACCAAATTTACCAATGGATGAAGGGGGTGCAGCAACCATACGTACATCGCTGTATTTTTTCTTATATAATAAGTAGAACTTATTTCCTGCATAAAAAGGAAGAGCCTGAGCACTAATGCCTGGTTTGCCTTTCAAATCGCTCTTTGCTAAAAGTTCATCTGCTAATTTTGTAAGATAAGGAGTAGTATAGGAATAAATTTCTGAGACTTTTCCTTCCTTTACCTGAGCATTAACAATATCAGTAATATCTTCAATTCTTTCTATAAATGTAAAAGCTAGCCCCGGAGTCGGAATCTCTTCTTTGCGATTTTTAGCCCAGAAACCATTAGTCAGATAGTCGTGTTCAACAGAACTGTGCTGTTGGATAGCACCATAACCACAATGGTGATTGGTAAGAATCAATCCTTCAGAGGAAATAATCTCTCCAGTACATCCACCGCCAAAAATACCTACAGCATCTTTGAGCGAAATTCCATTCGGATTGTACACCTCGTCGGCTTCCATCAGTAAGCCTTGCTTTTTCATCATTTCTATGGAGTGTTGTTCCTTCATAAGCTGAAGTAGCCACATTCCTTCGTCCGCCTTTGCAGAAACAAATGTCAGTACTAATAGTACGAACAAAGAAGTTTTTAATTTATTCATGCAATTTATATTTAGTATTTATTTTGAAATACAAAGATATAATTAAATGTTTATTCATTCTTTAAACCTTTTCATAACATCTTTGATATAATGAAGTTTTTATAATTCTTTATGCATTATCGGATTACTGATTACATATTGCTTGTTTAATGGATTAGCAGATTAAATTTCATTATTATGGGCCAAGAAGAATTCAATTCAATTATATTATGAAATAGATTTCTGCCATAAAATTTGTCCGAAAACTTCGTCTAAATGGAGTAAATGAATCCATTTTTCAGTTAATATTTAGTGCGATTCCAGGAAATTCGTCCGTAAAAGTTTTAAATATTAATAAAATGTTTCTCTGACTAAATTATTGGTGTTACATTTGCCTTGAATTATTAATAACGAATTATATATTCAGACAAAATATGATCAAATTTTACTCCTCATTAATCCTCATTATGTTAGCGCTGACTTCTTGCAGCAAAAGCTATAAAATAAAAGGTGTATCTTCTGTATCCAGCTTAGATGGGAAAATGTTATTTCTTAAAGTAGCTAAAGATGGAAAATGGGTGAATGTTGACTCAGCTGAGGTAGTGCATGGAGAGTTCACAATGAAAGGAAGTGTAGACTCTGTTCAGATGGTATCTCTTTTTATGGATGATGAAAATATCATGCCTATGGTATTGGAAGGCGGAAGTATCGATATTAATATTTCCAATACAAAGTTGACAGTAAAAGGTACTCCTTTAAATGATAAATTATATGCATTTGTAGAAAAAAAAGCATCTATGGATGCCCGCAGTGAAGAACTGGGACACAAGGAAGCAAAAATGATTCTTGATGGAGTTGATCCTGCTGAAATTAATGTGATCCTTACAAAAGAAAGTGATCAGCTAATGAATGAAATGAATGGTTATGTAAAATCGTTTATAGCAGAAAATTATGAAAATGTTTTGGGCCCTGGAGTCTTTATGATGATGTGTAGTAATTTCCCTTATCCATTGATGACTCCTGCTATGGAAGACATAGTGAAGAATGCTCCAGATTCTTTTAAAAATAATCCGTTGATTAAAGAGTATGTGAGTAAGGCGCATGATAATATGCAGTCAATACAGGAAAATCAGATGATGCAACAAAAAGAACAGCAAGCTGCAATGATTTCTCAAAGACAGCCTGCTGCAACTACTGTTAATCATTAATTAATTCTGATCAGGATTGTAAACCATCCCCTTTAATTCCTCGGGAAGAGCACTTTCTACAATCTTATAAGATTGATATAACGTTTCCTGAATACTTTTTAATCCTTTTCCTTTTGGTAGGATTGGCTCGTGGATAGTTAGCGTCATATTGTGACGATGAATCCACTTTCCGGTACGAGGTAAAATATCGAATGAGCCTTCTATAGTTAATGGTACTACTGCTAATTGTAAATCGTCTGCCAGCTGAAAGGCTCCTTTCTTAAAATACCCCATATGTCCGGTGAAGCTTCTTGCGCCTTCAGGAAATACAACTACAGATGTACCTTCAGTAAGACTTTCTTTAGCCTTTCTGATTGTTTCTAAAACTTTCTTCGGACCACTTCGGTCAACAAATATATGACCAGCTTCTTCGCAAGCTCTTCCGACAAAAGGAATTTTTCGTATTCCTTTTTTCATCATCCACTTAAAGTTGCGTCCCAGATAGCCATAGATAAGGAAAATATCAAATGATCCTTGATGGTTTGCTACAAATACATAAGATGTTTTTCCTTTAAGATTTTCCCGTCCTTTGACTTTTACGTGTATTAATAAAAAGAAGCATATAAGTCGAGACCATATTTTACCCGGATGATATCCCCAAAAATGTGCACTTCCTAACATACACCCCACAGTAGTAACTAATGCGGTAAGTAATGTTAATACCAGTAGTAAAGGAAGTGCTATACAAATTTGGTAGATATAATATAATATCTTCATTTGAATTATTTCAATACACCTAATTCTTTTCCTACTTTAACAAACGCGTTGATACATCTGTCCAGATGAGCTCTTTCGTGTCCGGCTGAGATCTGAACGCGTATACGTGCTTGATCTTTTGGTACTACAGGATAATAGAAACCTGTTACATAAATACCTTCTTCCAATAATTTGGCTGCGTATTCCTGTGATAGTTTTGCATCGTAAAGCATTACTGCGCAAATTGCACTTTGGGTAGGCTTAATATCAAATCCGGCTTCGATCATTTTTGTACGGAAGTAAGCTACATTGTCAGCTAATTTATCATGCAACTCATTACTTTCTTTCAACATTTTGAATACTTCCAGACTGGCACCGATTACTGCTGGTGGAATTGAATTGGAGAATAAATATGGACGAGAACGCTGGCGAAGCAGATCGATTATTTCTTTACGGCCAGTTGTAAACCCACCAATTGCGCCACCAAATGCCTTTCCTAATGTTCCGGTCATGATGTCAATTCTACCATAAGTATTAAATTGTTCATTCACTCCGTGTCCGGTTTTACCAACAACACCAGCGGAGTGGCATTCATCAACCATAACCAACGCATCATATTTATCTGCTAAATCACAGATTTTATCCATTGGAGCAACATTACCATCCATTGAGAAAACACCGTCGGTAACAATAATGCGGAACCTTTGTTCCTGAGCTTCAATTAAACATCTTTCCAGATCTTCCATGGATGCATTGTCGTAGCGATAACGTTTTGCTTTGCAAAGTCTTACCCCGTCAATTATTGAAGCGTGGTTTAATGAGTCCGAAATAATAGCATCTTCTTGTCCAAAAAGAGGTTCAAATATTCCACCGTTAGCATCAAAACATGCAGCATAGAGAATTGTGTCTTCTGTTTTGAAATAATCGGAGATTGCAGCTTCCAGTTCTTTGTGAACATCTTGCGTTCCACAGATAAAGCGTACTGAAGACATTCCATAGCCACGTCTGTCCATCATTTCTTTTCCGGCAGCAATTAATCGAGGATTGTTTGATAATCCAAGATAATTGTTGGCACAAAAATTAAGCACTTCTTTTCCTTTTACAGTAATTGCAGCTTGTTGTGCACTCTCAATTAATCGCTCTTCTTTGTAAAGCCCTGCTTCTTTAATTTCAGCAATTGTATTGCTGAGGTATTCTTTCATTTTGCTGTACATAATTCGTTTATTATTAGTTAGTTTTATATATTAGTGCTAAATGTATCTTGTATTTATACTTGTTTGCTTTACAAAAGTCATTATTATTTTTTGAATAAACAACGTCTTATAAGTATTTATTAAAAAAAAATGTGCTTACTTTGCAGCCTAATTCTAACAAATTTAAATAATTAACACAATGAAAAATATTTTGGTAGTTGGAGCTACCGGGCAGATTGGTTCGGAATTAACTATGGAATTGCGAATGCGTTATGGCAACGATCATGTGGTTGCCGGATATATTCCAACTGCAGCACCTCAAGGAGAATTGCGTGATTCGGGACCATCAGAGGTGGCTGATGTTACGGATCCGAATATGATTTTGGAGATTGTAAAAAAATATAAGATTGACACTATTTACAATCTTGCAGCACTTCTTTCTGTTGTAGCAGAAAGCAAACCAATGCTGGCATGGAATGTTGGTATTAATGGATTACTGAATATACTCGAAGTTGCTCGCCAAAATAACTGTTCTGTTTTTACTCCTAGTTCAATTGGCTCTTTTGGCCCATCAACTCCACACATTAAAACTCCTCAGGATACTATTCAACGTCCGTGTACTATGTACGGCGTAACAAAAGTGACTACTGAACTACTTAGCGATTATTATTTTAATAAGTATGGGGTTGATACTCGTGCTGTTCGTTTCCCTGGAATAATATCGAATGTAACTCCTCCTGGGGGTGGAACAACTGATTATGCAGTTGATATCTATTATTCTGCGGTAAGAGGTGAGAAATTTGTTTGTCCAATAAAGGAAGGTACTTTTATGGATATGATGTATATGCCTGATGCATTGAATGCTGCAATTTCGCTATTGGAAGCTGATCCTTCAAGGTTGGTTCACCGAAATGCCTTCAATATTGCTTCAATGAGTTTTGCACCAGAAAATATATATGCTGAAATTAAGAAAAATATCCCGACTTTCGAAATGGTTTATGATGTTGATCCATTGAAACAGGCTATTGCTGATAGTTGGCCGGATAGTTTGGATGATACTTGCGCTCGTCAGGAGTGGGACTGGAAACCTCAGTTCAATTTAGAAAGCATGACAATAGATATGATAGAAAAGCTTAAAGCAAGAAATATCTAATGTACTTTTATTATTAAATAGATTCGAATAATAAAAAAGACTTCTGCTTGATTGCATTACGCAAAAAGCAGAAGTCTTTTTTTATATAATTCTTCTATTTTTGTTATTCAGTAGGTGTATTACCTTGTGGTCCTCTACCTTCAGGTCTTGGTCCTCTGTTTTTAGCATTATTTTTTTCAAACTCAACATAAGCTTTGTATTGCTCGTCAGTAAGATTCTTCTTCATTATTTCATCGCGAGCTGCTCTCATTTTATCCATCATTGCTTTCATGTCTTCTCTAGAGAACTCTTTATTCTCCCTGGAAGCTTTCATTTGAGCCCTAAGTTCTTCATTGTCTTTCTTAATGTTTGCCACTTGCTCGTCAGTAAGCTTCAACTCTTTAATCATTTGTTCGCTTGGAAATTCAGGACCTCTTCTTCCTTGTCCTGGTTGAGCTTGCAAAGAGCAGATGCCCATTAAAACCAAGACTAATGTCATAAAAAATTTTGTTTTCATATTACATACATTTTATAAATAAAACAATTGCATAAGTTTTATAATTCCGGTCGAATTTTTAAATTTGACTGAAATGAACAAATAAGGTTTAATTTATGGTGGATATTTTTTTTAAAAGTAACAGCTGAAATCTTATGCTGCATAACATTAATCTTTTTATCTTAATTACGTTATTTGATAATGAGGACAAAAAGAATAGTTATACAGACCAGGAATGAAACTGTAGAAAAGTAAATTTAGGTCTTTTGAAATTGAATATATTAAAACAGTCTCAGAGATAGACTTGAAAAATAAAAGGGAATGTTCAAAATAGAACAATCCCTTTTTCTGAGAAATAAAAGCTTTATTTATTATTAGGCTCCGGTGCTTTATCAAAATCAGGAGCACCTTGTGGAGCTTGGTTTCTGTGCATAAACCTGTGTTTAGATCCTCTTGGTCCTTTAAATCCAAATTGCTTTTGATCCTTCTTCATATTCATTTTCTGAAGTCTGTCAATTTGCATTTCAAGATAAGAGATATACTGATCTTTAGTCATGCTATTTCTTATCATTTCTTTACGAGTATCCTTTAGCTTTTTCATTGATTCTTTCATCTCTTTTTTTGATTGCATTTCTTTTTCACGAAGCGCTTTCATTTGAGATTTCAGATCTGCTTCTCCCTCTTTAAGCTTTGCTACTTGCTTATCTGTGAGATTTAACTCTTTAATCATTTTTTCATTAGGAAATACACGTTCTTTTTTTACTTCTTGGGCTTGTAGTGAAGAACAGACACTAATTAACACTATGGCTAGTGTTATAAATAACTTTGTTTTCATATCACGTCTATTTAAATTAAACTAAATATAAGTTCGGCCGGAACTTCTATTTTCTTAGACGCAAAAAGAATGCTAAGGTTTAATCACAAGTCTATCATATGCAAGATGCATATTGGGTGGAAGTTTTTTTTCGACCTCAGCATGCAATCCCAAGTGGTGGCTCATGTGGATAAACCAGGTTTGCTTTGCTCCAATGCGTCTGGCATTTTCAATGGCTTGGTCCAAGGTTTGATGTGTAATGTGAGGCTCAATTCTTAAGGCATTCATAATGAGACAATCAAGACCTTTTAGCTTGCTGTATTCTTCCTGAGGCATAGTTAGCATATCAGTGATGTATGCCATGTTTTCAATTTTATATCCTAAAATTGGACTCTTTCCGTGGTAGATTCTTAAAGGTAATATCTCAACATCTCCAATATGAAAAGGAGATTCAGTACTAACATTAGTTATTGAAATCTGAGGAATTCCAGGATATTTATGTTCTGAAAAACAATAAGGCATACGTGTTCTCAATCGTTGAGCGGTATTTTCCTCTGTATAGAGAGGAACCTCTCCAAAGCGGCAAAAAGGGCGCAAGTCATCTATACCACCTACGTGATCGTAATGCTCATGGGTGATAAGTACACCATCTAAGCGTCCATACTTAGAATGTACTAGCATCTGTTCCCGAAAATCAGGACCACAATCTATCAGAATGTTTGTTCCTTTTGTTTTAACTAAGGCAGAAGCTCTAAGTCTATTATCATGTGGATCAGAAGAAGTACATACGGGGCAGGTGCAACCAACTTCTGGTATTCCTGTAGATGTGCCGCTTCCTAAAATTGTAATTTCCATTATATTATGAGATAAAATTCACTTCCGGATGAATTTCTATATTGAATAAATCTTTTACTGATTTTTGAATTTCACGTGAGAGATTTATAATTTCCTCTCCTGTTGCATTTCCCCTATTAACAAGCACTAATGCTTGTTGACTATGAACTCCGGCATGGCCTAATGTTTTTCCTTTCCATCCACATTTGTCAATCATCCATGCAGCAGGTACCTTTACAAGATCCTGGCTTACTTCATAATGAGGTATTTCAGGATATTGAGTCTGCAACTCCAGAAATTGTGATCGCGGAATTATTGGATTCATAAAAAAGCTACCTGCATTTCCTTCTATTTTAGGATCTGGTAATTTACTGTTGCGAATGTCAATAATAGCTTGACGGATTGTAGCCAATGACACTTCGGGATATTTTTCTAATTCAGCCTTTATATTACCATATTCGAGTTTGTATGCGGGATGTTTGCTTAGCTTATAAGTAACATAAGTAACAATGTACTTATTTTTTAAATCAGATTTAAATATACTCTGACGATATGAGTAGTTACACTCATCATTTGTGAATATGCGATCATTTCCTGTTGCAATTTCTACTGCATCTACCTGATAAATAAGATCTTTAGCTTCAACTCCGTATGCCCCGATATTCTGTACAGCACTGGCACCTACTTCTCCGGGTATAAGTGATAGATTTTCTGCTCCGGCCCATTCTTGAGAAACACAGTAAGCAACAAAGTCATCCCATTCCATGCCGGCTCCAACTTTTACTAAGATATAATCGTTGGTGTTTTCTATTATTATAATATCTTGTATTTGGGAATGAAGGATTGTACCTTTGTAATCAGATGTGAATAACAAATTACTTCCACTCCCTATGTGAAGACAAGGGCCGTTTATAAGTTCTTTGTCATTTATGATTTGCTTTAAATCATCAGTACATGAATACTCAACGAATGTATCTGCTTTTATATTAAGTCTGAAAGTGTTGTGAGAAAGTAACGAATATTGTTTTTTTACTGTAATCATCTTGTTATCTATTTGCTGGCAAATATACAAAATTTCGATTACACACTATGTGACATTCCCAAAATCTTTAAAATAGTGATAAAGAATAACAGGAATTATTAGTCAAATAGATATAGTTAAATGTAGCTTTAATTAGTTACTTAAATCTTCGAACTTGTAGAATTCCCAGAGCTTGCCCTGTCGTTTGAAATACAAAGTGTTTGAAAAGCCATTGCCAAGCCCTTTCAAAGAAAGAATTTTTGTATTTGAAGATTCTGAATTACTTTGCCCGTAGTTTATATTTGAAAATTTTTCTTTCGGAAGTCTGGGAGCAAAAGCAAACCATTGATTAACTTCCATAGTAGTTTCCAGAATAGAGAAATCATCATCCGGGTCTGTTGTTACGAAAGTAAGAGGTTCGCGAGTGCGTGAACGCTGAAAAATGCTATCAGTAGCAAATTTATGAAAGAACTCTATAAAGTTCTCATTTTCATCGTTTTTAATGTCGCTTATAATAATAGAATTTAGCATCCATGCGCCTTTTTCGCGGCTGAAATTGTACTTTTTAATTTTTTTTGTTCTCATGTAGTACCATTCAAACTGCGCCGCTTTGAGAGCGGTGGTAGTCATTAAGTCCATGTCCCCTTCATTGTCAAAGAGCATAGTATAATAATCTTGTCTTGTAAACAGGTGGTCTGTTTTCCAGAAACGTTTTTCTATTTTGCTTGTTGAATTTCCATTGATAAAAGTAAGCGGAAAATGAATTCTTTGTTGTTGCATCTTTTTATCAGATGCAAAGCTGTAAATAAAGTCGTCGAAGGTTTCGTCAGCTTTCGTGGCCTTGGGAGTTTCTTCTACTGAATCGATAGCTGTTGAGTCTGTTTCTGCTGAAGCAGAATCAACTAAATTTGTAAGTGATTCAAAAGGATCTATCTTTGGTTTCTTACCGTTACAAGAAGTAAGTAAAAACAGTGTGATAGCACCTAAAATTATCTTTTTCATTTATTCTGCAATACTTGCGAACCTAATAATAAAACGTCTCAATTAAAAAACGTGCAAAGGTATATCTTTTATTCCGAATAGAACAATCTTCTTTGTCTTTTTTTGAATTAATTTCAATAATGACAGTCAAGATTGCAATCAGAGCCGATTCCCTTAAAGTTTAAGAAAATCGGCTCTGATTATGTATGTAATCTCTTATATGAAATCTCTCATTAAAATGGAAGATCGTCTTTAGCGTCTGTTGAGGTAAATTCTACCGGTGCTGCTTGCTGGAACGGTTGAGCGTCCATGCTGGCACCTGAATTACGATCTATTTTCCATGCGCGAATATCATTAAACCATTTGCCATTCCATTCACGGCAGTCTATATCAAAAGCTACAGTGACTTCTTCTCCCATTTGAACTGCGAACTGATCAATTTTGTCTCCCCATAAGTTGAAACACATTTTCTTTGGGTATTGATCGTGTGTTTCTACAACATAATCTTGTTTTTTCCATTCAGATCCATTTCTACCAGTTCCGCTTTGCAGAGGTAGGATAGCAATTATTTTTCCACTAATTTCCATAATCTTGTTTTATAATTCGGGCTGCGAAAATAACATTTTAAGTTTTACAAAGCTAATGTTTTACTTTTTTTCTTTATTCTTTTATTTGGTTAGAGAATCTTTTTATTTATCTTTGTCTTTCATTATAAGTATAATAATTTAAACTGATATAAGTATGAAATTCGTCGTTTCGAGTACGGCTCTGTCTAGTCATCTACAAGCTATTAGCCGTGTAATTAACTCTAAAAATGCATTACCAATTTTAGATTGTTTTCTTTTTGAACTGGAAGATGGAAAGCTTTCTGTAACTGTGTCAGACAGTGAAACGACAATGGTAACTTCATTAGATGTGAATGAAAGTGATGCAAACGGTTCGTTTGCCGTTGGTGCAAAAACAATTTTAGATGCATTAAAGGAAATTCCCGAACAACCTCTAAGCTTTGAAGTTAATGTTGAAACTTATGAGATTTCTGTTCAATACCAAAATGGTAAATATAGTTTGGTAGGTCAGAATGCAGATGAATACCCTCAATCTCCGTCACTTGGAGATAATGCAGTCCACCTTGAAATGAACGCAGATTTAGTATTGACAGGTATAAATCGTGCGCTTTTTGCTACTGCCGATGATGAACTTCGTCCGGTTATGAACGGTATTTACTTCGATATTACCACAGAAGATATTACGTTCGTTGCTTCCGATGGACATAAACTTGCTCGTAGTAAGACTTTTGCAGCCAAAGGTAGCGAAAGAGCTGCTTTTATTTTACCTAAAAAACCGGCTAGTTTATTGAAGAATCTTTTGCCAAAAGAATCGGGCTCTGTAATAATCGAATTTGATGACAGAAATGCAGTCTTCACTCTTGAAAACTACCGCATGGTTTGTCGTTTAATTGAAGGACGTTTTCCTAATTATAATTCAGTAATTCCTCAGAATAATCCTCATAAAGTAACTATAGATCGCTTACAGTTGATCAGTGCACTAAAACGTGTATCAATTTTCTCTTCACAGGCAAGCAGTTTAATAAAACTTCGTATGCAGGAAAATCTGGTTGTTATTTCAGCACAGGATATTGACTTCTCAACTTCGGCTGAGGAATCTTTAGTTTGTCAATATCAGGGTGCTCCAATGAGTATTGGTTTTAAATCAACTTTCCTGATTGATATTTTAAATAATATTTCATCTACAGATGTAATAATTGAACTAGCTGATCCTTCTCGTGCAGGCGTTCTTGTTCCATTGGAACAAGAAGAAGATGATGACTTGCTGATGCTGTTGATGCCTATGATGTTAAATGACTAATAATATAAAATGAACTTGAATTTAAAAAATCCGGTTGTTTTCTTTGATTTGGAAACAACCGGTACAAATATAAACTCTGATAGAATTGTCGAAATTTGTTATTTAAAAGTACATCCTAACGGGAATGAAGAGTCTAAAACTCTTCGCATAAATCCGGAAATGCATATTCCTGAAGAATCTTCAAATATACATGGCATTTATGATGAAGATGTGGTTAATTGTCCAACTTTTAAAGAAGTAGCAAAGAATATAGCCCGAGATATTGAAGGTGCCGATCTTGCCGGATTTAATTCCAATCGTTTTGATATTCCAGTGCTTGCTGAAGAATTTCTTCGTGCCGGAGTGGATATTGATATGAGCAAGCGTAAATTTATTGATGTTCAGGTTATTTTCCATAAAATGGAACAAAGAACTCTTTCTGCTGCTTATAAATTTTATTGCGATAGGAATCTCGATGATGCTCATACAGCTGAGGCAGATACCCGTGCAACATATGAGGTGCTTAAAGCGCAGCTTGATCGCTATCCGGAATTGCAGAATGACATGGCTTTCCTTGCAGATTTCTCTTCTTATAGTAAGAACGTAGATTTTGCCGGAAGAGTGGTTCTTGATGACAATGATGTAGAAGTGTTTAATTTTGGAAAGTATAAAGGTATATCTGTATCTGATGTCTTTAAGAAAGATCCGGGATACTATTCATGGATGCTAAATAGTGATTTTACTCTGAACACAAAAGCTGTTCTTACTAAAATCAAGTTACGTGAATTTAACGGAAAGTAGTTTACTTAGGATAGGTATATGTTGAAAGGAAAAAAAATAGTTTTAGGAATTACCGGAAGTATTGCAGCCTATAAAGCTGCTTATCTTATTCGTGGCCTTATAAAGAAGGGAGCAGAAGTTCAGGTGGTGATTACCCCTGCAGGAAAAGAATTTATTACTCCCATCACTTTATCTGCACTAACCAGTAAACCCGTAATCAGCGAGTTCTTTTCTGGAAGAGATGGCACATGGAATAGCCATGTAGACTTAGGACTCTGGGCTGACGCTATGTTGATTGCCCCGGCTACTGCTTCTACAATAGGGAAGATGGCCAATGGAATAGCAGATAATATGCTTATTACAACCTATCTTTCTGCAAAAGCTCCGGTTTTTGTTGCTCCTGCAATGGACCTGGATATGTTTGCTCATCCCTCTACTCAAAAGAATCTGGAGATACTTCGCTCATACGGGAATCATATAATTGAACCGGGAGAAGGTGAGCTTGCCAGTCATTTGGTTGGTAAAGGTAGGATGGAAGAACCTGATGCTATTATCCGTGTAATTGAGGAGTTCTTTGCCAATCAACAAGATCTTTCAAAAAAAAAAATACTGATAACTGCGGGACCAACTTATGAAAAGATTGATCCGGTAAGATTTATTGGTAATTATTCTTCAGGAAAGATGGGATTTGCTTTAGCTGAAGAATGTGCTGCCAGGGGTGCTGAAGTTACTTTGATTGCCGGACCGGTTCAAATTAAAACAATTCATCCTAATATTCACCGTATTGATGTTGAATCGGCTCAGGAAATGTATGAAGCTTCTGTTGCCAATTATCCATCTTCTGATGCCGGAATTTTATGTGCGGCAGTAGCAGACTTTACTCCTGAACACGTAGCTGATAAGAAAATAAAACGTAAAGGTGATGAGCTTACAGTTGTTTTAAAGCCTACTCACGATATTGCTGCTTCGCTAGGAAAAATGAAGCGTGATGATCAGTTGTTAGCTGGTTTTGCTTTGGAAACTAATGATGAATTGCAGAATGCTCAAAGCAAATTAGAACGAAAGAACTTTGATTTCATTGTTCTTAACTCATTGAATGACGAAGGTGCCGGTTTTCGCCACGATACAAATAAAATCTCAATTATAGATAGAAATGGGAAAACGGATTATCCGTTGAAGAATAAACGTGAAGTAGCGACAGATATCATTGACCGATTGGTGCAACTGATTAAATAACCAGGAAGGAAGATGAATAAAAGGATCATTCATAATATATTCCGTTTTACTTGTTTTACTTTTCTGTTGCTATCATTTTCGTTGGCAGGAAAAGCGCAGGAACTGAATTGCAAGGTGAATATCAATTATTCAAAGATTCAGGGAACAAATACTCAGGTCTTTAAAACATTAGAGACAGCTTTAACGGAATTTATCAATGATCGCAAATGGACTTCCGCACAATATACTGTTGCAGAGAAGATATCCTGTAGCATGAATATTACGGTAAAGGAACACACCGAGGATGGAGCTTTTAAATGTGAGCTTCTGGTTCAGGCTAATCGTTCTGTTTACAATTCAAGCTATAACACTACGCTTTTTAATTTCAAGGATGTGAATTTTAATTTCACTTACCTGGAATTTGATCCTTTGGAGCTTCGTGAAAATCAGATAGACAGTAACCTTACTGTAGTTATTGCATACTATGCTTACCTGATAATTGGTATGGATATGGACTCTATGGCTCCACTGGGAGGAACAGATATTTTACGCACAGCCGAAAGTATTGTAACGGCTGCTCAGACTATGCCTGAAGCTGGTTGGAAAGCGTTTGATGACAGTCGTAACCGACATGGAATTATAACTGATTATCTGGATGAGCAAATGAAACCTTATCGCCAGATGATTTATGATTATCATCGCATGGGATTGGATGAAATGGCTCAGAATGCAGATAGAGGAAGGGCTAAGATTACTGTGGCTTTGGAAGAACTTAAAAAAGCAAAGGAAAATAAGCCAATGTCTGTTCTTCCACAGTTGTTTACTGAAATAAAGAAAGATGAATTGGTCAATGTTTACTCAAAAGGTACACAGACTGAGAAAGAACAAGTATATTCAATGTTAGTTGATATCAATCCCGCTCTTAGTACTGAATGGGATAAAATAAAGTCTTCGAAATAAAATTATGTTGCAATCTATATCAATTCAAAACTATGCGCTGATTGACACTCTTGATATCGCTTTCGATAAAGGCTTTTCTGTTATTACCGGTGAAACGGGAGCGGGAAAATCTATTATTCTAGGTGCTATAGGCTTGCTATTGGGGCAAAGAGCAGATGTAAAAGCTATAAAGAATGGTGCCTCGAAATGTATAATCGAAGCTCATTTTAATATATCATCCTATCAGATGAAGGCTTTCTTTGAAGAAAATGAGTTGGAGTATGACTCCAACGAATGTATTCTGAGAAGAGAATTGCAGTCTTCCGGTAAATCGCGTGCATTTATAAATGATTCTCCGGCTCCGCTTTCTTTGATGAAGGAGCTGGGCGAGCAGTTGATTGATGTGCATTCTCAGCATCAGAACTTACTGTTGAGCAAAGAAGATTTTCAATTGAATGTTCTGGATGCATTGGCTAATGACGAGAAAGAATTTTCCAATTATAAAGAAGCATATCACAATTACCGAAAGGTTGTTGAAGAGCTGGATAAACTTATAGAACTCGAAGAACAAAGCAAGGCAGATGAAGATTATGTCCGTTTTCAACTTGATCAGTTTGATGAAGCAAAACTCGTGGAAGGAGAAGATGTTGAACTGGAAAAGGAAGAAGAACTTCTTAGTCATGCCGAAGAGATAAAGGAAGCACTGTTCAGTGCCGATCAGCTTCTTTATGAAGATGAAGGTGGATTGCTGAGCAACATGAAAAGAGTTTCCGGTATATTGCGTTCACTGAAAGAACGTTATAATACAGCCGGTGAATTATATGACAGAATTGAAGGATTATCTATCGAGCTGAAAGAGGTTGCCCGGGATTTGACAAGAGAGGAAGATAATATAACTGTTGATCCGTCCCGACTGGAATTTGTAAATGAGCGACTCAACTTAATCTATTCACTGGAGAAAAAGCATCATGTAAGTACGCTCGAGGAATTGATACGGGTACAGGAAGATTTTCGTGCACGCCTCAATGCCATTAGTTCTGTTGAAGAGCAGATTGAAGAGCTTCAGAAACAAAAAGATGTATTACTTGATAAGGTTAAAAAAGCAATGTCATTGCTTACCGACAAACGGACGAAAGCCGCCAAGAAAGTAGAGCATGAGATGCTGAGTCGACTTATTCCTCTTGGAATGCCGAATGTACGTTTTCAGGTGCAGATTACGCCGAAGATAAGCTTCGACGCAACCGGCGGAGACAATGTAAGTTTCCTTTTTTCAGCTAATAAGAATGCTACATTGCAAAGTATATCATCGGTAGCATCGGGTGGTGAAATCGCTCGTGTTATGCTTTCCATAAAAGCAATGATTGCAGGAGCAACTCAGTTGCCAACTATTATTTTTGATGAAATAGATACCGGAGTCTCCGGTGAAATAGCCGATAAAATGGCAGAGATTATGAAGGAAATGGGACAATGTATGCAGGTTATCAGCATTACTCACTTGCCTCAGATTGCAGCCAAAGGAAAAGTACACTATAAAGTATATAAACAAGATAACGAAACATCGACCAGTAGTAATATCCGCCGATTGGAAGAAGAGGAGAGGATTGAGGAGATAGCTCACATGTTGAGTGGGGCTACTTTGACGGAAGCTGCGATGAATAACGCAAAAGAATTATTAAAACAGCATGGAAAAAAATGAAATGATATTTGGCGTACGCGCCGTGATTGAAGCCATTGAGGCGGGTAAGGAAATTGATAAAATTCTGGTAAAGAAAGATATTCAAAGTGATCTTTCAAAAGAACTTTTTGCTGCAGTAAAGGGCACAAATATATTTGTTCAGCGTGTGCCGGTAGAGCGCATCAACAGAATAACTACTAAAAACCATCAGGGAGTTATTGCTTTTGTTTCTGCTGTGACTTACTATAAGGTAGAGGATATTGTTCCTACTCTTTTCGAAGAAGGAAAAGTCCCTTTCTTTGTTATGCTTGATGGGGTAACAGATGTACGTAACTTCGGAGCTATTGCCCGTACTTGCGATTGTGCTGGTGTGGATGCAATTATTATTCCTTCCAGAAATAGTGTGAGTGTAAATGCGGATGCTATGAAAACTTCAGCCGGAGCACTTCATACACTGCCTGTATGCAAAGAACAGAGTCTGACTACTGCTATTAAATATTTAAAAGATAGCGGATTCAAGATAGTTGCTGCTACTGAAAAGGGAGATTACGATTACACAAAGGCTAATTATAAAGATCCTCTCTGTATAATTATGGGAGCTGAAGATACTGGTGTGTCTTATGATCACCTGGCATTGTGTGATGAGTGGATAAAGATTCCTTTGTTTGGAAAGATTGAGTCATTGAATGTTTCCGTTGCAGCTGGGGTATTGATTTACGAGGCTGTGAAACAACGTGGCTTTGAAAAAGAATAATATTTAATATAACCTATAATCATGAAAAAGAAAATACTATTTATAGTCCTTTGTCTGCTTTCTCAGTGGACAATGGCACAGAAGGAGGCACCCAAATGGGTTGATAAAGCCAAAAAGGCTGTCTTTTCTGTGGTGACTTACGACACTAACGGCAAATTACTCAATACCGGCAACGGTTTCTTTGTATCGGAAGATGGAGTGGCGCTGTCCGACTATTCTTTGTTTAAAGGTGCAGCACGTGCAGATGTTATTAACTCGGAAGGTAAACAGATGCCGGTTAAAGTTATTCTGGGTATGAATTCTATGTACGATGTTATTAAGTTTAGTGTGGATTTGGGCAAGAAGAGCACTGCCGCGCTGACTTTGGCGACTGCTATTCCTGCAAAAGATGCCGAAGCGGTAATGCTTCCTTATTCTACAAAGAAAGATCGTTCATGTACCTTTGGAAAAGTAGAAGAGGTTTCTAATCTTTCCGGTCCTCATAAATACTTTAAGCTGATTATTTCGGTGAAAGACAAAATGGTTAGCTGTCCGGTTATGAATGTAGAAGGTGAGGTTTTTGGGTTAGTACAAAAAGCTGCATCTAATGACACAACTCATTGTTATGCCATTAGTGCTCCTTATGTCAACGCATTGACTATTAATGCTCTCGATTTTAATAATTCCGAACTGAATAGTATTGGCATTAAAAAAGCTCTTCCTAATACAGAAGAGCAGGCTTTAGTTGCTCTTTATATGGCTTCTTCTGTTAGTAAAGAAAAATATCTCTCTTTGCTGGACACTTTTATTGAACAGTTCCCTAATAGTTCAGAAGGATATATTCGCAGGGCTAACTTCTATGTAACCAGCTATACTGATGCAGAACATTTGGCTTTGGGTGAGGCTGATCTTGAAAAAGCATTGAAAACTGCTGATAAAAAAGATAATGCCTTCTTTAATCGCTCACGACTGATATATTATGTTGCTCTTCGTGGTAAGGATGGTGCTTATAAAGACTGGACATTTGAAAAATCACTTGAGGAGATTCAGAAAGCTATCGATATTAATCCGCTTCCTATTTATATCCAGCACCAAGGCGATATCTATTTTGCATCAACTAAATATGATAAAGCTTTTGAATGTTACGATAAGATAAACCATTCTCCACAGGCTTCTGCAGAAACTTATTATAGTGCTGCAAAGACAAAGCAAATGATGAACGGTGATTTAGGAGAAATTCTTGCTTTACTTGATAGCGCAGTAAATAAATATGCTGCTCCATATCCGAGAGAGGCTGCTAATTATCTTTCCGAACGTGCTTTGGTTAAGACTCAGAAAGAGATGTATAAAGAAGCTGTTGCTGATTACGACTACTTTGAACAAGCCATGGGTGGTAATGTGAGTTCTACATTCTTCTATCTTCGCGAACAGGCAAATTATAAAGCAAAGAACTTTAAACGTGCATTGGAAGATATTCAAAAGGCAGTAACGCTTGATCCTTCCAATAAAGATTATCTGGCAGAATATGGAGCGGTTAATCTTCGTATTGCCCGTTATGATGAAGCTATAAAGAATCTGAAAGATGCTTTGGTTATTGATCCTAAATTCGCAGCTTGCTATCGTTTAATTGGCTTCTGCCAGATGCAGCAAGGAAAGAAAAACGAAGCTTGTGAAAACTTCAATAAAGCCAAGGAATTGGGAGACGAAGCAGTGATTCCAATGATTGAAAAAAATTGCAAGTAATAAGTAAGTTCTAATAAAACAGAAAAAAGGATTGCCTCACGGTAATCCTTTTTTCTAGTTAACTACTTTGTAAAATAGCTAAGTGTGTCTATTAATTTATGACTCGTTTTTAATTTCAGATTTACTAATAACTAATTCTTAATCCCAGTTGCAGGTTAAAGTTGAAAGGCGTTTCCTTGCGAATAGTCTCCACTTGAGAACCATCATTGAAAAAGTAAACAACTCCGGGTTCTACAAATATTCCCATTTTAGGAGTAATGTTGTATTGTGCTCCTAAAGCCCCGTTAAGCGACCATTGCAATGGTTTTACACTTACATCCTCTGACAATTCCTTTCCTGAAAGCTCTCTTTTGTTTAATTTCCCGGATATACATTTTTCAGCCATTCCACCGCCTGATAGATAAAGTGTAAAATAACGCTTATCCACTAGCATATAGTTCAGCTTTACAGGAATACCAATATAATCTAGCTTCTGATTGTGACTTTTGCTACCGGATGATTCCGATTCCAATCGGGTATAAATTAATCCGCTTTCTATGGCAAGTCTTTGTGTCAGATATTTACGGACAGAAAGGCCAAACGAAACCGGTTGCTTATGATTCCATTTAACTGGTGTAGATTTTAATAAATTAGATGCAATTGCTTCTTCAACATTCATACAATTTAAATAGTCGTAACTTGGACTCATTGCATATTCCATACCACCACCTTCGGAATTAGATGAAAGAGTGTTTCCTGCAGAAACTCCGATTGAAAGATTATTCTGTTTTTTCTTTCTTGGAAGCTCCCAAAGTTCGGTTACTCGTTCTGCTTTTCTGGGAGATGTTTTAAGAGCCTGTTTCTTTGATTTGTTATTTTCTCCTTGTTGAGGGACGTTCTTTTTCTCACCACCATTGTCATTCAACTTTTGATCTTCAATAGCTTTTCTTTCATCAGAGCGCTGCAAGTCCGATGCATTATTCTTGCTTAAAGTCACATCTTCATTGTTGCTTTCATTATCTTTACCTGCTTCTGTCTTTACAACATTCTTCTGATTTCCCGAAAGGGCAGACGATTGGTTAGCCGAAGCGCTATTGGCTAAAGCAAGCTTATTACCAGAAAGCACACTGCTTTTCCCGGCCGATTTGTTCAATGCAGATCTGTCGTTCTTGTTAACGTCGTTAATCAATGGTTCAATCACATCTTTCAGAGGCTTCTTGTCAGTTATCGTCTCAATTTCGGCAGGAAGTTGAGATGTTTCAAAGTACTTATCCGATGAATTATCAAATAAATAGATTGCTGTTGCCGAAGCAATTAACAACAATATAATTGCAGCCGCAGCCGAATAGTACATAATGTATGAACGCTTAGGTTTGGCAACAGGAACAACAGAGAGTTCCTTTTCCAGCCTTTCCCAGTCATTGAATAAAGGTGGTTCGGAATAATCTTCTAAACTTTCCCGAAAGGCAGTGATCCATTTTTCTTTGTCTTCCTGTTTCATTGATTATTTTCCTTTAAATAGTTATTTATCTCTTTTGCCAAAACTTTTTTTGCCCGAAATAATTGTGAGGACGAGGACTTTTCGTTGATGCCCAATTTCTCAGCTATTTCTTTATGCGAAAGTTGTTCCATGACATATAAATTGAATACGGTTCGATATCCGGACGGTAATTCTGCTATAAATTTCATCAGAACCTTGTGTGGAACCTGAAAAATATCTTCCTCACGAGGCTCTTCAATGTTCTCCGGAATCTGATCAAGCGGCAGCATTTGCCGGGCAGAATCATTCTTCCTCAGATAATCCAGTGATATGTTTACCATTACTCTGCTGAGCCATGCTTTAAGAGAGCCTTCTCCGCGATAGGTAAACTTATCAAAAGAGCAATAAGCTTTCAAAAAACCGTCGTGAAGAAGGTCCTGAGCAATCTCCCGATCACCGGCATACCGATAGCATATGCCGAACATTTGTCCTGCATATTGCTCATAAAGCTCCTTGCGAGCTGTATTATCTCCAACCCGGCAACGTTCTGTCAATTCGGTTTCACTCATTAAATCTGACACGTGTTTACTAATAAATGCACGAATATATAATATACTGCTTAAAGCATGACTCTTTTTTCTAAAAAATATTTTTATAAGGGATATTATGCTTGGATAATTCTTATTTTTATTACATCAGTGATTTTATTTTCCGGAAGAATTCCTTTCTCTTTGCGGTGAAGTTCTTTATTAAACTAAAGAGATTGTCTCCGCGACCTGCATAGCTCGTTTTTTCGACTTGCGCAGGTCGATTAAATGAGCTGCGCAGGCTATTTTAATGAGTTGCACAGCTCGCTAAAAATATGAAACGAGAAATGGAAAAAAGTTGCAGTTATTTGCAATTATGTTTAACTTGCAAACAAAATAGTATTAACTAATAAATAGCTGAAATAATGAAAAAAGTAATTTCTAGTGAAAAGGCACCTGGTGCTATCGGACCTTACAGTCAGGCTATAGAAGCCGGGGGCATGGTGTTTGTTTCAGGGCAGTTACCAGTGGATGCGGCTACCGGTGAATTTGCTCCGGGTGGAGTGGCTGAACAGACTAAGCAATCTTTTGAGAACATTAAACATATTCTGGCAGAAGCTGGACTTACCACTGCCAATATTGTAAAGACTACCGTTTTTCTTTCGGATATGTCTCTGTTTGCAGAGATGAATGCTGTTTATGCAACCTATTTTGATGGTGCATTCCCGGCTCGTTCTGCTGTGGCAGTAAAGGCTTTGCCTAAAAATGCAATGGTGGAGATTGAATGTATTGCTGTGAAGTAAGTTTGTTCGAGTAAACTTTCCGTTGAAAGAAATTAAGAAGAGAGATATCAATTTAAGTTATCTCTCTTCTTTATATAACATAGTATTGCTCTTTTTTTAGACCTTACCTTCTTCCTGCTTTTTGTTCTTCTCAAGATAGGAGAGGAGATCCGCTACAACAAAACTACTTCCTCCTACAAATATAAAATCTTTATTCGAAGCATTAGCCTTTGCAGCTTCAAATGCTTTGGGCACATCAGTGTAGGTTTTGCCATATAACCCGGCTTTACTTGCCAGAAACTTCAGGTCGGCTTCGTGCAACGCACGCTTTACACTTGCTTTAGTAAAGTAATACACAGCGTCTTTGGGCAATAAAGCCAATACGCCACTGATATCTTTATCGTTTACCATTCCTATTACAACGTGCAGTTTCTTGTATTTTTGCTTGCTTAGTTGTTCAGAAATATAAGTTATACCTCCAACGTTGTGTCCGGTGTCACAAACTATCGACGGATTGATTCCTAGTTTTTGCCAGCGCCCCATTAATCCGGTAAGTTCGCAAACCTTCTCAAATCCCTTTTCTACAGCTATATCAGGAATATTATAGCCGTTTTTTTTCAATAATCTTAAAGCTAAAAGAATAGTATTGGTGTTTTTAATCTGGCAAAATCCGCCAAGTTCACCTTTCAGATGAGGATAATCGGCCGTGAAGTAATTCCATCGTCCTCTTTTATTCATTTCCCATCGCCAGAGCAACTGTTCCTCCTCTGCAAAGAATATAGGAGCTTTAACCTCGTCTGCTTTCTGTATAAACACAGGTTTGGTTTCTTCGTTTGTTTCTCCAATAATTACAGGTATGTTCTTCTTTATAATACCGGCTTTCTCACCGGCGATAAGCGCCTTAGTCTTTCCGAGGAACTGAGTATGATCAAAACTGATATTAGTTATAATACACAAGTCCGGATTAATAATGTTAGTGCAGTCCAATCTTCCGCCCAAACCAACTTCCACTATTGCCACATCAACATTCTGATCGGCAAAATATTTAAAGGCCATTGCAGTGGTTAGTTCAAAGAACGACGGTTGAAGTGGTTCGAAGAACTTATGTTCCTTCTCTACAAAGCTAATCACATATTCTTCAGTTACAGGTTTTCCGTTTACACGGATTCTTTCTCTGAAATCAATAAGGTGAGGAGAGGTGTAGAGTCCCACTTTATATCCTGCCGATTGCAGAATAGCTGCAAGAGTGTGAGAGCAGGATCCTTTACCATTTGTTCCTGCTACATGAATAGTCTTGAAGTTTTTGTGTGGATGTTTGAAATGTTTATCCAGCTCATAAGTGTTACTAAGCCCCTCTTTATATGCCGATTTCCCAATCTGCTGAAACAAAGGAGCGCTTTCGTATAAATAGTTTAGAGTCTCTTTATAATTCATTTATTCAAAAATTTTAGCCTTTTAGTGATATATCGTAATCTTTTAATTACTATATTAGATGCAAATATCAACATTTTAAATCTAAAAATTATGGGAACTAAGAAAAATTTCGTGTTAGATACTAATGTTATTCTTCACGACCATGATTGTTTGAAGAATTTTCAGGAAAATGACATCTACCTTCCTATTATTGTCTTAGAGGAATTAGATAAATTTAAAAAGGGAAGTGGGGAAATAAATTATAATGCACGGGAGTTTGTTCGCGAACTTGATTTGATTACTGACGATAACCTTTTCACTAAGGGAGCATCGTTGGGTGAAGGTATGGGAAAGCTCTTTATACTCACCGGAGGGATGGAGTCCGAAACAGTACGAAAATCTTTTCCGGAGCGTCAGGCCGACCATGAAATTCTCTCCACGGCAGATGTTCTTGCAAAGAAATATCCAAAAACTAAGACTATTCTGGTTACTAAGGATGTGAATTTACGTATGAAGGCCCGTTCCATAGGAGTGCTGTCTGAAGATTATATTACCGACAAGGTTACCAATGTGGATATCTTTGAGAAGGCCAATGAAATCTATGACGGAATATCCTCCGAACTCATAGATAAAATTTATTCGACCAAAGAAGGAGTAGATATTAGTGAGTTAGAAATAAGAAATGTTTTGCAGCCTAATGAGTGCTTTGTTCTGAAGAGCGAACGCAACAGTGTGTTGGCAAGATATAATCCGTTTACTCATAGTGTACACAGAGTAACTAAAGCAAAAAGCTATGGAATAGAACCACGTAACGCCGAACAGAGCTTTGCTTTCGAGATTCTGAATGATCCCGATATTAAGCTTGTTGCTCTAACCGGAAAGGCTGGAACCGGTAAAACCTTGCTTGCCCTTGCATCTGCATTAAGCAATATGAACGATTACAAGCAAATACTATTGGCTCGTCCTATTGTGGCTCTTTCCAATAAAGACCTGGGCTTTCTTCCCGGAGATGCAGCTGCCAAAGTTGCACCCTACATGCAACCTCTTTTCGATAACCTGAACGTTATCAAACACCAGTTTTCTCCAACATCAACAGAGTTGAGACGTCTGGACGATATGCAGAAAAGTGGTCAGCTGGTTATCGAGGCACTGGCCTTTATCCGCGGACGAAGCTTGTCGGAAACTTATTGCATTATAGATGAGGCTCAGAACCTTACTCCTCACGAGATTAAAACAATTATTACCCGTGCCGGAGAAGGAACGAAAATGGTCTTCACCGGAGATATCCAACAGATTGACCAACCTTATCTGGATAGCGAGTCTAATGGCTTAGTCTACATGATTGACCGCATGAAGGGCCAGAATATCTTTGCTCATGTTAATCTGGTAAAAGGAGAACGTAGTATGCTGAGTGAGTTGGCTAGTAATTTGATGTAGAGTTCGAATAGAAACTATATTAAATAAATGATTCTCTTTTAATAGAATGATAGATAAATATTAAAAGGCATGAAAGATAATATAAATCTAAAAGAAAGTGATAGAGTCCTAGTTGATACTATTTGGCTAATGAAACCATATAAAGGTGTAGTAACTAAAGAGGAATGTAATTTGGAGGGAAACAGGGATAAGGCTTGATGATAAATATTTTGGAAGGCGATATAATATAAAAGAGTATCAAGCGATTCATCTGAAATAGAAGATGCACCTTAAAATATATAGCATAAAATAAAATCTCCTCAATTACTGAATACAATTGAGGAGATTATAATATCTAAATAAATAAGCTTTCGAATTAATCGAAGAAACTTTTGAATTTCCTGAAAATCTTTTCTTTTACCGAACTGTTTGGCTTGAAACTATCTGATGATTCCAGCTTTTCCAAAGTCTCTTTTTCATCCCTGGTTAATGTTTCAGGAACGTATATGCTTACGTTTACAAGCAAATCTCCTGTTCCGTAACCGTTTACGCTTGGTAAACCTTTACCACGTAGACGAAGAACTTTACCCGGTTGTGTTCCCGCTTCAATCTTAACCTTTACTTTATTATCAATAGTTGGTATTTCTACAGCGCCACCTAAAGCAGCGGTTGGGAAGCTAAGCAATAAGTTATAGATCAAATCGTTTTCGTCACGAACTAAGTCTGGATGCGCTTCTTCTTCCACCTGGATAAGTAAATCGCCCGGAACGCCGTTGTGCTTTCCTGCATTTCCTTTTCCGCTCATGGATAGTTGCATTCCTTCAGCTACACCAGCAGGGATATTTACGCTTACAACTTCTTCACCATATGCAATACCTTCTCCGGCACATTCTTTACACTTATCTTTGATGATTTTACCTTCACCACCACAAGTAGGACAAGTTACACGAGTCTGCATGGTTCCCAGAATGGTCTGTTGGTTGCGGATTACCGAACCGCTACCTTTACAGGTAGAACAAGTTTCAGAACCACTGCTTCCTTCAGCTCCTGTACCGTGACAGTGTGAACAAGAAACATATTTCTTTAGTTTGAATTTCTTTTCTACACCGGTAGAAATCTCTTTCAGATTTAGTTTTACCTTTACACGAAGATCCGATCCACGGAAACGTCTTTGCTGTTGGCCGCCTCCGCCGCCAAAACCTCCGAAGCCGCCAAATCCTCCGCCACCGTGTCCGCCGAAGATATCACCAAACATAGAGAAGATGTCGTCCATTGACATTCCGGCACCTCCGCCAAATCCTCCGCCAAACGGACCACCATTACCGGCTGCACCGCTCATGCCAGCATGTCCAAATTGGTCGTAACGAGCACGCTTATCGGGATTGCTTAAAACATCATAAGCTTCGGCAGCTTCTTTAAAGTTCTCTTCTGCAGTTTTATCTCCTGGATTTTTGTCAGGGTGAAATTGAATTGCTTTCTTACGGTAAGCTTTCTTTATCTGGTCGGCTGTTGCAGCTTTTTCAACGCCCAGCACCTCATAGTAATCTCTTTTTGCCATTGTTCGTTATCCTTTATTTATTATTCGCCAACTACAACTTTGGCATGACGAATTACTTTTCCATTAAGTGTATAGCCAGTTTGTATGCAATCTATGATTTTGCCTTTAAGATCTTCACTTGGAGCTGCAAATGTTGTGATAGCTTCGTGGAAGTCTGTATCGAATTCGCTTGTGGCATCAATTGCTTCAACGCCATTTTGTCCCATTACACTCATAAATTTAGTATAGACCAGTGTAAGACCTTCTTTAATAGCAGCAACATCAGTAGCTGTTTCTGTAGTTTTTAGAGCTCTTTCAAAGTCGTCAATAACAGGAAGAATACTGCTGATACACTTTTCGCCGCCATTCTTAATCAGTTCGGCTTTTTCCTTCATAGTGCGTTTACGGTAATTGTCAAACTCAGCCGACAGACGCAGATATTTATCATTCTGATCTTCTATTTTAGCATTAGCTTCTTCCAGTTTCTTAGCCAATTCTTGTTCAGGAGTAAGAACTTCTTCTTCCTGAGCAGGAGCTTCCTGATCAGCTGTAGATGCTTCTGTTTCCTGATCAACTTGCTGAGTGTTATCTACTAATTCTTCTTCTTTAACTGTTTCTTTTTTCTTTGGATCCATATATGTTTTCTTTTTATTCTTCTTCCAAAATGATTGCACCATACAATTGGGTAGGTTTGGTTTATAATCCATGCTACAAATTCTTTGCCAAAATCATATTTTAAGCGAAAGAATATGCAAAAGTACTGTTTTTTAGTGAATAATAAATAACTATGCTTGAACTATCTGCCAGAATGGCGATTTTATTCATAAAAAAAGACTACCTTTGTGGCCGATTTTAAATACAAGGTATAAAGATTAAATATAATGATTACAGTTTCGAACGTTTCAGTTCAGTTTGGTAAGAGAATTTTGTTCAATGATGTAAATCTCAAGTTTACGAATGGTAATTGCTACGGGATTATTGGTGCTAACGGTGCAGGTAAATCTACTTTCCTTCGCACAATTTATGGTGATTTAGATCCTACTACCGGCTCTATTGCGTTAGGACCAGGTGAACGACTTTCAGTGTTAAGTCAGGACCACTTTAAGTGGGATGCATTTACAGTTATGGACACCGTGATGATGGGACATACTGTTCTTTGGGATATTATGAAGCAACGCGAAGTTCTTTATGCGAAAGAAGATTTTACCGACGAAGATGGCTTGAAAGTTTCTGAGCTGGAAGAGAGATTTGCTGAACTTGATGGCTGGAATGCTGAGAGTGATGCAGCGATGCTGTTAAGCGGACTTGGCGTGAAGGAAGATAAACATTACACCTTGATGGGTGAGCTTAGTGGTAAGGAAAAGGTACGTGTCATGTTGGCGCAGGCTCTTTATGGTAATCCTGATAACTTGTTGCTTGATGAGCCTACCAATGACCTTGACATGGAAACTGTAACCTGGTTAGAAGAATATCTTGCCAACTTTGAGCACACAGTTTTGGTAGTAAGTCACGACCGTCACTTCCTTGACTCAGTATGTACTCACACTGTTGATATTGACTACGGAAAGATTAACCTCTTTGCCGGTAACTATAGTTTCTGGTACGAATCAAGCCAGTTGGCTCTTCGTCAGCAACAAAATCAAAAGGCTAAGGCCGATGAAAAGAAAAAAGAACTGGAAGAGTTTATTCGCCGATTTAGTGCCAATGTGGCAAAAAGTAAGCAGACTACCAGTCGTAAGAAGATGTTGGAGAAACTTAATGTGGAAGAAATTAAGCCGTCTTCACGTAAATATCCGGGAATCATCTTTACTCCTGAACGTGAATCGGGTAACCGTATTCTTGAAGTATCTGGATTAAGCAAAAAGACCGAAGAAGGAGTAGTATTGTTCAGCGATATTAATTTTAATGTAGAGAAAGAAGACAAGATTGTATTTATATCACGTAATCCACGCGCCATGACTGCTTTCTTTGAGATTATCAATGGAAACATGAAAGCTGATGCCGGACATTATGACTGGGGTGTAACTATTACAACAGCTTATCTTCCTGTTGATAATACCGATTTCTTTAATACAGACCTTAATCTGGTTGACTGGCTAGGTCAGTATGGTGAAGGAAATGAAGTTTATATGAAAGGTTTCCTTGGACGTATGCTTTTCTCTGGCGAAGAAGTGCTTAAGAAAGTTAGCGTACTTTCCGGAGGTGAGAAGATGCGTTGTATGATTGCTCGTATGCAACTTAGAAATGCAAACTGCTTGATTCTTGATACTCCAACCAATCACCTTGACCTGGAATCTATTCAGGCATTTAATAATAACCTGAAGACTTATAAAGGTAATGTGTTGTTCTCTTCTCATGACCACGAGTTTATTGAAACTGTAGCTAATCGTGTTATTGAGCTTACTCCAAACGGAATCATTGATAAGATGATGGATTATGATGAATACATCACTTCTGATCATATCAAGGAGCTTCGTAAGAAGATGTACGGAGATAAAGACTAAAAGATATTATATATAAGAATGGGGTTGTTCTGACATTGAACAACCTCATTTTTTATGCCTTTTTTCTTCGAACTTCTATCTGGTATAGTTTTTAATATTCAATTCTTTTAAACTTAATCCAATTTTGAACAGACTACTCTTTTGCGATAGATACTAATTTTATAACGTTTTTCTATTTAAAATATACTAGAAAAGGCTATCTCTTTATTATACCGGTTCTTGGAATAATCAGTTTACTTCTCTTTATTGTATCAGATCTCTATTTTTAGATTAAAACGAATAAATAACACCTCCGTTTAAGCGAAAGCCCGACCAGTCTGCACGGTATCTGTTGTCTGTGGTTGATAGCTTTGATCCTAATTCGAAATCATAGCCCAAACTTGCGCTGAAGGAGATATTACGGGTAACATCAAGTCTTCCACCAAACATAGGCTGAATGCTAAAGCCTGCTGCATTGGTACTAATATTATCATTGCCTTCCTGATGAATGTTTTGCTCATAAATATCCAACGTTGCTTTGTATCCCAGATGGGTAAACATGATGGCAGGCGAAACTTCTCCAAAGAATGACAATGTACACTTGCCTAATTTACTTTCGTCCGTGTATACACGATACAGGGTTCCTATTCTATACCCCGTGAATGTAAGCTTTTCAATATACTTTCCTGAATAATCAGAGTAGGCAATCTTGCCCCCTGTAGTCAGAAAAGAAGCTCTCAAGCCAAATTCATTGCGATTTCTTTTTATGGAAGCATCAATTGTATGTGTTATGTACGGAGGAAAGTTATCTACAATAGCTAATCCTTTGGGCAATGATGAACGCATTGACTGAAATGCATAATCAAGCAAATCTTTCATGTCATTCATCTTGTAAGATCCATATCCAACAGAGTAACTTATATTATATTGAGCATTTGCTCCCAAAGCAAATAGTAAAAGCAGTGTCGTGATTATATTCTTTTTCATTATTTTGTCAGTTTAGCGAGATTCAAATAATATCCATTAAAAATCAGATTATTATTATAAAGCCTTGCATCAACATAAGGATTGATATTTGCCAATGGGACTTTGATAAGCAGAGTCTTGTAGTCGCTCGCTAATACATATACATTGTATTGGCTGTTTGCATACTCAGGACCTTTATACAGCAGATTTCCTGTAAAAGGATCAATGTTCTGGAAAGTTCCGTCTATTGTGATAGTACTTCCGGTAGTTAAGTCCACAATGGCAAATTTGTTATCTATATATTGTATTATAGCTTCAGAATCTTTGATCGGATTAAACTCTATGCTTTTAATATTTACTTCGTTTTGAGTCTGGATAAGACACAATGTGTTGTCGCTTTGTAGCTCATATAGTTCTGCCCAGTGTTTTTGCGGAAGATATTCTCCGCATAGTGCATAAATGTATTTTCCATTGGCCGAGATTCTTGTCTTTACAATAATATTTTTAGTTGGATTTTCAGGAGTCCATCGTTTAGTGCAGATTTTATTTCCAGAAGTGATATTATAAAGATCGAATCCGGTATATTGTTCAATAAGGAGATGATTTGCATTATCTAGATAAAAGTCATTTCCCTGAGTATTTGTGAAGAATATCTCTTTACTGAGTGTGTTGTCGCTGTAAATGTGAACATAATTACTTAAATCACTGATAGCAACTTGTCCTTTGTTTGAGGCTTTCACTTCACATCCGGAATGCAAGTTGAGGTTGTGTTTAATAGAACTCTGTACGCTAAAATCGGAAGCATTGTATTTAAACAGATTATTAAAGCTGAGACCAAGTAATAGATTGTTTGCTAAGTCTGCTCCATAAGTCATTTCATAATTTAACTTACTGTCGGAGAAGGCTCCGTATGCGTGTGGATAGGTTTGATACTGAGTAACGTCTGCGTTTGCCGGTAAAATGTAAAGAGAGAAGTTTTCACTCCAAGTTGGGAAATTATCAACAGGAATAGTGGTTTCGGTTGTTCCCTCAATAACCTTGATATCATCGTTGTACCCATATTTCAGAACATATTTGCATGGGTATGGATTAGGGTTTGTCCATTTTAGCTTTATTTCGTTTGTAGAAATGCGTTCGGCCTTGAAACTGTTTTCTGTAATATCAAAGTGTCGTGCAGTGAATCTGTCAGTAAGCGATACCCGCTGACCATTTTTCAGTATGACACTAATGGTGTAGAACTTATAACCATATACATAATCTTTGTCTACATAATAACTCTGATCCGGATTGGTGATGGTTGCTACCAGGTTGTCTGACATATAATCGCCTTTATACACCTTATAGCATTCCACATCATAATCTTTTGGCTTGTCCCATTCAACTTTATAATAATTGTTCTCGTCAACAGATTCTCTGATATTCAGATTTACATCCGGACTTGAAACGAATTTAACCTTAAAGTTTAATTCGCCCACATACATTTCGTAACCTGCGTATTCGGCCAGGCTCCCTGTTCCTGTTGGTAATCCCATAATTAACTTCAGGTCATGAATCTGGCTATCAGTAATTCCCGTATTGAGGTATGTACAACCATCCAGAGGATTTGTATTTAATTCTTTTCCATCTAGATAAAACTTTTGCGCTATTATTTTTTTACCTCCGGTATTAACAGTGTAGTAAAAATAGGCATTCTGATATAAATAAATTGTTTGACTTGGATTAACCCCTGCCAGGTCAATACTTATGTTTACATTCCCGTCTGGTCTTTCAATCTCATGGTAATTGTCATCAATACTATCGTATGCACAGCTGTGAAGAGAAAAGGAAATTAAAGCGGAGGTGGAATAGAGTAATAGTTTATTCCTAAAGAGAATTTTAGATAGATACATATAGGCAGATTTTATTTTTACAGATCGTAAATATAGCCTTATTATCCTGAAATAAAAAGATGTAAATAATATTTTTATAATTTGTAAGTAGAAATATCTATATGCCGATATATATAATGTTATTTTGGTGTTTTCTGAAATAGTGGATAAATAATAAATGAACGGATGCGAAGAAAGTCTTCATATCCGTTCCTTTATTAAGTAGATTATTTATTGATTCAGAAAAACTGAATTCAGTTTGTTATTTAGTAAATACAAGCTTCTGCTTATTGGTATCTCTGAAAATATCTTTTCCTAAAACAGAAATATTACCTTGTACAATCACCTTCGATAGTTTGTCGCAATCAAGAAATGCACCATCTTTTATTTTCTTTACGGAAGGAGGAAGTACTAGATCTCCTGCCAGATGAATACATCCGCTAAAGGCACGCTCACCAATGCTTACAAGCTTGCCTGGTAGATGAATGGTCATCAAATACTTTTTTTGAGTAAAGGTAAAGTCGGGGATATCTGTTGCTGTAGTTTCCGATAAGTCAATTGAAACAAGATCGGGCATAAAATCGCGTATCATCTTAAAGTCGTCTTCGTTAATATTACCCTTGATGGTGAGATAGTTCACCTCGCTAGGCTGATGACCGGCCTTCATAATTTCGTTTCCTAGCTCGCCTGGTTTAGTAATGTTGATGGTTAGAGATTCGGGAGTTCCTTCCAGAATAGCAAATCCATCCCATCCTTTTTTTCTTTTGTAATCGTCTTTGCATCCAAGAGGAATGAATACGGCGGTAAGGCTATCGTTAAGTGCTTCTTCCTGAAGATTTGGAGGCGTCTTTTTGTTCACCTGCAGAATTGTCAGGTTATTACAGTTCTTAAATGCGAACTTGTCAATATTCAGAATAGAAGGAGGTAGAATAACTCTTTTTAATGTACTCTTGCCGCGAAGTGTACCATCTTCTGCATTGCAAAAAGCATAAGCCGGAATGAAGTAGGGCAGGTAGGTAAATCTTTTTAATGGATAAGTACCCTCTTTTCCCATGTATACGGTTACAGATGCATTAGATATATCGAGCACTTCCAGCTTAGTCATACTGTCACGCATTAGCTTAAAGTCTATGGCGTTAATCTTTCCGGTTATTGTTAGATGAGTTATACTTTTAGCTTCAGCTTCAGTTATTTGTTCTTTCAGTGTTCCACCTTTAGGAACGAAAAGCGTTTTGCTTACTGTTTGTGCCGATAAGCCACCAACAATGAGGCATAGTAGAAAAAATATTCCTAATTGTTTCTTTTTCATATTTCTTATTAATTAAGTTTTTGATCAATTCCTTTCATACTAAGCTGTACCCGTTTTCTGCTCATATCCACGCTGTCTACACGTACCATTACGTGCTGATGGATGGATACTATTTCGGTTGGGTCGCTTATAAACTTGTCGGCTAGCTGTGAAATGTGTACCAGTCCGTTTTCTTTGATACCTACATCCACAAAACAACCAAAGTTGGTGATGTTGGTAACTATTCCCGGAAGAATCATGCCTTCCTGCAAATCGGCTATGCTCTTCACATTTTTGTCGAACTCAAATACCTGAATGGTTGAGCGTGGGTCTCTTCCCGGTTTCTCAAGTTCTTGCATTATATCGTTCAGCGTAGGCATACCTACGGTTGGTGTAACGTACTTCTCAAGCTTTATTTTAGCCCTAAGTTCTTTGTTCTTGATAAGCTCCTCTACAGTACATTGCAAATCCTTTGCCATCTGTTCCACAATGTGATAACTTTCCGGGTGAACAGCCGAGTTATCCAGAGGATTGTCAGCTTTAGGGATACGTAAGAATCCGGCACATTGCTCAAAAGCCTTGGCTCCCATACGAGGGACTTTCAATAGTTGTTTGCGTGAGTTGAAAGCTCCGTTCTCAGTCCGGAAATTAACTATATTCTGAGCCAGTTGAGGTCCAAGGCCGGATATATAAGTCAGCAGGTGAGTGCTGGCTGTGTTCAGATTTACACCTACCGAGTTTACGCAGTTCTCTACAGTCTGATCTAGTGATTTTTTCAGTTTTCCCTGATCTACATCGTGCTGATATTGCCCTACACCAATCGATTTTGGGTCTATCTTTACCAATTCGGCAAGAGGATCCATTAACCGTCGGCCGATAGAAACAGCCCCGCGAACTGTTACGTCGTATTCCGGAAACTCATCGCGGGCAGTTTTAGATGCCGAATAGATAGACGCACCGTTTTCGCTTACCACAAATACCTGTACTTCACGATCGAAACGCAAGGAAGTGATAAATGCTTCTGTTTCACGACTTGCCGTTCCATTGCCAATGGCAATAGCCTGTATATCATAAGCTTCAACTAGCTTTGTAACCTTCTTTGCAGCCATCAGTTTTTCATTCTGAGGTGGGTGAGGGTAGATAGCTTCGTTATGAACTAAGTTGCCCTGTGCATCCAGACACACCAGCTTACAACCGGTTCTGTATCCCGGATCCAATCCCAGTACCCTTTTTTGTCCCAACGGAGCAGCAAGGAGTAATTGACGCAGGTTCTCGGCAAAAACACGGATAGCTTCCTGGTCGGCAGCCTCTTTCGAAGATGCAGAGAATTCAGTTTCTATAGATGGCTTCAATAATCGTTTATATCCATCCTTTACAGCTTCGGCCACCTGCGCTCCGCACTCGTTGTTGCTGCGTACGTACAAACGTTCCAGACGTTCGGTGCATTCCTCATCGTCGGGAGAGATGCTCACTTTTAGTAGCCCTTCCGCTTCGCCCCGGCGAATAGCCAAAAGACGATGGGAAGTACATTTCTTAAGCGGCTCCGAAAAATCGAAATAGTCCTGGTATTTAGCCGCTTCCTCTTCCTTGCCTTTTACAACTTTAGCCGAAATAATGGCTTGTCTGCCAAAAAGATTACGAACCTGATTACGAGCACGTTCATCTTCATTAACCTGCTCGGCAATAATGTCACGTGCACCTTTCAAAGCATCATCCGCATCCTTCACATCTCCTTTCACAAAAGCTTCAGCTCTTGCAGATAGGTTGTTTTCCCGTTGCAGCATCAACAGTGTAGCCAGCGGCTCAAGTCCCTTTTGACGGGCCACTTCTGCGCGGGTTTTCCGTTTAGGTTTGTAAGGCAGGTAAATATCTTCCAGTTCCGTACTGTCCCAGCAGGCTTCAATTCTGTTTTTAAGCTCAGGCGTTAGTTTGCTTTGTTCTTCGATTGTGCTTAGTATGGTTTCCTTGCGCTTGTTAAGCTCGCAAAGTTTATCGTATTGTTCTTTGATGTTTCCTATCTGAACCTCGTCCAAACCGCCAGTGGCTTCCTTACGATACCTACTGATGAAAGGAATTGTAGCTCCATCGTTTAGAAGTGACAATGTGCTACTTATTTGTTTCACGGCAATGTTAAGTGCCGAAGAAATCATTTTGTGAAATAACTCCATTTTATCGCATTTTGCTATAGTTTCTAAATAACAAAGATACCAATTTTTAGTGGAAAAATAGTGACCCTTTAACATAAATAAACGGGCCCACAAAAGGGCCACCCTAAAAATGGACTTAAATTACTTGTTGTTAGGTGGATAAGTGACCCTTAAAAAATGTAAAGGGCCACCGAAAGGGCCACGAATAAATAAAAGATTAAATATATTATTTATAATAAATTATAAACTGTTCAATTTGCTCTTTTTTAATCAGAAAAGCCAGGCTATAACAGGGATTCGAAAATAATAGTTGTTTACATATGAAATGATCGAATTTATTGGCCAATAATTATCATTTATTAACCAATGGTTGCTTGTTTATTGGCCAATAAATTTCTTTTGTCGGTTAATGCTTTTTTAGAATAATTATACAAAAATTGTATTTATATTTATTAAATTTGCATTGAATTTAAAAAGCTAATAATGAAAAGACTTATCGTCTGTTTTTTACTAACTATATTTTTTATCGGAATAATCTTTGCACAGTCTCGTGACGTAGTTATAAAGCTAATTCACACATCAGACGTTCATGGGCATTTAACTCCTTATGACTTTACTAATGACAAAGTGCGGTGCGGTAGCCTTGCTCGTGTAAGTGCTTTTGTTAACGAACAGCGACAAAAGTTTCCCGGTCGTGTGCTGTTGTTTGACGGTGGCGATGTTCTACAAGGTCAGCCCAGTGTATATTATTACAATTACATAGATACAATTTCGCCTCATATCGCCTCCGAAGTGCTGAATTATATGAAATACGATGCTTTGGCATTTGGAAATCATGATGTGGAAACCGGTCATTCAATTTATGATCGCTGGATTAAGCAATGCAATGTTCCGGTTCTCTCGGCAAATACATTGCGTAAAGACGGCAGCAACTATCTGCAGCCATATAAAATATTCGTTGTCGATGGAGTAAAAATAGCTGTCCTTGGATTGATAACTCCTTCAATTCCAGCATGGGTAAATGAAAGAATGTGGAGTGGTTTGTGGTTTGAAGATATGGAAGTATCTGCTAAAAAATGGATGAAAATAATCCGTGAAAAAGAACAGCCGGATATTGTAGTTGGACTCTTTCACTCGGGTATAGACCCTTATAAACTTAATGGGTTGTACAATGAGAATGCATCACTTGAAGTAGCTAAGAATGTTCCGGGATTTGATGTAGTATTTGCCGGACATGATCATACTTGCTATAATCGTAAAGTGGTTAATGTTGCAGGGGATTCGGTTTTGGTTTTAGATCCCGCAAACGATGCAGAACGTGTTTCTGATGTTATGTTGAAGGTGAAAATGGAAGACGGTAGAGTGATAAGTAAAAGCTGTTCGGGTAAATTGAAAAAAATGTCTAATTATACAGCTGATGAAGCATTTATTAGTCACTTTTCTTCTCAGTTGGATGCAGTGAAAAGCTTTGTTAGCCGACCTATTGGTAAATTCGATAAAACAATAAGCAGTCGTGATGCTCTTTTTAAATCGTCGGAATTTTTAGGTATAATACATTCTGTTCAGTTGGGAGTAACTCAGGCAGATATTTCCTTTACAGCGCCATTAACCGGCTATACTTATATCTATAAAGGGGACGTATATATGCGTGATCTTTTTAAGCTGTATGCCTATGAAAATATGATTTATACCATGGAGCTTACGGGTAAAGAAGTTAAGAATTATATAGAGCAATCGTATGCAATGTGGACTAATCAGATGAAAAGTGCCGAAGATCATTTATTGTTGCTTAAACAAGATGACGGCGGAAAGTATGACCTGGTTAATTACAGCTATAATTTTGATACGGCTGCAGGTGTTGTTTATACTGTAAACGTAACAAAGCCGACTGGAGAGAAGGTGCGTATTCTGCGAATGAGCAATGGTAAACCTTTTGATTTGAATAAAAAATATAAAGTAGCCATTAACTCATACCGTGCTAATGGAGGAGGTGAGCTGCTGACTAAAGGAGCAGGTATTCCGCTGGATTCTTTGAAAAGTCGTATACTTGTTACATTTCCTAACGATTTACGTTTCTATCTCATGAAGTATATTGAGTCGAAAGGTGTTGTATCTCCAAAACCAATGAATCAATGGAAATTTATTCCTGCTAAATGGGCAAAAGCTGCTGCTAAACGAGATAGGGAATTATTATTTAATAAAGAAGATTAAAATGGCCGAATCACTTAAAATAGTAGAAGGAACTAAAGACGAAAAATATAAATCGCTGATATCTCAGATTAAAGCGTTGATTGAAGATGAAGAAGATCTGATTGCTAACCTGTCGAATACAGTTGCCGCATTGAAGCATGCTTTTGACTTTTTTTGGGTTGGCGTGTATTTTGTAAAAGGTGATGATTTGGTGTTAGGCCCATTCCAGGGGCCGATAGCTTGTACACGTATCAGATACGGTAAAGGGGTTTGTGGAACTGCCTGGAAAGAAGCACGTACACAGTTGGTGTCCGATGTTGATGCATTCCCTGGTCACATAGCCTGCAGTTCTCTTTCTCGTTCCGAGATTGTGGTTCCGTTGGCTAAAGATGGAGTAATATGGGGAGTGCTTGATATAGACAGTGCCGAACTAAATACTTTCGATGAGGTAGATAAACAACATCTGGAACATCTTTCTTCTTTGCTTAATAACTTATTTTTATCGATCATTATTTAGAGGTTTTCTTAATAAAATAGCTATTTAGTACTCACTTATTGTTATTAGTAGTTTATTTATAATGATTTTTAGGTATTTCATGAGGCTTGGAGTAGCCTTAATTTTGCAGTGTAAATTTAAACACTGTAAAAATGAAAAGAAATAAGTCGTTGTTAGTTCTGTTATTAGCAATCCTTTCATCTTGCACTTCTTCTCTTTTTGCTCAGGAGGCTGCAAAAGAAAAAGAAGAAGCGTTTAGTTTCGAAGCATCCTATGTGGGCGATCTTATAAATAATCTTTCGGGAGGAATAAAAACCGGATCGTCTTACCTGGGAATGGCTAATCTTCGTTTAGGTTTTGATACAGGAAAGGCCGAATTGTGGAATGGGGGACAGTTTTATGTAAATGCAGCAACCACCCATGGAGCAACTCCTTCTGCTGATATGCTTGGTGATATGCAGGTTGTATCGAATATAGAGGCTGGAAATCATTCCTATCTTCAGGAACTTTGGTACAAGCAAGTATTGAATAAAGTTGAGCTTACTGTTGGTTTACAGGATTTGAATGTGGAGTTTTCTAATTCCCGGTACGGAGCTCTCTTTATGAATAGTTCGTTTGGCATTTTACCAGTTATTTCAACTAATTTTTCAGCACCAATCTTTCCGCTTACTACATTGGGGGTAACTGCTAAATGGAGCCCCTCTGAAAAAATATCTTTATTGGGCGCAGTATATGATGGTAATCCTACAGATTTTAAATTTAATCCCTATAACGTTAAATGGCGTTTGTCTTCGGGTGATGGTGTTTTAGCTATCACAGAGCTTCAGTATAATACAACTGTTAATTCACTTCCCGGTACTTATAAACTGGGTGCTTATTCGCATAAACATAGATTTAATAAGAATGGAGTAATTAATTCTCCCGATTATAACTTGGTAGGTTTTTATGCTTATGGTGATCAGGAAGTGTGGAAACTCAATAATAAATCTTTTGGTTTGTTTACACAATTGGGATACAGTCCATCGGACGTAAGTACCAATAATTATTATATAGGACTTGGAACCAATTATACCGGATTGTTCTCTGAAAATGGTTCAGATGTCCTTGGACTAGCCATTGCTCATCAACACTTTACTGATGGATTAAGCAGCGAAACAACTATAGAGCTTACTTGTCACTATCAATTAACAAAGAATATATTTATTCAGCCGGATATTCAATATGTAATTAACCCGGCAGGAACAGGTGAGACGTTAGATAATTGCTTTACTTGTAACATGCGGTTTGGTATTAGTTTTTAAATAGTAATTGATATGGAAAAAGATAAAAGTATGCAGTTGTCAGGATTGCAGAATGGCGAAACAGGGGTGATAGTTAATGTAAAAGGTCACGGAGCCTTCCGAAAAAGAATCACTGAAATGGGGTTTGTGAAAGGTAAAACAGTAAAGGTAATTAAGAATGCTCCTTTGCAGGATCCTGTAGAGTATGAAATAATGGGCTATAACGTTTCATTGAGGCGTAGTGAAGCTGCGCTGATTGAAGTTACTTCGGTAAATAATGCGCAACAGGTGGAGCAACCGGCTTTTGAAGGTACTTTTCTAGATAATATACAGAAAACGGTAGAAAAGGAAAAGGGTCGTTTAATAAATATAGCTTTGGTAGGTAATCCTAATTGTGGTAAAACAACCTTGTTCAACTATGCTTCCGGTTCGCACGAGAGGGTAGGAAACTATGGTGGGGTTACGGTAGATTCCAAGGAAGCTTATGTGAAACAAGATGGTTACGAGCTAAAGATTGTGGACCTGCCTGGAACTTATTCTATTACAGAATATACTCCGGAGGAATTGTATGTCCGTTCTCATATTATTGAAAACAAACCAGATGTAGTGGTTAATGTGATTGATGCTTCCAATCTGGAACGTAATCTATTTCTTACTACTCAGCTTATCGACATGAATATTAAAGTAGTGATTGCTTTAAATATGTATGACGAACTGGAGGCAAAAGGAGTAAAGCTTGATTATTATACATTGGGAAAGATGATGGGTATTCCCATTGTTCCAACTGTTGCCGTAAAAGGTTTAGGTATAACCGAACTGATGAGTAAGATAATAAATGTTTATGAGGAAAAAGACTCAACGGTAAGGAATGTGAATATCAATTATGGAAATACCATTGAGAGTTCCATCTCTAAAATTCAGTCACTTATTCATCAGGATAAAGCTGTTGCAAATGTATATTCTACCAGATATGCAGCCATCAAACTACTCGAAAATGATAAAACAACTTTGTCAGCTTTGAGCAAGAGCAGTAATTTTAATGTGATATCTGAGAAAGTTAACACCGAAATTCAGAAGCTGGAAAAGGAATATGGAGAGAATTCGGAAACTATAATCACTGATGCAAAATACGGCTTTATTACAGGAGCTTTAGGCGAAACGATGGTAGAGGGCAAAGTTGATAAGCGTAAAAAAAGTCGGGAGATAGATAATTTGCTGACGCATAAAATTCTAGGTTTCCCTATCTTCTTTTTCTTTATGTGGCTTATGTTTCAAACAACCTTTACCTTAGGCAGTTATCCTATGGATTGGATAGATGCAGGAGTGGGGTATATAGGTGAGTTTGTAAGCAGTGTAATGCCCGAAGGTGCTCTGAAAGATTTATTAGTAGACGGGGTTATAGCCGGTGTGGGTGGTGTAATTGTATTCCTTCCTAATATCCTGATTCTATTCTTTTTTATTTCCTTAATGGAAGATACCGGTTATATGGCAAGAGTCTCTTTTATTATGGATAAACTAATGCATAAAATAGGACTGCATGGAAAATCTTTTATTCCATTATTAATGGGTTTTGGATGTAACGTGCCTGCTATTATGGCAACACGCACGCTGGAGAACCGTAAGGATAGAATGCTTACAATGCTTATCACTCCTTTTATGTCGTGTAGTGCCAGGTTGCCGGTGTATATATTGTTGATCTCAGCCTTCTTTCCTAAAAATCAGGGATTGGTGCTGTTCTCAGTTTATATTATCGGGATTATAATTGCCATATTGGTTGCTTTAGTATTTAAGAATACAATATTCTCTAAGCAAGATGTACCGTTTGTAATGGAATTGCCTCCTTACAGAATTCCTACTCTTAAAAATACAACTATTCACATGTGGCATAAAGGGTCTCAGTATCTGCGTAAAATGGGAACGGTGATTCTGCTTGCTTCTATATTTATATGGGCCTTGAGCTATTATCCTCGCGAAGTGAAATATTCAAGTGATTATGATGCGAAGATAGAATCTGTAAATGCAAATACAGTTTTGCCCGATTCGGTAAAACAATCAAAGACGGCTGAGCTGGAACTGTTGAAAGTATCAGAGCATCAAGAACTATCTTATATTGGTCGCTTAGGGCATTTTATAGAACCGGTAATCAAGCCTCTTGGGTTTGACTGGAAAATAGGTGTTAGTATCATTACCGGACTTGCGGCTAAAGAGATTGTGGTTGGTTCTATGGGTATTCTTTATCATGCCGATTTGGCAGCTGATGAAAATTCGGGTAGTCTGATTGAAAAGCTCCAGCAGCAGGAATACACAAGTGGTGCGTTGGTAGGTCAGAAAGTATTCACCCCTTTGGTGGCCTTTGGATTTATGCTCTTTGTACTAATCTATTTTCCTTGCATGGCAGTTGTAGCTGCAATAAAAAAAGAATCAGACTGGAAGTGGGCGGTATTTACAATTGTGTATACAACAGGGATAGCCTGGATTGTAGCTTTTCTGACTTATCAGATTGGAAGTCTAATTATTTAATCTATAAATTATGGTACAAAATATTATAGTTTTAACAATTGTTTTTGTAGCGTTGGGTTATGTGGTTTTCTCTATTTTTAGAAAACGTGAAGCAGGAAGTCAATCAAAATGTGGTAGTTGTTCAGGCTGTTCCGGTTGTGAGCTTAAAAATATGATAAAAAATAAAAGTGGCAGCAAAATGAGCAGTTGTCATTAAAATACCTATATTTAGTGATTGATTACATTATAGATAATGTCGTAAATTTGCGACATATTAAAATAGGATAAATATGGATAAGCAATTAAAATATAAAGAAACGGATAAGATGAGCGATCTCATCTGTGAGAATTATACACTGTTGCAGGTAATGAGCAGGTTTGGCCTATCATTGGGCTTTGGTGATAAAACAGTAAAAGAGTTTTGTTTGCTTAACCAGGTAGATTATCGCACCTTTTTAGCTGTAGTCAATTTTATAGATGAGGGTTATCTGAGGATGGATGAAACGTTTAAAGAGCTATCCGTTGCCTCTATCATGAATTATCTGAAGCAGGCTCATTCTTATTTTCTTGATTTTAATTTTCCTTCTATTCGCCTGAAGCTAATAGAAGCAATAGGGTACTCTGAAGATAATGTTACTTCTTTGATTATGAAATTCTATGATGATTATGTGGATGAAGTTCGTAAGCATATGGAGTATGAAGATAAGATAGTTTTTAAGTATGTTGAAGCATTGTTGAAAGGAGAATTGCCAACTAACTATTCTATTAGTGTTTATGCAAAGAAACATACTCAGATAGAAACTAAACTGACGGAGCTGAAAAATATTATCATTAAGTATTATCCAGCAAAATCGAATAATAATTTACTTAATGCCGCTCTATTTGATATTTTTTCATGTGAGCAAGATCTTGAATCTCACAGTAGAGTGGAAGATTACTTGTTTGTTCCCGAAGTTCTGAAACTTGTTAAAAAGTTATCGAATAGTGATGAGTAACATAACATTAAAGATAGTAGTAGCAGAAAATTCTGTAATTATTCGGAATGGGATTACAGCCACATTGAAGCGCCTTCCCGATTTAAGGATTCAGCCGATAGAGGTTCACTCCATAGAATCCCTTAAGGAGTGTGTCAGGATGGATAATATAAATATAGTAATTGTCAATCCGGCATTTGGAGGTTACTTTGATGTAGCAAAGTTCAAAACAGAAACGTTGGCTACATCTAAGGTCGTTGCACTGGTCAGTTCCTTTGTTGATAAGATTATATTGAGCAAATATGACGATACGATATCTATTTACGATGACCAGGAAACTTTATACGGTAAAATCAATTCTTTGCAGAATTTACCTAAAAAGAAGAATGAAGAAGATGATGAAATGCTGAGTGGACGTGAAAAAGAAATTGTTATATGTGTAGTGAAGGGTATGACCAATAAGGAGATTGCAGATAACTTATTTATTTCTGTACATACGGTTATAACGCATCGAAGAAATATCGCTAAAAAATTGCAGATACATAGTCCGGCCGGACTCACTATCTATGCCATTGTAAACAATCTGATCGAGATAAGTGAAGTAAAAAAGAATCTTGTATAATAAGCTATTATACTGCGTTATACATCCTGTTGTCCTTATAAAGATTGCAGGATGTATTTTTTATGCAAAAAATATAGTTATGTTGATGCTTATTTAAAATAAATGTAGTATCTTTGCATCTGTTGAAACATTCGATGACACTCCTACGGTGAGCTAGAATGTACTCCAAAATCAATAATATCCCAAATACTCATTTTATTTACGTCCCAACTTTAAGATGAATAAGCTCGTTTATCGTGTGCATTTATTTGTGTGTCGGGCTAAAAATAGATTAAATAACTTATTTTATACGTATGTATAACATTATCCAATTGAACGACAAAAACCAGTCGGAACTACAAACCATTGCGCAAGAATTAGGAATTAAAAAACCGGAATCTTTTAAGAAAGAGGAACTTGTGTACAAAATACTTGATGAACAAGCTATAGCAAGTGCTACAAAGAAAGTTGCTGCAGACAAGGAGAAAGAAGATCGCCGAGATGATAAAAAGAAACGCTCGCGTATCGTTAAAAAGGACTCACCTGATAAAGTGTACACTGCAAGCAAAGATAAAGTAGAAAGAGTTGAATCTGCTCCTGCTACAGCATCTGCACCTAAATCTAAACCTGCTCCAGTAAAAAATGAAGCTCCGGCGGTTACAGAACAACCTACTCAGGAGAAAAAAGCTCCGGCAGAAAGACCGGCTAAGAAAAAAGCTCCAAAGGTTAAACAACCTGTTGCTAAAAATATTGAAACAGCTGCAGCAATTGCTGATACTATTCAGGCTCCGGCTGCTACTTCTGCGGTAACTCCTGTTCCAACTGTGGCTCCTGCGGTGACATCTGCTCCAAAAGTGGCTCAAAAAGCTGAAGCTCCTAAAGAACAACCAGCTGCGGTTGCGCCAAAAAGCGAAGAAGTCGCTCCGGCTCCTAAAAAAATAATTAAGAAACCTATCCCTGCTTCACAAAAGAAAGAAGAGGCACCGGTAGAGAAGGTTGAAAGAAAAGAAGAAGCACCACGTGCTCATGAAGAGGTTATATTACCTGAAGTGGAACTTCCATTTGAAAATGAAGAAGATTTTATTCCAATTGAGGATATGCCTTCTGAAAAGATAGAACTTCCTTCAGAACTTTTGGGTAAGTTTGAATCTACTAAAGTTGTTCCTCCGGCTCCTCAGTCACAAAGACCACGTGTTCGCCTTCGTGAAAATGAGCAAAAAACTCCAAATAAGCCGCAGCAGGCAAACGCTCCTAAAGTAAATCGTCCTAATCGTCCGGCTGAAGGAGAAGTTGAAGCTCCTAAAGTTCCTGAACGCAAGGTGATTGAGCGTGAAAAACCTTTTGAATTTGATGGAATTTTAACCGGTACAGGTGTACTGGAAATTATGCAGGATGGCTACGGATTCCTTCGCTCTTCAGATTATAACTACCTTTCTTCACCAGATGATATTTATGTTTCTCAGTCACAGATTAAGTTGTTTGGACTGAAAACCGGTGATGTGGTTGATGGTGCTATCCGTCCTCCAAAGGAAGGTGAAAAATATTTCCCGCTTGTAAAGGTTGAAAAGATTAATGGTCGTGATCCTGCTTACGTTCGTGATCGTGTTCCATTTGAACACTTGACTCCACTCTTCCCTGATGAGAAATTTAAACTTTGCAAAGGCGACCGCAGAGATAGTCTGTCTGCTCGTGTAGTTGATTTATTCTCTCCGATAGGTAAAGGACAACGTGGTTTGATTGTTGCTCAACCTAAAACTGGTAAAACTATCCTTTTAAAAGATATAGCTAATGCAATAGCAGCAAATCATCCGGAAGTATACATGATTATTCTTCTTATTGACGAACGTCCTGAGGAAGTAACTGATATGGCTCGCAGTGTTAATGCTGAGGTTATAGCTTCTACTTTTGATGAGCCGGCTGAACGTCATGTGAAGATTGCAAGTATTGTATTGGAAAAAGCAAAGCGTATGGTAGAATGCGGTCATGATGTAGTAATCCTGCTCGATTCAATTACTCGTCTGGCTCGTGCATACAATACAGTATCTCCAGCTTCCGGTAAGGTTTTATCTGGTGGTGTGGATGCTAATGCGCTTCACAAACCAAAACGCTTCTTTGGTGCCGCACGTAACATTGAAAACGGTGGCTCACTTACTATTCTTGCAACTGCCTTGATTGATACCGGTTCTAAGATGGACGAAGTTATCTTTGAAGAATTTAAGGGTACAGGTAACATGGAATTGCAATTAGATCGTAATCTATCCAACAAACGTATCTTCCCGGCTGTTAATATTGTGGCATCCAGCACTCGTCGTGACGACTTGTTACTCGATAAGCAAACACTCGACCGTATGTGGATATTACGTAAATATCTGTCGGATATGAATCCTATTGAAGCTATGGACTTTGTGAAAGATCGCTTAGAGAAGACTAGAGATAATGACGAATTCCTGATGAGCATGAACTCATAAGAAAGTAATATAAAATACAAATGGAGAGTGGGGAATGCAACTGGTAATTCCTCACTCTTTTTTTATTGATTAAACTAAACTTAATTATAACAGATGTATACCAACAAACAGATTTGGAATATAAGTTCGCCTATTTTTTTAAGTCTGCTGGCTCAGACCATTATTGGTGTAACTGATACTGCTTTCCTCGGTAGAGTGGGGGAAGTGGAGCTTGGTGCATCAGCAATGGGAAGTTTGTTCTATATCTGCATATTTACAATTGCTTTCGGCTTTAGCATGGGTTCTCAAATTATTATAGCTCGAAGAAATGGTGAAGGAAATTATAAAGATGTGGGACCTGTAATGATTCAGGGAACCTTTTTCCTGCTGGGAATGGCCTTTATTCTTTTCTGCCTATCCAAGCTTATGGCACCGGGGATTATGCGATTCCTTGTTTCTTCCGATAAGATCTTCGATTCAACTATGATATTCCTGAACTGGCGTATCATAGGTTTCTTTTTTGCATTTGTCAATGTAATGTTTCGAGCGCTGTATATTGGTATAACCCGCACCAAAGTACTAACTATCAGTGCGGTTGTAATGGCTTTGGTGAATGTTGTACTTGCCTATACCTTGATTTTTGGACATTTCGGTTTTCCAAAAATGGGTATCAAAGGAGCTGCCATTGCATCCGTTATAGCTGAGGTTTCTTCTGTGCTGTTTTTCCTAATCTATACACGCATCACGGTCGATTTTAAGAAATACGGACTTAACCAGTTTAGGTCTTTTGAAACTCAGTTACTGGTACGTGTTTTAAGAATATCCAGCTTTACCATGATGCAGTATTTTCTTTCCATGGCTACCTGGTTTGTGTTTTTTGTGGCAGTGGAACGGCTGGGACAAAGACAGCTGGCAGTTGCTAATATTGTAAGAAGCATTTATGTGGTAATGCTTATTCCTGTAAATGCGCTCTCTACTACATCCAATACATTAGTCAGCAATGCTATAGGAGCGGGAGGGGTGAATCAAGTGATACAGATAATGAATAAAATTGCCCGATTCTCTTTTCTAATTGTCTTTTCGGTTGTAGCATTAGTTGTACTTTTTCCGGAAGCTGTTTTATCTGTCTATACAAACGAAGCAGCTCTGATTGAAGAATCTGTAAATTCTGTTTATGTTATCTCATTTGCAATGCTTATAGCTTCTGTATCAAATGTTTATTTTAATGGAATATCTGGAACAGGTAATACGAGTTCGGCATTAATGCTGGAGACTATTACCCTTGTTTTCTATACCGGATATATCTTTTTAGTAGGAGTTTATCTGAAAGCTCCTGTAGCTATTTGCTTTTTTATTGAGGCACTTTATTATCTGTTGTTATTGACCGGAAGCTTTATTTATCTGAAAAAAGCAAATTGGCAGAGTAAAAAGCTCTGAAATATCCAATTATTTCGTATTTTTGCGGACCTAAATTAGTAATAATAACAATAATAAGATATGTTCGATAATTTAAGCGAGAGACTGGATAGGTCTTTTAAGATTTTAAAGGGTGAAGGAAAGATCACCGAAATCAATGTAGCGGAAACACTGAAAGATGTGCGTAAAGCCCTCTTGGATGCCGACGTAAACTATAAAGTTGCTAAGACTTTTACAGATACAGTCAAGGAAAAAGCTTTGGGACAGAATGTGCTTACTGCCGTTAAACCAAGCCAGTTGATGGTTAAGATTGTTCACGATGAGCTTACTGAATTAATGGGTGGCGAGACAGTGGATATTAACCTGAAAGGTGCTCCCGCTGTTATCTTGATGTCTGGTTTACAAGGTTCCGGTAAAACTACATTCTCCGGTAAGCTTGCAAAAATGTTGAAGACTAAACGTAACAAGAAACCTCTTTTGGTTGCCTGTGACGTTTATCGTCCTGCGGCTATCGAGCAGTTGCATGTGCTGGGACAACAGATAGAGGTCCCTGTTTATAGTGAAATAGATAGTAAAAGTCCTGTTCAGATTGCTCAGAACGCAATCAAGGAAGCTAAGGCAAAAGGTTATGATCTGGTAATTGTCGATACAGCCGGACGTTTGGCTATTGATGAGCAAATGATGAACGAAATCGCTGCAATCAAGAATGCTATCAATCCGGATGAAATCTTGTTCGTTGTTGACTCAATGACTGGTCAGGATGCTGTAAATACTGCTAAGGAATTCAATGACCGTCTCGACTTTAATGGTGTTGTTCTTACTAAACTGGATGGTGATACCCGTGGTGGTGCCGCCCTTTCTATTCGTTCTGTGGTTAACAAACCTATCAAGTTTGTGGGTACAGGTGAAAAGATGGAAGCTATTGACCAGTTCCACCCTTCACGTATGGCTGACCGTATTCTGGGAATGGGTGATATTGTTTCGTTGGTGGAACGTGCTCAGGAACAATACGACGAAGAAGAAGCTAAACGTCTTCAAAAGAAAATCTCAAAGAATCAGTTCGATTTTAACGACTTCCTTTCTCAGATAGCTCAGATTAAAAAGATGGGTAATCTGAAGGATCTTGCATCTATGATTCCTGGTGTAGGTAAAGCTATCAAGGATGTTGATATTGATGATAACGCATTCAAGAGTATTGAAGCTATTATCTATTCAATGACTCCGAAAGAAAGAAGTAATCCGGAAATCATTAACGGATCACGCCGTACACGTATTGCTAAAGGTAGTGGTACAAATATTCAGGAAGTAAACCGTCTGATGAAGCAATTTGACCAGACACGCAAGATGATGAAGATGGTTACCAGTAGCAAGATGGGCAAGATGATGCCTAAAATGAAAAAATAAGAATAAAAAAGATACAGTACTATGCAATTAATTGATGGTAAAGCAATATCGGAACAAGTAAAGCTGGAAATAGCTGCTGAAGTAGCCGAACTAGTTGCAAAAGGTGGTAAAAGACCTCATCTGGCAGCTATCCTTGTAGGACATGACGGAGGAAGTGAAACTTATGTTGCTGCAAAAGTAAAAGCCTGTGAAGTTTGTGGCTTTAAGTCTTCTTTGATTCGTTTCGAATCTGATGTTACAGAAGAAGAACTGTTGAATAAAGTAAAAGAGCTTAATGAAGATGCTGATGTAGACGGATTTATTGTTCAGCTACCTTTGCCTAAACACATCTCTGAACAAAAAGTTATTGAAACTATTGATTACCGCAAGGATGTGGATGGTTTCCATCCAATTAACGTAGGACGTATGTCTATCGGCTTACCTTGCTATGTATCGGCTACTCCTAACGGAATTCTTGAGTTGCTGAAACGTTACAATATCGAGACTAGCGGAAAGAAATGCGTAGTATTGGGACGTAGTAATATTGTAGGTAAGCCAATGGCTTCTTTGATGATGCAGAAAGCTTATCCTGGCGATGCTACAGTAACTGTTTGCCACAGTCGTTCTAAAGACTTGGTTAAGGAATGTCAGGAAGCAGATATTATTATCGCAGCACTAGGTCAGCCTAACTTCTTAAAAGGTTCAATGGTAAAAGATGGTGCGGTAGTTATCGACGTAGGTACTACACGTGTTCCTTCTGATAAAACAAAATCGGGATTCAAGCTTACAGGAGATGTTCTTTTTGAAGAAGTGGCTCCTAAATGCTCATTCATAACTCCTGTTCCGGGTGGAGTAGGACCAATGACTATTGTTTCTCTGATGAAAAATACTCTTTTGGCAGGAAAGAAAGAAATATATAAGTAAACTTTCTGTAATGAAACATCTGATCCTTTTGGTGACTGCTGTTTTATCTTTCTCATGTACTTCCCCTTCTCAGAAGAAGGAGGATCATGATAGGGATGAGATGGCTACCACTAAAAGGATCACTCTTTTATTTGCAGGTGATTTTATGCAGCATCAGGGGCAGATAGATGCAGCAGTAACTGATAGCGGATACAATTACAATGATTGCTTTAGTCAGATAAAAGAGGAAGTAAGCAAGGTTGATATTGCTATTGGTAATCTGGAAGTAACGCTTGGCGGGGAACCTTATGGAGGATATCCCGGATTCAGTGCTCCCGATGAATATATGTATGCCATTCAGAATGCTGGTTTCGATGTGATGACTACTGCCAATAATCACTGCCTCGACAAAGGTCGAAAAGGACTCGAACGAACTATTCATATACTCGATTCACTTAAAGTTCCTCATCTTGGAACATATCTCGATATAGATGATCGAGAAAGCAGATATCCCTTATTTATTGAAAAGAATGGTTTCTCTATTGCTTTATTAAGCTACACTTATGCTACCAATGGCCTGAATACTAAAAAGCCTAATGTGGTTAACTATATAGACAAGAGCCTTATGTTACGTGATATTGAAAAGGCGCGTGCAAAGAATCCCGATTTTATCATAGCTTGTATGCATTGGGGAACAGAATACCAGTCAACTCCAGATAAGAACCAGATAGAATTGGCCGATTGGCTCTTTGCTCACGGAGTAGATCATGTGATTGGTTCTCATCCGCACGTAGTGCAACCCATGGAGATTCGTTATGATCCAGTTAAGAAGCAACAGCATATTCTGGTTTATTCATTAGGAAATTATATTTCGGATATGTCGGCATTAAAAACCGATGGGGGAGTAATGTTTAAAATGGAATTGAGTAAAAAAGATACAGTTAAAGTAGAAAGATGTGGCTATAGTTTGGTGTGGACTTATCGCCCTAAGTTTAGCGGCGAAAAAAATTATAAAATAATTCCGGCTGCAAGTCCACGCGATAAGCTACCTGTAAATGTAGCTAACCGTCTGAATATCTTTGTAAAAGACTCTAGAAACCTTTTTACGACGTACAATAAAGAAATTGAAGAGTATGTTTTTTGATAATTTTTTGCTGCAAACACTTGCAGATTTAAATAAAAAGCGTACCTTTGCAACGCATTAGGAAATAAACAACATGGTGGACGTAGCTCAGCTGGTTAGAGCGTCGGATTGTGGTTCCGAAGGTCGTGGGTTCGAAACCCATCTTCCACCCAAAAATGCAAAAGGTCTTGAATTCTAATTCAAGGCCTTTTTTTATTCTTCTGTTATGAGGTGGGGTAGAGATCAATACCCATACCGAAATCCTGAGGAATTGAAGACTTAAGGGCTCAGCATAAAAAGTTGTGGGATAAGTGTTAATCTTTATCTTTGAACAATGAATAAAAAGAAATGGATTAGTCTATAAATCTGTGGGAGTGTTAAAAGTTTCATCGGTTTATGCATAAATTTATTGACTGATCCGACTTAAGCATAAATTATATAGAAGCATTAGACATTCTCAAGGCTTTTTTACCGAGTTGTTTTTTGATTATTTGATGCTATAAAAAAAGATAGCTTAGATTAAATTGATATTTATTTAGATGAGAAGAAACAAATACTAGATCAATTCTAAAATCCAGTTGGTACTTATCTTATGCAAATGTAATTTCTAGTGCGGAGGAGTATAATTGCAAACCATCCATTCTTCGTATTTATCTTGTGTAAATGTCATTTCTAGCCTATAAATAAAGAAGTGTATATCTCTAATTCCTCTAAACCTTGATCTAAAAGCTTTAACTTTAGCATTGATAGATTCAGCTGAAACGTTTGTGCTCTATTTTCAAAATAGTTGGCTATGATTTAGTTTTAAAAAGTAATTTATGGATGATTATGAAATAGAAGAATGGGATGATTGGCACAAAGATTTAAAGGATTGGGAAAATCATCAAGATGAGTTAGACCAGATAGCTTCTAAGCTATTTCAGAAAGAATATTGGAATCCTGCGCCTGATTGGTTGCAGGAATGGAAAGATTGGTATAAAAAAACCGACTAATTCCATTCCTGGAGGAATCTATATCAGTGAATACTAAATTCAATTCAGTTATTCTTTAATTTTAATATGTCTGTTGGATAAACTTTCAATAATGGCAAGTGATTCTACTTTGACTCCTTTTGATTCGAGCAATATACGGCCATTCTGAAATTCTTTTTCGATAATAAATCCCATACCAACGAGATTGGCTCCTGCTTGTTCTACTAAATCAAGAATACCGGATGCTGCATTTCCATAGGCTAAAAAGTCATCAATGAAGAGTATATTGTCGTCAGGACCTATAAATTCAGTACTTATTACTATTTCGTAGTCACGATCTTTTGTGAAAGAATGTACTGTTGTGGATAGAAAATTAGTCATCGTGTTTGGCCTTTTCTTCTTAGCAAATATAACAGGTAAATCCATAAAGAACCCTGTCATAATAGCTGGAGCAATACCACTGGCCTCGATAGTTATAATCTTATTAACCTTAGTATTAGCAAAGCGACGTACAAATTCAATCCCAATAGCTTTCATCAGCGTTGGGTCCATTTGATGATTAATAAAACTATCAACTTTCAAGATTCCGCCTTCGAAGCATTTTCCATCTTGAAGTATCTTTTCTTTTAGCAGTTTCATGACCTTAATAATTATCGGTTATTCCTCAGATCTTTTACCCGTACTGCTTTGCCTTCACTTTGAGGTAGTGATCCTTTATTTACTAACTTCAGTTTTGGAGTAAGCAATATTTCATCTTTTAATTGACGTGTTATTTCCTTTGCCAGGCCTTGTAACTCAATATAGTTGTCGGTTGAAAGATCGCTTAGTTCTACTTCAACAATCATCTCGTCTTGATTGTTCTTTGTTTCTAATGTTATCAGATAATTACTGCCTAATTGTGAGAACTGAACCAGAATTTTTTCAATCTGCATTGGGAATATATTCACTCCTTTGATAATGAACATGTCATCGCTTCTGCCTTTAATTCTGTCAATTCGGATATGAGTGCGGCCACATGGACATTTACCCGGTAATATACGTGTTAAGTCACGTGTACGGTAGCGAATAAGGGGCATTTGCTCACGATCAAGAGTGGTAAGCACGAGTTCGCCTATTTCTCCGTCAGAAACATGCTCGCCTGTTTCCGGATCTATTATTTCAACTAAATAACAATCTTCCCAGAAGTGCATTCCGTTTTGTTCCTTGCATTCGAAAGCCACACCGGGACCATTCATTTCTGTCATGCCAAAACTGTTGTACGCTTTAACGTTCAGAAGTTTTTCTATTTTTCTTCGCTGCTCGTTGGTGTGTGGTTCAGCGCCAATTATAAGCGTTTTAAGTTTTGTACTTTTAGGATCAATGCCTTCTTCCTGAAATACTTCAGCCAGACGGGTGGCATAACTTGGGATAGCATGAAGAGCTGTGGTTCCAAAATCTTTTATAAATTTGATTTGTCGCTTACTGTTTCCCGCTGCTGCAGGAACAGTAAGCGCACCAAGTCTTTCTGCGCCATACTGAAAACCTAGTCCTCCGGTAAACATTCCGTAGCCAGAGCTATTCTGAAAAACATCAGTCTTTCTCAGTCCAACCATGTATAAGCAGCGAGCAACCAGGTTTGCCCATGAATCAAGATCGTGTTGTGAGTGCACAATTACGGTAGGATTACCGGTTGTACCGCTTGAAGAATGGATTCTTACTGCATCGCTCATATCTCCGGCTACTAACCCGAAAGGATAGTTTTTGCGCATATCTGCTTTTGTGGTGAAAGGAATCTTTTTGATATCTTCCAATGACTGTATAGAATCTGCGTTTATGCCGTGTTGAATGAAAACTTTTTTATAGTAAGGTGCATTAGAAGCGATATTTATTGTTTTTTTTAGTCTTTGAAGCTGAAGATCGTTCAACTTCTCTCTATTCATCGTTTCTACATCTTCTTCCCAATATTGATTCATGGTTTGAATAAATTAGTAAGGCGTTCTGTCTTTTTGTGGTTTTACATCATTTTTTCAGCAATCTCTTTTCCGGCAGCTAAAGCTTTAAGATTCATTTCTACGATTGCTTCTCCTTTTCTTTCAAAGATATCGCGGATACTTTCTTGAATTTTGCTATATTCAATTCCCAGGAAAGGAATTGTAGCACCAAGTAATACAATGTTTGATACGCGGGGAGAGCCTAACTCTTTTGCAACCTTATCTACGTCCAGAATTATCTTGTGAGGTAGTTTATTAATCTCATTCATAATATCAGCTTCTGCCGGATAATTTGGGATATTAATAAACGGAACTTCATTAGTTACCAACCAGCCATCATTGCTGAGGTAGGGCAGATAGCGCAAGCTTTCCATTGGCTCGAGTGATATAATCAAGTCGCACTTGCCTGTTGGTATTAAATCAGAAGCAATTGGTTTATCGCTTATACGAAGATTAGATTGCACATCGCCTCCTCTTTGGCTCATTCCGTGAACTTCTGCCTGCTTCATGTAAAGTCCTTCTTTTAAGGCTGCTTCTCCAATTACGGTAGCAATGGAAAGAATTCCCTGACCGCCTACACCTGATAAAATTATATCTTTTTTCATTTTTTGCTACTTCTTTTCTTTCTTGCTAATGTTTGTACACACTCTCTGCGAGGAATAATAACCGATACACCACGATATTCAATCTCTTCGCGGATAATTTGTTCCATTTCCTCATAATTCTTCTTTAAAGGAACGACTACACGAAGATGTGCAGGATCAACTCCAAGTCCGAGACAGATAGCTTCAATCTTTCCGGTACCGGCCGAATCTTGTCCACCAGTCATGGCTGTTGTTTCATTATCGGAGATTATGATGGTTACACTGGCATTTTCGTTTATGCAATCAAGTAAACCTGTCATTCCCGAGTGAGTAAATGTAGAATCGCCAATAACAGCTACCGAAGGGAATAAGCCTGCATCTGCAGCACCTTTAGCCATGGTGATGGAAGCTCCCATATCTACGCAAGAATGAATGGCGTTGAATGGTGCACCGGCGCCTAAAGTATAGCAGCCAATATCACTGAACACTTTATGTGCTGGGTAATCTGCTTTTAATATTGCTGTTAAAATAGTATACATATCGCGGTGGCCGCAACCTTCGCAAAGAGCTGGCGGACGCATTTCAACTACGTTTGGAGTAACGAATGTAGATTTGTTTTCTTTACCTACAGCTTTGGCTACGCTATCAGGATTTAATTCTCCATCGCGTGAAAGAGTTCCGTCTAAGCGTCCTTTAACTTTAACTGCATTTCCAAGGTAACCGCCGATGAGTCTTTCAACAAATGGCTGTCCGTCTTCCAATACCAGAATTTCATCACATTCGGAAATCAGTTGGGTTAATTGCTTTTTAGGAAGTGGGTATTGACCAATTTTCAATACCGGATATTCGCATCCATCAGGATAGTTTTCCATCAGGTAATTGAATCCGATACCACATGCCACGATACCTAACTTTTTGTTAGGACCGTCAATATACTTGTTATAAGGAGATTCTTCGGATGCTTTTACAAAGTCTTCTTGTTTGGCAATTAATTCTTTATAACGACGGCGAGCGATTCCCGGAAGGAGAATGAATTGTTTCGGATCATCACCGAAAGACATTTCATTTTGTTGTTTTAAAGCTTTAGTTTCAACGCCCGAGCGAGAGTGAGCCAATCGGGTAACCATTCTCAGTAGAATAGGTTCGCCTATTTTTTCAGAGAACTCAAATCCGCTGTAAACCATGTCATAAGTTTCCTGCTGATTGGATGGCTCGAACATAGGGATTAATGAAAAGTCGCCATAGAAACGGCTGTCTTGTTCATTTTGTGAGGAGTGCATGCTGGGATCGTCGGCAGCAACAACCAGTAATCCTCCGTTAACTCCCGTCATGGCAGAATTGATAAAGCAATCTGCTGCTACGTTCATACCAACGTGCTTCATGCATACCAAAGCTCGTTTGCCGGAAAAGGACATTCCCAAAGCGGTTTCCATAGCCGTTTTTTCGTTTGTACTCCAACGGCTATGGATATTTCTTTCTTTCGCCAGCGGCGATTGCTGAATGTATTCTGTTATTTCAGTAGAAGGGGTGCCAGGATAGGCATAAACGCCGGAAAGTCCGGCGTCAATAGCTGCTTGCGCAATGGCTTCATCGCCCAATAAGAGTTGTTTGCTCATATCTTTGTATCTTAAATGTGTTTTTAGCGTTAGTTAATAACTAAACACAAAGATAGGCAATAAAGCGCTAAATTAATAGTAAATGTTTAGAAAATCTTCCGTTTATTCAGCTCTTGCTGATATTTCTTGGCGTTAGCCTGATGCTCTTCCCAGGTTGCTGCAAAGTTGTGAGTGCCGGAAAAATCTTCCTTTGCGCACATATATACAAAGTTATGTCTTGTATAATTTAGTACCGCGTCAATACCTTTAATAGAAGGAATACGGATTGGTCCCGGAGGTAGTCCTTCGAACTTATAAGTATTGTATGGAGAATTTGAGCGAAGGTGTGTGCCTGTTACTCTTTTAATGGTAAAATCCTGCACGGCAAACTTAACTGTTGGATCTGCCTGAAGTTTCATCCCTTTATGAAGGCGGTTGATGTAAAGACCGGCAACCATTGGTTTTTCTTCATTATTGTTAGTTTCTTCTTCTACAATAGAAGCAATGGTAGTAACTTCTGCCGGAGTATATCCAATTGATTTCGCTTTAGCAAGGCGGTCGCTTGTCCAGAACAAGCTATACTCTTTTTTCATTCTTTTGAAAAGATCGGCAGTAGAAATGTTCCAGTAAAGCTCGTAAGTATTTGGAATGAAAAGGCAAACAATAGTTTCCTTCTTCAAGCCTAATTTAGAGCAAAAAGTAGAGTCGTTCAACCGGGTAGCTACTTCTGCTGAGTCTATCATCAGCTGGTTTCCAATTTTTTTTGCCAGCTGTCCGCTTGTACGAACATCATTGATTGCAAACTCCAAAGGAGCTTGCTGACCTCTGGTTAATCGGCGAAATACCGGATAATTACCATCTCCCGGTTTGATTGCATATCGTCCCGTATGAATACTTTTGGCATCATCAAGGTTGTTCATCAACCATCGGAATGTTTTCATACTGCGGGGCATACCAGCCTGTTCTACTTTAACCATGATTGAATCGGCGGTGTCGTCACGGTCAATATACACATATGCTTTTTTATCTGGTTGGAATTCTGCCGCAAAAAAAGTAAAGTAAACGAAAATTGCAGCAAGTAAAGCGATGGCGCCAATGCTGATTGCAGCGATGACCCATTTATTCTGTTTTTTAAAGTCCATAGTCGGATGTGAATGCTTAATTGTTTAATTTCGCCGCAAAGATAGTTATTAATCTTTTACGTTATACCTAAGCATATCTAATTATTTTAGTTTATGTAATGTAGTAAGCTTTTTATTAGAAAGGTGTACACCTGTTAAAAATAAGGTCTACATTTTATTTATTTTTAGTGTAGACCTTTTAGAAAATATTACTTGAATAAATCTATAAGCTCCAGCCGTATGTTGAGTTAGAACTTTCTATACTATTCTCAACATCATCCGGCAATGCAGAAAAGAAATCCATACCAGTGATTTTTTCAACTCTGTCGACAGAAACCGCATAACTGCTAAGCGGTAATTCTTCCTTTTCATTTTTCATAATAAAGCCAATAGCTCTTGGTTTCTTGAGAAAAGGAGCCAGAATAACCTTGAAAAACCTTTGTGGAACGGCAACTCGTGCATTGCCTATTGTGTTATATCCCTTATCTACAATCGGTCCGCAAACAATTACAATGGCACTGTCTTCCTGTGCCCAGTCGCGTACTTTTTCTTCCAGCGTTTTCCAGCGTCCGGCATTCAAAGAGTGTTTTTGCGGACACATGTTGCTATAATAAAAACATTCCTTCATTACAGTTGAGTTCCACTTCATATCTGCCGCCGGAGCCATGTGTCCGCGATCGTATCCCGAACGTTTATAATCTTCGTTCGACGGACAAACTCCTTTTACCTTAGGATCTACTTCGAAATCATCCGACCGATCCAGCTTTCCTTCTGTTTCATCGCGGGTTAATTCATAAGAAACCCAGTTGGGAATTCGCCACTCCGGATTGTATGACACGGTATATCCTGCATGAGTGATGATTTGTTCGGGTCGCTTAGTTGTTGATTCCGGAATATCAAGTTCACCAAAGGTTACTTCCTTTTCGGGCTGCATAATTTCTTCCGTCTCGTATTTTACATTATTTGCTGCATGTAATATAGGACTACGAAAATGCTCGTAAACAAGTACAGAGACTAATGATATAGCGATAGCTATAAATAGAAATCTTAGTCTGTTGTTTTGTCTGTTCTTTTTCTTTCTTTTTGCCATGTTGTTTTTTTATTCATTTAGCGACTGCAAACATACTAAGTTTTTTTCTTTTGCGTTATCTATTCAATGTTTTTATCATTTTAAATGCTTACATTTGTTTTATGGAAAAAGCACGAATAGCAGTTATCGGACTTGGGTATGTTGGCTTGCCTTTGGCCCGTCTTTTTGCAACAAAATATCCGGTTATAGGATTCGATATAAATACCGATCGCATTAAAGAACTTAATAATGGAAAAGACTCTACGCTCGAAGTAACAGACGAGCTCTTGCAATCGGTTTTAACAAGTAATCCTCTCTCTGAATCCGGATTGTTTTGTACTAACGATGCTGAATTTCTTGCCGATTGTACCTATTATATAGTAACAGTTCCTACACCGGTTGATAAAACCAATCGTCCAAATCTCGATCCGTTGCTTTCTGCAAGCCAAACAGTGGGCAAGTTTATATCAAAGAACAACATTGTAATCTACGAGTCTACTGTATCGCCCGGAATTACCGAAGATGTTTGCATTCCCATTGTAGAAAAGTTTTCAGGGCTTACTTTAAACAAAGATTTCTTTGCCGGATATTCTCCCGAGCGAATTAATCCGGGTGACAAACTACACACCGTAGAAACCATACTGAAGATTACATCCGGCTCAACTCCCGAGACAGCTCGACGAGTTGATGAGCTTTATCGCTCAGTAATTACTGCCGGAACTTATCTGGCTCCATCAATCAGGGTGGCCGAAGCGGCAAAGGTTATAGAAAATACCCAACGGGATATTAATATCGCCTTCATTAACGAGCTGGCAAAGATATTTAACAGGATGGGTATAGATACCCGCAGTGTACTTCAGGCGGCGGCAACTAAATGGAACTTCCTGCCGTTTTATCCGGGATTGGTAGGTGGTCATTGTATTGGTGTTGATCCCTATTATTTGGCACAACGGGCAAAAGAATATGGCTTTCGTCCGGAAATAATTCTTTCGGGAAGACGAATGAATGACGGGATGGGAGAGTATGTTGCTCAGGAAGTAGTTCGTTGCATGATAAAGAATGAAATACTCATTAAAAACAGTAGTGTGCTTATTTTAGGAATTACCTTTAAAGAAAACTGCCCCGATGTGCGCAATACAAAAGTTATAGATGTAATTCATGAACTTCATAATTATGATATAAACGTATCAGTTTATGATCCTATAGCTTCTCCTGTTGATGTTAAAAGTGAATATGGAATAGAAATAAAGTCTGTTCTTCCCTCAGAAAAATATGATGCCGTTATAGCTACTGTGGCCCACAAGGAATTTATCTCCCTGAATATTCGATCGTTAGTTAAAACAAGCGGCGTGATATATGATGTAAAAGGTATTTATCCTTTAGAAGATGTTGATGCCCGACTTTGATTTTTAGAAAAAAAATACTAAAAAACTCTTTTTTATATTGGAATAATGGTGTAAGTTTGCACGTCATAAGCCGAAAAATGCCGCCATAGCTCAGTTGGTAGAGCGTTTCACTCGTAATGAAAAGGTCCTCGGTTCAAGTCCGGGTTGCGGCTCATTTTTAAATATATGGTTTAATTATATAAGAAGCTTTGCTTATTCAGTGAAGCTTCTTTTGTTTATACACTTCATTTTTGCTTTTCCAAATGTATACATTAGGTTTTAGTCTTTAGATATTATTTTAATGAAAATGTATCAATGGTTTAGATAATTTCTTTCTCGATAAATAATTCTACTCTTTTTTTGATTGAAATAAATTTATTTTGATTAATATTGAACTCATTTATATTTGGTTTGTTTTATTATGAAATAAAAAAGGAGATGTAAATATGGCAAATGTAACATTTAAAGGGCAACCTATCAGATTGTTTGGGGAGTTAATTCAGATTAATGATTATGCTCCGAATTTTCACTTGGTAAGAAATGATTTAAGTGATTATTATCTTGATTACGCAAAAGGGAAAAATGTTGTTTTAAATATATTTCCTAGCCTGGATACAAGCGTTTGTGCTACATCGGTAAGACACTTTAATAAGATTGCTGCTCAATTACCAAATACAGTTGTGTTAGCCATCTCTAAAGATTTGCCGTTTGCTCAGGGACGCTTTTGTACAACGGAAGGAATTGATAATGTAATTGCATTATCAGATTTCCGTTCGCCTGAATTTGCTACAGAATATGGTTTGCTAATTGAAGATGGTCCGCTAAGAGGACTGTTGGCAAGAGCTGTTGTTGTTATCAATCCCGATGGGAAGGTTATTTACACGGAAATTGTAACTGAAATAACTACAGAACCTAATTATAATGCTGTAATTGAATTACTAAAGTAGACTTGCTCCAGAAGATAAGAGCCTGCTTTAAAATAGAAAAGTAAGAAAGTCTCACTGTAATTCAAATTTATACTATAAAAATTCCCCTTATATTATCTTATTCTATTAATGAACAAGACTAATATAAGGGGAATTCTCTTTTAAGAAGTATTAATCGATGAGATTTTCAATTTTGAAATTCTATTTCGATAATGATCATTTTTTTATGCAAATAACTTTTCTTTAATTGAAATCTGAATTAGAGATATTCGGCTTATCTCCTTCTATTATCTTTTTTACATCAATGATTAATTGTTTCAATCCCGGGTTGTCTTCAGCCAATTCGCTTGGAAGCTTATCAAGAACACTATTCGGATTTTGTTCTACTGCTTTGGTGAAATATTTATTAAATTTCTCAATGTTACCCAAAGCTCCATAAGCATAAGCCATATTTAAATAGTTGTTTTCGAATTCCGGAGAAAAGAGCTCAACTTTTTGGAAGCATTTCAAAGCTAAATCAAACATCTTAGTCTCAAAGTAGATAAGTCCTATTTCCGAAAAAGTTGTAGGATCATGAGGATCAAGTTTGATTGCTTCATCAAAACATTCCTGAGCTTTATCTTTTTCTTCATTAATTAAATAAATTCGTCCTTTAGTTAGGTATGGATCAATGCATAATGAATCATTTTCTATTGCTAAATCTGAGTATTCAATAGCTTTATCAAGTTGCTTAAGTCCATTATAGCACAGTGAAATATGAGAGTATATATCTGATTTAGGTGGTGTAAATCCATTCTCTATATCTAGTACGCTATTAAAATCAATAATAGCCTTTTCATATTCCTTTAGATTATAGCTACATAGGCCTATGAAAAAGATGGTCATTCCCATTGAAGGTTCTAATTGATCGTATTTTTCATAATACTCACGTGATTTTTCGTAGTTCTCCAGTTTATAATAACCATGAGCTGACATTAATACCGAACCCGGATGATTTGCGTCAATAGTAAGAGCAAACTCATACGCTTCTAGTGATTTGTTATATTCTTCAATAGAATAGTAGAATCTACCCAACTCAAACCAGCCCATAATTGAGTAGGGGTCTTTATCGATCAACTGATTAAATAAAGCTACTCCTTTTTCTTCTTGATTACATTGAGCATAACAATCGGCTAAATTGAATCTATAACTAAAGCTTTCCGGGTCTGAATTGAATATTTTCTCATACCAAGGCAGTGCCTCTTCATGATAATCAGAATCGGTATACATATATGCTATGTCAAGCCAATTATCTATGTCGTTATTTTCGTCTTGACTAACTACTTCCTGGATAAGGACCTTGGCTTCATCTATGTTATTTTCCAGTATTAAAAGTTCTGCCTTGAGCATTTTTACATCCCGAACATAATTTTCGGGAATGGAATATGCTATTTCTTTAGCTTCTTCTATTCTTTCCAGTTCAATAAGTATATGTGCTTTAATAACAAGTACTTCGGTGTTTGCAGGATGGATGGAAAGAGCATAGTCTATAACCTCGAAAGCTTTGTCATACTGCTCGATTGTTCCATAGTACTCGGCAAAATCGGCTAATTGGTCTGCATCAAAATAGCAGGTTTTATTACCTGCCTTCATTTCTTTATATTGGGCAAATGCTTGCTTAAACTCTTCGTTTTCTTCAAAATTGGAGAAAAAAGTTCTCATAAATTATATGTGTTGGGGTAAAAACGGTCAGTTTCCTTTTAAAAAAAGAGGAAACTGACTGTTATTTTTTACTTATTAATTTTACTCCAGGTGTCTTTTAAACTTACAGTGCGGTTAAATATCAATTTATCTGGAGTAGAATCTTTATCTATATTGAAATAGCCGATGCGTTGGAATTGCAAATAGTCTAAAGGTTTCATTTCTGCCAGGAATTTTTCTACGCGGCAGTTTGTTAAAACTTTAAGTGAATCTGGATTAAGAAGATCACGGAAGTTGCCATCTTTCTCTTCTAATGCAGGATTCTCTACTTTAAACAAGCGATCGTAAAGACGAACTTCTGCAGGAATACTGTGAGCTGCACTTACCCAATGAAGAGTGCCCTTTACTTTACGGTTACTATCTGGCATTCCACTCTTAGTGTTCAAGTCATATTCGCAATATACTTCTTCAATTTCGCCTTCTGCATTTTTCTTGCAACCTGTACATTTTACGATATATGCGTTCTTCAGACGAACTTCCTGACCAGGGGTCATACGGAAATACTTCTTAGGTGCATCTTCCATGAAGTCTTCTCTTTCAATATAGAGTTCGCGGCTGAATTCTATAGTGTGAGAACCTGAATTTGGATCTTCCGGATTATTGATAGCTTCCATTTCTTCCACTAATCCTTCAGGATAGTTGGTGATGATACACTTCACAGGATTGATTACAGCGGACACACGTGTAGAACGCGCGTTAAGGTCTTCCCTAACCGCTGATTCAAGAAGTGAAACGTCAATTATTCCATCATATTTTGTATATCCAATCTTATCAATGAATTTATGAATAGACTCAGGAGAATAACCACGACGGCGATAACCGCAGATAGTTGGCATTCGTGGATCGTCCCATCCTGTAACCAAGCCTTCTTTTACCAAGGTTAGAAGTTTACGTTTGCTCATTACGGTATATGTAAGATTCAAACGGTTGAACTCCATCTGACGAGGACTGTAGTTATCGTCTTTCTTCAATAAATCGATGTAATAGTTGTATAATGGACGATGAACTTCAAACTCCAGTGTACAGAGTGAATGAGTTACTCCTTCAAAGTAATCAGATTGTCCGTGAGCAAAATCGTACATTGGATATGCTTTCCAGGTTGTTCCTGTGCGATGATGAGGATGATTGATTATACGATACATTATCGGGTCACGGAAATGCATGTTTGAATTAGCCATATCAATCTTTGCACGAAGAACCATAGCACCTTCGGGTACTTCTCCGGTATTCATCTTCTGGAAAAGTTCCAGGTTTTCCTCAATAGGACGGTCGCGGTACGGACTGCTTGTTCCTGCCTGAGTAGGAGTACCTTTTTGTTTTGCTATATCTTCAGCTGATTGTTCGTCAATATAAGCTTTTCCTTCTTTAATAAGCTTTACGGCAAAATCCCATAACTGCTGGAAGTAATCAGAGGCATAATATATATTTCCCCACTTGTAGCCTAACCATTCAATATCTTCTTTGATGGCATCTACATATTCCACATCCTCTTTTACGGGATTGGTATCATCGAAACGAAGATTACAAACGCCATTATACTTTTGGGCAATACCAAAGTCCATGCAAATTGCTTTTGCATGACCAATGTGCAGGTAGCCATTAGGTTCTGGCGGGAAACGTGTTTGTATTCTTCCTCCGTTTTTACCTTCCTTTAAATCGTTTTCTACGGCGACTTCTATAAAGTTCAAACTTTTCTTTTCGCCTCCTTCTTCCGTTCTAATATCTGTCATAGTGATACGTTGTTACACAGTTAAGGCTGCAAAAATAGTCATTCTTTTTTATTTTACATTAATCTGACTGGAATATATCCACTCTTTTTTATGAGATTTTGGCCTTCCGGAGATAAAACGTACTGGATAAATGGAGAAACCTTGTTTTTATCTTTGTTATTGTAATAATAGAATAGCGGTCTTATAACAGGATAAGTCTTTTTTGCAGCATTTGCCATATTGGGAGCAACATAATTCTTTCCGTCGTATGACACAGCTACAGCTTTTACTTTTTTACTTACATACGCAAGTCCTACATAACCTATTGCACCTTTTGTTTGACTTACCGATTGCATTATTGCTCCTGTTGCAGGCATAGAAAGGACGCTCTTCATGTAATTCTTGTTTTTGAGTACATGTTCTTTGAAAAACTCATAAGTTCCTGAAGATGTTTCACGAGAGTATACTACAATCTTAAGATCTTTTCCCCCAACTTGTTTCCAATTAGTAATTTTGCCGGTAAAGATACTTTCCAGTTGTTCGCGTGTAAGTTTACTTACAGGGTTGGATGGATTTATAATGACTGCTAATGCATCATAGGCAACCGTTACTTCTGTAATGTTTTGTTTCTTTGCTTTGAGTTTTATCTTTTCTCCAAATTTAATTGGACGCGATGCCATTGCAATATCACAAGTACCATCAATCAATGAAGAGAATCCAACGCCACTTCCACCACCGGTTACAGTTATTTTGCTCCCAGGTTTTTTGTTCATATAACTTTCTGCTTCCAATTGTGATACTGGAAGTACAGTATCGCTACCTTTTATTTTTTGAGCATGTAAGGATGTAACATTTAACAATAACGAGGCAAATAAAAGTATAAATTCTTTTTTCATTTTCCATTGATTTTTAAATTGTATTGCAAAATAATAAAATTGATATTACAAATAGGTTACAACAGTATTGTTTGCATGTAACAATGTAATCTAATCTTAATATTAACGGATTTATTGAAGATATGTTTATTTAAAGGTTTACACTTAATTTGTTTTAGGTGTACACCTTATTATGTTTATATCTAGACTATCTCTATTTAAGCTGTACTGTTTTCTTTGATTAATAAATGAATAACTATCTTAGTATTCTAAACATTCTTACTTAATTGTTGTTTTGAATTTTGTAACCTAAATGTAACACGATTGAAATAGTTCCTTCAAATCATAGTCACAAGTTCTTAATATCTGTTTCGTTTCTTTGCACCAGAAAAATATACGATATGAAAAAATTTTTTGAACGAATTATTGAAGGTATACTTACTTGCAGCGGATTTGTGACAAGTATCACAATTCTGCTCATTATTGTTTTTCTTTTCAGCGAAGCGTTCGGACTCTTTGGTAGTAAGGCGATAGAAGATGGTTATGTGCTTGCACTTAACAAACAAAACAAGGTAACAGACATAACTCCGGCTGAAATTAAAAAAGTGTTTGATGGAGAAATAACCAACTGGTCACAGTTAGGAGGAACAAATACTCCGATAACAGTTTTCCGGTTAGAGAATCTTACTGATTATTACTCGGAAGAAGAATTAGGACCGGAATACGCATATGCAGGTGCTAAGATTGCTGAGCTAATTAATAAGAATCCAGGTATGATTGGATTTATTCCAAATACTTATCTTGATAAAACTTTTCAAGGACATTTAATTAAGGATAAAACAATCTCACTGAAAGATGTTCTGTCGGGTACAGAATGGTTTCCAACTGCTACACCAGCACCTCTTTTTGGTATACTTCCTTTAATAACCGGTACACTTTGGGTAAGCTTCTTTGCTATATTGTTTGCGCTTCCTTTCGGACTATCTGTTGCAATCTATATGAGCGAAGTTTCCAATCATAAAGTGAGAGATATTCTTAAACCCATAATTGAGTTGCTAAGTGGAATTCCATCGGTTGTTTACGGTTTCTTCGGACTTATTGTTATCGTTCCACTTATTCAGAAAGTATTTCATCTTCCAGTTGGTGAATCCGGACTTGCCGGTAGTATCGTTCTTGCAATAATGGCATTGCCAACGATCATCACAGTAAGTGAAGATGCTATGAGAAACTGTCCTCGTTCAATGCGGGAAGCTAGTCTGGCGCTCGGAGCATCTAAATGGCAGACTATATATAAGGTAGTTATTCCATATTCAATATCAGGAATAACATCGGGTGTTGTACTTGGTATTGGTCGTGCAATAGGAGAGACGATGGCAGTTTTAATGGTAACAGGTAATGCAGCAGTTATTCCTCACACAATACTTGAACCACTTCGAACAATTCCTGCAACCATTGCAGCCGAACTTGGTGAAGCGCCGGCAGGTGGTGCTCATTATCAGGCTCTGTTCTTATTAGGCGTTGTGTTGTTCTTTATCACACTTATAATAAACTTCAGTGTAGAATATATTAGTAGTAAACAGAAATAATGGAAAAGAATAAATTCCCACAATCATACGATAAGCGCAAACGCCGCTCTCAGAAAATAGCCTTCGGCATTTTCTCATTATTTAGTTTCAGTATTGTAATCATACTGTTTTCAATCCTTGGTTTTATAGTATATAAAGGTATAGGTGTTATCAATTGGAATTTCATTACAACCGAACCGACCGATGGTATGACTGCCGGAGGTATATGGCCAGCCATCGTTGGTACATTCTATCTGATGCTTGGTAGTGCTATATTTGCCTTTCCTGTTGGGATTATGAGTGGTATATATATGAATGAATATGCTCCGAATGGAAAAATCGTAAAGTTTATCAGAGTAATGACAAATAACCTTAGCGGTATCCCTTCTATTGTATTCGGACTTTTTGGTATGACACTTTTTGTAAATTATCTGGGCTTCGGAGATAGTATTCTGGCCGGTTCACTTACTTTGGGCTTACTTTGTGTACCTTTGGTAATCAGAACTACTGAAGAAGCATTAAAGGCAATACCAAATACCTTCCGTGAAGGGAGTTGTGCACTGGGAGCTACAAAATTGCAGACCATCCGTAGGGTTATCCTTCCCATTGCTACACCTAATATCATTACAGGTTTAATCCTGGCTTTAGGACGTGTTTCTGGTGAAACTGCTCCAATCCTTTTCACTTGTGCGGCATATTTCCTTCCAAAGATTCCAACTAGTATATTCGACCAGTGTATGGCTTTGCCTTATCACCTTTATGTAATATCTACAAGTGGAACAGATATGGAAGCTCAGCTTCCAATAGCTTACGGTACAGCACTGGTGTTGATCTTAATAATTCTGGTAGTAAACTTACTAGCCAATGCTTTGAGAAAGTATTTTTCCAAAAAAGTAAAAATGAACTAAAACGAAATAGAATGAATAAAATTGATGTAAAGGACGTAAACTTCTACTATGGCAATTTTCAAGCCTTGAAGGGGATTAACATGCAGATTCAGGAAAAATCTGTGGTAGCCTTCATCGGACCTTCAGGTTGTGGTAAGTCTACATTTCTTCGCCTTTTTAATCGAATGAATGATTTGATTCCTGATACTCGCATGGAAGGTCAGATATTAATTGATAATGAAGATATTTATGCAAAGGGAGTACCTGTTGACGAATTAAGAAAGCGAGTTGGAATGGTATTTCAACGCCCTAACCCTTTCCCGAAAAGTATTTTTGAAAATGTAGCTTACGGACTCCGTGTAAACGGTATAAAAGATAATGAATTCATTCGTCATCGTGTAGAAGAAACATTGAAAGGCGCTGCGCTTTGGGATGAAGTAAAAGATAAACTGAAAGAATCAGCCTTTGCTCTCTCTGGAGGTCAGCAACAAAGACTTTGTATTGCTCGTGCAATGGCTGTATCTCCTTCCGTTCTTTTAATGGATGAACCAGCTTCTGCTCTCGATCCTATTTCTACTGCTAAAGTTGAGGAACTTATTCATGAATTAAAGAAAGACTATACAATTGTTATTGTTACTCACAACATGCAACAAGCGGCTCGTGTAAGCGATAAAACTGCCTATTTCTATTTGGGTGAAATGATTGAGTTTGATAATACTAAAAAGATATTTACCAATCCTTCTCAGATATCCACTCAGAATTATATTACGGGACGTTTTGGATAGTATTTTTTATTTTTATATTTGTAATCTTATAAAAGAATAGCGATATGGTAAAGTTTATAGAATCAGAGCTAGTTCAACTGAAAAAGGAAGTGGACGAAATGTGGACATTGGTTTATAATCAGTTGGATAGAGCATCGGAAGCTGTGCTTACTCTTAATAAGGAAATGGCGCAGCAGGTTATCGTTAGAGAAAAACGTGTAAACGCTTTTGAACTTAAAATAGATAGTGATGTAGAGGATATTATAGCCCTTTACAATCCGGTGGCTGTCGATCTTCGTTTTGTTCTTGCTATGTTGAAGATTAACACAGACCTGGAGCGTTTGGGCGATTTTGCTGAAGGTCTTGCTCGCTTCGTAGTTAAATGTGAAGAACCGGCTTTAGATCCGGATCTTTTAAAGAATCTTCGTTTGGAAGAGATGTTTACTCAAGTACTTTCTATGCTTGAAACAGCAAAGCAAGCATTAAATGAAGAAAGTCTTGAATTGGCAACGTCTGTTTTTGCCAAGGATAATCTGATTGATGAGATCAATGGAGAGGTTACTAAAAAACTAGTTGATTATATTGGTAAGAATCCGGAGAGTCTCTCTTTATGCCTTAATTTGATAAGTGTGTTCCGTAAACTTGAACGTTCGGGAGACCATATAAATAATTTAGCTGAGGAAATCGTATTTTATATTGATGCGAAAGTTTTAAAGCATCAGGGTAAAACAGATGAAAACTATCCTCAGAATAATAAGTAGTAGAAAGAAATTTGGTATTAGTTGGATAGTTGAAAAGTTAAAATGCAAAAATATGTTTTATGACATATAAATTTGTTTGTGTAGTATTAAAATATCTTGCATATTTGCAACCGTTATCCTGAAAACAATCTTTTTACCTTAAAAAAAACTAATACCTATTGAAAACTGAAAAGCGGAACTTTGTGAAAAGTTCCGCTTTTTGATTTATATAAAGATCTCTATTATTAAGGATAGTCATTTATTTATAATAATTATATTTGTTGAATCTGTTTTATTGAGTGGTTATTTTTGTAGGCAGATTATTATTTACAGTTACTATATTTTACGATAAATCGTTTCAAATAAAGAATGCGGCCAAAAAAAACCGGGAAACTAAAAAGAATTATTCTTTCTGGTTTCCCGGTTTTTTAAATTATTGTTAGAATTAATATATCAATACTTTACTGTTAGGCAAATCCGGAATATAAAGCTTTCCATTATGTATTGAAAAATCCGCTGGTCCGGTTAATTGTATAGGAAGGATTAGATTCTCCACTTTTTTATCTTTAATATCAATCTTTCCTACATTTCCATTTACCCACGTTGAGAAGTATAAGAACTTTCCATCTTCTGATAGTGCTAAACCATCATATTGACTCATACGGTTCAAAAATACTTCAGTAATGGGGTTATCGAAATTTCTGATAGAATAAATAACGTTTGGAGCAGCTGTATTTCCATCAACAGGATATGAAGCTACATATATTATACTGTCAGTTGCAACAATACCGTTTGCTCCGGGAATATTGGCAAATAGCTTAGGTGTTTGCTCTTTGACATTTTCAGGAGAAGAAACATCCAGTTTATAAATGTTACCCGTGTTTGTGACTGTTGCATAAAGGTTCTTTCCATTTACGGCAAGATCATTTACATAAGAATCTTTAGTTGGGAGCTTTATTTTTTGACTTTTGCTCACGTCATTCAAATTAAAAATTACTATAGAGTTAACATCAGCAACGAACAGATAATTATCTACCACACACATTCCTTTGGGCGCATTTAATCTTCCATCTGCAGGGATTAATACTGATGGCTTACCTGAGTTGAATTCCATAATATATCCTTTGCCGGCAGTATTAAGTGGGTTTATAGTATCACCACCAAAATTGCTTATATATAAAGATTCTCCATTCCAACAAGTTGCTTCACAAAAGCGAAGACTATCGGAAATTATTGTAGCAGAATCCTTCAAAGGTATTACCTGAACGTCTGCTTTCTTAGCCTCTTTGCATGATATGATAGTCATAGCTGCTAATAAAACGCTTCCAATTATTTTTTTATTCATATTGTAGTTTTTATTTTGTTTGTTGACAAAGATAAATATTATAACGAATAGTAAATCATTTTATTTAAAATAAATTATCTTTGCTGCCTTTTTTGTCACAGGATATTACTTAATAATATTCTGCTCTAAAAGTAACAATGAAATTTATCCTAACTAATTGAAAATGAAAAACGAAGATTACGTATATTATAAAAAAGGTATTATTTATAGTAAAGCTCCACATAAAGAAAAACAATTAACAGAGGAGATGCGCCTTGAATTAATAAACAAAAATAAAGTTTGGTTTATCAGAAATACATATGATTTTGATTCTTCAGAGCCTACATCTTTCTGGTTTATTATTAAAGACAAATTTTACGGAATGGAAGAGTTAAAAGCAAGAACGCGAAATAAAGTTCGTCATGCTTTTAAGTTCTTTGAAATAAGACCAGTTACTATTGATTTTATGCGTGAACAAGGATATGATGTTTACAAAGATTCTTTTGACCGATATTCCAACACTACAGATGTTGTAGCTTCACGTTCTTCGTTTATTGCTGATTTAGATAAGTTTAAAGAAGGTCGTGAATTTTGGGGAGTAATAGATAAAATAAATGGTACATTAGTGGCTTATGCTGAAAATCATTGTAAAGAGGATATGTGCGAATATTTTATGCTTAAGTCGAGAACTAAATATTTATCCGGTGGATATTACCCCTTTTATGGCTTATTTTACAAGATGAATGAGCATTATTTAGGCACTGGGAATAAACGTTATGTCTCGGTTGGAGCACGTTCTGCTACCGAACATAGTAGTATTCAGCCTTTTCTTCTCTCAAAGTTTTGCTTTCGTAAAGCCTATGCAAAGCTTACTTTAACTTATTCTCCTTTGTTAAAGTATACAATAAAAACTCTTTTTCCAGTAAGATCCTATATCCCTTCATTGAGATTGCAGGCAATGCTTCGTCTTGAAGCGATGGCAAGAGGTGCTATTTGAATTATTTATTGCTGATGTAACACAAATATCCTAGCTTGTAAAAAGCGAAAATATTCATGCTGGGATGATTACTTAGCAACTCTTTCTTCATGAGTTCTCTTGTTTTTTTGAAGATAAAGGATAAGAGGACTTGTGATTTGTATTTTTTTACTTTATTAAACGTGCTTAATAAACGTACATATCCGTTCAGTTTATCTGAATACCGATAAAGATTTTCAATACCCATCTCTGTTTTATGAAGAAAAGCATCATTCTTTTCCAGTCCTAAGTGAAAAAGCGGATTGTCAATATGATTAATCTTTATTTTACGTTTTTCCAACTCAATACCAAAGGCAGTATCTTCATGGCCGTATCCCGAAAACGATTCGTCAAAAAGAATTTTCTGGAAGATTCTTTTTCTGATCAGAAAGTTGAATGATGAGAATTTAGCATAAGGGTTTATATTACGTTCCTTTGCAGAATGCTCTTCTGCAGATATCCCATAATAGTAGCGAAGGCTAAATTGTTTTGAAGGTATGGGTCGATCGTACAACAATCCTCCGCAGATTACATCATTGCCATGTATTGCTGAAACATATTTTTGTAGAAAGTCATTATTGACGAGACCTGCGTCACTATCTATGAATAATAAGAGATCATATTGAGCTTTCTCTGATAAGAAATTTCTAATCCTGGCTCGTCCGATATTCTCTTTAAGTTCAATAAACATGCAATTGTTTAACCTGTTTATTTTTCGGTTATTACGTTTCATCTCTTCCTTTGATGCATCATCTGCAATAAGGATTTCAACAGGGAAGGATAATGTTTGCGCCTGGCGGTGAAGCTCTTCTACAAGACCTAAACATTCATAATTATAAGTCGGAATAAGAATCGATAGCATTTTTATTGTTCTATTTGTCGCAAATGTAATATAAATATTACTGATTTAGCTTAAATTCACTTAGTAAATTAAATGAAAAGCTTACCTTTGTAGCTCATTTTATTGATATTGTATGAAACAACTATATATCAAGTTCGTTCTCGCATTGTTTGTTATTGCCGTTTCGTATACAGCTTCAGCTCACTCAGCTGTGGTTGTAGGTTCTGTTTCTGAGGTAGCACCATCTCATTTGGCAGGTGTTGTGCGTGATTCTGTTACAAATGAACCAATTCCTTATGCTTCTGTGTCTTATGAAGGTAAAGGCGTTGGAAGTATCTCTGATATTAATGGAGCCTATCGTATTACCACACGTAAAGGTTGGAATGAAGTAACTTTTACAGCTGTAGGCTATAAAAAGAAAACGGTTAAAATTGTTCCCGGAGTTACAACCAAGCTTAGCATTAAGTTGCAATCTACCGATATACAGCTTACTGAGATTGTTGTAAAACCTAAAAAAGAGAAATATTCCCGCAAGAATAATCCGGCAGTAGAGTTGATGAAGAAGGTGATTGAACATAAGTCCAGTCAGCGGTTGGAAGAAAATGATTTTTATCAATATGATAAATATCAGAAGATAACCACGTCAATTAACGATGTAAATCCAGATGATTTTGGTAAAGGTATCTATAAAAAGATGCCATTCCTGGTTAATCAGGTTGAGCCTTGCCTGGAAACAAATAAGCTAATTATTCCTTTCTCTGTTCAGGAAACTGCTTCTCAGACTATTTTCCGGAAAAATCCGAAGGATGAGAAAACGATTATTAAAGGTATCAATACATCAGGAGTTGACGAGCTTTTCTCAACTGGAGATATGATGGGAACTATCCTTAAAGATGTCTTTACGGATGTGAACATTTACGATGACGATATCCGTCTGTTGTCGAGCCGTTTTATTAGCCCTATCTCATCAAGTTCCGGGATATCTTTCTATAAGTTTTATATTATGGATACGCTGAAAGTAGACAGAGATTCATGTATCCATCTTACATTTGTGCCTAATAACTCACAGGACTTTGGTTTTACCGGTCACCTTTATATCTTGAAAGATTCTACTTATGCAGTAAAGAAGTGCATCATGAATCTTCCAAAGAAGACTGGTGTGAACTTTGTAGATAACCTCGATATTATTCAGTCATACGAGCAACTACCTAATGGTAGATGGGCGCTCAAAGATGATGATATGATCGTTGAACTCTCATTTGTGAAAAATCTGTCGAAATTACAGGTCAGGCGTATCACCAGATATAGCAATTATGCATTTAATGAAATTCAGCCAAAACTGTTTAAGGTGAGGGGAAATACCGTAAAAGAGGTGGATGCTATGATGAAGGACGATGACTTCTGGAATAAAATGCGTCCGGTTCCGCTTACAGATAAAGAAAACGGTATGGATTTATTTCTTCAGCATCTCGAAGAAATGCCAGGATTTAAGTACATGATTATTGGTTTAAAGGCATTGATTGAGAATTATGTTGAAACCGGTAGCAAAGGTCACCCAAGTAAATTTGATTTCGGACCAATGAATACGATTATAGGTAGTAACAGTATTGAAGGTCTTCGTCTTAGAATTAGCGGACAAACAACAGCCAAACTGTTCCCTCAGCTTTTCTTAAGCGGATATTATGCATACGGATTCAAGGATAACCGTTCTAAATATAAAGGAATGGTGGAATATACATTTGATAAGAAAGAATTCCTTGCAAGAGAATTCCCTAAACATTCCATTTCTTTCTCTTATATGTATGATGTAATGTCTCCTATGGATAAGTTCCTGAAGACAGATAAAGATAATATGTTTGTGGGACTGAAAACCACAACCGTAGACCAAATGTCTTACGTGCGCGACGCTCAGTTTAAATACGAACGTGAAACAATGTCCGGCTTCTCAGTTGCAATGACAGTAAAGAACCGCAATGACGAGCCAACAGGTAATCTTTTCTATATAAAGAATGATGAGGCTAAAACAAATGTGCACGATATAACAACAACCGAAGCTTCTTTGCAGCTTAGGTTTGCACCCGGAGAAACATTTATTAATACCAAAGAACGCAGGTTGCCAATCAATTTTGATGCGCCAATCTTTACTCTTTCTCACACTATGGGTATTAAAGATGTGCTTGGTGGTGATTATAAATTCAATTTTACGGAAGCAGGTATTTATAAGAGATTCTGGCTTAAATCGTGGGGTAGATTGGACGCTTATGTTAAAGCTGGTAAGCAATGGGATAAGGTTCCTTTCCCATTATTGATTATGCCGGCAGCTAACCTTTCTTACATTACACAAAGGGAGACGTTTAACTTGATCAACAACATGGAATTCCTGAATGATAAGTTTGCTTCATTAGATTTGACTTATGATTTGAACGGAAGATTATTTAATCGTATTCCTTTGATTAAGGCTCTTAAATGGAGAGAAGTCTTTAAATTCAAAGCATTATACGGAGGTTTGAGCGATAAGAATAATCCCGATTTAAGTAATGGTTTGTTCTTGTTCCCAACTCGTGATGGAGTACCAACCAGTTACGCAATGGGTAAGCAACCATATATGGAATTCAGTGTGGGTGTTTACAATATATTTAAATTACTTCATATTGAATATACCCGTCGTTTAAACTATCTGAATCATCCGGGTATCAATAAAGATGGTATTCGTCTTGCAGTAATGCTTAACTTCTAAGGAAGTATTCTGAATCCGTCTATATAATATTAAAATCTCTTGTACAAAAGATTGCATTCTTTTGTACAAAACAATTAATTCTCCTGTACAGAAGAAATCATTCTTTTGTACAGGAGAATTTTTTTCCCCCGCCATCGGTTTTAAAATCTTTGGCCGAGAATTATCCTTTTTAAATATTAATATGTACATTTGCTTCTCATATAACAATAACGAAATGGCACAACCATTAGCAGAAAGACTCCGGCCAAAGTCGCTTGATGACTATATTGGCCAGAAACATTTAGTGGGAGAAGGGGCAATCTTGCGTAAGATGATAGACGCAGGACGCATTTCGTCATTTATTCTTTGGGGACCTCCCGGAGTGGGGAAAACTACCCTTGCGCAGATTATAGCCAACAAACTTGAAACGCCTTTTTATACATTAAGTGCAGTCAGTTCGGGCGTAAAAGATGTGCGCGATGTAATTGAAAAAGCAAAAAGCGGTCGTTTCTTTTCGCAAGCCAGTCCTATTCTGTTTATAGATGAAATTCACCGTTTCAGTAAATCACAGCAAGATTCCTTATTAGGAGCAGTAGAGCAGGGAACAGTGACACTTATTGGTGCAACAACAGAAAATCCATCTTTCGAAGTTATTCGTCCGTTACTTTCCCGTTGTCAGCTTTATGTGCTTAAATCATTAGAAAAAGAAGATTTACTTCAGCTTATAGATCGTGCTATAAATGAGGATCATATACTGAAGAGTAAAAATATAGTAGTCAAGGAAACAGATGCCATGCTTCGCTATTCGGGTGGAGATGCACGCAAACTGCTTAATATATTGGAGCTGGTTATCGAGTCGGATACTGAAGATCCAATAGAGATTACCGATGAAAAGGTGGTTGACAGGCTTCAACAAAATCCACTGGCATACGATAAAGACGGAGAAATGCATTATGATATTATTTCCGCTTTTATAAAAAGTATTCGTGGAAGCGATCCCGACGGAGCAATTTATTGGCTGGCCCGCATGGTGGAGGGGGGAGAAGATCCCGCCTTTATAGCCCGCCGATTGGTTATTTCTGCTTCAGAAGATATTGGTCTGGCAAATCCAAATGCATTGCTACTTGCCAATGCCTGCTTTGATACGCTGATGAAAATAGGATGGCCCGAAGGACGCATCCCTTTGGCTGAAACAACTATTTATCTGGCAACAAGTCCCAAAAGTAATTCAGCCTACAACGCCATTAATGATGCACTGGAATTAGTTCGGAATACAGGAAATCTGCCTGTGCCGTTACACCTGCGCAATGCTCCTACAAAGTTGATGAAGCAGTTGGGGTATGGCAATGACTATAAATATGCGCACAATTACGAAGGACATTTTGTAAAACAACAATTTCTTCCCGAGGAATTGAAAAACCAATCAATCTGGCATCCGCAGCCAAATCCGGCGGAGGCTAAACTCAAAGAACACATGGTTCAACTCTGGGGAGATCGTTATAAAGAATAAATTCTAAATTTAATTTGAATATGAAAATTGTAGTATTAGACGGTTATGGAATGAATCCGGGCGATTTATCGTGGGATGAACTTAAAGCTTTGGGTGATTGTACTATTTATGATCGCACTTCTGCAGCAGATGTTGTTGCTCGTTCCAAAGATGCAGACGTTATATTAACTAATAAAGTTGAGATTAATGCTGAGGTTATTGCTGCTCTTCCAGAGTTGAAATATATTGGCGTAACTGCAACCGGATATAATGTTGTAGATGTTGAAGCAGCAAAAGAACGTGGAATCGTTGTTACCAATACTCCTGCTTACAGCACAATATCTGTTGCTCAGATGGCATTTGCACATATTTTGAATATAACTCAGAATGTGGCACATCATTCTAACGAAGTAAAAAATGGCCGATGGACCAACAGTGAGGATTTCTGCTTCTGGGATACTCCACTTACAGAACTGAGCGGACTAAAACTTGGTATCGTGGGACTTGGACGTACCGGTATGGCTACGGCTCGCGTTGCATTTGGTTTTGGAATGAGTGTTTGTGCTTATACTTCTAAATCACAGCTTCAATTGCCACCGGAAATTAAGATGATGACAAAAGACGAAATTTTCACAGAATGTGATATCATTAGTCTTCATTGTCCGCTAACCGAAGAAACCCGTGAACTTGTTGATGCAAAGCGCTTGGCAAGTATGAAACCAACTGCTATTTTGATTAATACCGGTCGCGGTTCGCTTATCAATGAACAAGACTTGGCTGATGCTTTGAATAAGGGAGTAATTTGTGCTGCCGGATTAGATGTTCTTTCATCTGAACCTCCATGTGCAGATAATCCATTACTTACTGCAAAGAACTGTTTCATCACTCCTCATATAGCATGGGCTACTAAAGCTTCTCGTGTAAGACTGATGAGTATCGTTGTAGAAAATATCAAAGCATACTCAGCTGGTAAACCGGTTAATAATGTAGCAAAATAATAACTGATTATTCGTTATAATTATATAAAGAAGAGGCTGTTACTTTTAAATATAGTAACAGCCTCTTTTTATTTAAAAAACATTTTCTATTGGAAACTTGTTTTATTAGAAAATAGTAATACCTTTGCAAAATAATTCCATTGGAAAATATTAATATTGGAATTTTATAAAAGGTTATCTAAAAAACATAATAGGAAATGAGTAAAGAAAAGTACATTATTATTGGAGGAGTAGCTGGAGGTGCAACAACAGCTGCCAGAATCAGACGAATAAATGAGGATGTTGAGATTATCTTGTTCGAAAAGGGAGATTATATCTCTTATGCTAATTGCGGTCTACCTTATTATATAGGTGGAGTTATAAGCGAACGTGAAAAGTTGTTTTTGCAAACTCCGGAATCGTTTGGCTTACGTTTCAATATAGATGTAAGAGTTCATTCGGAAGTAATCAATATCGATCGCAATAGCAAAGAAGTTATTGTCCGTTCTCAAAGCGGAGAAGAATATAAAGAGAAATACGATAAGCTTTTGTTATCTCCGGGAGCTGCACCTGTTCGTCCTTCTTTTCCTGGAATTGATTTAGATGGCATTTTTACTTTACGAAATGTAAATGATACAGATTCCATTAAAAACTATATGGATACCCATTCGGTGAAAAAGGCTGTTGTAGTTGGAGCTGGATTTATTGGACTTGAAATGGCCGAGAATCTTCAGCATGCCGGAGCAGAAGTTTCTATCATTGAAATGCTGAATCAGGTAATGCCACCAATTGATTATTCTATGGCTTCACTTGTACACCAACACTTGCAGGATAAAGGAGTGAATCTATATCTGGAACATGCTGTTAGTGCGTTTACAAAAAAAGGAAATTCCATTGAAGTGGTATTTAAAAACGGCAAATGTATAATGGCCGACCTGGTAATTCTTTCCATTGGTGTACGTCCCGAAACTACATTGGCAAAACAAGCCGGACTGAAAATAGGAGAGAGGGGAGGCATTGCGGTAAATGATTACTTGCAGACTTCTGACGAAAATATTTATGCTGTTGGTGATGCTATTGAGTATAAGCATCCAATAACCGGAAAACCATGGCTCAATTATCTGGCTGGTCCGGCCAACAGACAAGCACGTATATGTGCGGACAATATGTTACTTGGTAACAAAATAAAATATGAGGGAGCTATAGGAACTGCAATAGCAAAAGTATTCGATCTTACAGTTGCTTCTACAGGAATGGCTGCAAAGCAATTAAAGAAAGAAGAAATCCCTTATATATCTTCAGTAACTCATTCGGGTTCTCATGCCGGTTACTATCCTAATGCTCTGCAAATGAGTATTAAAATAACCTTTAGTCCGGAGAACGGAAAACTTTTTGGTGCTCAGATTGTGGGATACGATGGTGTTGATAAACGACTCGACCAGATAGCACTGCTGATTAAACAACAAGGTACGATTTATGATTTGATTCAACTGGAACATGCGTATGCTCCTCCTTTCTCGTCAGCAAAAGATCCTATTGCCATTGCAGGATATGTGGCAGAGAACATTCTGCTGAAAAGAATGAATATAATTACCTGGAGACAACTGCAACAAGCTCAGGATGGCATAATTCTGGATGTGCGTACTCCAGATGAATTCTCACTGGGAGCAATTCCGGGTGCAGTAAATATTCCAATAGATGGAATTAGAGATCATTTGAGCGAAATTCCTCAGGATAAAAACATTTATATCTATTGCGCAGTAGGACTGAGAGGTTATCTTGCTTCAAGAGTGCTGATGCAGCATGGATTTAACAATGTATTTAATTTGTCGGGAGGATATAAACTATATCAGGCAGCAACAACTCCAGTAGCTCTTAATGATAAAGACATGATTGCCTGCTCTTTAGGCTTAGGAGATGGCAATGCTAATAAAATGGAAATAGAGACAATCAAGATAGATGCTTGTGGATTGCAATGCCCTGGTCCAATAATGAAATTGAAAAAGAGTATAGAAGGTATTAATATTGGCGAACGTCTCGAAGTAGTCTCAACTGATCCGGCTTTTCGTCGTGATTCTCAGGCATGGTGTAATATGACAGGACATAAAATGATCTCACAATCAGCCGATTCAGGTAAGTATGTTTCAGTTATTGAAAAAGTGGAAAAGAAGAAAGTTTCTAATGAAATTAGCGAAGTATCAGTCGAAAATAACAATAAGGGGAAAACTTTTATCATGTTTAGTGATGATTTAGACAAAGCTTTGGCTACTTTTGTACTCGCAAATGGAGCAGCTGCTACAGGAGAGAAGGTAACTATCTTCTTTACGTTCTGGGGATTGAATGCGATTAAGAGAACAAATAAACCAAAAGTTCAGAAAGATATTTTTGGAAAAATGTTTTCGATGATGCTTCCTTCGGATACTATGGCACTGAAACTTTCTAAGATGCACATGATGGGAATTGGCAGCAAAATGATGCGGTTTATCATGAAAAAGAAAGGCATCGATTCTTTGGAATCATTACGTCAGCAAGCTATTGATAGCGGAGTAGAATTTATTGCTTGTCAGATGTCAATGGATGTAATGGGAGTGAAAGAAGAAGAACTGCTCGATAATGTTACAATTGGAGGAGTGGCTACATATATGGAACGAGCAGACAAATCCAATATCAACCTGTTTATTTGATAATAATTGAAAGAAATGATAAAAGTAATCTGTCAGCTGAGAGACATTAATATTGCCATGAATGATCTTGAAATGCAGCTGAATGATAAATATGGCGTTGGTTTAAATGAAGCAATGGCTCTGTGTTGCCTTTCGGAAGGTCGTTTGTCGGCATCCGAAATTGCTGAAAAGACCGGGATGACATCATCTCACTGTTCTAAAGTGATAAGATCTGTTGAACAGAAGATGTTTATTGAACGTAGTCTGGGAGAAAATGATAAGCGACAAATGTACTTTAATCTGAATAAAGAGGGAAAGAAGGTTTTGTCGCAGATAAAATGTAAGGGTCTTGTTTTACCAGAAATATTGCAACCTGTCCTTGGACATTGTGATGAGGAATAGCTAGAGACATTTCTTTCTTTAGATAAAAAAAGCACGTTGGTCTTATTGATTCCACCGTGCTTTTTTGCTATAATTCTAAATAGGAACGTTTTTAGACTTTATATTTTATTGAAAATGAGGGATGAAACACTTTTTAACTCAAATGACTACTTATAAATAGAAAAATATAAGGTTGTTTTCTGACAATACGTTTTACTTTTTTGCCTAACAGGTTGATTATAAGCTGCGGAAAAATTATTTCCACCCCCTATAAATACAAAAAAGTGATGTTTTTTTCCGCGCAGTTAAATGCTCTTTCTAGCAATCATAAACTCTTTATTTATAAGAATTCCAAAAGTGGAGGTTCATTAGCATTGCAGGAACATTGTGCAGATCTAACGTTACAGACGAAATATTAATAGCTTGAATTTAAAGATTGAAAGTTCTGAATAATAACTTGATTAATTTCTATCCACAATAAAAGAGCCATTTTCTATCTGTTTATCAGATAAAAAAATGGCTCTTTAAATATTATAGATAACAAGAATCAAATAGCAGTGTATTTTTTATGTATTCTCGTTTAATTTATACCAGTTGAAGCAAAGTCTGAACAATTCTGTCGGCTGTTCTTCCATCCCATCTTTCAGGAAGACTTCCTTGTTTCCATTCGCCTTTCATTATTTTTTCAATTGCAGCACCAAGTTGTTCCGGGCTTTCACCAACTAATTCGTTAGTACCGATAGAGCAGGTTTCAGGATGCTCAACATAGTTATTTAATGTAATACATGGAATTCCAAGGAATGTTGCTTCTTCAGCTACATTACCGGAGTCTGTAACTATTGCTTTGGCTTTGCTGGTCAGATAACCAAATGAAAGATAGCTTTGAGGAGGAAGAATGTGTAAATTAGGAGCTTTTATATTAAGCTCGCTTATCACATCACGTACGTATGTATGTAACGGAGCAACAATAGGAGTACCTTTGGCTTCAGAAATTAAACGCTCAATTAGCTCTTTGAAATTCTCTTTATTTTCAATCAACGCATGGCGATTGATTGTTAAAAGAATATAGTTCTGTTCTTTTAATCCTAAAACACCAAATGTAGCAGGCTTTATAAACCTGTGACGATTATATCTTAGAGAGTCCATCAGGATATTTCCTACAAGAAAAACCTGTTCATTCTCTGCTCCTGTTTGATTCAGGTTACGGTTTGCACCCATTCCTGCTGTAAACAGATAATCAGAAAGTCCATCGGTAATCATTCGGTTCACTTCTTTAGGCATACTCATATCAAAAGAGCGTGTTCCTGCAACCAGGTGAGCAACTTTTACATTTTGCTTTTTAGCAACAATAGCGCACGCCATAGTTGAAGTTAAATCGTCAACGACTAATACTATATTGGTTGGATTTTCTTTTAGTTCTTTTTCAAAAGCCAGCATAATTCCTCCTGCCCGTTCAGTAAGGTTTTCAAAACCTATTTCCAAGTATGCAGTCGGCTTTTTTATATTCAAATCAGCAAAAAGAGAAGGATCCAAACTTGTATCATTAGCTGATCCAGTATATATTACTCTATATGAGATTTCTTTCCCTTGCTCTCTGGCATTATCAATAGCATGCATGATTGGAGCAATCTTCATAAAGTTGGGGCGTGCCCCTGCAACAATAGTAATTTTCATGTCTATAATATATGTTGTTCTTTTAGGCAGCAAAAGTACACTTTCTTTCATAATTCAAGATATAAATCAACTTACTTTTTTCTTATTTGATTCATAATTTAATTCTTTATTTGTTTCTTTGCAAAAAAAATGGGATTATGCCTACATTTGTTCAGATTATAGAATTCTTCGGAACTTTTGCTTTTGCCATTAGTGGCATACGTTTAGCTTCTGCCAAACAATTCGACTGGTTTGGTGCTTATGTTGTTGGATTGGTTACTGCTATTGGCGGTGGAACCATCCGTGATGTTCTTCTTGATGTAACACCTTTTTGGATGACAAATCCGGTTTATCTTATTTGTTCTGCCCTGGCCTTATTCTGGGTGGTAGTTTTTGGCAAACAATTAGTTCATTTACATAACACATTTTTTCTTTTCGACTCCATTGGTCTTGCTCTTTTTACCGTTGTCGGAGTAGAAAAAACTATAGCTTTAGGTTTTCCTTTTTGGGTTGCTATTGTAATGGGAAGTATTACAGGTGCTGCAGGTGGAGTGATTCGTGATATCTTTATTAACGAGATTCCACTTATTTTTAGAAAAGAAATCTATGCAATGGCCTGTATAGTGGGAGGATTGGTGTTCTGGGGCTGCTCTTTTATGAATCTGGACAGTATGTTGATACAATGTATCAGTGGTTTTAGTGTTTTTCTCACAAGAATTCTTGCAGTAAAATATAATATCTGTTTACCGAAGTTAAAGGGAGAATGACCTGAAAACTGTTATTTAACGGTGCGAAAATTGTTATTAATAATATACCCCCCAATTGCTGATAGAATTTGGGCTATCTAACACACTTATTTTATATAATATTGTAACAAGTAAAAACAGTATTAACACAAATAAGCAAAGTTATGAAAAGTTTAAATTTTAAAAGTGATCTGCTGGGAGTACAGGACGAACTACTTCGCTTTGCGTATAAATTAACAGCAAACAGGGAAGAAGCAAATGATTTATTGCAGGAAACATCCTTGAAAGCACTCGACAACGAAGACAAATTTACACCCGATACCAACTTTAAGGGGTGGATGTATACTATAATGCGTAATATATTCATTAATAATTATCGGAAGGTGATGAGAGATCAAACATTCGTTGATCAGACAGAGAATATGTACCATCTTAATCAATCACAAGATTCAGGCTTCGATAGCACTGAAGGAGCTTATGATATTAAAGAAATTCATAGAGTAGTTAATTCATTGCCAAAAGAATATAAGATACCTTTTTCTATGCATGTTTCTGGTTTTAAATATCGTGAAATTGCTGATAAACTAAATTTACCTCTCGGAACAGTGAAGAGCCGCATCTTTTTTACGCGACAACGGTTGCAACAACAATTAAAGGATTTTGTATGATGCTTATAAAATATGATATATTTTTGGTAATTTAAGGGGGTAATTCTAATAAAAATGGCATTACTCCCTTTCTTTTTCTAATTTGAAATATAAATATGATATTAAACATATTTTAAAAATGGCGATTTTATTTATTTCCTTGACATAATGTCAATTCATTTGTTATCTTTGCAATAGCATTTTAATAAACTTTTATAATCTTATATAGCGCTTTACAATGAAAAAAGAAATTAAATTTAGCCTGCTTTACCGGGATATGTGGCAATCTTCCGGAAAGTATCAACCAAGGGCTGATCAATTGGCAAGAATTGCACCACTAATTATTGAAATGGGATGTTTTGCTCGCGTGGAGACCAACGGAGGAGCTTTTGAACAAGTAAACTTATTGTACGGTGAGAACCCAAATAATGCAGTTAGGACTTTCACGAAACCATTAAATGAAGTTGGTATTCAAACCCATATGCTCGACCGTGGATTGAACGGGCTACGTATGTATCCGGTCCCTGCTGACGTTCGTAAACTAATGTATAAAGTAAAGAAGGCACAGGGCGTTGATATTACTCGTATTTTTTGTGGTTTAAATGATGTGAGAAATCTCATTCCGTCAATTACTTATGCTTTGGAGGCAGGCATGATTCCTCAGGCTTCACTTTGTATTACTTTCTCTCCGGTACATACGGTAGAGTATTATGCAAATATTGCAGAACGGCTAATTGCAGCAGGAGCTCCTGAGATTTGTTTAAAGGATATGGCAGGTATTGGTCGTCCTGTAATGCTTGGAAAATTAGTAAAAGCAATAAAGGACAAACATCCAGAGGTTATTGTTCAGTACCACGGACATTCTGGTCCTGGTTTTTCTATGGCTTCTATTCTTGAAGTTTGCGAAAACGGTGCTGATATTATTGATGTTGCTATGGAGCCATTGTCTTGGGGAAAAGTTCATCCAGACGTATTGTCTGTTCAGGCTATGTTGAAAGATGCCGGTTTCCAGGTTCCTGAAATCAATATGAAGGCTTACATGAAGGCTCGTAGTTTAACACAAGAGTTTATTGATGACTTCCTTGGATATTTTATCGATCCTACAAATAAACATACTTCTTCATTGCTTATTGGCAGTGGACTACCAGGAGGTATGATGGGATCAATGATGGCCGATTTAAAGGGTGTTCAATCCGGAATTAATATGTATTTGAAAAGCAAGAACCAAAATGAACTTAATATTGATGATCTATTGGTGATGCTTTTTGATGAAGTAGCTTACGTATGGCCAAAATTAGGTTATCCTCCTTTGGTTACTCCATTTAGCCAGTATGTGAAGAATGTTGCATTGATGAATGTTATGCAGATGGTTAAAGGTGAAGAACGCTGGACTATGATTGATACTCATACCTGGGATATGATTTTGGGTAAGAGCGGTAAATTACCAGGTGAACTTGCTCCGGAAATTATTGAGTTGGCTAAATCAAAAGGATATGAATTTTCTGACGAGAATCCTCAAGATAATTTCCCTGATGCTTTGGATACGTATAAGAAAGAAATGGATGACAATGGATGGAAATATGGTCCGGATAATGAAGAACTGTTCGAACTGGCTATGCATGATCGTCAATATCGTGATTATCGTTCCGGTATAGCAAAGAAACGCTTCGAAGATGAATTACAAAGAGCGAAAGATGCAGAAATGCAAAAGAATGGCTTTACTGAAGAGGATATAAAGAAATTGAAGCGTGCTAAAGCTGAACCAATTACAGCTCTTGAAAAAGGACAAATATTTTGGGATGCAAGTTTTGAATCAGGATCTACTCCTCCGGCTATTGGTCAGAAATTCTATCCAGAAGAAACATTTTGCTATATTGGTACTTTATGGGGAACTTATGATAAGATCCCTGCCAATTTTTCAGGTCGCATCGTTGAAGTCTGTGTGAAACAAGGAGCTCATGTAAACAAGGGGGATATTCTTGCTTATATAGAAAGAATAGAGTTGTTTGCATAAAATAAGTAATAAGATTTTGTGATAAAATAGTAAGGCGGTAGTCACTTCAATTTACAAAGTGACTACCGCTTTTTTTGTTTTTATTTGAAATAAACTTGTTGCACTCCAATCAATCGGTCATATCTTTCCCCGAAAGGACGATGATATACTAATATCAGATATTCATTTTCTGTTTCATAGTAATTTCCTTCGGTGAGAGCAGTTGTCGTTTTATTGCTATTAGTAGGCACAAAAAGGTACTGATAGTTATATGCTCCCTGTTTTAGCAGTTGAATAGTCTCAAAGGCTTTCGTTTCAGGGTTGTATTTCAAACAATAATTATCAGTTAAGTTGTCGTGAGTAAATGCTCCCTGCAAATAGAAATTCCCCTCCGGTAATTCGTCTTTCCATGGAAGAGAAAAGTGAACTAGTAAATAGTCTGCTTCGATATCATTATTAGTAGCCCAATCATATCGTACCAGGCAACGTCCGTTCTGGTCTTGATCATAGCTGTAGTTTTTTGTTCTTAGCTCATCCGGGATTAAAGTTACATGATAATACGGATCAAAAAACTTAATTCTTTGAATACCTTGTGCTGCATATTTTACGCTAACCATTTCAAAACGTCTGTATTCATTCCCCGCATCAAAAATCAGATTCTTATTATGCTCATATTTTAGTTCATTTGCACTAATATATGAAGGCAATAGATTAGTCACACAATTATCCTCTCGCAGATTTTGCATAACTTTTATTTTCACCTCACTTTGGGGATTACGGATATTATATCCGTTATAATTAACATTGAAAGAAACCTGTTGATGTGATTTGTTATTATCTATATCAGTATTGCTGCTTATTGTTGCCGAAACTGTTACTTTCTTTTCTATAACAGAGAAACAAGCTTTACATACAGGTTTTGAATTATCATTATCATCAAAAATAGTAATAATATAGTTTCCTGAGGCTTTTAGTTTAACTTGCTCGTTAGGGAAAGATACTCGATAATGCGTGTATAGCATCGTAGTATTTAATGAATTCTGATAGTCTTCAATAGGACTATTATTAAAACCTTCCAGAAATTCAATTTCGTTTAATCCGGAAGGAGTCCAGTCTGCATTGTGATGTGAGATAACATATTGAAAACGGTGATATTCGTGCGATAGCTCATCAAAAGAGACTTCTAATACATCATCAGAATTCAGGTTAACGATTGGAGGTGCAAGCCAGTTATCGTTAACCTTTATCTGTAAGCTTTGAATGTTAGGCGAGAAAACTTCATTTCTCTGTGCTTTGACAAACAAAGCAGTAATCAGAAATACACATAATATTAGCAGTTTTTTCATAGGTTATAATAAATAGAGACTCAATTATCCTTTTTTAGCAGGAGGAAATTTAGGTATTAATTGCATAACCCTCAATATTTTGGCTTGACGTCTGAGAATATACCTGGATGGATTAGCTGAATCGAATTTTATAGGGTTAGGTAAAGTTGCTGCGATTAAGGCGCATTGTCCTCTGCTAAGTTTCTTTGCTGTGGTATGGAATTTGTATCTGGCAGTTGCTTCTGCTCCATAAATACCTTTTCCCATCTCTATGGAGTTTAAGTATACTTCCATAATGCGTTGTTTAGGCCATAGAGTTTCAATAAGAACTGTGAAATAAACCTCAAAACCTTTTCTCAACCATGAAGATTCTGGCCATAGAAAAACATTTTTGGCTGTTTGCTGGCTGATAGTACTTGCTCCTCTGTTTCTTTTTCCTTCCTGACTCTCTTCTATGGCGAGTTGAATTGCTTCAAAATCAAATCCGTTGTGAGTGGCAAACTTGTTATCTTCAGATGAGATAACTGCCATTGGCAGATGCTTTGAAATCTTTTCAAAGGGGACCCATGTATGTTTTAGTTTAATTTCTTCACCATCTTTCATCTGTTCCATGCACCTGATTATCATTAATGGAGTAACATATACAGGAACAAAACGGTAGATTAACGTAACTAAAATTGTTGATCCAAAGAATGCAATAATAAGATTCCTAAGGATATGGAGGACTTTCTTTTTTACCATATTTAATGGATATTGATTTTTACTATCATTATAAAAAGAAATCGTGTAAGCTATAAAACAGGCTTACACGATTTACTTATAATCTTGAAACAAATTATTTGCTTGCTTCTTTAATCATTTGTTCACTTGCATACATGTAAACTTCTACACGACGGTTTTGTGCTCTACCTTCAACAGTTTCATTGCTTGCAATTGGTTCTTGATAGTCTTTACCAAGTACATATTTAAACTGAGTAGTAGCAACTCCGCTGTTTCTTAGGAATGTTGCAACAGAACCGGCACGTTCTGAAGATAATTTTTGGTTTACTGCTAATGAACCAGTATTGTCTGTATGTCCATAAACAGCGATGTCCATTGTTCTGTCTTCAGAAAGAACGTTTGCTAATTTAGTTAAAGCTGCTTTAGATGTAGAATTTAATACACTTGAATTAGTTGCGAATAAGATACCTCCGTCAAAAGTAACCTTTACGGCAGTAAGACCATTAGCATCTGTTATTTTTTCTACTTTTGCCTGTTCAATAGCAGCAGCTTCTGCAGCGGCTTTATCCATCTTTTTACCGATGATAACACCAGCACCAGCACCAACAGCAGTTCCTATAGCTGCACCAATTGCTGTACTCTTGCCACTATGTCCTGCAATTTGGCCAATAATAGCACCTAGAGCTGCACCTGAACCAGCGCCAATTAAACCACCTTTTGCTGTATTAGACATTCCGCATCCTCCAAATACCAAAGAGAAGCTTAATAAAACTGATAATAACTTAATCTTTTTCATAAAATTCACAAATTAATAGTTTTTATTTATTTCTAGTCTTAATAAAGTTGTTACAAAGATATAAATTCTTTTGAAAGAATTGTTCAATTTATTGTAAGAAATAGCGTTTAATAGGCTTTTTCTTACAATAAATATTTATTTAATTTTAAGAGGGAATTACTTAAATGCAAGATTTTTAGAGTTTTGTAAAACCATTTATTGAATTGCGATTGAAGGAATATTTAATACTCGTTTCTTAATTATTGCAAACCAAAGATACGCAAAAAGACCTTTTGCAATGCTTGTGATACTAATTGCCCACCAAATGCCTTCAACTCCCATTCCTAGATTTGTAAGTATAATAGCTAATGGAATTCGTAAACAATTAAAAGTAATACTTATTATAGCCGGAGGTAATGTTCTGCCTGTTCCATAGAATAGTCCCTGAGTCGTAATTTCCAACATCATAAACAATTGTGAGTATCCGTCTATGAATAAGAAAACTCCGCCTGCCAGTATTGCCTTTTCCTCGGGAACAAATAATGAGAAGACTTCCTGTCCGTAGAATATAAATAGGAATGTGCAGAAAGAGCCAAGAACAGATGTTATCCATAAAGTTGCTTTATATGCCTGTAATACTCGGCCTTGTTTTCCTGCTGCATAATTTTGAGAGATAAACGCGCTGAGCGCACTCGAAAATCCTTGTGATGTATTCCAGGTAATTGCTTCGATTTGTCCTCCAAGTGTCATTGTCATTAAACCAATGTGTCCGCCTTGTTCGGAAGCTAATCTACAGATATACATATTTACAAAGGCAAACAAAGTGTTAAGTGTTGCAGCAGGAAGCCCTAATTTTAAAATACGTAAAGTATAACTTTTCTGTAGTTTCGTAATAATCCTGAAGCCGCCTAATATATCTTTTTTCCCTTTTAATTTATAAAGAAACAACCCCAAAACAGCAGCCTGCGAAATCCATGTGGCAATTGCTGCCCCGGTGGTTCCCCATTCACATACAAAAATAAATATGGGGTCAAGAACTATATTGATTATTAATCCGGTGCCACTTATATAAAAAGGAACTTTGCTTCTTCCTGCCGCATTGTAAATACCGGTAAAAGCCGTTGATAAAAACATAAACGGTATGGCAGAAGCTATAATTCTTAGATAAATAACTGCTTTTGCTGATATACTGCTATTTAATTCATAAACGTTAATGATGGGGTGAGCAAATATGAAAAGAAATGTTCCCAATAATATGGATATAATAAGTGCTATAGTAAGATTATGAGATGCAAAAGTTCTGGCTTTAACTTCATCTTTAGCACCGATAGCTTGTCCCACACTTACTTCGGAACCAACTTTATTCAATAATGAAATAGATGTAGCCATCCAGGCAAGGATACCTACAGTTCCAATTGCCGCAACAGCTTCGCTTCCTATTCTTCCTACCCATGCCGCATTGATAAGACTATAAGCCATTTGTATGAAAGAGGTTGCCATTATTGGCATGGCCAGATTGAATAGCTGTTTAAAGATAGGTCCTTCTGTGAGGTGTTTTATTCCTTGCATTAAGTTTGTCTTTTTTATTTTAGTTGCAAAATTAGAAAATTATAATGGATATTAACAGAACCTCTTTCTGAAAAGAGCTACCTTTGCATTATTTAAAGATAAATAATTATTTTATATGTCAATTCTTACATTTACATTAATTCTTCTTCTGGGAGCATATCTGGCCGGGTTGGCTGGTTCGCTTACCGGATTGGGCGGGGGAGTGGTTATTATTCCGCTCCTAACATTAGGCTTTAATATAGATATTCGTTATGCCATTGGTTCTGCTTTGGTTGCTTCTATTGCTACTTCTTCAGGATCGGCTAGCGCTTACGTAAAAGAAGGAATAACCAATATGCGCCTGGGTATGTTTCTCGAAATAGCAACAACTATTGGTGCTGTTATTGGGGCTACTATCGCAATTTATATGCCTACAAACATAATTGCTATAATCTTTGGTACGGTACTGATATTCTCGGCTGTAATGACAATAAGAAAGAAGCATGATCATAATAATGTTATAGGAAGTGTTGCTGCCAGAAAATTAAAGCTGAATGGTTCTTATCCTACAGCTGATGGGCAGGTTCATTATCAGTTGACCAATGTATTCGGAGGTTTTTCAATAATGTCTCTTGCCGGAATGCTTTCAGGACTGCTGGGCATCGGATCCGGAGCTTTAAAAGTTCTGGCTATGGATGCTGCTATGCGGGTTCCTTTTAAGGTAAGTACCACAACCAGTAACTTTATGATTGGAGTAACTGCAGCAGCGAGTGCGGTTGTTTATTTACAAAGAGGTTATATTGATCCGGGCATTGCCTTTCCTGTTATTATTGGAGTATTGGGCGGAGCAACTACCGGTGCGAAGCTTCTTCCAAGAATGAATGTTAAAGTTTTGAGAATTATATTTAGTGTTGCAATATCAATTGTTGCTCTTAACATGATGTATAACGGTTTTAATAACAGGTTCTAAGATGTTTAAAAAAGATATATCAGGCAAAATATTAGGAGATCGTGATCTTCAGAAAATTATTGGAACATTACTTCGTTTCGGAGTGGTTACAGCAAGTATCATAGCTCTGATAGGAGGAATAATTTATCTATCGGTCCATGGAATGGAGATGAGACCGGTTTATAGCAGCTTCCATGGTGAACCTTCGGCATATACTAGCTTTGCCGGGATTATGGATAAAGTTTTTTCACTGGATGCACGTGGTATAATGCAGTTAGGAGCCGTAGTTTTGATTCTGACACCAATATTGCGCGTAGTTTGTTCTCTCTTTTCCTTTGCAATAGAGGGAGACAGAATGTATGTCGTGATTACTCTAGTTGTATTATCGGTTATATTATTCAGTATGTTCTCCGGAGTAAAATTATAGTGTACATAGATTTGTAACTCTATCTATAAAGGTTTGTAATACCACAAGGCTTACTTTGCGAATCGATTAACAAAAATAATACCGATTGGCAATGATAGGTCTTTTTAATGATTGTTTTCCTCCTATAATGGATGGAGTTTCCCTGACTATACAGAATTATGCATATTGGCTTAATAAAAAAACGAAGGATGTTTGCGTAGTAACTCCTAAATTACCTAATGTAAAAGATAATGAGGAATACCCGATATATCGTTATTCTTCTCTTCCTATCCCTATGCGAAAACCTTACCGACTAGGGTTTCCACGGATCGACTGGCCTTTTCACGAAAAAATAAGTAGTTTATCATTTGAATTAGTTCATGCACATTGCCCGTTCTCTTCAGGATCGTTGGCAATGCGGATAGCAAAGGCACAGAACATTCCTATTGTAGCTACTTTTCATTCCAAATATAAAGCCGATTTTGAACGCGCTATTCCTCATAAGCGGATTGTAGATTATCTTATAAAAGACATTATTCGTTTTTATGAGTCGGCTGATGAGGTTTGGATTCCTCAGGCTTCAGTGGAAGAAACGCTCCGGGAATACGGATACAAAGGTAAGGTAGAGGTTGTAGATAACGGGAATGACTATTCAGGTAATAATTCTGCCTATGTTTTGAGGGAACATGCGCGGGAAGAACTTGGAGTGAATAGTTGGGAGTTTATGTTTCTTTTTGTAGGACAGCACATTTATGAAAAGAATCTGGTATTTCTTCTGGAATCATTGGCACAGTTAAGGGATATTTCCTTTAAGATGTTCTTCATTGGCTCTGGTTATGCAGCAGAAGAACTGAAACAATTAGCTGAAAAATTAAATCTATCCTCGAAAGTCTTTTTCCTGGGAACGATTATCGATAGAGAGATATTGAGGAATTATTATGCGGCGGCCGATTTGTTTTTGTTTCCTTCACTATATGATAATGCTCCATTAGTGGTTCGTGAAGCTGCTGCATTACATACACCTTCTCTTTTGATAAAAGATTCTACTTCGGCCGAAATAATCACAGATTCTGTTAATGGCTTTTTATCCTATAATACAACTGCTGATTATGCACAAAAAATCCGTGAATTAGTTCAATCTCCTCTTTTAATGCGGATGGTGGGCGATAAAGCTTCTCAAACGATTGCCCGCTCGTGGGAAGAAGTTGTTGATGAAGTGTATGACAGATATGTGAGTTTGATAAGAAGAACATCGGGAATTCAGAATACCTTTCTATGGGAAGCAATCTGAAGCTTTTTAAAACAAGTTATATTCTGATTCCGGTTATTATCGGATTATCAGTAGTTGGTTGGTTGTTTTATGATGAAATGGATATTTCTGCTTTTTCGTCTATAACCTTCAGCGGACGGATGATCTTTTTTATATCACTGGCTTTTATTTTAATGCTGGGCCGTGATTTGGGATTGATGTGGCGCTACCGTTTCATGTCAGAGAAAGAACTTACCTGGAAGCAGGCTTTTGATGTGAATATACTTTGTGAGTTTACATCTGCAGTAACTCCGTTGTCGATAGGAGGAAGTAGTCTGGTAGTAGTGTTCCTAAATAAAGAAGGACTCAGTGCTGGAAGAAGTGCAGCTATTATGATCTCTTGTCTCTTTCTCGATGAATTGTTTTTGATACTTGCCTGTACCTTCTTTTTCTTTCTTATTCCACTAAAGGAATTGTTTGGCGACTCCACTACACTTACAACAAGTGTACAGACATTGTTCATTTTAACCAACGGACTTATTGCATTTTGGACATTTCTTCTCTTTATGGCTCTTTTTAAACGTCCTTATTGGGTTAAGAAAATTCTGTTTAAAATTTTTAGTCTGTCACTTTTGCGTTCCAAAAGAAATGCGATACTCCGGTTTTCTTATAGTCTGGAGAACTGTTCATACCAGTTTAGTAGAAAAACATTCTCTTTTTGGCTTAAGTCATTTGGTGTTACAGCTCTATCGTGGACTTGTCGCTATCTGGTTGTTAATGCACTGCTTATGGCTTTTACCCCGTTGGGAAATCATCTCATTGCTTTTGCCCGCCAATTGCTTCTGTGGATTCTTATGGCGGTTAGTCCCACTCCAGGAGGAAGTGGACTAGGCGAATATATGTTTAAAGAATATTATTCCGAGTTCTTCACGGTTTCGGGAGTTGCTGTAATAGTGGCGTTTATTTGGCGGATAATTACTTATTATTTTTATCTGGCGCTTGGCGTGTGCATCATTCCTCAGTGGGTGAAGAAACTCCGTTGAAACACAATTGTTTATCAGTCTTCATTTCATTGTAAAGGAGTTGAAATACAATATGTATACCTTTATGCAAAGAAATAAACCCCATAAATTGAATATAAAATGAAAAAGGTAATGCCAGTACAGAGTTGTCATTTTGTAACAGTCGGGATTTTAATGGCTGTTATTGCTGTCCTATTCCTGCTTTATATGGGAAACTCTCTGTGTCAGACTACTTCCCAAATGTATAATGAAAGTAGTTCTATCTATGCAAATAAATAGTTCTTTTTAATTAGAACTGATTAGTTCCTTTTTTGATATACATCAAAGTCTGTTTTTTTTGTATATCAAAGCACTATTTAGATGTATATCATAATACATGTTTGATGTATATCTAAATATATTTTATTCACCATTCGTAGGAAAATGTATCCTTAAGTTCTTGTAACTCACATAAGAACTTTACTTTTCTTAAATTTATAAACAAAGAAATCTGTTTATGTGTTCTTTGAGATAAAGAAGCCTATCTAATCTCTATACATTCTTTGTTTATGAAGCTTTATATTATATCCAACAGACTTCCACTGAGAGCAACCAGAACAGAATCGGGCGATTTTGAATTCTGTCATAGTGAAGGCGGACTGGCCACAGGGCTGGGATCGCTAACTATGGATGTGGAAAAGCATTGGATAGGGTGGCCCGGAATTTATACAGAATCAGATGAGGAAAAGGAAAAGATAATAAGATATCTTCAACCATATAATTTCCATCCTGTATTTCTGTCTCAGGAGCAGATACAAAACTTTTATGAAGGATACAGTAACAGTACCCTTTGGCCTCTGTGCCATTACTTTTTTTCTTATATTGAGTATGAAAACAAGTACTGGGAATCTTATAAACATGTTAATGAACTTTTTTGCCAAAGTGCAGTACCACTTCTTGAACCGGGAGATATTATCTGGGTGCAGGATTACCACTTGATGCTTCTTCCTCAGCTACTTCGAAATTCCACGAATGAGGTCAGCATTGGTTACTTTCATCATATACCGTTCCCGTCTTATGAACTGTTTCGCGTACTTCCGGAAAGGGCTGATATTCTGAACGGACTATTGGGAGCCGATTTGATAGGTTTTCATACTCACGATTATATGCGGCATTTTGTGAGTGCTGCGGAGCGTGTTCTGGATTTACGGTTTAAGCTCGATAACGTATTGCTCGATAGCCGGATTGCTTATGCCGATGCATTTCCCATGGGGATAAATTATTCTTTGTATCATAATGCTATTCTTAATCCTTCTGTTCAGCAAAAGGCTTTTGAACTTAAGAAGGACTATGGAACTCATAAGTTAATTCTTTCTGTAGACAGGTTAGATTACAGTAAAGGAATACTTCATCGCTTGAGAGGCTTTGCTCTTTTTCTGGAAAGACACCCGGAATATAAAGAGAAGGTATCAATGGCTATGATTATTGTTCCTTCAAGAGATAAAGTGGACAGGTATGCCGGTTTGAAAACAAAGATAGACGAATCGATAGGTGCCATCAATGGAAAGTATTCCACAATTAACTGGACTCCGGTTTATTATTTCTATCATAGCTTTGCTTTCGAAGAACTGGTTGCTATGTATAATATTGCGGATATAGCTTTGGTTACTCCGCTCAGAGACGGGATGAATCTGGTTACAAAAGAATATATTGCAGCCAAAAGAGATACTCCAGGAGTATTGATTTTGAGTGAAATGGCTGGTGCATCAATAGAATTGAGAGAAGCAATCATAGTGAATCCCAATGATGTGGGCGAGATAGAAAGGGCTATCTTAAAGGCTTTGGAAATGCCTGTCGACGAACAACTGCGGAAACTACGGATGATGCAGGAAGATATATCAAAGCAAACGGTAGATAAATGGGCAAACGATTTTGTTCACGAAATAAAAAGAATCAAATTGCAGAACGAAGCTTTGAATAGAAAAAGAATAGAGGATAGCATTTTTAAGCAGATTCAAGGAAAGTATAAAGAGGCACCAAGCAGACTTCTGATTCTGGATTATGACGGAACGCTTTGTAAATTCTGCAATAATCCAGAAGATGCTGTTCCTACGCCTGAATTAATGGAAGTTCTTTCAAACCTTTGCGATGATAAAAAGAACAAAGTAGTTATTAGCAGTGGAAGAGATCATCATACTTTGGATCGTTGGTTTAGTCATTTACCAGTTGATCTGGCTGCCGAGCATGGTGCGTTCTACAAAGAAAAGGGTATCTGGAATGAAAATATTCAGACTAATCACTGGGATGAGGAAATTATTTCTATTCTACAATCATTCATTGATAAAACACCACACTCTAGATTAGAACAAAAAGAGACTGCCTTAGTATGGCATTACCGGAATGTAGATGCATGGTTGGCTTCCTTGCGTGAACAGCAGCTGATTAATGCATTGATAACTCCTTGTGCAAGACAAAATCTTCAGATTATGCAGGGGGACAAAATTGTTGAAATTAAATCACCTCTCTATACAAAAGGTTCAGAAGCTCGCAGAATATTGCAAAACGACCACTTTGGCTTTATTCTTGCCATGGGAGACGATGTGACAGATGAAGATACTTTCCGCGAACTTCCCGCTGATGCTTACACTATAAAAATAGGAAATATTTCCGAAATTGCTCGTTACAGCTTGTTATCACAATCGGAAGTACTTCCCTTTTTAAAACGATTGGCTGAAAAGTAAACTACGGTTTTACGAATTTTGGTCCTTCAATCTCTTTGCTAAAAAGAAGCGCAGTATCAATCAATGCAAGATGTGAATAAGCTTGCGGGAAATTGCCCAGCTGGTCTTTGGTTTCGAAATCCAGGTCTTCGCTAAATAGTCCTAAATGATTGGCATAGCTTATTAACTCATTAAACATATTCAATGCTTCTTCTTCTTTTCCTGTTACAAACAAAGCGCGAATCATCCAGAATGTGCAAATGGTAAAAGCAGAAGTTGGTTTACCAAAGTCATCCTTATTATTATAGCGATACATCAATCCTTTGTAATTTAAACTTTGATAAATAGCATCAACTGTCTTTATGTATTTAGGGTCATCTTCACTTATAAATCCGTATGCCTCCATTAATAGCAGAGAAGCATCCAGATCAGTGCTGCCGTATGATTGAGAAAAGCTCTGAATTTCTTCATTCCATCCATTCTCAAGAACATCTTCCTTTATGATTTCTGCAGTCTCCCTCCATCTTTTCGAATAACTGTCGTTATGCAGAAAGCAGGCAATCTTTGCTGCTCTGTCTATAGCTACCCAACACATTATTTTAGAAAAAACAAAATGCTTTTCTTCTCCACGTATTTCCCAGATACCTTTATCCGGCTTTCTCCAGTCTTCGGTGACTGTTTTTACTACATTCTTTACTACTGCAAACATGCTCTCTACTTCATCCAGAGTACCTAAAGAGTAGCGATAGTATTTGTAAAGAACATCCATCAGATATCCAAACGAGTCATTCTGCTTTTGTGTATAAGCAGCATTCCCAATTCTTACAGGACGCGAATTTTTAAATCCACTCAAGTGTGACAATTCTTCTTCTTTTAATTCGCGGTCTCCACGAATGCTGTACATTATCTGCAATGTTTCTTGTTTAGATCTTACAATGTTTAAAATAAACGATATAAAACGTTGAGCCGTGCCCTGATGTCCCGTTTTTATAAGTGTTTCAATAGACATGGAAGCATCGCGAAGCCAACAGAAACGATAATCCCAGTTTCGTACATCTCCTATAGATTCGGGTATACTGGTTGTCAGAGCTGCAAGAACAGCTCCCGACCGATTATAAGTCATCAGTTTCAGAACAAGAATGCTACGCTCTATCTCTTTATTATATTTCATGTATTTCTTAGAGCGGTTACTCCAGTTCAGCCAATATACTTTTGTCCGTTCGTACTCTATTTCCACTCTATCAAGATTAATCTTAATCAGTTTCTGGTTATATGAAATTACAATATACTCGTCATGCGTAATTTCTAATTCTGCTTTATTTATTATTTTGTTAAAATCCAAACTGGAATAAAAATAGATCGTATCCCGGTTGCTCAGTTTAGAATATGTTTTAAGATATTTTGGTCCCGTTACATGATACACTTCTGCCTGAGCATAATCCATTCGAGGAGCATAGTTCACTCTGAAACGAGGTCTCCCGTATTTATAACGTATTATCCGGTGAATTTCCGGAGGCATAAAATATCCTTTTAATTCACTGATATTGTAACGCGGCATAAAATCAATAACCTCAAATCCTCCTTCGTCCGATTCGAATGTAGTAGACAGAATGTTTGTATGCTCAATATATTTCTGACTCGTTCTATATTTATCATCAACAATAAAACTCAGACAGCCTCCTTTATCTTTGTCCAGGATCTTAGCAAATATAGAAGGTGAATCAAATTCGGGAATACAAAACCAGTCAATACTTCCCTTATCGGAAATTAATGCTGCTGTTCTGCAGTTGCCAATAGCTCCATAATTGAGATGTTCCATATATCATTTTATATAGGTTATTTTATAAATAACAAACATTTATCTTAAATAAAAGTTTTGTTTCTAAACCCTATATTCTACTTATATTTTGTAATATTGTAGCCTTATTATCCAGCTGAAACTATTTTTATGAGCAATTTAAATATAACTCCTTTTGCGAGGCCACTCTATGTGATGGTGAAATCCGTAGGATCTGTTTGCAACCTCTCCTGTGATTACTGTTATTATCTTGAAAAATCGAAACTTTATAATGAGGCAAAGAATCATGTAATGAGCGAAGAACTTTTAGAGAAGTTTATTGATGAATATATTAATTCTCAGACAATGCCGCAGGTACTATTTACATGGCATGGAGGAGAACCTTTGATGAGGCCGATAAGTTTTTATAAAAAAGCGATTGAATTGCAGAAAAAGTATGCCAGAGGAAGAACTATTGATAACAGCATTCAGACAAATGGAACATTGATCACTGATGAATGGTGCCGTTTTTTTAAAGAAAACAATTTTCTTGTTGGAGTTTCATTAGACGGACCTCAGGAATTTCACGATGAGTACCGAAAAAACAGGCAAGGCCAACCGTCATTTGCAAAGGTGATGAAAGGCATTGAACTATTAAAAAAGCACGGTGTAGAATATAATGTAATGGCTGTAGTAAATGATTTTAATGCCGATTATCCATTGGACTTTTATCACTTCTTTAAAGAGATTGATTGTCATTATATTCAGTTCACTCCTATAGTTGAACGAACTTCACAACGTGCCGACGGGCTATCTTTATCTTCACCTATCCAAAATGAAAAAGCCGAATTGACGGACTTTAGTGTGTCACCCGAACAATGGGAGAATTTCCTTTGTGCTATATTCGATGAGTGGGTACGTGAAGACGTAGGCAATTATTATATTCAGCTTTTCGATTCAACTTTAGCAAACTGGATTGGTGAACAACCCGGTGTTTGTTCTATGGCAAAGAACTGTGGCCATGCCGGTGTTATGGAATATAACGGAGATGTTTATTCATGCGACCATTTTGTATTTCCGGAATATAAACTAGGGAATCTGTATTCCAATACTCTGGTTGAAATGATGTATAGCGATAAGCAGACAAAGTTTGGTGAAGCAAAATCAAAAACATTATCTGCACAGTGTAAAGAGTGCGAGTTCTTGTTTGCCTGCAATGGTGAATGCCCTAAAAATCGTTTTACTTTTACCGAAACTGGTGAACCGGGGTTAAATTATTTATGTAAAGGCTATCACAAGTTCTTTAAGCATATAGCACCTTATATGGATTTTATGAAAAATGAGCTTATGAATGAACGACCACCTGCAAATGTGATGGAATGGATTAAAGAGTCGGGCATCTGAGAAACTTAAATTATAAATACAGATATTATGCGAAGTTTAGAAATACAAAGATGTGACAGTACAAATGCTGATTTCCGGAATCTTATAAAGTCGCTGGATGTAGAACTCGACGAAAGGTATGGCAATTTGCAAAAGCAGTATGATGTGTACAATAAAATAGAATTTCTAGAGACTGTTATTGTAGCTTATGAAGAGAATACACCTGTTGGTTGCGGTTGCTTTAAAAGAGCAGATGATTTGAATGTTGAAATGAAAAGAGTTTTTGTCCGGAGTAATTGCAGAGGAAAAGGTATTGCTTCTTTAATATTAAAAGAACTGGAATGCTGGGCAAAGGAGAAAGGCTTCTTCTATTCTATACTCGAAACTGGTAGTAAACAACATGAAGCAATTAATCTTTATAAAAAGAAAGGATATGAAATAACTGATAATTTTGGTCAGTATATAGGCAATACAAACAGTATTTGTATGAAGAAGGCGTTGTAATAATATGAATATTCCCAATATCATATCATTCTCCCGAATCATTCTTTCAGTAATATTGCTGTTTTTAATGAATTCGGTAACACTGTTCTTAATTCTATTTTTTATAGCAGGATTAACAGATGTTGCCGATGGTTATTTTGCCAGAAAGTTTAAGATGGTTACTGCTTTGGGTGCGCGAATAGACTCAGTAGCCGATATATTCTTTCACATAGTATTACTACTTGTTCTGTTTCTTAACTACCGGTGGGTATTTACTGAAAATGCAGCACTGTTCGTTGCTATATTGGCTATTAAGTCTCTTTCTATAATAGTCTCAAAAATGAAGTTTGGGAAAATTATATTTCTGCATACTATAGCCAATAAGATAACCGGATTCCTGGTTTTTGTTGCAGTTCCTACTGTTATGTTGACGGGAAAGAATTCTTTCCTTCCTGCTTTATTATGCATAGCTTTGTTGGCTGCTTTGGAAGAGTTGCTTATTTTGATTAAAGAGAAGGATGTAAATGAGAATAGAAAAAGTATTTTTGTTAAATGAAGGTTTTGGTAATTTATGGAAAAGATAAAGAAAATAGCAATAAGAGAGAATCTTATTCTTAAGCAAATAGAGCTGAAAGATGCTGTTGATATTTTTAATACAATAAACAGTCAGAGAGACTATTTAAGAAAGTGGCTTCCGTTTGTTGATTTTACTAAAGAACTTAAAGATAGTCAGTCTTTTATTTTATCTGCAATAAATGTTCCTGTTGACGAGCGAGAGTTCTTGTTTGTTATACATTACAATAATTCTTTTGCCGGATTAATAGGCTTTAAAGATACAGATAAATTAAATAGGAAAACAGAGATAGGTTATTGGCTCTCTGAAAACTGCCAGAAAAAAGGTATAATTACTGAATCAGTGAAAGCTTTGCTTCACTTTGCTTTTGATGAGCTTAATATAAATCGTGTTCAGATAAAATGCGCAGTAGGAAATATTCCAAGCAAAAATATTCCAAAAAGGTTAGAATTTAAATTTGAGGGCATAGAACGTGATGGCGAATTGCTGGTTGATAACCAATTTACAGATATTGAAGTATATAGTTTAATTAAAAAAGATATTTGCAGCTAATGGAATTTATAATTAGAAAAGCTGAAGAGCACGACTATCCTGTAATTTTCTCTATGATCAGAGACTTTGCTGTATTTGAGAATTGCTCAGATAGATTAGTAAACTCGCTTGAGTTAATGCAGAAAGAGAAGAAACTTATAAACTGTTTAGTAGCAGAAACTGAATCAAAAGAAATAGTTGGATACGTGGTCTATTTCTTTGCATATTATACCTGGTTTGGTAAATCACTCTATATGGATGATCTATATGTAAAAGATGCATTTCGTGGAAAGGGCATAGGTAGCTCTCTGATTAATGAAGTGATTAATTTTGCAAGGAAAGAAGATTGTCATAAATTACGTTGGCAGGTTTCTGGTTGGAATAAACCCGCTATTGAATTTTATAAGAAACTTGGAGCAACAATTGATGATGTTGAACGAAATTGCGATTTAATTTTTTAATTGACCATTAGTTGTTATAGTTCGTTTTTGATATTTGCTCCGATTTACATTGTTAAACAATTTAACAATGTAAATCGGAGCTTTTTTATTCTATATAATTAATGCATTCTAATAAAACAAGGCATTTAACTGTTTTTGATAAATTGTTAATGAGTGTTTTAATAAGTTTTTTTTAGAAAAAACACCTCATCTAAATTAAAAACTATCTAAATTTGACCAATCAAACAAAAAAGTCAAATAGAATAAAGATAAAAAACATATAAAGAATAATGGTAGTTAATAAACGTTGTGGAGATAGTCAGAGTAAGACGGAACAGATTATAAAGGTTGCTCAAAAACGCTTTGGACAATATGGTTTTGAAAAAACAACTATGAACGAAATAGCTTCAGACCTGAATATGTGCAAAGGATCTTTGTACTATTATTTTCCGGACAAGGAACATCTATATCTTGCAGTCGCTAAGAAAGAACATGATTTCTTTGTTGATTTAGTCCGCGAAAAAATGTCCACGCTTACTGAAGCTTCTGATATGATTAGGGAATATGTTAATATCAGAGTTTCATATTGGGGAAAGCTACTTAATTTAACCAGACTACGTCATGACTATGCTCACGAATTACATTCAATGATGCACGGCTTATGGACTGAATTCAGAATTCAGGAAGAGGAAATGGTCATCAATATTTTGAATGTAGGCATAACAAAAGGACAATTTGAAGCCTGCAATATAAACGAATATGCAGAGTTACTCCTTGATGGTATGAAAGGATTATCCATGTCGGCACTCAGAAATAAAGATATTTTCTATCTAGAAGCTCATGAATATGACAGATTGCTTCGGATGATCAATCTATTTGTAGAGATGTATATAAAGTCATTAAAAAAATAAAGGTATAAAGTAGTTATTTTAAGGTATGAAGAAAGGTAAAAAGGAGAAAGGAATTAAAGTGTATATTCCTTTAATTGTAGTGATTGCAGTTGTTTTATGTGGTGGATGGTATTGGTATAGTGAGTATACAAAATATGTATCTACTGATGATGCACATATTGATTCGGATAACTATGCTATCAGTTCAAAAATTCTGGGACGTATCAATCACATTTATTTCGAAGAAGGTGATACTGTAAAGAAAGGTGATTTACTTGCAGAACTTGACAGTACAGAACTTCATGCTCAGAAGATGCAGGCTATCGCTAATCTGGCTCAATCGGAAGCTGCACAATTACAATCTGAAGCAAAGTTGAATTACGACCAGGAAAACATTAAGGTGTTTCAGGTTGGTTTATCAAAGGCGCAGGAAGATTATGCTCGCGCAAAAGAGCAGTATAAGGGTGATGTAATTACAAAAGAACAGTTTGATCATTCAAAGAAAGCGTGGGAAACAGCTAAGGCTCAACTTGAAGCTGCAAAAACTCAATTATCTGTTTCGAGAGCACAGATCGGATCTTCTAAAGCTGCTATTGAAACAACAAGAGCACAGATTGGAGTTATTTCAACACAGCTCAATAATACTCATTTATACGCTCCGATTGATGGTGTTGTAGCTAAAAAATGGTTACTTGATGGCGATGTTTCTCAACCAGGACAGAATATTCTTACTGTTACAAATACTAAGAAACTTTGGGTAACAGTTTATCTTGAAGAGACAAAGATGGCCGGATTGCACCTTGATCAGAATGCTAAATTAGAAATAGATGCTTATCCTGATGTGAAATTTACAGGAAGAATTATTCAGTTAAGTTCAAATACTGCATCTCAGTTCTCGCTTATTCCACCCAATAATGCATCAGGTAACTTTACTAAGGTAACTCAGAGAGTTCCTTTAAAAATTTCCATTGATGGTACAGAAGACAAAACCTCATTAAGTAAATACAAACTGTTGGCAGGTATGTCGGTTGTTGTAAAGATTGTCAAAGGTTAATAGATGAGAGATATTACACTTGCACACCGATTTCGCAGAAAAGTAAGAAATCGGGACTCTGCTTTTCATCCACAGCATAAGGAATATAAATGGTGGTTGCTTGGCAATATTATGATTGGTACATTCATGGCTGTACTTGATTCTACAATCGTAAACGTTGCTTTGCCCAAAATTATGACCTCATTTGGCGTGGGAATTGATAAGATAGAGTGGGTATCTACCGCCTACATGCTTGCAATGGCAGTAATGCTGCCAACTTCAGGATGGATGGCTGATAAGTTTGGATACAAACGCATGTATTTTTTAGGTCTGGTACTATTTACCTTAGGATCTTTGTTATGCGGAATGTCCGGAAATGAAGATATGCTTATCATTTCCCGTGTAATTCAGGGATTTGGCGCCGGAGCGATACAGCCTTTGGGTATGGCAATTATATCCAGGGAATTTCCGCCCAAACAAAGAGGACTTGCGCTGGGATTCTGGGCTATCGCCGCTGCTGCATCAGTATCATTTGGTCCGCTAATCGGAGGATATCTTGTAGATAACTTCAGCTGGCAGCTGATTTTTGATGTAAATGTACCTATCGGTATTATAGGAATGGCTGCAACACTAATTATACAAAGCGAATATAAAAGTAAAAAGGTACGTAAGTTCGATCTTGTTGGATTTATTTCAGCAGTGATATTTCTGCCTTTGCTTCTTTATGCACTTTCCCAGGGTAATGCTGCAACTAATTCAGATGGGTGGGGTGCTCCGTATATTTTGGCATGTCTGGCAATCTCACTTATAATGATGGTTGTATTCATAACTGCCGAATTTACTGTTGATGAACCATTGCTTGATCTGCGATTGCTGTCCGATCGTAATTTCGGAATCTGTTCGCTTATTATGCTGATGTTTAGTATCGGAATGTTTGGAAGTACATTCCTGTTACCACTATATCTTCAGAATTCATTGGGATATACAGCCCTGCAGGCTGGAGCCGTTTTCCTTCCGGTTGGTATCATACAGGGAACAATGTCGCCAATATCCGGTTTCCTGGGAAATAAGATAAATCCGAAATGGATGATTATAACAGGAGTTGGTTTGCTCGCGTTCAGTTTTTATCTGAATTCCTCATTCTCCTTTCTGACTGAACGTCCATATATCATGATGGGATTGTACATACGTGGATTTGCGTTGGGTATTATATTCACTCCGCTAAGTACGCTTTCCTTGTCGCAGATTCCACGTGAGAAAATGGCTCAGGCATCCGGGGTAACGAATACAATCCGCCAGATCGGAGGTAGTCTTGGAGTGGCAATACTTACCACTGTACTAACTACCAGAGTTACTTATCACAACGAACTCTATAGTGAAGCTATCCAGCCTTATTCTCCTGCCTATGTTCAGGTTAAGAACGGACTTCAGAACTATGCACAACGAACGGTGGGAAGTTCTCCTGCAGTTGCGGCTCAGCAAGGGCAGACATTGCTGGTGTCAAACATAGCTAAGCAGGCATATATTCAGGGAGTTGACGACGACTTTTTACTGGTAGCCGTTATTACCATTCTGGGTAGTGCTCCTGTATTTTTGTTACGCAGAAAGAATAACAACGTATAATAAAATCAGATTATGATTAATCAAATATATAAAATAACATTTGTACTGGGTCTTGCTGCAGGATGTACTTTTTCTGCTTCAGCTCAGCAGCAACCGGATTCGTTGTCATTTCAGGATGTTATGGCAAGAGTAATCCAGAGCCATCCTTCAGTGAAAGAAGCCGAAGAAGTGCTCAATGGTGCTAAAGCCAAAATAGAATTGGCAAAATCAGCTTATTTGCCAACTGTCGATTTAAACGCTACATATTCACGTGTTGGTCCGGTGACTAAAGTTACTTTTCCTGAATTCGGAACGTTTCAGTTGAATCCGTATGATAATTACAATGCGGGAATTAATATAAACCAAACTATTTACGATTTTGGAAAAACATCCAAATCGGTCGATGTTGAGAATAAGAAAAGAGAGATCAATAAGATATCTATTGATCAGATTAAGCAGAATCTCTCAATGCTTGTAACCAATAACTATTACACATTGGTTTACATTCAGAATGCAATTGATATAAAGAATGAAGAACTGCTTAATCTACAGAATCATTTAAAAACAGTCCAGAAGAAAAGTGAAACCGGTTCTGCTACAAAATATGAAATACTTACCACACAGGTAAAGATTTCAACTATTGAAAGTCAGAAGTATGATCTTGAAGCTTCTTTCCGCACTCAGCAAGCTGTTCTGAATACTTTATTGGGACTTCCCGAAGAAACTCCGCACAGAGTAACCACTTCACTTTCCACGGAAACTCTTTCTGCAGAAGAATCATCTGTGAATTACGCCATTGAGCACAGAGAAGAAGTGAAACTGGCAAAAGAAAAAACGGAACTTGAACACTTGAATTATAGCGTAATAAAGTCAGCCAATAACCCAGTTGTAAATGCTTTTGGCTCAGCCGGATTTAAGAATGGATATACTCCTGATCTTAATAAGCTGAAGGGAAACTATGTAGTGGGAGTAGGAGTGAAAGTTCCTCTTTTCGATGCCAAAAGAACAAAGAACAACCTTCAGGTTTCAAAGTCAAACCTAATCAGTTCTGAGTATGAAACAGATATTGCTAAAAGGAAAATAACGAACGAAGTAGTTGAGGCTCAGTCACAAATAATTGCGGCAAAGAAAAAAGTAGAGCAGTTTGATATCCAGTTAACTCATGCCATGCAGGCTTTTGACCTGGCAAAGGTAAGTTATAAAACCGGAGTTATAACCAATCTTGATTTGCTCGATTCAGAAACAGCTGTATCAGAAAGCCGTCTGCAATTGCTTAAGTCAAAGTTAGACCAACTGGTTTGTGTCCTGAAACTGAAGGTTGCAGTAGGAAAGCATATTTATTAAATAGTATATTCAGGCCGTTGCACTCTGCATAAATAATCGTAAAGAAGCAGTGGCTTTTAATTTTTTAAATGTAAACATGAAACGTAATATGATAAGTAAATCAACAAGTGAGTCATTAGTAATAGATGACTTTTCGTCTCAGTTACCTATTATCGGGAAGCATATAAATGAGTTTGCTCTTTATCATTTACAGGCAAATGTATTTCTAGATAGAAGTTATAAGATGTCTGATACATTTGCCATTATAGTTGTTTATAAAGGTGATTTTACTATAAAGATCGATGGCCGTCCTCATTCATTATCAAGAGGAGCAATTGCATGTATCCCTCCCGGAAAAACGTTGAATATGAATTTGAAAGATCAGGAAATAGATGGTTATATGATGACCTTCTCTCCACTCTTCTTTGAATTACTTCAGATACCGGTCTCTGTAAGCAAGGATAAGCTTATGATAAACAGTGAATTAGACCCAATAGAAAACACATTAAATAGAATCGATCAGATATTTTCACTTATAAAAGATGGATTGTCTAATAGTGATGATCTTTTCAGAAAAGAGAAACTGCTGAATCTGGTTGCTGTGTTCTATATTGAAGTATTGAACGCTTATGCCCAGAACAATCCTATTGCAAAAAAACTTTGCAAAGCCGACGGTCTTAGTAGAAAAAATAAAATATGCAAAGACTTTTTTGTTTTGGTAAAACAACATTCCCGTGAAGAAAGACAATTGAAGTTTTATGCAGATAAGCTTTGTGTATCTCCAAAGCATCTCTCATTCCTGATAAAAAATGCAACCGGATTGCCTGCAAATAAATGGATAACAGATGCAGTTATTCACGATGCAAAACATCTTCTTCAGAGCTCAGGAAACAGTGTAAAAGAGATAGCCTATATACTCAACTTTTCAAACCAGAGTTTCTTTGGTAAATATTTTAAGAGAGAAGTTGGTATTTCTCCGAGTGATTATCAAAGCGAAGTTCTTTGTTAGTTTTTATCTGAGATACTTCATAATTTATAGTAACAGGGAAAGGAATTGGTTTTATAAACTGATTCCTTTTTTTATTATAAAAAATTCCTTTTAAATGGCTCTTTTTTATGTTTTATGAGAGAAAAACGTGAAATGTAACGTAGGGAAAAGTATTTGTAATATTAAAGCAAAGAATGTAATGTGTAGAAAAGTGTGTGTGTTATAATCTTGTTATTCAAAGTCGTATTGTGAGGTATATTTGTGCAAAGGAAAAAATGATTTAGCCTTAATTTAGAAATTTAAATAGAATAGCTTTTATGAATACACAAAGTCAAAAAGTGTCGATGCTCGAAAAAGTCGGCTACAGTTTGGGAGATTGTTCTGCCAATCTGGTGTTCCAAATGATGATGATTTATCAGACCAAATTTTATACGGATGTTTTTGGTCTTGAAGGTGCTGTTGCAGGAACAGTAATGCTGGTTGCTCGAATTGCCGATGCATTTGTCGATCCAACAGTCGGAATATTGTCTGACAGAACAAAATCTCGTTATGGTAAATTCCGCCCATGGATATTATGGACAGCTTTACCTTTTATGGTATTTTATATACTTGCTTTTACCAATCCCGGTATTCAGGACAAAGGTTTAGTGGCGCTATACGCAACAATCTCTTATACACTGCTGATGTCCATCTATTCATTTAATAATACACCTTATTCTTCGTTGGGAGGAGTAATGAGTAGTGATATTAAAGAACGTACCAGTATAACATCAATTCGTTTTGTAGCAGCAACCATTGCACAGTTTGTGGTTCAGGGATTAACTCTTCCACTTGTACGCAAATTCTCTGCAGGAGGAAGCATTGGGCATGGTTGGTTCTGTACCGTTAGTATTTTTGCTGTTATTGGTTTTATCTTTTTAATAATAGCATTCCTTTCAGCCCGCGAACGTATTACTCCTCCACCAAGTCAGAAAACAAATATCAGGCAAGATCTTAAAGATGTTGTAGCCAGTATTCCATGGCGTGCAATGTTTATTCTCACTCTGTTTATTTTCATAACATTGGCAATGTGGGGAAGTGCGATGAATTACTATTTTGAAAATTATGTTGATGCAAATGCTCTTTATGCTTTTCTTGGTAAAATAGGATTGGTGGCAACAACATCTTCCGATGGTGTTCTTCATACAGTTCTAAATGCATTCGGACTTATAGTAAGTGGTCCAGATAAAGCTTATGAAGTAGGTTTTGGTGTATTTAACATGCTTGGAGCATTAGTGCAGTTCTTTGGCGTTATTTTCTTATCCGGCTTTTTGGCTAACCGCTATGGAAAGAAACAAGTCTTTATTGTTTGTCTGGCTTTAACTACATTGTTTACAGCTATGTTCTATTTCCCAGGAAAGAAAGATGTAGAATTTATGTTTTTACTCAACTTCTTAAAGAGTTTGGCGTATGCACCAACCGTACCTTTATTGTGGGCAATGATAGCCGATGTAGCCGATTATTCTGAATATGTAAATCATCGCCGGGCTACCGGACTGGTTTTTGCAGGTGTTGTTTTCGCTTTAAAAGCCGGACTTGGTATTGGTGGAGCTATTTTAGGTTTCTTACTTTCAGGATTTGGTTATGTATCGGGAGCAGGTGTTAATCAAAGTGATACAGCGATTAACGGTATACTTCTTTCATCAAGTCTTATCCCGGCAGCAACATTCTTTATAGGTGTATTAGCACTTTATTTCTACCCAATCACTAAGAAGTATAATCAAAAAATGCAAGCCGAATTGCTTGTGTATAGAAGTAAATCAGAAAATTAATCTTATAATCTGTAATTTTGTTATTATGAAATTAAAATATTTAACCCCCTTATTATTAACTGCAGTTCTTTCTATGAGCTGTAAGGCAATTAATCAGCCGGCTGATTCAAATTCAGGTCCTGGCTTAAAAGATGTAGTTGGCAAACATTTCCTTGTAGGAGCAGCTGTAAGCGTAAGGCAAGTTGCCGGCATGGACCCCAATGCTACGAAGCTTATTAAGAAACATTTCAATTCTATTGTTGCCGAGAATTGCATGAAATCGGAAGTCATTCATCCAACAGAAGATACCTATAACTTTACTGCAGCAGATGCATTGGTGAAGTTTGGAGAAGAAAATAAAATGGCAATTATTGGTCACTGTCTTATTTGGCATTCACAGTTATCTCCCTGGTTCTGTGTTGATAAAGATGGGAACAATGTTTCTCCGGAAGTATTGAAGGAACGTATGAAAAATCATATTTACACAATCGTAAGTCGTTATAAAGGCAAGATTAAAGGTTGGGATGTAGTGAATGAAGCCATTGAATCGGACGGATCATGGCGCAAAACCAAATTCTATGAGATTTTAGGTGAAGAGTATATTCCTCTGGCTTTTCAGTATGCACACGAAGCCGATCCCAATGCAGAATTGTATTACAATGATTTCGGCATGAATGCAAAAGGTAAGCGTGACAAAGTTGTGGAGCTGGTAAACAGTATGAAGAAAAAAGGACTCCGCGTTGATGCAATTGGTATGCAAGGACACATGGGTATGGATTATCCTGCTTTTGATGAGTTCGAAGAAAGTATTAAAAGTTTTAGCAGTACAGGTGCAAAGGTTATGATTACAGAGTGGGATATGAGTGCGTTGCCTACTGTAAATATGAGTGCCAATGTTTCGGATATGGTTACTTATAAGAAAGAAATGAATCCTTATCCAAACGGACTTCCCGATTCTGTTTCATTGGAATGGAACAATCGTATGGAGAAATTCTTTAATATGTTTATTAAGTATTCCGATGTTATATCACGTGTAACCGTATGGGGTATAACTGATGGCGATTCCTGGAAAAATGGTTTCCCTGTAAGAGGAAGAACCGATTATCCTTTGTATTTCGATCGTAATTATAACCCTAAACCATTTATTAATAAGATTTTAAACAGCTCAAAATAAACAACTATGAAAAATGTAAGATATTTAGTTGAGAATGATTACATGGCAGATCCGGCTGTACATGTGTTTAACGATAGATTGTATATATACCCATCTCATGACTGGGAATCAGGGATTCCGGAAAATGATAATGGTGATCATTTTGATATGCGCGATTATCACGTATTTTCTACTGATGATGTGATGAACGGAGAAATTAAAGATCATGGAGTGGTACTGAAAGTAGAAGATATTCCATGGGCCGGACGTCAGCTTTGGGACTGCGATGTAGCTTACAAAGATGGAAAATATTACATGTACTTTCCACTAAAAGATAAAAATGATGTTTTTCATATCGGTGTTGCTGTGAGCGATCGTCCCGAAGGTCCGTTTGTTCCTCAATCAGATCCAATAAAAGGAAGCTACAGCATTGATCCTGCCATATTAGATGATGGTGACGGAAATTATTATATGTATTTTGGCGGTTTATGGGGCGGTCAGCTTCAGCGTTACCGTGATAACAAAGCATTAGAATGTGCAACATTTCCTGCTGACAGTGAACCAGCTATTCCTTCACGTGTAGTGAAATTGAGCAAAGATATGCTTGAGTTTGCAGAAGAACCAAAACCTGTTGTTATTCTGGATGAAACCGGTAAGCCATTGACTACTGGCGATAATAGCAGAAGATTTTTTGAAGCTTCATGGGTGCATAAATACAACGGGAAATATTATTTCTCATATTCTACAGGTGATACACATTTATTGTGTTATGCTATTGGTGATAACCCTTACGGACCATTTGTTTATCAAGGCGTTATATTGCAACCGGTTGTAGGATGGACCACTCACCATGCAATAGCCGAATACAAAGGTAAATGGTATTTATTCCACCATGATTGTGTTCCTTCAAATGGTAAAACATGGCTTCGCAGCCTCAAAGTTTGCGAATTAGAATATACGCAGGATGGAAAAATAAAAACTGTGAATTTAGAGTCTTTTTAAGTTTATGCGCGGGCAAGGATATCGTTTTTTTTGTTTTATAGAGGTTAAATTAGTGTTATTGGTTAGATAAAATTGCCCGTGCTTTTTAAATCAGGATTTTTTTTCTATTATGGAGTTGTTTTTAGAAATATTACTCTAACTTATCATAATATTTTTTTGTAATTCAAAAAATAACGCATGTAATATTAAAATGTTTCGGCGTTATAATTTGTGTTTTGTAGTTTCTGTTTTATTAATTAACAGCTGCCCTTCGTTGTACAAACCATAAATATACATTGAAGACGTATGATTGGGAGAAAACTCGTCAAGGTTTTCCGAAACTGCTTTGATTTGTTTTCCTCCATTAGCACTTTCTTTAAATTCGAACCAGTATTTGCCACGATCTGACATTGGCAGACTGTCGTTCGATAAAGTATGGAAAGTTGTAACCAGGGCTTTTGTGTCTTTGCTAGCTAGTGGCATTATATTCCGACTACCTGAGTATAGATACAATCCTTTTTCTTTTGTTTCTTTGGCAGTGAGTGTTTTCCCTGTTTTAATAAAAAATGCAGACGGGATGTTTTCTACTCCAACGGTTAAACTATAACTATTATTGGTCGGAATTATATCTACATTGTCAAATTCAAAAATCAGGTCGGTTGTCATCTTCTTTAAAACCATTAGTGTCTGGTTATTGGTTCCATCTGTTGCAGATATTTCAATTTTAGCTGTTGCATAATGAATATAGTCATTTGGCACTTGCATAATTGCATCTTCATAGTTTTGGGTGAAAAATTTAAAGAATGTCAGAAAGTCTGAACTTCCCTGTACAATCTGCAAATCTTTAAATGCTACAAAAGTTATATAATATTTGCCTTCCGGTAATAACTCTTTTACCGAAGCAATGTTATCTGTTGTTATATTCTGCAGAGTAGAGAGGCCTATCCGTCCCATTTTTATATAATGTCCATCGCTCTCTCTATGAATTACATAAGCAAGCATATTCATATCTGCTATTCCATAATCAACATCAACCAATACCTGATTGCTGTTTGTGTCTGTTACCTTGTATTTATACCCCAAACTAACATTAAATGTTGCTTCGTAAGTAGGAACGGTAGGATCAGAATCCGATCCATCGTCATCTTTGTTGCACGAAATTAGACACACAGTAAAAAGAGATAAAATAAAGGCCCCGAATAATTTAATTGTTTTCATTTTTAATAATTTAGTTAAATAGTTATCATCTTACCACTACATCAATGTCTGAAATTAGTTTGTTCGCAAAAATAAACAAATGAGATATAAATAGCCTTGATTAAAATCAATAATTTTTCTGAAATGATAGCCTTCTTCTTATTCTACTTAATGTTTCAGGTCTGATTTTTATCAAGGATGCTATTTCTTTCAAACTAACCAGATTTAAAATATCAGGATAATTTTTTATCAGATTCTGATAGCGTTCTTCCGCAGAATCACAATACAATGAAAGTAGTCTATTGTTTGAATCATTTAATAAGGTTTCTGCTACTTTGCTTCGCAAATCAGCGAAACCGCAATTGTCGTAAAAAGCTTTAATATCCTCATAAGTAAGGAGTAGCACAGTACTGTTACTTATAGCTTGAGCATCAATATTTGATGGCTGTTGAGTTTGAAATGAGCTATAGCTGGCAACAAAATCATTTTCAAAGCTATATCCAATAATTTGTTCATTTCCTTCAGAGGTGTAGCCCAAATATCTGAATCCACCTTTCAGAATAAAACCTAAATGGTTATGCTTTTGTCCTCGTTGCATAAAGAACTCATTCTTTATGTATTCTCTTGTATTGCCCTTCGATATAAAGAGTTGTCTTAATTCGGCAATCCCTTCGAGCTCCATGTGTTTTTTTATAATAGACATAATAATGTATTATGATTATCTGCAAATAATGTAGATGTAAGTTTTGATTCTCTATAGTAAATATGATTAAATTTGTATTCATATTTATTTTCGATGTAAAAATATAAAAAATATTCTAATTGTAAGACTTAATTTAGATTATCATATAATATTGCTATAAATCAGAGCTAATATTTTAAGCAGATACATTATAAACACTTATTTGAAACATTTTTGTACCTGTATTAGTTAGATTTAGTGTATATTTGCATTATGAAAAACATTAAACACGTAGATCTTATGTCCCAATTATTTGCATCTTCAAAACAATGGAAAATTATCGTAAAGTATTTATTACTGATTCCCTTTTTATCTGTTTTACAAAACTCATATTCAGCACCTCCTGCAAAAAAGAAACAGATAGCCAAATTAAATACGAGAGAGATTATAGTCGATTTTTCAAAAGAGAAAGGTGCACTATGCAAAACTCCATTAGAATGTATCGGAGCAGGCCGTGCCAATGAAGGTTTACGTGCCGACTGGCAGCAACAGCTGGCTTATGTAAAGAACGCGTGCGATTTTAAATATATCCGTATGCATGGTTTGCTGTCCGACGATATGGGTGTTTACCGTGAAGATAAAAAAGGTAATCCTGAATATAACTTTCAGTACATTGATGCCTTATACGACTATCTACTGAGCATAAAAATAAAACCTTTCGTAGAACTGGGCTTTATGCCTTCTGCGCTGGCCAGTGGCTCTAAAACTATTTTCTGGTGGAGAGGAAATGTTACTCCTCCAAAGGATTATAATAAATGGGAGGATTTAATTCGTAATCTTACACTTCATTTTACTGAGCGTTATGGTGCCGACGAAGTTAAAACATGGTATTTCGAAGTGTGGAATGAACCAAACCTTGATGGATTCTGGGCAGGAACACAAGAAGAATATTTTAAATTATACAGATATGCTGTAAAAGCTATTAAATTGGTAAATAAAGAATATAGAGTAGGAGGTCCGGCTACAGCAGGCGCAGCATGGGTGCCGGAAATGATTGATTTCTGCAATAAAAATTCGCTTCCGCTGGATTTTATCAGCACTCATACTTACGGAGTAAAGCAAGGATATCTTGACGAATTTGGCAATTCGGGTACTGTACTAAGTCAGGATCCAATGGCAGTTAGCGGTGATATGTTGAATTCACGCAAACAAATATCAGCTTCTGCTATGCCTGGTTTGGAATTACATTATACCGAATGGAGTGCATCTTACACACCTTCTGATCCTATACACGACAGCTATCATGAGGCTTCTTATGTACTCGATAAAATAAAGAAAGTAGGAGCAGCAGCCAACTCAATGTCTTACTGGGTATTTACAGATATTTTTGAAGAAGCCGGTCCACGTTTCACACCTTTCCATGGCGGATTCGGACTTTTAAATACTCAAGGTATCAATAAACCAGCTTTCTATTCTTTTAAATTCATTAATCAATTAGGAGACACTGAGCTAATCAATAACGATTCATCTTCTTGGTCATGCAAAGACTCAAAAGGAAATGTTCAGGTTCTTTTATGGGATTTCACCAATACGCATCCGGGCGATTCTGTAAATAATCAGGTATATTATGTTCGGGACTTACCTGCTAAAGCCAAAGGAAAAGTGAAGATTAATGTTTCAAATGTTCCCGTTGGCGATTATACACTTGAAATATACAAAGTGGGTTACCGGTCAAATGATAGTTATACCACTTATCTGGATATGAGCAAGCCGGCTCAGCTTACAAAACAGCAGGTTGAACAGATAAAGAAACTTAATGACGGCTCACCTGTTTCTTCCGAGAAAGTAACGGTGAGTAAGGGGGCTGCATTTTCCAAGGAACTCGATCTTCGTGAAAATGATGTTTATTTACTGAAGTTGGTTAGATTGTAAAATTACCAAATAGCTTAAAATATATAAGTTATAGATGTACCAGTTTATGAAGTCAGGAAGAATCTTATTTTCTTCCTGACTTTTATTTTTTATTATTTACACGTCTGATTTAATCTTGAATACAAAAGTTTACTACTTTTACGCAAAATATTATTATGGAAAAAGAAAGATCAGTAGAAGCTGTAGAAACCTTTAATAAAAAGTTCAATTGCGCACAGTCTGTTTTATCAGTCTTCTCTACAGAGCTTAATATTAGCAAAAGTGATTGTTTTAGAATTGCAACCCCTTTTGGATCGGGAGTTGCTTTTCGCCAGGAAATGTGTGGAGCTGTAACCGGAGCATTGATGGCCATTGGCCTGAAGTATGGTATGGATGAAAATGATAGCACTGAGCAAAAATCATATACTTATGACTTGACCACTCATTTTATTTCAGAGTTTAGAAAAAAGCACGGTTCTATTTGCTGTAAGGATTTGCTGGATGGAATCGATATGAGTACTCCTGAAGGATATGCTAAAGTCCGTGAATTGAATATTTTCAGAACACATTGTGCTGAATACGTTCGTAGTGCAGTATTAATTGGTGAGAAAATATTGCTTCGTAAATAACAACTCTGAATGGAGTGATGCTATAAATTGTATTATATTCTTTTTAAAATTGAATAAATTATGGAGGCAAGTAAAAAATATCCTTCAGTCAGTTTTCTTGATTTAATAATACTTGTATTGTCAATTTACGTATTAATAGCTTTGCTTGTTGATTCTTTCTTTAAATTGCCAAAAGAAATGTCTCTGCTTTTAGAAGATATAGATAATGGTATCTGTGTTATTTTTATCTTTGATTTTTTATATCGTTTTTATAAGGCTCCGTCTAAATTGAGCTTTATGAAATACGGATGGATTGACCTCGTTTCTAGTATCCCTACTTTTAGAATTTTCCGTTACGGGAGATTAATTCGATTAATAAGAGTTTTAAGAGTCTTAAGAGCTTTTCGATCCATTCGTTATATCACTGCACATTTATTTAAATCGAGAATACAAGGAACTTTTGCTTCTGTAGCTTTTATTGCAGCTTTAACTGTAATTTTTGGTTCCATTTCTATTTTGCAAGTAGAGAGAGGCTCTTCAGCAAATATAAAAACAGCTGATGATGCTATTTGGTGGGCTTTTACTACAGTAACAACAGTTGGGTATGGAGATAAATATCCAGTTACAATGGAGGGCAGAATGATTGCTGCATGTTTAATGGTTTCTGGTGTTGGATTATTTGGTACATTTACAGGGTTTATTGCTTCCTGGTTTATGGGAGATGATAAAGATGATTTGAAAAAAGATGAATATATTGCTGATAAACTTGAAATGTTATTTGAGCTGAAGCAAAAAGGAATTTTGACAGAAGATGAATTTAAACGGCAGAAAGATAAATATTTAAGTTCTTGATAAAAGACTGATAGGGCAGATTTACATAAAGGAAATATAAAATCGAAAATAAATAAAAGTCCGATTAGAAGTTGTATTGTCGATGTATCTGGAGTGATAGCTATTTTTATTAGAATAATAGATAAGCCTTTTTAAGTATTGAAGAATTTATTATTTAAAAGTAAATGATAGAAAGAATGTCCATTATTTACACCTAATTAAAAATAAGAATCCTTATTTTTGTTTGATAAAAAATGGAAAAGTTTCAAATCATAGAACCATCAATATTGCTTGCCCCTTTTATAAAGCAATATTGGTTTTTATCGATGGATAATGCACAACAAAAATCGCAGCGTTCTATTCCTGTAGGGTGTGCTTGTCTTGTATTTCATCGTGGAAAAAGAATTAATTCGTCTTTGCATAATGGGATACAGCCTAGAGCTTATTTGAGTGCTTCATCAACGATGTATACTGATATACATTATTGTGATATAGATGTGATTATGGTTGTTTTTCAGTCTATTGGTTGTAAAGTGTTTTTAGGAATTCCGGTTAATGAATTGAGAGGACAAAATATAGCAATTGAATTATTAAATAATCCTCAACTTGTGGAGCTAGAAAATCGTCTGATAGATACAGTTGACAATTATCAATGTGTCCAGTGGATTGAGCAGTTCCTGTTAAAACGTATTTATCAGTTTGATAACTATAACTTTAATCGGTTGGATGCTGTTATTAAGGCTATAAACAATGGAGAAACAGAAATATCTCTGTTAGCACAAACTGCATGTCTTGGTTATAAACAATTTAAACGTGTATTTGTAGACTACACAGGTTTAAACCCTAAAGAATTCTTACTAATAGCTCGCTTTAGAAGAACTTTACATGCTCTTCAAACCCAACCTTGGATTAAATTAGATACATTAGCTTATGATTGTGGTTATTATGATAAGTCACATCTTATAAAAGAGTTTAAAGCTCTTACGGGGTATAATCCGGGAGAATACCTCTCAATTAGTGATCCTTATTCTGATTATTTGTCGTTATTCAACTCTATCTTTATAAATGGGAGAGAGTGATTATTAAATATTATTCATTATGAAAATACTAATTTATGGAGCAGGAATAATTGGTTGTACCTATGGCTGGCAATTGTCCGAAGCTGGTCATGATATAACAATTCTTGTGCAGAAAGGAAAAAAGCAATTTGCTGAACAGAATGGAATTCATATTAAATGCAATGATTTTAGAGGAGGAGAAAAGAAGATTATTGATACTGTCTTTTATCCCCAAGTAGTAGAAGAACTATCTTCTGAGAATTATTTTGAGTACATTATTGTTTCAACAAATAATGTTCAGCTAAAAGAAGTATTGCCTATATTAAGCACGTCGGCAGGAAGAGCACATATACTCTTTTTTCAGAACAATTGGGACGACTTTAATAATATCGCTAAATATTTATCACCCGAACAGTACTTTTTCGGATTTCCTTTTATGGTAGGTGGGGGGCGAGATGATAAATGTATTCATAGCGTTATTTCTGGTTTGAAATATTCAAATACCCCAATTGGGGAAGTGAATGGGAAAATTACACCACGAGTGGAGAAAATGGTAAAAGCATTGGGGGAAGCCAATCTCAAACCGATTATTTCCAAACAAATATTACTTTGGCTAATAACTCATTTCGCAGTTGCGGCTGGCTTGTCGGCTGGAGTAGTGAATGCCGGAGGTAATATGAAAGTCTTTACTAGTAACTCGAAAATAATGAAAGATACTATTAAATCTATTAGGGAGGGTTTTAATGTTTGTAAGAAAAGAGGATTCAATCCCAAAGCTGAGAAAGCCAATCGATTATATCATTTACCTTTATTTATTAGTGTACCTATTGCTAAAAGAATATATAGTAATGAGTTATTATGCCTGATGTTTGAAGGACATGTGAAACATTCTCCTGATGAAATGAGAAAAATGTTGGAAGATCTTATTAGTAGCGGAGAAAGATATAACGTTAGTATACCCTATTTGAAAAAAATGAAAAATGGCTTTAATATATAAATGGTCGTTTATATAAATAAAAAATAGGAGTAAAACATTATAGATGGTAATTAAAAATTGGAAATGGAAAGAATAACAGATTTTGAGACGAAATTATCTTTGACACTATCACGAAACTTTGTAGATACTATAGTTGAATCCGTTCTATTTTATCCGGAAAATTTTGAGCCCCTATACAGGCTGGTTACAAACAAAGAAACAAAACTATCCTGGCGGGCGGCATGGGCTTGCGAAAAGCTTAGCGAATTAACTCCGGAATGGTTTATTCCTAAATACGATGAGATAGTTTGCCTTACTCTCTCCATGAAACATAGCGGGACCAAACGATTACTGCTTTCAATTCTGTATAATCTTCCTGTTCCTGTTGAATTTCCTGTAGAACTTTATAATTTCTGTCTGGAGAAAATGCTTTCGCCGGATGAAGCAATAGCTATTCAGGCCCTTTGTATAAAGCTGGCATACAAAATAGCCCTTAAAGAACCGGAACTGCTCAGTGAAATTAGACTCTATCTGGAAAATGCCGAAACGGAATATTTTTCTACCGGAGTAAAAAATTGTATTCGGAATGTGCTTAAGAAAATAAACTCTTCCAAGCAATAAAGATACTGTCAAGGATGTGCTAAATAGGCTGTTAGTCTTGTTACCAATTTATATTGTTGTGCAACTGATCTTTATATAATATTATTGGAATCTCAGGAACGGAATTCGCTCCTGGATTTCTTCCATTTAATGATTCTGGCTTTAATAACTTCTTTAAACTATTGCTTTACCAATACATTCTCAGTTCCCCCATATTTCTAATTCACGAAACACAGGTGAGAGACTTTTTTCGAGGTTACTTAATGAGTATTCCACACGCGGAGGAATTTCCTTGTACTGCTCTCGTTGAATCAACCCATCGTTTTCCAATTCTTTCAACTGTTCGGTAAGCACTTTTCTGGAGATTTCAGGTATGTGAACAGCTATTTCGCCAAAACGTTTAGTCCCGGACGAGAGGGAATACAGAATGATGGTTTTCCACTTTCCACCTATCAATGCAACGGTTGCTGTGATGGGGCAGTTTATTTTTTTACTTGATTTTGCCACAATGGTTACTATTATTTTCTAAGTTACTAAAAAGTAACCAGTTACAAATATAAACTATTATTAGTTACTTTGCGAAACAAACGTAAATACAAAATCAACAAACTTGATAAATTATTTATCTGTTTTGTATTTATTTAACTAGATATAATAAAGAAAAACAAATAAAAATTGTTTCCTTTATTATGGTTGATAAGTATAAATGAATTCAGTATATAATGTCTTAAAAAAAGATCAATATGGAAACAATGTCGAAAAATTTTAAAAGAATCGAAATAGACGGATTGACATTAGAAGTATTCAATGCATCTGAAAATAGTTTTGGTGTAGCATCAGTTATTATTTATGGGCAAAAAGAGGCTATTATAGTTGATGCCCAATTTACTTTGGCAGAAGCGGAGATAGTCGCTCAGGAAATAAAAAAATCAGGTAAGAAATTGACTTTAATATACGTAAGTCACAGCGATCCTGATTTCTATTTTGGACTAGAAGTATTTAAAAAATATTTTCCTGAAGTAACTGTTTATGCAACGCCTGCAACAGTAGAAAATATCAAAGCAACTGCTCAGAAAAAATTGGATGTTTGGGGAGGAAGATTAGGTAAAGCGATTACTTCGAATGTTGTTTTGCCACAAATCTTACAAGGTGATTTTATTGAAGTGGAAGGACAAAAGTTCAATATTATCGGGTTGCAGGAATTTCCGGGCAGAACTTTTTTATGGGTTCCTTCTATAAAAGCTGTGATAGGCGGAATTAATGTATTTGGAAATAATTTCCATTTATGGATGGCGGATGCGCAAACCAGCGAGGCTCGCAGTAAATGGGTTGATATATTAGATAAAATATCGTCACTACAACCCGAAATTGTTATTCCGGCTCATGCAAAAGAAGGTGTTGCATTAGATATAACTTCTGTGAAGCATTCAAAAGATTATATTTTGTTTTATGAAGAAGCTTTGAAAGTGAATAAAACATCTGAAGCTTTAATTAAAGCATTAAAGGAAAAATATCCGGATTTATCCTTTGATATTGCCTTGCAGATTGGTGCTAAAGTAAACACAGGGGAAATGAAATGGTAAGCATTGAGTAAGTATAAATAGTCTGGTAATAAATTTTATAGCCAGACTGTACTTTAAATATATAACAATGACAAATTTAGAAATAGTTAAAAGTACATACGAAGGAAAAACGTCCGAGGAAAATGGAAAAAACCTTGCTCAACATTTAGCGTTGGATGCTTCATGGACAGAAGCTGCCGGATTTCCGTACGGCGGTACTTATATTGGTTTAGATGCTATTACCAAAAATGTTTTTCATCGGCTGGCAACAGAATGGACAGAGTATAAATTTACTCCGGAAGGTTATGTTGCAGACGAAGATAAAGTGGTGGCATACGGCACATACAGCGGAACATATAATGTAACCGGCAAATACTTCGAAGCAAGGGTAACTCATCTTTGGAGATTAAAAAATGGGAAAATTGTTAGTTTTGAACAGTTTGTCGATAGTCAAACTGTAAATGATGTAATGAAATAGAAATAATGAAACTAATTTATGTAATGGATCCACTCTGTGGATGGTGTTTTGGAAATTCGGATAATACATTAAAGTTATTTGATAAATATAGCAGCAAAATTGTTTTTGAGGTATTCCCTGCAGGTATGTGGACTGGTAGTAATAAGAAAAAGCAAATTCAATCTATGGCAGACTATTTTCTGAAACATGATCTTGCCATAGAACAAAAAACTGGAGTCAAGTTTGGAGAGGCCTATTTTGATTTTGTTAAAAACAATGATGTGATACTGGATAGTGAAATCCCGTCAAGGGCAATTATAACGGTGAAAGAGATTAAGCCCGGATTTGTTATACCGTTTGCGGTGAAAGTACAACAATCCAGATATTGTCATGGCAAAGACCTGAATCTGGAAGAAACATATTATTCAATCTGCGAGCAGCTAAATATTGATGGGAAGCTCTTCACTCAGTTGTTTAATTCAGAACAAATAAAGAGGGCAACGCAAGACTCTTTTCTGAAAGCGGCTGAGTATGCTCAGGCATATCCCACTTTGTTATTGGAAAAAGACGGAGTATTTACTCAGTTAGAGCAAGGATATACACCTTTTGATGAATTAGATAAAAAGATTCAAGAACTGATAAATTGATTTCGTTTTTTACTATTTTACTCTCTCCTAAATTCAAGTTATAAATGCGACTTTCTTTGTTTGATTGAGTGTTGTTATATCGAACTCGCGTAACTTAATAACAGAATAATTATGGAAATAGATTTAACTACTCCGGCTTTATTGTTCTCAGCTATATCGTTGATAATGCTAGCGTATACTAACCGATTTTTATCGTATGCCCAACTGGTACGTACTTTAAAAGAGCAATATGTAGCAAATCCCTCCTCGGTAAAAGCAGCACAGATTGCTAACCTGAAGAAGAGACTTTACCTGACGCGTGCCATGCAGTTTACAGGCATCAGTAGCTTGCTACTTTGTGTGATTAGTATGTTCTTTGTATATATAGAATTACAACTTGTGTCAGTCTATATCTTCGGTCTGGCACTGTTACTGCTTATTATTTCACTCACTATATCTATATATGAGATTTACATCTCTGTCAAAGCATTAGAATTGCATTTGAACGATATGGGAGAATAAATTCCCCAATATCTAATAAATAGCCAATGCATTTATAAAAACTCTCTCTCATAAAAAATAAAAATCTCAAAAAAGTCTAGCAGTCTAGCGGGGAGCATTTAACCTGCTGACTGCTAGTGCTATATAGGTGCTAGATATACTCAATAAAGTCTAGCGCTAGTCTAGCAGTCTAGCACTTGCTCTCTCTAGTATATAGTTTGATGTTTTTATTACAAAATATATCTTTATTACCTCTCATAAAGCTCCTTAATTATTTGGATTTAACATAAATATTTGTTATATTTGTAGGAGTAAAAAAAGAGTCTCCATCCGCGTGTATATCGCCTGTACACCCGGGTGGAGTTTGTTTTTACACCCGGGTGTAAGAGGCGGATACACCCGGGCGTGCGAAAAATAACCTGATTATAAATTAATTAAACAAATAAGAATGTCTTTATATGTTGTTCGTCAAAAAGTAGATAAGAGTAAAGAAGAAGAGAAAGTGCGCTATCATGGTGTTCCGGTTAGTTCCGGGCAAATAAGTATAGATGAGCTGGCAAAGGATATCAGCGGGCGTTGTTCGCTCCATGAATCGGATGTGCATGCAGCAGTTATTGCATTGGGAGATGTGATGCAAACATACCTGATGAAAGGAAATACGGTTCATCTGAAAAATATCGGCCTGTTTTCCATATCAGCAGGTAGCGAAGGTTTTGAAACGCCCGATGAGTGTACACCATCAAAGGTAACGGCGCAGCGTGTTTGCTTCAAAGCAGACAAAGAAATGCGCAGTATCCTGTCTCAGATAAAGTATCAGCGCACTTACAGAGAAACGACAAAGAAGTAATTAATAACCCTAACTAACTTTATGAAAATAACGCAATACCGTAACGACGGTAAAACACAAACACAACGTATCCTTGAATTTGAAACTGCTGTAGATGCTATGAGAACTGAAGTAAGCAGCAGACCGGTATCTAATCTAAGAAATGTACTTCAGTACGCAATGGCTGGCCAAAATTTCTCCGAAGTGAAGAAACTTCCCCGACTGGTCTTTGGAGGAGTCTTCCGTAAGGATGGCAGTCAGCAGATTTTGTCTTCTTACAATGGTTGCGTAACCATAGAAGTAAATAACTTGGCTAACGCGAATGAGGCGGCGCAGATTCGCGAAAGAGCATCCCAATTGCCGCAAACCTTACTCGCTTTTATCGGCTCTAGCGATAAGAGTGTAAAGATTATAGTTCCTTTTACATTGCCTGACAGTACATTGCCCCAGAACCGCAAACTGGCCGAAATGTTTCATGCACAGGCTTATCGCGAGGCGGTAAAATGGTATCAGCCTCAGCTGAAGCGCGAAATAGAACTAAAAGAACCGGTGCTGGAACATGGATGCCGCATGAGCTTTGATCCTTCGTTGTATCATAATCCGGATGCCGTGCCTATCCGTATAGATCAGCCGGTAAGTATGCCCGCCGAACCAACGTTCGATGAAGAGCGTCAGCAAATGAGTGATCCTTTGCAACGCCTGTTGCCTGGATACGAACGGAGCCATATTATCTCTACGCTGTTTAGTACCTCCATGTGGGATGCATTGAACACCGTTGGCAAGGTAGAATGGGAGAGTGGTGAGGTACTTCCGTTTCTTATTAAACTGGCGGAAAACTGTTACCGTTCGGGTATTCCGGAAGAAGATGCGATAAAGTGGACATTGATGTATTATAACCTGAATAAGTACGAACTGGAGGTGCGGACAAACTTCCGTAACATTTATACCATCTCAAATAAGTTTGGCGGTAAGCCTTGCATCTCTTCCTCCATGACATTAGTGGCACAGATGGAAGAGTTTATGAAAAGGCGATATCAGCTCAGACGAAATACCGTGAAAGGCATGGTGGAATACAGGGAACTGAAATCTTTCTACTTCGATTTCCGTCCAGTCAATAAACAGGCGCTTAACACGATTTGTCTTGATGCATTGGCAGAAGGACTTCCGTCCTGGGATGTCGATATCAAGCGTTATGTTGAATCAAACCGTGTGCCCTCTTATGATCCTATTGAAGATTATCTTCTCAATGTGGGAAAATGGGACGGGAAAGACCGCATTCGTGAACTGGCCGACCGCGTGCCGTGTGATAACCCTCGATGGAGAGATCTGTTCTACATTTGGTTTCTCTCAATGGTGGCTCATTGGCAACAACTTGACCGCAATCATGCAAACAGCACATTGCCGTTGCTAGTGGGCGATCAGGGTTCCGGAAAATCAACTTATTGCATGAACCTTTTGCCACCCGAGCTACGGGAATATTACACTGATGGTATAGACTTTAGTAAGCGTGGAGATGTTCAGCTGGCATTAACCCGCTTTGCGCTGATAAATATGGACGAGTACGATTCCATCAGTCCCTCTTATCAGGGATTTGTGAAGCATATTCTGCAAAAAGCAGTCGTTCAGGCACGCTTGCCTCACGCCAGCGTAACCCAACAAATGCGCAGGTACGCAACATTTATAGCCACAAGCAACAGCTTCGACTTGCTGAACGACCCAACCGGTAGTCGTCGTTACATTTGCATAGCTATATTGGGAGTGATTGATTATAAATCGCCCATTGATTACAAACAACTCTACGCCCAAGCCGTTGAGGCTCTTCGCAACGATGAACGCTACTGGTTTACTCACGAAGAAGAGGCGTACATCACCAAAAGCAATCGCCGTTTTCAGCAAGTGATGCCCGAAGAAGAAGTTACCGATATCTATTTCCGTTCTCCGGTAGGCGATGAACCAGCCGAGGAGCTGACTTGTGGCGAGATGCTGAAGCGCATGCAGCAACGAGACTCCGGATTTAAATACACCCGTAGTGCCGCCATGTCTTTAGGACGAACATTGAAGAATAAATTCGAGAGTCGTACTGCACACCGTGGATTAGTGTACCGCATAGTAGAGATTAAATAAGCGAATCAAGTGCTAAACTGCTAGATTACCGCTAGACTTCTTTTTGAAAGTCTAGCGGTATTATTCTGTTTATTTATAGGTAGTTATGTGGGTGGTGCTAGACTGCAAGACTTTTTTTGAGATTTTGATTTTTGTGAGAGGTTATAACTCATGATGGATAGAGTTTTTATAACAGATGAGCTAAAGAATCTCTATATGGTAATTGATGCTCCCAATGAATGGATTTCAGAACAACACCCGACAAGCTCCCGACAAGTACCCGGCAAGCTTCCGACATGTTCACCTACTATTCTAAGTCTGATTAAGACCTTAGGTGAACAGCAATTATTCATCAAAGAAATGCTGGCAGTTATGAACTTAAAGGACCGCGGAAATTTTATGGATAATTACTTGTCGCTTGCCATGAATGAAGGATTCATCGTTATGCAATATCCCAACAATCCAAGACACCCAAGGCAAAAGTATTTGTTGACAGCAGAGGGATTAGCCATTTATAATTTCAAACCATAGCGACTCTGAACAATAATTATATATCCGAAACTAGTTAGATTTATTGATTGCTTTTAATTAGTAGCTCTAAACTCATTTGGAGTCATGCCTACTTGTTTCTTGAATAATCTGCTGAAATACTGGGGATATTCGAATCCTAGTTCATAAGCTATCTCGCTTATAGACTTGCTTCTATCGAATAGTTTTTCTTTGGCTACTTCAGTAAAGTTCAATTGAATATGTTCCATAGCACTCTTTCCGGTTTCTTTTCGAAGCATGTCACTTAAATAACTTGCCGAATAATGTAACTTATCTGCACAATATTTTACGGTTGGTAATCCATGCTTTTTAGATAATCCTGAATTGAAATAATCATCAAGTACTTGCTCAAAACGTGAAAGAGTATCATTATTTACATGAGAACGAGTAATAAATTGTCGTTCATAGAATCTTTGGCAATAATTAAGAAACATTTCAATATTTGATACAATAAGAGATTTACTGTGATTATCCATTCCATGTTGTAACTCATAATCAATATTACGAAGGCAATCCATAATAATTATCCTTTCCTGTTCCGAAATATGAAGAGCTTCATTTACATTATACGAAAAGAATGAATATTTTTTCATATTTCTGCCTAGTGTTGTACCTCTTAGTAAATCTGGATGAAACAACAAGGCTTTTCCTTTCGGTTCTGTCGATTCGGTTAAATTTCTATTCTCCGATTGAATAATTTGATTTGGAGCGATAAAAATTAATGTTCCTTCCTGGTAATCATAGTAGTTACAGCCATACTTCAAATCGCCACATTTACTTTCTTTAAAAGCGACATAATAAAACCCGAATGAAAAGATATCAGCCTCAATATATTGTTGAGGAGTAATTTTTGAAAAATCTAAAAGGGAAACAAGAGGATGTAATACTTCTACATTGCATGCAGTATTATGCTCTCCTGGTGTTTCAAATCTTATTTGCTTGCTCATAATCTTTTTTGTTGATATTGAAAGACAAAGTTATACTTTCTTTCAAATACGATAATACTTTTAATGACAAAATCCGCAGTTTGTATACAAGAATCCATAAAAAGTATAAATACCTAATATACTATATATTATCAACCTCAATTTGTATCCAACTATCCGCAATTTGTTTAATAACAGAACATTAAAAAAATAACACCTTTGCAGAAAATAAAAACAGATTTTTTATATTATTATGGAACAAACTATTGTAACATTAAACGACGGTAACAGAATGCCTCAATTTGGCTTTGGCGTTTACTTGATAAACGGTGACGTTGAAACGAAAAAAGCATGTTTAGAGGTATTTAAGGCTGGTTATCGACATATTGATACGGCTCATGCCTATCAAAATGAACGTGGAGTTGGTGCCGCAGTAAAGGAAAGCGGACTTTCCCGTGAAGATATATGGATTACCTCTAAACTCTGGCCAAATGAATATGGTAAAGGTAAGACTGCTAATGCTATCAACAAGATGCTATCCCGACTTGACACAGATTATATAGATCTTTTGCTTCTACATCAACAATTTGGCGATTACATTGGTGCATGGCAAGATATGGAAAATGCAGTTTCCGAGGGAAAAGTGAAGAGTATTGGTCTTAGTAATTTTGAATCGGAACGATTAGAAGATATTTTTGCTGTATCTCAAATTAAACCGGCTGTATTGCAAGTAGAGTGCCATCCTTACTATCAACAAAACGAGTTGAAAAAGCGTTTAGATCCTTATAGAACAATTCTTGAAAGTTGGTACCCTATTGGACACGGTGATAGCAATCTTATCAACGAACCAATCTTTACACAATTGGCTAAAAAATATGATAAGACAAATGTGAAAATAATTCTACGTTGGCATATTCAGGAAAACAATATTATTTTCCCAAAATCAACAAATTTGCAACATATTAAAGATAATATCGACATTTTTGATTTTTCTCTGTCTGATGAAGAAGTACTGAAAATAAAGAATTTAGATAAGGGGAAGCGTTTTTTTAATATGAGCCTAACCGAGCAAGAAAAAATACTTGGTTCTTTTATACCAGCAGATTAAAATAGAATAATGAGTTATATGAATGGTAAAATAGATCATTTTGAAAAAATATTACTAAAATAAATTTGTATGAAAAAAATATTATTAGCTTTACTATTATTTACAGCAGGAAATCTAGGATTAATAAAATCACAAACTATGAATGATAAATCTTTAGAAACAAAAATTACTGAACTGGAAGACCGTTTGGATTTGAAAAAATTGGTTGACACTTTTTCTGTCTTAGCTGACCAGAAAGATGCAAAAACACAAGCTTTGCTTTTTACCGATGATGCTGAAATAAAAACTTATGTTGGCGATAACCTCATCATGACGTTGAATGGTAGAAACCAGATTGAAGAAACGTTTGAAAACTATTTGAACACACTATCTTTTGTGTATCATATCAATGGTCAACAAACAGTAGATATAAAAGGAGACCATGCTACTGGTATCTCGTATTGCCAAGTTACTTTATCCTCAACCGTGGAAGGCAAAAATGTAATGACAATGCAGGGTGTTTATTACAATGACGAATATAAAAAAGTTGATGGCATATGGAAAATATCAAAGAGAACATCACATTTTGTTTGGCGAGACAGTAAAACAATAGAATAATCATTTAAAATAGTTATAATGGAAACGAAAAAGAATATCTTCGAACGGCTTAGAAACGGTGATCCTGTCAATATGTTCGAAGAAGAATATGGTGAGGCTATTCTTCACATGAACAAAACACAAATGCTGTGTTTTAAGATAAATCATACAGAACCAGATTTCAATGCACTTAAACCTTTGTTTGATGAAATGTTAACGGAACCTTTAAAGGAAGCTACATACATTCTTCCTCCTCTTCAAATTGATTTCGGTAGACAAATGAAAATTGGTAACCATGTATTTATCAATCACAGTTTGACTTGCATGTCAGCTGGTGGTATCACTATCGATGATAATGTACAGATTGGTCCACAAGTAACAATAGTTACTACCAATCACGATTTCAATGATCATTACACTCTTCGTTGCAAAGGCGTTCATATCAAAAGTAATGTATGGATTGGTGCTAAAGTTTTAATATTGCCAGGTGTCACTATAGGTGAGAATTCAGTGATTGCAGGTGGAGCCGTTGTAACTAAAGATGTAGAAGAAAATGCGATTGTCGGCGGTAATCCAGCTAGAATAATTAAGTATATTAATACTGATAATTCTAATAATTAAATAAAATCATAAGTTCTACTATTAATAATATTCTGAATACTTATTTGTACAAAAAATAAGTATTCAGAATAAATTAAATCTATTTTAGTAATAAATATCGAAAGAACCTGATATAACTTTTTACGTTTTACTTCTGCTATTACAGCTTTGTGACTCAATTCATCTATTGCAATTATATCAGTTTCATTAAGTCCTTCCCGATCCCAATATACGCCAATATCTGTAAACAACTTACTTTTTTTCATCTTTTCAAGGAAATATCGTTCTAATATTAATCCGCTATAAGTTGGATAATCACGGCGAATAATTTCATTATGACAGAAAAGATAATAAGTTTACAAAAATAACTTTATATCTTTGTCTTACTAACCTTACGCATTGTAGAAAATTAAATCTGTATTATGAAGAAACGAATCGTATTATCAATGCTTTCCTTTTTGTTTCTGCCGCTTATGGCGCAGCAAACCAGACAATGGAAAGATAATTTAAAACCACGCCTTGTGGTTCTTACCGACATAGGAGATTGTAATGTTGAGCCTGATGATATGGAGTCTGCGGTAAGACTTCTGGTTTATGCTGACCGCTTCGAGATTGAGGCTATCATGACCACCATTGGCTGGAATTGTGATCCTTATCCGGAAGAGTGGGCGCAGTATCTTACACAGGTGGTTGATGCTTATGCAAAGGATGTTCTGAATTTGAAGGCGCGCTCATCGCAAACATCATTCCTTTCTCTCAATAAAGAGGATGGCAAGCAGCAGTTAGGATATTGGCCAAGTGCTGAGTATATTCGCAGTCGCGTCATGTCAGGAAGTCATCGTGCAGGTATCAAGGTAATTGGCAAGGACAATGATTCTCCGGGGAGCGACTTTCTCATAAAACTTGCTGATGAAGATGATGACCGACCAATATGGATTGCTACTTGGGGAGGTGGTAACACTCTTGCACAAGCAATATGGCGAGTGCAGCAGACACGCACACCGGAACAACTGAAGGCATTCCTCCATAAGTTCCGCATTTACACAATTACCGATCAGGACATGAAATATGATATGCGCATGAACCGAGCCTACAGCTCCCACATGTGGATGCGTCGTGAATTTAAGGATGATCTAAAGTTTATTTGGGATGAAGGAACATGGCAACTGCAGTGCGATCTCGGAAAGAAGTATTGGGATAAGCATCAGCAGTACATCCAAGGGCATGGTGCTATGGGCAGCATTTATCCTCATTATAAGTGGGGAGTGGAAGGTGATACACCATCTTTCCTCTATGTAATGCCTAACGGACTTTCTGACCCTGAAGATCCGACTCAGGCAGGGTGGGGTGGTTGCCATGCTTATGGCATTAGTCCCGACTCTATCACTTATGCATGGAACAGTTGGCAAGAGCCACAAAAGACTATCACAGAGAATTATAAGCGTTGTTTTTATCCTGATGAACTGAACGATTTCGCAGCTCGTATGCAGTGGGCGCATGAAGGCAAAGGAAATACCAACCCGCAAGTCATAATTAATGGAAAGAAGGGTATTACACCAATTCATATAAAGACGAAAGCGGGCAAGACCATCCACCTTGATGCTTCAAAGTCAATAGATTCAGAGGGCAATAATCTTTCATTCCTTTGGTGGCAACAGCCAGAAGCAGGCAGTTATAAATCTAATATAGCAATCAGCAATAATAAATCCTCTTCAATCAATATTGCTATACCTCAGGATGCTGCGGGAAAATCGATCCATTTCGTTTGCGAAGTGCATGATGATGGTGCCTTCAATCTTGTGTCTTATAGGAGAGTGATTATTGATGTGAATTAATGGATTTTTGATAGTAATCGTAATGGCTATTACCGTAATGGTCATTACGATTACAAAATAATGTACGGAATTTATTTTATATAATTACAGAAATTAGATGGATAATAAATAGAGACAATTGTATACTTTATCTGAATTTACACAAAAAATAATTATGCAATAATACTATGCAAAAATCATTGAAACTATTATTACTGTTATGCTGTGCACCAGTCTTCCTGCTACATTCTCAAAACAGAATAGAAACCTACTTGTCGGGTAAGCTTGGATAATCGGTATATCCTTTTTCACCCGGAGTGTAGAAAGTAGATGAATCCGGTTGATTGAGCGGAGCATCAACTTTAAAACGTTCCACCAAGTCCGGATTGGCTATATAAGGAGCACCAAAAGCTACCAGATCGGCGTCACCGTCATTCAGCACTTTATTGGCAGTTTCCTTGTTAAACCCTCGGTTAATGATCAACGTGCCTTTATATATGGGGCGAAAATGTTTAGCAACTTCTTGAATGGCTAAAGGATTCCCGGAGACATCGGTGAAAGGCTCTGTCAAATGCAAATAAGCCAAGTCGTAGTCATTTAATTTATCAACAATATAGTTATGTACAGCAATACTTTCTTCATCTAACATCATTCCTTGTATACCATGTAGTGAAGGATTTAATCGTACTCCAACCTGCTTAATATCCATTATGGTTTGCAGTTCATCTAGTATGTCGAATAATATGCGGGCTCGGTTTTCTATTGAACCGCCGTACTGATCCTGACGTGTATTTGAATATAGATTAAAAAACTGGTGAAACAAATAACCATTGGCTGCATGCAATTCTACTCCATCGAATCCGGCTTTCATTGCGTTTATGGCAGCATTCTTAAAGTCGCTTATCGTTTTTTGAATATCTTCTAACGTCATTTTGCGAGCTTTCACTGTATCTTTAAAACCTTCTAGGGTGAATACCTGAGCCATTGGATTTAGAGCAGAAGGTGCCAACGGGAGTTCTCCGTTGAGTAAGTCGGGGTGAGACAATCTACCGACGTGCCATAACTGGGCGAAAATTTTTCCACCTTGCTGATGAACTGCATTGGTGACCAATTTCCAGCCTTCAACTTGTTCGTTCGTATAAATGGCTGGTACATTAATAGCTCCAACAGCATCACGGCTAACATAAGTTCCTTCTGTGATGATTAAACCTGCTGAACTCCGTTGCTTATAATATAGAGCTGTCAATTCGGTTGCTACATTACCGGGATTATCTGAACGGCTACGGGTCATCGGGGCCATAACAACCCGATTTTTCAACTGTAATCCTTTTAAATCAAAGGATTCAAATAATATTTCTTTATTCATTGTGTTTTAATTATTTTATTAACAAAATAGGTGTTGATTATTTATCTTATGCTGTTTTGATAAGATTATTTTAGTTTGACGACTACCTTTCCCTTTGCTCGCCCTGTTTCCACATAAGCCAAAGCCTCATTAGTAGCTTCGAATGGAAATATTTTGTCCATAACCGGACGTATAATTCCAGAATCAATAAGTGAAGTGATCTGACTTAATTGATTTCCGTTTGCTCTCATGAAAAGAAAAGAATAGTTGACGCGATGCTGCTTTGCCTTATTTCGAACTTTATAGCTCAAAAGAGACATAATCAATTTCATCATCCAATTTAATCCGATTTCTTTGGCAAAATCAGGATCGGGTGGTCCTGAAATGGATATAATTTTTCCTCCAGGTTTTAATATTTTTAGTGACTTTTCTAAGGTCTTTGTGTCCTGACTATTCAAAACAACATCGTAATTTTTAAGTATTGTTTCAAAATCATCTTTTTTATAATCAATAACAATATCAGCACCAAGGCTCTTGACCAAATCAAAATTGGCAGCACTGGTTGTGGTGGCTACGGTAGCACCCAAATATTTCGCTAGTTGAATGGCAAATGTACCAACACCACCTGAGCCTGCTTGAATAAAAACTTTCTGACCTTTCTGAATATTTGCTTTTTCGATTAATGCTTGCCAGGCAGTTAAGCCTACCAAAGGTATCGAAGCGGCTTCTTCCATTGAAAGTTTTTGAGGTTTAATTGCTACATCCTTTTCGTTTATCGAAATAAATTCGGCGAAAGTTCCAATTCTATAGTCAGATGGCCGTGCATAGACTTCATCCCCGACCTTAAAATTTTGTACTTGGGAGCCTACTTTAACTACAACTCCTGCCACATCGTGCCCAATTATAAACGGAGTTTTGTAAGGTAAAATAGGTTTGAATTCTCCTGATTTTATTTTTGAATCCAACAGATTAACACCTGCGGCATATACCTGGACCAAAACATCATTTTTTTCAACTACCGGTTCTGGCATCGTGGTTAATTTTAAACCACTTTGTTTGCTGTACTGATTAATTATAAATGCTTTCATGTGATTTTAACTTATAGTTCTATTTTGATTTACCAAGCCAAAAGCAATTTTAGGGGAAAGGCGGTTAATGAAATAAAGTAATTTTGAATCGCCTACCCGAATGATATATTTATCTTTCTTCAGTCCCAAAATTAATTCTTTTACCAAATTCTCCGGGCTCATTTTCTTGTTTTCTCTATCAGCAGTCATCTCGGTGGCAACTACAGGAGGTAGCAATTCAAATACTTTTACGTTGCTCTTTAAAATCTGCAAATGTTTTCTAAGCGTTTCAGTATAAAAATGCAATGCTACTTTGGAGGCCGAATAGGTAGGTTCAATCACCGAAGGAACTAAACTCAAAATAGAGGTTGTATTAATGATTGCTCCTTCTTTTCTAGACTTCAGCATCTCCATAAAAAGATTATTCAACCGGATAATGCTGAGGTAATTGACATTCATTTCGTATGTAGCACCTTCAATATGTTTATCATTTGCAATTCCCAAATTTAGCGGAGGACTTACCACACCGGCATTATTATAGAGAATATCAATTCCTCCTAATTCCTTTATTTGGTTAAACAACGATTGTGCATCACTTTCATTTGCTGCATCACTCTTTATTGCGACAACAGTAGGATGCATTTTTTTTGCAGCATCCAGTTTGTCCTGATTCCTTCCAGTTATTATAACTTTTGCACCGTTTGCTAGAAATTGCTTTGTTGCTTCCAGGCCGATACCAGCTGTGCCACCTGTAATTAGCACTGTTTTTCCTTTTAATTCCATTTTTTTCTATTTAAATTAAGATTTAAAAAAATAATTATCCGGTAAGTGCTAAGACTTGTTTGCCGGAACCTTTCCATAATAACACCTGAGAGGTCCACTTTCCGAGCCGATAATGCAAAAATTGCATTGAATACACTTTGCTTGTGTCTGCTTTCCGGCTTTGAACTTATTAACTAAATCCGATTCGAGTATAAATGGCCTTGACATGGAAACCATATCACATTTGTCATTATTAATAATGTCTTCTATTTCATCTAAATTTGTTATTCCGCCTACAACAATCACAGGAATATTCACAGCTTTCTTGATTGATAATGCTGCATCCAAATTATATAAGCTTTTGGGTTGAGGTTGTGGAAATGTTTTTTCTGCAACAGCACCGATAATTCCTTTTACAAATTTGGGCATTTTATTCAACTTGTTATTTTGTGCCACCATAAGTTCCCATGGTACCTGTCCTCTCATTGTTGCCAGTCCGGCTTTTACAGTTCCATTAGAAACTTCAATTCCATCGCATCCTGCCTGTTCTAATAGTTTCGCTATCTTTACAGATTCTTCAATTGTCAGTCCGTTTTTTAATGTTTCATAGCCATTCATTTTTACAATCATTGGATAATCGCCTACTTCCTTTCTGGCTTTTTCAAATATTGTTTTAATAATTCTAAATCTATTTTCAGTGCTTCCTCCCCACTCATCTGTTCTTTTGTTCATTCTGGGCGATACAAATTCTGAAAGTAAATATCCATGTGCTACATGAATTTGCACACCATCAAAACCGGCCTCTTTTGCATTCTTTATTCCCTGAACAAATGCTTCTATTACTTCTAAGATCTCAGCTTTAGTCATTTCTTTAGCCTTATAGTCTGCTATTTTTGAAGGTGCAATAACCGGCATACCAGTAGCTTCTTCTTTTGTCTGGCCACCACAATGATTAAGTTGTGCTATAATAGGAGTTCCCAGCTCATGCATTTTTGTAGTTAAACCCTTGTAAGCATCAATATGTTCGGCTTCATTTATCATAGACATATTATAACCTGTACTCTTTCCTTGCTGGTTTACTCCAATAAAGCCAGTTATAATTCCACCTACACCTCCTTTTGCTAATGCTTCGTATTTTTTAAGCAATTGTGGTGTAGGGTTGCCTCTCTCATCACTCATTCCTTCATAGGTTGCCGATCTGATAATTCTGTTTGGAAATATTATTCCTGCCAACTTAATTGGCTCAAATACCTTGTTCATTTTTTCATTCCTTTCTTGTGATTACAATATAATTTAGTACCTTTGCTTGCAAATTGCAAGTGCAAAGATAGTGAAGAACTTGCAAATTGCAAGTTAATATGAATGTTTTTATGAAAAAGATTAAAAAAAGATCAGATTGTCCAATTAGTTGTTCCCTTGATATTTGGGGAGATAAATGGTCTCTGTTGATTATCAGGGATTTAATGTTTGCCAAAAAGTGCAGATATAGTGATTTCTTAAAATCATCGGAAGGAATAGCTACCAATATTTTAGCTACTAGATTACAGACGTTGGAAGAAAACAAGATTATTGAAAAATCAGAAGATCCGGAAAACAAAGCGAAAGGATTATATAAGTTAACCCCAAAGGGGATTGACCTACTTCCCATACTGATTGAAATAGATTTGTGGTCTGAAAAATATTTTCCTATACCGGAAGATATAAAAGCAATGTTGATAGAGGTGAAAAAAGATAAGGTTGGATTTATAAATAAAGCGATTGAGGAATTAGAAAATAGTGATTAAAGTTTTTATATCCTCGAGCAGAAGTTTTTTGGGCATATTTTGTTCTGAAAGGGTTCTTTGTTTGTGCTTTTAATAATTACTTAAAAAAATTATCCTCTAAGCGAACGCCTTTACGAAAAAGACATAGGACGAGTATAAATCAGAAGAAGATAATGAGTTGTTTCGAATCTTAAGTAGTTGTATATGACTATTTTTCACGATTATAACTTGTGTTTTTTATATGATTTTCATAAATAATCCCTTTTTTACAAAAAAAGTTAGATCAATTTGACTGGTACCCAAATTTCTTCTTCCGATTCAGGATCATCATTTTTGTATTTCTCACCCATCAAATCAAAATGTTCTCTGTTATCAAGTTCATATTCTGATTTAGGTAACCATTCATTGAATATGAATTGGAACGTTTTAGGGAAAGAACTAGCAACACCTTTATGAATAAAAACGGCATAAAGACCGCCTTTTAGGGTATAAGTTTCCATATTATCCGGAATATCATTAAAGCCGGTGACTTCTATGGCTGCCCACTTTTCGAACTCACTCTGTGGATTGAAATCTTTAAAATCAAGGTTCTTGTCGTATACCTGTAAACAGTATAAATCTTTATTGACACTGTTTTTTATCTCTTTTCTGTGAGGCATAAAGCTATGCCACAATTCAAAAGTCCGGTCTTTTGATAAAGTCATATTTAGCCTTTTACCAACCAGCTTCTTCTCTGCTAAAAGTTCTATTCTTGATTCCATATAGTATATCATTCTAACTTTCTCGTTTTCCATGAAGCAACAGATTAACAGCATCCTGCGGTGAACCGGCTTTTACAACAGTTCCCGAATTTACAAAGTAAATCTCATCAGCGTTTGCAATTGTATTCAGTCGGTGAGCGATGATCACTTTTGTAGTGCTACTTGGTAATCGTTGCAAAATATCTTCAAGCAACTGTTCGCTTACAGTATCAATGTTTGCAGTGGCTTCATCTAAAATAAGCAGTTTGGGTTTGCGAAGCACAGCTCTCATAAAGGCTATGAGTTGCTTTTGTCCTAAACTAATATCCTCGCTGTTCAGCTTAATGGTTGTTTGTAGTCCGTTATCAAATTTGTCTATCAATTCGTGCAGACCGGCTTCTTCTATTTTCTGAATAGATCCTTTTTCTGATAGCTGGCTAAATTCATCATTGCCATAGATAATATTGTCGAGTACTGTTCCTGAGAAGAGGAATGGATCTTGCAGAATGAATCCAATATTTCGGGCTCTTTCTTCCGATTTATAGCAACGTATATCTTTTCCTTCAAAGAAAATAGTTCCTTTTGTTGGGTCGTAAAGTCGGGCTATAAGTGAAGCAGTTGTTGTTTTTCCTCCACCGGTTGGTCCCACAAATGCGTATGTTTTACCTGCTTCAAGATTGAAACTGATATGCTTTAGCACTTCATTACCGTTGGGATATTTGAATGTAACATCTTTGAACGATAGCAGATTGGACGGATCTTCAGTTTTTTTACACTCCATAACCGGAAGATTACTTTCCATGGAGAGTATATGAGATATACGATCCCAGGCAGCAAGAGCTATCTGGAAGCTTGTCCATAAAGTGGCTATACGTCTCAATGGATCATAAAAGTAATTTATATAAGTTAGAAAACTGATTAAGAATCCAACGGTGAAACTTCCTTGTGTGATAAGGTAAATACCAAACGCCAGTACAATAAACTGTCCCACGTTTGAGCAAAAACTATATATTGGAAGGAATACATTGTTGGCCAGACCGGCTTTTACTGAAGCTTGATAATTCTTTTCATTACTTTCGTCGAACTTCTGTTTGAAGTAATCGCGTCTGTTGAATGCTATGATAACTTTAAAGTTTGTCAGGTTCTCCTGAACTTCGGCACTGAGGTCACCCATTGTTTTCATGCTTTTTTCATTCTTCTTTTTCACCCATTTGGAAGAAGCTTTGGTGAATCCCCATAAGACGATGGCCGGAGCCAGAGCTGTGGCTCCCAGTTTGAAGTTAATGCATAGCAAAGCGGTAGCTGCCCCTGCAATAAAGAATACACTATTCATAAACTGAATAAGTGATTGTGAGAAAAACAGATTCAGTTTATCTGTATCATTGTTTATTCTCGAAATCAAGTCGCCCGATTTATTCTGATAGAAGAAATCGACAGGCAGTTCCTGCAGTTTCCAGAAAAGAAGATTGCGGATTTTAAAAAGCATTCTTTGCCCCACACCACCCATCACTTTTCCTTGAATAGCTCCGGTTGCCAATACTCCCAGATAGATTAAAAGCAGGTAGCAGGCAATAGTCAGAACACCATTGTACTGCTTGGTTTGCATGTATTGATTAACTGCAATACCAATCAGAAAAGGAGCTATCATATTCAGTACGGCATTTATAAGAATATTGATGGTACAGATAATGAGACTTCTTTTCTCATCTTTCAGTAATTCCCAGAACTTCTTGTAGTTTAGTTTGGTTATACTTTTCTGTTCTTCTGTCTGTGATAATTTATAGTTCATAAAATCTGGTACTTTTCTGAGAATTATATATCTGAATATACTCTGTACAATTATTTATTAGTTCCTGGTGAGTGCCTTTCGCTATCATTTCACCTTCCATGATAAGCACTATCTGGTCGAAATCTTTAATGGATGAAACTTTCTGCGAGATAGAAATAAGGGTAATATCCGGATAATTTTCTTCAATGTTCTTTAATATTTTCTTCTCGGTTTTGTTGTCTACTCTCGCAGTAAAATCATCGAGAAGAAGCACTTTGGGGTTAAGAGCCAATGCACGAGCCAGCATAATTCGCTGCTTTTGTCCACCGGAAAGACTGGTTCCCCGTTCGCTGGCCATTGTTTCAAGTTTATTTGGGAGATTATTTACAAAGTCTCTCAGTTCGGCAGTATCAATGGCTTTCTCAAGAGATTCTTCTGTAACCTGATTGCTGAAAGCTATATTTTCACGAATACTCACATTAAAAATGATACTATCCTGAAAAACAAATCCTACCTGACTGTGAAACGTTTCCGCATTGTATTGGTTAACCTCGTTGCCGTCAAACCTGATTGTTCCGAAGTTAGGTGTAATTAGTCCGGTTAATGCATATAACAACTGACTTTTACCTGCAGCCGTAGGTCCGATAACAGCTATGCGACTACCTGCATTGACAGAGAATGAAATATCTTTCAATGCTGGTTTACCGTTATAGATAACAGAAACATTGTCTACTTCAATATTTCCGGTTATTTCACCAGTGATTTTACCTTCTTCAACTGTTTCCGGAGCTTCGAGCACATCTTTAACTCTCTTATATGAAACACTGGCCTGAGAAATAATATTACTCATAAATCCTATCACCATAATCGGAAAAAACAGAATAGACAGATAACTATTGAATGCAGCAAAATCTCCCAGAGTCATACTATCGCTTATTACAAAATGACCTCCCAGCAATACTGTTATAAGTATGGATGCATCTGCAATAAATGATATTATCGGAATCAGGGTGGAGAAGAGTGCCACAATAGAAAGTCCGATATTCCGGGCTTCGATATTGGAATTGATAAACTTGTTGTATTCCTTTTGTTGCGCATTCATTATACGTATAAGCATTGACCCAAGAATACTTTCATTGATAACCAGATTCAGGTTGTCAATAGCTTCCCGGCTCTTTTTAAACTTAGGCTTAGCCTTTCGCATGGTGAAGTAAAATGCACCCGAAATTGCCGGAATAATTATAAGAATGACTGTAGTAAGCTGCCAGTTAATGCTGAATAGCAGTATAATAACTCCTATAATTACAAATATGGATGAGATAATAGAAACTACCGCCTGTGAAACAAACTGCTTCACGGAATCTATATCTGAAGTTAGATTTGTTAGTAGTTTTGACGGGTTTGCTTGCTGTATGTATGCAAAGCTTTGTCGCAAAATCTTGTCCGATAATTTACTGCGGGTATCTTGGGCTACCTTTTCTGCCGTGTACGTTTGTACCACATTTTGTAATAATGTAAATATACTTATTAAGAATGAAGCTCCCAAAAACAGAATGGCCATCAGCTTGAAATCAATTTCTCCTTTTGATAGTCCGTCAATAGTTTTAGATATGATTTTAGGGAGGATCAGATTGATTACATTACTCAACAATGCAAATGCCAGCATCATGCCGTTCATCTTTGCATAAGGTTTAAGTAAGGCAAACAAACTTGAATTATTATTTTTTCTTTCTTTCATTTTTTTAATTTTGCCCAAAATTAGGGTATTTGCAAGATATATATTGATTTGGAAGATATAAAAAATCTTTATTCATAGATAAATATATTGCAAACTTGGGGTTAATGTGGTTTTTTATAAACTTTCTTTTTTTATTTTTGTTCAAAAAAAGAAATGATGATAAGTTTAGAAACCAAACGTTTGCGTATTCAGCCTTTGACTCTCGACCAATTTGGGTTGCTAATTAAGGGGATCGATGAAATAGAGAGTGAACTGCTGTTAACTCCTTCGCATGAACCACTTGATGAACATACTCAAAAGGCAATGGAGTGGCTATATAATGAAGCGCAAAAATATCCGGAAGAGTATTTGTGGTTAACCAACTGGCAGATTATTCTGAAATCGGAGAATAAATCTATAGGGAGTGCCGATTTTAAAAATTTGCCGGGAGATAACGGAGAGGTTGAGATAGGTTATGGTATAAATCACGATTACGAAGGAAAAGGATATATGACTGAAACTCTGGAAGCTATGTGTAAATGGGCTTTCGAACAGAAAGGAATTAAATGTGTAATAGCGGAAACTGAAAAAGATAATTATGCATCACAGAGAGTTTTACAGAAATGTGGAATGGAAAAATATAATGAAACTGATACTGGATTGTGGTGGAAACTGGAATATAAATCTTGTTTTTAATAAATAGAACAAATGAACCTTAAATTGCTTGCTTTTGCATTGGTTGCTGTTGTCTCTTTATATTCGTCGGCACAGAATATAGAATCTGTTGTTGATGATGAAACGGGGGCTGTAAAACAACTATCTATAGCTAATGATGTGCGTAATATGAACTGGATTCTTTCAACGGATGGTTCTCAATACGCCTGGATTGGCAAACAGTATGGCTGGGGATTAGGTAACTTTACTATAAAAACACCTGATAACAGTTCTCTGTTTTCCTGGCAAAAGCCAATTGAGATTAAGAAAAAAGGTAATGTAACGGTTGTTATTTATCTGGCCGGAAATATAAGAATCAGTGTTGAACGTAAACCGGTTAACGGTGATTTATTAGAAAAATATACTTTTACTAATACAGGAAAGAAGAAAGTTACATTGACTGATATCGCAATCAATACTCCTTTTAATGATAATTATCCTGATGCAAAGACCTGCTTTGATGCTCGCACAAATGCTCATATATGGACAGGTGGAGGTGCTGCTTATTTAAATGCGATGCAAATGAGCGGACGTGCGCCTCACCTGGGATTAGTATTGACCAGTGGTTCTATAACTGGTTATGAAATAAAAGAACGTCAGCGCGAGAAAGGAATGTCGAATACCAGAGGGGTAATTGTTCTTAATCCGGAATCAATAACTTTAAAACCTAAAAAGAGTTACGTACTTGCCTGGAGAATTTTTTCGCATCAGGGAGAAGCTGATTTCTATGCACAAGCTTTGAAACGTGGAACAGTGTTAGGAAGGAGTAAGCAATACGTTTATCAGAAATATGAAATTCTTTCAGTTGAGTTCGAAAGTGAGGTAGCTTTGCAGCATCCCTATGTTACCATCAATGGAGAGAAAATGGGAATTCAGCGAAGTGGTAATAAGATTATAGCCCAGATTCCTTCAATAAAGGAAGGGGAGATGAATTTTGAACTGAACTATAATAAAGGAAAACGAACACAGATTTCTTGTTTTGTTATATCCGGCGAAGAAGAGCTTCTAAAAAAACGAGCTGATTTTATTATTAAGCATCAGCAGATGAATAATAAGAATGATGCCAGATATGGTGCCTATATGGTATATGACAATGAAAAGAATGAGATATTTCTAAATAATACTCCTTCTGTTAGTAGTAGTGACCGTGACGAAGGACGCGAACGCTTGGGAATGGGAGTGTTTCTGGCTTTGCAATATCAGCAGATTAAAGATCCGCAAATAAAGGAATCACTACTGAAATATGCTAATTTTGTAAGAAAATTGCAGGATAAGGACGGGAATACCTGGTCGCGTATTGATCATTCAGGGCGTAATCGTGCATATAACTATCCGTGGGTAGCTAATTTTTATCTGGAAATGTTTAACATAACCGGAGAAAAGCAATTTCTTATGGATTCATATAAAACCATGCGGGCTATGTATCGTAACTTTGGTCATGGCTTTTATGCAATTGATATTCCGGTAAAAGCATATTCAATGCTAAAGAATAATCAGTTTACTTCGGAAGCAGATAGCCTGATGAATGATTACAGACTGACTGCTGATAATTATCTGATGAATGGTTGCTTTTATTCGCGTAGTGAGGTTAATTATGAGCAGAGCATTGTTGCACCGGCTATAATTCATCTTCTTCGGATGTATGAAGTAACTAAAGAACAGAAATATCTGGATGGAGCCAAAGAACAGTTACCTTTACTGGAAGCTTTTGCCGGATTGCAACCAAGCTATCATTTGAATGATATTGCGATACGGCACTGGGATGGTTACTGGTTTGGCAAACGTGAATTCTGGGGAGATGTATTTCCTCATTACTGGAGTACTTTGTCGGCTTTGGCATACAGCCTTTATGCTGAATGTACCGGAGATCAGTCTTATCAGAAACGTGCCGAAAATATTGTCCGCAATAATCTGTGCTTGTTTTTTGAAGATGGAAAGGCTTCATGCGCTTTTATCTATCCCAATAAAGTAAATGGTAAAAAAGCGCATTTCTATGATCCTTACGCTAATGATCAGGACTGGGCTTTGGTTTATTATTATCTTGTAAACAATAACAATTTAAATTTTAAACTTTCCCGACTATAAATTTATCAATAAGAAAAGAGATTGGTCAGTTCTCTTTCTTATTAATGAAATCTCCCGGACGAATACCGAATTGTTTCTGGAAACATTTGGAAAAATAGGATGGATTATTGAAGCCAACCATATAAGCAATTTCATTAATCCGGTATTTGTTTTCAGTAAGCAATTCTGCTGCTTTTTTTAGTCTCACAACCTGAATAAGTTCGTTAGGAGTGATTTCTGCCAACGTCTTTATTTTGGCGAAAAGTCCTGAACGACTAATACATAACTGCTCGGCAAGTGAATCAATCGAGAAGTCTACATTGGATATGTTCTTTTCAATAATTGTATTCATCCTGGTTAGAAATTCTTCGTCAGCATTATTCCCGGCAATACTCTTAAGTGGAACAAATGGCAACTCAGAGAATTTTTGGCGCAGTTTCTTTCTGGATTCAATCAGGTTTTTAATCTGAGCTTTCAGGAAGTGAATAGAGAATGGTTTTTCTATGTATGCATCAGCACCACAATTCATACCCTCAATCTTAGAACTAAGATCTGTTTTTGCTGTAAGCAAAACCACAGGGATATGGCTCAGTAGAATATTGTTTCGTAGAGCAGAACAGAATTCCAGACCATCCATACGCGGCATCATTAAGTCGCTGATAATAAGGCTCGCTTCACAGGTCTTAAGTTTTTCCAAGCCATCTATACCATCTTCTGCTGTTATAATCTGATATTCGGTAGAGAAACTATCTTGTAGGAAGTTGCGCATATCGGCATTGTCTTCTACAATAAGCAGTAATGGTTTCTCTTTATTGGCAGATGGAGCTATTTCAATGTTTTGCTCAGAACTGTTAATGGTGCTTTTTAAATCGGGCTTGGAAACAGGTTTCGTTGAACTGTTGTTATTTTCGCCGGATAGTGCGTTCTTAATTGGTAAATTAACAACAAACGAAACTCCTTTATCTTCGGTATCTTCAACAGAAATAGTTCCGTTATGGGCATCAACAAGTGTCTTTACCAATGAAAGACCGATTCCTGTTCCTGGTTTTGTATTGGATGATATCTGATAGAAAGGAAGGAAGATTTTCTCTTTCTCCTGATCGGAAATTCCTGGTCCATTGTCGGTAACCTTTATTCTGAATGTATTGGTATCCGGATATAAGACGCATGAAAGTTCAATTCTGCTTTCGGTAAATTTCATTGCGTTAGTAAGCAGATTGCTTACAATTTTAGTCAGTGCTTCCTGATCGATATCTGCTTCCAGCTTTTTATCAGGACAATTGAATATAAATTCAACGCCTTTTTGTTCCAGCATTGGTTTAAACCTATCGAATGTGTAAAGCAGCAGATCGTGAACATTCTGTTTTGTAAAAGAGATAGTCAGAGATCCTTGCTCAGCTTTACGGAAGTCGAGCAATTGGTTTACCAGTAACAGCAATCGCTGGCTGTTACGCTCTATGATATTCAGATCTTTAGAAATCTTTTCGGGGATATTAAAATCAGCATTCATTATTTTCTCAAGAGGTCCGATAATAAGCGAAACCGGGGTACGTATTTCGTGTGCTATCATTGTAAAGAAACTAATCTTTGCATCATATAGTTCCTTTTCTTTTTCCTGATTTAATTCTTTAATCTTCTCTTTGTGTTTCCTTTCGCTACGTTGATTAATGCTTCTTAATAAAAAAACGATACCTCCGGCTATAAGAATAATATATAAAATTTTAAAGCCGGTAGTAAGCCAGAATGGAGGGTGGATTACGATTTTTACAGACGTTCCTTCATTATTCCAGAGTCCATCATTGTTGGAAGCTCTTACACGGAAAATATACTCGCCGGCAGGTAAGTTTGTGTAAGTTGCCTTGTGTTGTTTGTTTACATAGTTCCATTCTTTATCGAATCCCTCTAACTTATAGGCGTACATATTCTTTTCAGGAGTGCTGTAACTTAATGCCACGTAACTAAGACTGAATACATTATCTTTGTAGGATAAATCAATCTGGTCCATTGAACTGATTGATTTAGTCAATGGTCCATCTTCTTGTATTTCAACTTCTTTGTTATATATTTCCAGGTTGGTGATAGCAACGGGAGGCAGGCATTTATTAGCTACTACTTTCTTTGGGCAAAAAGCATTAAACCCATTGGCTGTTCCAATATAAATTTTACCTTTTGAACTTTTAAAGCCTGAATTAAACATGAAAAGATCACTTAATAATCCATCGCTTTGAGTAAAAACCTGATATTTTCCGCTAATTGTATTATATCGGACTAGTCCTTTGGATGTAGTTAGCCAAAGATTGTTATTGTCTTCAATTATACAGCAAATAGTGTTGCTTGGAATATTGAGAGGTATTATGGTGAAAATATCTTTAGCATAATCATATTTGCATAGACCGCAGGAGGTACCAAGCCATAGCTGTCCTTTATGATCAACGCGTAAGCAGTTCATTTGACTACATGCTACTGATATTCCCTGTTCTGTTAGGGTACTGTAATTACGCCATTGATTAGTTTTTGGATTTAGTCTGAACAAACCTTTCCCCTGGGTGGCAAACCATAACAGACCTTTATTATCTTGTGTAATGTCAATGGTAGTGGCATTAAAATGTTTTACGCGGGTAAAGTTGTCAGTTTTACGGTTATAAAGATTTGCTCCAGACATGCTGGCCACCCACATTCTTTTTTCTCTGTCTTTATAAATTGCATAAATACTTCCGCCATCGAGTGTTTTGGGATTAGCTTCTTCTGAATTATAATATTTAAAAATACCAGTTTGGGTATCGAACACATTCAAGCCCCCGGAATAAGTTCCGATCCATAGTTTATCATCATCCCAGCATAGAGCATGAACATTATGGTAAGAAATACTGTTTTTTCCCTGCTGAGGCATATATGCAGAGAAATATCCTGTTTGAGTGTTGAATACATTCAGTCCGCCATCATCAGAAGCAATCCATATATTACCATTTCTATCTTCCGTAAATCGGCTGATTACATTACCATTTACTGAATTTACATATTTGGAGTGAGTATAACGTTCAAATAGTCCGTTGTTTGGAGAAACATAATTTACTCCACCAAAATACGTTCCTATCCAGATACCTCCTTCACGGTCTTTGAAGATGGGATAAACAAAGTTATCGGAAATTGATGAAGGATCTGTTTCACTTGAGGTAAGCAACTGATGTTGCAGAGTCTTTGTGTTGAAAAGGCTTAATCCATCATCAGAGCCTATAAGCAATAAGTTGGGCTTATATTCATTTATTTCGTGAATATGTATAATTCCTCCGGGAGATTGCGGAGATAAATAGCTAGTTATTTTCTTGCCTTTTATGTCAAGCTTACATAATCCTTTATCCCATGTCCCTAACCAAAAGTTATGTTGTGAGTCTTCGAAAATCTTATAGACAGAAAATGTATTCTTTTTCGAACTGTTCAACTTTAAAGGAACAATTTGAAATTGTTTTTTTGGACGGTTAAAGAAGATTAGAGGACTGCTGGGTGTTTTGGGGGCAGCCCATACAAGATTGTTGTGATCAACATAAATATAGTTGATGAAATTGTAGTTGCTTTTTGCTGAACCTTCATTTACAACATTATATTGTTCTAATTTCCCGGAATTCAGATTATAACAGAAAATTCCCTGACCATAAGTTGATAGCCATATATTTTTTAGCTTGTCTTCCACAATGTTATTGATAGTAGACGAACAGATAACGCCATTGTTGGTTTTGATTTCTAACCGGATAAACTTTTCGGTTGTGGGATGATAGATATAAACTCCATTATCAGTTCCTATCCATATATCTCCATTACTATCTTCAAGCAATGTACCAACGTAGTTACTGCCAATTGAATTTTTGCTGTTTGCCTTACTCCGGAATTCTTTAAATGTATATCCATCGAAGCGGTTAAGACCATCTTCTGTACCAATCCACATAAAGCCTCTTCGGTCCTGAATAATACTTCTCACTGTATTGAAAGTTAATCCATCTTCGACTTTATAATGACGAAAACTAAAAGTGTTAGCTTTAAGTTGGAACGGGATTAGTAAAATAGATATTACGAAAATTAATATATGTCGTTTCTTCATGGATATAGCCAAAAAATGTGAATTTAAGAGTCGTGCAATATTACTACAATTATTTTGTTTTGGACGATAATATGATCCACAAAAATGAAAGAATAGTCTAAATGGAATAATGAAATGCTCTTATATAGGGCTTTTTGTATTTTATTACCGAAAAATCATTTTGGATTATTATTCTATTCTAATAGATTATATTTCTATTTCTCTAAAGGAATATCAATTTAATTTGTAATCAGAAATAAACCAAAAAACGTAAACCATAAACTAATCGAATTATGAAAACCAAGCTGTGTATAATATTCTTTCACAAGAAACTTATTCAACTCGTAGATATAAATTGAGATATCATTTTTTAGAGTTTTGAGACTTTTATTGTAAGTGTTACTAATCTGATACCTTAATTTATTATTTATGAAACAAAATCTTCTATTTTCAATGTTGTTGTGTTTAAGTTTCCAGCTGCACGCACAGAAGAACGTTTATATTCCCAAAGATCTGGTGAATAATGATTTTAATAATCCGGATAGCAAATATGCTTATGCACGTATGGCTTCTACGAACAATCTCGTTATCTTTTGGGAGAAACCTTTTGGTACTAATCCTGCAGTGGCTTCTCAATTGGAAGGAAAGCCAATGACATGGGATGTAAATAACCTGCTGCAGCGTACAGAGAGTTTCTATAAATTCTTTAGTGATACGCTGAAATTTGTAAAATCGGGTTCAAAAGCCGAACAATATAAAATGATGATCATGGTTAATTATTCGCTTGAAGGTACAGCCTATGGAGGTGATTATGATCAGCAGATTGGAGCATTGTGGGTAACTCCCAATCGCATTCAGGATAAAAAATTGAATTGTATTGCTCATGAACTGGGTCATAGTTTTCAGTCTCAGATTACTTCTGACGGTCAAGGCGAGGCGTGGGGAGGAAGTGGCTTCTTTGAAATGACTTCGCAATGGATGCTTTGGCAAGTGAATCCTTTATGGATGACCGACGAGGAGTATCATTGGAAAGCGTTTATGGATCAAACGCATCTGGCTTTTTTAAGTCTCGGTAATATATACCATTCTCCGTATGTTCTTGAATATTGGGGTGAGAAGCGCGGACTACCGTTTATTGCAGAGATGTTCCGTCAGGGTAAAAAAGGAGAGGATCCAGTGATGACCTATCAGCGAATGACCGGACTTAGTCAACTGCAATTCAATGATGAAATGTTCGATGTATACAGACATCTGATAACTTATGATATGGATCGTGTACGTGAGGTTGCCAAGCCTTATGCTAATCGTTTTACCTGCAAACTCGATACGTTAGATAACGGTTGGATGCAGATAAATAAAGAACGCTGTCCGCAGAATTACGGATTTAATGCCATCCGTTTGAATATTCCTTCACCTGGAAAGAAAGTGACTGTTTCTTTTAAGGGAATTGCCGGAGCAGAAGGTTTCAATAAGGTAAATATAGATAAAGCTGGCTGGCGTTATGGCTTTGTTGGTGTGAAAAAAGATGGAACAGCTATTTATGGTGCTGCCGACAATCAAACAAAAGGGCAGATTTCATTTAAAGCTCCAAAAGGAGAACCTTTAGCGTACCTTTGGTTAGTTGTGATGGGAGCTCCTACAGAACATTGGATGAATCCCGACGCCATTCCAAATATGAATGAAAATGAACACGAAAAAACAGCTCCTCAACCTGATGCTGAGTGGCCTTACCAAATAAAAATACAATGAACAATATTATCTCTTTTATAAAAAGTGGAATAAAAGCAGGAACATTAACTGCCTGCATATTTATTTCGCCTGCTGTTGCACATGCTGCAAAAAGTATATCACTTTTATCGCCGGATAAACATATTCAGATAAGTATACAACTCGGTGATACGCTTAGCTTTAGTATTATTCGTGATAGAGCTTTAGTGTTGGCCAGATCGACGGTTTTTCTGGAGTTTGCTAATAACAGGAATGCTTCTGTAGGATTAGCTCCCCGCCTTAAAAGCAAGGAGTATAAAAAGATTGCGGAACAGATAGATGCTCCTTTTTATCGTTGCAGTCAATTCATTTCTGCATGCAATGAACTAAATCTGAAACTTCAGAATGGAGGAGTTATTTTTCGAGCCTATAACGAAGGGGTAGCTTATCGTTTTTATACAAACTCCAAAGAGGAAGTTGTTATAAAGAATGAAGGAGCTGATTATCATTTCCCGAAAGATTATACAGCCTATCTTCCTTATTCGACAAACGACAGGAAACCAATGGCTATGGCTTACCAAAACACCTATGATGTTGCACCTTTATCTAAAGCTCAGCAGAAACTGGCTTTTCTTCCTGTAACAGTTGATGAAGGTAACGGCCTGAAAGTTACATTACTTGAATCGGATTTGGAGAATTATCCAGGAATGTTTGTAAAGTCGGATACTTTAAAGACGAATCTGAAAGGTGTGTTTGCTCCTTATCCTGCCAAAACAGACTTTTATCCTTGGCGCAGACAGGAATATGTAACTGAAACTCATGATTATATTGCACGTTCTAAAGGTAATCGGATGTATCCGTGGAGAGTATTTGCCATTACAACAAATGATACTGATATGCCTGTCAATAATCTGGTTTATGCACTGGCTTCACCTAATCGTATTGGAGATACTTCATGGATAAAGAGTGGTAAGGTGGCCTGGGATTGGTGGAACGACTGGGGATTGAAAAATGTTCCTTTTAAGGCTGGGATTAATACTGAAACATACAAATATTACATTGATTTTGCCTCTAATCATGGATTGGAATACATTGTTCTTGATGAAGGGTGGTATGCTCCGAAGAGTGGAGATATGCTTACTGTTGTGAAGGATATTGACCTGCCCGAGCTTATTAAATATGGCAAAAAGAAGAATGTGAATATTGTACTTTGGACAGTTTTCAATGTGTTGGATAATCAGTTGGAAGCTGCTTGCAAGAAATATTCGGAAATGGGTGTTAAAGGTTTCAAGGTTGACTTCCTTGATCGTGACGATCAGACTGCCGTTCAAATGATTTATCGAATTGCCGAAATTGCAGCTAAGTATCATCTTATACTCGATTATCATGGAATTTATAAGCCCACCGGTATGAACCGGACTTATCCTAATGTGATCAATTTTGAAGCTGTTTTTGGAATGGAAGAAGCCAAGTGGAGCACTCGTGAAAAGGATATGCCGCTTTATGATGTGACCTTCCCGTATATTCGTATGATGGCTGGATACGTAGACTTTACGCCGGGAGCAATGCGTAATGCGACTAAAAATGATTTCCAACCTGTATATTATCATCCGATGTCAATGGGAACACGCTGTCATCAGTTGGCCATGTATCTTGTTTACGATTCTCCTTTTACAATGCTGGCTGACTCTCCAAGTAGTTATCTGGCAGATGAACCATGTACCGATTTTATTTCTTCGTTGCCTACGGAAGTGGATGAAACCCGGGTGCTGAGTGGTGAGATGGGTAAATACATTGTTACCGCCCGCAAAAAGGATATAAACTGGTACATAGGTGGTATGACTAATTGGGATGAGCGTAATGTTACTGTAGATTTCTCTTTTCTGGGAGAGGGAGAAGCCTATCGTGCCACTCTTTATAAAGATGGTGTGAATGCAAACAAGGATGCTTCCGATTATCAGGTAGATACTTTGATGATTAAAAAAGGAGATGTACTGAATCTACATTTGGCTTCCGGAGGTGGTTTCGCGTTGACTTTGGAACGCGACTATGCTTGCCGGATGAAACCAACCGTTCCATCTGCAGGTAAATTCGATCAGTTTTATAAGAAATACTTGAATGCGAATGGCTTTCCCGTTATCTCTTCAGAGAAAGTAAGTGATGAGGCTCTTGCCAAGGCTAGTGAAATTGTTTCTTTAATGCTTGCCAAATGTACCAAAGCGCGTGAATATATGATTAAAAAAGGTTTCCATGTGATGGTTATCGGTGCTACTGAAGAAACATGTGATATCCCTGAATTTAAACATATCTGTAATTGTGAGGATAGCATCAAGTATTGGAACTGGCGTGCCCGCGGATTTGGTGGAGCACCTGAAGATGAATTTTCGTCAAGCTGTGGAGAAGAGAACCTTCTTTGTCTCCCACGCGATAAATATACCGGCGAAAATATTCTTATTCATGAATTTGCTCATCTTATTGATATGGTAGGGCTCCGAGGTACTGATCCGGAATTTTTCAATAAGCTGAATCAGGCTTACAATCATGCAAAAGAGACAGGACTTTGGAAGAATACTTATGCCATTTCAAATGTGGCAGAATATTGGGCTGAGTGCGTTCAGAGCTTTTTCAACTGTAATCGTTGGAGCGAAGAAGCCGACGGAGTTCATGGGAATGTTAACCGCCGCATAAAATTGAAGGATTATGATCCAGAAATGTATAATCTGATCAAGCAGTACTTCTACGAGATCAATATTCCGATTAATAATAAAATACACCGATAATGAGAATAAAGCATCTTCTTTTACTGATTCTTTTGGTTTGCCTGAACATGCAAGCCAAGACGAAAGGTCTGCAAACAGCTTGGAATTCTCCACAAGCCGGGAATCCTATTATACCGGGATACTTTGCAGACCCAACCGTCAGAAAGTTTGGCGATACTTATTATATTTATGCCACAACAGATGGAAATGGCGGCGGTCTTGGCCCTTCTCAGGTATGGGTTTCCAAAGATTTTGTTAACTGGACCATTATGCCGATGAACTGGCCAACGACCTATCATATCTGGGCTCCGGATGTAATGAAAGGTAAGGATGGAAAGTATTATATGTATTATTGCGAACCTTGCAAGGTTTATACCGGTGTGTCTGAAACGCCGCGCGGTCCATGGAAGAACTATCTTGGCAATGATACTACTGTTCTTGTGCCCGACAGGTTTGTAAAAAACGTAATCACTCTCGATGGACAATCTTTTGTTGACGATGATGGCTCTACTTATCTTTATTGGGGAACATGGGGTATCTACAAAGATTTTGGATGTGGAGTGGGCAAACTGACTCCCGATTTGAAAGGTTTCTCCGACAAAAGGATAATTCCGAATACTCAGGCTACGGATTTTTTTGAAGCTCCGTTTATGATTAAAAGGAATGGAATCTATTATTTTACTTATTCATCCGGACATTGCGAAGATCATACTTACAGAGTGCAATATGCAACAAGTAAAACCGGACCGATGGGGCCTTTTGTCTATGCTAAGAATAATCCAATTCTGGCAACAAATGCAGATAGTACCATTCATGGACCGGGACATCACAGCATTCTTCAGGAAGGAGATAACTATTATATTGTCTATCATCGCCACAATATTCCTTGTTCAACAAGAGGTATGCACAGGCAGATTGCTGTCGATAAACTGATCTTTACGAAAGACGGGCAGATAGAAAAAGTAGCGGCCGGCCATAATGGTATTGGTTATCTGCAACCTTCTACCAATCCTTTTCCAAATGTAGCTCTTGGCAAAAAGGTTAAAGCATCTTCTTATTATGGAGAATCGTTCAAACCAGAATATGCTGTGGATGATAATAATGCAACTCTTTGGCGTCCACGTTCCTGTGGAAAGGAATGGATTGAGATTGATTTGGAAAGAGAATATGATATCCGTAGAATATGGACGCAGTTTGAGTATCCTACTTCCTATTATCAATACATGATTGAAACTTCTGTTGATGGAAACCAATGGAGTCTATTCTCTGATAAACGTAACAATAAACTTGCCGGTAGCCCAATGACTGATTTCGGTGAGGCTCGTGCCCGTTATGTCAGGTTAACTGTTACCGGAAGCGAAAAGACTGGAATGATAGGAGCCATCTGGAATATTAAGATATTTGAGGGAAGTAAGATGGACCCTCCTCAGAAGTTGGTACAGGTTACACCGTCATCTTTCGTAAAGAAGGTTTGTGATAAAACGAATAAAGAGTATAACTGCTGGGAAAATAACAACGGAATGTTGGCTGGAAGCTTTATAGCTAACGGTAATATTTCAATGATGGAAAAAGAGGGCAGGGGAGCTATTCATATTCCTGTTAATGCAAGGTTAGAGTCTACGTTTACCATGCCTCAAAGCTTCTATACATCACAACCATACACCGTTTCTTATTGTGTTTTCGGAACGATGAAAGATGTGTTGAAACAGATAGTAAGCTGGGATTCTAATCAATCAAAGAGTCTGGCATCCCTCAAGAATAAAGAAACAAAAGCCTCAGCATGGCATTATGTATCTCTTACTTCTGATGGGAAAAAGGAATCTGTTTATATGGATAGTGTACTCGTTTCTTCGGGCAAAGCAGCGAAGACCAGTATGAAAGGCCAGAAGCTAGTGATTGAAGGAGGAGAAAACGGAGTTATTATTTCCGGTCTCAGGATTTACAACTGGCAGTTGGCTGTGCCAGAGATTATGTTCGACGCATCATTGCAGGATGAGGCTCCGGTTAAACCAGTCTCAATAAATAAAGAAATGCTTGTCGATATCAATGCTGATAATTATATGCCCGGAGTTTCACTTCGACAGATAGAAAACGGACAAGGTACCAAGGGAGGATTCAGATCACTTGCTTCTCCAATTGCAGTAGAACGGAAAAATAACCGTTTGGCATTTGCTTTTAATGGTGCACAAGAGTTCCAGTCAAGCTTTCAGTTACCAGAGTCTTTCTCGGATAATTCACCATATTCCATTACGGCATGGGTGCTGAATCCAGAAGTAGAAGTCAATGAATGTATTATCGATCTGATTCCTGCGCAAGGAGAACTGGAAAAAATTGCTTTCGGATGGGGAACAGAACCTCGTAACGGAGTAATCTGTCACAATGGTTGGTTCGAAGATTCGGGTATTCCAGAATTGAAAGGCTCCGGAGAATGGAAACATATTGCCATTACTTACGATGGTTATATGGAGAAAATTTTCATTGATGGCAAGCTGGTAAAACAGAAAGATATTGTGTTAAGGTTGCCACGAAGTCCGTATGTTACTCTTGGACGAACAGCTGAACATGAATGGCCGTTTGCCGGATGGCTTCACTCACTGAAAGTATATAACTATACTTTGAATGAAACAGATATTACAACCGAATTTACTTCGAATAAGCGTAAAGTGGATTAAAATGAGCTATAATTAGAATAATATTATTCTGATAAGCGAAAATATTTAATTACTTTTATGCCTTGTTAAAAGTAGAGGTTAGCTTACCCCATAACCGGGATTAAGCAAAAAGAACTTTTCAGTTAAATTCTCTATTAAAGTTGTTTTTGGAAAAAGGTGTACACTTATTAAAATTATACTCTACTCTAAATAACTGTAAGGTGTACACCTTTATTTAAAAATAACGCCAGTAAATTACTTAACTAACAAGATAAAACACATTAGATAACGATTGATAATAAACAAATACTGAAGAACCATGAAAAAACAATTAGCCGTAGCACTATTAAGTCTGAGCGTAGCAATGCAGGCGCAGGTTAAACAAAGTGGCGGATATCCAATTACTCCAGTACCTTTTACATCGGTTAAGGTAACAGATTCCTTTTGGGGACAGCGTCTTAGGGCGAGTCGTGAAGTGACTATTCCTTTGGCATTCAAAAAATGCGAAGAAACCGGGCGGTATGAAAACTTTGTAAAGGCTGCGCATCCTAGTGAATCTTATAAGGTGGAAGGTTTCTCATTCGATGATACCGACGTTTATAAAACGATAGAAGGAGCAAGTTACTCCATGCAGACTTTTCCGAATAAAAAGCTGGCTAAATATATTGATAGTGTATTGGTTATTGTTGCAGCAGCACAGGAACCGGATGGCTATCTTTACACTTCTCGCACCATGAACCCTAAGCATCCTCACGAATGGGCTGGTAGCAAACGTTGGGAAAAGGAAGAGGATCTTAGTCATGAATTGTATAATCTTGGACACATGATTGAGGGTGCCATTGCTCATTATCAGGCTACAGGAAAAAGGAACTTCCTAGATATTGCCATAAAATACGCTGATTGTGCGGAAAGATCCATTGGAGAAAAACCGGGACAGGTTACTGTTGTACCGGGACATCAGATTGCAGAAATGGCGCTTGCTAAACTTTATGTGGTGACCGGACAAAAGAAATATATTAATCTGGCTAAGTTCTTACTGGATAAACGCGGGTATACCGAAAAGAAAGAAGAATACAGTCAGGCTCATAAACCGGTTTTGCAGCAGGATGAGGCTGTAGGTCATGCTGTTCGTGCAGCTTACATGTATTCTGGTATGGCAGATGTTGCAGCTCTTACAGGAGATAAAGGTTATATTGATGCCATCGATAAAATATGGGATAATATTGTAAATAAGAAACTATATATCACGGGTGGAATTGGAGCAACTAGTAATGGTGAGGCTTTCGGTGAAAATTATGAATTGCCTAATATGTCTGCCTATTGTGAAACCTGTGCAGCTATCGGGAACGTTTATCTAAACTATCGTTTATTCCTGTTGCATGGTGAAGCCAAATACTATGATGTTCTGGAACGTACTCTTTATAATGGCTTAATCTCCGGCGTATCTTTAGATGGCGGTGGTTTCTTCTATCCAAACCCATTGGAATCTATTGGTCAGCACCAACGTCAGCCTTGGTTTGGTTGCGCTTGCTGTCCGTCAAATATTTGCCGTTTCATTCCTTCTATTCCCGGATATATCTATGCGGTTCATAACAATGATGTTTACGTAAACCTTTTCATGGCAAATAGTTCTGATTTGAAGGTGAACGGTAAAAATGTAACCTTGAAACAAAGTACTAGTTATCCATGGAATGGTGATATCAAACTGGAAGTTTCTCCGAAAGGAAAACAAAATTTTGCAATGAAGATTCGTGTTCCGGGATGGGTTCAAGGCTCTGTTGTTCCGGGAAACTTATATAGTTATACAGATAAAAAGACACTTGGATATACAGTAAAAGTAAACGGTAAAGTTGTTGAAAGCAATATAGAAAAAGGATACTTCACTATTCCTCGTACATGGAAAAAGGGAGATGTAGTAGAGGTTCATTTCGATATGGAGGTACGTACTGTAAAAGCTAATCAGCAAGTGGAAGCCGACAGAGGAAAGATTTCAGTAGAACGCGGACCGCTGGTTTATTGTGCTGAATGGCCTGATAATGATTTTAGTATTCAAAGTGTTATAATGAATAAGAAGCCTGTATTCACAGTTGAAAAGAAATCTGATCTACTTTATGGAATTGACATGATTCAGACAGATGCTCAGGCTTTAAATTATGATGATAAAGGAAAACTTATTGCTAAAGATGTAAAACTTAACCTTATTCCTTATTATGCATGGGCACACCGTGGAAGTGGAGATATGGCTGTTTGGTTACCAATAGACCTGAACGCAACTCGTCCTGCTATGCCTCCAACCATTGCTTCAGAAAGCAAAGTTTCTGCATCACATAATGTAAAATCAATATCAGCAATCAACGACAGACTTCTTCCAAAAGATGGAAATGATAAATCAGTTCCTTATTATCATTGGTGGCCGAAAGAAGGATCTACTGAATGGATTGCTTACGATTTCGGCGGAGAAAAGACTGTATCCAGATCTTCTGTATTCTGGTATGATGATGCTCCCTGGGGAGGATGTCGTGTTCCAAAATCATGGAAACTGTATTATAAGAATTCTGCAGGTGAATGGAGTCCTGTAGAAAACTCTTCGGCTTATGGTATTGAAAAAGGAATTAGTAATGAAGTTATATTTAAACCGGTAACGACTAAAGAACTAAAACTCGAAATTAATCTTCCGGGAAAGAATTCTGCCGGTATTTTTGAATGGGAAGTAGAATAGCATGATGAAAAGAATTTATTTATTAGCAATAGGCGCATTACTTTCGGGTAATGCGCTTTATGCACAAGGCACGCTGAACGATTATCAACGTGCTTTTTCTCTGAGTAGCAACTTCAAGGACAAGGTATTTTACTCGGACGTAAATCCTCAATGGATTGGAAATACAAATCAGTTTTGGTATGTGCGTAACACTCCTCAGGGGAAAGTGTACGTAGTAACAGACGCAGTAAAGAAAACACGAAAAGAACTGTTCGACCATCAGAAGTTAGCTAAGTTACTAGCTTCATCTGCAGGTCAGACTATTGATGCCACAAAACTTCCCCTTCAGGAACTACAAGTTAACCCTTCGCTGGATACGCTCCGTTTTATATATAATAATTATAAATGGATGTATTTGAGTAAAAAGAGTAACCTTGTAAATGAAGGGAGAGTGGTTAAGCCGGAATACAAGTATTGGAACGAATGGGACGATGAACTCGTTGGAGATCCTGTGGTTTCTCCGAATGGAAAGCTGACTGCCTTTATTAAGAATCAGAATGTATATATAAAAGATAACCTGTTTGGGAAAGAAAAAGCGTTGAGTTTCGATGGATCACCGGGTGAATATTATTCAGCCTACATCCATTGGTCGCCTGATTCAAAGAAAGTAGCTGTGATGAAATTCCGTCCGGCTGAAAAGAGATATATCTATTTTGTGGAATCATCGCCGGCAGGTCAGATACAGCCTAGGCTTCATAAACGAGAATATGCCAAACCAGGTGACGCTCTTCCTGTTAAATGTCCGTGTATCTTTGATGTAACTACTGGGGAATCTCAGATACCTTCAACGGAACTATTCAATAGTCAGTTTGAGCTTAGAGGACCAGAGTGGAGTTCTGATAGCAAATCTGTTTTGTTTGAGTACAACCAAAGAGGGCATCAGGCATTTCGTGTATTGGAACTATCGGCCGAAACAGGAAAGGTTAGAACTATAATTAATGAAACCAGTAAGACTTTTGTGAACTACAATCGTTATTTCCGCAGAGACTTGGCTAATAGTAACGAAATAATCTGGATGAGCGAGCGTGATAACTGGAACCATCTTTATCTGTATGATCGTAAAACAGGAGAGGTGAAGAATCAAATAACAAAAGGAGAGTGGTACGTGCGCGATGTTATTCAGGTAGATGAGGCTAACCGGGTTATTTATTTCTCAGCCAACGGAATGGTGGCAAACGAAGATCCTTATCTGATTCGTTATTACCGTATCAATTTTGATGGTTCCGGACTTACTTGTCTTACTCCTGAAGAAGGAATGCATCAGACTTGGTTCTCAAAGGATATGAAATATATGGTTGATGTTTATTCCATGGTAAACAAAGCACCAATTGCATTACTCCGAAATACGACCGATGGAAAAGAAATTATGCCGCTCGAAAAGGCAGACATCTCTGAATTACTAAAAGCCGGATGGATTGCTCCCGAACCTTTCTGTGCAAAAGGACGTGATGGAAAAACTGACATCTGGGGCGTAATCATCCGACCAACGAATTTTGATCCGAATAAGAAATATCCTGTTTTGGAATATATTTATGCCGGACCGGGCAGCCAATATACTCCTAAATCATTTATTCCGCTCCTGAGATTTCATTCAACGATTGCTGAACTAGGCTTTATTGTGATACAAATGGATGGTATGGGGACTTCTTTCCGTTCGAAAGCATTTGAAGAAATAATCTATAAGAATCTGAAAGATGCCGGATTCCCTGATCGTATTGCCTGGACGAAAGCAGCTGCAAAGAAGTATCCATATATGGATATTGATAGACTTGGAGTTTTTGGCGGTTCGGCCGGTGGACAGGAAGCAATGATGGCTACGCTTTTCTATCCGGAACACTACAAAGCTGCTTATGCCGGCTGCGGATGCCATGATAACCGGATGGATAAAATCTGGTGGAATGAACAATGGATGGGTTATCCTATTGGAAAAGAATATGCAGAATGTTCTAATGTGGAAAATGCACATTTGCTAAAAACTCCTCTTATGTTGGTTGTTGGTGAAATGGACGATAATGTAGACCCAGCTTCCACTATGCAAGTGGTAAATGCACTTGAGAAAGCAAATAAAGAATTTGAACTGGTTGTAATTCCTGGTAGCAATCACACATTAGGTGGTGATTATGGTGACCATAAAAGATATGATTTCTTCGTAAAACATCTTATGGGAGTTAATCCTCCGGCTTGGGATGCTATAAAGTATAAATAACTTAGAGTAAATAAATTATAAAAAAAGCAACAATCAGCAGTAGATAATTAAATTAATGATTGCTAGTAAAATATATGTGCTTGACTTCTTCTTGGAAGTCAAGCACTTTCACAAAGTCACGCCGCTTGTGCCTCGTCCTGATTTTAGTTGACTGTGTTTATTGATAATCTATATTTAGCTGAATTTATTCCAGATATTGCTAAGTAATCTTTACTTTTGCCAGTAAATACGTAAATATATGAAACTTATAATAGAACCAAGTTCTTTTGCTGATATAGATGAATTGGAAGAATTATACAATGATCTGAATGATTATTTATCGGCTACCACCAATTATCCTGGATGGATAAAAGGTATTTATCCGATTCGTGAGAATGCAATTGCCGGTGTGAAAGATAATAATCTTTTTGTTGCAAGATATAATGGAAAAATTGTAGGTTCTGTAATTCTCGATCATCACCCTGAAGAAGCCTATCATGGTGTTAAATGGAAACTAGATACTGATTACAGTTCTATTTTTGTGATACGTACTTTTGTAGTGCATCCTTTATTCCTCAAAATTCGAGTTGGTCGTTCTTTGATGGATTTCTCGTTTGAACTAGCACAAAAATCAGGTATGAAATCTATTCGTTTGGATGTTTACGAAAAGAATATTCCAGCTATTTTGATGTATGAAAAATGCGGTTTTGAATATATTGATACCGTAGATTTGGGGTTGGGTAACTATGGACTGGATTGGTTCAAACTATACGAGAAAGTCATTTGAAGTTTGAGCTTAATCAGACTGAAAGCAATTTATTCTCTTCCAATCTCGGAAATTATGTGTCTCGACGTTTATCTACTGATAAAATGCTTGAACTACAGTTTTTTGCATAAAATAAGTACCAACCGGGGTTTAGGAATTATCCGTTTTTTCTAAGAATCAGAAAAAAAATCCCTGATAATTAATAATCATCAGGGATTTTCTTGAATTGTTTTGTCGCTTCAGTGATCCGCTTGGGGCTCGAACCCAAGACCCCAACATTAAAAGTGTTGTGCTCTACCAGCTGAGCTAGCGAATCAGATCGTTTGTTTCTCAATTGCGAGTGCAAAGGTACAACTATTTTCTAAAATACCAAACAATTCCAAGCTTTTTCTTATCTTTGTCTTCGAAATTCAACTCTATACATTATATATATGGCTGACGATAAAAAGATAATTTTCTCAATGGTAGGAGTTAGCAAAGCTTTCCAACCAAACAAACAAGTATTGAAAAACATCTATCTTTCTTTCTTTTATGGAGCAAAGATTGGTATTATTGGTCTTAACGGATCTGGAAAATCTACTTTACTTAAGATTATTGCCGGACTTGAAAAGTCTTATCAGGGAGAGGTGGTCTTTTCTCCGGGATATTCAGTAGGATACCTGGCACAGGAACCTCATTTGGATGATACTAAAACTGTGAAAGAAGTAGTAATGGAAGGTGTGCAAAGCATTGTCGATACTTTAGCTGAATATGAAGCTATCAATCTAAAGTTCGGAGAACCTGAATATTATGAAGATCAGGATAAAATGGACGCTCTTTTTGCTCGCCAGGCAGAACTTCAGGATATAATTGATGCAACCGATGCGTGGAACTTGGACAGTAAACTAGAGAGGGCGATGGACGCCCTTCGTTGCCCACCGGAAGATCAGCCGGTTAAGAATCTTTCAGGAGGTGAACGCAGACGAGTTGCTTTATGCCGATTATTGCTTCAACAACCAGATATCTTGTTGCTTGATGAACCTACTAACCACCTGGATGCTGAATCTATTGACTGGTTGGAACAACATCTTCAACAATATGCAGGTACTGTTATTGCGGTTACTCACGACCGTTACTTCCTTGATCATGTTGCCGGATGGATTCTGGAACTCGATCGTGGCGAAGGTATTCCATGGAAAGGTAACTACTCTTCCTGGTTGGAACAGAAAACCAAACGTATGGAGATGGAAGAAAAAACAGCAAGTAAACGTAGAAAAACTTTGGAACGAGAATTGGATTGGGTGCGTATGGCACCAAAGGCTCGTCAGGCTAAAGGTAAAGCTCGTTTGAATTCATACGATAAATTATTGAATGAAGATCAAAAGGAAAAAGAAGAAAGACTTGAGATCTTTATTCCTAATGGTCCACGTTTAGGTAATAAAGTAATTGAAGTGAAAGGTGTTACAAAAGCTTATGGAGATAAGCTGTTGTTTGATAACCTTGAGTTTAATCTTCCACCTAATGGTATAGTAGGGGTGATTGGTCCTAACGGTGCCGGTAAAACAACTCTTTTCCGTTTGATTATGGGATTGGAGCATGTTGATAAAGGTACATTTGAAGTAGGTGAAACTGTTAAGTTAGCTTATGTAGACCAACAGCACAAAGACATTGATTCTGAGAAGAGTGTTTATCAGGTGATTTCCGGAGGAAATGAATTAATGCGCATTGGCGGAAGAGATATTAATTCACGAGCATATCTTTCTCGCTTTAACTTTTCAGGCGGTGATCAGGAAAAATTGTGTGGAATGCTTTCCGGTGGTGAACGTAACCGACTTCACCTTGCCATGGCTTTGAAAGAAGAAGGAAATGTATTGTTACTTGATGAACCAACCAATGATATTGACGTAAATACACTTCGTGCCTTGGAAGAAGGTTTGGATGATTTTGCAGGTTGTGCTGTTGTTATTTCACACGACCGTTGGTTCCTTGATCGAATTTGTACACACATTCTAGCTTTTGAAGGAAATTCAGAAGTCTTTTTCTTTGAAGGTTCATATTCAGAATACGAAGAGAATAAGATGAAGCGCTTGGGAAATGAGGAACCAAAGCGTGTAAGATATCGTAAATTAATGGCAGATTAATATTATTTTATAAATCAGGACGAAAAGCTTCGAAATTAGTTTCGAAGCTTTTCTTTTGCTTATAAATTTAATATTGCTTTCTAAATATAAAAAAATGGTACAGAATGTAATATTAATGTAATTTTTATTAATTATATTTGTTCCTTGAAATTTATAGCGTTAAATATTTTCATTTTAATCATATAATTAACAAGCAGAATTATGAGAAAACATTTTGTTCATTTTCTATTGGTAACTTTGCTTACAACTTTTTGCACTGTAGCTGCAGTCGCTCAAACTGTTGTTAAGGGTAAGTTGGTGGATGCGGAGACTAATGAAGGATTAATTGGCGCATCTGTAACGGTTGAAGGTACTTCCCAAGGTGCTGTTACAGATCTGGATGGTTCTTTTACTTTGTCGGTAAAATCAGGAACTGGTACTTTAATCTTTAAGTACATTGGTTACAAAGACCAAAAAATGAAAGTTTCAAAAAAAGGTACAGCTGATTTAGGTACAATTAAAATGGAACCGGATGCTGTAGCTTTATCCGATGTTACAATTACTTCTTCCATCGCTATTCAGCGTAAAACTCCAGTAGCGGTATCAACAATTGATCCGGTATTTATCGAAGAAAAGTTAGGAACACAGGAATTTCCTGAAATATTGAAATCTACTCCTGGCGTTTATGCTACTAAAAATGGTGGTGGATATGGTGATTCAAAAATTAATATGCGTGGTTTCCAGTCTGCCAACGTTGCTGTTATGGTAAATGGTATTCCAATGAACGATATGGAATGGGGTGGTCTTTACTGGAGTAACTGGGCTGGTCTTTCTGATGTTACAAGATCTATGCAGACACAAAGAGGTCTTGGTGCTTCTAAAGTTTCTGCTCCTTCTGTGGGTGGATCTATTAACATTGTAACTCGTACTATTGATGCAAAGAAAGGTGGATCTGTTTCTTATGCAATGGGTAACGATGGTTATAACAAACTTTTATTCAATGTTTCTTCTGGTCTAACCAAAGATGGATGGGCTATGACTCTTCTTGGAGGCAAAAGCTGGGGAGATGGTTATATACAAGGTACAGAATTTGAGGCCTACAACTATTTCGTTAATATAGCTAAGAGAATAAATGATAATCATCAAATTTCTTTAACTGCTTTTGGGGCACCTCAATGGCATAACCAAAGAAGTAACTATGATGGTTTGACAATTGAAGGATGGCAGCAGGTTAAAAATTATATGAAAGGTGACAGTCCTTATAAGTATAATGCAACTTTTGGATATGGAAAAAATGGCGAACGCAAAACTTCTGCTCATAATGAATATCACAAACCTCAGATTTCTTTAAATCATTTATGGCAGGTTAATGAAAAGACTAGCTTAAGTACTACTCTTTATACTTCTATTGGTAGAGGTAGCGGTTATAGCGGTCAAGGTTATACAAGTGCCTTGTCTAATACATGGTATGGATCATCTGACGGCGTTTTAAATACAACTTATCGTAATTCTGATGGTACATTTGCTTATGATCAGATTTATGCTATAAATGAAGCTAGTCAAAATGGCTCTCAAATGGCAATGTCTAAATCAATCAATAATCATAACTGGTACGGATTACTTTCTACATTTACATCTTCTTTAACTAAAGAGATTAATTATTATGTTGGGCTTGACTTGAGATATTATGTAGGACAGCATACTAACGAACTTATTGATCTTTATGGTGGTGATTTTTATATTGACCGCTATCGTAAGGATGTAAAAGCTGAAAATAATAGTGCTGTTGCATTAGGTACAGATTTTACAAACAAAAAATTAAAAGTTGGCGATGTGGTTTATCGCGACTATAATGGTTATGTAATGCAAGAAGGTGTATTTGGACAAATTGAGTACAATAAAGATAAATTAAGCTCATTTATTGCAGGATCAGTTTCAAACACTGGTTATTGGAGAAAAGACCATTTCTATTATGATGATAAACATGCAAAATCAGAAACATTAAATTTTATTGGTTTTACAGTTAAAGGTGGTGCTAACTATAACTTGACTGAAAATCATAATGTATTTGCTAATATTGGCTATATATCTCGTGCACCTTTCTTCTCTGGTGGTGCATTCCTTTCATCAACTGTAAGTAATGCTACTAATCCGGATGCTATTAATGAAAAAATATTTTCTGTTGAATTAGGATACGGTTATCGTTCTAAATATTTCTCTGCAAATATTAATGCATATAGTACTTCATGGATGGATAAAACTACAACCAGAACTCTTACTTTGAAGGACGGCGACCGTGCTCAAATCAATATGTCTGGAGTAGATGCTCTTCACCAAGGTATTGAAGTTGATCTTGCAGCTCATCCATACTATTGGTTAGATATTACTGGTATGTTTTCAATAGGAAACTGGAGATGGAACAGCAATGCTACCGGTTATTTCTATAACTCAGCTGGTCAGCCATTGACAGGTGAATATGAAGCAGATGGTATTACTCCAAAGATTGCATCAGGTATTCAGGCTGCTGATCACGCAAAAATGACAGTTTATCAAAAAGGAGTTAAGGTTGGTGGATCTGCTCAGACAACAGCTGCTTTAGGGGCTAAATTCAGACTTAGCAATAATTTCCGTGTAGGAGCAGATTATAGCTTATTTGCACGTAATTATGCAGATTTTGCATTGGCATCAAATGATATTATAATGAATGGTGAAAAAACATTTGGTAGCCCATGGCGTATCCCTGCAGCTAATCTAGTTGACTTGAATGCTAGCTATTCATTCCCAATTGGAAGTGTAAAAGCTGTTTTATACGGTAATGTTGAGAACTTATTCAACCAGGAATATATTGCTGATGCATTTGATGGTGGTGGTCATAACTGGCAATCTGCATATCGTGTATTTTATGGATTTGGTCGTACATACTCAATAAGACTTAAACTTAACTTTTAATCCATTATAGAGATAATTAATTATGAAAAAGTATATAATATTAAGTTTTGTAGGTGCATTGTCGTTATTATCAAGTTGTGATTATAATGATAAATATTTTGATGGACTGGATGATCTGGTTACACCTACTAATAAATTAGCATTGGAATATACCCTGACAGGTGATGATTACGCTAGTATTTCTACGTTAGCAGCTAATAAAACCCTTGCCACAACTAATAATGTATCTTCTGCTTTAGCTGCAATAAAAACCAATCAATGTTTATCTGCTGCTATTCCGGCAGCTGATTATGTTCCTGCGTTTCTTGCATCTAAGTGGTATTCTGCTAGTGATGGTGCTTCTATAAAGGTTACTTATAAGAAAAGTGTTAATCTTCCTGATTATGTAGCAAAATTAAGTGTTGCTCCAAACTATTCAGTTTCTGCAGCAAATTATAAAACTATTTGGGGAGCAAATTCATCTGTGAACTTCTTTACTCCTGCAAAGCCTGCATCAACAAATCTTCCTGCTATTTTGGCATCTACTTATCCTAGTGCTGTTAGTGGTGATATTGTTGCTGTAAACTATAATGAATCAGCAAGTGAACCTACTATTCAAAGTGCTTTAAGTGAAGATTTTGAAGCTGGTACTGTAGGTAATGTTGCTTCAATAGCAGGTTGGGCAAATGTAACAACAGTTGGAACATATAGCTGGAGTGAAAAGACTTTTAGCAGTAACAAATATATTCAGGCAACTGCATATAACCATGCTGCTGGTGCTCTTGAAATGTACATGATTTCTCCTTCATTAACAGTCACAACTGGTCAGGTTTTCTCTTTTGATGCTTGTTTGGGTAATTATAAAGCTGAAGGTGGAACGCTTAAAGTTCTTATTTCTTCAAATCTTGCTGGTACTACTGCTAGTGATATCGCAGCTGCAACATGGGATGATGTAACATCTAGTTTTACTATTCCTGTTCCAACAGGTACCTATGGAACTTTAGGTAAGGTTGGAGAATTACTTCTTTCTAAATATGTAGGAAAGAAAGTAAACATAGCTTTCCGTTATAATGGTGATAGTTCAACAGGAGCAACTACAACCGTTCAGGTTGATAATGTTTCTGTTGCATTAGCTGGAGGTTCTTATACTACTAATGGTGCATTGTATACTTTCAATGGAACAAAATGGGTTACTTATACAGGCAATGGTTACTTCCTTACAAAGGCTGACTTTGCAACAATGGGTAGCAAATATGATAACTTTAGTTCAACAATGCCTGCTGATAATTATATTCCTCAATTCCTGAAATTGAAATATCCATATGCTCAGGAAGGAAACACAATGGCAGTGGTTTATAAGTATTACACAGGATCAGCTACAGGATTACGTACCGATGAATATGTTTTCACCGCTGGAAGCTGGGTTAAGAATGACAATGTAGAGCAATTTACAGATCAGTTTGTTTATACTAACGGAAAATGGGTATATGATCCAAGTGTGGTATTAAATTTAAAACCAGCTAAAGGTTTTGCTGATGTAACTGCATTCTACCAAAAAATAACTGATTATGTTTGGACTAAGATAGATCAACCTGCAGGCGTAACAGTTAAAGGTACAGGTTATACAACAAGTTATGGTAATAATGAATATTATTATGGTAGCTCAGCATATAACAATAACTTTGATTTCCGTCCATCTGCATGGAAAGCTCAGAATGCAACTGCATATTCTAGTATGACAGATGATCAGCTGAAAACAGAAATGTTTAAACGTTTGCCTGCAGCATTTATCCCTGCTCTGGAAGCAACTTATCCAACTGCAACTACAGTTGCCGGTGTAAATGTAACATATACTATTAATTTTGGAGTTTATACTGGAAGTTCTATTACAGCACCAAATTATACTATAGTATATAAAGTAACAGGTACTGGTAAGTTTGAATATGTGGCAAATTCTTTGAAAACATTATAAGAATTTACTAATTCGTATCAGAGTGCCATCCTTAGAAATAGGGATGGCATTTTTTTCTGCACCATTCAATAAAAAACAATTTCATCCCTCACTCCCTCACTTTTTTATCTAACCAATTAAATAGCAATTGATTACAAAGTGATGGATTGATTTCTACCATCACCAAACCCTCACAAAATGCATGAACCCTCACCTTTTTGAGCACAATCAGCAAAATTCTGGCTTTATTTGTTTTGAGCAATAATATCAGTTTAAGTTTGATTGTATTTGGATAAAAATTACTCAAAAAGGTGATGGATGGCCCAAAAAGTGAGGGCTTGGTGATAGTTCAAAACGCTACCATCACTTGTTAATATGCTATATTTAAATATATTACAAGAAAAAGTGAGGGAGTGAGGGATGGATTTATTTTTTCAATAAGATGGTGCAGAAATACAACGTCAAAACATCCCGCCTGTCTTTTTTAAAACGTAACCGGATGTTGAACAAACTCCCGCCGGCTTTCAAAAATAGCAGGCGGGAGTTTGCATATATAGATTGTTTGGAAATGACCTTTCCTGGATTGAGTTTACAGTTTCTGTGGTTATTACTAGAACTAATTTAAAATATTATTCTTATTCCTAAGCCGGCTTGATATTAACTATTCACCAATATTTAATATTTATTGGCCTATTAATCTTATCCATTGGCCAATGGATTTTGATTGTTGGTGAATAATAGCTTGCCATTATATAATGATATATAGGCTAAAAACAGATCAGGGAACTGTGTTTGAATTATTTCAACGCAGTTCCCCGATATTATTTAGATTAACCTATTTAGGATTAGTGATAGTGTTTCGAAGTCTTTAGTAATTTATTGCATGATCTTTTGGAAAATCATTTCCGCTCCATGCACGCTTAGAAGTCCAATCCATAGGAGCATCTGTCCAGAAAGGGTGAGAAGCTGGTAAGCCTAAAGGTAAGAAAGCAACTGAAGTTATATACATACTTCCATTGTTTGTATACCAGTCGGCAATATTGGGTTGACTTTGAGTGAAGCCAATACGGAGATATCCTTTTTCATTGAAATTCTTTCCGGAATCGAACATGTTATGCATAACAGCTGTGAGAGCTGCACGAACTTGTCCGTTGCTTAATTCTGCTGGTAGTTGTTCTTTCCATGCCAATTGTGCTAATGGTTGAAATACTCCCATGCGATAAGGTATTGAACGTCCAAAAACAGGGTAGGTACCTTCCGGAGAAATCAATCTTTCAAGTATCTGACTGTATTTCTGCATTCTCTTTAGTGCTACTTCGTATTGCTGAGTCGTTGTGATATTATTCTTTTTTAAATCGAGCATTACTTTTAAGCAGTCTACATACATAGGTTGAATTACGTAACTATTATAATAATCGAAAGCAAAGCTTGTTCCGTCACTATACCAGCTATCGCCTACATACCATTCTTCTATTTTTCTAAGGGCAGAATGGATACGATAATAATCTGGCTGAGCATTTGCTTTGGCTAAAAAACATTCAATAGTAGAAGAGAATAATAACCAGTTTGTGTATGGTGGATCTACACGGCGCAACTGTTGGAATTCTGCAATATAGCGTTGCTTGGTTGTTTCATCCAATGGTAGCCATAATTGATCGTAGGCACGTAGAAAACTTTGAGCCACGTAGGCAGCATCAACCAATGGCTGTCCCTCTTTTCTCCATAAAAGATAATCGGCACTTTGAGGATCTACAGCATGTTTGTAACTATCTAAAGCCCATTCACGTAATTGTTTTCGTTGTTTTCCTTCTGTCGTATTGTCATCCGGCAGTGAAAGCCATGGAGCAACTCCAGCCATCAGTCGTCCGAAACACTCCATATAAGTAACTCGTTTATCTCTTCCATCCCATGTTGGACTGACTTCAACCTGCATTTCTTCACTTAACTTTCCATTACTCATGGCTTTTAATACAGGCGATGCTATTTTATATAAGGTATTAGCCCAATATTCACGATCGTGATTTACTCCTAAATATCTAGCCATTTCACAAGAAGCCAGTAAGAATGCTCCGACTCCGAAATTGGAGGTAGAGTTTTTATCAACGACTTGTCCGGGAATTGCTCTGTCACCAATAGGTTGAACATATCCTATCTTTCCACTCGATTGCATAGCTATTTTAGATAAATAATTCCAGGCCTTTTTGCAAACAGGACCATACGTGCCATTATCTAAATATCCGTTATTAATACCCCATAGCAATCCGTAGGTCATTAATGCAGTTCCGCTGGTTTCTGGTCCCGGAGCAAAACTTGCATCGTATAAACTACGTGTCCAGTAACCTTCAGGTTGTTGACATGCAGCTAAAGCAGACGCCATTTTTTTGAATTTGCTAATGAAAAAATCGCGATGGTTATAGTCTTTTGGTAAATCTTTCAGCACTTTGGCTAGTCCGGCTATAACCCAGCCATCTCCACGTGCCCAGAAATCTTTTTTATCATTACCACTTTTATGTTTTGGATATACATAACGAGCGTCGCGATAGTAAAGTCCTTCTTTTTCATCATACATTAATGAATCGCTATAAAGAGTATATTCATATAGCTTATCCAAATATTGTTTATTATTGGTTATTCTATATAATTTTGTCATAACTGGCATTACCATATAAAGACCATCTGCCCACCACCAATAATCTTTTCTGGCAGTGCTCATTTCATATTCCATTACCTGTCTTGCTCTGGCTATTTTTTTAGGATCGGGATCTGTTGCATAAAGGTCACAATATGTTTGAAAGCAAACCTGATAATCGCCAAATAATACATAGTTTTCACTTTCTCCATAAGTTAATTTCCATTCTGCTTTTTTTTCAGACTTAGCACCTTTCCATTCATTCTTTTGAGCCCAGGCTTCCGAATAATTTTTGTAAGCTGCTGTTCCGGTAAGAAAATAAGCTTCCATATTTCCGGTATGATAAACTGCATTATCCCAAAAAGCACGGCCATGTTCTGGATTTTGGCTTTGCCAGTAATGGTTTACTTTATGGATTATTCTAATAACTTCCTCCTGCTCATTTGGTTTATTAGTAAATGAGACAAGTGATAATGCAATTAATGGTAATACAATTTTAGACAATTTATTCATAGCACATAATTTATAAATATCAATTGATGCAAAGTTATATTTATGATAGAAATATATAGACGAAAATACGTTCATTTTGGTTTAAAAAGGCTTCATTTGGTTCTTATTGTTGCAAATAGTTGCTTTTTAGAAGCATTTATGGTGTCTATTTGTTCTGAAGTTAGATAGTGGAAATAATAATTTTAATGTGCCGCATCTTTTCAATGAGAATTATTGAATGAGAAGCTTGTTTAGTAATAAGGAATGAATTAAAATAAAAAAGAAAATCCCTCAGAAATTAATATTTCTGAGGGATTTTTAATGCTTTATCGAATAAATAAAGTCGGCTGATTACTCAGCAGCAGGAGCTTCTTCTACAGCAGGAGCAGCTTCTTCAGCGGCTGGTGCAGCAGCGGCAGCTTCAGCAGCAAGTTCTGCAGCTTTCTTTTCTGCTAATACTTGAGCTTTTGCTTCATTGATTTTCTTTTCAGCATCAAAGCGTGCTTTAGCGTCAGCTTTAGCAGCTTCATCGTTCTTTGCTTTCAATGCAGCAAGACCGTTTTCTTTGTTGCCTTTCCAAGCTTCGAATTTAGCATCAGCTTCAGCTTCACCAAATGCGCCCTTAGCAACACCACCAAGTAGGTGCTTTTTCATGTAAATTCCTTCACGAGAAAGAATATTACGAACTGTGTCAGTAGGTTGAGCTCCTGTAAGAACCCAATATAATGCACGGTCGAAATCCAAATCTATTGTTGCAGGATCGGTGTTAGGGTTGTAAGAACCGATTTTTTCAATAAACTTACCATCACGTGGTGCTCTGCTGTCCGCAATAACAATCTGATAGAACGCGTAGCTCTTGCGACCGCGTCTTTGCAATCTGATCTTTGTTGCCATTTTAAATAATGTTTTTTAATTAATGATTTGAATTAATGCTAGTATCTCGTACTAGCGGGCGCAAAGTTAATGCTTTTGTTTTGAATGACAAAGAGTTCGAAAAAAATAATCACCAAAAAGAATAAATCCTTTTGGTGATTATTATGCAGAAATACCGATTGTGATATTAAATCAAACGTTAGTTATTTGTTTTATAACTCACGAAGCCATTTTTCCAATTCTTCAGTCCACTGACGTTTGTATTTGAAGTTATCACGGAATCCCCATCCATGACCTCCAATAGGATAAATATGCATTGATGCAGAAACTTTGTTCTTTAAGAGTGCAAGATAGTAGTTTACTCCATTTTGTGGAGGAACCGCACCATCATCATTTGAAAGAGCAATAAATGCTTTAGGAGTCTCGGGAGTTACTTGCAATTCATTTGAATATAATGTTTCCAGTTCTTTGCCTGGATTCTTTCCTATCAGATTTTCACGCGACCCTCCATGAGTGTATGTTTTATCCATTGTAATAACCGGATAAAGCAATATTTGAAAATCCGGACGAGTCTCAGCAGTGAAATGTGTTGCTAAAGTAGAAGCCAAATGACCACCGGCAGAAGCTCCCATAATTCCTACTTTGTGAGTGTCTATGCCCCATTCTGCAGCATGCTGGCGAACAATTGTAATAGCTTGTTTAGCATCTGAGATAGGTACTTCATTGTGACCATTGGGCATACGATACTTTAAAACTATATATGTTATTCCCTGAGCATTAAACCACGAAGCCATATCATGTCCTTCGTGATCCATAGCTAAGCGAGCGTAACCACCTCCGGGACACATAATGATGGCTTTACCATTACCATCTTTTGCTTTATAAATAGTAATAGTAGGAGAGACTACATTGCTTATGCGGTTTTTCTCATTTTCCTGTTCAGTTCCTTTTAGCTCATTAGAGTTTGGTGCACCATTTGGCCATAGTGGCAACTCTATTGGTTTTTGAGCAAAGAGAGCTGTTGTTACAGTTAGCATCACTGCCAATAGTAGTTTTTTCATGTTTATTTTAACTTTGAAGATTTGTGCATTGTAGCTTTTACGAAATAAACAATCAATACAATATAAGCAATGATAGAAGCAACTTCCGACCATGAATTAGCCAGCCATTCTTCATTTACAAGGTTAACTCCGCAGAAACGGATACCTGCGCTGACAACTCCCATTAATGCACCACCGGCTATGAATCCGGAAGCAAGAAGAGTTCCCTTTTCTCTACGTTCTGAATTTATAGCATCATCTTTAGAACGGGTTGTAACATACCAATTGATAGCTCCACCTACTAAAAGTGGAATATTTAATTCTAATGGTATAAACATACCTAATGCAAATGCAAGTGCAGGTATTCCGCAAAGTGTAAGTACAATAGCAAGAACTGCCCCAATTCCGTAAAGTATCCATGGAGCACCAACGCCATTCATTAATGGTTCAATCACTGCAGCCATAGCGTTAGCTTGTGGAGCTGCAAGCTGACCGCTTGAGAATCCATAAGTTTTATTCAATATAATCATTACACCACCTACAGTTGCAGCAGATACTATTGTTCCCAGAAATTTCCATGTCTGTTGTTTTGCAGGAGTTGTTCCTATCCAATATCCGATTTTTAAGTCGGTAATAAAACCACCGGCCATAGATAGCGCAGTACAAACTACGCCGCCCATAACCAATGCTGCAACCATACCTGACGGACCTTTTAAGCCAACAGCAACCATAACTACAGAGGCTAAAATCAGAGTCATCAATGTCATTCCCGAAACTGGGTTTGTTCCCACAATAGCAATAGCATTAGCTGCTACAGTAGTGAACAGGAAAGTAATTCCTGCTACAAGAAGAATGGCAACTATGCATTGGTAAATATTTCCTTGCATTACGTCAAAGAAGAAGAATAAAAAGACTAAAGCAATTGTGAGAATAGAGCCAATAGCGATAACCTTCATTGACAAATCGCGTTGTGTACGGGGAATGTTTGCTTCTACATCACTGTTTCCACCCATTTCTTTTGCAGCAAGTCCTACTGCACTTTTAATAATTCCCCATGATCTGATTATTCCGATAATTCCAGCCATAGCGATACCACCAATACCAATGCTTTTTGCATAATATTTAAAGATTTGTTCCGGACTCATCATTCCTACAGCTGTAGTAATATCGGGATTCCACATATTAAGAACACTATCCCCCCATATTAAAGAAATACCAGGTATAATTACCCACCAAACAGCAAGCGAGCCAAAACAAATGATTGCAGCATACTTTAGTCCGATTATATAACCTAAACCAAGAACGGCTGCACCGGTATTAACCTTAAATACCAATTTGGCCTTATCGGCAATCATTTCGCCAAAACCGGTAACACGAGTCGTGAAGTTTTCGTTCCACCATCCGAAAGTGGCAACAATAAAGTCGTATAATCCACCTACCAAACTAGCTATTAAAAGAGGTTTAGCCTGGTTACCACTTTTCTCTCCGGAAACAAGAACCTGAGTTGTAGCAGTAGCTTCTGGAAAAGGATATTTTCCATGCATTTCTTGTACGAAATATTTTCGGAATGGAATTAAGAATAAGATTCCGAGTACTCCTCCTAAAAGAGAGCTGACAAAAACTTGAAGGAAACTAACAGACATTTCAGGATATTTTGCCTGAAGTATATATAATGCAGGCAGAGTAAAAATTGCACCGGCTACAATTACTCCGGAGCTGGCTCCAATAGATTGAATAATTACATTTTCACCTAAAGCATTTTTCCTTTTTGCTGCGCTTGAAACTCCAACGGCAATAATAGCAATTGGAATAGCTGCTTCAAAAACCTGTCCAACTTTAAGCCCAAGATAGGCTGCTGCAGCTGAAAAGAGAATTGCCATGGCAATACCCCACATCACCGACCAGGGAGTTACTTCCTTATACTGTTTATCAGGAGACAACAACGGGTTATAAACTTCACCCGATTTAAGTTCTCTGAATGCATTTTCGGGCAATCCCGTTAATTTTTCGTCTTCTTCGTGTTTCATATTTAATAAATTGTTTTTTTATTGAACTTCAAAGGAACAAAAAATATCAATTATATGCAATTCTGAGTTTAACTAAAGTGTATTTAAATACAAAAAGAGGCTACTACTGTTTTGTATCGTAGTAACCTCTTCTCATTTACAAATTATAGATAGTCAGACTAGTCTATTTTATCTCAATAACTCTTTGAGCTTTCTTTTCTTCCTCTGGAGTCCTTTTCGGTATATTAATCGTCAGTACCCCATTATCCATTGCTGCTCCGATTTTATCTTTTACAACATTGTCAGGAAGATACATTGTTTGTTGAAATTTAGTGTAAGAGAATTCACGCCTCAGATAACGGCCATCCTTGTTTTCTTCTTTGTTTTCTTGTTTCTTCTCCATGGAGACAACCAACTGATTATCTTCATCTATTCTGATATTGAAATCTTCTTTTGTCATTCCTGGAGCAGCAACTTCTACTTTATATTCACTCTCAGTCTCAATTACGTTGATAGCAGGAGCTGTAGCACTTGATTTGACCATCCAGTTGTTGTCGAATAAATCATTAAATACGTCAGGTAACCAATTTTGAGATCTTCTAACAGGCATCATAATTTTAATCTCCTATCTTTTAAAAGTTAAACATTAAATCTATAATGAACTGGGTTTTTTTTGAACTCAATTTCACTAAATAAATAACAATGTTCATGCCAAGATGGTTTACTGAATATTTGTCTCTTTGCGCTGCCAAAATTTCTTTTCAAACTGGCTTCTAATGTCAATTTTTCCTATTGTTTAAAAGATAGGAATCTCAAGAACCTGGTTCGCGAGAATAAGTAATTTAGGAGTAATGGAACTGTTAAGCCGATAATAGAATAAAAGATCCAGAAAATATTATTTCGCCAGGATATTACCGGATGGCATCCAATCAATAATGGGTCGAGACCATAATAAGCAATTTTTATATAACTGACGATTTTATAACTCAGAATACTGAGTACTATAATGGGCATTGTGTTGTTTCCCAGATATAAAAGAGATTTCTTTATCGTTAAATACGCAATGTTGTAACTCTTTCTGCGATCAAACCATGACGAAAATTTGTATGTCATAATCCATCCCAGAATTGCGGGTATAAATGTTCCTAAGTACAACTTTAATTTGGGATTAGATGCTAATGAAGTAGGATTTATATATGAGATTATACAAACTAGAATAAATGACGATATTAATATTGCGTTATCATATTTTAGATTCTCATTTATTCTAGAATTACGAAATATAAAACCTACGCCAAAATAGAATATACCATATATCTCTCTGATTCCGCCTTGAGGTATGTATGGAAGCTTAATTCTCCATAAAGACATTATAAATCCGGATATAAATGCAATTAAGCAAATCAATAGAGCTGTATTCGTATTCCTCAAATTAAATAGCTTTTTGATAAGATAAAAAAGAAGGCAAAATAAGATGCTTGATATAAACAATGCACGTAAGAACCAAAATGTGCCTAAAAATGTTTGTTCATAGTCGCCCATGCTGGTTATTATGTTGAACGCTTTCTTTATAATATCCTCAGAACTAAATAATTCTGAACGACCAAAACGAGCATTTAAAATATTGGCTTTGAAAAATAGGTTATGCAGAAAAAGAAATATCAGGCTCCATTTTACAAATGGTAAATACAATCCTTTAAACCTCTTTTTAATAAATAATAGTTTATCATCTGTATATTTTGTAGAAAAGAAATAACCGGAAGCAATAAAGAATAAAGGCATATGAAAGCTATAAATAAAACGGCCCATAAAAGCAGGACAAGCTGAATGCCCTATTACCATTAATATTATACCAATACCTTTACAAATACTAATTGTATTGTTTTTCATCCATGTTCTTTAAAAGGTAATGATATTATTTTCTGTCAAGCTTAAATCTGATTCTAAATTTACCTTCTGAATAATCTGTGCTGATTATTTTAAACGTTCCAATTTCAGATGTATTTTCTACGTGAAGGCCAATACAGGCACAAATATCATAATCGCCAACATATACTAATCTTAATGTTTCGCTTGCATCTTCGGGTAATTTGCTCAGGTCTACACATTCCGGAACTTCCTGACGAGAAACAAAAGCGCTTGTGATAGATAAGTTTTGGCTTATGATTTCATTTACTCTGTTTTCTATTTCAGCAATTTGTTCTGCAGTAGGAGCTTCATCTAAAAAATAATCGCACTTACTTTTTTTCTTTTCTATATGGTTGGTTCTTGATCTTTCGCAGCCAAACATTCTAATCATAGTCTGATTTAAAATGTGTTCAGCAGAATGCATTGGTGAAATTAACACATCCATAAACTTTGATTTGTCTTTTACCTTATCTATATTTGTATTCATAATTAATAATATATGATTTAATATCACAAAGATATGAAAAAAAAGACAGCCCTGTATTGTAGAGTAAGCTCAAGTCAACAGACAACCGACCGACAGAGTATAGAATTATTAGATTTTGCTAATAATAATAATATTCAAATTGATAATGATATGATATTTAAAGATATTATTAGCGGTTATTCGACTTTTGAAGAAAGAATTGCATATAATGAACTATTAAATAAGGTAAATAATGGGGAAATTTGTACTATATTATTTAGCGAGTTTACTCGCTGTAGCCGCAATGCCACAGAGTTACAACAACAAATTAAAGATTTCCAAAAAAAAGGTGTTGATTTATACTTTCAAAAACAAAATATTTGGGTTCGTGCTAATACGGTTGATATTGGAACACAAATATTAATTGCTGTTTTGTCGGTGGTGGCTAGTTATGAAGTAGAACTATTCGCAGAAAGGTCTATAGGTGGTAGAATAATAAAAACAAAAAAAGGTGGTCATACTGGCGGCTTTGCTCCTTATGGTTATGATAATGTAAATAAACAATTAGTAATTAATGAAGAGGAAGCCGAAGTAATTAGGATTATATATAAGATGTATAGTGAAAAAAAAGCATCTCCTTTTATATGTGATTATTTAAACTCAAAAAAAATTCCTTCACCATATTCGGCAAGAATAACCACTAAGCAAAATGAAAGGTTAGAAAATGAAGAAGAAGAAAAAGAATATAAGAAGTATAGTGAAAATTTAAAATGGCGGGAATCCTCATTAAATAGGTTAGTGAAAAATACAATTTATATAGGGAAAAGAAATTTTAAATTTCACGAACCAGAGCCGAGTAATAAACTACCTTATAATAAAAGGGAAAATAGGCAAATATTAGATGAATTTGAATTTGTTGATGAAAAATTAAGAATCGTTACAGATGAATTATTTAATGAGGTAAATGAATTAATTTATTCAAGAAGATGCAATAAAAATCTAGGAATAAAACACGATAATTTTGTTAAACATTTATTAAAGTGTGGTCATTGTGGGGGAAATTTTGGAGTCGGAAAAAATGTACCTTCGGTACTCGAAAATGTAGCACGCACATATAAGTGTTATAATTCTATTTCAAGAAAAAATAAGCCTAAAACTTGTTTTGTCGGGGGCGAAATGAGACAGACTAAATTAGACGGCTTAGTTTTGCAACTAAGTTTAAAAATGTTTGCTGAAATAAATATAGAAAACACAACTACTAACAGAATTGAGGCTAATAAAAAAGAACTCGTAAATTTTGAACATTTGCTTCAAAATAAAGAAAGTGAATTTGAACAAATAACAAATACATATAAGCGAACTGTAAAGAGATTATTATCTGTAATTGATAGCGATGAAGAATTTTCTGAGCTTATAATGGAACACAAAAATAAGTATGATACTGAAAAAAATAAATTAGTAAATGATATAGAATCAACTAAAAAAGAAATTGTAAAAATTAAAAATGTAATTAAATCACTGCAAAATTTATCTAACTCTAATAATAGCTCTAATTATTTTAAAAAACAAGATGTAATTAGAAGGGATAAAGAACTAATTCGTGAAATGGTTAATGAATATATAAGTGATATAATAGTTTATAAGGCTAATTCAGTTTGGAATATAATCGTTGTGAAATATACTAATGGGGTAGAATTGTGGGGTACTGTGAAAAGTGCTAGATATAAGAACAATGAATTATTTTATGATGAAATATTCTGTAAATATGGAATTGAGTTTCAGAGTTGGTATATTGATAATTCATTGCAATCATTTAATTTTAATACAGAAAATCAAACAATTACATATAACGGTAATGATGAGCAATATAAATTTGATTCGGGTACATATACTTTTGAACAATTAAATGATATATTAAAAAATAGTGATAATTATATTAGTTTCCCACTTTTTGAATTTGAAAGTTTATAGTATATTTGTCGTATTAATTAACATTTAAAATTTAAGATTATGGAATTTGAATTTAATGAAGATTTATTGAATAAATTATCTGGTGTGAATGGGATTATAAATGAGGATGAAGAAAAAGAAGACGAAAAGCTTTATTCTAGTGATTTTCCAAATGAAGAAGAATTTCAAAAAGCCTTAGAAGAAGCAAAGGAAAGAGAAAAACACCCAACAACAGAAGAAATTAAGAAGAGGTTTAAAATATAATTTAATAAATAATTCCCTAACCAGTTTTATTTTATTGGGGGCTTACATGGCCCCCATTTTTTAGTTTAATATATAAATTACAGTCTTGCTCACACATTATATTAACTAAAATTGAGTCTCTAAATTCAGACTCTTTATTTACCTTGTTAATTGAATTGAATAGAAATAAATTCATAGTTAGGCTAATTACAACTAATATCAATAGTACTTTTTTCATATCATTTATTAAAATCTAAATTCACTATCTTTTTTTCCGTGCTCTTTTTTATGACAATCAGAGCAAAGAGACTCTAAATTATCAATATCAAAGGCTTTTTCTTCTCTCTCAATTCCTTGATATTTCATAAAACTATCTTTGTGATGCACTTCGGTAGCTACTGTAACTTTATCCATTTTTTCGCATTCCTCACAGAGACAATTTAGCATTAATTTAAGTGTTCTGAGTTCCTTCCACCTCTTAGTATTATACACTGCTTGACGTTCTTTCTTTCTGAAGTCTTTACGTGGTTTTTTTGGTCCTAAATTAATGTAAGCCATTGATCTTAAATTGTTTTGCTTTGTTTATTGGTAGTAAATAGACATCTTTAAGTTCCATTTCTTCACCGTTAAATGTGCTTTTCTTCATCCATCTCTTTGTTAGTGTTACGTCTTTCATATCAATATTTGACAAATTCCAGATTAAAATTGCATCCTTGTAAATACATAAATATACCATTGAATGAGTATAATTATCCTCTAATAAATGTTGATATTTCTTTAACTCTAGATAGCAATCAGGGAATGTATTAGAATACATTTCACGCTCTTTAATCTCGACGTTATAAGCCTTGTTGTGGCTTAAAGTGTAGCCTGTTAGGAATAAATCGGTATGCGCTGTAATATCTCTAATATCTGTATTGATAGAGGTAAATAAATTATTAAATAATTCAATAGTAATAGACCTGTCTTTTTTTTCTTGAAGTTCTATTTCTTGCTGTGATTTTTTCATTTTAGTTTCTTTTAATAATAAATATTTTTTATTTTATTTTTTGAAAGAAATCTATTATTAAAAAATGTTAAATATATTAATAAATTATATGTTGATATATTTTACCGATAATTATACTATGTACTTAGCTTTTTTATATGTTAATATATTTTACCGTAAATTATACTCAGGTAATGCAAGAAGGATTTAGAAGCTCTCTATTGAGTTATATGTTGTTTTCTGTTTAGTTGTTACTACTGGAATAAATGAGGGCTGTGAAGGCCTCTAAATTGCTTTAGCATTGATATATTATCTTTCTTTGTTGCTTTTGTTATTCTATCTCAATGATTGATATGTATGTATTTGTTTTCCTTATCTGGAATATAGAAGAAAGAAGAAAAAATGAGAGTTGATATATTATATTTCTTTGTTATTCCTGTTTAATCTCAATTATTGATATATAGAGTTGTTTTAAGCCCTTTTGAGGGCTTATTAGTGGTTTATCTAATAACTTATTCAATTGATATATAATGAGGGCTGTGAGGCCCTTAAAATTATCTTTTCTATTGAAATATTTTATCTATTCAATTAACATATATTAAAAGAAATAAGTTGTTTTTCTCAGTAGTTATTAGAATAATAAATATAATATTTAATTATAAATTATCTTAAAATATAATTATAAATAATATAATAATATATCAATAGAATATAGATTAATATATTAGATAAGTAAAAGTAGAATTAACAATTATTCAATATATAATTTCAATAGTTATTTCTTAATTGTAAAATTTTCTATTATATAATTTTTTATATTATTATTTATTATATTATTATTTCTTTATTTATTACTTATTATATTAGTATTTATTAGACTGCTATTTTCAATACTATTAAAAGTAATAGTAATGAAATTAATAGTATTGAAAGTAGAACTGGTGAATTTAATATCATAGTAACAATATTTAATTATTTAGTTAAAATATCAAGTTGTTTTTTCATTTTTTTGCTAGTACATTTGTAATATATAATAGATAATATATATCAACACATAATTTATATTACTTTGTTTAAATAGGGATTTCCCTACTCAAAATAGGGATTTCCCTAAATCTTTCAAATTAGGTAAAATAAATTAATAATAAAAATATAAAAATGAAATATTGAAATATTTATAAATGTAGGACAGAAAAGAATTAGCTATCTTAGTATGTAGAGGGGTTGTTTGTTAAGGTTTCAACCCCTTGTACCTTCCTTTCAACCTTGACAATAAATAATAAAAGTATAAACCTTAACAAAATGACTTCAAATGCAAACAATTACAGAAACATTGCAACCTATAACAGAGCGCAACACACAACAGAACAAACTTACACTGTAATTAGTAATTCAATCGCCCAAGATACTAGACTTAACGCAACCGAAAAAGGTATAATGTTAATGATCCTTAGTAATTCAGATTCTTACGTATTCAATTCAACTTATTTACAAAAAAATAGCGGTTTAGGTATTAAGCGTTATTATACTATAATAGCTCATTTAATAGAATTAGGCTATCTGGAAAAAAATAGAATACAACACGGTGTAGAATGGATAATTAACGAAGTTGCAACAACTACAGCAACAGAGCAACACAACGAAGCTGAGACAGCACAGGAAGACACTACAACAGCACAACAACAAGAAGAACTTAATATATCAATTGATAATAATATCACATGTGACAATAGCAATGATACTATAGAATCAATTGAAGACATTATAGAAGAAAATAATACTATCAATGAGATAGAAGAATCAATAGAAGATAAAATAATAACAATAAATAATAATAACAATATGGAAAATGCAAAAAAAGTGTTGTTAAACGAACAACCAGAAACAAAAAAAGTGATTAATGAATATCAATTCGGGAAACTATTAGAACAGAATAATATAAGTAAAAGAATGATACAGTTAGTAAATGTATATGAACAATTAGGTTTTGAAAAAATGCTTAACAGTGAGAAAGAGGAATACAGTAACAATATTGATAATTACAACTCTCTGTTATCTAATTATCAATTAATCCAATGTTAAATATTTAACACAGTTTAACATTATAAAAATGTAAAATATCAAAACATATAATATTTATATAAAGAATAACAATAATAACTAAATAAAAAAACAACTAAAATGACAATTGAACAAGTACTTACAACAACAGCAGAAGAAATTGTAGAAATCACAGAAAAAGAAGATTATAATAAGTTAATTAATCAAGCTGCAAGAGCTAAACAGTGTATTTATACATTTCTTGAATTTTCTTCAATTATAGCAATTAAAGAAGAAGCAAGCAAAGAATTAACAAGTTACCTTGTATATATTTCTAATTATTTACAGGATTTAAACAATAACGATAAATCACAAGTTTGTGACCTGTTAGAATTATTTTATCTGAATATTATAAATTGCACTAAACAATAAATAATAATGGGGCTCACATGGGCCCCATTAAATAAAAGAATATGGAAAACACATTAACTAATAAATTAAACAACACATTTGATAAATGCGTTAAGCTTATAGACCGAAAAACTCAATTACTAACAATTGAATTAATACTAACTATCAATGACGAATTTGCAGACTTTACTTCAACAGATAAAGAAGAATTAAAGTTAATTCAACAATGTAAGAATAGAGTAAATGACTACTTAATTGACACTTTACCGACTTACGAATAACTAACTAAACAACTAAACAAAATGAAATCACAAACAATAATTTATTCTCTCTTATTCCTCATTAGTGTAGGAATGATAACAAACATATTATTAATGAATCAATACATTATAATGTTGCTTAAATAGCATATTTTTGACATATAAGTTTCTTTTTTTACAAATGCTGTGTATTTATTAAATGAATGCGCAGCATTTTTATTTAATAATAATATAACAATAAAATATAACTATGAAAAAAAACAAATTAGAAAAAGAAACAGTCTCTTACATGGCAGCAATAAGAACATTTTTAATCAAAAATTTTGGTGAAATAAATGAAGAATGGAAAGGATCTTTGTTAATACTTGAACAAAATTTTAATCTATTTATAAAGTGCAAAAATCAAATTGAAGTGGATGGGCTAACCGTTACGGACCGATTCGGTGCACTGGTTAAACATCCATTAATCAAAGTGATGCAGGACGCTAATATTCAGGTTATTAAATTGACAGATTTATTTGGATTAAGTTTAAAATCAAATCAAAATTTATCAATAAATGACAAAAAAGAAGATGAAAATGACGTTCTAACACAATTTTTAAAAAAGTCAATTGAAAAAAGATAAAAATTGATTGTAAAAGATATTTATGTTATATAACAAATATAATAATGAATATCAATAACATAGAAGAACAAGAATATTACAAGTATGCTGAGGACGTATTAGCGGGCAAAATAACAGCGGGACGATATATTAAATTAGCGTGTTCCCGCTTTTTCTCTCTGTTACAAAATGAAGATTATTACTTTGATATTGAAGCGGTTAATAGAGTTGTTGAATTTATAGGCTTGATTAAACATTACCTGGGCAAATATGCAGGTAAACCGTTTATTCTACAACCTTGGCAGACCTTTATAATTGCCAATATTTACGGATTTTATTATAAAGAATCAAAAAAAAGACTCTGTAGGTCTGTATATATATTAATGGCTCGAAAACAAGGAAAAAGCGCACTGGCAGCAGGATTGAGTTTATTCCATTTAATAGCGGACGGAGAGCAAGCAGGCGAAATATATTTTGCAGCTAATTCGAGAGAACAAGCAAAAATATTATTAAATATAACGACTTCATTTGCAAGAAGTTTAGACCCAAAATTAAAACTACTTGAAATTTACAGAGACACAATAAAATTTAAAGCAGCTAATTCATTTATTAAAGTAGTTTCAAGTGACACAAAAAAACTAGATGGACTCAATGTTTCATTTTGTGTATGTGATGAGCTGCACGAAGCTACTAATAGTAAAATGATTGACATATTTACAGGGTCTATGGGGATGCGTGAACAGCCTCTTATAATGACTATTTCAACAGCAGGCTTTAATTTAGATAGTATATGTAAACAATTATATGATGCTAATATTGAAATTCTTGAAAATATTAAACAGGATGATTCAATGTTTTCTTTTATTTATCAACTTGATAATGAGGATAAATGGGACGATGAAAAATGCTGGAGCAAGTCTAATCCTAACCTAGATGTTACTGTAACTAGTGAATATTTAAGAGGTGAAATAAAAAAAGCTAAAAATATAACCAGTTTAGAAACAAGTGTAAAAACTAAGAATTTAAATATGTGGTGTAGTTCTTCGGCTGTTTGGATTCCAGAAAAATATATTAAAAAAGCAACTCAAAAGATTGATTTAGAGGATTTTAAAAATTGTGATTGTTACATAGGTTTGGATTTAGCCGCAACACAAGATTTAACTTGTTTGTCTCTAATGTTACTTAAAGATAATAAATACTATTTCTATAATAAATATTATCTACCTAGTTCAGCTCTGGAAGGCAACCCAAACAGCTTTAAATATCAACTCTGGCACAAAAAAATGAATTAGAAATTAATGAAGGAAATGTAACAGATTATGATTTTATTTTAGATGATATTTTACAATTTTCAGATAAATTTAATATTCAAAAAATCTACTATGATAGATATAATAGCACTCAACTTGTTATACAAGGAACTCAGTTAGGACTTCCATTTGAAATATATTCACAAAGTATGTTATCAATGACAGTACCAACAAAGGAATTAGAACGCCTGTTAATCGGAACGGATAAGGTAATTATTGACAGTAACAGGATAAATGCGTACTGTTTCAGAAATTGCAAGGTGGAACCAGATGACAACGGAAATATAAAGCCTAAAAAGGAAAATAAAGCAAGTATGCAAAAAATTGATGGCACAATAGCGATGCTATGCGTTTTAGGGGGCTATCTAACTACACCTCAATACTCATATAATGGTATATAATATTTTTATCAAAAAAATTAAAAAAATTCATTATCAAAACTATTTATTATAAAAATAGAAGATAATGAATTTTAATTTTTTAAAACGAAATAAAAAAGATGTACAAATAGAACAACGCTCTTTTGCGGACTCATTCGGGTTTAACGGTGTAACTTCATATTCGGCTGGTGTTGATTCTGCTATGAGACTGAGCGCAGTATATAGAGCTGTAGACTTGATTAGTGATTCAATTGCAATGTTACCCGCTTATGTTAATATTGACAAAGGAGGCTATAAAGTTAAATATACTGAGCACTCAGCATATAAGTTAGTTAATCAATCGCCTAGCCCATTAATGAGCCGTTACCAATGGATTAAATTACTAGTTAGTAGTGTATTGCTGAGGGGTAATGGCTATAGTTATATCAAGCGAGACACAAAAGGCAACGCAATTGAATTGCAATTTCTTAGACCTGAACTTGTTACGGTTAATTACAATGAGTTGACGAATAAATTATCTTATTCAACACCCGCAGTAAAAGGAATTATTGAGCCCTGTAATATGATTCACCTAGTAAAAAATAGTTATAACGGTGTGTATGGTATATCAGTATTAAGTTATGCGTATAATACACTGTGTATCAGTTCAGATACAGAAAAACAAGCTGGCGACTTCTTTAAATCAGGTTGTAATTTGTCGGGCTATATTCAAACTACAGGACCGATGAAAGACGACCAAATTTCAGATTTAAAATCAAAATGGCAACAGACCTACAACGGTGTTGCGGGCGGTGTTGCTGTGTTAAGTAATGGGATGAGTTACACACCGATTCAAATCACAAATAAAGATGCACAATTACTAGAAAGTAGACAATTTAATTTAACTGATATAGCACGCTTTTTTGGCCTTAGTCCAGTTCTTCTTGGTGATTTAACACACAGTTCTTACAGCACTATAGAAGCTACACAGTTAGCTTTTCTTAGTCAGACCTTGCAGCCTTGGATTGACCTCATAGAGTTAGAATTTAGCCGCAAATTATTTAGACCTAGTGAAAACAATCTATCTGTAAATATTGATGAAACTAAATTAATTAAAACTGATAAGGCAGCATTAGCAACTTACTATCAACAGTTGTTTAACATCTCAGCTATCACACCGAACGAGATTCGTCAAGAGATTGGATTAGAAGCGATTGCAGGCGGTGACAAGACTTATATGCAGCTAAATATGACTAGTACAGAATCAATTTCAAAAGATGAAAAAAATACAGAAAAATAAATTTAAAAAATTATATCAAAAAACAAACATTTAGATATTTATAATTATACATATAATTTAACAATTAAATGAAAAACACAAATATAGAACAAAGATATATTAATTCTGAAATTAGAGCATTAACAACTGAGGAAGGAAGCAGGACCGTAGAAGGTTATGCACTAATATTCAACTCATTGAGCGAACTAATGCAGGATGAAAAAACAGGAATTTTATTCAAAGAAATTATAGCACCTGAAGCAATTACGGATGAAATTCTAAAAAAAAGTGATATTAAATGCTGGCTTAATCACAACGAAGATAGAGGAATATTAGCACGTAATAAATTCGGTAAAGGTTCTTTATTCTTATCAATTGATAATAAGGGACTTAGATACACTTTTGAAGCCCCAAAAAGCGCACTCGGTGAAGAATTGTTAGAAAACTTGCGCAGGGGTGATATTGATAGTTCATCTTTTGCGTTTACAATCGCCTCAGGCGGTGACGAACTCGAAAAACAATCAGACGGAACTTACATAAGAACTATTAAGCAGTTTGATAGACTACACGACTGTAGCCCTGTGTATTCTCCCGCATATAGTTCAACCTCAGTTAAATGTAGATCACTTGAAACAGCAATAGAACGTGAAAAATTGGAAGACTATTATAATAATCTACACATGGAAATAGAAGAAATAATAAAAGATAAATAATAATAACAATATGAATAGCCTAGAAATCAAGGATAAAAAAGACATTATCAAAAGAAAAATGAACGAGATTGTTGATAAATGCAAGCTGGAAGTTAGAACAATGACAGAGGACGAGCAGACAGAATTTGACAATTTAAAAACCTCAGTAGCAGAGTTAAACACTCAACTAGAAGAAATCAAAAAAGAACTAGAAACTTACAAAATTGAGGAAGAACAAGAAGAAGTTCAACCAATAGAATAAAATAAAAGAAATAAACAAACAAATACAAAAAAATCTATGAAAGACTTTAAATTAATTAGAGCAATTAGCGCAATAGTAAATAATCAACCACTTGATGAAATGGCGCAAGCTATTAATAATCAAGGTATTAGTGAAATGAGAAAAGCAGGACAAAATTACTCAGGTCAAATTCTTTTGCCTTTGGGCGATGTTGAGAGCCGTGATATTTCAGCCCTTGGTAATGGTTCAGCAAATATCGCAACTGACAAACTCGGTATTGTTACAGCATTAAGAAATAATCTAACCTTATCAGCAGCAGGAGCTCAATTTATGAGTGGCTTGATTGGTAATGTATCAATTCCAACTTATTCGGGCTCTAACGTGGCTTGGGCTGGCGAAACCTCAGCAGCTTCTGACGGTGCGGGAACATTTGCAGAAGTTGATTTAGCACCAAAACGCCTCACAGCTTATTTAGACATCTCAAAACAGTTCCTTAATCAAGACAGTAATTCAGCAGAAGAGTTGTTAATGAACGATTTAGTTGCAGCAATTTCTGAAAAATTGGAAGCTTCAATTTTATCTAATTTCAGCGGTTCAACTACTCAACCTCAAGGAATTTTCTCAGTTGTTGCACCTGTTAGCGCAGTAACTACTTACGCTAAAGTTGTAGGACTTGAAGAAGGTTTAGAAGGAAAAAATTACGGCGAAAAAGTTTGGATTGTGTCACCTAAAGCGAAATCTGTTTACAAAACTACTCAAAAGGGTACAAATGCAAGTATGATTATGGAAGGTGCAGAGATGGACGGTTACAAAGTATTGACATCTAACGGTTTACCTACTAATGGTTTAGTATTTGGTTCATTCTCTGATTACGTAATCGGACAATGGGGCGCAATTGATATCACAGTAGACCAGTTCACACAAGCCGCTAACGGTAAAATTCGTTTGGTTGTTAATGCTTACTTTGACGCTAAACCTAGACGAAATTCTTCTTTCGTTACTGCTTTTTCAGCATAATTAAAAATAACAGTAATTAGGGGCGTGTAATGCGCCCTTATCTATTGTTTTTCAATAATTCAATTTAACAATAATATAATAATGTATATCAATTTAAATATAGCAAAACAACACTTAAATATTGATTCTTCATACACAGAGGAAGACAGTTATATTCAACAGCTTATAGATGTTGCGGAAGATGTTGTGTGCCAAAGCATTAACTCAGATACATTATTACTTATTACTAATGCAACAGGCGAAACAATTAATCAAATTCCCAAATCTTTACAGCAGGCAACACTTTTAATGGTCGGTCAATTCTATGCGAATAGAGAACCAGTGGCTTTTGCGAGTGTAAACAAAGTACCTCTAGCTTTTGATTATCTAATTTCATTATATCGTAAATATTAACAATTATGCAGGCAGGATTATTAAAATATTTAATTGAAATTCAAAAGGTTAATACAAATAAAGATATTTACGGGGCTGAGTCTGAAAGTTGGGTAACTAATGTAAATTGCAAAGCTGATATTAAATTCAACTCAGGTAATAAAGTAGTACAAAATAGTGAAGTTGTGATAACTAACCAATTAACCTTTGTAATCAGGTATTATGTTGATATAAACGAGTCTATGCGAATTATTTACGACAAAAAAAAGTATAGAATTATTAGTATTGACTCAGACAATCGGTTAATGAAAAAAACAATAATCGCAGAGTTAATTAATGAATAATGAGTAATGAAGCAAATATAGACAGCACTAAAGTTCTGGCAATGTTTAATGAATTTAATTCTAAAGAAAGAAAACAAACACTCAGGAATGCACTCAGGAAGGCTGCAACTATACTAAGAAAGTCCACTATCAACAATTTAAAGAATGTTGTTAAGAATGTTTATTCAAAAAATAAATGGAATCAAAAAACATTAAGTTCAGGGATAAGATTAAAGGTTAACAAAGAAGCTACAGAAGCTAAAGTGCACTTGCTTGGGGACTTCAGACTTAAATTTTTCGAGCTTGGAACTATTATAAGAATCAATAAGAAAAGGAACGGAAAAAAGCTAAACAAAGAAGCTAATAGAGGCTCTATAATTGCATCTCACTTTTTCGCAACAGCTAAACAACAGTCTGAAAGTGAAGTCTTTGCAAGCATTGATAACATAATTTCTGATGCGGTAAATAAAATAAACAGTAAATATAAATAGTAAATGAGTCTATTAATCAATAAAGCAATATCTAATATATTAACAACTTCAACAGAATTAAAAAATAAAGTTGGGTCTAATATCTATGCACTTATTGCACCTGATTCGGTTACTTTTCCTTTTATTGTTTATAAGAGAAATAATTTAACACCTGAATATTCCAAAGATGGATTAGCTTATAATAATACTGATATTCAAGTAATTATAGGAGCAGCTAACTATACTGATAGTGTGGAAGTTGCACAACTTGTAAGAAATAGCCTGGAACTGAAGAAAGGAATTTTTGCAGGAATAAATATTATTGAATGTAAACTTACAAGTGCTGAGGAAGATTTTGTAGAAAATTCTTTTGCTCAGAGCTTAACTTTTTCAATAAAATCTTTATAAAAAAGAAATTATTAACTATTTATATATATAAATAAAATGATACAATTTAAAACACAAACACAATGATAATTAACGGAACTGATCTAAATCTATTCATAAGTGGTACAACTGGTTACACTGCAATTGCAGCAGCAAAAAGTTGTTCATTAGACATTACAGCGGGTGTTATTGAAACATCCTCTAAGGATTCTGGTAAATGGAGCGAAAAAATTGCGGGAAGACTCTCTTATAAAGTATCAACAAGTAATATGTATACTGATGATACAGCTAACGGATACGCTAAACTATTTACCTTAATGACAAATAACACACCTGTTTTATTTGCTTACTCAACTGATAAAGCAACTAAAGGTTATATAGGTACTGCTATAATTACTAATCTCAATAATAGTGGTGAAATGGACGGAGCCGCAACTATCACATGTGATATGGAAGGCACAGGAGCTTTAACACCTAGAGCTTAATGATAATAGTTGACATATTATAAAATCTCATATTTATTTAGTTATTTTTTTTGAAAAGGAATTGCTTGCGAAAGTAGTTCCTTTTTTTGTGCTAAAATATCAACAAAAATCATTATTTAAACTATTTATAATTATAATATATAACACTATGGAAATAACAATCAAAGAAAAAAAATACGAGCTTAAATATACTATTAGAGCTTTATTTATCTATGAAAAACTAACAGGAAAAACTTTCACCCCTCAGACGATGACGGATTTATATGTGTTTTTTTATTCTGTTATTCTGGCTAATTGTCCAGAAACTGAACTAACATTCAATGACTTAATAGATTTGTGCGATGAGGATATTAATTTATTCAGACAATTCAATGAATGGCTAACAAATGAGTTTGCTAAACAGAATCAATTTATTAGTGAAGCTGACGATAAAGAAATAGATTCAAAAAAAAAGTAACGATTGCGGAACTATTTAGAATAATTGTAATAGAGTACTCTATTTGTTCAATAGAATATTTTTTTGATAAAATACAAATGTATGAACTTGAACTAATTCTAAATAGTTTACAATATAAATTTAAAAATTCTTGGGAAGAAACTAGAATGCTTGCATATACAACAGCTCAGGTAAATAGTTCAAAAAAAATAAAAGCAACTGATTTAATGCAATTCACATGGGACGAAAAAATAGAAGAACAAATTGAAACTATTACAAATGAGGATAAAGAAAGAATTAAACAAAAATCTGACGAAATAATAAAAGAATTAAATAATAATATAAATGGCTGATCTGGTAACAAGAATACTACTTGATAATAAGAATTTCAATGACAATATTTCAAAAAGCAAACAACAAGTTAAGGACCTAGACGGTATAACTTCAACAATATCAACTTCAATAAAAGGGCTTGCTGGTATGTTTGGGCTTGCTATGGGTGCGGCTGAGGTCTTCAACAGGACTATAGATGCAACACAGGGTACAGCGGACGCATTCGCACGTGTAACAGAACAAGCTAGCACGGGTGTAGATACTTTCTTTAATGCTCTTTCAAGGGGTGATTTTAGTAATTTTTTAAGTGGCCTTCAAAATAGTATTAATAAGGCTGGAAAATTGGCGGATGTTCTGGACGAACTAGACAGTAAAAAACTATTTAATGACATTGAAATCAACAATTTAAGTACTAAAAAACAAATTTATGCTGATAAGGCAAAAGATAAAACATTATCAGATGCAGAGAGAAACAAGTATAATAATCTAGCACAACAAACAGATGTTAAAATTTCAGCTAGAAAAAAAGATTTAGCAAATGCAAATAATGGTGCGTATTATGGTGGTATTAGGGCAACAATTGCAAAAGGTGGTTATACAGGTGAGATTAGCGATGAAATGATAGATTATTTATTTACTGAATCAAATAGAGATACAAGAGCAAAGCAGGCTGAACAATACAAAAAAAATATGGCTAAATATCAACGTGAAAAAAACAAGCACGTGACATATACAGAAGGCCGCAACGGTTCACAAATAGCACATTACGATAAAGAATACTATAACATTGATGCGCAACAGAAAGAATATAGTTCTAAATCATTTGCTAAACTAAATTATACAATTGAAAATACAAACGAAAAAGATATTGAAAAATACTTGCAATATAGACAGACAGCTAATCAACAGCTATTAGATATAAGTAGTTCAACACTTGAATTACACAATACTAGCGCAAAAATTAACGGAAGTTGGAAAACTAACAATAAAGTCGGAAAAAGTGGAAAAAATTCAAAAGTTGATGAAGTTGTAAATACTGGTTCTCTGGATGAAGTAAACAAACAATTAGCAGAAGCGAGAAAAAAATATAATTCGGCTGCAACAGATGAACTAAGACAACAACTATTTAAAGTAGTTAAGGACCTTGAAGATAAGACAATTCAATTGAATTTTCAAGCCCAATACGGTGAAATTAAGGACGTTAAACAACAAAATATAAATGGTGTATTAGGTGAAAAAACACAGGGCAAAGAGTTACCAAAAAAACTATCTACTAATTTCAAAAATAATAATAATAATACTATTGATGAAAAAAATGTTCAAACAAACGAAGAGTATTTACAAAGTCTAATTGGTATTAGTCAAATAATGGGAAATATCACACAGCAAACAAATGATAGTGCGGCCGCTTGGGTAAGTTGGGGCGGAAATATGTTATCTGCAATTGCGGCGGTTATACCTCAACTCTCGGCTCTAATCGCTGTTAAACAAGTTGATAACGCAGTAAGTAAAGAAGGTACAATTGCAGCAGGTGCAAAGAGCGCAGCAGAAACACCCGTAGTTGGTTGGATTCTGGCCCTTTCAGCAGTTGCAGCATTAACAGCGAGTATGTTATCAATTCCAAAATTTGCCACTGGTGGTGTGGTCGGTGGTAGTAGTTATCAAGGTGATAAAATACTGGCTAGACTAAACAGCGGGGAAATGGTACTAAATAGAACTCAACAAGGAAACTTATATAATTTAATGAGTAATAACAATAATAGTAATAATACATTAAATGGAAATGTTAAGTTTGAAATTGACGGAAGAAAATTAGTCGGTGTATTAAATAATTACAATAAGCAACAAAGTAGAATCTAATGAATTGGAACATAAAATATTATTATACATTTAAGTCTATCAATGAAGATAATTACAGAGTTGAAATACTGACTACAGGGACGACAACAGCAACGGAAATATTAGCTACTTTAACACCTCTAGAACTTGAATATAGTGCAAAAGATAAATTAGATATAATCCGTTCAGCGGGGGCAACTCTTAACCTTATTTCTTCTTCAATGTTTCAGTACTTAGATTTAAATACTGATCACATGCAAGAATTTAAAGTAATAATTTACAAAAATGGTTCTGTATATTGGTCTGGCTGGCTTGATAGTGAGTTATATTCTGAACAATTGTCACAATATGATAATTATACTGTATCATTTACAGCTAGTGATTTTAATATTCTGGAACGATTGAAATATTTAAACAATAATGAAAAATACACTGATATAGTAAGCTTATTCACTGTTATTAATAGATGTTTAAATATATTAGGACTATCAACTACAATAAATATAGGTTGTTCTACTACTTCAACAGATTTTGAAATCGCAGACAATGAGACTATTTTTCATAAATTATTTATTCAATCCGCTAATTTCTATGATGAAAAAGACGAAGCTATGAGCCTTAAAGATGTTATTGAAAATGTATTAAAAAGCTTTGGAATGATGTTAGTACAGATTGATAATGAGTTTTATATCTATGATATTAATTCAATTATAAATAATACAACATTCAAGAAATATAAAGATGGTGTATATATATCAAGTGGTAATCTTAATAAAAATGAAGTTGATTTAAAAGGTTTATTTAGTTCTGACGATTCAACACTAGAATTTGATACTATATATAATAATGTTGAATTAACATCTAGTTTATATGCTAATAATGAGATATTTGATAAGGAAGTAAATAAGGACGATTTATATAATTTAGTATCTACAACACCTGTAAGCGGTTATAATGGTTACAATGGTTATCAATACATATATAGTAATGATACAGGCTTTACAAGTGATAACCTTAATTATTATTTATACACAACTAACGGAAGTAATGACACACTAACAGGTGTAAAAATACCTAGAACAATTGAGACTTCAGGAGCTATTAATAATGAGCCTGTAACGGGTTTAACCTTTCAGCCTCAGGAATATTTAATATCAACTCAAGGAGTAAATAAAGTAAACATTAAAACAAGTATATATATCAATGCTAAAATTAATCCTCTCGACATTTATGTAGATGCAATAGAAGTAGCTCAGGGAATAAAGTACGATAAAAGTAATTCGCAATGTGCTGAGTTAAGCTGTGATTTATTTATGTTAGATGTGAACGGGAATATTATATCATATCTGGATAATGTAAGCGCACAAAATCTAGTCTGGAAAACAGATATAGCAAGCAAGACAAAGCACACTTTCAGAATGAACTTTGCGAGTACTGCAACCCCATTGAGTACAACAGATATAACTTGTCTAAACACTCAACTAACGAACTCGAATATTATATCAAAATATGAATGGAATACTTTTTCAGAAAGCAGTTATACAAGTGATAATTTTAATAAGGGTTTAAGCGTTAATGTGGCTGGCGGTTGCTATCTTAAATTAGTTATTTATTCTTGTTTAATATCAAATCCAAAGGCGGGACAGGCCGCATATTGGACCGATAAGAATAATATATTACGTGAAATATTACTTCAGTCTGTAACTATTGAAGTACTAGACAAATACGGTGATAAATTAGACACTTCAGATATAGTATGTAATAGCTATATCAATAAGAATGTAAAAACTGATTATGATAGTGTAGATATTAAAGTGTGCTCTGCAAACAAAAGCAATATAAAAATTGGTAAGGCTAATCTGTTATACTTGAATAATAATAAATATCAATTAGCAACTTCATTTAACAGAAGCGGACAAGTAAGCAACCTAGAGCAGTTATTAATAAGAACTATTCATTCTAATTATTTAACAAAGAGTTATAAGATTGAATGTGATATACAGCTAACAGATAACATATATATTAACCCTGTTATATATAGCTCTATATTGAATAGTAATAAATTCTATTTGTCGGGTACTATTATAGACTTTGCAAATAATTCACAACGTATTACATTAACTCAACTATCAATAGATAATATAGATTTATCAAATATAGAAATGACTGACGGAGAAGGAAAAGTAATTGATACAATTAAAACAAGTGAGTCAACAAGAACAGCACTTGCACGTACTAATAACATATTAGATAGCATAAGTAATTCAGGAACAGGAAGTATTATAAATTATAGTTCTTCAGTCTCAGAGATAACTAATATAAACGGTGGAACGTGGTAAATATATTTGAAAATAATTTAACAATTTACTAATAAATATTCAATTGATTATATATTTATTATTATAATAATTAAACACAAAACAATATAAAGAATGGAACTAATAACAACTGAAACATTAACAACTATAAGCACAGTAGCAGGAACTATAATAAGTTATATAGCGAGCAAGAAATATATATTTCCTTACATTGTTAAAGCTTATGAGTGGTTAAAGAATAGAAAGAAAGAACAGGATAAAGAAAACATTGATTCAAGTAAAGAACTATTAGACATTAAAGAGAAATCAAATGATGTTTATGAGAATCAATTAGAATTTACTCTATCTCAGATTGATAAGTTACAGAAGCTATTAAATGATAAACAAACAGAGATAAATGAATATATTAATCAGTTATCCTCATTGCGTAAACAGTTAGTAGAACTGCAAAAAGAATTAACAAACGAACAACTAAAAAATAATAAGTTAAGTTCATTAGTCTGCTATAACTCAGAATGTAAATGCAGACAGATATGTATTGATAAAGATAAATAGTTTATATTGTTATATATTGTTTTGTGAAGACTCGTAGTACTTAATTGTATTGCGAGTTTTTTTATTTAATAATGATTAATAAAGTGATAAAATGATATTGTTTTCACATGTGATTCACATGTGAATTAATGGGGAGGGGGGGTAAAATTTTAGCGATTGAGGCAACCGAAACCGCAGGGAAGTAAGCTTGTCACACACGGAGTTTTTCAAAGTTTTCGTTTTTTGCCTTTTTTGGTCCTAAATACTATTTTTTTTTCATTTTTTTTGAAATTTAATTGTAAGAAATATAATTGACATTGTATTTATAGTTAGATAATAAATATAAAAACATATATACAATGGCAGTAATTATAAAAAATTCATTAAAGACAACAGTTCCAGTAAGTGGACTTACAGCGGGAGAATTAGCATTAACGACTCTAGCGGGAACTGAAAGATTATGGATGAAAAACAGTAATAATGAGGTGAAAAATCTTACTGTTACTGATGAAGAAAGAGCAGTTTTAAACAGACTTTCAATTGTAAATGGGAATCTCCAAATTTCAGGTAACACGTATTCAACAGGTGAATTAAGTGCGTTTGGTTCAGGAACTGGAAGCACTGGAACTGGTGGCGGTTTAATTAGCACAGTTTTAGACAGTTCAGATTTAAGCGGTACTTATTCAGACTCAGACTATTCTAATACTTTCAATGCTTATACAATCGCAAATATTAACAGTAATACTAATAATGCTTTAAGCCGAATTGGAAATTTAGAGAGTGGTTCTGCAACCTCAATTCAAAATAGCGGTGCAGGTAATGTAATTACAAATATTACAAAGAGTGGTACAACTCTAAGTATTACAAAAGGAGCAACAGCAATATTAGAGGGTGATAGCAGGCTAACAGATGCAAGAAAGAACCCGTATACATTGAGTTTTTCTGGTTATCAATCAGGAAGTTATGACGGTAGTTCTAATACTACAATTGCAATACCTTCAAAGGTTAGTCAACTAACAAATGATAGTGCTTATTTAACTTCAATTTCAAAAAGTCAAGTAGAAGGTGTATTAACTGGAAACATTACAACTCATACACACAATCAATATTTAACAGGTAATCAGAATATTTCAATTTCTGGCGATATTACAGGCTCAGGAACAACAGGTATAACAGCAACATTAAAAAACACAGGTACAGCGGGAACTTATAGAAGCGTTACAACTGATGCACAAGGACGAGTAACAGCGGGAACAAATCCAACTACACTCAGCGGTTATGGAATTACGGACGCTCTATCTAGTTCAGGTGGTTCTATCTCTGGTAATTTATCTATTGGTGGGAACCTTACGATTAATGGAACAACAACAACCGTAAACAGTACAACTGTAACAATTGACGACCCTATCTTAACTTTAGGAGGTGATACAGCCCCCACTGTGGACGATTCAAAAGATAGAGGTATTGAATATAAATGGCACAACGGTACAGCCGCAAAAGTGGGATTCTTCGGTATGGATGACAGTACGGGCTATTTTTCTTTTATCCCTGATGCGGTTAATAGTTCTGAGGTGTTCAGCGGTGCACTTGGCGATATGGCAGCAACTAATTTTCGTGGGGCCCTAGTTGGTAATGCAACAACTGCAACCAATTTATCAACAAGTCGTAACTTCTCAATTGGTGGTGCTAGTGGTTTAAGTGGTGCTACAATTGGCTTCAATGGCGGTGCTGACGTAGCGTTACAACTCGGTGGTACATTGAAAGTTAGCAACGGTGGTACAAATATGAGTTCATTAAATCAGGGCGGAATTGTTTACGGTGCTAGTACTTCTGGAATGGCTTCAACAGCAGCAGGAACAGCGGGTTATGTATTAGTAAGCAATGGCACAAGTGCACCAACTTGGAATAAATTAGACTTAACCTATATGCCTGATTCGGCTTATAAGAAAAATGTAGTTGCTGCAACTACAACCAACTTAAATGCGACTGGAACAACTACAACTTTAACAGCTACAGCAGTAGGAGCATTAATATTAGACGGTGTAACAATTGCGGTTAATGATAGAGTATTAATTAAGAATCAAACAGATAATACAAAAAACGGTATATATGTAGTTAATAACGTTGGTTCTGCTAGTACAGTCTGGACTATGACACGTGCAACTAGCGCAGATTCAAGCTTAGAAATTGCAGGAGGAACGGTAAATGTAAATAGCGGTGCTATAAATGGAGGACATTTATTCTCAAATAATTTTAAGAGTACTGATACTCTGGGTTCTACTGCTATGCCTTGGTATTGGGTTTACTCAGACAACGACAGTGCAACAGCAAATACAGCTAATAAATTGGTGTTAAGAGACGGTTCGGGTAACTTCTCAGCGGGTACTATAACAGCTTCACTAAGTGGTAACGCAACAAGTGCAACAAGTGCAACAAGTGCAGCTAAACTAACAACAGCTCGTACAATTGCACTATCAGGTAACGCCACAGGCTCGGCAACCTTTGACGGTTCGGGCAACATTACTATTGTTACAACAGTAACGGACATAAATGGAGGTACTTGGTAATAAATAATATAACAATATAAACAATTATAAATGAGTGTAATAATAAGAAATAGCACAAAGACAAGCGTTCCAACGGGGCTAACTACAGGTGAGTTAGCTCTCTGTAACCTTGTAGGACAAGAAAAATTGTATACAAAAAACAGTGCAGGAAATACTATTAACTTACTTGATTACAGTTGTATAAGTAATAAACCTACTAATTCTAATTATTTGTCTTTAACTGGTGGTACTATATCGGGTGATTTAATGGTAACTGGCAAAATAACCGCAGGAGGCGAAATAAGTGCGTTCGGGGCGGGCTCTGGAACTGGTTCAACTTCATCTATAATCACAACTGTAAATAATAGTAGCGGCTTTGGTGGCTCATACGCAGATAACGACTTTACAAGCACATTTAACAGTGCTGCAATTAATAGTCTGTATTTAGCTAGTAATACTAACGCTAATAATATATCAACATTGAATAGTACTGTAAGCTCATTGAGTAGCACAGTATCAACATTGAATAGTAATGTAAGCTCTTTATCTAGCACAGTTGCTAATTTATCAGGTGGAACTACTTCAATATCAGGTACTTATTATAATAGTAGTTCGGGAAAATATGTTTATGAAGGTGGTTATACTATACTTACAAGTGGTTTAATCTGGCAATGGGGTAGATTATCTGGTGATGATGGAATTTATAAATTTCCTCTCACATTCCCACACAAATGTTTAAGTATACAAATAACAACTAACAGAACGTCGACGGGCTCACTTGGGGCTAATCACGCAGGAAATTTAACAACTTCAACATTTTACGCTGTGCTCGATGCTACAGAAGGATGGTTTTTTGCAATTGGCTATTAATCAATGAATTAAATAATAAATTAAAACAAAAAAAATATAACAATATGTTACCATTAACAGGAATAACAACAACTTTAATAAGTGCAACGCTCGGACACGGAACTAATGACGTGGGAAAATTATGCACTTCAAATAAAATAAACAAATGGTCTAAACATAAACCAGTAAAGGGAACAACATTTAAAGGTGCTAACGGTGATTGCGGTTTATCAATTACTTCATCTAATAGTATTGCAGGTATATTAAATATTATTAGTACTGGAACAACTTGGAGCTATGACAAGCCCACAGGCGGGGCTACTTATCCTTATCGATTAGGTGACTTTCGCAATTATAATCATACAGCAGAAAGTCCCATAACGGTAGATGTACCCGAAATTGCGTATATTTCGGCGGGAAGTACACAGGTTTCAATGTTTTATACAGAAGATGATTATTCAATTAATATATCTGATATTGATTCAATAAAAAACACTTATATGGGTGCTTACATGGTAAGCACTAACGGAACAACTAGCGCAAGAATGATAACTGCAACAAGTCCAATTTTAAGCGGTGTTACTTATGTAGATATTCCAATATCTGATATTTCAGCAGGTAATTATTATATTTATCCTCTATTGTCCGATACAGTTAATACTAGTACTTTATCAATTCCTGGGGGAATAATATATTATCCTTTGGATTCAGTTACTAAATCAAATATCACAATAAAGAGTACTTCATCTAATATAATGATAATTATAAATTGTAGTTGGCTAAATGACGATCACAACACTAATGAGATTATTTATACAATTGAAATTACTAATAGCGGTGGTAGTAGTACGACATTAACTAATTGTTATACTTTTGTTAAGTTCTTTGAGCACGATATAGCAGACAATTTAGTAATGGGTGAAACTCAAACAAGCAGAGGTAATATAACAGTTCCCGCTAATAGCACATATACAATTAACGGAAGTGCAACAGCGTATTATTCAGATTCACCTAGCGGTTATAATGTTTGGTTTACGTCTCTCAGTCCAGCTAATGAAGTTTTCGAGTATGTTTTTGATTCTAATATTTAATAATAATAAGCCTCCAAAAATTAGACATAACAATTTTGGGGGCTTTTTATTTATACTCTAAATTTTTTTTTCCCTCTTATTATAAATTTATCATATATTTCGGAAATTTTATCTGCTTCTTGGTTCATTTCATTAACTACTTTATTGTAGTGGACATTATTTTTATATTCCCATTCTTCAGGAACTGATTGTATATCATTAATAACTACGAAAGTATTAATACATATCAATTCATTAAAATGTGCAATGTGTTCATTTAAATTAAGTTTAATCTTTTCAATTTCTAAATCAAAGAAAAAGAATGATTTTTTTTTCATTTCATTTTCGAATTTATTTAATTGAGAAAGACTTTTCCAATTAAAGGGATCTCTAAAATTATGTTCCCTTATAAATCTAATAGACCCATCTTGTGTTAATAATTTATCTCTTATTTCCATATATAAGGCCTTATCGTTATTGCGTTTTTCTTCTCTTTTGTTAAGAAATTCTTTGAAAAACGGTGTAAGAAAATTAATATCAATCATATGTATTATTATAAAGTTAATTAGGACAAAGATATAAATGTTATATTTATAATGTATACTTTTAAAAAAAAAAGTTTGCATTATTTCGAATTTTTCTTACTTTGAAATTTCAATATATTTCAGAAACTGATTTTGTTTGTATTGCCAACTAAAAATAGATTAAAGATTGAATGATCTTTTTTGATTAACATTTTTTAATCAAGCAGTTTATTAGCGTTAAACTATTGAATATTAATAAATTAAATTGTGTATGTGTTAAACTCGCTTATATGCATTGGCGGAAATTCGGTCTTGTTATGCTCGTTTAATATTGGTTCTTCCATTTCTAATCTTGTTTTTGCAAAGATACTACTTATCTTGATTATGCAATATTTCCATTGTGGCTATGTTATCCAAATAAATGTTCTATAAAGTCAAAAGATCTTTAGTCTTTTGGCTTTATTTTATCTTTTAGGATTAAGAAAATACCACCTATTACAAATGCTAATCCTCCATACAATGTTAAACTACTGTTGTATGCTCTTATAGAATTTTCGGCTTCCATATAAATCCCATTATGGTTTTCTATCCCAAATACAATAGCGTTTTCTTTACTCCTTATTTTTTTATAGTCATTTTGGGAGATTAGGATGCGTAATGAATCACCTGTTTTTACAGTTTGTTCAAAATGTGTTCTATTAAACCAATCAACAAGGTCAGCACTTATCTGGAATCTAGTTCTATATTCACTTAAGTAAATATTATAGTCATAAGTGTGACTTCTAATACTTCTATTCTCTTTAAATGAATAATCATAAAGCCTGCCGTTTATTTCCATCAGATCTAATTTGGAATCCACTTTATCTTTTAAAAAATAATGGCTAATAAAAAATAAGCCCGAAAATATTAAAATTATACTAATAAATAGATTTTTATTTATCATTGAACGTTCTATATGCATTAGTTTGAAATAATCTTTTTTTGCAGGTTTAATATTATTTTTTTTCATTATTTGTGATTATGAAAAGGAATGCAACGATGATTGATAGAAATGTATATCCCCAAAATACCTTTAATGTCGCAATATTGCATTCTATCCAACTTTCTAACTGACCTCCGTCGGATTCGTATTTAAGACTAACATATGTATTAATTATTGCATAACTTATTATTAATAGTAGTATGATAGATAAGGAAATAAATGTATATCCTATTATTGTGGGGAATTTGACTTTGGATTTCTTTGCTGTTAGTCCTTTCATTATTAGTCCATTTTTTTAATAAAATTATTCTGAATATAAATAGTCGATAATTTATATATTATGACGGTGATTATTTGGCATAAGATGTAAAATAACAATAGCGTAAAAAATGAATTAGGCCATCCTTTTGCTAAAGTTTCACTATATAATTTTGATATAGAGCTAAGGAAAGAATGCTTGATCAGATTGGTAGCTGTTTCTTCATAATAATATGTCAAAATTGTAATTATAATGAAGCCAATCAACCAAGAAATTTTAAATAAGGTGTTAATTTTTTGATTTTTCAATAATTTATAAGCTATAAGTACAATCAAATTGGCAGTAATATATTCTATAGTAATAAAAGCTATATATTCATTAATTCCACATTGTGATAGAGAAAGAGCTAATATTCTTATAAATCCGCCAATAAATCCATCTGAAATAATATTTATGAAGAAGCATACAAATCCTATTAAAAAACATAGAAATGTTTTTGTAGGTTCTAATAGATTGTTTTTCATATTCTTTTTTGTACTTTAATATTACAATATTTTATTGTTTGTATCTATTTAAGATATTTGATCTTCTCAATGAATAAGCAGAAACAGCTTATTCATTAAAATAATTGCTTCCATAATTTACGTGATATGAAAATTGTCAGGAAATTAATTATCCCGATAAAGATTAAAGTGATTGACAAAATAATGTCATTGTTATTGGATATTCCACAATATAAAATTGCGAATATTACAGTAAATAGAAACAATGCACTAAGATAGGTCTGAAATTCAATGGCAAAGAGCATTACTGATTTTCTGTTAATCAATAGACATACAGAGCTTATAATGCCTAAAGGCTGGACTGCCCAGAAAATAGCTATTATTAACCTTTGCCAAAGTCTACTGTTTTTTAAGGTGCTAATAATTCTTTTCATCCAGATATTTCTTTTATATATAGTATTCATTCTGTAACTTACATAATCTTAACTTTAGTCCTAAAGTTAAAACTGTAAAGATAATTATTTCTGATTAAATATAGTGCCGTAGAAATTTTATTTTTTTGTCATATCTAGCTACTACAAAATATATTAGAAAAAACATTTTTATCTGCTACATCTATCACTAAAATTCTTGAAACTATTATAAGCAGGAATTTTTAGTAAGTGACAGATGTTTTTATGAGCACTGTTATCTGCTACTGGTATCTTTTATCTACCACCATTTTGAGTGAATTTTGATTTTAAAGATTATAGGCTGTTGTTTTGGAAGCTTTTGGGGTATATGCAAAAAAAAAGGAGTCACGCCTGACTCCAACCTTTGTTAACCTTAAATCTAATACTATGAAAAACACAGTGTAAATATACGGAGTTTTGTGATATCTCCAAAAGTTTAGGCTATAAAAATATGTTTTATAACATGATTTAATATTTATATTTTAAAATGTTAATAGAAGACTAACCAAATGTACAAGATTACATGCGTTTTGAACGGAATTAATAGGGAATATCCATAATAAATATTTTTCTTTGTAGCTGCAAAAACGACTATTACATAGTCAGACATAATATTTAAAAGTAAATCAACTGTTAACCGATGAAAATAAAGCTACTTATCACTTTGTGTTTATGCATCTCTTTTATGTCGTTTATAACTCTTCATGGCGAAAATAGATATAAAGCTATTTATAGCGGCATACCTTTATTTGATCAAAATAACAAAGAAGTAAATGCTCATGGAGCCTGTATTGTGAAGGAAGGAAATAAATATTATTTATTTGGAGAATATCATACCGATACTAGTAATGCATTTACAGGTTTTAGTTGTTATTCTTCTTCCAATTTAACGGATTGGAAATTCGAAAAGATAGTTTTGCCATTGCAGGTAGATGGTTTTTTGGGACCTGACAGGATAGGAGAGCGTGTTAAAGTAATGAAATGTCCTGCTACGGGAGAATACGTAATGTTTATGCATACGGATAATTTGAAATACAGTGATCCTCATGTGGGATATGCCACTTGTAAAACAATCAACGGTAACTATGAATTTAAAGGGGAATTATTACATAATGGTAAATATCTGAAGAAATGGGATTTAGGTACTTTTCAGGATAATGATGGAAAAGGATACCTGCTTACTCACGAAGGATTTATTTATGAATTAGCTTCTGATTATAAATCGGTAAATCAGATTGTTGTATCTGAAGCTATTCATGGAGGAGAAGCTCCGGCTATGTTTAAAAAGAATGGAACCTATTTCTGGCTTTTTTCAGATAAAACCAGCTGGGAACGGAATGATAATTACTATTTAACGGCTCAATCAATTAAAGGTCCATGGATTAAAAGGGGATTCTTTGCACCAAAAGGTTCATTAACGTGGAATTCTCAGGCAACCTTTGTGCTACCTATAGTTAATGGAAACGATACATTGTACTTATATATGGGCGATCGCTGGTCGTTCCCAAAACAAGGTTCTGCAGCGACTTATGTTTGGCAACCCATCTCTATATGCGGCGACGAAATTTCTATACCTGCATTTCGTGAAAGCTGGCAAATAGATAAGTCTATGCCCGGTTGGTCTGTGGTTGATATTAAAAGAAAGTCGATAAAAGAAAAATGTATTGTGGAGCAAAGCATTTGGAAGTCTGTCAATGGGTGTCAAAAATCAAAAGAAAAAGGTGCAATAATTAGTTATTCTTTTAAAGGTAAGCAGATTGGCATAAAGGCACTATCTGGCAGAACAAGTGGTTACGCAAGAATTTCAATTAAGAACGATAAAAATAAAGAAATTATAAATTCCATTATTGATTTTTATAGCAAGTACGAATATTCATCACAGAAATTTTTAAGTCCGATATTGAAGTCTGGTAATTATACCCTAAGTATTGAGGTCTTGGGAGAGCATCCGGCATGGAGTGATAAAAGAAAAGCTGATTACGGAAGTACAGATAATTATGTTATGATTGAAGATGTTTACACGATAGACTAAAATTTACTAATTATGAAAAAACTAATATTATTTATTTCATGGCTTACAGTTTTTAATAGCCTGCATGCGGCAGACAATGAGGTGTATGTGGCTAAATACAAGAATGATAAAGCTTGTGCCATAAGTTACACTTTTGATGATGGATTAAAGGAACATTATACGCTTGCTGCTCCTGGTCTGGAAAATCTGGGCTTTAGAGGAACTTTCTGGGTAAATGGTTTAAGTGTTGAAACAAATAGCGATGCTAATAAACCTCGTGTTTCCTGGGAAGAATTAAAAGAGATGAGTAAAAAAGGACATGAAATATCTAATCATGGATGGTCTCACAAAAATCTGACAAAAATAACTTTAGAGGAAGCTGCAGTCGAAATAGAGAAAAATGATAGTATAATTAGTGCTAATTTAGGTTTTGTACCACATACTTTTTGTTATCCTTATAATGCACGAAATGAGGACGTTTTAAAGATAGCCTCTAAAAACAGAGTTAACACTCGCACTGAACAGATTGCTGTTGGTGGACATTCTACTCCCGAAAAACTGGATCAATGGATAAATGAATTGTTGAATACTGGCGAATGGGGTGTTGGTATGACTCATGGCATTACTTATGGTTATGATGCATTTAATGATTCAACTGTTCTGTGGAATCATCTTAGAAAAGTAAAATCTATGGAAGATAGAATCTGGGTAGGAACTTTCCTTGAAGTTGCTTCATACATTAAAGAGAGAGACAATATTAATATAAAGGTATCGGAGGGGAAGAGACAGTTGAAAATTACTCCTGAACTGCAAATGGACAAGAACTTATTTACAGAACCACTGACTTTGGTTGTAAAAAGAGAGGGAATAAAGAGTGTTGAGGTGAAACAAGGCAAGAAAAAACTCTCTGCACAGATATTTTCTGATAAAGTAATGTTTGATTTTAATCCATATTTAGGACCTATACAAGTGAAATTTAAAAATTAACTGGAGTTAAAATTATAATTGTTATGCCTCTTTTATCAAAAGACTACTTGATAAGGGAGGTTTTTTTATGACATTATTTTTCCCTATATAAAATGTATTTGGAAACAATTGGAGTATATGCAAAAAAAAAAGGAGTCACGCCTGACTCCAACCTTTGTTAACCTTAAATCTAATACTATGAAAAACACACTGCAAAGATACGGCTTTTCAGATAATCTCCAAGCGGTTTTGCTTTAAAAGTATGTTTTATAACATGATTTAATACTTCAGTAGGCAAATGTTTAATAGTGCAAACAGGTATAATATACATTTAAATATTGCATAACCTTTTATAAGTCCTTCCATTTTAGATAACAAAAATACTATCTTTGTTTTATAAGTTTTTCTGATACATTAATTTAAACAGTAAGGGTATGAGCAAATTGAAAGTATTAAATGTTGTTTTAGCAGTTGTATTATTAATATTAATCATTCTAACATTTTTTTGTATGAAGCAGGGTGGCAAAACAGAAGCAAGTGCCTCTGGTAGTGGAAAGTCGGCAATTGAAATTATTCATAAGCGAACAAGTGTAAGAGACTATACCGAGAGAAAAGTCACAAGAGATCAGTTGGAAACTCTTGTTCGTGCTGGTATGGCAGCTCCAACGGCTATGAATAAACAGCCATGGTTGTTTGTTGCAATAGACGATAAAGAGATTCTTAATTCTTTGGGTGCAGTGTTGCCTTACGGTAAAATGCTTTTAAAATCTACTGCTGCTATTATTGTTTGCGGAGATATGAATAAAGTATTAGATGGTCATGGTAAAGAGATGTGGATACAAGATTGTTCTGCTGCTTCTGAAAATATTCTATTGGCTGCTACTGATTTGGGACTTGGTGCTGTTTGGACGGGAGTTTACCCTGCTGAAGATCGTGTTTCTGCCGTAAAAAAGGTACTAAATTTACCTGAAAATCTTATCCCTTTAAATGTTATTCCTGTTGGATATCCTGCCGGAGATACAAATCCTAAAGACAAATGGAAAGCTGAAAATTTGCATTGGAATAAATGGTAATTAATTACTCAGAAGGTTTTTTGGGGGTATATGCAAAAAAAAAGGAGTCACGCCTGACTCCAACCTTTGTTAACCTTAAATCTAATACTATGAAAAACACATTGCAAATGTACGGCTTTTCAGGTAATCTTCAAATAATTCTGCTGTAAAAGTATGCTTAATAACATGATTTAATATTTCGGTATTCTAAATGTTTAATTAAGTGAAATTTTAAAACTATTCCGGATTATAATATTATGCTGTACAAAACAATTAATTCTTCTGTACAAAAGAATTAATTGTTTTGTACAGAAGATTAAATTCTTTTGTACAAGAATTTAATAATGTATAACCGGTGGTTAAAATAGAGAATAGGGAAATTAGCAGATTATATCTATCTTTGCACAAAAGTAACCGCTTTTATTAGTCAGTATTTACATCAAAAAACAAAATTTAGAATGTCATTTGAAGCAACCAAAAGAGAGTGGAGCGAACTCTATACCTTTTTTCGCCTCCTTAGTGATGGGCAGGTTTATGCTGGTTCACCACAAGTGAAAAAGAGAGAGGACACGTGTCTTCCTATTGCTTTAATTCAACGTGAGGAACATGATGGTACCCGGAAATACTTTATAGAAAATGAAGAAATTCACATTGTTGGAGAAAAAATAGATAAGGTAATTTCTCGTGAATTGTTTGGAGATGTTGCTAATACTATACTAGCCAGCATGAAGGCTTCTTCTGAAGATCTTGTTACATCACCCGATGGTGTGGAGGAGTTTCTTGATGAAGTCTCCATTTTTGATTTGGAAGCTCGTACAGACGACCGTACGGATTTCTATCTAGCCTTCTATCATGTTGATTCTCCGTTGGTTGGTTTCAATGTTCGTTCACGAATGAGCGCTATGAATCCAATATTGGATGGAGGACGGACTGCCAATTTGAAATTTGAGCAAACTGGAATTAAGTTTGCTAACCCTATGATTAATAACGTGAATGCACTGGAAACTCCAGATGTTGTAGCGGATAGAATGTTGCTTATTGAGCGTTTGGGTGGTGTTTTAAAATATGCAGATGTGGCCGATAAGGTGTTTCGTTGTAATCTTCTGATGATTGATCTTCATTTTCCGAGAATGATTGCCGAAATGCTTCGCATTATGCAAATCGAGGGTATTACAAAAGTTTCTGAACTTATTGATTGTATTAAGGACATCAATCCTTTGAAAATAAAAGAGGATTTAATTGTAAAAAATGGCTTTTATGAATATAAAATGAAGCAATTTCTTTTGGCTTTGGCTTTAGGTATGCGCCCGGCTAAGATTTATACCGGGGAAGATTCTGCTGTATCCGGAATTTTACTTGTTAGCGGAAATGGAGAAGTGCTTTGTTATCAAAAGTCTGATAAAAAGGTCTTTGAAGATTTTCTGTATCTTAATTCCCGATTGGAAAAAGGATCAACAGAAAAGGATAAATATGGTTTTATGGAAAAAGAAAATGGCCTTGTTTACTTTAAACTAAATCTGAAGATTGGATTAACAAAACGATAAACTGATTTTTTATCTATCTAACTAGTATTAGGTGATATTAGTATAAAAATGCTGCCTTTAAATTATTTTTCCGGAGGGAAATTAATGAAAGGCAGCATTTCTTTATTTTACTCTGATTTTGAGGTCAGTTTTGTTTATAATATGAATTTTAATATCTTTCCACTCATCCCATCTACATAAGTTTCAGTAGGCTGGTAGGGGAGAAGGCTTAGTTTTTCTTCTTTTCCTGAAAGTAATTCATGGGCAATATATATGTCTTTTTGAGGAATCTGCAGGAAATCAAAAGCATGACTTGGAATATTAATCGAAACTTTAGCTGATTGCTTATCGAAATTGGCTATAATAAGCAGTAGTTCATTACCATGTTTCCTAAAGAAAACATATTGTTTATGTGCATTAAAGTCTGCTTTGCCAAAGTTTACGTACATAAGATCAAAGAACTGTCCCTGGTAAATAGCCTTTTCCTTATTGCAGAGATTTAGTAACTTGCTATAGAACGCTTGTAGTTGTTTCTGCTTGTTAGTCAGAAGTTCGCCGTCAAACTTATCATTGTTTCTCCAGTTTCTTATCGTTTTAATGCTCCAGTAATCAAAAATAGTGGTTCTTCCATCTTTTCCGCTGAATCCTTCCTCGTCCATTCCGTGCTCACCCAATTCTTGTCCGAAGTAGATCATTACAGGATTGGTATTCATACAAGCAGCAACAATCATGGCCGGAATTCCTTTAAAGCCATCTCCTGCAAGGAAGCTGGAGGCCAGTCGTTGTTCGTCATGGTTTTCCATGAAATTAAGCATCTGCTTTTCTATGCCTCCAAGGTTTTGCCAGCAGCGGGTAATATCAGATGCCGACTTATAACCACAAGTTACATCACGAAGTGTTTCGTAAAGACCTACTTTATCGTATAAATAGTTAAATCCTCCGTTAAACAGGTAGTTATGATACTCCCACGGATTATATACTTCCGCAATAAAGATAATTGAAGGATATTTGTATCTGACTTGTGCAATAGCCCATTTCCAGAATTCTACCGGTACCATTTCCGCCATGTCGCAGCGAAATCCATCAATTCCTTTGGATGCCCAGAATAAAAGAATATCCAGCATTTTTATCCAGGTATCGGGTACGGGATAAAAATGTTTGGTTCCTCCGTTGGCATAATCAATGCCGTAATTTAACTTCACAGTCTCATACCAGTCGTTAATTCCGGGGTATGCATCAAACTTATCATTCCCGGTAGCTTTAGCCGGAAATTCATAATAAGTTTTCTGAGCACCATCTTTCAGGTCGAACTGACCGCTGAAAACAGTTTGAGGTATATAATAAAAATTATTATATGGACTAAAGGCATTCTCCGTGTTATCTTTTTCTCCTAAATTCTGTACATGCTTAGGCATTGCATCAGAGTGATATTGTCTGGCTACATGATTAGGAACAAAATCAATAATAAACTTCAGATTAGCCTGATGAGTGCGTTTAACCAATGCTTCAAATTCTTTCATGCGGTTAGGTATATCATCTGCCAAATCGGGATCTACATCATAATAATCCTTAATAGCATAAGGAGAGCCTGCTTTACCCTTTACAACCGCTGGATGGTCGGGGTGAATATTGAATTTGCTATAATCGGTTTTGGTAGCATGTTCAATGATTCCCGTATACCAGATATGGGTTATTCCCAACTTCTTTATTTCGCTTAATGCTTTATCTGTAAAATCAGAGAATTTCCCACATCCATTTTCTTCAATGGATCCGTTTTTAATGCAATGATCGTTCTTGTTACCGAATAAGCGAGAGAATATCTGATAAATTATTATTTTATTTCTTTCGTTTTCCATATTGTTCCTTTTTCTTGAATGAACTTATTCAGAACTTCATTTCCTACAGCATATCCTTGTTTGAATATCTCATCCGCTTTTTCTAATTCGCGGTTGCTATATCCTTTCAGACCGTAAGGTTCAATCAATAAATCGCTGTTTTCTCTATCAGGAAAAGTATTTGCCCTAAACATGAAGTGATACGACCGTAGGGCTATATTTACAATGTTCATTTTATATTTCCCTGCAATCAGAGGGCTCACATTGATTGCGATAACCTTTTCACACTCTTTGCGAATAGTAGAAACCGGTAGATTTTTTAAAACTCCTCCGTCTACATAATTTATTCCATCGATATTGACGGGTGCAAACATAACAGGCATGCAACAAGATGCCGCAACTAATTCTGCAATGTTGCCTTTGCGGAAATGTACACTTTTACCATGATCCAAATCTGTAGCTGTAATGACAAGGGGTATTTCCATATCTTCCAGCCTTTTATGTTTTAGATTTGTATTTAGAAAATCTTTGAAATCATCTAATTTGAAGAATCCGTTGATGGTTAAGGCCCAGCTGGTTAAATCCATAAATTTGTAACCATTAAATTTTTCAACGGCTTGGTAAGGTTCGTATCCGTCAGCGTAGAAGACTCCGGCCAGTGACCCTGCACTAACACCCGAAATAATATCAGGCTTTATATCGTGTTCCAGCAAAGCTTGCATAACTCCCAAATGAGCAAACCCTTTTATAAATCCACCACTGAGGGCATAACCTATCCTGTGCGGCTTATTAGTCTGGAAATTATTATATTCTGCCATCTCTTCGTCTTGCTAAATAAGTTGCTACGAAATTACTAAATAATTTGATTGCTATATACGAAAAGAGGCCGGATTTTTTCAAATCCGGCCTCTTTCTTATAATTTAAATTTGTTATGCTAATCCGTGAGCATTAACTGATGGTTCAATCTTTTTGATTAATCCTTGAAGAACAGCTCCTGGGCCGCATTCTGTGAAATCAGTTGCACCGTCTGCTACCATGTTCTTCACAGTTTGTGTCCAACGTACCGGAGCAGTAAGTTGTGCTATCAGATTTTCTTTAATCTGTGCAGGATCTGTCTGTGGAAGAGCGTTCACATTTTGGTAAACCGGACAAGTTGGAGTGTGGAAATCTGTGCTGTTGATTGCAGCTGCAAGTTCAACTTTAGCAGGATTCATCAGAGGAGAGTGGAATGCACCACCAACCTTTAATGGAAGAGCACGTTTAGCTCCGGCTGCTTTCATTAATTCGCAAGCTTTTTCAATACCAGCCATTGAACCTGAAATTACAATCTGTCCAGGACAATTATAGTTTGCTGCAACACATACTTCGCCTTCAATTGAAGCACAAATTTCTTCAACCTTTTCATCTGCCAATGCAATGATGGCAGCCATTGTTGACGGAGTAGCTTCGCAAGCTTTTTGCATAGCCATGGCACGTGCGTAAACTAGTTTAACGCCATCTTCGAAAGAAAGAGCGCCGGCTACAACTAATGCAGAAAATTCTCCAAGTGAATGACCGGCTGTCATTTCAGGTTTTGTATCATCGTTTTTGCATAATGCAGAGATGACAGAATGAAGGAAAACTGCCGGTTGAGTAACTTTTGTCTGACGAAGATCTTCATCAGTTCCTTCAAACATAATATCCGTAATGCGATATCCCAGGATATCATTTGCTTTTTCAAAAAGTTCTTTAGCTAATGCTGAGCTTTCATATAGGTCTTTTCCCATGCCCACAAATTGTGCACCCTGACCTGGAAATACAAATGCTTTCATACTATTTTTGTTTTATGTTTATGAATAACGGCCGCAAAGGTAATGATAATTTTGGTTATAAATGAAACTATTCTCTTATTTTCATTCTGATTGTGAGTGAATAAGTTACTTTACCCTGAATGGTATTTCTTGAAATATTGTTTGTCTCTATATGACAATAGATTTGCCTCTATTTTGTAAAAGTGGGTAAACCTGATGAAAATGACACGTAATTAGTAGCAGATAGCCGTGAAATGGTGGTAGATAAACAGTTGATTATTTTTATCTACTACAATACAATTATTTAAATTTTAGTGATTTAATCCGATTTAGTAGCAGATGTGGAGATCTTTTTGAAAAAAAGTTTTTTATTTTGTTCTTGATTTGTCAAAGAGGTTTTTTACTTGATAATATAAATTAAAAAAGGTAGATAAAGTCTATGCTTTATCTACCTTTAGTATATTTTTTAGTTGAAATTATGCTTTTGGAAGAGCTTCTTTAACAACCATTTGACGGCCTTCGAATTCAGCACCGTTTAATTCTTTAATAACGTTTTCAGCTTCAGCTTGATCAGGCATTTCTGCGAAAGCAAAACCTTTAGATCTGCGAGTTTCGCGGTCAATGATCAATTTAACTGAGTTTACTGTTCCATACTCTTCTAATACTTGACTAAGATCTGATTCTTTAACCTTGTAGTTTAGGTTACCAATGTAAATATTCATACGAATAAAAATTAAAATAAATAAATTAAAAATTGAAACAATGTAAGTTTTGAAAGATCCGTTTCGTCATTTAAAAATACCCGTAAATACACGTGATAATTAATAATAGAAGAATGAGAACAATGCAAACTATCTCTTGTTTGTGGGTACAAAGGAAAGAATTTATTTTTAATATCAAACTATAAATGTAGTTTTTTTTTCAGACAAGTTTGCTTTTATGCTATTTTAACAATGTTAAGCTAAACGTGGAAATTATTTAGTTATAAAAAATATAAATTCGATAGATTGAGTAACGATTCCTTTGTTAAATTAAAAAAGGTAGATAAAGCATTATGCAATATCTACCTTTAGTATATTAATGTTGCTATTATGCTCTTGGAAGAGCTTCTTTAACAACCATTTGACGACCTTCATATTCAGCGCCGTTTAATTCCTTAATAACGTTTTCAGCTTCAGCCTGGTTTTCCATTTCAGCGAAAGCGAAACCTTTAGATCTGCGAGTGTCGCGGTCGATGATTAGCTTAACTGAATTTACTGTTCCATACTCTTCTAGGACTTGATTAAGATCTGATTCTTTAACCTTATAGCTAAGGTTACCAATGTAAATATTCATACGAATAAAAATTAAAATAAATAAATTAAAAATTGAAACGATGTAAGTTTTAAAAGATCTGTTTCGTCATTAGAATATGCCTGATAAAATCAGGTAAATTTAATAGAAGATTGAGAACGATGTAAACTCTTTATTGTTTATGGATGCAAAGTAACGCATTTATTTTTGATTATGAACTATGAATGTGTTTTATTTTTCGAATAAAGGTGTTTTTATATTTTATTCACAAATCATGGAATAATGGCTAAATAAAATTCTTCTCTATATATAATGTATCATATTAATGAATCTGCAATTATCGGTGTGATGTTATAATACAATAAGTGTTCCTTTTGAATAGATTTAGCAGATCGTTGGAAGTCTTTATTTATGGGGATAGATAGTAAATCGTACAATATACAATTACTATAGATGGAATACATATTGTAATAAATACAATAAAGATATAATTCATATTGTATTTATTATGATATTTACTATGCTGATAAATAAATGGTTATGAGTGGGTGAAATTTTTATAAATTAGTTTGGAATAATAAAAAATAGCCTTATATTTGCAACGCTTAAATAAATATTATGGAACGCGATATTGATACAGATAAGTTAGTAAATCCACATGTCTCAGTAGACTGTGTATTGATAGGGTTTGATGGAGAACAACTAAAAGTCTTGTTAGTAAAACAGGTGGGGCAGGAGTCTGTAAATGGATATACAGACATGAAACTTCCTGGTAGTTTGATTTATGAAGACGAAGATTTGGATGAAGCTGCTCAGCGGGTTCTTTGTGAATTGACTGGACTTAAAAATGTTAATTTACTTCAATTTAGAGCTTTTGGCTCAAAAAACAGGACACATAATCCTAAAGATGTAAGATGGCTGGAACGCTTTCATCAATTAAAAAGCAAGATTGAACGCATTGTTACAATTGCTTATCTTTCTATGGTTAAGATTGATAAGAAACTCGAAAATCTTTCAGATAAATATCAGGCAGAGTGGATGGAAATAAAGGATCTTAAAATTCTTGCTTTTGACCACAATCAGATAATTTCGGAAGCTATTACATTTATTCGTCAATATGTAGAAGCTAATCCTTCCATATTATTTGATTTGCTACCTCGTAAATTTACTGCATCCGAACTACGTGTCTTATATGAATTAGTATATGATAAGACATTTGATGTTCGGAATTTTCATAAGAAAATAGCTATGATGGAGTATGTTGTTCCACTACAGGAACGCCAGACTGGTGTCCCTCACAGGGCTGCACGTTATTATAAGTTTGATCGTAAAATTTATAATAAGCTTCATGTTACAACAAAGTCTTTTAGTAAGTAATTACCTTAATATATTAATACTTTATAATTATGTTTCTATTAGGATATGACATTGGAAGCTCGTCTGTAAAGGCTAGTTTAGTAAATGCAGAAACAGGAAAATGTGTTTCTACTGCATTTTACCCAAAAACTGAAATGAATATAACAGCTGTAAAGGCTGGTTGGGCAGAACAAAACCCTCAGGCATGGTGGGAAAATCTGAAGTTGGCTACTAAAACCATTTTGGATGAATCCGGAATTAGTGCTGCGGAAATTAAAGCTATCGGTATTTCTTATCAGATGCACGGACTGGTTTGCGTAGATAAAGATCAGAATGTATTGCGCCCGGCTATTATATGGTGTGATTCTCGTGCAGTTCCTTATGGACAAAAGGCCTTTGATATTTTAGGCGAGGAGAGATGTCTTTCTCATTTGTTAAACTCTCCTGGTAATTTTACAGCTTCTAAGTTGGCTTGGATTAAAGCTAACGAACCAAAAATATATGAGCAGATTTACAAGATAATGCTTCCGGGGGATTATATTGCTATGAAGCTGAGTGGAGAAATTTGCACTACGGTTTCCGGTCTTTCCGAAGGTATGTTCTGGGATTTCAAGAAAAATAGTATTGCTGGCTTTTTGATGGATTATTATGGTTTCGATTCTTCTTTAATTGCAGATATCAAACCAACGTTCTCAAATCAAGGTGAAGTGAATGCAGCTGCTGCTAAAGAACTTGGATTAAAAGAAGGAACTCCAATTACTTATCGTGCCGGAGATCAACCTAATAACGCACTTTCTCTGAATGTGTTTAATCCAGGCGAGATAGCTTCAACAGCTGGAACTTCAGGTGTTGTTTATGGTGTTAATGGAGAGGTTAATTATGATCCACAATCACGCGTAAATACATTTGCTCATGTAAATCACACTGAAGAACAAACTCGTTTAGGAGTATTACTTTGTATTAACGGAACCGGAATTTTGAATTCATGGGTGAAAAAAAATATTGCTCCCGAAGGTATTTCGTATAATGAAATGAATGTCTTAGCATCTAAAGCTCCAATTGGTAGTGGAGGTATAAGCATTCTTCCTTTTGGAAACGGTGCAGAACGTATGTTGGGTAATAAGGAAATTGGCTGTTCAATTCGTGGGTTAAACTTCAATACACATGGCAAACACCATATAGCTCGTGCTGCTCAGGAAGGAATTGTTTTTTCATTTAAATATGGTATTGAGATTATGGAACAGATGGGTATTCCGGTGAAGAAGATCCATGCAGGTCATGCCAATATGTTCTTAAGTTCTATCTTCCGCGATACACTTGCCGGAGTAACCGGTGCTACAATTGAATTATATGATACAGATGGTTCGGTAGGTGCAGCTAAGGGGGCAGGTATTGGAGCAGGTATCTATAAAGATAATAACGAAGCTTTTGCAACTCTCGATAAACTTGATGTAATTGAGCCTAATGCGGCTAAGTGTCAGGAATATGCAGATGCATACAATCAATGGAAATACAGACTTGAAAAGTCTATGTCTAAATAATAATATAAAAAACAACAAAAATTTTAAATCAAAAGTATTATGGCAACTAAAGAGTATTTTCCTGGTATAGGAAAGATTAAATTTGAAGGTAAAGATAGTAAAAATCCAATGGCATTCCGTTATTATGATGCTGAAAAAGTAGTTAACGGAAAGAAAATGAAAGACTGGTTAAAGTTTGCTATGGCTTGGTGGCACACACTTTGTGCTGAAGGTGGCGACCAATTTGGTGGTGGAACAAAACAGTTTCCTTGGAACGGTGCTTCTTCTGCTGTTGAAGCTGCAAAGAATAAATTAGATGCAGGTTTTGAATTCATGCAGAAATGTGGTATTGAATATTACTGTTTCCATGATGCTGACTTAGTTGATCCTAGCGATGATATTGCTGAATATGAAGCAAACATGAAAGCGATTGTTGCTTATGCTAAGCAAAGACAAGCAGAAACTGGTATCAAATTGTTGTGGGGTACTGCAAATGTATTCTCTCATGCACGTTATATGAATGGTGCTGCAACAAATCCTAACTTTGACGTGGTAGCTCGTGCTGCTGTTCAGATTAAAAATGCTATTGATGCTACAATCGAACTAGGTGGAACTAACTATGTATTCTGGGGCGGACGCGAAGGTTACATGTCTTTATTGAATACTGATCAAAAACGTGAAAAAGAGCACTTGGCAATGATGTTGACTAAAGCTCGTGACTATGCTCGTGCTAAAGGTTTCAAAGGAACATTCCTTATTGAACCAAAACCAATGGAACCAATGAAACATCAATATGATGTTGACACAGAAACTGTTATCGGATTCTTGAAAGCTCACGGATTGGAAAACGATTTCAAAGTAAACATTGAAGTAAACCATGCTACATTGGCTGGTCATACTTTTGAACACGAACTAGCTTGTGCTGTAGATGCAGGTATGTTAGGTTCAATTGATGCTAACCGCGGTGATGCTCAGAATGGTTGGGATACTGACCAATTCCCTATCGACAATTACGAATTGATTCAGGCTATGATGCAGATTATCCGCAATGGTGGTCTTGGCAATGGTGGAACAAACTTCGATGCTAAAACTCGTCGTAACTCTACAGACTTGGAAGATATCTTTATTGCTCACATCAGCGGTATGGATGCTTTTGCTCGTGCACTTGAAAATGCTTCTGCTTTATTGAATGAATCTCCTATCTGTAACATGGTTAAAGAGCGTTACGCTTCTTTTGATGGTGGTAAAGGTAAAGAATTCGAAGCTGGTAACCTTTCTTTGGAAGATCTTCATGCTTACGCTGTAGCTAAAGGTGAACCTGCACAGGTTAGTGGAAAACAAGAATTGTATGAAGCAATCGTAAATATGTATTGCTAGTATTTCCTGTAAAGTAAACAAAATCAATATCCCGATATGCTGGAGAATACCTTTTTTCTGGCATATCGGTTCTCTCATTTTAGGTTAATTTATTTCTAATTCTATTATAATAAAAAACATATGTCATCAAAAACAAAGCAAACAGGGATATATCTTGCGCTGCTAACCTTGGTAGCAACACTTGGCGGTTTGTTATTCGGTTATGATACTGCTGTAGTTAATGGAGCCGAAAAATCATTAGTTGATTTCTTCATCAGCAAGATTACAACCGATCATGCATACGCAGTGAGCATGATTACTCAGTATAAATTATTGGTAAGTACTGTTGTTGTATTGGTACTTGCTATTCTTTCCTCACAAATATTAAAACTAGTCGGCAAAACTAAAGGTGGTATTACTGTAGCTGTTCTTTTTGTTGCAGCAATAATCTGGATTATTAATTATGTATCGGAAGCTGTACCAACTGATACAGCTCTTCTTCAGGATACTGCCGATTCTATTAAAGGATTTGTTATCTCCAGTGCATTAGTTGGTTGTATTATCGGAGGTTCTATTTCTGGATTTGTATCTAATTCATTGGGCCGTAAAAAAGGTCTTTTCATCTGTGCATTAGCTTTCTGTGTTTCTGCAATTGGTGCATGGAACCCAGATGGATTTAATTTTTTCTTTATCCAGGATGCTTATTCATTTGTGATTTATCGTATTATCGGAGGTCTGGGCGTAGGTCTGGCTTCTGCTCTTTCTCCAATGTACATTGCAGAAATAGCTCCGGCTGAAAGTCGTGGTAAATTGGTTTCTTTCAACCAGTTCGCTATTATCTTTGGTATGTTGGTTATTTATTTTGTAAATTACTTTATTGCTAAGTCTGGTGATGCTCAATGGTTAACTGAAACAGGTTGGCGCTGGATGTTCTTTTCTGGAGTTATTCCTGCTGGTATTTTCTTCATATTGTTATTCTTTGTTCCGGAAACTCCACGTTTCCTTATTATGAAAGGTCAAGATGAGAAAGCTCTTGCTGTTTTGACTAATATTGTAGGTGAAGAAAAAGCGATAGCTGAAATTGCTGAAATTAAAGAAACTCTTCATGAAAAGAGTTCTCCATGGTTATCTTACGGTTGGGCTGTGATTGTTATTGGTATATTGCTTTCTGTTTTCCAACAGTTTGTGGGTATCAACGTGGTTCTTTATTATGCTGGGAACATTTTCCGTAACATGGGATTTGATACGAGCTCTTCTTTATTGCAAACAATTGTTGTTGGTGTTGTGAACCTGACCTTTACTTGTGTAGCAATTGTTAAGGTTGACAAGTTTGGTCGCAAACCATTGATGATTATTGGTGCATTAGGCATGGCTGTAAGTATGATTCTTCTTGGAATGACTTTCTATTTCCAGACAGTTGGTTTGCTTTCACTGATTTTGATGCTTCTTTATACAGCATCTTTTGCAATGAGCTGGGGACCTGTAACCTGGGTATTATTATCTGAAATATTCCCTAACTCTATTCGTGGTGCAATGTCTATTGCTGTAGCTGCACAATGGCTGGCAAACTTGATTGTTTCATGGACATTCCCAATATTGAACGATAACAAAGGTCTTACAGAAATGTTCCATCAAGGATTTGCTTACTGGATTTATGGTGTTATGGGACTCATTGCTGCATTCTTCGTTTGGAAGTTCTTACCCGAAACAAAAGGTAAGACTTTGGAAGAAATTGAAAAATTCTGGAAGAAATAATTTGATTCTTCAAAAAATACAGAAAAGGCGAAGCGATGAAATATTGTTTCGCCTTTTTATATACTGCTTAATAATCGAGGATTTTTTCTAAAATAGTCTTACCTTTGCGAAACGATTAAAAGACATCACTTAAGATTATGACAAAGAAGATTGTATTACTCGGTTCCGGAGAGTTAGGAAAAGAGTTTGTAATTTCAGCTCAGCGTAAAGGACAATATATTGTGGCTTGTGATTCGTATGCCGGAGCGCCTGCCATGCAGGTAGCTGATGAGTGTGAAGTATTTGATATGCTTGATGGAGATGCATTGGAGCGTGTTATAAAGAAGCATCAACCAGATATAATTGTTCCGGAAATTGAAGCTATTCGAACTGAGCGTCTTTATGATTTCGAGAAACAAGGAATACAGGTTGTTCCTAGTGCTCGCGCTGTAAACTTTACTATGAACCGTAAGGCAATCCGTGATTTAGCGGCAAAAGAGCTTGGTTTGAAAACGGCTAAGTATTTCTATGCAACTACTTTGGAGGAACTTAAAGATGCAGCTGTTAAGGTGGGCTTTCCATGCGTTGTAAAACCTTTAATGTCGTCTTCTGGTAAAGGACAGTCTTTGGTTCGCTCTGCAGAAGAACTTGATCATGCCTGGGAATATGGCTGCAGCGGTAGTCGTGGTGATATAAAAGAATTAATAATTGAGGAATTTATTAAATTTGATAGTGAAATTACTTTGTTGACTGTTACTCAGAAAAATGGACCAACCCTTTTCTGCCCACCGATAGGACATGTACAAAAAGGTGGTGATTATCGTGAAAGTTTCCAACCTGCACATATAGATCCAGCTCATTTGAAAGAGGCTGAAGATATGGCCGAGAAAGTTACCAAGGCATTGACCGGTGCCGGACTTTGGGGCGTGGAATTTTTTCTAAGTCATGAGAACGGAGTTTATTTCTCTGAGCTATCTCCTCGTCCGCACGATACTGGAATGGTAACTCTTGCAGGAACACAAAATCTGAATGAATTCGAACTTCATCTTCGTGCTGTACTTGGTCTGCCAATTCCAGGAATTAAGCAGGAGAGAGTAGGAGTGAGCGCTGTTATTCTTTCTCCTATTGCCAGTAAAGAAGCACCTCGTTATAAAGGTTTGGAAGATGTCACGAAAGAGGAAGATACTTATCTTCGTATATTTGGTAAGCCATTTACAAAGGTTAACCGCCGTATGGGAGTCGTGTTGTGCTATGCTCCGTTAGGGTCCGACTTAGATAAACTTAGAGATAAAGCGAAAGATATTGCTTCCAGAGTAGAAGTATATTAATTTAAACCTGATATATTAAAAATCCCTTGTACAAAAGAATTGAATTTTTTGTACAATGGATTTCTTTCTTTTGTACAGAAGAATTGATTGTTTTGTACAATAAATATAAAGCCTTCCTTTATGTTTTTTAAACTCTTCTCGTTTTCTTATAATTTCTTCTTTTATTGAACATCTCGTCTTTATTTTTTGTTAAATATCAAACGGTTATTTAACATGAAAGGCTATATGACAAATAAATCTGATATAGGATTAATAGGTCTTGCAGTGATGGGAGAAAATCTTGCATTGAACATTGAGAGTAAAGGATGGCGGGTTTCTGTATACAATCGCACGGTAGCAGGTGTGGAAGAAGGTGTTGTTGATCGCTTTGTATCTGGACGTGCTCATGGGAAAAAGATTATTGGCTTTAATAATATAGAAGATTTTGTAAATTCTATATCCCAGCCTCGCAAAATTATGTTGATGGTGCGCGCCGGTAATCCGGTCGATGAATTAATGGAACAACTCTATCCGTTTCTTTCTCCGGGAGATATATTGATTGATGGAGGCAATTCTAATTATGAAGACACTGCAAGAAGAGTCAGAGAATCAGAATCAAAAGATATTTATTTCATAGGAGCCGGCGTTTCGGGTGGTGAAGAGGGAGCTTTGCATGGTGCATCAATTATGCCTGGAGGATCAGCCGGTGCCTGGTTTGAAGTAAGACCTATCCTTCAGAGTATTGCAGCAAAAGCCGAAGATGATTCTCCTTGTTGCGAATGGATTGGGCCGGGCGGCTCTGGACACTTTGTGAAAATGATTCATAATGGCATTGAATATGGCGATATGCAGTTAATTTCTGAAGCTTACTTTATAATGAAACATTTATTAGAGTCTTCAAATGAAGAAATGGCTGCTTATTTTGAAACGTGGAATGAGGGAAAACTCAAAAGCTTCTTAATAGAAATTACTTCTAAAATATTAAAATATAAAGATGCTGGTGGAGATTATCTGATCGATAAAATTCTGGATACTGCGGGACAGAAGGGAACAGGAAAATGGTCGGTTATTAATGCCATGGAATTAGAAATGCCACTGAACCTTATTGCGACTGCTGTTTTTGAGAGAAATCTTTCTGCCAGAAAAGAACTTCGTATGGAGGCTTCGAGTATATATCACAGGGAAGCTTCTCAAAAAACATATTTGGCTGAGGAACTGATTAAAGAAATATATAGTTCTCTATATGCATCCAAATTAGTCTCCTATGCACAAGGATTCAATGTTCTGAAATGTGCTTCTGATAAATATGGATGGAGATTGAATTTGGCCTCTATAGCACGGCTTTGGAGAGGAGGATGTATTATTCGTTCTGCTTTTTTAAATGAAATAGCCAAAGCGTTTGAAGAGGATAGGCATCTGTCTAATTTGCTTCTAGCTCCATATTTCAAAGACGAAATTGTATCGGCGTTACCTTTCTGGAAACGATTGGTTTCAGTAGCCGCTAAAGAAGAATTGCCTGTGCCTGCATTTTCATCTGCTCTTAATTACTTTTATTCTTTGACAACCAATAATCTACCTGCAAATTTAGTACAGGCGCAACGAGACTACTTTGGTGCACATACCTTTGAAAGAATAGATTTGCCAAGGGGCGTTTTTATGCATGAAAATTGGATAGGAAAGGCTAATAGTACTAAGTCTGGAAATTATATTATATAATATATGTTGAGCTATGGATAAACCTAAAAGCATGATAATGGTTATTTTTGGAGCATCAGGCGACTTAACTCGTCGTAAACTGATGCCTGCTCTTTATTTGTTGTATAAACTCAAAAAGTTACCCGTAAATTTTGCTGTTTTAGGTGTTGCACGTACTCAATATACGGATGAAGAATATCGTGAACGTATTAATTTGCAATTGCATCGTTTTTTAAAAGCTGAAGATGTGAATGAATCTCTGATCAGTTCTTTTGTTAACATGTTGTATTATTTTTCAATGGATCCGGCTAATCCGAACGACTATTTGCATTTACAACCCAAACTTTTGGAACTTGATGCTAAGATTGAAAGTGGAGAGCAATATCTGTATTATCTTGCAACACCACCTTCATTATATGGAGTGATTCCTCAGTATTTAAAAAATGTAGGATTGAATTTGGATAAAGGTATAAGGGGAAAAAAGCGAATAGTTGTTGAAAAGCCTTTTGGGTATGATCTGGATTCAGCTCTTGAACTAAATAACGTTTATTATAAGGATGCCTTTCGGGAAGATCAGATTTTTCGAATAGATCATTATTTAGGAAAAGAGACTGTACAAAATATTATGGCTCTTCGTTTTGCAAATAGCGTTTTCGAACCTGTGTGGAACAGAAACTATATTGATCATATTGAAATTACCGCTGTAGAAAATATGGGAGTTGAACAAAGAGGGGGGTATTTTGATGAGACAGGTACTTTACGGGATATGGTTCAAAATCATCTTATTCAACTAGTAGCCATTACTGCGATGGAACCTCCTATGGCTTTTAATGCCGATAGTTTTCGTGATGAGGTGGCTAAAGTATATCAATCTCTAACGCCATTAACTGATAAAGATATGTATGAGCATATTGTTCGTGGACAATACGTAGCTTCAGAAAAGAAAAAAGGATATCGTGAAGAAAAAGATGTAGATCCATTATCCAGGACTGAAACTTATGTTGCCATGAAATTGGGTATTAGTAATTGGCGATGGAACGGTGTACCATTTTATATTCGTACAGGAAAGCAAATGCCGACTAAGGTTAGTGAAATCATTGTCCACTTTAAGCCTACTCCTTTTTTGTTATTTAATTGTTCGGATAAACAATGTCCTATAGCAAACCAATTAATTATTCGTATTTTTCCAGATGAAGGTATAGTGTTGAAGTTTACAATGAAAGTACCTGGAGCTGGATTTGAAGTTAAGCAGGTTGCAATGGATTTTAGTTATAGTAGTCTGGGTTCTCTTCCTTCAGAGGATGCTTATGTTCGTCTAATTGAAGATTGTATGATAGGAGATCCAACATTATTTACTCGAAGTGATGCTGTAGAAGCCAGTTGGAGGTTCTTTACTCCAGTACTGAATTTTTGGAAAATGCATCCGGAAATGCCAGTATATGGTTATCCAACTGGAACCTGGGGACCTAAAGAATCTGAAGCTATGATGCAAGAACATGGAGTGCATTGGATTAATCCTTGTAAAAATTTAACGAATACAGATTTGTATTGCGAACTTTAATAAGATCAAATGATAAAAGTAAATAATTTTCCTTCTTCTCTGGAAGCGGCTTATGCCTTAACAAAAGCTCTTTTGTATCAGATAAATACTTCTGGCACAAAAAACTTTCATTTGGCAATATCGGGAGGAACTACTCCTGTTGGGTTATTTCGACTCTGGGCTGAAGATTATAAAAACACGATTCCTTGGAGTCGATTGCATCTTTATTGGGTTGACGAGCGATGCGTACCTCCTGAGAGTTCTGATAGTAATTATGGAATGACTAAGCGCATATTACTCGATAAAGTTTCTATACCCATTATGCAAATTCATCGTATACATGGAGAAGACCCTCCTGAAGCAGAAGTGAAGCGATATTCTTTTTTAGTAGAAAATTTATTAATAAAGGAGAAATTGTGTCCTGCTTTTGATTGTATTCTCTTAGGAATAGGTGCTGATGGACATACCTCTTCTTTATTTCCTGGCCAGAATAACTTATTAAATTCTCCCGATATTTATGCTGTAAGTGTTCATTCTGAAACAAAATTGAAACGTATTGCTTTGACTGGTTTGCCAATTCTTCATGCAAAGAAAGTATTCTTTTATGCGTTAGGCAAGAATAAAACAGATGTTTTAAAAAAGGTGATAAAAGGGAATGATAACTATCCTGCGGGTTATATTATATCCAGATTAGATGATTCAGAACTGTTCACAGATAGTCTATAACCGTATAAAAAAGAATATTCCCCGTACCTGACCTCTGTCAGACGGGGAATATACAAAAACTAAACTAGACTTAACTAAACTAAACTATTCTATATTGAGTTCTCGCAACTCCTTAACTGAAACGGAAAAATCCGTATGATTTTTGACGCGTTTTAGAACTAATTCTCCAACTTTTTGTGCGTCTTCCCGGCTTTTAAAAGCTTTCTCTTCAGAAATTGCCGGAATAAATGGTTGATCGATCAATATTCGATTTCCCTCTTTTATTTGATAACCATATCCGCCTTTTACGCTTACTACTTCTAATAATATTTCTTTTCGATTCTTAGACGAATCTTTTGATTTAACTACAGAAAAAATAGTAATAATGGCGAGTATACTTATAATTGTATAAAGAATTATACTCTTAGTCTTCTTCTTTTTCATATGGTAATAATTCCCACATATCGTCAAAATATAGACTGCTACTACCTCCTGTTACAACAAATCCTTTTGTTCCAGTAGAGAAGCCAACAGCACCTGCACGTGCAGAACCTTCAAATGGAGTGTAATCATCGTCGCTATCTCCAGACCAAAGATCTGTTGCAGGATCATAGATCCAATAATCTGTTTTAAGTGTGCCAGATGTACCTGTTGTCAGATAAGCTTTACCATCAATTACAAATGACACAGCTCTTTCACGTGCAATACCTGCATAATCGTCATCATAATCTTCATTATCATTATTATCAGCAATGTCTCTTAAGGCAGTCCATTTTCCTGTAGAAGGATCAAATTTCCAAAAGTCATCACAATAAGAACCATTTGATTGACCGCCAACTACGTAAGCAATATTGTTAATTACGAAAGTATTACCTCCACGGCGTTTCTGTCCACTAAAGCTATTCATTCCGTTAGTACCATCCATAATTTCCCATTTATCATTTACAGGGTCATAACGATAAAAATCTTTCAAATAGTTTTTATCATATCCAGTACCTACATAGCCATAATCTCCGATTGAGAATGATAATGCATAATATCTACCAGAACCTGCAAAATCAGCTTTCTGAGCCCATTTATTAGATGTTGGATCATATTCCCATGTGTCTTTTAGATATGTATTCCCATTGTATCCAGTGGTAATATATCCTTTACCATTTACAGAAAAACCTACAGCAGCGTTTCTTGCAGCACTTTCAGGTAAGCTAGCTCTCTGAGTCCAGCTGTTAGATGATACATTGTATCTCCAAAGGTCGTTCAAGCGTTCATCACCATCGTATCCACAGCAAACATATCCGTCTCCATCAATCATAAATGAAGCAGCATCATTTCTTGCCACACCATCAAAATCGGAACGTTGTTCCCATACACCTTGAGTATATGTGCTCTCACTAGTGCAAGAAGAGAAAGTCAAAGTGGCGAAACAACCTATTAATAATAGTTTTTTCATCTTTTTTAAATACAATAATACATTCATAATGTTGTTAATTCTATATTTATTTCTGCGGCCAAAAGTAGTTTCATCGATGCTTTTAAACAAAATTAATCGACGAAATGGGAAATTTTATCGTCAAATCGAATGATATTATCGATAAAAGACGTAAATTGCGACCGTTTTTATAAATGGGTGAAATTTATACTTTTATGGGTGGAATTACCTATTTGGTCGATTGCATTTTATTTATATAGGTTTTGCTGTTTTTTTTGCACTTAAAATACTTTAGAAGTGAATATGAAAAAGATACTTTTTTTAATATCGTTTGTATCATTACTGTTTTGTATATCTTGTCGAAATGAGACTTCAACTTTAGGAGAAGAATGGGTTGAGAGTGATTTGAAAAATGTTATGACTGATACTTGTACAGTAAGATTAAGCACTGTTTTCTTGGATTCGATTTATACATCTAACAAAAATGTTGCTCAGCTTGGCTATTATAGTGATAACACTTGGGGGAAAATAGCAGCTTCTACTTATGTTGAATATTCTCCAGCAACATTTACTCCAAATGAAAAGTATACGTATAGATTTGATTCTCTGACTATTTCAATGAAATGTAATGGTGATTATTTGGGTGATACTCTTTCAAAAGTAAAAGTGCACTTGCATGAATTGACAGAGAATCTTGTTTTAGATACATATACAAAGTATCTATATAGTAATTCTACTTTTTCTTATAATTCGGAGCCATTCTCTACTATAAATATACAGCCAAATCCAAAAGGAAAGAAGACTTTGGAATATCGACTCTCTGATGATTTAGGAAAAACGTGGTTTAATAAAATATTAGCAAAATCTGATGACTTTAAAAATTCAGATGATTTTAGACATTATTTTAAAGGTATTGCTTTTGTTCCAGACGAGGCAAGTAATAAGTCTATTATGGGATTTGGAATAAGTGATTCCAGTATGTATATTACTTTATATTATCATGAAATTGGTCAAGAGTCAGTTGAAGGAACTGTGAAATTTGTTCCAACTACTCCTAATTTTAATAAAGTAAAACATGATCGTACAGATACTCCATTGCAGAATTTTAGTCATAAGCTGACCGAAATAGTTTCTGATAAGATGTCTAATGTATCTTATGTTCAGGGCTTAACTGGCTTATATACGAAAATTGAGTTTCCTTACTTAAATAATTTATTGGAAGCTGGAAAAATGGTTAGCATTGAATCTGCAAGGCTTTATTTATATCCAGTTAAGGGCTCTTATGGGCTTAACAATCCTTTACCGTCTTCTTTAGCTCTTTATCAATCGAATGAAAACAATGTAACAGAAGATCAGATAACAGATTTATTAGGATCTTCAGTTCAAACAGGTAGTCTTGTAACTGACGAGGCACTTCATGAAAATACATATTATTCTTTTGATGTTACAAGCTTTTTACAGAGTAATTTAGGAAAGGTTGGCTATAATATAAAGAATCTGCAACTTGTTTTGCCTGAAAGTAAGATAAATACATCTTACCAGAGTGTTATTTTCGGTGATATGAAAAATCCTCAAAGTAATGTGAAGTTGTCTGTTCTTTATAAGGTTTATAAAACGAATTAATATTGAATTAATAAAAATGAATACTTCTAGAATACTTTTATTATCTTTATTTATATCTTTATCTCTCTATACCTCTGCACAAAATAGTACGAATTCTCCTTCTTCAATGTTTGGTATAGGTGATATTACTGTTGGAGAAGCTGGCAAGTATGTTGGTATGGGTGGAGTTGGTATAGCTCTTCGTTCTGATAATTTTCTAAATGGTTTAAATCCGTCTGCTTTAACTGCGATGGATAGTGCAAAGTTTGTTTACGAAGCTGGGGCTAATGTCTCATTTGAGAATTATACAACTAGAGGAAGAAGCTCATCTTCTGTTACTGGTAACGTTCGTAATCTGGGTATTGGTTTTAGAGTTATGCCTTCGTGGTATGCTGCTGTTGGCTTAGCTCCATTGAGTAGTATGGGATATGCTATTACTGTAGATCAACCGGTTGAAGGAACAGAAGGAACTATTTCTTCTTTGTTTGAAGGAAATGGTGGCTTGTCTAAAGTGTATTTATCTAATGCTATTAAATTCTCAAAGAATTTTTCTTTAGGATTAAATCTTTCTTATATAATGGGTAGTACTACTCAGTCTGAAATACAAGGAAATACAACAATTAAAGATATTTCTTATAAAAAAGCATTTTATGCAGATTTCGGTTTGCAATATAATATTGCTCTGAATAAAAAGTGGAATATGAACTTTGGTGGTGTGTATGGTTATAAACAACAACTAAGTCTGAATAACGATCGAACTGTAATTAATTCATCGAGTAGTGAGACCTTGACTGAGAAATTACATCCAAAATCTCAATTCTTGCCACAATACTTTGGAGGTGGTGTTGCTTTGAATAATAAACGTTTGACATTATCAGCTGATTATAAATTGACTCAGTGGTCTGCGATGGTGTCTGATAATTCTTCTGTTTCGTATTGTGATCAACATGCTCTGAATATTGGAGCAGATTTGCTCTCTGGTGAATCTTTTACTAACCCATGGCATTATATGGTAGGAGCAGGCGTTTCAAATTCCTATGTTGTTCTTAAAAGTAAGAAGCCTATGAACTATCACGTTAGTGCTGGTTTAGGTATTCCCGTAATGACTGGCAATTTGGTTTCTTTTGGAGTTAAATATGAGACTCAAGCAGGAGCTGGTTCGAGTGTTCAAAAGAATCAAATGTTTTCATTCTTCTTAAATTTGACATTTTCGGAGCGAACTCCTCGTTCAAAAATATATTAAAACATAGACTTTAAAGGTCTTTTAATAGAATCGCGCAGTTTTCCATTTTGGCAAAATTGCGCGATTTTATTAATGTTTGCCAATGATTCCCAAACTCATTATCTTTATCAATCTTAAAATCTTCCGAACCATTAGTATCTATACGATTGAGAAGTAATTCGATGTTAATTTTATTTATATCAATTGATGGCTGATATAATATATTCTCGCTTTTTGTATCTTCAGCAACTTCATGTATTAGATTTATTTCTTGTAGAAGACTCAGGATTTGATGAGTTAGTCTAATTGGTATTTTATATTCCAAAGATATTTCTTCTGCACTGTATGGTTTTTCTCCTTTTTCAAATCGTTTACAGATTAATGACATAATAAGTATTGATATAAAATCTCTATACCTTCTGCTTATATTTTTAGTATCTTTTTCGAAATTAAAGTTTTTGATGTTTTGACCTGCATATGTAAGTTCTGCTCCAAAAAGTATAATTGTCCATGAAATTTGAAGCCATAGTAGAAAAAGCGGTATTGCTGCAAAGCTACCATAAATTGCATTGTATTTTGTTACAGAAATCTGTCCGTTAATATATAGAAACTGAAAAGCTTGATAAGCAGTTCCTGCAATAATACCCGAGAATAGAGCATGTTTGAACTTAACTTTGGTGTTCGGTATAAAAATAAAAAGAGCCGTAAACATAAGCCAGGTTAGTGCAAATGGAATAGTTCTCACCATAAACTTTAAAATTGGAGCAAGCATAACAAAGCTTTCCATGCTTTTTAGCATTGTACTTGTAAAAATAGAGAGACCTCCCGATACAACGATTAATATAGGCAAAAGCAGAAACATTGAAAAGTAATCCGTAATTTTTCTATATAATGTTCGTTGTTTTTTTACTTGCCAGATATTATTAAATGTAAGTTCTATATTGGCTGTTAAATTAACAACAGTCCAAAGTAAGAGGACTAAACCTACCCCTACAAATATTCCACTTTTTGTTTGTTTTAAGTAAGAATCAACAAAACCCAGTATAGTTCCGGTTGCTGTTTCCTGACTACTTAAACTGCTTCTTATTTGTTCCTCCATCATATTGTCAAATCCAAATCCACGGGCTATGGCAAATAAAATAGCTAAAAGAGGAACTATTGAAAGAAGTGTGCTGTATGTTAGTGCAGAAGCTTTGTCGGTTAAACGGTCTGTAGTAAAACGTCGTACTGCAAGAATTATCGTTTTTACAATATTATAGAGAGAGAATTTCGTATGAGTTACTTCTGCTTCTGAAACCCGCCAGATGTCATAAGTAATAAAATTGAAGAATGCTTTTATTTTCTTATTCATAGCTTTAATCTGTAGTTATCAAAGTTCATAAAAAAGAAAAAAGCAGCCGACCTATAAGCCGAGTTCTGTTCTTTAGATGTAAACAAATAAAGCGTCTGTCATTTATCTGGACTTAATGTCACCATTAAGTTCTAGCGGTCTACCCTCCGGCTGGGGCGAGCAGCCCTCAATAGCGTCGGTTTACATGACCTTACAACTCCTAAGACGTACGGCTCCCGTGTTGCCACAAGGACCGGTAGGCTCTTACCCTGCCTTCTCACCCTTACCTCTCCGAAAAGAGGCGGTTATTTTCTTCTACGTTACTCTACCCTCGCGGACAGCTTTCTGTTAGGAAGTAGGATGCTCTATGTTGCCCGGACTTTCCTCCCGTACAAATAATGTACGTGCGACAAACCGGTCGGCTGCTTTTCTTTTGCAAAAATAACGAAAATATTTGAGAAGTCAGCTCTAATCGTTTTATATTTTGCTTCATATTTATTTCTTTTTAATTCATCTCTCACTCCCTCACCAATATTATTCAATTCATTGTAAATTAGTATTATAGGAAGTGAGGGTAGCATTCTGAACTATCACAAGAACCATCACAAAATGGTGTTACCCTCACCTTTTCGATCTCTATTAGTCATTTTTAGATGAGAAATTTTGCTGGAATTGCATACCTTGCTCTTATTTTCTTAGTTTTCGAAATGTACGAAACAGCAAAAAATGATTCGAAAAAGTGAGGGATGCTCTGAAAAGTGATGGTTAAGTGATGGTAAAGTGAGAGATGAAATTATAGGAATTACTATTTATAAGTCAATTAATCAGGTAGTTACATGTAAAGAAGTGAGGGAGTGATGGACTTTTTCAAAAAAGTTCGGCGTGAGTATTAAAACCATTCAAGAATAAATTTCAGCCATTCACTAATGGATTTTATTTATTGAGGAATAATTTGTGTAATTTGCTTTAGATAGATAATTGCAAATTGAATATTATAATTAATCATTTAATATTTTTATTGAGACCCGGGTCTCAATAGAGCTTAGACCCGGATCTAAAACATTTTAGACCCCCATCTAAAAAAGGTTTAGATGGGGGTCTAAATTAAAATGATACATCAATAATTTAAATCTTAAAAAAACTAATAAAATGTATCTGTTGATAAAAATAATAATACCTTTGTGTATTAAGATAATCTTTTAATGCTTCTTAAAATGAAAAAACGTATAGTTCTGTTTCTCATTTTATTTGCTGGAGTTGTAATGTGCAATTACACTTTTGCTAAAGACCTTCCCAAACGTATAAAAAAGGTGATAGAAACCGTTGAACAAAAGTATGCTTCTGATAAACGGAATGTTGTTTTTGACCTTGAAGTAAAAAAGAAAAGAAAGACACTTACATTATTTGGTTCAACTTCCATACCAGAAGCTAAAGCAGAGCTTATTTCTCTATTACTTGAAAAGAAGTATAAGATTGTAGATAACTTCCGATTGTTGCCAGATAGCATTTTAGGTGATAAGATATATGGTATAGTAAATGTATCTGTGGCTAATCTTCGAAAGAAGGTGAGCTTTGCCAGTGAAATGATGACCCAAGCATTATTGGGTATGCCTGTGAAGATACTGCAAGAAGATGAATGGTACAGAATACAGACTCCTGATAATTACATTTCCTGGGTGAACACATCTAGTATTATTCCTATGACTAAAACAGAGTATAATTCCTGGAATGCAGCTAATAAGATTGTTGTAACCTCTCATTATGGGTTTACTTTTGAAAAACCTGATTTAAATTCTCAAACAGTATCAGATCTTGTAAGTGGCAACATGTTAAAATGGGAAGGTAATGAGGGAGAATTTTATAAAGTTTCATATCCTGATGGAAGAATGGCCTATCTACCAAAATCTGCAGGCATGCCTGAAAGCCAATGGATAAATAGAGGTAAGATAAATGCTGATAGCATAATAAAAACAGGAATGACATTTATGGGAATTCCTTATATATGGGGTGGAATGTCTGCCAAAGCAATGGATTGTAGTGGCTTTGTAAAAATGGTAATGTTCCTTAATGGGATTATTCTGCCTCGTGACGCATCTCAAATGGCTTATGTGGGAGAAAGAATAGATATTAGTAATGGATTTGATAACCTGAAGCCTGGTGATTTGTTGTTTTTCGGACGAAAAGCAACCGTGGAACAAAAAGAACGAGTAATACATGTAGCTATATATATAGGTAATCAGAAATTCATTCACTCGCAAGGGTATGTGCATATAAGCAGTTTCAATCCGGACGATAAAGACTTTGATCAATATAATCTTAACAGATTATTAAGTGCTGGTCGTATTCTCGGTTATGTTGGAACAGCGGATATCAGTACTCTTAAATCTAATCCATTTTATCAACCTCAATAATAACCAAGACTTATGAGTCAGGACAGAAGACAATTTATAAAGACCGCCGCATTAGTTGCTATCGGCTCCGGGGTAGCTATGCAAGGTGCACTAGCCGGTGAATCAATTAACTCTATTTTTTCAATTAATAAACATTCTCATTTAGGTAAGATGAAACTAACTTTTCGCCAATATGATTTAAAGCTGAAACATGTTTTCACTGTTGCAACTTATTCCCGGACTACAACGCCGGATGTACAAGTAGAGATTGAATATGATGGAGTAATAGGTTACGGTGAAGCATCTATGCCTCCTTATTTGGGAGAGTCTGTAGAGTCTGTTATGGCTTTCCTTAAAAAAGTAAATCTCGAACAGTTTAATGATCCTTTCCAATTGGAAGATATATTGGCTTATGTAGATGGTATTATGCCGGGAAATACTGCAGCAAAAGCATCTGTTGATATTGCACTTCACGACTTGGTAGGAAAATTACTAAATGTACCTTGGTATAAGATATGGGGACTTGATAAAGAAAAGGCTCCTTCTACCACCTATACTATAGGTATTGATACTGCCGAAGTTGTTAAAGAAAAGACGCTGGAAGTTGCAGACAAATTTAATATCCTTAAAGTAAAGCTTGGACGCGAAAATGATAAAGAGATAATTAATGCCATTCGTTCTGTAAGTCAGTTACCTATTGCTGTAGATGCAAATCAGGGCTGGAAAGATAAATATCATGCTTTAGATATGATTCAATGGCTCAAAGAACAAGGTATTGTAATGATTGAGCAGCCTATGCCAAAAGCTCAGCTTGATGATATTGCCTGGGTTACTCAACAAAGTCCACTTCCTATCTTTGCAGATGAATCTCTTCAGCGATTGAGTGATGTTGCAAAATTAAAAGGTGTTTTTACCGGTATCAATATAAAATTAATGAAATGTACCGGAATGCGCGAAGCCTGGAAGATGGTTACGTTAGGAAAAGCTTTAGGTATGAGAATTATGGTAGGGTGTATGACTGAAACGTCTTGTGCGGTTTCTGCAGCTGCGCAATTCTCACCTGCTGTTGATTTTGCAGATTTGGATGGTAATCTTCTAATTTCTAATGATCTCTTTAAAGGGATGGAAGTAGTAAAAGGTAAGATAACCTTAAATGATCTTCCGGGTATTGGTATAAAAAAACTATAGATGTATGAAGAAAGCATGTTGGCTGAGTCTGTGTGGGATGTTTTTGCTTACAGGATGTGTTTCTTATTCTGAATCTATGGTTAGCTTTGAGCAAGAAAAGATGAATCGTACCCGAATTGATTTTTCTAAAAACAGAGATCAGGTCATTGATTATATTCGTAAATATATCCCCAATGTTAGTGATGAACAAATGCTTCAATGGGAAAATGAGAAATCACTTGAATGTATGACTATTGATGGGGAAAAGATGTATTTCTATAATGCAGCACCAAATCTTTTTCGTATCAATAAGAAAGCTGCTGCTATAAAAAATGCAAAAGATGGCATATCTGAAGATGGTAAAGATAGAGTGAATTTAACTCATGTACCTTTAGTTGTGAGTACGGTTAAGGCAAAAAAAGAAAATATAGTTCTTCCGGTAAAAATGCATGTAAAATATTCATTGACAGTTCAGCCTAATGCTGTTCCCGAAGGAGAAATTATTCGATGCTGGTTACCTTATCCTCGGACAGATCAGCCTCGCCAAACTAATTTGAAGCTATTAAATACCAGTGAAGATAAATATGCAATAGCTCCTGCTAAGTACAAGCATTCTACAATATACATGGAGAAAAAACAAGAAAAAGACAAGGCTACAACTTTTTCTGTAGAATATCAGTATACTTCATCTGCGGAATGGCATCAGTTGAAACCGGAAGATATATTGCCCTATAATAAGAACACTTCTTTATATAAGAAATATACTAGTGAAAGAGAGAAACATATTCTTTTTACCCCACGTATAAAAGAGCTTGCCACACAGATAGTAGGCAATGAGCAAAATCCACTTCTGAAAGTCAAGAAGATATATGAGTGGATTAATCAGATTCCATGGGCATCGGCACGGGAATATTCTACTCTTGATAATATTCCGGAATATGTGCTTGATAATAAACACGGTGATTGTGGGCAGGTGAGCTTACTTTTTATTACTCTAGCTCGCTATTGTGGTATCCCTGCAAGGTTTCAAAGTGGATTTATGATGCATCCGGGAGGCAAAAATATGCACGATTGGGCTCAGGTTTATTTTGAAGGAGTAGGGTGGGTACCAGTTGACCAATCCTTTGGATTATTCCCATCTGAGAATCAGGATGAAAAATATTTCTTTATGACCGGTATAGATTCATATCGAATGATTGTTAATGATGACTATTCCAGTTCGCTTTTTCCTGCAAAAAAATATTCTCGAAGTGAAACTGTAGATTTTCAACGCGGAGAGGTTGAATGGAGAAAAGGGAATCTTTATTTTGATAAATGGAAATGGAATTTAGAAATTGAATATATGGAATAACTTTTGTCATCCTCTTTTTGTCACATTTCTCATCTAACGAATGTAAATTTGTCAGTCTCTGTCGTTAAGTGCTGTTAAGTGCTCTATTTCTCTGTTAAAAGATAGCAAAAATGAATGACATGTTGAATAATTGACTGATTTTTGTTGTTAATTTAACGTCGATAAAGTTAAACACAAACGAGATATTAACAAATTTAATAGTTAGAATAATATGAAACAGAAAACGAAAAACATCTTAGGTTTAGGACTTGTGATCGCTCTCAGTTCTGGAGTTGCAGCAGTAACAACTTATTCTTTGGTTGCTCCTAAAAAAGCAAATATGGCATTTGAAGAAATGTTTCCGCAAAACCCTAATGTTCATCGTGCCAGCTTCAATGCTTCTGATGCTTCACCAGTGGATTTTACTTTTGCTGCGGAGAATTCGGTTCATGCTGTTGTTCACATAAAATCAACAATCAATGCGAAAACTACAACAGTAGATGTGCAAGATCCTTTTAGTGACTTCTTTGGCGATTTTTTTGGAAATGGTAATGGGGGACGTCAGCAAAGACAAGTGCAACAACCTCCTAAAGTTGGTATTGGTTCTGGTGTAATCATCTCAAACGATGGATATATCGTTACTAATAACCACGTAATAGATAATAGTGATGTAATCACAGTGACACTTAATGATAAGCGAGAATTTAAGGCTCGTCTGATTGGTGCCGATGCTGCAACAGACTTAGCTTTGATTAAAATAGAAGGAAAGGACTTCCCAACTCTTCCAGTTGGAAATTCTGATGACTTAAAGGTTGGTGAATGGGTGCTTGCTGTAGGTAATCCTTTGAATTTATCTTCTACTGTAACAGCTGGTATTGTTAGTGCAAAAGCACGTAACCTTGGCATGGGAGGTGGAGGCATTGAATCCTTCATTCAGACAGATGCTGCGATTAATCAAGGTAATAGTGGTGGCGCTTTGGTAAATACACGTGGAGAATTAGTGGGAATTAATTCGGCTATTTATTCTCCAACAGGATCTTATGCTGGTTATGGATTTGCTATCCCAACTACAATAATGAAAAAAGTAGTTGCCGACCTTAAAGAATATGGTACAGTTCAACGTGCTTTGTTAGGTGTCAGAGGTGGTGATAATAGTGCCGAACTCGCAAAAGAAAAGGATTTGGGAGTAATCAATGGGGTATATATTGATGAAGTCACAGATGGAGGTTCTGCTGCTGATGCTGGTTTGAAAGCAAAAGATGTTATTGTGGCTATTAATGGAAAAGATATTAAATCTATGGCCGAGTTGCAGGAAACAATCACACGCTTTACTCCCGGAACTAATATAAAGGTGAAAGTTGTTCGGGATAAAAAGGAAAAAACCTTTGATGTAACTTTGAAGAATTCACAAGGAAATACCAAAGTGGTTAAAAATGCAGATATGGATATTTTAGGTGCAGCGTTCAGAGAATTACCTGGTGACTTGAAAGCACAACTGAAACTTAGTTATGGACTGGAGGTTACAGGCGTGCAAAGTGGTAAAATGAAAGATGCAGGGATAACTAAAGGATTCATTATATTGAAGGTTAATGGTCAGCCAGTTAATACTACAGCTGAATTTGAAGATTTGTTTAAAGCAGCTACTCAGTCGCCAGAACAAGTACTCTTTATGACTGGTATGTTTCCTTCCGGTAAACGTGCTAATTATGCTGTTGATTTATCAACGAAATAGAATAAGCTTAGGTTTATAGACTGTTTACACAGATTTGAACGGATTATATTTAATTCTGAACAAATCTGTGTAATCTTCGTTTTTATACTATAAAAAAATAAAATAGCTTTATATATTTCGTTAAATATGAATATTTTGTTGTAACTTTGTCCTTCCAAATTTGTTTTATAAGCATGAGACAATTAAAGATTACCAAAAGTATCACTAACAGGGAGAGCGCTTCTCTTGACAAGTATCTTCAGGAAATCGGTCGTGAGGACTTGATTACTGTAGAAGAAGAAGTAGAACTAGCCCAACGCATTCGTAAGGGAGACCGTGTAGCATTAGAAAAACTGACACGAGCAAATCTCCGTTTCGTTGTATCCGTAGCTAAACAGTACCAAAACCAAGGTTTGAGTTTGCCCGACTTAATTAATGAAGGCAATTTAGGACTGATTAAAGCAGCTGAGAAGTTTGACGAAACGCGAGGTTTTAAGTTTATCAGTTATGCTGTGTGGTGGATTCGTCAATCGATTCTTCAGGCTTTAGCTGAACAATCTCGTATTGTTCGTCTTCCGCTTAACCAGGTTGGCTCTCTAAATAAAATTAGTAAAGCCTTCTCTAAGTTTGAGCAAGAAAATGAGCGTAAGCCTTCACCTGAAGAACTGGCAGATGAACTTGATATTCCGGTAGACAAAATCTCAGATACATTGAAAGTGTCAGGAAGACATATTTCTGTAGATGCACCTTTTGTTGAAGGAGAAGATAACAGTCTTTTGGATGTGTTGGTCAATGACGATTCACCTATGGCGGATCGCTCTCTGGTTAATGAATCTCTTGCCAAAGAAATTGATAGAGCACTTTCTACGTTAACCGACAGAGAAAAGGAAATTATCCAAATGTTCTTCGGTATTGAAACGCAGGAAATGACGTTAGAAGAAATCGGCGATAAATTTGGCCTCACACGTGAGCGCGTTCGTCAGATTAAAGAAAAAGCTATTAGACGATTAAGACAAAATTCGCGTAGTAAATTGCTCAAATCCTATTTGGGATAAGTAAAAAAATCAATTTCTGAGAAAAAGTATATAAAGCTGGTTAACCAAAAGGTTATCCGGCTTTATTTTTATCATATTTTTACTTTGGTGTTTTATGCTTTTCGTTATCTTTGTGTCGAACTATTATAAAAAAACATATTCATGAAATTTATAAAAAACGTATTACCTGCGATTGTGATGCTATGTGTGCTCTCATCGTTCTCTTTATTAAAGAAAACTCAGCCAGTTTATGCATTTGGCATTTCTGCTTCTTTTACTGATTCTATCGTTTATTACACAGAAATTCAGGTTTTAGACAGTGCTAGTCTTACTTCAGAAGGTTTTCTTCCTAAAAGAGAATCATATAGCTATCAACTTAAAAGTTATCTTGAAAATAAAGGAGAAGCAAATCGTACTTGCATGATTTATTTTTCAGATAGTCAGAAAAAGATAGCCAGTGAATTTGAAAAGATTTCTGATAAATACAAAAAAAACAAATCAGTTTCTTTCAAGAAAATAGAAAAAAAAGATTTTCAATTTAAAAAACCAGAGGAATAATTAGTTCCTCATTATATGTATTATCATGAAAAAGCTGTTTCTACTATTATTAGGCATAATTGTACTCAGTGCTTGTCATCATGATGACCCAACTCCTAGTGCGGCAAATAATCGTACTGTGTTGGTATATATGATTGCAGATAATAGCCTAACATCAAATGTTGAAGCTAATATTGACAGTATGATGTCCGGATATAAAACAGCAAAAGTAACAGGTAATTTGTTGATTTATCTTGATGATACTAGTAAATCCCCCGTTTTATATAAACTGAAAAAGAATAGTAATGGTACTGTAACCAAAGAAACGGTTAAATATTATTCTGAGCAGAATTCAGTAGATGTTTCTGTAATGAAAGGCATTCTATCTGATGTTTACACATCTTATCCTGCCGATAGTTATGGACTGGTTCTTTGGTCACATGGATATAGCTGGGTTCCTACGCCAATAACAAAAACAATTACTACACGCTGGTTTGGGCAGGATCAATCAACAACAACTCAAGGAGATGAAACTCATTATATGGATATTCCTGATTTAGCGACTGCTATATCTGGAGCTCCCCATCTTGATTTTATCATGTTTGATGCCTGTTTGATGAGTGGCGTTGAGGTTGCTTATGAATTGAAGGATTATACAGATTATCTGATAGCTTCTCCTGCTGAAGTTATTACTGACGGCTTTCCTTATGATCAGATTATAGAACCAATGTTTAGTACAAATAAAAATTATCAAAAGATAGCATCTAGCTTTTATGATTATTACAATGCAATGAGCGGAGAATATAAATCAGCAACAATTGCAATGACTAAATGTAGTGAAATGGATAATCTGGCTGCGGCAACAAAGAAAATCATTGCTGCTCATACTTCTGAAGTTGGTACCTTTGTTTCTAGTAGTATTCAGTTATATGATCGTGAAAGCACAAACAAGCATTTTGCATACGACTTTGGACATATAATTCAAAGTATTGCAACCACTGATGAATGGAGTGCTTTCCAAACACAATTGAATGCAACTGTGGTCTATAAAAAGGCAACAGATTATTTTATTAATTTGAAGATAGATTCTAATCATTTTAGTGGTTTAGGAGCATACATACCTAATGCAAGCCAAACCACATATAATAGTTTCTTTAAAACACTTTCCTGGTATAATGCAGCTGGTTGGAATCAGGTTAGCTGGTATTGGGAATAAAGTCTGTTGACTTTTTAGATAAAGATTAAATTTAGTATAAAATGCAAAAACTTCTTTCACTCCCTCCTAACTTAGTAGATTGCTTTCACGAAATAGAAGGATCGGATTATAAAGATTGGTTCTGTACATCAGATCCAATTGGAGCTAAATTAGGTTCTGGCGGGGGAACTACCTGGCTATTGGCAGAATGTCAAAAGAAGAATGCTCCGGAAGCTAATTTCACTCAGTGGATATCTCAGGAAAAACGCATATTACTCCATGCAGGAGGACAAAGCCGTCGGTTACCAGGCTATGCACCTTCAGGAAAGATACTTACTCCAATTCCTGTTTTTAGATGGGAGAGGGGACAGAAACTTAAACAAAATCTGCTTTCACTTCAATTGCCTCTTTATGAGCAAATAATGAAAAAGGCGCCAGATTCCTTGCATACACTAATTGCTAGTGGAGATGTTTATATCCGGTCTGAAAAAACATTGCAACCAATTCCCGAAGCTGATGTCGTTTGCTATGGTTTGTGGGTTGATCCATCTTTAGCAACTCACCATGGTGTGTTTGTTTCTGACAGAAAGAAACCAGATCAGCTTGATTTTATGCTTCAGAAACCATCACTTGAAGAACTTGGCTCGTTGGCTAAAACGCACATGTTTCTCATGGATATTGGTATCTGGATATTAAGCGACCGTGCTGTTGAACTTCTTATGAAACGTTCTCATATAGGAGATGGTAACGAACTAAAATATTACGATCTCTACACAGATTTTGGCTTGGCTTTGGGCGATAATCCCCGTATAAAAGATGAAGATTTGAATTCTCTTTCAGTGGCTATTCTTCCTCTTCCGGGTGGTGAATTTTACCACTATGGAACCAGTAAGGAACTCATCTCTTCCACATTGGCTGTCCAAAATTTGGTTCGCGATCAGCGGGAGATTATGCAGAGAAAGGTAAAACCTCATCCTGCCATGTTTGTTCAGAATGCCGGGATTGGAATTCAACTCACAGCTGATAATTCTGAATTATGGGTAGAGAATAGCTTTATTGGCAAACAATGGACTTTGACTCATCAGCATATAATTACCGGAGTTCCGGAAAATGATTGGGAAATAAAACTTCCTGCTGGTGTTTGTGTTGATGTTGTTCCAATTGGTGAATCTGATTATGCCGCCCGCGCATACGGACTGAATGATGCATTTAAAGGTTCTCTCGCTAATAAGGAGACTTTATTTATGGGAATTCCATTTATTGAATGGTTATCTGCCAGAGGTCTGCAAATTGACGAAGCAACGTTTGGTCGGATAGATGATCTTCAGGCTGCTAAGTTATTCCCAGTTTGCCATAACACTGAAGAACTTGGAAAGGTATTCCGCTGGATGATATTTGAACCAAATTTTGCAGAAGGAAAGAAAATTTGGGAACAAGCTCTTAGACTATCTGCCGATGAGCTTTCTGCCAAGGCGAATTTAAAGAGACTTTATGCACAACGCGAGGCCTTTAGAAAGAAAAACTGGTCGGCACTTGCTACTAATTATGATAAGAGTGTATTCTACCAGCTAAATCTGGCAGATGCTGCAGCTGAATTTGCAAAACAACAGATTGCTTTACCTGAACTTTTGGGAGAAGATGCTCCATTGATGACACGTATTCATAACCAAATGTTCCGGGCACGTGCATTACAATTACAGAATAAAGAATATAAAGCTGAAGAACAAAGAGCATTTGCTCTGCTTCGCGAGGGACTGATTGGCTCATTGTCTGAGAAAAAGCAACAGCCAATAATGAATGTCTATCCCGATCAGATTGTATGGAGCCGCAGTCCGGTTCGTATTGATTTAGCTGGCGGTTGGACTGATACACCTCCTTATTGCCTTTATTCTGGAGGGAATGTGGTGAATATTGCCATAGAACTTAATGGACAACCTCCTTTGCAGGTATATGTAAAGCCAAGTAAGGAGTATAAAGTGATACTGCGCTCAATTGATTTGGGAGCAATGGAAGTTGTAACTACCTATGAAGAATTGAATGACTTTGCTAAGGTTGGTTCACCTTTCTCTATTCCTAAAGCAGCCCTTACTTTAGCCGGATTTAGTCCAGCGTTTGCTTCTAAAACTTATAAAACATTAGAAGATCAATTAAAGGAATTCGGATCGGGTATTGAAGTAACTTTGCTTGCTGCCATTCCTGCCGGATCTGGTTTAGGAACAAGCTCCATTCTTGCTTCTACAGTACTTGGTGCTGTTTCTGATTTCTGTGGATTGGCCTGGGATAAGAATGAAATTTGTAAGCGTACATTGGTTTTGGAGCAATTGCTTACTACCGGTGGTGGTTGGCAAGACCAATACGGAGGAGTGCTTCACGGTGTGAAACTGCTGCAGACTAATAAAGGTTTTGATCAATCTCCTTTAGTTCGCTGGTTACCCGATTATATATTTAATAATCCCGAATATAAACCTTGTCACTTACTTTATTACACAGGTATTACCCGTACAGCAAAGGGTATTCTTTCTGAGATAGTTTGTGGCATGTTCCTTAATTCTACCGAGCATCTGACGTTGCTTAGTGAAATGAAAGCACATGCACTCGATACTTACGAAGCTATTCAGCGTGGTAATTTTGAAGAAATGGCTGCATTGGTTGGCAAGACATGGAATCAAAATAAAGCATTAGATTCTGGTACTAATCCTCCGGCTGTAGAAGCTATTATCAATTTAATAAAGGATTATACTTTAGGATACAAACTTCCCGGAGCTGGAGGTGGTGGCTATCTTTATATTATTGCCAAAGATCCGAAAGCGGCATTGAAAATCAGAGATATTCTGAACGAACATCAGCCAAATCCGAATGCAAGATTTGTAGAAATGACTCTTTCAAATAAAGGATTGCAGGTTAGCCGTTCTTAATTTGATTACTTATATAAAAGTAAAAGTCCTCTTATCTGGAGATTATAACAGATAAGAGGACTTTTTTTAATCCTCTGGTTATAAAGATTAAACTTTACAGTTTTACATTATCATTTATCCTTTTATAGCAATATCATCAGGTGCTTTGCATCATGTTGCAAATTAGCTGCATTCTTCAAAAAACATCTGCTACCTACGACTGTCCAGAGTTAAATATTAGATAGTGAATACTATCTTTAGTGGTATATTCTAATGTTATACTATTTATCCACTATGTTCTCCTTTTTCATTGATTCCTTTTATCGAATCGTTTATAACTTAATTTATAAAATTTAGAATTTGATTAAATTGGCAAATAAAGTATAATAAATATCCATTTTTAAATCATCAATTTAAAGTGAATTAATTAAAAGGAGTTATATAAACTATTCACATTATGCTTTGTTCTAATTCGAGTGATTGAAGAACCTATTATTAATTTAAAACGCTTATTCTAGTATTCTTATTCATCAACTCTCACAGATAGATAATTATACAGAAATGATAATCACAACTCATTTTAAAATATATCAGCCTGATATATCTACCTTCCAAATTGATTATATATTGTTTGACTAGAACAGACAGCACTTATCTGTGTAATTAGCTATGTAATAACCAGATGAATTAGATATATCTATTTTGTTCAATTTCTCAGTAAAAATTAAATTAGAAACAATGAAAAAGACGTGCAATGTTTCATTGTTAGTTCCTGCGTTTTTTAAATCAATTAATGCCAACCAGAGGGAACAGGGAAGCTATAATCAGTCTATTATGAAAACAAATACTATTTGCAAATACATTTTTGGGGTAATGTGTCTATTTCTAAGTTTGGGATTGCAAGCCCAAGTGGCTTCTTACACCGTCAATGTTGCAACTGCTGGAACTCTACCAACCCTTATTTCTTCCTCAGAAAAATATCAGATTACAAATCTGACTCTAACTGGGGATTTAAATGGAACTGATATTCGTTACATACGCGAAATGGCTGGAAGAGATGTTGCTGGAAACTCCACAGAGGGGAAGCTTTCTGTACTTGATTTATCAGGAGCGGATATTGTTGCTGGTGGAGATAGTTACTATAGAAATTATACAACATCATTAAATAGAATTGGGGATTCTGCATTTACTTGGTGCACAGGATTAACATCGATAACCATTCCTAACAGTGTAACATCTATTGAGGATTCTACATTTTATCACTGCGAAGGATTGACATCGATAACCATTCCTAACAGTGTAACATCTATTGGGAATGATGCATTTTTTAACTGCACAGGATTAACATCATTAACCATTTCAAACAATGTAACATCTATTGGTCGTTCTGCATTTTATATTTGCACAGGATTGACTTCAATAACTATTCCTAATAGTGTTACATCTATTGGGAGTGGTGCATTTCTTTGGTGCACAGGATTATCATCGATAACCATTTCTAACAGTTTAACTAGTATTGAGGTTTTTGCATTTTTTGAATGCACAGGGCTTACAGAGATACATTGTAAAACATTGACACCCCCAAGCGTTAGTTTTAGTGCTTTTAGTTCAATAACTGAAACCACGTGTAAACTATATGTTCCTATAGGAACTTATGCTAATTATCGGGCTGCTACTTCAGGCTGGAATGAATTTACAAATATTTTTGAGGAAGGCTTCTCCTATACAATCAGTTCATCATCGAACACTGGTGGCACAGTTACAAAAAGCAGTTCAACAGTGGAAGAAGGAGATCCTGTAACTTTTACTATCATTCCCGATCAGGGATACAGAATCGCATTTGCTACTCTTAATGGTAATGATATTACTTCTGAGATTATAAATAATCTCTATACAGTTCCAGCGGTTAGTGAGAATCTCAACTTATCTGTAGTCTTTGAAGCTGTTGTTGAAATGAGTGCAACTTATAATGAAGGTGGTAAAGTTTTTGTTAATAATTCCATTGTAACCAGTGGTAATATTACTTTGGTTGCAAAATACGATTCTGTTACAATCAGGATTGAGCCAAATGATAATTATAAAATTAAAAGGGTGATGTTGAATGATACTTTGAATATAACTCCATTGCTACAAAATAATTCATATACAATAAATTATCCAGAAGTCAACCAGTCACTAAATGTAATTTTTATCAGGACTTATTATAATCTGACGGTTAATGCTAACGCTGGAGGAAAGGTTTATTTTGGAAAACAAGCCATCAATTCTACGGTTAAAGTTGAAGCAAACAAAAACTTGAATCTTAACTTTTTACCAGACAATGGATATGCAATTGCATCTGTTATTCTTAATGGTACGGATATCACTTCCGATATTAAGAAAAACTCCTATAAAGGTGGAATCGTTAATGGGGATGTTATCTTGAATGTTACATTCGAAAGCACTAATTTACTATTAAATGAAAGTAATATTAAAGTTTATGCAGAGCAAAATGAAATAGTCATTATTGGCGCTGATTTGGGTAATGAAATATCTGTTTATACCACTTTAGGAACCTTATTGCAAACTATGAAAGTAACTGATTATGAAGTTAGAATAAATGTTCCGATTAATCAGATTTATGTTATAAAAATTGCAGATAAGACATTCAAAGTTGCTTTATAAATAACTTATCATTTGGAAACTGTACCCACCATTATTTTTCAAAATAAGAATTAATTGGTTTATCAGTAACCCAAAATCTAAATAGGCTGTGTTTACTTTTTATAAATCTCTATAAGATAAAGGTACACAGCCTTTTTTACAGCATTATCCATAGGAAAAGAAGCTTATTTTTGTACCTGAATTGCATTGTGATATTTTTCTCCCCACTTTTACTTTGTTTTGTTTAAATTAGTGGATGTCACTTTTTTATTTTGAACATTCTTTTGGGAATAACCCGGGCAGCAAAAATAAATGTTTCGTTTCATTTTTATAATTACTGGTCGGATATTAATTAATTTTTGTACAAAACAATTCATTCTTTTGTACAAGGAAAAAAGAATATCCCGCCAGCTTTTTTATTTCTGATAAGAGAACTGATTAAATAGCTCGCCGGAGTTTGGAAAACAGATAACGGGAGCATCGGGATTTCATATTATTGCCGCTTTTATCTATAAACTGCATTTGGTCAACGATAATATGCAGGTGGTCAAAAGAATTTGATTACCCGATTTTTAAAAACTAGCTTTGCACAGAACTAAAAAAAAGAAATGATTATGTATAAGCTAAGTTGCCTTTTTCTTTTATTGAATTCTTTTCTATGTTTTAATGCTTTTTCTTCAGAGACAAGCACTGTATTAAGTGGCAAAGTCTTTGTAGAAAACAAATCACCTCTGGAGGGTGCTCAGGTTATCTTGTTGGCTCAGAAAGATTCCTCTTTTGTAAAGGGGACTGCCAGCGATAATAATGGAAACTTTATTTTCAGACAAATAGCTCCGGGAGGTTATTTTGTTCAGGTTTCCATGCTTGGGTATAAAAAGGAATTTAGAAACACTGTTGTTGAAGACGGAAAATCGGTTGTGCTTTCTCCTGTATATATGGAAGTGGAAGCTCAGAAACTGAATGCAATTGTAGTAACAGGCAAACGACCACCAATAGAGATTATGGCTGATAAAACAGTTATTAATATTGAATCGTATTCATTAAGTTCCGGAAATAGTGCATTATCGGTTATGCAAAGTCTTCCGGGTGTAATTGTAGGCAATGATGGTTCTGTCTCAATGAATGGTAAAGCCGGAACTAAGGTTTTAATTGATGGAAAGACCTATTATCTGGGAGGTACAGAGCTGGTTAATTACCTCAAATCTACTCCGGCTTCAGCTCTTGATAAAGTAGAATTAATCACAAATCCATCAGCAAAATATGATGCAAGCGGAAATTCGGGCATTATTAATATCAGGACTAAAAAGTCAAAGATGACGGGCTTTAATATGACTCTTAATTCAAGCTACGAACAAGGTGATTACGGGCGCTTTAATAATAATGTTTCATTCAATCATCGTAACGGGAAAATAAATGTTTTTGGAATGTATGGTTATTATACAGGGAATGACTTTATTGATTTAAAAGTTATCAGAAAAATGAATAGCTCTTTTTCTCCATCATATACTACATTCGATCAGAATTCGTTTCGCAAAAGAACTGATGATAATCAATATTTTAATGCAGGGATTCAGTATTATCTGTCTGATATGACTACTTTTGAGCTTTCAGCCAACGGATACTCTGCCAAACGTTCAGAGAACGGGACAATAAATTCAGCTTTCTATACCTCTGCAGCGAAGAATGATTCGACTCTTAATTCGTTTACCAATAATAATGAGCATCGGAATAATTTTAGTTCAAGCCTAAACATGCTTCAAAAATTTAATAATAAAGGTAAAGAGGTTAGTGTTTCTTTGGATTATCTGCACTATTCTCTTGATGAGGATCAGATACATAATGATAGTTTTATGGGATTGAATGGTGTAACAACAGACGAATATTCAAAGGGATTGAAGAACGGAATAATTAGTATGTATTCTGGTAGAGCTGATATTACTTATCCGGTATCTGAAAAATTCTCCTTCGAAGCAGGAGTGAAATCTGAATTTGTTGACATCGATAATGCATCTACATATCAAAATAAGGTAGGAGTGAACTGGCTTCCGGATTATGGATTAAGTTATCAGTTCCTTTATCGTGAAAATATAAATGCAGCTTATATCAGCACAAAGTATTCCTTAAATAAGTTTCGTCTTGAAGCCGGCGTTAGATTGGAAAATACAAACGTGAAAGGTCATCAGTTAGGAAATCAGCAACATAATGACTCTTTGTTTACTAAGTCGTACACAAATATATTTCCTACTGTTATGCTGAGTTATAGCTTAAACAATATGAATACTTTTAATTTTACCTATGGAAGAAGGATAGGCAGACCTAATTACAAAGATTTGAATCCGTTTACTTATATATTCGATGCTTACACATACGAGCAGGGAAATACAGCATTAAAACCTCAGTTTTCTGATAATTTGGATATCTCGTATGTCATTAGGAATAATTATTGTATTGGTTTGTTTTACGGTACAACTCAAAAGGCCATAGTAAAATCGTATATAGTTGATGACAGCAAAAATAGAGTATATGTTATGCCAACTAATATGTCATCTTATAATTCGTACGGTTTAAGGGTGGGAGTAGGAGATCTTTCATTTGTGAATTTTCTGCATTCAAGCATTAATGCAGGTTTAGTGCGTAATAATTATAATTGGGACTTGGATGATTTCTGCAACAAGAACAGAAAAACAACCATCATGTTAAGTATAAATAATAGAATAAGCCTACCTAAAGATTGGACAGCGGAAGTTACCGAATTTTATAATGGAAAAATGGCTTATGGACAAATATCCGTTTCTCCTATATGGAGACTCTCTGCCGGAATTCAGAAGAAGTTCCTGAAGGGAAACGCTACTTTAGGAATATATTCAAATGATATTTTTAATTCATACAGAGAAAAAGGAAGTGGAATTTTTAATGGAACATGGGCTAGTACCAATGAAAGAAATGACCGATGTGTAATTGGAATTTCTTTAACTTATAGATTCAAAAAAGGGTATATTTCAAAAGAATATAAGAAAAAAGGAGAATCTTTTGATACAAAAAGAATAAATTTGTAGTATAAGCACCTTAAATAATGAAAACGAAGAAATATAATATATGGTTCTGGATTGTTCCGTTGATTTTTGCAACTGTTGTAATGGCAGGTATTCGTCTGGTAAGTGATACTCCTACCGGTTACAAATTCTGGGAACGACCTTTGGAATGGAACCTTGTTGAGTTTGGTTTCGCAATAATAATAGCGTATCTGTGCCAGTTTATTATTAGTTATTTGTTAGAAAGAAATAGTACACGAACCGGAAGGCTTACAATTAAGATGTTTCTTTCGGAATATCTCTTGGTTCTGGCTGCAGGAATTATTGTATTCAATCCTTGTCTGGTGCTAATACATTATCTGATAAATGATCCTCTGGGAGTGGATGACATAACCATTGCCAATATAATTTTTCTTTTAGTGCTTATTATCATCTATTCTCTTTTTAGAGGAAATCAGATTCTTAATGCATATATTGACGAGAAACTGCAGACTCAGAAAATAAAAAATATGCAGATTGAAACAGAACTGAAATTTTTAAAAGCTCAGTTTCATCCTCATTTTTTATTCAATGCATTAAATACTATTTATTTCCAAATTGATGAGAAGAATGAAACTCCAAGAAAAACGATTGAACAATTGTCGGATTTGCTCCGCTATCAGCTCTATGATGTTAATCAAGCAGTAACTATTGAGCAAGAAATTAGTTTTTTGCTTACTTATATAAATTTGCAAAAGGTACGGATGAAGGAAAGTCTTAAACTGGATATTTTTTTTGATCCAAAGCTAAAAGCTCAAAAGATCCATTCTTTGCTTTTGTTTCCATTGATTGAGAATGCATTGAAATATGTAGGAGGGGAGTACTGGATAAAGATAGATGGTAAACTTGATGGGAATAGACTGCTATTTGAAGTTGTGAATGCAATACCTCAAACTCCTTTTCCCGCTTCGAAAATAGGTGGAATTGGACTGGGAAATCTAAGAAGAAGGCTTGAATTGTTATATCCCGGTAGGCATAAACTTATGATTTCTAAGACAGCAGACTGTTATAAGGCAAATTTAATGATCGAGTTTTAATTTGAAATAAATAGCCAGAATGAAAATTAAATGTATTATAACCGATGATGAACCGATAGCAAGAAATGGAATTCAAGGCTATGTTGAAAGACTTGATTTCCTCGAATTAGTTGGCGTTTGCGAAGATGCTATACAGTTAAGCAACGTCTTGAAAACGCAACAAGTAGATTTGTTGTTTCTGGATATTGAAATGTCATACATGTCTGGCATTGATTTGCTAAACACTTTGGTTAATCCTCCAAAGGTTATTATTACCAGTGCTTACGAACAGTATGCAATAAAAGGATATGACCTGGAAGTTGTAGATTATTTGCTTAAACCAATTCCTTTTGAACGATTTCTGAAAGCTGTGAATAAGGCGTATGACGTGATTGTAAATCAAACAGCGCCAAAATCTCCTGATTATTTCTTTGTAAAAGCAAATCAGAAATTGGAAAAGATTTTCTTCAAGGATATATTATATGTTGAGGGGATAGAGAACTATGTGGCTATTCAAACTATTTCGGGAAAGGTTATAACTCATTCAACTCTTAAGCTTATATTGGAGAATTTTCCTGAACAGCTTTTTATTCAAACGCATAAATCTTTCATTATTAATGTAGAAAAGGTATTGAATATTGAAGGAAATATGCTTGGCATAAATAAATATAAAATTCCAATATCAAGAACTTATAAAGAAAAAGTGCTGGAAGCCATCCTTAAAAACAAATTGCTTAGTGGTTGTTGACTCTGTTATTTAAAACAATAATAGGACATATCACATGCCCTATTATCTAATCTACTCTATTAATCAACTTAATTTTTTGTTCAGATCGCTCTGAACTTTATCATATGTCTATTTTTTATTTATTTATTAATATACCAATCGTATATCATTGCAATACCATCTTCTAGTTCTACTTTGTGCTTCCAGCCAAGACTGTGAAGTTTAGAAGGGTCAGTAAGCTTGCGCATTGTTCCGTCCGGTTTATCGGAATTGAAAACAATGTTTCCTTCGAAGTTAACTTTTTCTGCAACCAGGTAAGCAAGTTCTTTGATAGAAAGCTCTTTTCCTGTACCTATGTTAATATGGCAATTACGTACTTCCTTGATATTTCCTTTCAGATCTGCAAAATCTACATTTTCCATAATAAAGACACAAGCATCGGCCATATCTTCGCTCCAAAGGAATTCTCGAAGGGGAGCACCTGTTCCCCATATCTCAACATTTACTTTTCCGTTGGCAGATTGGGTAATGCCATATTTATTTAGTTTTTCAAGAATTGCTTCCTGATTGGCATTTCCATCTATACCTTCCACAGGGGCAGTATTAAAATCCTTGCGGATTTCATCCCAGTTACCTGCCATTAGCTGTTTGCCTAAGTGTGCTTTTCTTATTAAAGCCGGCAATACATGACTACGTTCCAGATTAAAATTATCATTCGGACCATAAAGATTGGTTGGCATTACTGCTATATAGTTTGTTCCATATTGCAGGTTAAAGCTTTCGCACATTTTCAGTCCGGCAATTTTAGCCAATGCATAAGGTTCATTGGTATATTCCAATTCAGAAGAAAGAAGGCAGTCTTCTTTCATTGGTTGAGGAGCATTTCCCGGATAAATACAAGTACTGCCAAGAAACAGCAATTTCTTTACTCCGGTACGGAATGAATTGTATATTACATTATTCTGGATTTCCAGATTGCGATAAATAAAATCAGCTCTGTAAAGGCTATTCGCTACAATCCCGCCCACATGTGCTGCTGCTAAAAATACATATTCGGGCTTCTCCTGATCAAAGAATTCAGTAACGGCAGCCTGATTACATAAATCTAATTCTTCATGAGTACGAAGAACGAAATTTGTATATCCTTTTTTCTTCAGATTATTTAGAATAGCCGAACCTACAAGGCCACGGTGTCCGGCTACAAAAATCTTTGCATCTTTTTCCATCATTATTTATTTGCGATTAACTTTCTGACTTTTTCCATATCATGTTGTACCATGATCTTTACCAACTCAGGGAATGATGTTTGTGTAGGATTCCAGCCAAGTAATGTTCTTGCTTTTGTAGGATCTCCTAATAACTGCTCAACCTCAGCCGGACGGAAATATTTAGGATCCACTTCTACTAATGCACGGCCTGTAGCCACATCAATACCTTTTTCATCAACTCCTTCACCTTCCCAATGGAGTTCAATATCTACTTCTTTGAAAGCAAGTGTACAGAACTCTCGCACAGTATGCATTTCTCCGGTAGCAATCACAAAATCTTCTGGAGTGTCATGTTGTAGAATCATCCACATACATTCTACATAATCTTTTGCATATCCCCAGTCACGTTGTGAATCAAGGTTACCCATGTAAAGCTTATCCTGAACACCTTGTTTAATACGAGCAACAGCTAAAGAAATCTTTCTGGTAACGAAAGTTTCTCCACGACGTTCACTTTCATGATTAAACAAGATTCCGTTTACAGCAAACATGCCATAAGATTCACGATAGTTTTTTGTAATCCAAAAACCGTATTGTTTAGCAACACCGTATGGACTGCGTGGATAAAAAGGTGTAGTTTCCTTTTGTGGAACTTCCTGCACCAAACCAAAAAGTTCGGAAGTAGAAGCTTGATATATTTTTGTTTTCTTTTCTAAACCTAGAATACGAACAGCTTCCAGCATGCGGAGGGTACCTACAGCATCAGCTTCGGCTGTATATTCAGGAACATCAAAGCTGACCTTAACGTGACTTTGAGCTGCCAGGTTGTATATCTCATCTGGTTGCACTTGTTGGATAATACGTATAAGAGAACTGGAATCGGTCATATCTCCATAATGAAGATTTATGGTTCGTTGTTGTTTCATGTCACGTACCCATTCTTCAAAATATAGATGTTCGATGCGTCCTGTATTGAAAGAAGATGAACGGCGAAGTATGCCGTGAACTTCATATCCTTTTTTTAATAAAAATTCAGCTAAAAATGAACCGTCCTGACCGGTTATACCTGAAATTAAGGCTTTTTTCATGTCTGTTGTTATTAGTAAAGTTGTATTGTAATACCTATTTTATGTAAATAATGTTATTCATTTTGCAAATATAATCTGTTTGTTTATTATATGAAAGAAAATAACCAATAAAAAGAAAATAAATTGTGCGGTAATATCTGTCTTGATTGTATTAAAATCATTGTTTATAGGTTATATTTGATTCTATATGTGCTATCTTTTATAACTAGATAATAATTGAAAAATTGTGAAAAAAGATGTTTTTATAGTATTTGTTTATTGTTGGAAACTATATATATATGTCTGCTATATTTATACTTAGGAGGCGTTACATACAACAGAATACTATACTTAACTGTGCTGAAATTATAATGTAAGAATCCCGCTCTGACATTATAAAAATGCGAGAGCGGGATTTCTAGTTTAGATTAAGTCTGTAATATTGTTAATCTCGAAGTTTGTTATAATGACATATAAGAAGTTTCCCTTCATTATTACGAAGATGCATTCCGTTTCCTTCACAATAGCGGAAGTAATTGCACTTGGTGCATTGATCTTTTTTCATCCATTCACGGTTGCGGAAGTTTTCAAATCGATTATTCCATATTTCCATAAAATTATCACGATATATATTCCCTTGATAAAAATTGCTTCGAATACTTGGGCAGGCAGAGATTGAGCCATCAATTAGAATTGAAGCTACACTAACACCTGCACCACAAGAATAGAAATTATCTCTTACTTCTCCTTCGTATTTTCCGAGAAAGCCTTCACATGCGTAGTTTATCTTTATTTTTCCCTCTTTACGACTCATTTTTATAAATTCCATCAAGCCTGTAAATTCTTGATTTGTGAGTAGAAGTTCCGGATCTTCTGCGGCTCGTCCTACCGGAAATACTGTGAATATTCGCCAGTTTCTTACTCCGATGGATATCAGATAGTTTTTTAATTCTTCTAAATCTTTATAGTTTTTGCGGTTTATGCACGTAACAACATCCCAATTTAAATCTTTTTCAGAAGCAACCATTTTAATAGCTTCTGTTGCCCGGGTAAAACTTTCGGGGTGTCCTCGCATCCAATTATGCTCTTTTTCAAGTCCATCCAGACTTATCGTAATAGAATGCATTCCGGAAGCTAGTAATGAGTCAAGACGTTTGCGACTAAGATAAAGCCCGTTTGTTACGATTCCCCAAGGGAAACCTTTATGATAGAGTGCAAGACCACATTCTTCAATGTCTTCTCTCATTAATGGTTCACCTCCGGTTATGATAATACATACCTCTGATGGATTAACATGCGGAGATATAGAATCAATAACCGCAAGGAAATCCTCCAATGGCATATCTTTTTGATATGTTGTTTTTTTACAATCACTTCCACAGTGCCGGCAATAAAGATTGCATCGTAAAGTGCATTCCCAAAATAGTTGGCGAAGAGGATGTAATTTGACTTTGTTATGCCTTATTTTGCGAGCTATTTCTAATGCCAAGAGCTTTTTTAGAGTTATCTCACTTGTCATTTTCTGATAGTTTTATTGTCACGTTTTTTGTCGCTTCTCCTTCAAACCATCCTTCTCCATTAACTAAATCGCTTTTTTTGAATTCTACTTCTATTGAGTCTTTTTTATATGATCCGTTTGTCTCTCCATCAATATCTTTGCATATAAGCTTATAAGTCGCTTCAGCAAAAGTAATTTCACTTTTGAAGGTGAATTCTCCATTTACATTGGATAGCAAAGTATCCGGTTTAATCCAGCTATTCTTTGCGTTGCAAATAACTTGAATTCCTTTTATTGCAGTTCCGGAATTGTTTTCTACTTTTCCTTTAATAGTATGCAAAGCGTAAGGCGAACCATACATGCACGGGGCTTCTCCGGAACAACCGTTAAATCCCAGTAATACCATCATTCCTGATAGAACTTTATTTGCTAAATTCAGCCATGTTGTGTTTCTCTTTTTCATATCATGAAAATAGTAAAATTATTTATTAGATAAACGAAGTACAAAATATTATACTGCATTAATATAAAGAAATATGTTCTTTTTATTTTCTATAGTCCTTTTTCGAAAATTAAGGAGATATATAATTTCTATTGAAAGAGTGAAAAAAGACATGATAAAATAGCCTGGAATGAATAATAGGACAGGATATAGCTTTTGCTATATATAACTCTAGTGAGAAAAGTTTCTTAAACAAATATGTATTGACGGAAAAAACAGGCCACTGACAATCATTATTAATATTAGGCATCATTATTCTGTACTATTCAATTAAAAATTAATTTCATCCCTCACTCCCTCACTATTTTGATTAATAAGCTAAATAACAATTAATTATAAGGTGATGGTAGCGATTTGAACCCTCACCAAACCATCACCAAAAGACATAACCCTCACCTTTTTGAGCACAATCTGCATATTTCAGGCTTAATTTGTCTTGAGCAACAATATTAGACTGAGTTTTATTCTATTTGGATAAAAATAGCTCGAAAAGGTGATGGATGACTCCAAAAGTAATGGTTTGGTGAGGGTTCAAAATGCTACCATCACTGAGTAATATGCTATTCTTAAGTATGTTGCAAAGAAAAGTGAGGGAGTGATGGATGATTTTATTTTTTTTGGAAGATGGCGTAAAAGTACAATGCTAAAACATCCCGCCTGCTTTTTTAAAAACGTAACCGGATGTTGAACAAACTCCCGCCTGCTTTCGAAAATTGCAGGCTGGAGTTTGAGTAGCCATTCGCCAATGGATTTTATTTATTGACGAATAAATTGAAATCATACACTAATAGTTTTTTATTTCATTCAATAATAAATCAAATTTAAGAAGGATGGTTTTTTACAGAAATCTTATTATCCAGATGGCGCATCATAAAAAAGTAAGCAGATCAGTACCTTCTGCCGATAACATTCTAGAACTATAATAAAAAGGCTCAGATGAACTGTTCATCTGAGCCTTTTTATTTTTCAAAGCTTTATTTTTTTAAAGCTGCTCTTCTACATTATCCTCTTCCAGTCCTTCTTGATCTGAATTGATAGCAGTACTATCTGATGCTAATCCGTCAATTGAATCATTCTTTGCAGAAGGATACGATGATTGGCATTGATAGTTTTTGGTTATTGGTTGTTTCGGTTTAGGAAACTTAGCTCTGTATTTAGATAATTGAGTATCTGCAAGCACTTTCTCCATGAAATAACCAAATATTGGTAGGGCAGTCTTGCTTCCTTCTCCTAGTTTGCCAGTCCTAAAGTGGATACTTCGATGTTCACCACCAACCCATGCACCACCTACTAAATTCGGAGTCACACCAACGAACCATGCATCAGAGTGATTAGATGATGTTCCGGTTTTACCTCCAAAATCGGTGTTGTATTTGAATACATCAAAAGACCATAGATTCTGAGTTGTTCCCATTGGTTCAGTAAGTCCCCCTTGAAGCATTTGTTGCATCAGGAATGCTGTTTCATATGGAATGGCTTGCTTATGTTCAGGTGAATAATTATATAGAACTTTTCCATTACGATCTTCAATACGTGTTACCAATACAGGCTCATGAGTCATACCATCATTGACAACAGTACAGTAAGCATTAACTAGTTCTAATAAAGAGACGTCTGAAGCTCCCAGACTTGTTGCCGGTATATTGTGCAGTGGAGTTTTAATACCCATTGCATGTGCTGTCTTGATAATTTCAGCAATACCTACTTCTTTTGCAATTTGTACCGCAATACTATTAATAGATCTTGCAAAAGCAGCTTTTAGTGTCAATGTTTGGCCTGAATAGTTTCCGTTAGCATTACGTGGAGTCCATTTTTTAAGTTCTCCTTTTTCCATAACTTCCCACTCAAGATATTTATCAACCCTTTCGTCGCAAGGAGACATTCCTTTATTGAAAGCTGTAGCATAATCAAATAGTTTGAAAGTGGATCCCGGTTGACGCTTTGAAAGTACTTTGTCATATTTCCAAGAATTGAAATCAATGTCGCCTACCCAAGCTCTTACAAATCCATTTTGAGGCTCCATAGCCACAAAGCCGGTATGCATAAATCTTTCCATATAACGGATTGAATCCATTGTACTAATATTCATTTCTTTAGTTCCAGTTTTATAATCGAAGACCTTAACCTTATGAGGCTTGTTAAGGTAATAATTAATAGAATCTGGTTGATTCGGATATTTTTGCTCCAGAATCTTATAAGTGTCGGTTCTTTTGGCTAAATTCTCAATAAAACCAACAATTTCTTTATGATTCATATCTTGCCAAGGATTTTCTTTTCCCCAATGACTGTCAAAGTTACGCTGTACTATACGCATTTGTTTGTCTACAGCTTCTTCAGCGTACTTTTGCATTCTGGTATCTAAAGTTGTATATATCTTCAGCCCGTCAGAATATAAGTCAATATCATTTTCTTTGCACCAGTCTTTAAGAGATTCGGCAACAGCGTCTCTAAAATAAAGAGCTTCTCCGCCATAATTCTTTTCAATGCTATAATTCAGTTTGATTGGAATTCGTTTCAGGGAATCGAATTCAGTTTTGCTGATCAGATGATGAGTTAATAAGTTTTCTAATACTATGTTGCGTCTTTTAATACTGTTTTTTGGATTTAAGCGAGGATTATAAGTTGTTGTAGCCTTTAGTAAACCTACTAATGTTGCAGCTTGTTCTATTGATAAATTTCTGGGTGTTGTATTAAAATAGGTTTTGGCGGCTGTCTTTATTCCATAAGCATTACTACCAAAATCAACGGTGTTGAGATACATAGTAAGAATTTCTTTTTTGGAATAAAATATTTCAATTTTAACTGCAGTAATCCATTCTTTCGATTTCATAATAAGCAGTTTGAGCCCTGGGATATTTCCTAAAAGCCCTCTTGAGTATTGAGAGCGCACTTTAAACATATTTTTCACGAGCTGCTGAGTAATAGTACTGGCACCTCGTGCATTGCCGTGAGCCATATCCTTAACAGCTGCAAAAACTCCTTTTAAGTCAACTCCAAAGTGTTCGTAAAAACGTTCATCTTCAGTGCTGATAAGTGTCTTAATTAAGATTGGTGAGATTTCTTCATATTCAACAGGAGTTCTATTTTCCCTGAAATATTTACTGATAAGCTTGCCATCTGCACTATAAATTTCCGAGGCTACACTTTGGTTCGGATTGTTTATGCTCGACATACTAGGAGATTTTCCAAACAACCAAAGGAAGTTTATATCTACCATGAATAAATAAAGAGAAAACAAAAGGATTAAGGAACAGAAAACGATTACAATTTTCTTATACCAGGGAGAGTTCTGATAGAAAGATTTGTATTTAGTTCCTAAAAATTTACATTTGGATTTGAAGAAAACAAAGGCGGATTTACCGCGAGAAGCCAAATTTCTGAAATCAAAGTTTGCCATCTAAGTATGATTCAATTGTAACTGTTTATAGACAAGAGTAAAAGTCTTACTTTTGCCTTTTATTCTCTAAAAAAGATGCGGCAAAAGTACTAAATTTGTTTTGTATAAAATGAATTGTAACGATAAAAATCACATCAAATTAAGTAATCTTATTAAAAACGTTAACATGTTATATTTTAAAGTGTTGATAATTAGAGTTCTCATACTTGTTTTTATACCATCTAAATTAGAAATAATTAGACTAAATCTATATAACTCAATCTGCAGTTCTTTTTTTTGAAATAATCTGTCGTTTTCAACTTATTTTTATAGCTTTGTTCTATTGAAAAGTATCCCTAATAAATTAATATGTAGTTTGCAATGATTAAAAATGAGAAAAAGAGAGTTGCTTTGCTCTCCGTATTAGCAGCGATATTTTTGACTGTATTTAAGATGATTATCGGTATTCTTACAGGTAGTTTAGGTATACTTTCGGAAGCCTTGCATTCAACTTTAGATCTTATAGCAGCTGTTATTACCTTTTTTTCGGTCAGTATTTCAGATAAACCTGCTGATAAAGAGCATAACTATGGACATGGTAAGGTTGAGAATTTCTCAGCCTTGATCGAAACTTTATTGCTTCTCATCACCTGTGTCTGGATAATCTATGAAGCAACAAATCGATTGGTTACCGGAGAAACAGAAATAAAAGTAAATATCTGGAGTTACATAGTAGTTATTACAGCGATTATCATTGATGTAACTCGTTCAAGAGCTTTATCAAAGGTTGCTAAGAAACATAACAGTCAGGCTCTTGAAGCAGATGCCTTGCATTTTTCTACTGATGTATGGAGTTCTTCTGTAGTGTTACTTGGACTTATTTGCGCAAACTTTGGTTTTTTCTTTGCTGATTCAATAGCTGCACTATTAGTTGCAATACTTGTTGTCTCGGTTTCTTTAAAATTAGGTAAAAAATCTATTGACGTCTTACTTGATACGGCTCCTCAAGACAAAGTTCACATGGTGGAAGTTTTATTATCAGCTACACCTGAAGTAATCTCTTATCATGATCTTAAAATTCGTTCTGCTGGGGCAAACACCTTTATTAAAGTCAATGTTCATCTTCAACCAGATTTATCTTTAAAGCAAGTACATGAAATTTGTGATAATATTGAAATTGAAATTGGTAATCTTATTAAAAGAAGTGAGGTATACATTCATGCGGAGCCGGAAGAGAATGTTCAGGTTAATGCTCTTTAAATAGATTACCCTCTGATTTTTTTATTTATAGGAATGCCTAATAGTGTTATAATTAGTTTTCTCTATTTTTCATTTGTTTTCTTGGTCTCTATCTGATCAATTTTCCAGATATTATTTTCTTTTTTTAATGAAACATATAGAAGCTTATTCCAGTAAGCTTTATCTTTTGATTCCACATTGCCTCTAAAGAATTTTCCTTTAATTACAACTTTCTCTTCATTAATTTTAAAGGTTTCAATAATATCTATACCATTCATAGGCTCAACATCCATAATCCATCGATATATATTGAAGAAGTCACAACCAATATTTCTGTAATCTTCCAGATTGGGGAATTTATCGTTCAATTCATCAAATTTTATTTTGTTGATTTCCTTAATACAAGTTTGATAAGAAGCTATTTCATGGTTTATAAGACTATCTGTAAAGTTGTATTGCCTGAGGTTTTTAATATACTTATCCATATTCAGAGTTGTCATCCCTAGTGAATCTGCTGCAAATATGGGTTGATATTCTTCAATTTGCCCATTCTCAATAACGCTAAAGTACCATTTGTAAAAATTGATCACAACAGAATCCGGACTTGTTTGTGCAAGTGCTTTTAGCGGAGATAATAAAAGAAAAAATATTAAAAAATAATTCTTCATACAGATTCTTTTTTATATTGCGAATATAATAATTTCTGTTGAAATCTTTATTTGTTTAGCAATTAAAAAGTGAAAGAAATTGATCCTGTTCCACCACGCATAAGTAATTTGAGTTCTTTACCGGCTTTTTTATCGAATCTTACTGATGCTATAGTACAAACAATAGCAGATGTGAAAAATAAAGTTGCCGCAACTGCACTTATGGCACTTGCATTAATATTGCTGTCATTTTCATTCCAAAAGTCGAAATTACTGAAAGCTATTAACATAAATCCCATGCTGGCAGCAAACGAACCTAAAGCACCGTATTCATAATATGCTGATTTTCGCATGTAATCACTGGATTTGATTAAAATACTTCTTGTATTTACATCCATTGTAATCTTCATACTGTCCTCGACTTCTACTATTGAATTATTCTTTTCTTCATTATTGAGGTTAATTATCTGTTGAGAGAATATATTAGTAGAAAACAAGAGTAATATTGCTATTAAAGTGTGTTTCATAATCTTTATAACTTTAATTAATATGTATAGGAAATACAGGCTGAAGTTCCATTTGCAGAGATCTTTAGTTGTTTTCCGGCTTTTAACTTGTAATTGATAGATATAATAGTACATACTATAGATGATGTGAGGAATATACCACTAATTACATAATACAAATCTTTATTATTGTTTGAGTCTGGAGTTTCATTAGAATTTGAACCTGCAGAAGATAGAATAATACTTGCAGCTAACGACCCAAGAGCAAAATATCTATAATTAGCAGACTTTTCTAAGTAAACTCCACATTTATACAAATGGTTTTCATTTGTCCCAGGTAAAGTAATATTTAGAGAATTCACATTTTCTACTTTAGCATACTCATTCAAAGTGCTTATCTCATTCTCCTTGTTATATATATCCTGGGAGAATATTCTCATAGAAAATACAAACAAAAACATTAATAAGTAAGTTTTCATGATGTAATGTTATTAATTTATTATTCTATTGTTAATTAATAACATAAATGAGAATACAATAGTTTTTGCAAATAATGTGATTTATAGTTTCTATAATCAAACCTATTTATAAATTTATTTGTTATATTTATATTGTAATATGGTAAACTTATATCAGTCTGCTTTTATTTAAATATTCTACTTTATTATTTAATGTAAATATGGTTCTACAATTGATTTTTGTCTTAGTCGCTATTCTTGTCGGCGCACGACTAGGAGGTATTGGGCTTGGAGTTATGGGAGGAGTTGGGTTAGCTATCCTTACTTTTGTATTTGGATTGCAACCAACTGTACCTCCAATTGATGTAATGTTAATGATAGCTGCAGTAATCTCTGCTGCTTCTTGTATGCAGGCTGCCGGTGGACTTGACTACATGGTGAAAGCTGCTGAACATGTGTTACGTAAGAATCCATCCAAGGTTGTTTGGTTGAGCCCGATAGTAACTTATCTTTTTACAATTGTAGCAGGAACAGGACACGTTGCCTATTCTGTTTTACCTGTTATTGCTGAAGTTGCCACTGAAACAAAAATAAGGCCGGAACGCCCGTTGAGTATTGCAGTTATAGCATCTCAACAAGCCATTACAGCAAGTCCTATTTCAGCGGCTACAGTTGCACTTCTTGGATTATTGTCGGGATATAACATCTCGTTATTTGATATCCTGAAAATAACTATTCCTGCTACTTTGGTAGGAGTGCTTGTTGGTGCATTTTATTCGTTGTATGTAGGTAAAGAGCTTGAAGATGATCCTGAATTTCAGAAAAGAATAGCAGAAGGTGAATTTGAAACTAAAAAGATACATACGAAAGAGGTTGAGAATAACCGAAATGCAATAATCTCTGTTTTGATTTTTGTTCTTGCAACGTTTCTTATTGTGCTGTTTGGTTCGTTTGATGGTTTAAGACCTTCATTTAATGTTGATGGTGAAATGGTGAAGCTAAGTATGTCATCTATCATTGAAATACTAATGTTGTCAGCTGCAGCTTTGATTCTCTTATTTACCAAAACGGACGGAATAAAAGCTACTCAAGGATCTGTATTCCCCGCTGGAATGCAGGCTGTAATTGCTATATTTGGTATTGCTTGGATGGGAGATACTTTTTTGGAGGGTAACCTTCCTGAATTGACAGCCTCTATAAAAGATATTGTAACTGCAACTCCATGGCTTTTCGGATTTGCACTTTTTGTAATGTCTATTCTTTTATATAGTCAGGCTGCAACAGTCAGAGCGCTTATGCCACTTGGTATTGCATTGGCAATTTCACCGTACATGCTTATTGCATTGTTTCCGGCAGTAAACGGTTACTTTTTTATTCCAAATTATCCAACAGTTGTGGCAGCTATTAATTTTGACCGGACAGGAACTACCCGTATCGGTAAATATGTACTGAATCATTCATTTATGATGCCAGGTCTTATTTCTACGGCAGTAGCTGTAGGTATGGGATTGTTGATGATTCAATTCTTTTCCTAAGATTTATTTTTTAATAACTAAATGTTTTATTGTTATGAAAGCAGTTAAAAGATTTCAATTTCTTGTTCTTTGTGTGTTGCTATCAGCAATAAGTGTAATGGCTCAAAAGCCTAACATTCACATTTTAGCAACTGGAGGTACAATTGCGGGAACTGGTACTTCGGGTACCAAAACAAATTATACGGCGGGGCAGGTAGCTATTGGTGCACTACTTGATGCCGTTCCTGATATTAATAATGTAGCAAATGTAACAGGTGAGCAAATTGTCAGAATTGGCTCACAAGATATGTCTGACGATGTGTGGCTTACTCTTGCGAAGCGGATTAATATATTACTTGCCGATAGCAAAGTTGATGGTATTGTAATTACTCACGGAACTGATACCATGGAAGAAACCGCTTATTTCTTGAATCTTGTTGTACATTCTGATAAACCGGTTGTGTTGGTTGGTGCAATGCGACCTTCTACTGCTATCAGTGCGGATGGTCCGTTGAATTTATATAATGCTGTAATTACCGCTTCTGCAAAAGAATCAAAAGGTAAAGGGGTAATGGTTGTTATGAATGGACTGATTCTTGGAGCTGGAGATGTTTTAAAAACAAACACAATAAGTGTTGAGACTTTCCAATCTCCTAATTGTGGTCCACTAGGTTATGTATTTAATAGTAAAGTATTCTTCAATCGTATTTCAGTAAAAAAGCATACTACAAGTTCTGAATTTTCTGTTGATAATCTTAATAAGCTGCCAAAAGTAGGTATTATCTACAGTTATTCAAATGTTGAACCTGAAGCTGTTAATGCATTAATTGCATCTGGATATAAAGGTATTATTCATGCAGGTGTGGGAAACGGTAACATTCATAAGAATATTTTCCCCGAACTAATCAGAGCCAGAAAAGCAGGTATTCAGGTTGTTCGTTCTTCAAGAGTTCCTACAGGACCAAGCACATTGGATGCAGAAGTGAATGATGCTGAATATGGGTTTGTTGCATCTCAGGAATTAAATCCTCAAAAAGCAAGAGTCCTGCTGATGCTGGCATTAACAAGGACTAATGATTGGAAGCAGATCCAAACTTATTTTAATGAATATTGATATGAAAAAGTATATACTATTCTTGGGAGTCCTGTTATGCATGGCTGGAGTCCGTGCGCAACAAGATGGTGATATGCGCTCCTCTAAAAGTTTGTTTGAGGAGGTTACTAATATTAAGAAGAAGACAGACAGGTTTAACTTATTTCTTAATATGAATGGAAGCTTTGATACCAAGTTCGTCCGAGATGTTCATGAGATGAGTAATTTCAATATGAGACAACTGCGTATTGAGGCAAAAGGTAAAATTAACGATTGGCTTTCTTATAGATGGCGACAACGTTTGAACCGTTCAAATGCAGGTGGTGATAATCTTGATAACTTACCCAGATCTATAGATGTTGCGGGAATTGGTGTGAAAGTAACAGATAAGTTTTCTATGTTTATAGGGAAACAGTGTGCAGCTTACGGAGGTATTGAATTTGACCTTAATCCGATCGAAATATACGAATACAGTGATATGATTGAGAATATGAGTAATTTCCTTACCGGAGTAAACTTTGCATATAACTTCAATAGTGATCATCAGTTACAGTTGCAGGTTTTGAATAGTATGAATGAAAACTTTGAGAATACATATAATGTTGGTAACACTGGTATAGTACAAAGTCAGGCACCGCTTGTATACACGTTGAATTGGAACGGTAGTTTCTTTGATAATGCATTCAAAACCAGATGGTCGGCATCTTTGATGAATGAAGCAAAAGGCAAGAATATGTATTACTATGCATTGGGAAATGAACTAACGCAAGGCAAATTCAACATGTTTTTTGATTTTATGTATTCCAATGAAGAGCTTGACCGTAATGGAATTATGAGTAAAATTACAAATTTGAGTAGATATGGAAATGCTGTTAATGCACAATATTTATCATTAGTTACAAAGCTGAATTATCGGTTTGCTCCCAAATGGAATGTTTTCCTTGAAGGAATGTACGAAACAGCTTCACTAAAAAATAACTTGATGGGATTTCCGAAAGGTAAATATAGAACAGCTTATGGGTATTTTGCTGGATTAGAATATTACCCCATGGAATCTAATTTGCATTTCTTCTTAACATATGTGGGACGTGCATACGAATATACAAATAGAGCGAGGTCGCTAATGACTACAGGATTTGATGATAATACAAACCGGCTCTCTTTAGGATTTATTTATCAATTACAAATGTTTTAGCAGTATAAATCTCCAATAAAAACATAAGAGGCAGTCATAAATGACCGCCTCTTATGTTTTTATTTTATCATGTTTGTAATGGGCTTTATATTTCTAATTAACTTAATAAAGTCATCTTGTTCTTTTAGAGTTGCTATTTTTACTACATAAGTTTGCCGCTGAACGCTTTCTTTATCTTCTTCATTTATATATTTAATAATGAAAGGGTATTGCAAACATTCGCATGGCAGTAATTTTATAATGAAGTCTTTCTCTGGATTTATTTTTCCATCATTGGGATCTGAAATGCTAACACCTGTATTACTGTCATATTTTTCCGGATAAGAATAACTGTTTTTGAATGTGCATACAAGTGTATCAGAAATTATTCTATAATCGCCAATATCATACCGAACACTGTCTGAGCCCACACATTGAAATTGAAGCAGGCTTTTGCCATTTGTTGATAGAAAAATATATCCCCAGTTACAGTCTCCTGGAAGTAGATTTTCTTCATTACAATAACCTTCGATTTTAGCTTCCACAAATTGTACGAATGTTCCGGCATATTCTCTTTGTTCTTTATAATAAGAATATGCGTTTTTAACGGGAAATTGTTCTGAATAAGATTTTAGAATGCTGTCTACTAATGATTTTACAGTCTCTTTATCTTTGTAAATAATGTATATGTTTAAGCTATCTTTAATTATTTGCAGGGTGTTATTTCTAACTTCATTATATTGCTTAAAAGAAATCTTCTGATTCCCGATAGAAGATAGCTCAAATTGAAAGATGGCAGAAGGAATTGCCTTGAAAAGTTTCTTTTTAGTAATTTTTGATGGATTTATCTGTTGCAATGATGAATTCATTGCAGCAACATGTTGATCCATGAATAAATGATAGTTGTTGACCATCCGATCTTTCACTTCTGTTATATGATTTGTACAGCCACATAACAGAAGTGTTATTATAACAATTGATATTTTGAATATACAATTAGTTTTCATGATAGTATGAGATTGTACATATTGAATAACAATGTGTTATTCTAAAAAGTTTTCTCTCTCTTATCATAAAAGTAACCTGTTAAAGTTATTATTCATCGTTATCTCTTTCTCGATTACCTTTGTTGTGCTTATATTTATTCTCTTCTCCTTTATGACCTTTCATCTGTCCTCGATTTCCTTTCTCGTTTCTTTTTTGAAATTTATCATACTCGTCTCGGTCATTGTTCTCTTTAGATTTATATTCTTTCTCTTTGTTATTCTTATTATCCTTGTACTTTTTATTATCTCTGGCTTTTTGCTTATGATAGAAAAGAGGTTCTTCTACTAATTCATTCGGGTAATTTTTCCTATTCTTACCTACAACATTTAGATCTTTCTTAGCTTTATATTCTTTATGAGTGTTTTTCCAATAAATGGTTTCTTCTTTCATTCTTTGTTTAAAGCGATGGAATTCATCAGAACCAGGTTTTATACCATATTCTTTTGCTAAATTGCCCCAACCTTTTGTTGCACCACCATCTCTATAATCATTGAAGATTGTGTTAATTGGTTTATTTAAAAACTGGCTTAATTCTAAACCCATAACAACATCTCCCCAATTTCTGTTGAATCCATTGTATAACTCATTAAGTTTTTGTTGAGAGATACCATAGTGTTGATTATACAAACTGCAAACCTCGTCGTTGGTATAATTTTTATTATTCAACAATACATTGCCAACAAATACCATAAAATCATTGTAAGATTGTGCATGCATACTAAATGATGCAACAAATACTGTCAGTGTTAAAAATAACTTTTTCATAATCTTCTTGTTTTTAGTCATATTGAAAACAAAATATACGTTTCAAAAATAGTAATATAAAAGAGCGTTCTATTTATATATTATGTTTTTTAATTTGTATAAATCTTATTATCTGGCTTTAAAAAGAAATGTAAAAGAGCTATTTATCTTCTGTCTATATGATTACGTCTGTCGTAATGCGAATTATTATTCTGAGTATTTGGCAAAGGTTCGTTGTATGTAGTTAAGCTTGTAACGATGTTATTCTCAAACCAAACAATATAATATTGAGTTGAAGTTGTTGAACCCGCAAGCGGATCAATATATCTCCATGATTCTTCAGTTTCTTGAAATTGTCTGTCGCTAGGTTCTCCTAAAATCTTTAGAACCTCATTCTTTGTCATCCCTTGTTCTATAAGCATTATATTATGCCCGAAGTTCAGAATTTTGCATGATGATAAAACAATTGTCAAACAGAAGAATAAAATAATTTTTTTCATAATAGTTCGTTTTTAATCTATGTGTAGTTTTTGTAATCTTCTAGAATCCTGCATTTTAAGGCTTAGTTACTATTATCAAAATTTAAACGCTAAAATGCATGACAAAATAAGTAATAATTTCTCAAATAAATAACAATTATATATAAGTATTTTTCTAGTTATTTTGTTTTAAATATGAGTTTTATAAATTACTCATTCTTAAAAATATTATTGGACTTGTTTGTTCAGTAATTTATATGAAGATGATTTGTTATTTTACAAGAGAAGTTCTGTCTTTAGATGTATCTGAATTTGTTTTTGATATACATCTAATCATTGTTTTGATGTATATCAGAGCACTCTTTTGATGTATATCTAAATACCTCTTTGATATACATCAAAATATAATTCTTTCTTGTTTTATTCTTTTTATCTCTTTATTCTTTAGAACCTCAAAAAAGAGTAGTTAGCGTTTAACAATAATCAATACTTGTGTGTTTTATATATAGTTTTATTAATGATTAAATAAAGAACTATGAAAAAAGTATTTTTTCTGTTGGCAGTAGCCATTTTTACTGCAATGAGTTTTGCTCAGGAACGGGAAAAAACTTTAAAGCAGTATGGATATTGGGATAATTGGTTTCTACAGTTGCAGATGGGAGGGCAATATACGTTTAGTGAGAGTCAGGCTTACTCTTCTTTCTCCGGTAAGTTGAGCCCAACTGCAGCTTTAAATATAGGAAAATTCTTTTCTCCCGAAGTCGGTACTCGTTTTCAGATTGGAGGATGGACTTCGAAGAATAATATTGTCGGAGCTCTTTATAATGTTACTTATATTAATGCAAACTTAGATGTATTGTTTAATATGAGTAATATATTCAGATCATACAGAGAAAATAGAGGATTCAATCTTATAGGTATCCTCGGAGCTGGCTTTGTGCATACTTTTAAAAATCAGAATGTATATGTATCAACACAGTTCGAACCTCAGCAACATACTTTGAAGTCATCGAATAGCGGCTCTATACGGTTAGGATTACAAGCCGACATTCGTCTTAGTGATGCCTGGAGTTTTAATATAGAAGCAAATGGTAATCTGCTGCGCGATGATTTTAATGGTCAGGAGAAATGGAAAACTTATAATGATGCAACTTTGAATCTCTTGGCAGGCTTTACTTATCGTTTCAAAAATAGGGGCTTTGCTCTTGTTGCTCCTGTTGATCCCATTTTAATTCAGTCTTTGAATGAACGGAATAATGAGCTGCGAGGAGAGATTCAAATATTGAATAATCAGAATAAAGAGCTTAGAGAACAATTGGAAGGGTATAAGGTGCGTTATGAAAATAAGCAGATTACAGAAACTGAAAAGAATACCTTTTTTGATAACGAATCTGCCTTGAAAGATACGGTGCTGATTTCTGTGATTGTTTTCCGGACTGGAAAATCTACAATTGAAACAGATCAGGAGTTTAATCTTTATACAGTAGCACAATATATGATGAAATATCGTGAAAAGCAGGTTAAAATAGCAAGTTATACAGATGTAAAAGCAAGTACAGCTGATATTAATTTGCAGGTAAGTAAAAAACGTGCTGAAGCTGTTATTAAAGTGTTGAGTGAAAAATATAATATTCCTGCAAATCGTTTTATAATAATGAACTTCAGTGGCAATAAACAATCTGTACCAATTAATAATATCTGGAATAAAATAAGCATTTATACTTTTAAATAAATAAAAAAGAGCGTTGAGTATAAAATCAAGCTGACTTAGTTAATCTGAGCTAGCTTGATTTTTATTATATTTGTGTCCTGTAAAAATCGATTATGGAGAAACAAATTTATTGTTCTATTCATTCTCACATGCTGTACATCTACGGCATAAAATAATAATTATGAAATAATTCCGAAGTAAACTCGGTTTCTATTAACAACAAGATTTTCAAAGATATTTATGTATCTGGGACTTCTTAAACTGTATTTATTTAAAAATGAAATATGAAATGAAAAATGCAACTCTACTTTTATTATTCTTCTTTTTAACTTTCTCTGGAAAAGCTGCAATTACTACCAGCAAAAAAGCTAATAATTGCAGTGCTTACCTTTTTGTCTATTTCACTGGCAATAATGGAGATGAAGAATCTGTTCGTTATGCCATTAGTGACGATGGATATAATTACAAAGCTTTGAACAACAATAAGCCATTGATCAGTTCAAAAACTATCAGTTCTACCGGAGGGGTGCGGGATCCGCATATCTTGCGTGGAGAAGATGGAAAGACTTTTTATATGGTACTTACAGATATGGTGGCAGCTAATGGCTGGAGCTCTAACAGAGCAATGATATTGCTTAAATCTACCGATCTCATTAATTGGAAATCCAATGTAGTTAATATTCAGAAAAAGTATAAAGGACAGGAAGATCTGCTTCGAGTTTGGGCTCCCCAAACTATCTATGATAAAAAGGCTGGTAAGTATATGGTGTACTGGTCAATGAAGTATGGCGAAAATCCGGATGTTATTTATTATGCATATGCTAATAAAGATTTTACAGATATTGAAGGATCTCCAAAACCTTTGTTTATTCCTCAAAACAAACTTTCATGCATCGATGGTGATATTATCTATAAAGATGGATTATATCATTTATTTTACAAAACAGAAGGACACGGCAATGGTATAAAGAAAGCAACAACTTCTTCTCTTACCTCTGGAAAATGGACAGAATCAAGTGACTATAAACAACAGACTAAAGAATCTGTAGAAGGTTCCGGAATATTTAAGCTGATAAATTCTGATAAATATATTCTCATGTATGATGTGTACATGAAAGGCAAGTATCAGTTTACCGAAAGTACCGATTTAGATAACTTTAAAGTTATTGATAATAATATCTCCATGAATTTTCATCCTCGTCACGGAACTATTATTCCTATAACTAAAAAGGAAAAAGATGCTTTGATTGCAAAATGGGGTATAACGGAAAGCAAACAATCTAATCCTATAATTCCGGGATTCCATGCCGATCCTGAAGTTCTTTATTCACACAAGACAGATAAATATTATATTTATCCAACAACAGATGGAGTGCCAGGATGGGGTGGACATTCATTTAATGTTTTCTCATCAACAAATTTGAAAGATTGGAAAGATGAAGGAACAATTATTGATGTAAAAACAGATCAGGTAAAGTGGGCTGACGGTAATGCATGGGCGCCTTGTATTGAAGAGAAACTCATTGGTGGAAAATATAAATACTTCTTTTACTTTAGTGCTAATAGCAAAGAAGCAAATAGAAAGCAAATAGGTGTTGCTACGTCAAATTCTCCTACAGGACCTTTCACTGACTTGGGATATCCTATTGTTACAACATCACCTGTAGGAAGAGGTCAGCAAATTGATGTGGATGTATTCACTGATCCAAAATCGGGTAAGAGTTATCTATATTGGGGTAATGGTTATATGGCAGTAGCCGAGCTTAACGATGATATGACATCACTGAAAGAAGGTACTACAAAAGTATTAACTCCTCAAGGTGGAACATTGGAGAATTATGCTTTTCGTGAAGCTTCTTACGTATTTTATAGAAATGGACTCTATTATTTCCTTTGGTCGGTTGATGATACAGGTTCACCAAATTATCACGTAGCGTATGGAACCAGTACTTCACCTACTGGTCCGATAGAAGTGGCTAAGGATCCTATTGTTTTAATACAAGATGCAAAGAACGAGATCTATGGTCCGGCACATAATTCAATTTTAAATATCCCAGGGAGTGACGAATGGTATATTGTTTATCATCGTATCAATAAGAACTATCTGAATAAAGAAAATGGACCTGGATACCATCGTGAAGTTTGTATTGATAGGCTCATGTTTAATGAAGACGGAACAATAAAGCGTGTAATACCTACAAATTGAGATTACAAATAAACGTTATTAGGTCTGCTATAAGATATAAAGGAGCCAAACTTGTAAAAGTTTGGCTCCTTTTTTTGAAATACTTATTTGGAGGAATTTTAAAATCAAAAGTAAAATATAAAATCAATTAATAAAAAAGGAGTAATCTCACGACCACTCCTTTCTATAAATTTAATCTATTAATCCGTTATACCTAAATAATCTATACCCTAAAACACCTAAAGTTTATTTTAATATTTGAATTCTATTTTATACACTAATGTCTGTTTAATAATATAAGATAACGCCCTTTAAATAGAGACTTACTATTTGTTTGTTTCAATGATTGCAAAAGTATTATATGTTATTTGTTTTAAAAATGGAATACAATACATTTATATTAAAGAATATTCATTTTGAAAAATATAGCTATTTAACCATATAGCATATTTTACTCATTAATGTTTAATAATTGATTTGATTCAGTCTGCCTCTAGTCGTTTCGGGAAATTTATAACTGCAATTATGGCATTGCTTCAAATACTAATAAAGACTATGCTGTTTTATTAAGTACTTGTTGCTCAATAGCAAAACACTTACTCAAATGCGAATGAATTTTTTTTTTAGTATAATATTTCATCTCTGTGTACTATATTCTATTGTATAATGCAGGGTAGTGATTTACTTTTGTTGAAAGATAACTTACTTTGTTAATGAATATAAGAATTATGAAATCTGCACATCTACTTTTTTGCGGAGTCTTATTATGTGCTGCTGGAAATTTGCATGCACAGGATCCCCGTGAACGCAATTATTATTATGAGATATTGCAACCCAGTCATGAACCAAAACCAACTTTGAATGGTTTTGCAACTAATAAAATCAAGGAAAGCCTCAATCGAGGGCTGACTGCAGTTCCTGCTGCTGATGGTAAAGGTGTTTATCTTAGTTGGCGACTTTTGGAACAAGATGGAAATGATGTGTCTTTTCATCTTTATCGTAATTTAAATGGAAAAATACAGCGATTAACAAAGAAACCATTAACTGCTACTTGTGATTTTACAGACAAGACCTTTACTGTGGGAAAAGCTCAATATTGGATTAGTGTTCTGGATAAAAATGGAAAAGAAAAATCATTATCAGATAAACTGGACGTGAATTTTGCTTCTTTGAAAAATTATCATTCAATCAAACTTAACCGTTCTGTGAAAGTTGGGAAAGTTGCAGTTGCCGATTTGAATGGAGATGGAACTTACGATTACATAATCCGCACACCGGATATGAACGTTGATCCGGGAATGCCTGGAAATCTGGATGGAAAAACATTTCAGATTGAAGCTTACCTCAATGATGGAACTTTCCTGTGGTCAAAAGATTTAGGGCAAGGCATAGAACCTGGTATTTGGTATTCACCATTTGTAGCTTACGATTTTAATGGCGATGGAAAAGCTGAGATCGCTCTAAAAACAGCACCGGATAATGCTAAGCGAAACGAAAAGGGGCGCATTGATTCAGGAGATGAATATTTAAGCCTTCTTGATGGTATGACCGGAAAAGAGATAACAAGAGTAGATTGGCCGGAAAGAAATTTTAGCTATGGTAACTTAGTTCGCCAGAATCGCAACCAGATAGGAATGGCTTTTCTGGATGGTAAAACACCTTATATCCTGACTTGTCGTGGCACATATAAACTAATGGTGGTGGATGCATGGCAACTTAATGGCAATAAACTTGAACGTGCATGGCGCTGGAATGGTGATGAAGAAAATCCGGTAGTGCGTAGCATGGGATCTCATAATATGGTTTGTGGTGATGTTGATGGAGATGGGCGTGATGAAATATTATTAGGTTCCTGCATGCTTGATGATAATGGAACTTTATTGTGGTCGGCTGGTTTGGGACATCCTGACAAATGTTATTTAACTGATATTGATCCAAATCGACTTGGAATGGAAGTTTTTCTTGCTTTGGAGCCTTGGCAAGACAATGGCAGAGGTGTTTGTGTGGTAGATGCTAAAACCGGAAAACAGGTATGGAACATCGGACATAAAACATTTCATGTTGGCGATGGAATGGTTGCTGATATTGATCCTGCTCATAAAGGTTTGGAATGCTTTGCCTCAGAAGATAAAAAAGGCGGAAGCAGTGACAAATACTTATTATCTGCTGATGGTAAATCTTTGGGTAAAAATGAAGATGTTCCTTCATGTCGCAACTGGATATGGTGGAATGCAGACCTTGCCAGAGAAACATTTAAAGGTGATGATAACCGCTGGGGAGCAAGTTCGTCTTCTAATGGCAAATCTTTAAGTGTTACAGAATGGAAAGGCAAAACTCTTACTGAAGGTATAGAAGGCGATATTCAACTGATTGGAGATTTATATGGTGACTGGCGTGAAGAGGTCGTTACCTCATTACCGGGCGAGCTTCGTATATATACAACTAATATACCGGCAAAAGATCGTAGAATTACTTTGATGCAGGATGGTGTTTACCGTAGTTATGTTGCTCACCGCTCTATGGGTTATCCGCAAGCACCTGTACCTTCATATTATTTAGGTGAATAGTTTAACGGTTACTTTACAATGAAAAATAGATTATTTTGGATTTTCAGCTTTTGTTTGGTCCCTTTTATTTCATCAGCTCAAACTAAACAGTTGTCGGCTTTAAATGCCAGGCAATTTAATAAATTCTGGAGTGTGGAATCGGAGTCACCTGATTATAAAATAACTTTCTTGGGCGATACTGTGGAAATTCTTTCACCGAAAGGACTTACTCTGTGGCGCAAGGAAAAGATGAATGGTGAAACTACCATAGAATATGACGCATGTGTTATGGATAAAGGTAAAAAAGGGGATCGGTTGAGCGACCTGAATTGTTTCTGGATGGCGTCTGATCCTAAATGCCCGAATGATATCCTGAAAAGAAAGAACTGGCGTAATGGTATCTTTATGAATTGTTATTCTTTGCAGCTCTACTATTTGGGATATGGGGGAAATAGTAATTCAACAACACGTTTCCGCCGGTATAATGGAGATGAACGGGGTATAAAGGATAAAGCTTTTCAACCGGCCATTTTGCGTGAATATACTGATAGCGAACATTTGCTTAAACCTAATAAATGGTATCATATTAAAATTATGAGCAAAGGTAATAAGGTGAGCTATTATATGAATGGCAAACGTTTGGTTGACTTTCGTGATACTAATCCTCTTACCTCCGGCTGGTTTGGTTTCCGTACAACTTTATCCCGTACTCGTATTACAAATTTCCAGTATACTTGCAATAATGTCGAAAAGGAACCTGTCAGTCTGAGATGGATAGGCGATGTACCGTCAATTAATACTCCAGTAAGCTTTGGAGTTCCATTTACCCAAGGTAGCCTTACTCATAATAAAACTGTCGCTCTTTTTTCTGCTGATGGAAAACAGCTCTCTACAGATATGTGGCCATTGGCTTATTGGCCTGATGGTTCAGTAAAATGGGGTGGGGTATCGGCTGTAATACCTGCTTCAACTAATCAGTTAAAGCTGCAGATTAATGAAGCATCAAAGAAAAAGGCTGAGTTAATGCCTGTTGTTAGTAAAAACAATGCTTTTGAGGTAAATACAGGTATAATTAAGGCTGTATTTCCCAAATCTGGTGAATATTTATTAGAAGGTCTTTGGTATGGCGATGTTAAGGTAGGAGGTAGAGCTTATTTGATTTGCCAGACACAGGATAAACCTTTGGCCGAAAATACAGATCAGATTCATTTTACCAACTATAAGAGTGAAATAAAGAAGGTTGAAATTGAACAGAATGGTGCTGTACGCATAGTTGTGAAGATAGAAGGAGTGCATAAAACTAATGGTCGTGAGTTATTGCCTTTTACTATCCGTTTTTATCTATATAAAGGCAGTGATCAGATAAAGATGGTACATACCTTTGTTTATAATGGTGATCAGAATAAAGATTATATTCACTCTCTTGGAATACGCATTGAAGTACCTATGCGTGAAGCCGTGTATAATCGTCATATAGCATTCTCGGGGGCAGATGGCGGAGTATGGAGTGAACCGGTACAACCTTTGGTAGGAAGACGTGTTCTGACTTTAAATGAAGATAATACTCTTCAGCAACAACAGATGGAAGGCAAACGTATCCCTGAATATGAAAAGTTTGATGCTGAGAACCGCGATTTGCTTGATAAGTGGGCATCATGGGACGGCTTTCGCTTGTCTCAATTAAATGCTGATGCTTTTAGTATCCGTAAACGTGCTACAGATGATAATCCCTGGATAGGGACTTTCTCTGGAACTCGTTCCAATGGATATGTATTTGCTGGAGATGTCAGTGGTGGACTAGGAATTTGTCTGCACGATTTCTGGCAGTCTTATCCATCTTCTCTCGAGGTAGATAATGCACGGAAAGATACTGCAGCAATCACAATGTGGTTATGGAGTCCTGAAGCAGAAGCTATGGACTTGCGTCATTACGATAAAGTAGCTCATGATTTGAATGCGAGTTATGAAGATGTGCAGGAAGGACTAAGTACGCCTTATGGTATTGCACGTACACATACACTGACAATTGTTCCTCAACCTGCATATCCCGGTAAAGCAGGTATTGCAAAAATAGCAAAAGCTCTATCGGCCGATTCACCTTTAATGTGTTCTCCTGAGTACTTGCAACGACAAGAAGCTTTTGGAGTATGGAGTTTACCCGATAATAGTACTCCTTTCCGTGCTAAGATTGAAGATAGATTGAATGGGTATATTGATTTTTACCAAAAAACTATAGAACAGAATAAATGGTATGGCTTCTGGAATTACGGAGATGTAATGCATGCTTACGATCCTGTTCGGCATGAATGGCGGTATGATGTAGGAGGATTTGCCTGGGATAATACTGAATTAGGCTCAAATATGTGGTTATGGTATAATTTCCTGCGTACCGGACGTGCTGATATCTGGAAGATGGCTAAAGCAATGACCCGGCATACTGCCGAGGTTGATGTTTATCATATAGGAGAAAACGCAGGATTAGGAAGTCGTCATAATGTAAGCCACTGGGGATGTGGTGCGAAAGAAGCACGTATAAGTCAGGCTGCCTGGAATCGCTTTTATTATTATCTGACAACCGACGAACGTTGCGGTGATTTGATGAAAGAAGTTAAAGATGCTGAGCAGAAACTTTATACACTTGACCCTATGCGTTTGGCAGAACCTCGCAGTCTTTATCCTTGTACTGCTCCGGCTCGTTTGCGAATTGGTCCGGATTGGTTGGCGTATGCTGGCAATTGGATGACAGAGTGGGAGCGTACGCGCAATACTACTTATCGGGATAAGATTCTTACCGGAATGAAAAGTATTGCATCTTTAAAACATGGACTGTTTAGCGGACCGAAAGCTTTAGGATTTGATCCTGCTACAGGAATGATAACCTATGAAGGTGACTCGGCAATGCAAAATACAAATCATCTGATGACTATAATGGGTGGCTTTGAAATTATGAATGAATTGCAAAGAATGGTAAATGTTCCGGAATGGAATAAGGTATGGCTGGATCATGCTGAAAATTATAAGAAAAAAGCTGCAGAGATTAGTAATAATCACTTCCGTATTTCCCGATTGTTAGGTTATGCTGCTTATAATATGCAGAAACCGGAAATGGGTAAAGAGGCCTGGAATGATTTATTGCGTTGGGGAAAGAACAAAACATTACCGCCCCTTAAAACTTCCCGCATTTTGCCTCCGGAAGTGCCTGCTCCAATTGATGAGATTCCATTTGTGAGTACTAATGAAGTCGCTACATGGAGTTTGGATGCTATTTATTTGTTAGAAACCTGTCCGTCTGATGAGTAAGACGAAATATCACATCTCTCATAAAAATTAAAAATCTCAAAATAGTCTAGCAGTCTAGCGGGGAGTATTTAACCTGCTGACTGTTAGTGCTATATAGGCGCTAGATATACCCGATAAAGTCTAGCGATAGTCTAGCAGTCTAGCACTTTGTCTCGTTCCAGAATGGGGACGATTGAATAAAAATAAAAATCGCAAATAACTAATAATAAGCTATTTGCGATTCTGCTTTGTGATTCCGAAGCGATTCGAACGCTTGACCCACGCCTTAGAAGGGCGTTGCTCTATCCAGCTGAGCTACGGAACCATCCTTAATTGCGCTGCAAAGGTAAGGCTTTTTGTGAAATATCAAAAGGTTTTAGACACTTTTTTTGTTTAAGATGCATTATTTTTTTTAGGTTTGATCGATATTCCAGCAATAATTAAGGCTAAATGAAGTCTAAAATAGCTGTCAATAAATTAGTTAGCTGCTTATTGTTTCTCTGTTTTATGCCTAAGAAAAAAAATCATTTTTTGAGTCCTATATATATCTTCATATAGTCTAATTTCTTAGATTTCTTTTAATTCGGCCGTTTATTGTGGAGGCATATAAAAAAACAGGTTATTCCAATAATAATTTAGGAATAACCTGCTTATATTAATTTTTGCTTGGTTAGCTATTAGTCCTCATCGTTTTCATCATTATCCTTTTCATTTGCCTTCTTAAATGCTTTGTGTTGGAATGCATCAAGATTCAGAACTCTTTTAAAGAATTTCTCATAAACTTCTTTATTTGAATTCTCGCTAATAATAATCTTGCCATTAGTAAGTGAAGCTTTATCAAGGTCGGCTTCTGTGATTTTGCCATTGCTTATTGCATTAGACAAGTCTAACTGGAATAATGCAGTGTAATCTGCTGCAGTGTTTAGCTGAACGCTGTCTTTTGCAGAAGCTTTAAACTTCAAGTCTTTGTTTACAACAAAAGCAATAGGAGTTACAATTCCTGAAGCATTGGTATAATTACCTGCAAGATAGAATACTGGAGCAGTGCCGGCATCTTTTTTGTCAGATTGAATCTGAATAGATATTTTGTCGTATAGTCCAGCCGGAAGAGTTACGTCACCAAGCAATGAATTTGCACTGAACAAATCAGCTAATTTTGAGTTTTTAAATTTCAGATCCAGGTTGAATTCTGTAGCCAATGTATCACCTTGCTCTTTTGTTGCTGTAAGATGAACTCTGGAAACATACATCTGGCAAGTGTCCCATTTTAAGGTAGCTGTTTTCAAAGCTTTGGTACCAATTCCGAATGAATAAGTGTTGTTTACTGCCTGAAGCTGAACTCCAAGTGATTTGCTTACACTTTCAGTCATAATCTCTGAATCATTTTTTTGGCACGAGGAAAGCGAGAGTCCTGCAGCTGCCAGCATTAGCACGAAAATTTTTAAGGTTTTCATAAAAATAAATTTGTTTAGTTAAGAATTACACATTTAAGCCTAATGTCTATTGAAGTTATATTTAATTAACTTAACATCTATTCACAGCTTTTTAATTATTGCAAAAATAGGATTAATTCTTAAAAAACAAAATAATTATCAAAACTTTATTTACTTCTTGCACAGTGCTTTAAAGTCGCAAAACTCGCATTTGTTTACGAACTTGGTCTGGTTGAATGGCTGTTCGGAATTGAATATATCCGATAGCAATTGGGTTAGCAATTCTCTGAACTCTTCTTCGTATGGAGTAAAATCTTCCACAAAAGTTTTATTGTTCCGCAGACCAATTTCTATGTATGGTTTGTAATCTGCCGATGCTGCCTGATGAATATAGAGTAGAGAAGGAGCTACTTTCTGTTTCTGCTGGCGAGTCATTATGGCAGCGTAGAGAAATGTCTGGAAAATATAGTTGGGACGATTCTCTGCCGGAGTGAATAATGCTGCAATATCTGCAGCGGCTTTCGGAAAACCACCGGTTTTGTAATCTACAATTCTTAGAGTGCCGTCTTTGCTGTCCATACGGTCAATGGTTCCTCCTATTCTTGAAAGGATCTCTCCCTTGGCTGTTGGAATTGTGATATCTTCACTCACCTTTTTCTCCATATCTACCAGGGTAAATGGAGTGTACTCTTTGTCATTGCGTAGCAGCTGACGAATATATGAAGCTATAACTTTAGAGTTAACCAACTGCACGCCGTTGTATTCCGGCTTCTCGTCAAGCTGAACCTGGAAGAATTCCTCTTTGAATGCCCTGTCTACATATCCCTGAAGCTTCACATCGTTGTGGAGTAATTGCTCTATCTGTTCTTTGTTTACCACATTACCGTGCGCTTTGAAATCACCATATATAAGTTCTGCCGAACGATGGAAGATAGTTCCGAACATGGCTGAATCTATTTCCGAGCTTACCTCTGGTTTCGGTTTCAGTTTGGCAACGTATGTATAGTAGAATTTAAGCTGGCAGTCCATATAAGTGTTTAGAGCAGAAGGAGAGAATTGTGCCCTCTTGTTGCATCGCACATCATAAAAGTTCTGCAAACGTTTCATTACCTCCGGTGTTTTTTCGATGATAATTTCTTTGGCAGTTTGCGGAGATTGTCCCGCTTCCAGATATTCGCGGGCAATTTCGTGTGGCCATTCAATAAGGAATTGCAGCATGAAGCGCGACCACTCGCCGCGGTTTAGTCCGTCTGATGCTGTATTGTACATTAATGTTATGTTTTCGGCACGTTGCATCAGTCGATAGAAATAGTATGCATATACCGCATTTTTGTGTTCAATGGTGGTCATCCCGAATGCCTTGCGCAGATTATATGGGATGAATGACGAATCTCCGCTACCCTTAGGCAGTTGTCCTTCATTAAGCGACATCATCACCAGATTTTTAAAGTCGAGGTTACGGGTTTCGAGCACACCCATTACCTGCATACCGATGGCCGGTTCTCCGTGGAAGGGGATGTTTGAGGCAGACAAAACCTTGTTCAGCAAACGCTTAAAGGTTCCTGTCTGAACAACCAGGTCGCCTTTGTCGATCATACTGCCAAGGCGGTTGATTAGGGTATATGCTTTAAAGAGTGATTCACGGTAAAGCTGATTAAATACATCATCGCTCTCTTTTTCCTTGTTATATATGGTAGCAACTTCTTTGAGCGCATCGGAAAGATAACGGCACAAATCCATATTACTTAGTTGTGGAGTGAAAAGCAATCCCAGAAAATCGTCCTGCTTTAACTCGGAAGGAAGAGGATAAAAACGATTCTTTTCAGTAAGATCCTTTTCCAGCTCATTGGCTTTGGACGATAGCTGGCGAGTATATGGGTGTTTCAGTACGGCCTGAACGGTAGCGTAGGCATATCTTCCGGTGTCGGTTCGGAAACCTTCGGTCTGTAGTTCCAGCAGAGCGGTGATGAAACTGTGCACGGGAGTCTGAGCCAAAGGAAATCCCATGGTTATATTTACATGCTGCACGCTGTCAGGTATGGAATGTAGCACGGGGAGTAGTAGTGCTTCGTTGCAAAGAACCACAGCACTTTCCGATTCTTTTCCGGTAACATTACCGTGTATCCATTCCGGCAGGAAGCGCGCCTGCGCGTTTTCGGTAGAGGATGCTACAAAGCGCACCTTCTTTGGCTGAATCATCTTGTTGAAAGTCACTCCGCTAAGGGCAGAAGGAAACTCTTTTAGGTTACGACGGATGAATTCTCCCGCTTCATGATTCTTCTCATTGGTGTAGAATTCATCGTAATCCCAATAGAAAAGAGCTTTGCCGGCATCGCGAAGTAACTGGAAGAACTTTGTCTCTACCTTATTCAACACGTTGAATCCCACAAACACATAAGTATCATATTTCATTTGCGACGCATCAAGCTGCTCAATTACCGAACGGTAGAGCATTCCTTCGTAGGCAATATTCTGATTAGCCAGTTCTTCTTTGTATCGGTGGTAGATATTTCCGAGCACGTCCCACAAAGAGATAAATTTCTCTTTCAAGGCAGTACGCTTCTCGATGGAGAAGTTCTGGAAAAACTGACGGATGGCTGCTTCCTGATCTTCATTAAGAAAATCGAAATCGTCCATTATGTTCTTTAAGTCCTGCAGGTTGCTGAATAACTTATCAGCATCCACCAGATTCTTATCGGCATCGTCAAAGTCGCTAATAAGCAGTTCTCCCCAGAAATAGAAATCATCCAGTGTTTCCTCGCTTTTAGTTTCCTCGCGGAATATTTTATAAAGTTCGCAAACAAGCTTAATGGAGTCGCCAAGCTTCAAAGGGTTCTTGCTTCTTTGTGCCGATAACTGCTGAAACAGTTCGCTGATACTGAAATAAGCCGGCGACCAAATGGGACGGTTTGCCTCTTCGGCGAGGTGTTCATTGAAAAATAATCCGGCGCGCTTGTTAGGGAAAATAACAGCTACGCGGGAGAGATCTGCTCCATGCCTTTTATATAAGTCTTTTGCGACGATGCTTAAGAATGTTTCCATTGTTTGCTTCTTTGTTTGACCTACACTATTCTTATATAAAGTGTAGGCTATTTTGTTATAAGGTGTACACCTTATTTATTTTTACTCTACTGTTAATTGTAAATATCTGGTGTAATCTTTGCTTAACTCTCACCGGTCTTTACCTTAGCTCCCGCTTTAATAATGCTTATAATGCTCTTCTGCGGAAGCTGGGGGATTCGAACCCCAGAAAACTGTTCGTGAACAGTGCGGATTTTTAGCCCGCTTTTATCACAGTTCCATTAAGATTTACCCAATTTTTTCCAGTTCCCCATCATACACATACCATAGGTATCCGATGATGTTCTTATAACCCATCTCGGCGAGTAAGGAGATATATCCCTGCACCTGTTCATTATATTTCTTGTTCTTCTTACCAAATTTGAAATCTACCACCACTACTTCACTGTCATTCATCATAACACGGTCGGGACGGCGGACTTCGAGCGTGCCTTTTTCTTTGTAGATGATGGCGCATTCGTTGAACAATCGGTAAGCTCCCGAATACCATTCCTGAACCATGGGGTGAGAGAGAGCCTTCTCTGCTGTTTTGCGAATCTCTTTCTCCGTTTTGCTGTCGGGTATTACTCCTTCAAAGAGCAGTCGCTCAATGGCTGGTTGCACATCTTCCTTTGTTTCAATAGCCGAGAACAGCGTGTGGAGCAGTTGCCCCTGGTTGATGTATTTGCTATCGCCCTCGCCCGTATCGTCTCCTTTGATGAAGTCTGCCGATCGGTTCGACTGCCGGAACTCAATATTGTGCAAGTGCGACTCAATCTGTACCGGAACACTGCTGGGGGGAGTAGTAAGCTTGTTGGTGGTAGCTTTCTGCTCCTTGACTTCCGACGGACAAAGTGTGCCGAATTCGTAAGGTGAGTCCTCGTCCCACTCAATGGATTCTGCTACTGCGACCGATCGTAATGCTCTGCCCAGCAATTCGGACACGGTATTCTTCAGATCTTTCTTTCCCCATACAATCAGATTCGTCTCCGCGCGGGTAAAGGCTACATAAAGCAGGTTCAGGTTATCTACCCAAAGCTGAAGGCGTTCGTTCAGATAATCATCTTTATAAATAGATTCCGCCATAGCCGAAGAATAGTTCACCGGAACCAGATCGAGTTCATTGAATGGCGGTACGGTGGGTGAGCACCACACCAGCTGATTATTCGTTTCGTTCTCCAGTTTCCAGTCGCAGAACGGAAGCAACACGGTGTGAAACTCCAATCCTTTGGATTTATGGATAGACATGATTCTTATCCCTTCAATTTCGCCTGACGGAATAGTCTTGCCGCACAGGCGTTCTTCCCAGAAAGTAATGAAAGAATCGGGGTCGGACGAGTTGTTTTGCAGGTATTCCACTACCGCATCGTAGAACGAGAATAGGTAAGCATCCTGATTCTCTATCTTTTCCATCTCGAAAATGCGGAACAGCTCTTCAATCAGTTCGTAAAGAGGCATCAAAGGCAATGCTTCTCTTCCGGAAACGAATTCCGCAGGCAGATAATTGTCTATCTCGCTAAGCAGCAAAGTATTCAGATCTACTCCTTGTTTCAAAACCTCATTCTGATAAGAAGCCGCCAGCTGTGCTTTCGCGATGGTATTCTCCGGATTGGAAAGATAGCGTAGCGCATCAAGTATCATGCATATAGCCAGCGAAGCATCCAGTCGGAAAGCCTCATCGGACACAATGCGATAGGGGAGATTCTCCTCGAAGAAGCTTGCTATCTGAGGGATAGTCTTGTTCTTTCGCACAAGGATGGTAATATCATTTAGTTTCACACCTTGCTGAATGAGGTCGTTCACCTCTTCGGCAAGAGATTCCATGGTGTATTGCACGTAATCTTTCCTCTCCTCTGGTGGAGTATCTTTATCATCACCGGCAAGGAACGAGATTTTTACGTAGCCCTTATCTTCTTTCTTGGGAGATTCCTGCTTAACGTCGCAATATGCATCCTTCAGACTGAAGCATTCTTCGTTCTGCTGTTCATAATAAACATCGCACAGATAGTTACATGCTGCGGTAAACAGACTATTGTTGAACCGGATTATGTTCGCTTCACTGCGGCGATTGGTTGTCAGTGTCTTCACGCGAACCGGGAAACTATCCATCTTATCACGCAATCCGTTCAGGATACCCCAGTCGCCGTTACGCCAGCGGTAAATGGACTGCTTAACATCTCCCACGATGAGGCTGTCTGATCCTTGAGAAAGACCTTCGAGCAACAATAACTTGAAATTATCCCACTGCATACGCGAAGTATCCTGGAATTCGTCAATCATCACATTGCGAATGCTTGTCCCGATTTTCTCGAAAACGAAAGATGAGTCGCCGTCCTGTACCAACCGATGAAGCAATGCATTTGTATCCGATAGCAGGAAACGGTTATTTTCCTTATTAAGAGAACGCACTTCCTCGTCAATGTTTGCCAGAAGTCGCACTTTATTTACGTGTTGCAAGGAGAGGCGGCAAGAGTTTACAATGGTACTATTCTTTACGCGATACTCTTCTGCTGCCTGTAATAGAGGAATAAGCTCTTCCTGAGCCAGTTCAATAATAAGATCTTTGCTTGGCGATGTTTTAGTTGCCCAGTTTGTTTCACTTTCCAGACAGTTTTCAAGAGTGATGTTACGAACATTATTGCTAAGTTCACCGTTAAAAATCTTTTTGAAATAACTGCCAATCCCTCTGGCTCCGCCCTTCAGATCGATGGGAGTAAGTCCGTTTTCTTCGAGAATGCTCTCAAATTGATCGGCAAATCCTTTCATCTGATCCAAAGCCTCCTCTTTTATAGCCTGAAGCTCTTTTTTGTAATTCCCTATATAATTCGGATCCTTTAGTTTGGCTCGCAGACCACTTCCTTTTTCAATATATCCTTCATCGAAAATATTTCGACCGAAGTTCTTTACTTCGCCCGAAACATTCCAACGCTTATCGTCTTTTATACGCTCATCAATATAATCAAGCAACCACGCCAGCACTTCCGAAGTTGGTTTCAGCTTTTCAATCATTGAATTAACAGCGTCGCTAAGCACTTCTGTATTGTTTAGTTCAATATTCAGATTCGGGCTAAGTTCCAGCTCCCGTGCCAGATTGCGCATAACCGACTGGAAAAATGAGTCGATAGTCTCAACCCTGAACCTACTATAGTCGTGAATCATATAGTTAAGCGCCGTACCTGCTGCTTTTCTCACTTCAGCTTCCGGTAGATCAAGTTCTGTGCAAACCTTATCAAGGTAAGCTGCAGAATCTTTATCGGCAGTCCATATTCCGTAAAGCTGGCTAAGGATACGTTCTTTCATTTCAGAAGTAGCCTTATTGGTAAATGTAACTGCAAGAATCTGCTGATAAGCCCTTGGATTTTGTATCAGCAATTTAATGTATTCTACCGCCAGGGTAAACGTTTTCCCTGATCCGGCAGAGGCTTTATATACTAGTAGTTCTGGTGAAACACTCATTGTAAATGTTTTTGTTTATGCAAATATTAAAAAATAGTGCAGCATTTAACAACAAAAATACGACTAAAATAGAATAAATGCTATTAAAAATAAGAATAAATACGACTAAATTAGAACACTGAAATATTTAAATGTTTGATATATAATGCTATAATAAATATAAGTGTTCTAATTTAGTGTAACATTAGAATTGAGTAATATTGAGAGTACTTGTAAGATGTTATGGTACTATTCGTATGATTTGAATAGTAAAATCCGATCAATGAAGATGAGTTCACTGAAAAAGAAAGAAGGATTTTAACCAGACCTTTGTTTTATCTGGTTAAAATCCTTCGAAAGATTAAGAATATATCTTTTAACCTCTAAAATGTTTTTTAGAGATTTTAATGTTACTTATCCCTGAATATCCTGATACATAAATCGTTTGATGCTCTTCTTTGCTGTTTTTTCAAACTCTTCGGGATGCAATTTTACTTTGCTTATCTGAGAATAACTCGGTAACTGCTGATTCAATGAAGCACGATTGGTTTCCATCGCTTTTTCAATATCTTCGTTGCTTAGTCCGTTGGCAAAAGCATCATCATAATCAGGATATATTAATGCCACGAGCTTTTCATTTTGCATCACAATAATTGATTCTGAAACATACGGCATATTATTAAGTACAGATTCAATTTCTTCAGGATAGATATTTTGTCCGGAAGCATTCATAAGTAGATTCTTGCAGCGTCCCTTAATACTAATGTTTCCTTCTTTGTCCATCACAGCCATATCACCTGTGTGTAACCAACCGTTCTCGTCGATAACACCTTTTGTAGCCTCTTCATTTTTATAATATCCCAGCATCATATTCTCACCTTTGCAGATAAGTTCGCCGGGAGTGCTTTCCGGATTTTCCGATGCAACGGCAACTTCCATACGCGAAGCAGCTTTTCCGCAACACTTTTGCTTTAATTCAGACCAGTGACTGGATGCTATGATTGGAGCGCATTCCGTCATACCGTATGCAATGGTATATGGGAAATTAATTGTTCTCAGTAAAGATTCAATTCCTCCGTTCAATGGTGCACCGCCAATGATTATTTCGTCAAAGTTACCGCCAAAGGCATCCATAGCTTCCTGTCTGATGGATGCTTTTAGCTTCTCATTTACGATAGGCACCTGAAGCAGGATTTTGTTTACTCTGTTATCAAATCTTGGAAGAATGTTTTTCTTTATGATCTTTTCTACGATAAGTGGTACACAGGAAATTAGTTTTGGTTTTATTTCCGAGAATGATTGTGCAATAATCTTAGGTGAAGGCATGCGGGTAAGGTAGTAAACGTGCGCTCCGGCACAAATACCATACAGGAAATCGTATACCATTCCGAAAATATGTCCCATTGGCAGAATTCCTACCAAATTATCTCCCGGACCAATCGGGTGCTTTTCCCAGCAATACTCCACGTTTGAGGTAAGACTACGATATGGCAGCATTACTCCCTTAGAGAAACCCGTAGTACCTGATGTATAATTGATTACAGCAAGCTCTTCGGGACTGTCTTTTCGATAAGATATATCGTGTGGACGGAAATTGCACGGGTATTTTTTGCCGTAAAGGGCATTAAGATGTTCGTGAGCATAGCTTAACTTCTCAGAGCGTGAAACAACAAGTTCAAATGTGTTGAGCACGATAATACCTTCCAGATTAGGCATAAGCTCCTCATTCAGGTTTTCCCATACCTGATCTCCCACAAACATAAAGCGAGCTTCGGAATGGTTAACTATATTGTGTATATTGTCTGCTTTGAATTCGTGAAGAACTGGTACGGCTACAGCTCCATAAGTAATTGTTGCCAGTACGGCCACAGCCCAAAAGGAACTGTTTCTACCGCATACGGCAACTTTATCTCCCTTTTTTATACCAGCTTCTTCAAATAGAAGATGAATTTTTGCTATTTTTCTTGCTACGTCTTTATATTGAAAAGTCTCTCCGTTATAGTCAGTCAGGGCATTTGAATCCCAGTTTTTTATAATGCTTTGCTCTATATATTTTATAAAGCAGTCTTGTTGTTTCATAAATCTAGCTGCACAAATGATTGGTTTCTGTGCAAATGTAAGCAGCAGAGCCTTTATAAGGAAAAAAACTAATAAGTTTTAGGGTAAATTAACGAGAATAAGAAACTCAATGAAACTTACCGGATATATGTTCTATATCTATCTTTATCACCTGAATTCGTGTAATTGCCTGATTGATATATTTTTCCCCGGTTTCCATGTGCTCTGGAGAGTATTTTTTCAATAATAACATCATTGCGTAACGAATTTCTTCTTCTGAGCTTACAAAGCTTGCTTTACCAAATGCCATGCTGCTTTTGTAATTTGTAGTGAATTTCTCAGCAACAACTTCGGCATTCTGAACTACACAAAAGCTTACTTTATTATTTTCTTTTAGGCTACGAAGTTTTTCTCCTTCTGTGGCACAATGGAAATAAATGTGGTTTTCTTCAAAAACATAGTTTAGTGGTACGCCATAACCGTAATTGTTTTGCCCGCACATAGATAAAATACCGTATGATCCACTTTCAAGAACTTCTTTAGCTTGTTGAGAATCCATTTCTCTTTCTTTTCTTCTTATTTCTGCAAACATCTTTTTTCGTTTTTAGTTTGACAAAAGTAAATATATAAAGTCTTAGAACAAATATCCCGATGCTTTTTTAAGCATCGGGATATACAAAAACTGGTTAGGGGATAAAATTGTTTTATATAATAAAAAAGAATTTTTATGCAAGGAATGCTGCGATATCTTCATCAGCAGTGCTTATTCCACCTATTCCAAAGTTTTCTACCAATACTTTTGTTACGTTTGGAGAAAGGAATGCAGGAAGAGTAGGACCAAGGTGAATCTTTTTCACTCCCAAATGAAGCAGTGCAAGCAATACGATAACTGCCTTCTGTTCGTACCATGCGATGTTGTAGATGATAGGAAGATCATTTATATCTTCAAGTTCAAATACTTCTTTCAGTTTCAGTGCGATTACAGCCAATGAGTAACTGTCGTTACATTGTCCGGCATCTAGTACGCGAGGAATTCCGTTGATATCACCCAAAGGAAGTTTATTATAACGATACTTAGCACAACCGGCAGTAAGTATCACTGTATCTTTAGGCAATTTTTCTGCAAACTCAGTATAGTAGCTGCGGCTCTTCATTCTTCCGTCGCAACCTGCCATTACAAAGAATTTGCTGATAGCTCCACTCTTAACGGCATCCACAACTTTATCTGCCAAAGCAAGAACCTGAGCGTGTGCAAATCCGCCCACAATTTTTCCACTCTCAATTTCTGTAGGTGGCTGACAAGTTTTAGCGTGTGCAATAATTGCAGAGAAATCTTTTGGCTGACCATTTACACGTGCCGGAATGTGAGTAGCTCCTTCAAGGCCGCTGGCTCCTGTTGTGTAGATACGGTCTTTGTATGTAGCATTCTTAGTAGGAGGTACAATACAGTTAGTTGTAAAGAGTACCGGACCGTTAAATGTTTCGAATTCTTCTTTTTGTTTCCACCATGCATTACCATAGTTACCTACAAGGTGCTTGTATTTCTTCAATTCAGGATAGTAGTGTGCAGGAAGCATTTCGCTGTGAGTGTACACATCAATACCAGTTCCTTCAGTTTGTTGAAGAAGTTCTTCAAGATCTTTGAGGTCGTGTCCGCTGATAAGGATACCAGGATTTTTGCCTACGCCGATGTTTACTTCAGATAATTCCGGATTTCCGTAATGGCCGGTGTTGGCTGCATCAAGTTGTGCCATAGCGCTAACACCATATTTACCTGTTTCCAGAGTTAATGCGATTAACTCGTTTGCGCTGATGTCGTTTCTTGTGATTTCTGCAAGGGCGTGTTGCATAAATGCAAAGAGGTCTGCATTTTCATTGTCCAGATTCCAGGCATGTTCCACGTAAGCAGCCATACCTTTAATACCATAATGTACAAGTTCTTTCAGAGAACGGATGTCTTCATCCTGATTACGAAGTACACCTACAGTCTTAGATTTTTCTTCGAATTCACTTTCGTTACCATCCCATGTACATTCATCCGGAGGATTTGGAAGAGAAACCTGCTTAGCAAGCTCTTTCTTTAAAGCAAGTCCGCTCTTTATTTTTTCTATAATAGCCTGCTTGTCGAAGTTTGCATTGGTAATGGTCATAAACAATCCGTCGAATACAAACTTATCAGCTTCAGAAGACGGAGTGCCAGCCTTGCGCAATTCCTGATTGTAAACCGCAACACCACGTACTACAAACAAAAGAAGGTCTTGCATATTAGCTACTTCGGGAGTTTTTCCACAAACACCACTCAAAGTACACCCGGTACCTTTTGAAGCTTCCTGACATTGAAAACAGAACATACTCATAATCTTATTACTTTTAGAAGTTAATTACTAATTTTTGATGTGACAAAGATATGAGGTAGTATAGAGCGAATTCTGTAACCAATGTTACAACAGTGAAAATAATTGAGTTGTTTTTCAGAATTTGTTTCTTATATCCTGAAGAACAACTCTTAAATGTTTTTATTTTGATTTAATTAATTCGTCAATTTCATTCATATGCAGGTGCAGATGATCAAGATAACCTGATATCATATCCTCTAATGTTACTTTGGTTCCTTCGAAATCTGTCCAGAAGTTCTGCAATGCCGAAGAATCAGCTTCGTTTATCACCTGAATTATATGCAGATTGTAGAATTTCCATAGCTGAATAAGATTCTTCCAATCTGATTTCTCGTAATTCTGAATGGCGATCCATAGGTCATTGTCCTGCCTGTAGTCAGGGAAAACAAGCTCTTTGTGGTATTGAAGTCGTACCATGCGCTGGTGGTTATTGGAGGCGGAATCTATGAGATGACCTAATATTTGTTTAATGTTTCTGTTTTGTCTGTTTCTTCTTTTAGTAATAACCTCTGTAGATAATTTCTCTAATGTCGGTTCCCATTCCTTAAGAACCTGAGTAATGCCTGTAGTTGTTGATGTAAAATCCATAAATGTGTTTATTGAATAGAGTTTGATAATAAAAGAATTGTCTCTGAATAAAATAAAAACGATGATACGGAAATGCTTTTGTAGCAAGTAGAGTTCCTGCCTATGCGAAGAAATATTATCGGATCAGCTCTTTCAGTTTTTCCTTTTTAAGAATACGGATATGTTTTCGGTCTACGGATATAAGTCCTTCATCTTGCATGTGCGAAAGTTCGCGGGCAAGTGACGGACGAGACACACCAAAGTAATCGGCCATCTCCTGTTGTGAACGGTCCATAACGACTTTATCGTCGGCGGTAGCAGATAGACGAAGAATATAAGATGCTAGTTTTTGCTTTATGTTCTTAAAGGATAGAAAGAAAAGCTTGTCGGAAAGAGTCTTGGCATAGTTTGCCGAGGTGTTCATATAGTTTTCCAGAAAACGCTTGTTGCGTTGGAATAGCAACAATACACTTTCTTTAGGAATAAACAAAGCCTCTACCTCTTCATTGGCAGTAACCTCCACGGGAAACTTATTTTCGGTACCGAAAAGAAAAAGAGGAGCAAGGGCACGAGGGGCGGAGATATCTTCTATCTTTATCAGCTTACCCGAGTAATCAATCATCTCTCCGCGTACACTTCCTTTCAGAAGAATGACCAGCTTATTGCACACATCACCCTGAAAGGCGAGTATGTCTCCTTTCCTGAAACTCTTTATCTGATAATTCACTCCCTCGAAATTTCGGGAGAGTTCATCGGGAGTAGTTCCCCTAAAGAGCGGATTTTCTAACAGGATGCTGATCATTTGTTCTTTTATAATAATAGTTCTCTGAACAAAGAACTTTCCCGCAAATATACAAATATTACGGTTAGTTGTACCTTAACCCAACTATTTTTCTCTTTTGTCTTAAATTACTAGACTACGGGCTGCTGATTTTTTGCTACTCTCCTGAAATGATAAAACAATATAAATATGGCTGTAACGAATGCCAGAAAATCTGATGTTACCATACTCCACCACACTCCGGTAGTTCCAAACAGCTGAGGAAAAAACAGCAGACAGGGAAGCAAGTAAAGGAGTTGTCTTGAAAGCGACATAAATATGCTTATTTTTGCCTGTCCTATACTCTGGAAAAAGTTGGATATTACAATCTGACTTCCCACGAATGGGAATGCCAGTACAGAGATACGCAAACCGATTGCAGCAATATGTATCAGTGTCTGTTCGCTTGTAAACATGGAAGATATGGTGTTGGGGAAGAATACACAGGCGATGAAACCTATCATATTGATGGATACTCCCGAAATAATGCCCAACTTTAATGTACGTGTTACTCTATTTTGTAGATTGGCTCCATAATTATATCCAACGATTGGTTGCATACCCATGGTGAGTCCCATAATAATCATCACGAAAAGCATAAGTACGCGGTTTATAATGCCATACGCACCAATTGCCATATCGCCGCCACTTTTTTGCAGGATATTATTTATCACGATAACTATTCCGCATGCGCATACATTCATCAGGAACGGAGCCATACCAATGGAAAAGATATTCTTCACAATCCGGATTCTTACTATGTGAAAGCCTTTCTGGAAGTGAACATAGTTTTCTTTGTTCATAAAATGGTGAAGCACCCATACCATACCGATGGTTTGCGAGATGATGGTGGCCAAAGCAGCACCACGAATTCCCCATTGGAAATGGAAAATAAAGATGGGAGCTATGATTATATTAGCAACAACGGTAATCATGGACGAAAGCATGGCTTTCTTTGGATAACCGGTGGCGCGCATTACGTTATTCAGACTTATCATTGTGTATGATATTGGTGTACCCCAGAGGATTACCTGCATAAAGTCACGCGCATAAGGCAGTGTCGTTGCACTTGCCCCGAAGAAGATAAGAATTGGGTCCAGGAATAAAAGGAACAGTCCGCCGAAAAGAACGGAGTTAATAATGCAAAGCATAAGTACAGTTCCCAGTACCTCTGTGGCTCCGGCAAGATCTTTCTGCCCAAGACGAATGGAAGAGATGGTTGCTCCTCCGGTTCCCACTAACGTACAGAACGCAATAACAAGGTTCATCAGCGGGAAGGATATGGCAAGCCCTGAGATAGCTATTGCACCCACGCCGTGGCCAATGAATATACTATCTATAATGTTATACAATGAAGTTACCGTCATCCCTATAATAGCGGGGATTGAATACTGAAGCAATAATTTACCAATGCTCTCGGTTCCGAGAATGTGAGGGTTGTTCTTAACAGACATAAACGACTTTACATTTTTTTAAGTGCCGCAAAGGTACGAATTATTTGCCGCATTCAACTATTATTCGGACCTTTGCAACGCAAAAATTATATATAGATAATGAAAGAAAGTAAAACGATTGCAGCTCTTTTTGATTTTGATGGTGTAGTAATGGACACAGAAACTCAGTATAGTATATTCTGGGGTGAGCAGGGACGTAAATATCGTCCGGATCTTCCTAACTTCGATCGAATCATTAAAGGACAAACATTGGTTCAGATTTATGATAAGTATTTCGAAGGCATGGAGAAAGAAAAGGAACAGATAAGCAAAGACTTGTTGCTTTTTGAAGAAAACATGGTATACGACTATATTCCCGGAGTACTCGATTTTATTGAAGATCTGAAGAAGAATGATGTTAAGATGGCAGTTGTAACCAGTTCGGATATCAAGAAGATGGAGAATGTGTATCGTGCTCATCCTGAAGTTTTGGATATTTTCGATTCAATAGTTACTGCAGATCTCTTTAAACAATCCAAACCAAATCCCGAATGTTTCCTTTTAGGTGCCGAGATTTTAGGATCTACTCCCGATAACAGTTTTGTGTTCGAGGATTCTTTCCATGGCCTTCAGGCAGGAAATGCTGCCGGATCAACAGTTATCGGACTTGCAACTACAAATCCTCGTGAGGCAATTCAGGATAAAGCCGATTATGTAATTGATGATTTTAAAGGTTTCACCTTCGATAAATTAATGTCCGTAAGAGGATAATTTATTCAAAAGAATCATATTCTTTTTTAGACCCCCATATAAAGGTGCGTTTGATGTATATCTAAAGGTATGTTTGATATATATCAAACGTATGCTTAGATATACATCAAATATTTCTTTAGATGTACATCAAACGAAAAACATTTCACCGGTAAATAAAAATCTCTCCCTTTATATTTTATTATTGTAGCACGTAACATTGTTAAATGCCCGATTAAATAAAAATTCAGCTTGTAACTGCTTTGATTCTTACTTCCTTTTTTATAAAATGAACTTTTAATGTGATAAATGGTTTATTTTAATAGATTTCTTTTCTCTCTTAACTTTTAGCTGTACATTTGCAGCAATTTTTTAAAAATTTATAATTATGGCTGGATATATTAATGAAGATACCAGAAAGGTGACAACTCACCGTCTGATTGAAATGAAGCAAAAAGGAGAGAAAATTTCAATGCTTACTGCTTATGACTACACTATGGCTCAGATTGTTGACGGTGCAGGAATGGATGTAATTTTGGTTGGAGACTCCGCTTCAAATACTATGGCCGGTAATGTAACCACTTTACCTATTACATTAGATCAGATGATATACCATGGTAAATCAGTGGTTCGTGGCGTAAAACGTGCTATGGTTGTTGTCGATATGCCTTTTGGCTCTTATCAAGGTAACTCTTTTGAAGGACTTGCTTCGGCAATTCGTATAATGAAAGAGTCTCATGCCGATGCTTTAAAGCTTGAAGGTGGTGAAGAAATTCTTGAATCTGTACAAAAAATCCTTTCTGCTGGTATTCCTATTATGGGACACTTGGGATTGATGCCTCAATCCATTAATAAATACGGTACATATACAGTTCGTGCCAAGGATGATTTCGAAGCCGAAAAACTGGTTCGTGATGCTCACTTACTGGAAGAAGCCGGATGCTTCGCTTTGGTTCTTGAAAAGATTCCTGCTACACTGGCAGAACGAGTAGCTAAGGAACTGACTATTCCTGTAATAGGTATCGGTGCCGGTGGTAAAGTTGATGGTCAGGTACTTGTAATTCAGGATATGCTGGGAATGAGCAAAGGATTCAGTCCTAAGTTCCTTCGTCGCTATGCCGATCTTCATACAATAATGACCGATGCTATCGGACAATACGTGGCAGACGTAAAGAGCACTGATTTCCCTAACGAAAAAGAACAATACTAAAATTCCTTTTCGTATGTATACAGTTTCTACTGCAAAGTTGTGGACATCAAATTTTGTGTGGGCTTACATCAGTAATTTCCTGCTTTTCGTATCCCTCTACATGTTTCTGCCTATACTTCCCATGTATATGGTGGCAAAGTTTCCTTCTACAACCTTGGGCGAGGCCGGAATTGTGCTGGCTCTTTTTGCCGGAGCAATGTTTCTTGTCGGTCCCTTTTATAGTTATATAATAGATACATATAAGCGCAAAGATGTTTGTATGTTTTCTTTTCTGACTGTAATTGCCATTGTTGGAGGTTATTCATTGATAGGCTGTCTTTTCTGGATGGCTGTACTAAGAATTATACAGGGAGCTTTATTTGGTATAACAACTGCAACAAGCAGTACTGTTGCTATTGATATCACTTCAACAACCCGTAGAAGTGAGGGAAACATTCATTTCAATTGGGCCGGACGCCTGGGAATGGCTTTTGGCCCTATGATTGGATTGTTACTTTTTAGTTTTTCTGATTTGCAAACAGTTCTTTATGCATCTATAGCTGCTGGTTTTGCCGGATTTCTTTGTATGGCAATAATAAAAGTTCCGTTTCGTGCACCGATAGGAGCTAAAGCTTTTTCTACAGATCGTTTTCTTCTTTCCCGTGGATGGGTAACATCTGGCAATCTGGTTCTGATTTCTATAATCTTTGGAATGCTGATATCTACAATTAATGTGTATGCTGCTTCTATTAATCTGCAGTACGTTACTATTCGTTTCTTCGGTGCAATAGGTTTTGGCTTTATTCTGGCAATGATAGCCAACCGGGTTGTCTTCGTTGAGGCCGATTTTCGTGCAAGGATAGTAAGTGGGCTGATTCTGATAATTCTATCATTGTTATTGCTGATTACTTATTATAATGAGATATCTCTGATAACTTCAGGTGTATTGATTGGATTGGGATTTGGTTTGGCTGCTTCAGACTTTCTGGTATTGTTCGTGAATTTGTCCGAGCATTGTCAGCGTGGAACTGCGAATACAAATTATCTGCTGGCCTGGGAAGTTGGCGTAGGTATAGGAGTTGCCTTAGGATGCAATCTGGTAGAATCAGGCTCTTATATGATTGTATTTCAGGTAGGAATAATCTTTGCTGTAATTGCTTTATTATACTTCTTGCTATTTACAACAAAACACTTTGTAAAAAATAAGAAGAGATAATTATAAAGAATACGTATAAGAAATATAAGTTAGGAATAGAACTATAAAAAGATAAATAAAAAAACCGCGGAGTTAATTCTTCGCGGTTTTTGTTGTTTTAGGAGTCATTTCGCCTTTGATGTATAGTCTTACTAACTCAACTTTGGCGTTACTTCTTACTGTAATACTTTTCCTGAATTCGCCAGGGTATTTACCTGCGCCGTTATAAGTTACCAGAATAGTACCTTTTTTGCCCGGCATAATTGGTTCCTTGGTGTAATCAGGGATTGTACATCCGCATGAAGCTACAGCCTGGTTGATAACTAATGGTGCATCTCCTGTGTTTGTGAAGAAGAATTCGCATCTTACTTTCGGACTGTCTTCAGAGAATGTACCGAAATCATGAGTTGTTTTGTCGAACGTAATCTCTGCCTGCTTTTGAGCAGAAGCATACGTAACCCCTACAAATAGGAGCATCAGTAAAAATAATGTCTTTTTCATCCTTGAATTTCATTTTTATGACATGCAAATTTAATAGTTATTCATCAATAATTACTATGTTTGTACATGAATTAACAAACTTAAAAACTATATAGCAGTGGTATACAAAAAAATAATACTTTCCTTGCTTGCAGCTTTTACACTTCTTACAGCTTGCAAATGTCGTCAGGAGTTGTCACTTTCGGGACTTAAGTACAAAGATTTCGATGCAAACGTAAACGGACAGATTACGAAACTGTATGTTTTAAAAAACACTAATGGTATGGAAGTGTGTATCACTAATTACGGTGCAAGAGTTGTTTCTATCATGGCTCCAGATCGGAACGGGAAAATGGAAGACGTGGTATGTGGTTTCTCAAACATCAAAGACTATATTTCTCAGAAACAAAATTTTGGAGCAACTATTGGTCGTTATGCAGGCCGCATTCTTAATTCTACTTTCAAAATTGATTCAATAGAATACAAATTAAAACCAAATACCGGCATTCATTCTGCTCATGGTGGTGATCCTGGCTTTGCTGCAAAAATCTGGCAGGCAGAACAACTTGTTGGTAATGTGCTTCGTCTTAAATATCTGTCTGCAAACGGTGAAAATGGTTTTCCCGGAAACCTTAATGTTACAGTCATTTATACCCTGACTAATAATAACGAACTTGATATTGATTATACTGCAACAGTTACCGGTAGTCCTACAGTTGTGAATCTTACCCATCATTCTTTTTTCAATATTTCCGGTAATCTGAATACTACTGTCGAAAAGCAACTACTTTATGTTAATGCAGATGCTTACACTCCTTATGATTCTCTGAAATGTGTTACAGGGGAAATTGCTCCTGTTGCTGGTACTCCATTTGACTTTACTTCTCCACATTTTATAGGTGAGCATATTAATGCAAACAACTCTCAACTTCAAGTAACCGGTGGATACGATCATACCTTTGTACTTAATACTCAGGGTAAAGATACTCGCCTTGCTGCAAAATTAAAAGATCCTCAAAGTGGGAGAGGGCTCGAAGTCTATACAGACGAGCCGGGATTACATGTGTATACTGCCAATGGGTTAAAAGGAAAACTTGTTGGTAAAGGGAGTATAGCTTATCAAAGTAGAAGTTCAATCTGCCTGGAAACACTTCATTTTGCAGATAGTCCTAATAAACCTCAATTCCCAACTACACTGCTTCGTCCTGGCCAGAAATATAGAAGCCATTGTATTTATCACTTTATTGTAGAATAGGTAAAAAATGATTAAAATTGAATGTTTATTCACTTGAAGGTTAATAAATGCTAAATTAAGATATTTTGCTTATAAGTATTAAAATATTTAACATACATTTGTTCTCAGTAATTGTTATGAATAGTAATAACTAAAATTATTATTTAGATAAATACTTTTAAATTATAACTAAAATTGATATTTTTTTGTTTATCAATAAGTTGTAGTGCTCTCTTTATGTATTAACTAAACTTGTATTTTTGATAAACTTAAATCTTTTGTTTTTTAACAATTTTAAATAAAAAGCAAAGAAATGAAATCTACAGAGGATTTGAAACATGACCATCAGGCAATTGGGACTATTCTTAGAATTTTAACAAAAATATCTGATAGAGCAAAGACTGCTCATAAGCCTGAATTAGATGATTTAGATAAAATCATAGACTTCCTTCGATTATTTGCCGATAAATTTCATCATGGAAAAGAAGAAACTATTTATTTCCCAGCTCTTGTAGAAGAAGGCATGTCTAATGAAAATAGTCCGGTAGCAGTTATGCGATTTGAACATGAAGTTGGCAGAGGATATATTAAAGACATTGCTGCAGCAATTGAATTGATGAAAAGTGGTGATGAGTCAGCTGTGAACAAGTTTATAGAATCTGTAGAGAATTACGTAACATTAATGGAAAATCAGATTCAAAAGGAAAATAATATTCTTTTTCCAATGGGCGATAAGTTGATACCTTCTGTAAAACAAACCTTTCTATACAAGGATTTTGTTTTTATGGAAGGAAAACTATTTGGTCAAGATGCTCACAGATTTTATCATGACTTATTACATCACCTGGAGAATAAATACTTAACCTGAATTTATTGGCAAATTTTAATCGAAACATCTAATTCAATCTTATAACTTTTAAATTATTATTATGAAGAAAACAGTCAAAAACAATGTCTATTGGGTTGGCAAAAATGATTGGGAAATGCGTAAGTATCCAGGTTACGAGTACTCTACGTACAGAGGAACAAGATATAACTCATTTTTAATAAAGGAAGAAAAAACTGTTTTAATAGATACTGTAATAATGTCTTATAGCAGTGAGTTTATCAATAATCTGGCAAAAGAAATAGATTTGGCGTCTATAGATTATATTGTTTGTACTCAAGCGGAAGGTGATCATAGTGGTGCACTACCTGAATTAATGAAGCTAATTCCTAATACTCCTATTTATTGCACTCAGAATGGAAAAGATGCACTTGTAGGTCATTATTTTCAGGATTGGAATTTTGTAACTGTCAAAACAGGGGACAGCTTACCTATTGGTAATGGAAAAGAGTTGCTTTTTGTTGATTTTCCTGTTTCTTCTTACCCTGATACCATGTTTTGCTATCTGACCAAAGATCATATACTTTTTAGTAGTGGTTTGTTTGGACAACATTTTAGTTCGGAAGTTTTGTTTAATGATTTGGTAGATCAATGTGAATTGAACTTCGAGACAATTAAATTCTTCGCAAATACACTTACGCCATTTAGTAAAGTGATTACATCTAAGATTAATGACTATATAAGAAAAAATATTCCTCTTGAAATGATTTGTCCAAGTCATGGTATTATTTGGAGAGATAATCCTTTGCAGATAGTTACAAAATACTTGATGTGGGCAAATAGCTATAGTGAAAACCAGATAACGATTATTTATGATACGATGTATAACGCCACAAGATCTGTGGCAGAAAAGATTGCAGAAGGAATCTATTCTGCTGATACGTATGTGAATGTTAAATTATTTAATGCTTCAATAAATAACAGATGTGATTTGGTTACTGAAGTATTCCGTTCTAAGGGAATATTGATAGGTTCTCCTTGTCTTAACAACGGTATTCTTCCATCAGTATCAGGATTCCTTGATGAAATGAAAGGTCTAAAATTTAAGAATAAAAAGGCAGCAGCTTTTGGTTGTTACGGTTTGAAAGGATCTTCTATTAAAATTATAGATAGTAAATTAAAAGAGGCAGGCTTTGAAACCATTATGGATCCGATAAACTTTAAATGGTCTCTTACTGAGGAGGCATTAGAAGCAAGCAGAAATTACGGCTGGCTTTATTGGGATTTATTAAGTAGATTTGAATAAATCAGATTATGAAATAAACAAGTCCGTCTTAAGAATAAAATGCTATCAGGCAGATGACATTTTATTCTTAAGACGGACTTGTTTTTATTAGTATTACCTCCTAATTTACTCTATCTTTTTGAGAAATCAGGATTCTTTTTCTTTCCGCTTTTTGATATCAGAAGAACAGGGAATACATATTCTGCCATCCATAATTCTGAATATCCAAGTTTATCTCTGTACTTTCTAACGCTTCTACATGCATTGTAAACTTCATCCTTTTTCCAGTCATCCTTAGTAAGAATCTTGTGAATGGTTTGCTGTGTTACTGTATAAAGTGCTTTTCTAAGGAAATTAGGCATTGCAATCTTAAATTTCATCTGATCACTGATTACCACTAACAAGTCGTTTGAAAAACCCTGGAATGTGAAAAGAAATGATTGTGCATCATTTTGTTTTTTACAGTTAGCTTTCAAAGATACATCAATTTCTTTAAAGAATTGCTCACTTAAACCATATCCCTGCATTAACATTTTACGGGATTGTGATCTTTCTGCAACTCCCAGACGTCCGTTTTGTGTCTGAATTTTTAATGTTCGTTTAAACATAGCCATATCTGGTAATGCATTGATATTGGTAATTCCCAGATTGATAGCCATTGTTGACTGATAATACACACGAATAAGTGTAAAATAGTATTCAATTCTAGACTGAACAAGTTCTGTTTGTTCTTCTTTCGATTTTTTTAAATTTGGAAAAAATTTCATAGGTCAATTTTAATTTGGGAACTAAGATAAGCAGATCGTACTTATGAATAACTATTTTCACTATTATTTTTTCAAATTTTATGTTTTTTGCTTTAGGGATTACTCTAGTTTGTTAGATATAAGTTCTTTATTTGACTTAATCTTAAGAGTAATCCCTTAGTAATTTTATCTGAGCTTATCTGTTTGTTAAGTTTGATTCTTTACAAAAAAATCAGAAGCTTAATTTTGCGCCAACAAAATAGCTTCTTGGCAAGATGGGGCCGTACACAAAATCAGAATCACGATTTTTTCCTTTATCTTGGTCGGATTGGTATGCATCGAAAATATTTTGTACACCTGCATTAACCTGAAGTGCTATCTGCTGATAAACCGGGAATGTATAACTAAACTTGATGTTCATATCAAAGAAATCGGGCGTAGAAACATTTATATCTTTTTCTATATATCCGGCAGCATGAGGTACCAGCATACTTCCTGTATAAGTACCAGAAAGTGCCATTTCAAATCTTTTTATTGGAGTAAATTTTGCCGTGAAGTAACCATAAATATCGGGAGTGCGGAGCATTTTTTTTGAGCCTAAATCCTCTGTTGCACTCCAGTTTTCCACTTCTTTGTATCTGCTTCTCTGAAATGTAGCACTTGCTTCTACTTGAAGTAAGGATGACAAAGCAAGTTCACCTTCTGCAGTAAATCCCATCACTTTAGCTCCCTCTCCATTAGTTCTTTCTTTCAGGATTGTTCCTTCCTCATTTGTTCCTATATCATTGAGAACAAAAACGTTTTTTAGATTTGTATAGAATCCTTCAATTCTGAAGTTTACAGGAGTTTCTCCGAATGTGTGATACAAATCCATTGAAGCGCTTAAGCTTTGTGACTTTTCCGGTCTCAAATCAGGATTTGAGCTTATAACAGATATCTCACCGCCAACAGCTGAAACATGTAAATCTTCATCATAAATTTGTGGGGCTCGGAATCCGGTTGAGTAACTTAAACGGAAATTTATCTCTTTTGCCGGATTGTATCTCAAAGTAGCGCGTGGACTGAAGATGGCATTATTTATCAAGTTGTGCTTGTCAAATCGTCCGCCAATTAGGAAACTCCACATATCATCCTTCCATTCATTCTGCATAAAGAGGCTTTCAGTATGTACCGTTTGTTTTATATTGCGATTGTATCCAAGAATCTCGTCATGCAGTTTGTCATATGTGTATTCTGTTCCTCCAGTGAATTGTGCGGGCATAAACAAACATTTTTCCCAGTTATAGGTATATTGTCCACCAGCCATGTAAGTAAGATCATTCGTATTGCCATATCCCCGCAAATCTTTACCAGTTCCCGAATAACTTGTTCTGATAATGCTTTGCATGGAAGTGTAAATGTTCAGCTTATGTTTGTAGTTGGGTGAAAATAAATCATAATTAATGCCACCACCATTTATTGAGTGCTTGGCCATTTCTGCAACTTCGGCTTCGTGAGGCTGAAGATCAAGATTGTCTCCCCCTCGTCTATGATCAGTAATGTTATGATATTCCAACGACAATTTTGAATAGTTGCTTGTTTTAAGATACGTACGCATGCCGATCGTTTTATTACTCATCTCGGTAAGATCAGTAAAACCATCGCCATCGTGATCATATCCGTCGCGATACCTGCTTTGTCCAAAGATATATAAACCAGCTTTATGATCATCGGTAACCAATGATGCATTCAGACTTGTGTTATTATCGAATGCATTTGTTCCACCAATAGATGTGAAATCATGAGAAAACTCTGCTGAATTTCGAGTAGGTTCTTTCGTGATAATATTTATTGTTCCGGCTATAGCTGATGAACCAAAAAGTGCAGATCCACCTCCTTTAGATACTTCAACACGTTCTATCATATTCTGAGGAATCTGTTCCAGTCCGTATACCCCGGCCAATGAACTGTAAATAGGTCGCGAGTCGATCAATATTTGTGTATAAGACCCCTCCATACCATTGATTCTAACCTGCTCTGAACCACAAGTATGACAATTGTTCTCTACGCGTACACCCGATTGAAAACTTAATCCCTGAGCTAGGCAAGACGAATGAGTATCTTCAAACAATTTTGTATCAAGTATATTGACTAGTGAAGGAGCCAGACGCTTAGTTGTTTCATTTCTATTGCTACTTACCACTATTTCATCCAATGATATTAAATCTTGTGTCAATGCAACGTCCATTTCTATCGTTTTTTTTCTAACTACGGATACTTCTTTGCTAAAGGTTCGATAACCAACCGATTTAAACTCGAGTACCCAATTGCCTTCGGGTAAATTCTCCAGGAGAAAATGACCTGAAACATCGGATATTGTTCCTATTGTAGTACCTTTTATTGATATATTTATATATGGTATGTGTTCGCTTGTTTTTGCATCAGTGATATGCCCAAAGATGCTTGCATCAGTAGGCGTTCCTGTAGGCTCCATACCCATACATGGCAGTAGGGTACAGATAAAACAGGAAATTAATAATAGATATCTTTTCATTATAATTTCTTATTTTAAAATGTACAAAATGAGAGTAGCACACCTTGAATGGGTGTGCATAATTTGTTTCTATTTTAAAATAAGTATGGCGGTGCCCGTAAAGAGTAGGAGTAGAGGGCTACTTTTCTAACCTTAAAGATTCTGGCTACAGTTTCGCACGGACGAACAATCTGATGAACCGTAAGATGAAAAACAGATGTCTCAATAAAGGGCAGAATATGAAACTGGCAGATAGCACAATCGCAGGAGGAATCGCTGCAATGATGGGCAGCGTTGATTTCTCCCTTTTCATGAGTATGGAAACTCTTCACAATTCCCATTGGGGCTATTGTGAAAAGTAACAGCCATGCAATGATTGCTTGTCTTCTCAGATACAATTTCATATTGCAAAACTAATTAAAAAAGAGCTACTACAGATACTTAGTGTAAGTTATTTATGAATAGTAATTAGCCCTTTAGTTTATTTTATACAATTTTCATCGACTTATATAATCTCCCAGATTATTCACCAATGGTTTTATTTTATTGGTCATTCATTTGAATTTATTGGCCAATGATTTTTATTTATTGGTCAATAAAAAAGTAAGATATGCTTAGGCTATTGCTTAAATCAGGACGAGACAAAGTGCTAGACTACTAGACTACCGCTAGACTTCTTTGCAAAAGTCTAGCGCCTGTATTCGATTCATTCACAAAGTGTTAAATGATTGGTGCTAGACTGCTAGATATATTTTGTATTTTAATATATTGTAGTGGTGATTATACATAAAAAACCGACCGGTAATGCAGAAACATTCCGGTCGGCCATCACAATACAAATTGAAAATTTAACTGGTTAGGTTTTATATTTATAAAATGCGATATGTATTTGCAATGTATAAATTGAGTTTGATTCTTATCTATTCGAATAGAGATTTAGCAATACCCATTTCAAGTCCACGTAATTCTGCCAATCCTCTAAGGCGACCGATACAAGAATATCCCGGATTAGTTTTCTTTTTCAAGTCATCAATCATCTGATGTCCATGATCCGGTCTCATTGCGATAGAAACCTTACGTTCTTGTTCAAGTTCGAGTAATGCCTTCATTACGTGATACATGTCTACATTACCCTCTAGATGGTTTGCTTCATAGAAGTTTCCTTCTTCATCGCGCTGAGTGCTACGGAAATGCACAAAGTTTACACGATCTCCGAAACGTCTCATAATTCCAACTAAATCATTATGAGCAGCCACACCAAAAGAACCGGTACATAAACATAGGCCGTTTGATTTGTTCGGAACGGCATCAATCAGCTTCTGGAAATCATCTCCTGTACTGAGGATACGAGGTAAACCAAGAATAGACTGAGGTGGATCATCCGGGTGAATAACCAGATACACACCAGCTTCATCTGCAACAGGAGTAATTTCTCTTAGGAAATAGATTAAGTTCTCACGAAGTTTCTCTGCATCGATGTCATTATAACGGTCGAGTGCTTCCTGGAATTGTACAAGTGTAAAGCTCTCTTCAGAACCCGGTAAACCAGCTATAATATTGCGTTCCAATGTATGCTTGTCTTCGTCGGTCATTTCTTCGAAACGTGCTTTAGCTTTTGCTTTTTCTTCTGCAGAATATTCATTTTCAGCGCCGGGACGTTTCAAAAGGAACAAGTCGAAAGCAACAAAAGCAGCTCTTTCAAAACGAAGTGCTTTAGAACCATCGGGCATGGTGTAAGCCAAATCGGTACGAGTCCAGTCGAGTACCGGCATGAAATTGTAAGTTACAATATTAATTCCACACTTGCCTAAGTTGCGAAGAGACTCTTTATAATTATCAATGTATTTCTGAAAATCTCCAGTCTGTGTTTTTATGTGTTCGTGCACAGGAACACTTTCAACAACAGACCATGTAAGACCTACAGATTCAATAAGTTCCTTACGCTTCATAATTTCCTCTACAGTCCATACTTCTCCGTTAGGTATATGGTGTAAGGCGTTCACTATTCCGGTAGCACCGGCCTGTTTGATATCCCAAAGGGAAACTGGATCGTTAGGACCGTACCAACGCCATGTTTGTTCGCATAAATACATAATTTCAGTATTTTAAGTTTAAATTATATTAGATGGTAAAAGCATTGAATCCACCGTCAACAACAGCTACTGTTCCGGTTACGAATTTAGAAGCATCACTGATAAGGTAGTGTACAGTTCCGAATAAATCTTCCGGTTCGCCAAAGCGGTTGAAAGGAGTATGTGCCATTACGCTTTTAGCACGATCAGAAAGAGTTCCATCAGGATTAAGCATCAAAGCTCTGTTTTGGTTGGTTAGGAAAAAGCCAGGAGCTACAGCATTCATACGGATTCCGTTTCCAAATTTAATAGCAAGTTCTCCGGCCATATACTGAGTAAAGTTGTTTACAGCAGCTTTTGCTACACCATATCCGGCAACTCTTGTAAGTGGACGCAGTGAAGATTCTGAAGAGAAGTTCAGGATTACTCCTTCTTTTTGCTTTGCCATCTCGTCTGCAAATACCATAGTAGGCAATACAGTACCAAACAGATTAAGGTCTACTACTGTTTTCATTGCATCGATATTAAGATCGAAAATAGTTTGGCTTGGTGCAATTGTGGCGCCCGGCATATTACCTCCGGCTGCATTTATTAAAATATCAATTTTACCATAATTCTTTAGAACCAGTTTTTTGCAATCTTCTAACATTGCTTTATCTGTAACATCAGCCTGTGCAAACATTGCTTGTCCGCCTTGCTTCTTTATTTCGCTAACCAGTGAATCGCCTTCTTCATGGCTTCTGCCAATAATCACGATTTTAGCTCCTTGCTGAGCTAGGTACATAGATATACCTCTACCTAAAACACCATATCCACCTGTGATGATGATTACTTTGCCAGAAATGTTAAATAAATTTTCCATCTTTTTGTTTTTAAAAGTTGTATATAAATTGCTATTGTTCATTATAATAATCTACGTTTTCCTTCATCAGGATATCAATAGGCATAAAATTCTCTTTTTGCGGTCTTTTTTTGAGTATTAAATATTCGCATAAAGATTTAATTCCGTTATAACCCTGAAGCTGCGGTCTTTGAGCTATTAGTGCGGTTATATAGCCTTCTCTTAATGCATTTGCATTTTCTTCAATTACATCATATCCTACAACTACCAGGTTACGGATGTCTCTTATTTTTATGTAATTAGCCAACTTGTGACATGTAGAGTTGAAAACTATTATTCCTTTTATATTGTTTTGACTCTCAAAGAACGCATCAAGTACACTGAAGTTGAATACAGAACTGCCTATCTTTAAATCCACATAATGAACTTTTCCTGTGTAGCCCACAGTATTTAGATAGCTATTAAATCCGGCTTCTCTGTTAATACTTTGATTGGAATTCTGATCTCCGCTGTGAATCATCCTTGATACCAGTATATTTGCGTCTTTACCAATTGAATTTAGCAATATCTTTGCACCTATAACACCACTGTCAAAGGAATTGGTACCAAAATATGCAAGCTGGTTTTGCCCTGAAATATTTGAGTCAATATAACTATAGGGAATATTCAATTCGTCTAGTTTTTCAGAAATACTAATTACAGAATTTGCAAAAAGTGAAGCAATTAGAACTGCATCAAAACTTCTTTGAAAAAGCTCATCTACAGTTTTCTTCAAAGAGTTATTGTCGTATTGATCAAAATATAGTTTTTGAATATGCACCCCATAATCTTCAAACTCATTGCCAGCCTTATCAATCCCTTTAGAAATACTTTCCCAATATTCTCCTTTCTTGAAAGAGGGAATTATGGCTATTATTTTATATTGTTTTTTTGAAGCTAAAAATCTTGCTATCAAGTTTGGCTGATAATTAACCATCTTAAGTACAGCGTTTACTTTCTTAAGATTCTCCTCAGAAACGCGTCCGCGGTTATGAAGTACTCTGTCGACAGTCCCGGCAGAAACTCCAGCCATTTTGGCTATATCTTTAATTCTTATATTTTCTGTATCGTTTATCATTGTTGTTGATAGCAATGGCTTATTGATGTTGTCGATGCAAATTTAAGATTAAAGATTTGAATATGCAATATGTGTGTTCGAACACACATATTAGTGTTTTATATTTAATGCTTTGATTTATAGTGTTTTGCTTAATTTTTTAAAGATGTTAATTTTATATTTATTGTATGTTATCGAACATCAAAATTGTGGATAAGTTATCTGCTATATATAAAATGCTTATTATCAAACACATTGCATTTCTATTTTATTAATATTGTTATATTATATGTCTGTTTATATGTGTTTAGATTTTATTCTGTTTTTCTCTTAAATATTTTTATTTTTCATGCATTATATGTATATTTAGCTGTTAATTTTATGTACGGAGTTTATCACGAACTCAACTGTTCCTTTATTCTTTGATTATTTTCTGATTTAATATATATTGAATCTTTTTTTCAGCATTAATAATTATGGATATAAGAATCAGATACTCTCACAAGCTAATATTAATCATTCTTCTAGGAGTGATTGCGGGTAGTGGATGTCTGTTTCTTTACTTGCTAAGAGTGCAAGATTACCTGGGAGATAGTCCGGCAGCTTGTGTCAATTGTCATGTAATGGGGCCATATTATGCTACCTGGCAACATAGTTCTCACAATAGGGGGACTACCTGTAATGATTGCCACGTTCCTCACGAAAATATTGCAAAAAAATATTTCTTCAAGGCAAATGATGGCCTCAGACACACATATAAGTTTTTAACCAACAGTGAGAGGCAAACTATTCAGGCAATTCCGTCAAGTGCAGAAGTTATAATGAATAACTGTATCCGTTGCCACACTCAATTAAATACTGAATTTGTAAAAACCGGTAGAGTGGATTACATGATGACCCAGGTTGGAGAAGGTAAAGCTTGTTGGGATTGTCATCGACAAGTTACCCATGGAGGAACTAACAGTCTCTCTTCAACTCCTTACGCAATGGTTCCTTATCCGAAATCGCCTGTACCCGAATGGTTGAAGAATATAATTAAATAGTCAGAAAAATATAAAGATATAGGATATGGAAAAGAAACTGAAAGCATGGCAAGGATGGTTGTTGTTTGGAGGAACAATGGTCATTGTTTTTGTGTTAGGATTGATAGTTGCATCCTTAATGGAACACAGAGCAGAAGTGGTTAGTATCTATAACAACAGAAAAGTAGATATAAAGGGCATCGAGGCCAGGAATGAAATCTTCAGAGATAACTATCCGCGAGAGTATCAAACTTGGTCAGAGACGGCAGATACGAGTTTTAAAAGTGAATTTAATGGCAATCAGGCTGTGGATGTGTTAGAACAACGCCCCGAAATGGTAATTCTTTGGGCCGGATATGCTTTTTCAAAAGAATATAAAACGCCGAGAGGACATATGCATGCTATTGAAGATATCAGTGAAACTCTCAGAACCGGAGCGCCTAAAACGGATAAAGATGGTCCTCAGCCTTCAACTTGCTGGACATGTAAAAGTCCGGATGTTCCTCGTATGATGGAATCAATAGGAGTAAATGCGTTCTATAATAATAAATGGTCTGCTTTTGGCAGCGAGATTGTTAATCCAATAGGTTGTTCTGATTGCCATGAATCAAAAACAATGAATCTGCATATAAGTCGTCCTGCTTTGCGTGAGGCTTTTGCTCGTCAGGGAAGGGATATTGATAAAGCAACTCCCCAAGAAATGAGATCGTTGGTTTGTGCTCAATGTCACGTTGAGTATTATTTCAAAAAAGATGGCAATTATCTTACATTTCCTTGGGATAAAGGAATGACTGTAGAAAAAATTGAAGAATATTACGATAAAGTTAACCACTCTGATTACAAGAATGCTTTAAGCAGAGCTCCTATACTAAAAGCTCAGCATCCTGATTTTGAAATATTCCAATTAGGTATTCATGGACAGAGAGGTGTTTCTTGTGCCGACTGTCATATGCCGTATGAAAATGAAGGAGGAATAAAATATAGCGATCATCATATTCAAAGTCCTTTAGCATCTATAGACAGAACCTGTCAGGTTTGTCACCGCGAAACTGAAGAAACGCTTCGCAATAATGTGTATGAAAGACAAAGAAAATGCAATGAAATACGCACTCGTCTGGAAAAAGAACTAGCCAAAGCACACATAGAAGCTAAATTTGCATGGGATAAAGGAGCTACTGAAGTGCAGATGAAAGAGGCTTTGAATTTGATTCGTCAGGCTCAATGGAGATGGGACTTTTCTGTTGCATCTCATGGAGCTGCATTTCATGCTCCTCAGGAAGTTCAGCGCATGTTGAGTCATGGAATAGACAGAGCATTGCAAGCTCGTTTGGCTATTGCTAAAGTTTTGGCAAAGAATGGTTACACTGCAGATGTGCCAATTCCTGACATTTCTACAAAAGCTAAAGCTCAGAAATATATTGGTTTGGATATACCAAAAGAACAAAAAGCAAAAAATGAATTTCTTAAAACGATTGTTCCACGCTGGATTGAGAAAGCAAAAGCTAACGGACGTTTTGCAAAGATTTAATATAAAGATTAAAGTTGAATGAAATTAAAGTAACCACTATCATCATTAAATGTTGATAGTGGTTATCTTTGTGTAAGAATTGAACAAATATTATTATATGTGGAAACAACCTTGGGGATTTAAAGAAGGATATTCAATCTGTATCGGATTATTTATTACGGGCACAATGCTCCAGATCTCAATTGGAAAATTAAATCTTGATGCTCTTGCATATCCTGTTAATCTGATTTCAGGAATTGGATATTTTTTATTGCTAACGGTATTATATCTTAAATACAAGAAATCATCTTATATAGTTAGCTGGCTTAGTAGTTATCAGGCTGCCATATCTTCCATGTCATCTATGGTATTTATGATTGTTTTGATGGGACTAATCAAGCAGGCTCCCGGTTATATTACGATGGAAGGTAACTTCATTGGATTCTCTCAGATGCTTTCAGCATGGTCTTTCGCACTATTATTTCTTTGGATGATTATTATTTTATCAATGACAATAATAAGAAGATTGAACCATTTTAAGTGGAGTGATATATCTTTTATGTTGAATCATATCGGTTTATTGTTGGCGCTGGTTGGTTCTATTTTAGGAAGTGCAGATATTCAAAAACTCGAAATGACTACAATGGCCGGCAGACCTGAATGGCGTGCTTTAAATGAACGAAAGGAAGTTGTTGAATTGCCTTTAGCTATTGAATTGCATAAATTTTCAATTAAAGAGTATCCACCTAAATTAATGCTGATCGACAACGAAACAGGCGCATCTCTTCCTCAAGGAAAGTCTGCCACGTTTTTAGTAGAGCCTGGCCTTGGAGCCGGTCAGCTGCTTGACTGGACTATCTCAGTAAAAAAGTATCTTACATATGCTGCAAGTGTGCCATCAGTAGATACACTTCGGTATGTTGAGTTTCATTCTTTTGGAGCAACAAAAGCTCTTTATGTGAAAGCAATAAATCATAAAACAGGCATATCTCGTGAAGGGTGGGTGAGTTGCGGAAACTTTATGTTTCCTTACAATGCAATAAAGTTGGATGATAAAGTGAGTCTGGTAATGCCTGAACTGGAACCACAACGTTTTTATTCGAATGTAACAGTATATTTAGAATCCAAGAAAGTTAAAGATGCAACAATTGAGGTGAATAAGCCTTTTGAAATTGATGGATGGAAAATTTATCAATTAAGTTATGATGAATCAAAAGGCAGGTGGAGTGAGGTTAGTGTGTTCCAGTTAGTAAAAGATCCATGGTTACCAGTAGTGTATACAGGTATATTAATGATGGTAGTTGGGGCAATATGTATGTTTACTATGGCTAAAAAGAATAAGGAGGATAAAGTATGAGTTGGGAATATTTTTCGTTGTTTGCCATAGTGTCTCTTTGCTTCTGGATTTTTGGTGCGTATGCTGCCTGGAGAGAGAAAAGGCCCGTATTTGTTCACGGATTTACAATAGTTGGATTAACAGTCTTCTTTATATTTATCTTAGGAATGTGGATTTCACTTGAACGTCCTCCTATGCGGACTATGGGCGAAACTCGTTTGTGGTATTCATTCTTCCTTCCGCTAGTGGGTATTATTACATATAGCCGATGGAAATATAAATGGATTCTTAGTTTTAGTACTATTCTGTCATTAGTATTTATTTGCATCAATATACTAAAGCCCGAGATACACAATAAAACATTGATGCCTGCATTACAAAGCCCTTGGTTTGCACCACATGTTATCGTATATATGTTTGCTTACGCAATGTTGGGTGCTGCCGCAGTAATGGCTATTTACCTTCTTTGGAAGAAGAAACAAAAAATATCGCCTATGGAGATGGATTTGTGTGATAATCTGGCTAATGTTGGATTATCATTCTTAACTCTTGGTTTACTATCCGGAGCCTTGTGGGCAAAAGAAGCATGGGGGCACTACTGGAGTTGGGATCCCAAAGAAACGTGGGCGGCCGCTACATGGTTAAGTTATTTATGCTACATTCATTTTCGTCTTCATAAAAGGAATGAATATCGAAAAGCGCTTGTTATACTTCTTATGTCTTTCGTGTTGTTGCAGATGTGTTGGTATGGAATTAATTATTTACCATCAGCACAAGGAACAAGTATTCATACATATAATATGAGATAGATAATCAGTAATAATTGATTAAAAAGATTTTCTCAATTTCAATTATTCTTCAAGGATGATTTTAAATTCATTCCAACCTGCAACAGTTTTGGCTTGTGCTGAAATTCCAGTTGGAACATATAATTTGCAGGTACTTTTAGGTACTCCGTAGAATGTAAAAGGGGTGATCTTGGGTGGAGTAGTAGCTTTACAATGTATTTCTTTTAATCCTGAACATTCCTGAAAGGCACCATAATCAATAAGAGTAATACTGGCCGGAAGAGAAAGGATTGTTAGTTTTAAGCAACCATAAAATGCATTAGTACCAATAGAAGTAACCCCTTCGGGAATTATTATTGCAGTGAGGACTGTGCAATCTGAAAATGCTTTAAGACCGATTGCTGTTATGTTTTCAGGAAGGGTTATTGTTTTTAGATTATCTTTGGCATAGAAGGCTTCTTCAGGAATTTCGTCATTTGATACATCGATTTTATCATCATATAAAGAACTTATAAAAACGCCTCCTTTTACTATACTTGCTTTTGACATATCGAGTACAGTTAATTTTGCCATACTTCGAATTGTTGTAATATCTGTTCCGTTTATTTTCCCTTTGAGAGTTAAGTTTGTAATGAGATCTTTTTTATCTCCAAGAAGTGAATTTAAATTTCCGGCAGAAACTTTTATAGTATCAGATACAATATTCTGCGCTTCTACTTTAAAGTATGATAACAGAAATATTACAACTAATATGATTTTAGAAATAACACTTGCTTTCATAACTCCTGAATTAAAGACGATTATTCCTTCTCTCTAATTAAAAACAAGTCATAATAGAAATGGTTTGAATTGTATTACATAATATTGGCTTATTATGAAGGAAATATCTGAACTGTTATTCGATAAATCTGTTTAAATATAAAAGTATAAATATCTAGACATTAATATTTTAGAAGTTACTATATAATAAAGACTGAAAATAAGTTGTAATAATTATTGTTTTGTATGAAAAAGATGAATATATTTGTAACGTCTTTTTTTATATAGCGTTAAAGGTTATTTAATTCATATTGCTGAATATGATTGTTTATATAGCAATTGATTGTGATAAATAATTTTATCCCCACGCTTAAAATAAGAAACGCCTGATTGGGGACTAAAGGCATAAACTATTTTATATGAAAAAACTGTTTTTATTAGCGGCTATTTTATTAGGATGTAATTCCCTGATAAATGCACAAAGTTCTCAAACAAATGCAACTCCTGTTTCATGGAACGCAAAGGCTGGTCTGAATATTAGTAACTGGACAGGTGAAGGTACTGATGAATTAGATGCAAAAATTGGTTTTAAACTTGGCGTTGGCATGGAATATGCGTTAGATAATACATGGTCTTTGCAGCCATCTTTGTTCTTAACTTCAAAAGGAACAAAGGGAACAGGAGAAATTGAAGGATACAGCGCTAAAATAACTATTAACCAAATGTATCTTGAATTACCGGTTAATCTACAAGCAAGAATGCCAATTTCTAACAATACTAATTTTGTAATTGCAGCCGGTCCATATTTTGCATACGGTGTAGGTGGAAAAACAACAGGTAAGGTTAGTGTAAATGGTCAAAGTAAATCGGATGATACTGATACATTCGGTAGTGATGGCCTCAAAAGATTTGATGCCGGATTAGGTTTTGGAGTGTCATTAGAATTTAATAAAGTTATTATTGGACTTGAAAGTCAGCTTGGATTAACAAAATTAGGAGATGCTGATAATGCTCCAAAGAATATTAACTTTGGAATAACTGCTGGCTATAAATTCTAATATAAAATATTGTATACAAGCCTTTGCTTGTAAAGAAGTTATCTAAATCGTTGAAAAAAACTGCCCCTGCAATGTTATAATGAATAAGCATTGCAGGGGATTTTATCTTTAATGCCTCATCTGACATTCAGAATATAATTCAAAATTATTGGTGAATAACTGGACTTTATTGGTCTATGATTTTAATTTATTGACTAAAGAATTTAAACCATTGGCCAATAAATATCCTGACGACTATAAGCTAAATTCTATCGATTGAAGCGAATGTTCGTTTTATGCTTGATGTGTATTTTACTTTCGGGTAACCAATAAGAAGGAATATACCTTCACGACTTTTGTGTTTAATTCCATATTTTTCTCTAAATAGTCTGGCTGCTTTTCCGTTTTGGATAAATGGGTGTACCGCACCGTTAAAGCAGGTACCCAAACCCAATGACTCGGCAGCAAGCATGGCGTATGTTGCAGCTATGAGCGGATCAGCCGGATCGCTATAGGGAGTCGCGTAAAAATATAGTGCAACCGGTGCATCATAATTTACAATGTTTTCGCCTTTCATCATGTAATCGGTATAAGCGTAAACACAAGGACGAACAAATCCTTTAAATAGTTCTGTGTTTGCTTTTCCCCAGATTGGCCTCATTAGCATGAGAAACCATTTGGAAACAAACCATTTCATATTTTCCAGATAATGACAGAAGTCTTTTGCAAATGCTGAAACTTTTTCTTTGCTGTCGAATACTAACACATGCACGTCCGAGGGTGGTAAGCCCATTGGTGCTGTTTGTGCAGCTTCTAATATTTGATCTATTAATTCACTTTCAACGGGTACATCTTTAAACTCACGGATACTCCGGCGACGGTACAGTAAATTCAGCATTGATTTATAAGATGCAGCTTCTTCTTTGGAAGGCATTTCTATTAAATCATCGGTTGACGTACATCTTCCTTCAATGGTGATTGCTTGTTGTGGACATATCATCATGCAATGTCCACAAGCTAAACAGCCGAATAATGGATTATCTGACTGCTTTACTTTTCCGTTTTCAATTGTCAGACTAAAATCTTTGCAAACAGAAACACATAGTCCGCAGCCATTGCAAAGGTCTTTGTTTATTATTATTTGGCCACGTTCTTTAGTTCTCGATGTTGGGATAGCCATGATCTAAAATGTTATTATTTAGACTTTTTGTTGATATATGGCTATAAATATAGATATTAAATTGATAATGGGATAATCTTTTGTTTGTTTATTTAAATCTGAATATTCTATTTGAATTTAAACAATAATTGCTTGTATCCTCGAGAGTCTATTTCTTCCCAAGGATTAGATACACTCAGTCCCAACAAGCGGATAGGGTGATTGGCTAGATCTACACCTTTAAGTAGTTCTTTGGCTAAAGGTAGAATTTCTTTTAATGTTGTGAGTGGATGGTCTTCGCTAATGCTACGCGTTTTCTGAGTAAAATCATTAAATTTTATTTTCAATGTAAGAGTGTAACCTTTAAAACCTGATTTTTCTAATCTTTGTATAAGCTCTTGAGCAACGTGATATAACTCTATTATAATAGAACTATTTATTTCTAAATCGTGTTCGAAAGTTGTTTCACATCCCACCGATTTGCGTTCTCTTTCTGATTCTACAGCACGCTGGTCTATGCCATGTGCAAAATTATAATAGAGCATTCCTGCTTTCCCAAATTGTAAGGTCAGAAAATCCGGAGTACTCATTCGAAGCAGTGCACCATTATGAATGCCTAATGCATGCATTTTCTTTGCTGTCACTTTACCAACTCCCCAGAAGGATTCTATTGGCAGTTTGTCTATAAATTCTTGTGCTTTATGAGGATGAATGGTGCACAGACCATCTGGTTTACGATGTTCTGATGCTACTTTTGCCAGAAATTTATTGTAAGAAACTCCCGCTGATGCTGTAAGGCCTGTTTCTTCTTTTATGCGTTGCTTAATTTCTTTGGCAATATCGATGGCCAAATCAATACCTTTTTTGTTTTCAGTCACGTCCAGAAATGCTTCATCGAGCGAGATAGGTTCTATGATGTCTGTGTATTCGTGAAAAATCTGATGTATTTGTGCAGAAACAGACTTGTAAACAGTCATGCGCAATGGAGCAAATATTAGTTCGGAGCAAAGCTTTTTAGCCTTTACGGATGACATTGCAGAATGAATACCATAACGACGAGCTTCATAACTAGCTGTAGCTACAACACCACGTTCTTCTTCATGGCCCACAGCAAGAGGTCTGCCCCTCCACTCAGGATGATCCCTTTGCTCAACTGAGGCATAAAAGGCATCCATGTCAATATGGATTATTTTTCGCTCTTCTATTGTCATTCTATGAACAAAGATAATATATATAATCGGCATTTCATTGCCGGCTAAATGTAATCTTTAATATATGAGTGTGCAGAAGAGTATTTAAATTATTTCACTGCAATTCGAATAAAGTTGGTTATCTCTCTACCAAAAGCAGTTATATTCATAAAGGTAAAACCTGCATTCTCTCTTAATTTTGCTTTGGTACTGCAGATGTGCATATATCGTTTCCTTGATGCCAAATAGACAAACTCTGTATCAAAAAGAAAATGATTAATCTGAGTTTTTAAAAGAAGATCTTTACCTTTACGATTCATTCCTTTGAATCCTCTTCGTACATCGCTATATCTTATTCCCAAAACTATCCAGTTTAATATTCTTGTTAAGACAGAAATGTAGGTACGTATCGTATTTAGATCAGTATTCGGAAAATAACTGTTGGTTCTTGTAGCTACAGTAATATCATATCCCTCTTCAAGCTTTTCGAAAACAGCCCTCATGCTTTCTTTGTCATACGGAAAATCCCAGTCAATATATATCATCAGAGAAGAACAGGCGTATTCAGCTCCCTTTCTAACGGCATAACCTTTTCCTCTATGTTCGGGATAACTGATTAACTGAGCTTTAGGCATGATAGTTTTGAACTTTTCTATTTCCGCTTCGTCCATATTTATAGATGAGCCATCATTGACTACAATAATATGAAAAACCTTATCCGGAAAATATTTAAATACTTGCTTAATGTTCTCATGCAGCGTTTCTTGCCAATTTGTTGGTGGGTTATAACAAGGCAATACAATATCTATCTCATTATTATCATTTGGAACTAACATACGATCTTCTTCGGCTCTTGGAATTCCTTCTTTCAGACAGAAATTAAGAAAACATAGCTCGTAGGTAATCTTAAGCCAAATGATGAAACAAGGTAAAGACTTTAGAGCAAATGGAAAAATGAATGTTTTTCTTACTTCAACAGGGAATAAGTCGCTGCTTGAAAGTCCTGTCAGGAAAAAAGCAAAGATTAAAAGAGTTAGATTTAATGACGTTGATTGTGAAGGTGTTTTTACGTACCAAAGTGCTATTCCTATCATAGCAATAATGTACGTGCCAGATTCACTTGCAGTACTAAACAATACAACAAAAAGTAATGTTGAAGCTAATATCATTAATTTAAAACTCTGAGAACGGTATTGTTTTACTCGTAAGAATGGCAAACAGAATAGTATAATACCTGGAATAATCAGCCAAAGGTCAGAGTAAGTACTACAACCGCTTATTTTTCTAACCATACCCAGTAATGATATATTTTGATAATATGCGAACTGGTTCAGACTATTCTTTTCTATGAGATCAATTATCCATGAATGATATTGCGTCAGTACATAATCTGGTGAAGTATAAAGCATTGGGAAAAAGAACATAATTACACTCCAAAATAGGCAAGAAGACAGAAATCTTTTTTTATTCCTGGAGAATGGAATAAAAGCTAGTCCCATAATTCCATATAATTTGGTAAAAGTCCCCAGCATAATAAAAAATGCTGCCCAGAAATCCGTTTTGTGCTCTATCAGAAAAAAAGAGAAAATAAGAATAGCAGCTATTCCAACATTGAACTGCTGTGAAGCCAAAGAGTTAAATAGCTCCATAATACAGAAAAGATATACGAATAAATGCTCATTCCTGCTAAGTGGTAACCTTTTTATTGCATAAAATAAAAACCAGGTACTAAGTGTTACCCATAAAATAACACCTATTATATCTGGTACGAGAGCAAAAGGGAAAATTACAGAGCTGAAAAATACTCCATAATGAGTAACATCAGAGTATTCTTTGGGGTAATGTTCGTAAAGAGGCAATTGATGAATAGCATGCCAAAACAGATTTTTAAATATACTGAAGTTATTATAAGATCCTCTTGTATATTTTAAAACTCCGCATACTATAGATGTAATAATCCATACTAGAAATATAAAACGATAATCTCTAAATAAGAGATTGTTAATAAATGAAGGTTCTCTTCTATTCATAGTATTTAATAACAGTAGATTTATCTTAATTATTAAAACAGATTCAAAAAAGAAAAAGAATTATCCTTCCCGGACTTCATATTATGCTATTAAGGATGCGTATTACATCTGCACGATTTATAGTGTCTGTTAAGCCGCTTTATTTTTGCGTTTGCTTTTCCAAATCTCAATAATAGCAGGAAGTATAGAGATAATTACAATCGAAATGATCATAATCTCTAAGTTCTTTTGAACGATTTCCAGGCTTCCTAGAAAATAGCCAATATAGGTTATTAATGTAACCCAAACAACTCCTCCAACAATGTTATAATGAGCAAAATGACGATAACTCATGTGTCCCATACCTGCAACAAATGGAGCAAATGTGCGTACTATTGGAACAAATCTAGCTAAAATAATTGTTTTACCACCATGTTTTTCATAAAAAGCATGAGTCTGTTCTAAATATTTTTGTTTAAAAATCTTAGAATTTGGGTTACTGAAAAGCCTGGTCCCAAAATATCGGCCTATAACGTAGTTGGATGCATCTCCCAATACAGCTGCAATAATTAGCATAAGAACCAGTAAATGTATGTTCATGTGGTTGGTTGATACTGTAGCTAATGTTCCTGCAACAAATAATAAAGAGTCACCAGGTAAAAAAGGAGTTACAACAAATCCTGTTTCAAGAAAAATAAGGAAAAAAAGAATTGCATAAATCCAAGTGCCGTATTGCTCTATTAGTAGGGGTAATTGATCATCTATATGAAGAACAAAGTCTAAAATAAACTGAAAATATTCCATTGATATAATTTTAAGTGATTCTGGTACAAAAATAGGAATAAATTCTTAAGCATTCAATACTAAAAGCGTATTTAAACAATTTAAATTCTAAATAACTATCCATTGTATAAAATATTAATACTATTTTACAAAATAGATTACTTTTTGTTTTCGGGGATTAATCTCAAAAATATAAATAGTAAAAGGGAATATTCATAAACAGAACATTCCCTTTGTATAATTAAAATTGATTTTATTACTTAAAACTGACCTCTACACTAGCTCCTTTGTATATCGGGATTTCTATAAATTTTTCTTTGCTGAATTTTTTATTAATCCCTTTTCCTTTAACTTGTACAGTTGTTACACTTTCCGGAACTTTTAGCTTATAAGTTCCTCCATAGGCCGATTTAATAGTAGCAAATGTGGGCTTTCCATTTTTCCAGGAAACATCAACAGTAGCTCCTCCACGCACTTTTAAGCCGTTGAAAGTTCCTTCATCCCAACTAGTTGGAATAGCTGGTAAAAGATTGATAAATCCTTCGTGACTTTGAAGTAACATTTCCATTATTCCGGCTGCACCGCCAAAGTTCCCGTCAATCTGGAAAGGAGGATGTGCACAGAATAAGTTAGGAAATGTTCCTCCGCCTCTTTTACTTGGTGTTTCTGGTTGATAACTTGGAGTAAGCAGGCTTTTAAATAATTTATAAGCACGATTACCGTCACCTAGTCTCGACCAGAAATTCATTTTCCATGCACGCGACCATCCTGTTGCCTCGTCACCTCTTCGGTTAAGTGTAACTTTACATGCCTCTGCCAGTTCCGGAGTTTTGCTAAGTGTTATTTGATTCCCGGGATGTAAACCGTAAAGGTGTGACACATGACGGTGGTGAACATCTGTTTCTTTATAATCTTCAAGCCATTCCATCAGATAACCATCTTTACTGATCTGGAAAGGAGGTAGCTTAAGTGAAGCAATACTAAGCTGCTTGCGATATTCTTCATCGCATCCTAGAATTTGAGATGCTTTTATTACATTTGAGAAAAGTTCCCTAACTAGTTCGTTGTCCATTGTAGGTCCCATACAAATGCTTACCGGTTCTGAGCCTTCTTTTGTATAAAAACTGTTTTCCGGTGATGAGCTGGGAGCGGTAACTAGCCAACCATGAGTTGGTTCTTCAATCATGGTAGAGAAGAAAAATTCTGATGCACCTTTTAATATTGGATAAATTTGTTTCAAATAAGATTGGCCATCTTCCGTTTTGTTATCTCCCAAAAACTCATAATGGTCCCACAAATGAGCACAAAGCCATGCACCACCAGTGTTGGTTGCTCCCCAGGATGGATGTTCGCCAGGGGCAGTATAGTTCCACACGTTAGTCATCATATGTGCAACCCATCCGTTTGCTTTATCTCCATAGAAAGCTTTTGCTGATTTCTCGCCAGAATCTGTCAGATTGTTTGTCAGGCTCAGAAGAGGTTGGTATAAATCAGATAAATTTCCTGGTTCCATTAACCAATAATTCATCTGTATATTGATGTTCAGATGATAATCACCATTCCATGGAGTACTTATGGTATTAGCCCATAATCCCTGCAAGTTGGGTGGGAGAGTACCGGGGCGCGTACTGCTGATAAACAGGTAACGTCCGTATTGCATGTAGAGTGCTGCCAGTGCAGGATCATCATCTAATTGGAATAAACGAATACGTTCGTCGGTTGTTAATTGTAATTTATGTTGGTAATTTGCCGTCATAGAGTTAACATTACCAATGTTTACTTTTACACGATTGAAATATGATGCATAATCAGCTATATGGTCGTTTTTAATTTTATTGAATGAAATAGCAAAAGCTTTATTCATTAATGAATCTACTGATGATTTATATTGTTGTTCTTCAATTTTAAAATCAGTACATGCAGAGATGTATAATTCAACACTGTTGGCATTCTTAACTTCCAGCCCATCATCTTTTACAGAAACAGAACCTCCGTGTGTTTTTGCCCGGAGTTTAGCAGTAAAAGATACTCCATCTTTTCCATCTACACCACTGTCTAATACCCCTTCCATTACTAATTGATTCTTTTCTGCACTTATTTTGGCTCGTTCCGGGCGGTTCAGCATTGCTTTGAACGAAACGGCACCAATTACATTGGGAGCGCTTATTCTGATAACCATTACATCTTTTGTTCTGGATACAAAATATTCTCGTATATATTCAATTCCATTTTTATAAAAGTGTGTTTTGGCAACAGCGTTATTCAGATCTAGTTCCCGTTCGTAAGAATCTGGCCTATTATAATCTGGCGAGTTCTTTTTTGCTTCTTTCTTATAAGTATAATCAATTACAAGGTTTCCCAGCATCTGATAACTACCATAGGTGCCTCCTTTTTCGGGTTTTACAGGAACGAAGTGCTTATACATGACATCTTGAGCTTCTTCATTTTTCCCTTCTAATAGTAAGGTTCTGATTTGAGGTAAATAGGTTGCAGCTTCCGGATTGTTATAATTAGCTTCAGAACCCGACCACATCGTAATATCATTGAGAACAATAAGTTCCTTTTCTATACCTCCGTCCGGCATCATGCCTAATCGTCCGTTGCCAAGTGGCAGTGTTTCTTCCCATAGTATAGCTGGACTATTATAATGTAGCCGAAGGTTTGGATCAGCAATCTCTCCACTTTTCTTTGCATTAACAGGAATGCTTGTGGTAGAAAATAATGCTAAAAAGAAAATCAAAAATTTCGGGAATCCTTTTTTCATAATAAGTTGTTAGTTTAGGTTGATTGTTGTATTTGTTAGTATTTAGCACTGCTAAACGATCAGAGTTTTTTAGAATAACAGCAAGAGTATCTGGAACTCTAAATATTACAAAAACAAGCAATAAAATGGGGCAAAAAAATAAAAAGTCCAACTATGCCAGCTGTAATAGCACATATTAAAACTGCACCCGCGGCGATATCTTTTACATCGCCTGCTATCTTGTTTTCTTGTGGAGAGACTAAATTTACCAACCGCTCAATGGAAGTATTAAATGCTTCTGCTGCAAAGACAATACCTATACAAAGAATAACACTTATCCATTCAAAAGTGTTGATTTGAAAAATAATGCCGCAAATTATTACAGCAAAGGTTATAGAAGAATGTATCCATGCATTATGTTCTTTAAAAAGAAAGCTACCTATGCCTTTCCAGGCATAGGTGAAACTTTTTAATCTTTTCTTTATGCTGAAATTCTCCATAACTTTAATTACGACTTATTTGCTTAACGCCCTTTACACCCTGAAGTTTTTTAATTAGGGCATCCAGGCGGGAAGTATCGTCAATAGTAACGGAAAGTGTTCCCGAGAAAAGTCCATCGTGTGAACTAACATTTATGGATCTCAGATTAATATCCTTCTCTTTTGAAATTATAGAAGAAATATTAGTTACGATTCCAATATCATCGTGTCCAATAACTCTAAGAGTAATAGGATATTGTTTACCTACTGCTTTTCCGGCCCAACGAGCTTTAACTATGCGATAACCGAAACGTTCCATCATCTGAGGAGCATTCGGACAATCTGCACGGTGTATTTTAATACCTCCGGATACAGTAACAAATCCAAATACATCATCATCATAGATTGGATTACAACATTTAGCAAGTTTAAAATCCAGTCCCTTCAGATTTTGGTCAATAACTAATACATCATCTTTTGCAGCTTTCTCATCAACAACAGTTTGAAGATTATATGTTTCTGCGCTTCTGTAAGGAACATCTTCATGACTTTCTGTTTCCTTCTTCAACATTTCGTTATATCTTTCGAGAACGTCGTTGATGTCTAGAGTTTCGTCGGCTATCTTAAGATAAAAGTCTGTAACGGTTTTGAATCCAGACTTTTTTATTAATCGCATCATTACAGCTTCATCATATTCAAGCTTACGATTCTTGAACTTTCTTTGAAGAGTCTCTTTTGCAAATTCAGTTTGTTTGCCTGCTATCTCCTTCAATTCCTGACGAATTTTGTTACGTGCCTTTGAGGTTGTTACAATATTCAGCCAGTCTTGCTTTGGAAATTGTGTATTAGATGTTGTTATTTCAACTTGATCTCCACTGCTGAGAGTTTGTCTCAATTGAACATTTTTCCCATTAACTCTGGCACCAATACATTTACATCCTAGTTTACTATGGATGTGAAATGCAAAATCAAGTACAGTTGCTCCTTTAGGAAGTTTAAACAAATCTCCTTTTGGGGTAAAGACAAAAACCTCGTCTTCGTAAAGGTCAAGTTTAAACCGATCCATCACTTTCATAGAGTCGTCATCGGCATTTTCTAAAGCCTCACGTACAGAAGAAAGCCATTCGTCTAGTCCACTTTCCCCTTTAACTCCTTTATACTTCCAGTGGGCAGCTAGTCCTCGTTCAGCTATATCGTCCATACGGCGAGTTCTTATCTGCACTTCAACCCATTTGCCTTCCGGGCCCATAACTGTTATATGAAGTGATTCATATCCGTTACTTTTAGGTATAGATAACCAGTCGCGCAAACGTTTTGGATTAGGTTGATACATATCCGTAATGATGGAATACGCTTGCCAGCAATCTACTTTTTCACGATCAAAATCCGACTCTATAATAATACGGATAGCAAACAAATCATAAATTCCTTCAAAAGGAGTTTTTTGTTTCATCATCTTATTCCAGATGGAGTGAATAGATTTTGTTCGTCCCTTAATATCAAAGGTTAGTCCGGCATCTTCAAGTTTCTTTTTAATAGGCTCAATAAACGTCTGGATATATTTATCACGAGAAGCTTTGGTTTCATTAAGCTTGTCTTTAATCTGATAATAAGTCTCTTTACGGATATATTTGAGTGAAAGATCTTCTAATTCTGATTTTAACTTGTAAAGTCCTAATTTATGAGCAAGTGGAGCATATAGATATGCAGCTTCATTAGCTACTTTAAGGCGGTCTTCAGCATTAGGAGAATTTTTTATCTGACGCATAATGTTCACCCTGTCGGCTATCATAATTAGTATAACCCGCATGTCTTCTGCAAATGAAATCAGAAGATTACGAAAGTTTTCTGATTCAATAGCTGGACTTTTAGCATAAAGCTCGCTGGTTTTAACTAAACCTTTTATAATAACTGTCACATCTTCTCCATACATTTCACGTATAGATTCAATAGTGCAAAAATTACTTTTTACCATTTCATGGAGCATAATCCCTACAAGGCATGATCCTTTCATTCCAATTTCTTCCGAAACAATTATTGCTGTCTGCATATCCCTTATTATAGGGTTCATTTCAAAACTGTTTCGTAGCATGCAATTGGCTTGAATAGCTTCCAAAAGGTGCTTCTTTAATTTCTGTATATCTTCCCGGCTTATGCTGTCTCCTGCCGTATACAGTAATTTTCTATATAAAGAGCGTAGATCTGCTATCTCTTTATCTGTGAAAAATGAGGTATCTTCCATAACTTTTCAATTTCTGTCGTAAAAGTAGTTTTTTTCTTTCTTTTATGGGTTATGATAAATAACTTTTTGTACTTTTGGGAGTGAAATTAATACTTTGATACTTATGATTACAAATCAAGACAAAGAGCTACTCGCTAAAAAGGGTATTTCTGAAATTCAGATAGAAAGTCAACTTTTATGCTTCGCAAAAGGATTTCCTTACTTGAAGCTAGATTCAGCAGCATCTATAGGAAAAGGAATTCTAGAATTAGATGCAGAAACTCAAAAGGAATATCTTTCAGCATGGGAAAAGTACATAACAGGAGATAAAACCATTGTGAAATTTGTTCCTGCATCAGGAGCTGCAAGCAGAATGTTTAAGAATCTTTTTGAGTTTTTGGAAGCTAATTATAATGAGCCAGTTACAACATTTGAGAAGGATTTTTTTGCTCATATTCCTTATTTTGCTTTTTATGAAGATTTGAATGCTGTCTGCTTGAAAAATGAAAAGCAAGATATCCCATCGTTAATTAATTCCGGTAATTATAAAGCTGTTGTTGCAAATCTTCTTAACGAAACGGGATTAAACTACGGTTCTCTTCCAAAAGGCTTATTGCAATTTCATAAATACATAGATGGTGCAAGAACACCTATGGAAGAGCATTTGGCAGAAGGTGCAATGTATGCTTCTGGCAAATCAGGCAAGGTAAATGTACACTTTACTGTTTCAACAGAGCATCGTAAGCTTTTTGAAGTATTAGTTGAGGAGAAAAAAGAGAAATATTCAAAGAATTTCAATGTAGAATATTGTGTTTCGTTTTCAGAACAGAAACCAAGTACAGATACCGTTGCTGCAGACAAGGATAATAAGCCTTTCCGTAATGAAGATGGAAGTCTGCTGTTTCGTCCGGGAGGTCATGGTGCACTGATTGAAAATTTGAACGATTTAGATGCTGACATTGTGTTTATAAAGAATATAGATAATGTTGTTCCGGATAAACTAAAAGAAGATACGATACTTTATAAAAAACTTATTGCGGGCGTTTTGGTTGCGTTGCAATCTCAAGCATTTAAGTATCTAGAACTTTTAGATAGTGGCAAATATACAGCTGAACAAATTAGAGAAATAATACAGTTTGTACAGAAAAAAATATTCTGCAAAAATCCGGAGACAAAAGTTTTGGAAGATGCAGATCTTGTTCTTTATCTGAAAAACAAGCTAAACCGTCCGATGAGAGTTTGTGGTATGGTTAAAAACGTAGGAGAGCCAGGAGGCGGTCCTTTCCTTGCATATAACTCTGATGGAACTGTCTCTTTGCAAATATTGGAAAGTTCTCAGATTGATATGAGCGATTCTAAATCAAAAGATATGTTTGAGAAAGGAACTCATTTCAACCCTGTAGATTTAGTTTGTTCAGTTCGTGATTATAAAGGACATAAATTTGACCTTACTAATTTTGTAGATCCTGCAACTGGTTTTATTTCAAATAAATCAAAAAATGGAAAAGATCTGAAAGCTTTAGAATTGCCAGGATTATGGAATGGGGCTATGAGTGATTGGAGTACTGTTTTTGTAGAAGTGTCTCTTTCTACTTTTAATCCAGTGAAAACTGTAAATGATTTGCTTCGTCCTCAACATCAAAATAGTTAGTTGAAATAGATAAGAAATAAAAGGCTGTTCTGAAAAATATTTATATTTTAAAGTATAAGTATCTTTTGGAACAGCCTTAATTGTTTGTTATATTATATCTATTTTTTTTGTTTTCATTTGTTATGATGATGGAGTTTCTATAAGATTGTGTCTGATAGAAACTGTTTGAAGCTAAGATATTAATAAGAAAATAATTTGCTGGAGCTGTTTCTTGTATAATAAATATCTTTATTTCTATTGTAAAATTTAGACAAACCGAATAATTCCGATGAAGATATGGTTGTTGTAGAATTGTAATATCTAGTAGATTCGATCATAGCTTCTGCAACTCTTCTGGCATGAATAGGCCTATGTTCATGGAATAAACCTATTTTGCATAATGCTTTGCTTATCGCAAGTCCCATTGTTTCACCCACACGTTTTTCATGCCTGTTTCCATAAAGTTGAGCTGGTCTTACAATGATGATTTTTTTGAAAGAAAGTTTTTTTATAGCCTGCTCTAATTCTCCTTTCATTCTAAGATAGAAAAAGAAGGATTTACTATTGGCTCCGATAGATGAAATAAGAACATATTCGCCAACTCTGTTCATTGAAGCGATTTTCGCGAAATTATATTGATACGTAAAGTCTACTTCATATTGTTTTTCTTTACTTTCTGCTTTTGACACTGTAGTTCCTATGCATGAAAACAGCACATCCCCTTTAACCAGATCTCTCCAGTCTTCAGGTTTCGAGAAGTTTATTAAATGCTCTTCGAGTTTTGAATTAGAGATGTTTAAAGATCTACGTCCAAACACCTTGATCTTTTCAAAATCCTGGTCGTTTAATAGTAAATCAACCAGTTGAGCTCCCACCAATCCAGTTCCACCAATAACGATCGCTGTTTTCATAGTGTGTCTCATTTAGCTGCGAAAAATAAAGTTAATAAAAATAATTGATTCTAATAGATTAACGTTCATTTATTTTTTCCGGTTTCTTAAAAAATGTTTCAATAAGAACTAGTTGTAACTGTCAGAGGGTATTTAAACTTATAATATTTGTAAAAATCCCATTAATATTGCAGATTCAACTATTTTATCTGTTCCGAAATAAAAGGAATAGCTGAATTTATATTGTCATGAAATAAAGTTATTATAATACTTGTTGTTAATATTATAATGCTAAGTAGGGCATTGTAATATCTAACATTTTACCTAATTTTCTTAAAATGAAAGCTTTAATGATCGCTCCAACATCCCCTTAAATGTAAATTAAATAAGTTTACATAGGGTGCAATGTAATTAATTTTGAAAAATTAAAAACTGGAGTATTCAAAAAAGGATTTTGTAAAGTGACTCTCATAAAATTCCGATATAGTAAAAGGTTCTCCTGTTATATCAGTACATAAATTTTGTAATTGATGGATATAGTGAATCTGCTTTTTTTTATACCAGATAGTATCATCTGATTTATGTATTTTGAGCTCTAAACTTCCTTTAGAGTAATGATATATATCTTCTATGTAATCGACTTTAACAATATTGCCTAAGTTATCCTTTTTGTAATCACTATTTATATAGAATTTTAAATCGACTAATGAATCAATAAATAGTTGAACAGGTTTTATTTCCTTTCTGGAAATCCAATTACAGTTGTTGATTTGCAAAGAATAAATAGTATTGTTTACATATTCTATTTGTGTTACTTTTACAATTATTGCTTTTGTAGATTCATTTTCAAATATAACAAGATTACCAAGTCTGTATTCATCTATATCTTTCATATTGTTTAGTTTTTAGTCAATTGGTTATTAACTTTATTTAAGGCAAATATATTTATATATTTTCGAGAATAAAATAATACTTTTTGTAAAATCTGTATATTTAATAAATTGGACGTTTATGCGGACTAAAAAAATGTTTATCGTGGTGCTATTTCTTTTTAATAACGACATAAGACTCTAAATTATTCATCTATTTTTTTTGTGTAATTTAAATAATGGTTTTTGTCACTACCCAATTACTAAATTGGCTTTTGTTATTTCAAGAGTTATTTCTGATGAACCATATCAGCTTATTTATTGTTATAAACAATGGATAATAAACATTTGTTTAAAAATAAATAGTTGGTTAAACTAGCATAAATAAGAAAATCTAAAAAATGGAATTAGTTTGCTTTTAAAAGTATTTCAATGATCGTTTTATGTATAATAAACTATTAACCTACAAAATATTAAATTATGAAAGCAATAAAAGTTATTTTTTATTTAATGATTTTATTGATGATAGGTAGTTGTAAACCATTTAAAAGAAATTTGCCTATAGGAGCCTGGCAATTGGTTTATGCTAAACATATGGCGGCCGATTCTGTTATAACAGAATTCCCAGGCAATATTCAGGGTGCCCAAATTAAGATTTGGTCAGAAAAGAACTTCTTTTTTGCAGGTAGTAGAAAAGTTCTCCCTGATACGGTCACTGAGGATACTTATGGAGGAGGTACTTATAAATTAGTAGATAATAAATATCAGGAAACTGTACTATATCATTTTAATAAACTGGCTGAACATCAAATATTTAATATGATATTAGAAATCAAACATGATACTCTTACTCAAACATGGCCCGTTGATCAAAATGGCAAAATTATCAGAGCTAATTATTATATTGAAAAATATGTAAGAATAAAATAATGAATTGTTATCTATTTACTTCTTAAACATATAGTTATGAAAATTAATCATATTTTTTACTTAATGATTTTATTAATCATTAGTAGTTGTGGCAGTAAAGAGGTCAAGCATCCGGAAGTAGGGGCATGGCAGCTGCAATATTTTAAAAGAATTGTATCAGATACAGTAGCATTTGAAATTGTAGGTTATGTTACGGGAACTGATGTGAAAGTTTGGTCTGGTAAAAACTTTATTTCTGTAGGCAGATTCAAGGAAGATAGTGTCTACAAAGATAACTATGCTGCTGGTACTTATAAATTGAATGGTGATCAATATGAAGAAACTATTCTGTATCATGTCAATAAACAATATATAGGTAAAACTATAAAAATGTTATTAGGTATAAGAGGGGATACTCTTATTCAAACTTGGCCTATTGATAAGAACGGCCAAATAGATAAAAGCAATTATACTATTGAAAAGTATACTAGAATAAAGTAGGTTATACATTTTATACTTTGTATCTGGCTATCTATATATGAGAAAATTGGCTTATACAAGTAAGGGATTACTTTTCTCCTGAAAAATAATAAAAAAATGCAGCATCATCTGCTACCTGCTACTAAATTGCACTCATAACATTGATTTTTAAGTGTTTATTTTAGTGGGAGATAAAAATGTGATACATTTTATCTCCCACTAAACGCATCTATCTGCTACCACGGGTTTAATCTCATTATATCATAAGTGCAATAGAATGCTGATATATATCTTTTTAGTGTTCTAACGAGAGTGTAAGCGTACGTAAAAACTAACCGCACGGTGTATTTTTGTGTTGTATCCAGAGATTAATCGAGTAAACGCCTATCTTCTGGGTGTTTGCTATAATATATTTTTCGTGTTCTATCTAGGTTTTAATCACTTTTATATGGATACAATAGTGTGCCATTAAAAACAACCCCTTTATATTTGGGAGGTTTTACTCTCATCTATGGATATATAAATTGGTTTTAGAAGCATCCTCCTTATTTTTCTTTAGTCTATTCACTTTTATATCGCTGCAATGGCCAGACTCTATTTCATTGTATTATCTTCCATTTTCTGTATTGTCTGTTTAGGTATAACAAAAATACAATAATCCAATCTTGGTAATAACAGCAAAATCTGTAAGCCAATTCCAGAAAAAGTCACCACCGGTTTAATATATTTCAATTCTGGCCGGCCTTTTAGCAAACACTCGCCACCTTTTTAAAATCCTCCTATACATTTTTATGTATTCTTGTACAAAAGAATTCAATCTTTTGTACAGAACAATATATTCTTTTGTACAGAAGAAAACAATGTTCTGTACAAGAATAAATAATATCTAATAGGAAGAAATAAAATCTCCCGTGGGATCCTGAAAAATACCCGGCCTGCTTTTCAAAATAAATAGTGTTGCTACTTTAGTAGCAGATACAACCATTTGGTGGCAGATGATTTGTAGATAGTTTTTATCTCCTACCAATTTAAATAACTGAAATACAATTAGTAAGACCTGTCTAGTGGTAGATGTGGCAGATCAAAGCGTACATTTTATTTTTTTTCGTAAGAATCTAACGAAAAGTAACTTTAACGCTTTTCCTGCGTAATGTGAATCACAAAACTTTTCGGCACCCCTTACGCGCGCACGTAAATATATAATGTATATAGAGCAGTAACCTTTCCCAAAGTTCCTTGCAAAGAAGAAAAAAAATGTTCTGTAACACAGTTGTAATTCAGCGAGTTACCTACTCATTGCAAAAAAAGATATAAAAAAGAGTTAGATACATTTGGATTGGTAGGAATAAAAGTCTACTTTTGCACCCGCTTTGCAAGAGAGATAAAGCTTACGCAGTTGACATAATGTAAGTGAAACCGGTGCATTCATCGAGGTTTTAGAGAAAAAGAATTTAAAAAATATTCTCAAAAACATTTGGAGGTTAAAATTAAAAGTTCTACCTTTGCATCCGCTTACGAAAACAAGCGTAACAAAAAGCAATCGTTCTTTGAAAAGATTATAAATAAACGAAACAAGTAGTACAAGAGCATTAAGTGCGTGTATTGTTACATGTACTTGGTAAAAATAAAAATGCGAACCGTCAATTAAGATAAACGGAATCCTGGACAGAATTTAAATGAAACTTTTACAATGAAGAGTTTGATCCTGGCTCAGGATGAACGCTAGCTACAGGCTTAACACATGCAAGTCGAGGGGTAGCAGGGTAGCAATACCGCTGACGACCGGCGCACGGGTGAGTAACACGTATCCAACCTTCCCATAACTCGGGGATAGCCTTTCGAAAGAAAGATTAATACCCGATAGTACTTTTTCAAGGCATCTTGAGAAAGTTAAAGATTTATTGGTTATGGATGGGGATGCGTTCCATTAGATAGTTGGTGAGGTAACGGCTCACCAAGTCTTCGATGGATAGGGGTTCTGAGAGGAAGGTCCCCCACATTGGTACTGAGACACGGACCAAACTCCTACGGGAGGCAGCAGTGAGGAATATTGGTCAATGGGCGAGAGCCTGAACCAGCCAAGTAGCGTGAAGGATGAAGGTCCTATGGATTGTAAACTTCTTTTATAGTAGAATAAAGTGAGCCACGTGTGGTTTTTTGTATGTATACTATGAATAAGGATCGGCTAACTCCGTGCCAGCAGCCGCGGTAATACGGAGGATCCGAGCGTTATCCGGATTTATTGGGTTTAAAGGGTGCGTAGGCGGAATAATAAGTCAGTTGTGAAAGTTTGCGGCTCAACCGTAAAATTGCAGTTGATACTGTTATTCTTGAGTGTACATAAGGTAGGCGGAATTCGTGGTGTAGCGGTGAAATGCTTAGATATCACGAAGAACTCCAATTGCGAAGGCAGCTTACCGGGGTACAACTGACGCTGAGGCACGAAAGTGTGGGTATCAAACAGGATTAGATACCCTGGTAGTCCACACAGTAAACGATGAATACTCGCTGTTTGCGATATACAGCAAGCGGCCAAGCGAAAGCATTAAGTATTCCACCTGGGGAGTACGCCGGCAACGGTGAAACTCAAAGGAATTGACGGGGGCCCGCACAAGCGGAGGAACATGTGGTTTAATTCGATGATACGCGAGGAACCTTACCCAGGCTTAAATTGCAGATGAATATAGTGGAAACATTATAGCCTTTATGGCATCTGTGAAGGTGCTGCATGGTTGTCGTCAGCTCGTGCCGTGAGGTGTCGGCTTAAGTGCCATAACGAGCGCAACCCTTATTGATAGTTACTAACAGGTTAAGCTGAGGACTCTATCGAGACTGCCGTCGTAAGATGCGAGGAAGGTGGGGATGACGTCAAATCAGCACGGCCCTTACGTCTGGGGCTACACACGTGTTACAATGGGGGGTACAGAAGGTCGCTACCTGGCAACAGGATGCTAATCCCAAAAGCCTCTCTCAGTTCGGATTGGAGTCTGCAACCCGACTCCATGAAGCTGGATTCGCTAGTAATCGCGCATCAGCCACGGCGCGGTGAATACGTTCCCGGGCCTTGTACACACCGCCCGTCAAGCCATGGGAGCCGGGGGTACCTGAAGTACGTAACCGTAAGGAGCGTCCTAGGGTAAAACTGGTGACTGGGGCTAAGTCGTAACAAGGTAGCCGTACCGGAAGGTGCGGCTGGAACACCTCCTTTCTGGAGTGATTCCTTTTATCTGGTTCGCTTTTTATTGTACTACTGGTTTTTGTTTATTCTATATAAAAAATAAGAGATTAGAAAGAAGCCGAGCCGAAAGGTAAGAGGTTTTGAACGACAGTCCTATAGCTCAGTTGGTTAGAGCGCTACACTGATAATGTAGAGGTCGGCAGTTCAACTCTGCCTGGGACTACGCGAAAAAGAGGAGCATAATGGATTAACCATCCAGTAAAATCGCTTCTTATAATTTCACGGGGGATTAGCTCAGCTGGCTAGAGCACCTGCCTTGCACGCAGGGGGTCAACGGTTCGAATCCGTTATTCTCCACGATCAAGCATCTGCTTGAAACGATCTTTGACATGATGTACAAAAGCAATAAAGTAAGTAATTTTTAGAGATAAAAAGAGCTAAAGTATATATCGAACCATATGGTAAACGAAAACGTATAACTACGAATAGTTTACAGTGTTTGAAGAAAGTAAGCAAGGGCGCATGGCGGATGCCTTGGCTCTCGGAGGCGATGAAGGACGTGATAAGCTGCGATAAGCTTCGGGTAGGTGCAAATGACCTTTGATCCGAAGATTTCCGAATGGGACAACCCAATATCCTGAAGGGATATTATCCATCTTAGATGGAGGCGAACGCAGGGAACTGAAACATCTTAGTACCTGTAGGAGAAGAAAATAATAGAATGATTCCGTAAGTAGTGGCGAGCGAACGCGGATTAGCCCAAACCAATTATGTTACGGCATAATTGGGGTTGTAGGACCACGATATCGGACTTATATTGGAGAATGGAAGACTCTGGAAAGTGTCACCATAGAGCATGATAGTTGCGTACATGAATCCAATATATACCGTAGTGGTATCCTGAGTAGTGCGGAGCACGAGGAATTCTGCATGAATCTGCCGGGACCATCCGGTAAGGCTAAATACTCCCGAGAGACCGATAGTGAACCAGTACTGTGAAGGAAAGGTGAAAAGAACTTCGAATAGAAGAGTGAAATAGTCCCTGAAACCATGCGCTTACAAGCGGTCGGAGCAGCTTCGTGCTGTGACGGCGTGCCTTTTGCATAATGAACCTACGAGTTACTGTCACTGGCAAGGTTAAGAAATTAAGTTTTGCAGCCGAAGCGAAAGCGAGTCTGAATAGGGCGATTTAGTCAGTGGTAGTAGACGCGAAACCAAGTGATCTACCCATGGTCAGGTTGAAGGTTAGGTAACACTAACTGGAGGACCGAACCGATAAGCGTTGAAAAGCTTCCGGATGAACTGTGGGTGGGGGTGAAAGGCTAATCAAACTTGGAGATAGCTCGTACTCCCCGAAATGCATTTAGGTGCAGCCTTGATAATTACTAATGTGAGGTAGAGCGACTGATAAGATGCGAGGGCTTCACCGCCTATCAAGTCTTGATAAACTCCGAATGCGCATTAGTTTAATATCAGGAGTGAGGGCATGGGTGCTAAGGTCCGTGCCCGAGAGGAGAAGAATCCAGACCATCAGCTAAGGTCCCGAAATAATTGCTAAGTTGAACTAACGAAGTCAGATTGCTAAGACAGCTAGGATGTTGGCTTGGAAGCAGCCATTCATTTAAAGAGTGCGTAACAGCTCACTAGTCGAGGAGTTTGGCGTGGATAATAATCGGGCATAAGCAATTTACCGAAGCTATGGAACCAGTAATGGTTGGTAGGGGAGCATTCCACTCAGCGTTGAATGTGGAGCGTGAGCTCTGCTGGAGCGTGTGGAAAAGCAAATGTAGGTATAAGTAACGATAAAGGGGGTGAGAAACCCCCTCGCCGAAAGACTAAGGTTTCCTGATCAACGCTAATCGGATCAGGGTTAGTCGGGTCCTAAGGCTCAGCCGAACGGCGAGGCCGATGGCAGAAAGGGTTAATATTCCCTTACTACCTTAAAGAGTGATGTGGAGACGGAGTAGTGATAATACCGCCGGCTGACGGAATAGCTGGTTGAAGGGTGTAGATATTAGTTTTCCAGGCAAATCCGGAAGACTAGTCGAACCTGATAGTACCGAGAGCCCTTGTGGTGATTGGATAGTGTATGTAAGCAGACTCCCAAGAAAATCCGCTAAACTTAATCTTTAAGGTACCCGTACCGTAAACGGACACACGTAGTCGGGTAGAATATACTAAGGCGCTTGAGTGAATCACGGTTAAGGAACTAGGCAAATTGACCCTGTAACTTCGGGAGAAAGGGTCCCTCAGTAATGAGGGCGCAGAGAATAGGTCCAGGCAACTGTTTAACAAAAACACAGGGCTATGCAAAATTGAAAGATCAAGTATATAGCCTGACACCTGCCCGGTGCTGGAAGGTTAAGAGGAGATGTCATCGCAAGAGAAGCATTGAATTGAAGCCCCAGTAAACGGCGGCCGTAACTATAACGGTCCTAAGGTAGCGAAATTCCTTGTCGGGTAAGTTCCGACCTGCACGAATGGTGTAATGATCTGGACACTGTCTCAACCGTGAGCTCAGTGAAATTGTAGTATCGGTGAAGATGCCGATTACCCGCGATGGGACGAAAAGACCCCGTGAACCTTTACTATAGCTTAACATTGAATTTGGGTAATTGATGTGTAGGATAGGCCGGAGGCTTTGAAGCAGGTACGCTAGTATTTGTGGAGCCGCTGTTGAAATACGGCCCTTTGATTATTTGAGTTCTAACTCGCGAATGTGAGGACACTGTTTGGTGGGTAGTTTGACTGGGGTGGTCGCCTCCAAAAGTGTAACGGAGGCTTCTAAAGGTACCCTCAGGACGATTGGTAACCGTCCGCAGAGTGTAATGGCATAAGGGTGCTTGACTGGGAGACCGACAAGTCGATCAGGTAGGAAACTAGAGCATAGTGATCCGGTGTTTCCGTATGGAAGGGACATCGCTCAAAGGATAAAAGGTACTCCGGGGATAACAGGCTGATCGCTCCCAAGAGCTCATATCGACGGAGCGGTTTGGCACCTCGATGTCGGCTCGTCACATCCTGGGGCTGGAGAAGGTCCCAAGGGTTGGGCTGTTCGCCCATTAAAGTGGCACGCGAGCTGGGTTCAGAACGTCGTGAGACAGTTCGGTCTCTATCTATCGTGGGCGTATGAAATTTGCGTGGCTCTGACACTAGTACGAGAGGACCGTGTTGGACTGACCGCTGGTTTACCGGTTGTGCCGCCAGGTGCATTGCCGGGTATCTAAGTCGGGATTGGATAAGTGCTGAAAGCATCTAAGTACGAAGCCAGCCACAAGATTAGATTTCTTAGGGTCGTTGAAGACGACAACGTTGATAGGCTGCAGGTGTAAAGACAGTAATGTCAAAGCCGAGCAGTACTAATTGCCCGTACACTTTCTTCTTTCCATATATGGTTGGCTAGATAGTTTGGCTCTTAAAATACTAGAGAGAGCTTGTTTATTGCTTTTACATTGTGTTTATCTTAATAGAATCTGAAATAAGGAAACGAAAGAAACAAAATAAAATCAGATAAAAGAGAAATTAAAAATATTAAGGTAGCTATAGCATCAGGGTTCCACCTCTTCCCATTCCGAACAGAGAAGTTAAGCCTGATCACGCCGATGGTACTGCGTAACAGTGGGAGAGTAGGTAGCTGCCGTTTTATCTAAGAGTCCTGTTCATTGAAGAATGAATGGGACTCTTTTTTTTGTATATGCGTCTTTTTATCGATCTACCTTCTCTCTCCGAATAACGTGAGCTTTTCTAATTAAGCAGATTTCACATCCTTTGATAACTTGAACTTTTCTTATTATCTTGAATACTGTGACTGTTATTTGTATCCATATCATTAATATAGTTATGTGCTGGAATGGAGATTTCTTTGTATTCTAAGTTACTCTTATAACCTCTATTGTTCACCCTTATCTAATTTCTTTGCTGTATTCCTTTATATTATAACTTAATACATATTAGGAATAAGCCATTTAATCTTAATTTTCTGGAAATATCAGAATTTATTTCTTTTTGATGCAGTATTTTCTAATTATGTTCATTTTAGTAGAAAAGATATATAACTTTAAATACATGCTGTATGATAAAACGAACATTGATATTCAGCTTGTTTGTATGGATAGGCCTATTATCTACCTATGCTCAAACGGAAGCACAAGTTGTAAATTATCCCCAATTTGAGAAGGGGTATGTATACCTTAAAAATGGTGAGATTATTAAAGGTAAATACATTTATTCTTCTAATCTTGATAAGATAAGAGTCGTATCTGGAAATGTTTCAAGAGTAATAGATGTATCGGAAATTGAAATGATTTCTAAATCGAAAAAAGTGACGAATGACGATAAAATGGAAAAGAGCTCATCAACTTTTGTTCCGTCGGCAAAGAAATTTTTCAATTTAACAGAAATGGGGTTACTTATTGGAAACTCTGATAATAAGAAAGATGCTCCCCTTGTTTTTCGTACTTCTTTTGATTATAACATTAATAAAAATTTTGCTGCAGGCTTAGGTCTTGGTATTGATTTTCTGAATGAAACATATATGCCTGTTACTGCTAATGTTATTTATAAATTCAGAAATGAAAAGTATTCTCCTTATATTATGCTTCAAGGGGGATATGAAATTCCGATTGATGATTCTCAATTAGCATATAATGATATTGTTCCTAGTAGTGTAATCAGCTATAATACATATTATTGGTCGGCAAATAAGAAACTCGATCCAAAAGGTGGATTTTTATTTAGTCCGTCAATGGGATTACTTGTTCAACTGAATTCTCAGTTCGGATTGAATATGTCAGTCGGATATCAGTATCACAGGCAGCATTATACATCTTCTGATAATTACAAGCTTGATATTGATTACAACCGTTTGTTAGTAAAACTAGGTATCACTATTTATTAAATCTAATGATATGAAAAACAAATACTATATATTACTTTTATTGTCTATGCTCTCTTTAACTGCATGCATGGATAAATATACTGAGACTTCGACTGTAAACTCTCCCATATATATGAGTTATGAGACATTAAGAAGTGCTGTAAAATCAACTTCACCTCAAACTTTGTCAAATCCAGGGAAAATATATTTTAAGGACAATTATTTGTTTGTAGTGGAGAAGCTCAGAGGAATACATATTCTTGATCTCACTACTCCGGCAAATCCAAAGAATATCGGTTTTATAGAGGTCCCCGGATGTATTGACTTAGCAATAAAGAATAATATTTTGTTTGCTGATAGTTATGTTGATCTGGTTGCAATTGATGTTTCAGATATTAGCAAAATTAAAGAAGTAAACAGAGTAAAGAATGCTTTAGCTTATACTGTTCCTCAGATAAATGACAAATATCGGGTGAAAGAAGTGGATAAAGAGAAAGGAGTTGTTATTGGCTGGGAATTGGTAACAGAAAAGCGTGAACTTGAATACAATGAAACTCCTATTTATCCAATGTGGGATACTTATTATACTTCAAATAGTTATGCTGAGCTGAATGCTGCTGCAGGTGGTATTTCCGGGAGTGGTTTTGGAAAAGGTGGCTCAATGGCACGTTTTGGATTGTATGATAAATATTTGTATGTCGTTGATAATAGTCAACTAACAATGTTTGATGTGGGAACTCCTGGTTCTCCGGTAAATATTGGAAAGCAAACAGTGGGATGGAGTATAGAAACGATGTTTATTTATAACGATCATCTCTTTTTTGGAACTACAAACGGAATGTTAGTTTATAGTCTTAATGTTCCAACAGTTCCGGCTTATGTAAGTATGTTCTCTCATGCAACAAGCTGCGATCCTGTTGTTATTCAAAATGGATATGCATACATTACTCTTCGCGGAGGACAAACTTGCCATGGAGATATAAACCGTTTGGATGTAGTTAAGCTTTCGTCCGATTATAAAACCAATCAATTGGTGGGTTCATTTAATATGACCAAACCTTATGGAGTGGGGATTGAAGGAAATACTTTGTTTGTTTGCGATGGAGAGGCTGGACTTAAAATATATAATGCTGCAGATAAAACAAAGATTACTGATAATTTGATTGCAGCTTTCCCAGGAATAAAGACTTTTGATGTGATACCTGTTAACGGATACTTATTTATGATAGGAGAAGGCGGCTTTTATTTATATGATTATTCAAATATAAATGATATCAAGCAGATTAGTAAAATTCCAGTAACGCCATTCTACGCCGACTGATAATGTTCTGAATAAACAGAAATTGCATATATGATCTAAAAAGCTCCCTTTGTTTAGTAATACCTCGATTACTAAGCTAAGGGAGCTTGGTGTTTTAATATGTGTAAATGAATATATTTGCAGACTGACAAACTTTTAATTTGATACAATTTCTTCCACCAGCTTAAAAACGGCTGTTACAGATTCTGCATTTGCCGGTAATAAATTCGATTTTTGACTATAGATTCTTTTTGCCCGTTCAATAGCGAGATCCTGTCGAGACCTTTTTGTTGCAGGATCTTTAGATTGCAATATTTCAAACAAATGTTCAGTAACAATTTTGCAGCCTTTACCGGCATAATTTGCACCGAATATCTTTATATGTTTGTTGATTATTTCATTGTATTCATTTCTGTGTAGCAGCCCACCGTGATGATCTACAAAATGCAGTATCAGCCAATATTCAAAAGCCTGATTTGAATAAGCGCAGTAAAAACTATGTTCGGTTGCCATTGAAATGGCCTGACTAAACATTTTGTTTGTGAAATCGTCTTTATCAAACACACACCACACCTCATCCGGTTTATCTCCGTCGGATTTTGAAGAGTAAATCTCAATGGCCTTATTGACTAAAGAGACTGTATTGTAACCAAGACCCACAGTTTCAATAGCTACATTAGGCCTTCTGAATTGATTAAAATATGACGTCTCAGTATTTTTACCCTCACATACTATAAGAAACTTCTTTAGTGTAGATCGGGTGGGAGCTTTTCTTATTAAATCGGGAGTTTCGCCTCTTCTCCTTCTGAGCGATGTTTGTGGTTTGTGCTGATCGTTATCAAGAGAAATGTGTTTTATTCCATCTTTAATCTCTATCTTCATTATCTTCTTCTTTTTTAGAGGTGAATGATTTATTCATGTTTTTCAGATAAGGAATCGCTCCAAATCTTCCTTCCAGATATTTTTTTTGCAGATTTGCTCCTGGTCTCAACATAAAATCGGCAGCAGACGTTAGAGATGCTTCTCCGTATCTGTTTTTGGATACGAAATAAATCTGGTCTTTTCTGAAAAGATCACTCGATAATAAATTAGTATTTTGCGTATTGAATATCAATTGTGCATTATGTGGATTTGTTTCTTCTGAATGAAATAACTTAAGAAGAGCAACGATAAGATCATGATGCAAACCGGAATCAAGTTCGTCAATCATTAATATTTTGCCTCTGTCCAGTGTATCGAGAATAGGTGCAGTTAATGAAAGAAAATGAATAGTGCCGTTCGATTCATCTTCGAGCATGAAAGGAGTTTCATCTACCCTTAGTTTATTCTCGTCGTATACGGTATGAAGTGTCTGAATCTCGTCTTTGTTTATAGGATGGCGCACAAAATCATTAATGCTGAAATCGGCATCTTTCATTAGACGAACAATCTTTTGCTTCATCGGAGTGGTGAGTTTGTCAAGTGTATAGCTTTGCACATTGCTGCCATCGGCATAGAGCATATTTACATGATGAAACCATTTCAGTATTTTCTGAGAAAGCTGATCGTTGAACTGAGCAAGTACGGTTAACAGAAGGCTGTCTTCACGTATCATGTCTTCTTCTACCAGACTTTTAACTCGTTTCAGCTCAGAAGAATCATATTCAATAACTTTCCCTTCACGATAGAATAGTTCTTTTTCTTTCTTTTCATTTTTGTATAGCCATTCTGCCAAAATATTCTTTTTGGTCAGTTCGAATCCGTACCGATATTGTATTTCATCTAAAATAAATACAACCTCGAAGAAGCTTGGGCTTTCTTTAGATTCAGTACTTAATCTGAAGTTATCTATGCTAAACCCTCTGTCTACAGCATTATTGGTAGATCTTTCAACCATTAAGCGCATAAACTGAAATGCATTCAGCAGCTTTGTTTTTCCACTTGCATTTGGCCCATATATTACAACAGATTTAAGAAGATTAATATTATCTGTCTTGATAACATTATCTATATTATCCTTAATATGATTGGATGCTACCAAACTCAATTTAGTCTCATCTTTAAAGCATTTGAAGTTTTCAAAATGAAATTGAACTAACATAATTTTAAGTATTAGTTCTACAAATATAATAATTGTAGGGTACATTCTGGTTTATAAACGGCTATTTATTTTTTATTGCTCAATGGTTTTAATTTATTCATGAATAATTTAAAACCATTGGCGAATAAATTAAAATTATTGACCAATGGATTTTAGCTGTTACTCCAACGCTTATTCTGTCTGTGTTAAATAAAGGAAAAGAAGATTATTTATATAATAACCTTCAGGTAGAAGCAATCAAAAAACAAACAATTGCTCTTTAAGGTTTGTTTTTTAATTGTGAGATGGATGAACGTTTAATGAAATTATTGAACCATTTATTAAAAAAAACAGATTATGAAAGATTCAAGCAAATCAAAAGAAGAAGTAGCTGAAATCATTAAAAGAATAATGAAGAAACTAGAGAAACATGAAATCACTATTGAAGAAGCTAAAAGACTTTCAAAGAAAGCTAAGGAAGAAATTGATAAGAATGTTGATGAATTGGAATCTTTAATTTCAAAAGCTATAGATGCTTATAAAAAAGAGTGCGATGAACGCATGAATGAATTTGATGAGCCTTGTAAAAATGCTACTATCATTGGGCAGAAATATGTTCATCTATATAATAAAGAGAGGTTGCTTGCAAAGTATGATATGTTTTCAGGCGAAATTATTCTTTCATAATTTGAAGCTAATTCTTTGATGAGTGTTTATGAAAAAGCAAAGCCGACCCTAACAAAGAGTCGGCTTTATTAATATGTTGAAATTTCTATTATCTGCTGGTGCCTATCCAAGTCAGTTTATGCCAAACACCTTCCAAGACTCCATACCTATGATCTTTTTGCCAGTATTTACAGAATGTCCATTGAATAATCATAAGCATTAAGCCTATTAAAAGAGAATATGTAGCTCCTGTATATTGGTATAAACCTAATCCAAATCCATAATAAATGCACGAGCCTAAAATAGATTGCATAACGTAATTACTCATACTCATACGTCCTAAAACAGAAAATTTATCAAGTGCATTTCTTAAATTAGTATTTTCGTACAGTAACACAAATCCTGAAACAAGGAAAACCAGGAAGGCAAAGTTAGTCCATGATTTTGTAATTAACTCCAAAGATCTAAATACTGCTGTATTAGTAATTGATTGGCTTGTTACACTTTTACTCACGAAATATAACGGTATAAATAGTATCAATGAATATATTAATGCTTTTGTCCAGAATTTATTGTTTTCGGGAGATTTAACGAATTTCTGTGTTCTACCCAATAACATACCAAACATAAACAATGCTGGAGTCTGGAATACACGTCCAGCTTCCCATGTCCACAAATAAACAGCTGTTTTACCGTTTGTTAAATTCCCATAAATAGTATCTATAAACGAATTTTTTGGAATATACTCACCCATTTTACCAAAATAATCCCATGATGCCGGGTTTGGAATTGCTTGTTGAGGGTGTATAATAGCAGATAATACTTTTATCCATTCATATGGTTGAAGAATAAGTATAACAGCAATAAAAAGAACTGTTTTGGTATTTAACTTTGCTACCGGAATAAGAGTAAAACCTAAAATGGCATATATTGTAAGTATATCGCCTTGATAGAAGCTGGAATTAATCATTCCGAAACCGTATAGTAATACTAGTCGCCATGCAAAACGTGCACGAAAATCTTTTCCTTTCAATTCCTGATTATGTTGTTGGATATAAAAAGTAAGACCAAACAATAAGGCAAATATTCCGTAAGCTTTTCCCGCAAAAAGAAAGAACATTGTATCCCAAATAGTTTTATCGAGACTCACTAACCATGCCGGTAAACCTGTGGGTAAAAAGTAATAATCAAAATGCTCAAGATTGTGTAACAATAATATTGCTACAATAGCAAAGCCGCGTAAAGCATCAACGCTTTGAATTCGTGGAGATTTAAGGGATGTCATAAGTGTTTGTGTGTTTTTAAATTGTAAATTAATAGTGCGCAATTTACTAAAATATGTTGGATGAACAACTAAATTATATCTGTAAAATTTGTGCGATATTGAAAAAATAGCATTTATAATTATGTATAATAGCAAGATATTCTTTTGCACAAATTCTTTTAGATTTGTTTTTATTTTATTATCAAATAACATCCAATTCCCTTGCATCATAAGCCAAATTCAAGTATTTTCGTGACTTAAATTTATGTATAAAAACGGAATTATATGAGTGGTTTTTTTGGCAGTATTTCAAAAGTTGATTGTGTAGCCGATGTATTTTATGGCACCGATTATCATTCTCATTTAGGGACTAAAAGGGCTGGTTTAGCTTTCTTGTCTAAGGAAAAAGGTATTCAAAGAGCTATTCATAGTCTTGAAGACGGATATTTCAGAAATAAATTTGAAAATGATATTAAGAACTTTTCCGGCAACAGTGGAATTGGTGTAATTAGCGACACTGAAGCGCAACCTATTGTGGTAAATTCACATTTGGGACGCTTTGCTGTGGTTACAGTTTGTAAAATAGTAAATTACGATGAACTGGAAAAATATTTTCTGGATAAACATCATACCTTTTCCGAGACTAGTCAGGGTACAGTGAATCCTACAGAATTAGTGGCAATGCTCATTGCAGAAGGGGATAATTTTCTATCGGGTATCGAGAATGTTTATAAACGAGTAAAAGGATCTTGCTCAATGTTGGTTCTAACTGAAGATGGCATTCTGGCAGCTCGTGATAAACTGGGCCGAACACCAATTATTCTTGGGAAAAAAGAAAATGCTTATGCAGCGGCATTCGAAACTTGCTCTTTCTCTAACCTGGGATATGAAATTGATAAATTTATTGGATCCGGCGAGGTTGTTCGTATTACTGCAGATGGATATGAGCAATTACGTAAGCCAAATGAAAAAATGCAGGTTTGCGCTTTCCTTTGGGTTTATTATGGATACCCACCTTCATTCTACGAAGGAATAAATGTAGATGAATGCAGATACCGTTGTGGCGCTGCACTTGCAGAAAATGATGATGTTAAAGCTGATTTTGTAGCAGGTATTCCCGATTCAGGTATTGGCCATGCAATGGGATATAGCCACAAAACAGGAATCCCTCTGAAACGTCCGTACTCAAAATATACACCTACATGGCCTCGTAGCTTTATGCCTCAAAGCCAGAATATGCGTGAATTAGTGGCAAAGATGAAACTGATTCCCAATAAATCAATTATTTATGGAAAAAGCGGAGTGTTCCTTGACGACTCTATTGTGCGTGGTACGCAATTAAAAGATAATGTACACGATTTGCATGAAGCTGGAATTAAAGAGGTGAATATGAGAATTGCTTGTCCTCCGTTGACTTATCCTTGCGAGTTCCTTAATTTTAGCCGTTCACGCTCAAGTCTTGAATTAGCTACTCATAAAGCAATAAAGAAACTAGAAGGCAAGGAGGGAGTTGCTTTTAAAGAATATTCGGATAGTAATAGTGAGAAATACAAAGCAATGGTCGATGTAATAAGAGAAGAACTTGGACTAACAACACTTACATTCCAAACACTGGACGATTTGGTGAAAGCTATAGGACTTCCAAAAGAAAGGTTATGTACGCATTGTTTTGATGGTTCCAGTTACTTTGAATAGTTATTAAAAAAATAAGAGAAGTCTGTTTTTTGCAGACTTCTCTTATTTTTCTTCTATTATATTTGAAAAATAGTTCCAACCATCAGCATTGGAATAATCATCGTATGTGTCATTTGGAATATAAAGCCTGCACATGGATGCATCTATTCCTTTAAATGCATCAGTTCCGCTTACTTTAGGAGAAACAGAACTATTACAGTATATTTTCTGTAACCCGCTACAACCTGTAAAAGCATATTCTCCTATAAAAAAAACATTGCTTGGTATTTTAAATGAAGTCAATCCATAACATCCGGTAAATGCATAATTCCCGATTGATGTAATGCCGTTTGGTATTGATATTGACTTCAGACCAAAGCATCCTGCAAAAGCAAAATCTCCAATGGCTGTAACATTCTTCGGTACGATAAATGTAGTCAGGCTGAAACATCCAGAAAAAGCTCCATTACAGATTGAATTTATATTGTTTGGTATAACCAGTTTCGTTAGTTTGAATAGCTCTGCAAACATATAGTCTGTAATCGAATTATCTTTTGTCAGAAAGTCATTGAAATATTTATCGCCACCTTCAACAATATTAGCATTAGTCAAATCAAGTTTGGTTAGCATCCCTTCAGTCTTAATGCTTTTTAGACTCCCGCCTCCAGCCATTTCACGAATAAAAGTAATATCTGTACCATTTAGATTGCCCGACAATGTGAGATCGGTAATTGAATATTTATTTTTTGACTTTATCAGGGCAGACAATGTTCCTGCTTTCTCTACATGAATAATTACTTGTGAATCATCTTGCGCACGGAATTTGAAGCTTAAAAATAAGCATATAGTTATTAGTAATGAAATTGTAATTACTAATAATTGCCTAAAAGTTGAACTTGGTTTCATAATCAATCAACAGCTACGGATTAATATTGAAAAACGTGTGCATTTTATATAACAATTAATACTATTATTTGTTTTTAATGTATATTCTATGCTTTTGATATGACTGTGATTAATTAATAACCTTAAAAAGATATAAACATGCAAAACTTTAAATTAATTGATGAAATTGTGCAGGAATTAAAGCAAGACTATCCTGTATTGTCCGACTATGAGTTATTGTCTATTGCTATCCAAAAGCAACGCAATGACATCTTGATTGCAGGCTTAAGTATTTGCCAGGATAGTGCTTATCCATCTGGTATAGAATCAATAGCTGCTCAATTAGGGCTAAAAGCCAGATATAGAGATAATGATGATTTGAATGAACTTAATCTGGATATTCTTGACTAAGATATTTGTAATTTAAAAGATATTTAGATTTCTGTCTTTATAACAATTATGCATTGAATATATGTTTTTTATAGAGTGTTAGTTTAAAATAAAATTATAGGACTTTTATAAAAGTATTAATCTTTAAAATTTATGAACAAGATGAGAAATGATAGTTCTGTTGCAACCTTGCTCTTTATTGTAATAGCAGTAATAGGAGCACTTTTGGCATTTGCTGTAGATAGTGAATTCAAGTCTGGAATAAGTCAGATTATATTGGTTCTGTTTTTCTTTGCTGCCGTGTTTATAGCATGGTCAACAAAAGTTGCAACTCAGTGGAACAGAGCTGTTGTATTGCGTCTTGGCAAATTTCAATCATTAAGGGGACCTGGAATATTCTTTATTATTCCTATAATTGATTCTATACCTTACTGGATTGATATTCGTGTTATAAGCTCTGCTTTTAAAGCAGAAAAGACATTGACTAAAGATACTGTCCCCGTTGATGTAGATGCTGTGCTTTTCTGGAAAGTAGTTGATCCCAAAAAAGCAGCTTTGGATGTAGCTGAATATAATAGCGCAATAGCCTGGGCTTCACAAACGGCACTTCGGGATGTAATTGGTAAAACAATGCTTGCGGATATGCTCGAAGGACGTGATAAAATTAGTGCTATATTGCAAACTATTATTGATGAAAGAACTGAGCCTTGGGGTATTAATGTAATCTCTGTTGAAGTGAAGGATGTACTTATCCCTCAAGGATTAGAAGCTGCCATGTCTATGCAGGCACAAGCTGAACGAGAACGCCAGGCCAGAGTTATCTTAGGCGATTCTGAACGACAGATTGCCAGTAAGTTTGTTGAAGCAGCTAATACTTATGGCGATAATCCAGATGCTTTTCATCTTCGTGCAATGAATATGCTTTACGAAGGATTAAAAACAAATTCTACAATTGTGGTAGTGCCTAGTTCAGCTGTAGAGAGTATGGGACTTGGCGGTTTAGCCGGAACGATAGCTTTAGCAGATGTTGTTAAAAAGGAAAAGGCTAAAGCTAAATATACCCCTCGATCAGATGATTGATTATAATGAAAGAGTAATTGTTTAAAATAAAATAAAGAGTGGATGAGAAAATTGTTTCTTATTGGAAACGTTATGTTTTTCTAGAATATATAGTTAAAAAGATTCTTTTGGCAACGGATATATCTATTTATCGATATATTTGTCAGGAGAATCTTTTAATATTTGTTTAATATAAAAGTTTAGAGTATGAGAAAACTGAATTTTGGATATAATGCAATTGCTGTTGTTTGTTTGTCATTTATGATAGGTGGTTGTAGTAATATGGCCAAAACAAGCAGGTATACAGAAATCTATAAACAGAATGTTGCTTCAGCAAATGTTTCTGGATTAGGTGAATATGCTCAGGATAAGGCTGCAGAGAAAAAAATAGATATGTCTCAGTTTAAAGCTACAGAACTGGATATCCCTTATGCTTTTGGTGGACGAACAAATCCTTCTCAACGCTTAGATATTATATATCCGTCTGTAGGAGAGGCTCCATACAAAGTTATAATGGTATTTCATGGTGGTGGATGGGCATATGGTAATAAAGATTCCGAAACGATATCTTCTATTATGCTAGCTACTACTCAAGGTTATGCAGTTGTATCTGTAAATTATCGTCTTTCTAGTCAGGCTGTTTGGCCTGCACCGCTTTTTGATGCAAAAGCAGCTGTGCGCTTTATTCGTGCAAATGCCGAGAAGTACAAGTTAGATGCTACAAATATTGTTGCTTGGGGGAACTCGGCAGGCGGACATATTGCTGAGATGTTAGGTGCTACAAATGGAATACCTGAATATGAAGACCTGGCAATGGGTAGTGCAAAGTCTTCATCTGATGTACAAGGAATAGTTTCCTGGTATGGGGTAGCTGATATGAGTGATTTTCCTACATTAAAGGAACCTGCAAATCAGGAAATGGGATTTAACACTCAGATACCTGAATATAAAGAAAAAGCTCAAAAAGCAAGCCCGCTTTATCTTGTAACAAAGAATTTCCCTCCAATCCTTCTTGTGCATGGAACGAATGATCAGGTTGTTCCTTATCGTCAATCTGCTAAATTGCTAGAAGCTATAAAAAAGGTATGTAATGATGATCGTGCTTTACTAAAAACATTTGATGGAGCAGGACATGGAGATGCAGTTATTAAAACCTGGGACAATGTAATGGATAATTTGAATTTTGTTGATAAGGTATTATGGCCTTATGGAGTAAATCCTTTCAGAAATGATAATAAAATAGATGTAAAGGTTTTATAATACAATAAATCCGTTCTTAGATATTACATCCTCATGTTTTCACTCAATGAAGCATGAGGATTTCTTTTTTTATAGAGCATAATAAAAAAATAGAATTGAAATTTATTCTTCAAAGTTTGTAGATTATGGCAATAATTCCTCAAATTTTTATTGTCTGCGTACTATATATTTTTAGAATAAAGAATCATTTTGTTATATTTATCTATTAAAATATACAGATATATTTATTAAATATTTATCTTTACTTGTATGTAATACATGGAATCTTATATGATTAAACGTTAATATTATGTAATTTATAGTACTATGTATAACAAAGTACCTTGCGATCACATATATTTGTATCGTCAAATAAAAGTAAGACTATGAATGCAGACAATGTTAAATCGCAAATGCGCAAAGGGATGCTCGAATATTGCATCTTATTATTGGTGCATAAGGAGCCTGCCTATGCTTCTGATATTATTCAGAAACTGAAAGAGGCAAAGCTGATAGTGGTAGAGGGAACACTTTATCCGTTGCTCACTCGGCTGAAGAATGATGATTTGCTTGAATATGAATGGGTGGAGTCTACTCAAGGGCCACCACGTAAATATTATAAGCTAACTTCTAAAGGAGAAGTTTTTTTAGGTGAACTTGAAACAGCCTGGAAAGAACTGAATGAAACTGTAAATCATATTACAATAAACGAATCGATAATAGAATGAAAAAAACATTGACTGTGAATTTAGGAGGCACGGTTTTCCACATTGATGAAGACGCGTACCATTTGTTGGATAAATATCTGGCTAATCTTAAAGTGCATTTTCGTAAAGAAGTTGGAGCTGAAGAGATTGTGAAGGATATGGAGCTTAGAATCTCAGAGCTTTTTACTGAAAAAGTAAATTCAGGCGTTCAGGTAATCACTGTAGAATATGTTGAAGAAGTTATTAAACGTATGGGGAAACCTGAAGAACTTTCCGATGAAGACGTGAAAGAAGAAAAGGTTGCAGGCGAACCTCGTCAGGAACCATATTCAAGTGGTGAATCTGATCAGACCCGCCGTCGTTTCTATCGTAATCCTGACGATAAGATATTAGGTGGTTTAGCCTCTGGTCTAGCAGCATATATGGGATGGGATCCTACTTTGGTTCGATTACTTTTAATTGTATTGGTATTTTTTGGAGTAGGAGTTGTTATTCCTATTTATATAGTATGCTGGATTGTAGTTCCTGAGGCGCATACTGCAGCAGAAAAACTTGCCATGAGAGGGGAGAAGGTTACAGTTGAGAATATTGGTAAAACAGTAACTGATGGATTTGAAAAAGTTGCTGGAGGAGTAAATGATTATGTGAATTCAGGAAAACCACGTACGGCTTTACAAAAGTTAGGAGATGCATTTGTACAAGTTGTTGGAGTCTTTATAAAGGTGTTACTTGTATTGCTGGCTATTGTATTCTGTCCAGTACTATTTGTTCTGATTATAGTTCTTTTTGCACTTATAATAGCTGCTTTTTCAATAGTTCTGGGTGGTGGTGCTGCATTTGTAAGCTGGCTTCCTTTTATTAATGATTGGAGTTTAATTTCAACCTCACCGGTTAATATTGTCTTGGCATGCATTACAGGTATAGCATTAGTCGGTATTCCTTTAGCAGGACTAGTTTTTTCAATCTTCCGTAAATTGCTAGACTGGAAACCTATGTCTCCAACTGTAAAAACTATATTGGTTATACTTTGGGTTATAAGTTTGATTGCATCTATTATATTATTCCCGATTATAGGTATACCATATTGGGATCATCACATTTACACAATTACGATTTAATTAGAGTAGTACGTTAAATAATAGTATAGCAGGCAGCTATTTTTGATTTAGTAATCATTAATAGTTGCCTGCTTAGTTTATATAATATGTGCTATTTTTCTGATTTAATGATTCTTATTGGATTGTTGTGCACGATAACGAAAATGAAAATTGTGTTTTCTGAACTAAAAAATCGCTAAAAAAAACAGTGTGTAACATTTTGTTCTTATCTTTGTGATTATGTAAAAGAGTTCTTAAAACAGAGAATAATAACTAAATAAATTATAAAAATAAATAGCTTATGTCACAGATAATAGGGCATATCTCACAAGTAATTGGTCCAGTAGTGGATGTATTCTTTGAGAGTACTGGTGAAAAGGTTAAATTGCCGAGTATCCATGATGCCATGGAAATTAAGCGTAAGAATGGAAAAACGCTTATTGTTGAAGTTCAGCAGCATATTGGTGAGAATACAGTTCGTACAGTAGCTATGGATAGTACTGACGGATTGCAAAGGGGATTAGAAGTTATTGCTTTGGGAACCCCAATTACAATGCCTATCGGTGATCAGGTAAAAGGACGTTTGATGAATGTGATTGGAGAGGCTGTTGATGGTATGGAAGAATTGGATAAAGCTGGCTCGTATCCTATTCACCGTGAACCTCCTAAATTCGATGAATTAACAACTTCAAGAGAAGTGCTATACACAGGTATTAAGGTGATCGACCTATTGGAGCCTTATTCTAAAGGTGGTAAAATTGGTTTGTTTGGTGGTGCCGGTGTAGGAAAGACTGTATTGATTATGGAGTTAATCAATAATATTGCCAAAAAAGGAAATGGTTTTTCTGTATTTGCTGGTGTTGGAGAACGTACTCGTGAAGGTAACGATTTACTTCGTGAAATGATTGAGTCAGGTGTTATCCGATATGGCGAAAAGTTCAAGGAATCAATGGCTGAAGGAAATTGGGATTTATCTTTAGTAGATAAAACTGAAATTGCAAAATCTCAGGCTACATTGGTTTATGGACAGATGAATGAACCTCCAGGCGCACGTTCTTCTGTTGCTCTTTCCGGATTATCTGTAGCAGAATCTTTCCGTGATTCAGGTGCTTCTGATGGAGTACAAAAAGATATCTTGTTATTTATTGATAATATTTTCCGTTTTACTCAGGCTGGTTCTGAGGTGTCTGCTTTGTTAGGACGTATGCCGTCTGCTGTAGGATACCAACCAACATTGGCAACAGAGATGGGTGCTATGCAGGAACGTATTACTTCAACAAAGAATGGTTCAATTACTTCTGTTCAGGCTGTTTATGTACCTGCAGATGACTTGACCGACCCTGCTCCGGCAACAACATTCTCTCACTTGGATGCAACTACTGTACTTAGCCGTAAGATTACAGAGTTGGGTATCTATCCGGCTGTAGATCCATTGGAATCTACTTCACGTATTCTGGATCCATTAGTTGTTGGTCAGGAACATTACGATACTGCTCAACGAGTAAAACAGATTCTGCAGCGTAATAAGGAACTTCAGGATATTATTGCTATTCTAGGTATGGAAGAATTGTCTGACGAAGACCGATTAACAGTAAATCGTGCCCGCCGTGTACAACGTTTCTTATCTCAACCATTTACTGTGGCTGAACAGTTTACCGGAGTACAAGGAGTTATGGTTTCTATCGAAGATACTATTAAAGGATTCAAGATGATTATGGATGGTGAAGTTGACTATCTTCCAGAATCAGCCTTCCTGAATGTAGGTACAATTGAAGAAGCTATTGAAAAAGGTAAGAAACTTTTGGCTCAGGCTAAATAATTGCCATGTCAGAGCTTGGCAAACTAGTATATAAGAATTTATGAAATTAGAAATATTATCGCCGGAACGGACACTTTACAAAGGTGATGTAGATGTTGTAACTTTACCAGGAACTCTTGGTAGATTTACAATACTGCAGGACCATGCCCCAATGATTTCTTCTTTAAAAGAGGGAATAATAAGGATAAAGCCTTATGAAGGGGAAGAAGTGGAGCTTTCCATAAAAGGAGGATTTGTAGAAGTCAAACGGAACCAGGTATCTGTTTGCGTAGAATAGAAATAGAACGCACAAACCTTTAAATCTTAATCTTATGAAAGTATTGCGGAAAAGATTCCTTGTAGTATTAACCGTAGTAATGGGAATTGCAACAATTATAGGCGCAGTAGTGACTTATTTTGTATTCCCAAGAGAGCTTTTTCTATGGTATTTCGGCATACCGCTGTTTTACTATTTAGTAGGATTGGGCTTTGGTGAAGTATTAAGAAGAATAAATAGAGAGTCAAATGAAAAGCTCTTAAATATCTACTTAATGGTGAAGATTGCTAAGATTATTATTACGATTTTTTTCATGACGCTTTCTATGGTGTTAGTAGATAATAAGTACGATAAAGAGTTTGTGGTTACTATCGGAATATTCTATATGGTTTACCTGATATTGGAATCCAAGTTCTATTTTGATTTTGAAAAGAGTTTAAAAAGAAAAAAGACGAATGAAAAGCTTAAAGTATAATATAAGGAGATATACATGGTTGTTGCTATTAATGTTTATACCCGTGTTGTCAATCTCTGCCAACGAGTCAAAAGGTGAAGGCGGAGTAGATGTGAAAGAAATTGTATTCGGTCACATCGGCGATTCTTACGAATGGCACATCACTACATGGGGAGAAACTCATATATCTATTCCGTTACCTGTTATTGTAATGGGGAATAATGGTCAATGGCACATGTTTTTTTCTTCTGAATTCCATCATTCTTCAACAGGCGAACATGAAGGCTTTTATATAGCTAAAGAAGGACAATATAAAGGGAAAATTGTAGAGAAAGACGCTACTGGTGCTGAAATCAGACCTATAGATTTGTCTATTACCAAAACAGCTTTTGCTATTATTTTAAATAGTATTCTTCTTTGTATAGTAATACTTAAAGTGGCTCGCTGGTCAAAAAGGAGTTCAAATCAAGCTCCTAAGGGATTTCTCGGTTTTATGGAAATGTTTATCATGGATATAAACGATAATGTGATAAAGGCTTGTATTGGAAAGGGATATGAACGTTATGCACCATATTTGCTTACAGTGTTTTTCTTTATTTTCTTTAATAACATAATGGGATTAATACCTATATTCCCAGGAGGAGCAAATGTTACCGGTAATATTGCAATAACACTTACATTAGCTTGTTGCACCTTACTGGCTGTTAATCTTTTTGGTACTAAAGAATATTGGAAAGAAATATTTTGGCCGGATGTACCATTAGCATTGAAGCCGATTATGATTCCTATAGAAATAGTAGGTATCTTGACAAAACCATTCGCTTTGATGATTCGTCTCTTTGCAAATATGATGGCAGGCCACTCAGTTATTCTCAGTCTTGTATGTCTTGTATTCATTACAGCTGTGATGGGACCTGTTCTTAATGGCTCAATGACTGTACTATCTGTCTTTTTCGGAATCTTTATGAATATCCTTGAACTTTTGGTTGCATATATCCAGGCATATGTATTTACTATGCTTTCTGCAGTATTTATTGGATTATCTCAGGTTCATGGTCATCACGCAAAATAAAAACAAATTTAAAATTAATATAAACCATTAAAAATAAAAATTATGTTAGGAACAGTATTATTACAGGCAGCAGCTGCCGGTTTGGGATTAGGTAAATTAGGTGCAGCAATTGGTGCAGGTATTGCAGCAGTAGGAGCAGGTATTGGTATTGGTAAAATTGGTAGCTCTGCTATGGAAGCTATTGCTCGTCAACCAGAATCTGCCGGTGATATTCGTATGAATATGATTATTATTGCTGCCTTGGTTGAAGGTGTTGCTTTATTCGCAGTTGTTGTTTGTTTCTTAGCTCTATAATAATATGTCATTATTACAACCTGAATTTGGACTTCTATTCTGGATGCTCCTCTCTTTCGTGGTGGTATTTATCATCCTTGCTAAATTTGGCTTTCCTATTATCACTCAGATGGTGGAAGACCGTAAGCAGTTTATTGATAAATCACTAGAGGCTGCTAAGACCGCAAATGAACAGTTGGCGGGTATTAAAGCAGATGGAGAAGCAATGCTAGCTGAAGCTCGTGAAGAACAGGTGAAAATCTTGAATGATGCAGCTGCTATTCGCGATAAAATTATCAACGAAGCAAAAGTCACTGCTCAATTAGAAGCCAAAAAACAATTGGACGAAGTAAGACTTCAGATACAGGCAGAGAAAGAAGAAGCTATCCGTGATGTACGCCGCCAGATAGCAGTTCTATCTGTTGATATTGCTGAAAAAGTAATACGTACTAGTCTGAAGAAAGACAAAGAGCAGATGGACATGATTGATCGTTTGTTGGATGAAGTGACAGTATCAAAATCATAAGCAATGAATATAGGTATTATTCCCATGCGTTACGCTAAAGCGTTATTAGCTTTTGCACAGGACAAAGGTGTGGAAGAGAAAGTTTTTGAAGAAATGACCATTTTGGCTCAAAGCTTTGCAGAACATTCTTCTCTTAAAACCGTACTTGATAATCCTGTGTTGAAGAGTAAAGATAAGCATAAGCTGATATGCACTGCGGCCGGTACTCAAGTGAGTGATGTATTTGCTCGTTTCATTGAATTGGTTTTGCATCATAAAAGAGAACAGCACCTGCAATCCATTGCTTTGATGTATCAGGATTTATACCGTAAAATTAAACATATCTCCATTGGTTCATTGGTAACAGCTACTCCTTTAAGTGCTGAAACAGAAGAACAGATGAGGAGGATGTTGATGAAGGATAAAAAAGGAACTCTGGAATTTAAAACCTCTGTAGATCCTGAAATCTTGGGCGGTTTTATCTTTGGTATTGATACCTATCGCTTGGATGCTAGCGTGGCAACACAACTTAAACGGGTGAAGACCCAGTTTATGGATAAGAATAGAAAAAGTATATAAATAAAGAATTATGTCCGAAAATATAAAAGCAAGTGAAGTTTCCGAAGTGTTGCGTATGCAACTTGAAGGAATTGATACCAGCCTTCAGTTCGATGAAGTGGGGACAGTACTTCAAGTAAGTGACGGTGTAGTCCGCATTTATGGCCTGAGGAATGCTGAAGCTAACGAGCTGCTGGAGTTCGACAATGGTATTAAAGCCGTTGTAATGAACCTCGAAGAGGATAATGTAGGAGCTGTGTTACTTGGTCCTACAGATCAGATTAAAGAAGGATATATAGTAAAACGTACAGGAAGAATTGCTTCTATCAATGTAGGTGAAGGAATGCTTGGACGTGTTATCAATCCGCTGGGAGAGCCACTTGATGGTAAAGGAGAAATTTCTGGTGAACGCTTTGAAATGCCATTGGAACGTAAAGCTCCGGGGGTAATTTTCCGTCAGCCTGTAAATCAGCCTTTGCAAACAGGTTTGAAAGCTGTTGATGCTATGATTCCTATCGGTCGCGGCCAACGTGAGTTAATCATTGGTGACCGCCAGACTGGTAAGACCTCTATTGCAATTGATACTATTATCAACCAAAAAAGTAACTACGAAGCAGGTGATCCAGTATATTGTATCTATGTTGCCATAGGACAGAAGGGATCTACCGTTGCTACTATCGTAAATACACTGAAAGAAAAAGGTGCGCTTGATTATACTATTGTAGTTTCTGCAACAGCATCCGATCCTGCTGCATTACAATATTTTGCACCGTTTGCAGGTGCTGCTATCGGTGAGTATTTCCGTGATAGCGGACGTCATGCATTGGTTGTATATGATGACTTGTCTAAACAAGCTGTTGCATATCGTGAGGTATCTTTGATCCTTAGACGCCCTTCAGGACGTGAAGCATATCCTGGTGATATCTTCTATCTGCACTCTCGTTTGCTTGAACGTTCTGCTAAGATTATTAATCAGCAGGAAGTTGCTAGTCAGATGAATGACCTTCCTGAAAGTATGAAAGGTAAAGTAAAAGGTGGTGGTTCCTTAACTGCTCTTCCAATTATTGAAACTCAGGCTGGTGACGTTGCTGCATATATCCCAACCAATGTAATCTCTATTACAGATGGTCAGATTTTCCTTGATACAGACTTGTTCAATCAGGGTAACCGTCCGGCTATCAACGTAGGTATTTCAGTATCTCGTGTTGGTGGTAATGCCCAAATCAAGGCAATGAAGAAAGTTGCTGGTACATTGAAAATTGACCAGGCACAGTTCCGTGAACTGGAAGCATTTACCAAATTTGGTGGTGATATGGATCCTGTAACCGCTTTGACTATCAATAAAGGTCAGAAAAATACCCGATTGCTGGTTCAGCCTCAATACACTCCAATGCCGGTTGAGCAGCAAATTGCAATCTTGTATTGCGGTACACACGGTTTGTTGAAGTCTGTTAAGCTGGATAAAGTTCATGAGTTTGAGAAGAATTTCTTGTTAGATCTTCAGAACAATCACCAAGCAGATGTACTTGATTTGCTGAAAAAAGGTATTATCAACGATGAAGTATCTGCAATTATAGAAAAAGTTGCAGAATCTATTGCTAAGGTCTATAGTAAATAGGAGGAAATATGGCATCACTAAAAGAAGTAAAAGGAAGAATAGCGTCGGTAAACAGTACCAGAAAGATTACGTCTGCCATGAAAATGGTAGCATCTGCTAAGTTGCATCGTGCGCAGAATTCTATTACGAATATGCTTCCTTACGAGACGAAGCTGCATGCCATGCTAACGGCTTTCCTCTCAAATGAAGCCGATATTCGATCACCTTATATGGAAGTGCGCCCGGTAAAGCGGGTGGCAATTGTCGCATTCTCTTCCAATTCGTCACTTTGCGGAGCATACAATGCAAATGTTGCCCGTCAGTTAAATCTGATGGTGGAAGGATATGCATCTCAGGTTGGTAAGGAAAATGTTTTAATTTTTGCTATAGGTAAGAAAATAGCTCATGCAGCCAAAAATGAAGGTCTGAATATACAGGATGTATTTTTGGAAATTGCGGATAAACCATCTTACCAGGGAACAGCTGAATTGGCTAATAAACTGATGAAGATGTATGCTGATAAGGAAATTGATAAAGTAGAATTGCTTTATCACCACTTTAAAAATACAGCTTCACAAATTCTTACCCGTGAGGATTATCTTCCTGTAAGTTTTCCGGCACCTGAAGAAGCTCCTGCAGATAATAATTGGGCATTGGATTATATATTTGAACCTTCAAAAGCTGATTTGCTTAAAACTTTGGTACCGCAGGTTCTTGGTTTGAGAATGTATACTGCACTACTTGATTCAAATACATCAGAGCATGCGGCGCGAACAATGGCAATGCAGATTGCTACTGATAATGCGAATGACATGATTCAGGATTTGACGGTGTTATATAACAAATCCCGTCAGCAGGCCATTACAAATGAATTGCTTGATATTATCGGTGGTTCAATGAAATAGATTTTCAGATAAACTTTATAGAAAAAGGCTGTGTTAATAACATAGCCTTTTTCTGTTTTCAATAAAATCTCTATCTCATAATATTAAAATCCAAAATTGATCTAGCAATCTAGCATTAACTGTTTAACTTGTTATAAATAAGTAATATATCACCGCCAGATCAAATCAAATTGTTCTAGCGTTGGTCTAGCAATCTAGCGCTTAATCAATACCCACAACTTTACTACGTCTTTCCAGCATGGCAACATCGCGCCATTTATTGTCCATCTTACCCAGTCGTTCTTTAATTCCTATAGTCCTGAATCCGTGGTTATGGTGTAATTTCAGGCTACCTGTATTCTCGGGAAATATTCCTGCCTGAAGTGTCCAAATGCCATTTGCTTCTGATTCTTTTATCAGTGCTTCCATTAATTTATTACCAATACCTTTACCTCGGAAATCAGAGTCAATGTACACACTAACCTCGGCAACTCCTGCATATACGCATCTGCTTGATACGTTTGACAATGCTGTCCAGCCTACTATTTTGCCATCGATGGTTGCCACGAGGCGGCAGTCCTGTCTGTGTGCCTTGTCCCATGAATCCCAATCGGGAGCTTCTGTTTGGAAAGTTGCATTCTTTGTGGCAATACCCGATTCATATATACGGGCTACATCGGTCCATGACTTTTCTGTCATGGTTTCAATTTTAATTTCGTTCATAGATCTATTTATGTATTTTAGTTGTGCTTTATTTATTGCTAATCATTTTTTTCTCCTGTCTTAATGCAAACTTAACAAAAAGTATGAGAACTGGTACTTCAATAAGCGGACCAATAACCGCGGCAAAGGCTACTCCTGAATTGATGCCGAATATGGCAATGGCTACTGCTATGGCAAGTTCGAAGTTATTGCCTGTAGCCTACTATCCAGTTAAGCAATAATGATATGGTAAGGATTTTCCTGTTAGAGAATACTTTGCCTAGTTCTTCGTATTTAACTTTGGCCAATGGTGGATACATCATAGCAATGAGTCCGATGGCTAAAGGTATATTGGTGGTTCCCGATTCAAACTGTTGCTAGAAATCTGTGATTCCGGGATTGATATATCCTATGAATACTCCGATGAACATTGCAATGAATATCCACAGCGTAAGGTATCGGTCAAGAAACTTTAGTCTTGTTTTCATATTAGAAACTTGAATTCAATAAATCTCGTTGATATAAAACTGATAAAAACCTCTTTTTATCTCATCACGCACACGGATAAATTCACTCCATATAAATTCATCGGTTCCTGTTGCGTGTGAGGGATCATCGAACCCGATATGAATTCTGTGTTTTACTTTTCCGGTGAAGGCAGGGCAGCTTTCATTGGCTCCTCCACACACGGTGATCACGTAATCCCATTCTTCATTCAGGTAGCGATCTACATTTTTTGGATAATGGTTGCTGATGTCTATTCCAGCTTCGGCCATTACTTTGACTGCTTTTGAATTTACTCTTGGTGCCGGTTCTGTTCCGGCAGAATGTACATCGAGCGATTTATCGAACGACTGAAGCCATCCGTGAGCCATCTGACTACGACAGCTGTTTCCTGTACAAAGAATTAATATTTTCATAAACGTTTAAAATATCAGATTAAACAAATATCCTACAATCATTATTCCTGTAGCTACAACTCCTACAAATGTAAGTATCAGCGGCAACTTCAGTACTTTTTTAAGAATAATCATTTCTGGTAGTGAAAGACCTACAACAGCCATCATAAATGCAAGTGAGGTGCCCAGTGCAGCTCCTTTTTCAATGAGAACAGATACAATAGGAATGATACCTGCTGCATTCGAATAAAGAGGTACTCCGATAAGGACTGACAAAGGAACGCTGAACCAGACCGATTTTCCCATTAGTGAAACCATAAAATCTTCGGGTACATACCCATGAGCTCCAGCACCTACCGCAATTCCAACGACAACATAGATCCAGACTTTTCCAACAATCTCTTTTACAGAATCAAATCCGAAATGGATGCGGTCAGAGAAAGTAAGGCCATTTCCCTCATCTCCGGTGTTACCCATCTGAGTTTGATAAACCCAATCCTGCACCCAATGCTCTAGTTTTAGTTTGCCGATAATCCATCCGGCAGTGATGGCGATAAGAAGTCCGGTGAGTACATATATCAGAGCCGTTTTCCAACCAAATAAACCGAACAGCAAAATTACGGCAACTTCATTAATCATAGGTGCGGCAATCAGGAATGAGAAGGTAACGCCTAATGGCACTCCAGATTCTACAAATCCAAGAAATAACGGAATGGCAGAACATGAACAGAAAGGAGTAACAATGCCCAGCATGGAAGCAAGTACATTTCCGGCAAAGGTAGATTTACCTTCGAGCATCTTCCGGGTGCGCTCTGCCGAAAAGTAAGTACGGATAATGCCTACGATAAAGATTATCAGTGCAAGCAGCATCAGTACTTTTGGAACTTCAAAAATAAAGAACCGTATGGTTTCCGTGAGGTGATCGCCTTTCTGCATTCCTATAACAGAATCAACAAGCCAATCGCTGATTGGTTGAAGATAATGATATATTAGGTACCACATAGGAAGTAAAGTTCCTATAAGGAGAATGCTTTTGCTAGGTTTTATGGTTGAGATTTGCTTCATTTTAATAGAAAATAGCTTATTTTATTTGGTAAGTGCTTCTTTAATCTCTTCAGAAGAAGGAATACGTCCTTTGATTATCACTTTACCATCGACTACCAATGCCGGTGTTGCCATAACTCCGTATTTCATGATTTCCATAATATCTTCAACCTTAGATATTGAAGCATCGATACCGTTTTGATCTACAACTTCGCGTGTTAGTTTTTCAAGTGTTTTGCATTTAGAACAACCTGAACCAAGAATTTTAATTTCCATATTAATTATTTATTTAATGATTAATTGTAATTCGTAAATCAACGAACAATATGCGCAAAAAAATATTATCCGCAACAGTTTTTCTTTATATCTTTCTTATTAAAGAAGTCTCCCAAAAGCTTTTGAGCCTTAGCCCAATTCTCTTTATCTATGCAGTATCTTACTTTAGGAGCTTCAATTTCACCTTGAATAAGTCCGGCATCTTTAAGCTCTTTCAAGTGTTGAGACACAGTAGCTTTTGCAATGGGCAATTCATCGTGAATATCTCCGAAGAAACAACTATCCTGCGATGCAAGAAAATCGAGTATCGCTATTCGTGCTGGATGTCCCATTGCCTTGGCAAAGCGGGCAATCTGTTCTTGTTCTGCTGTATATTCTTTAACTTTTTCCATATATTGTTCGCAAATATACGAACAGTTTTAAATAAAACAAATAAGCTGCCTAAAAATATTGCTCATTTTTTTTAAATGAAGAAAGAATTATTTTTCAGTCTAAACCAATCAATAAATAAAAATGAGAGCACCTAAATTATCTTTGGGTACTCTCATTCAAATTATAAAAGTCAATCTTTGTATTCTTTAGCAAATGATATATTTTTGTTGAAGCATAAAGAAATTTATCTGCCGGTTGCCTGCAGATACTTGGTTTTCCTGACTAAATAATCAACGCTTGCTTCAGTTTTCTGATCGCGGCTTTGCTGCATAAGAGTCTCTGCATCCAGCAAGTCTTTCAGGGCAACTGTTCCGGCTTTGTAGAAGTCATTGTTTAACCTTAGGTTTTCTGTGGACGATTGAACCGATTTTTCTGCGAGTTTCACCTGTTTGTATGACTCTTCCAAATCGTTCCACAGCTGCTGCATCTGTATCATCAGCAACTCGCTTGAGTTTTGCTTTGTATTCTCTGCCATCTTTTCGTTCAGCTTTTGCTTTTTAATGGCATGAGAACCGCCCCACCATCCGGATATAGGGACGGCTACTGTTGCATAGACCATACCAAAACTGCGCCCTTTATCCATTAAGTCGTGATACATATATCCCGCACCCACAGCTGCTGACGGCATATATTCTCCAATTTTCATTTTTGTCTGAAGGCGATTGGCTTCCACATTCTTATCCAGTAACTTGTACTCTGTGCGATTACGCAATGCCTCGTCGTGGTTTACTTTATATTCCAATGGAGAAACAAGTGACTTGAACTCGGTAGTATCCATTACGAAATCTTTCGATGCAATGCCCATATATTGGCAAAGAGCAAGTTTTGACAGTGCAAGACCGTTTTCCAGTTTCAGTTTACTGCTGGCAATTTCATTCTGTTTCAATTCAACCTTCAGAACATCGTTTTTAGTGGTGGTTCCGGCATTATAAGCTGCTGTAACATCCTTATGAAGATTGTTGAGCATCTTTTCTACCATCTCAATGGTTTTCATTTTTTCCTGTAGGGAAACAATTTGCCAGTAATACTGTTCGGCAGTAACCGAAACTTCATCTTCGGAAAGTTTCATCTGGTACCCGCTGACTTCTGTGCCAAGCTTAGCCAGCTTGTTCCCATTCACGATTCTTCCACCAACAAAGACGGGCTGTGTAGCAGTTACCCCACCTACAACTCCGTTTTTCATCATCGACATGCTCATGCCCATAATATCAACGGCAGCCATTCCCTTATTGGCATTGAATCCGGCGCCAATGGCACTTACGGTAGGGAAGTAGTTTGTAAATGCCTCTTTCTTTGTTTCATTGGAAGCATTCTGTTCCAATTGGGCATTTTTGATTTTTACGTTGTTCTCCAAAGCCAGTTTCTTACATTGTTCCAGCGTAAGAACCTCCTGAGCGGAGATACTTAATCCGCTTAAAAGGAAAAGACTTAAGAGTGCTATATTTCTCTTTTTCATTTGATTATATTATCTAGAAAATTAAACCTGAATAATTCTAATTTATTCACCAATGATTTTTATTTATTGACCAATAACTGTTGGTTTATTCCTCAATAAATAAAATCCATTGAGGAATAAATTTTAAGCATTACTCGGGCGAAACGATTCCTTTATTATTGCCTCTGAAAATAATCCAGTATGCAACAGGTAATACCGTTACAACTAATACCATTGATATAAGTGTTCCGAAGCAGATAACTGTTCCCATTGGTCCCCATAGCGGACTGTTGCTTATAATCATAGGGATTACACCCATTGATGCTGCAGCAGATGTCAGGAAGATAGGGCGCATACGTCTTTTTCCTGCCTCAAGAGCTGCATCATATACAGGAAGATTGTGTTTGTGCCTCAGTTCTTCTGCATAATCTAGCATGATAATTCCGTTTCTTACGAGAATACCCATCAGACTCACAATACCAAGGATACCTGTCATACTGACATCTTGTTTCATGATAAGTACTCCTATTGCTGCACCGAAGACTGTTAATGACATTGAACTAAAAATCAGCAGAGCCAGGTTTATCTTTCTGAAATGGAACAATAAGATGAAGAAAATAATCACAACGGCGATAAGCAAAGCTCCTATAATTTGTGGAAGAGCTTCCCCGTCTGATTCTTTCTGACCTCCCATGCTTAAAGTGACTCCTTTCGGAAGAGAAATATTTTCAAGTCTCTTTTCAACTTTGGCAGTCATTGTGGTTGTGTTTACACCTCTTTTAACATCCGCATTAATGGATAGAGTTCTCACTCCATTTCTGCGGACAATCTGTCCTTCGGTCCAGTCGGGAGTTATGTTAGCTATTTGGCGAAGAGGTACGGAAACTCCCGGAACGATTGACTGCACATATTCATTGCCCAGGTCTTCGAAGTTAGGATCTGTTTTCCTTTCGGCTTTGAGCTTAACCTGCATAGGATAATCTCCGTCCCACAAGGTGGTAAGTGGAATGCCCGAGCCGAAGCGCATAGCCATATTTGCTGCTACCAGAGATTTGCTAATTCCAAGACGATTAGCTTCATCATTATTAATATGTATCATAGCACCCGGAGTTTGTTCCTCAAAGTTTGGTCTTACCAAAGACAAACCCTCCATATTTCTTAGTGTAAGTAGAACCTTTTCTCCGGCTTTATTCAAGTCTTTCAAGCTATCTCCGCTAAGTCTTACTTCAATAGGTGAGCGTGCGTCCGAATAATCAAGCTGTTTGAAACGGATATAGGTGTTTGGAAAATAATTAGAATATTTATCAGTCAGTTCGTCTAGCAATTCCACGGTTGCTTCCGGCGAAACTGTGTTTACAATATACTGTGCATAATTACTGCCAGGCATATTGGGTGCATATGAAGTGTGAAAACGAGGAGACCCTTCACCAACAAATGAGGTAATAGAGACTATCCGCTTATCTTTCTTCATAATGCTTTCAAGTTGATTAACCACAGAGGCTGTTTGCTCTATGGCTGTTCCCTTAGGCAAATAGAATTCCACGGCAAACTGATTACGTTCGGCTATAGGCATCAGTCGTTGTGGCAATGTGCTGAACAATAAACATCCCGCAACTACGGTTATCACTCCTGCACTTAATGTAATCCAAGGGTGCTTGAAACATTTATTGAGCAGTACTTCATACTTTTCCTGCATAAGGTCTAGCAGATTCTTCTTCTTTTTCTTATCCCCTTCTGCATGCTTTAATCCTTTAGTAATAAAGAAATATTGCATATAAGGAACCATTAGCATGGCTACAACTAAAGATATGCCTAGGATAATACTAATAGACCACGGGAACACCTTGAGGAAGTCATTGTACATTCCGTTTGTGGTAATAAGGAATGGGAAGAATGTGATACTGATAGCCAATGTTGCAGAGAAGATAGACTTGAACAGTTTCATGGCACTCATAATGGAAGCATGCCAACGAGACATTCCTTCATCCAGATGTTCCAGATAGCTATCAATTATAACAATCGAATTATCTACAATCATTCCCAGCGTAACGATCAATGCTGCAAGAGTTACTGTATTTAGCTCAATTCCGAATGCATAAAACAATCCCAATGATATAAATATGGATATCGGAATGGTGGACGCTGCAACAGAAGCAACGCGCATAGGGAGTAGGGCCATAATAACAATGATAACAGCTCCAATGGCAATCATCAATTCCTTAAGGAAATTGAATACAGAATCTCCAACCACTTTCGATTGGTCGGCTATCCGATACATGCTTACACTCTTAGGTAATTCCTTCTGATATGACTCTAATACTTTGTTTACATCTTTCCCAAACTGCACAATGTTATTCCCGGAGCGCATTTCCATTGAGAGTAGGATACATTTCTTTCCGTTATTCTTAATGTATGAATCAGGATCCGGATATTCGCGAACCACACGAGCCACGTCCTTCAATCGAATCACATGTCCGGTAGGATCTGAATAAATAATCTGTTCAGCTACATCTCTTTCTGTTTTATAAGTTTCCGAAACATGAATAGGCGCCACGAAATTCTTATTGTCAACTGATCCACTCATGGTTGTAAAGCCCTGAGTGAAAAGATTGGCAGCTAGGGTAGTAGAGCTGATGCCGTAAGCAGCCAGTTTTTCCTGTTCTATATAGATGCTGATTTGTTCTTTCTGCAAACCATAACTGCGAAGATTAGATACTGCGTCAATACGGCGCAATCTGTTCTGCAACTCTTCCAGATACTTCTCCAGTTCACGGTAAGTCTTATCCTCAGACTCTAAAGTAATGAGTATTGCCGATGTATCACCAAAGTCATCATTAGCCATCAAAGCAAGAACTCCGGATGGCAATTGCATTTTGAATCCTTCCAATCCGTGTTTGAATTTAGACCAGAACTCATCTTTATTTTTCACATCATCATTCAACTCTACATTAACGATAACCATCCCGTCTTTAGAAGTGGAATAAGTCTTTTTCTTCTTTACCTCTTTATAAGTGAAGATGAATTTCTCCAAAGGCTTGGCCAGTTGTTCTTCAACCTCAGCCGATGTGGCACCCGGATAAACACCGATAACCAATCCCTGACGGATAGTGAAAACGGGGAATTCCTGTTTGGGCATCACCATAAGCGAATAAACCCCGAACATCACGAGCAACGACGCAATCAGAATCACGATTTGTCGGTGCCTCATGGCCAATTCTACTATATTTATTTTTCTTCTGCTCATTTTACTGTAATTTTCATTCCTTCACTTACTTTCTGATTTCCTTCAATAATAACCTGATCGCCGGACGACAATCCACTGGTAACTACAACTCCCTGGTTAGTCAGTGCACCGGTTCCTACGATTCTTCTTGTGGCTTTGCCATTCTTTGTCAACCAAACAAATCGTTCGCCTGAATCAAGAATCTGAATGGCGCTGTTTGGAACAAGAATGCCACCTTTCTGCTGGTCGGGCGATGAAATATATACCTCGCATACCATTCCAGGCATCAGCTCTCGATGAGGATTATTGAGTTTTACTTTAACTTCGTATGTATGTGAAAGAGGGTTGGCTATTACTCCTTTTTCATCAATCTTGCCTTCAAATGATTTATGATCCAGCGCAGCAACATCTACCTGAGCTGTTGCTCCCTTCTTTACACGTGCAATCTCGTTTTCCGGAACAGAAACCTTTACGTTTACCTTATCTATGGTAACCAGTTTGAGCGATTCTATTCCCGGAACAACGTTCATACCCGGATCAATAGATTTCTTTGCAATCACTCCGCTAAAAGGAGCGTACAAATTGCAATCGTTCAGATTCTTTTTTGCAATACTTTCTGCTGCCTCTGCTTGTTGCAACTGAGTCTGAATCTCTACGTACTTAATTTCCGGCAAACTACCACTTTCATGCAGTTGAGTCAGACGCTTGTATGCATCCTGAGCTTGTTTTAATGAAGAATGAGCCGCATTATAGGTATTCATCAATGTAGCTTTATTAAGAACAGCAAGCAATTGTCCTTTAGATACGCTTTGTCCTTCAGTCACCAATACCTTTTCTACTGTACCCATTACTGAAAAACTAAGAGACGAACCTGTGTTTTCCTCAACTGTTCCCACATAGTTATGCTCTCCTGTAGCGGTGGTTGTAGATACTGTTTCCACCTTTACCGGAATAGCTTCGTCAGCCGTAGCTTCTTCCTTTTTACCCTTACAACTAACAACCAAAAATAGCAACGCCAATGCGTATACTTGTTCTCTTTTTTTCATACCATATAATTTATTATACTATTGATTCTAAATCCGTTGCAAAGTTGAGGAGATAAGTTAATGCTTGAAAGTTCCGTACTCCCCCTTAATTGTTCTGTTTGTCGCATTACGTACCTGAATGTCATATTTTTATTTTATATTTGTGCCAAAATAAGACGTATGGAACAATTTGAGAATAAAGAAATACAGCGATGGGACCTTACAACACTTGAACGGTTTCCTGAGGCAGATTATATTGAGAATGATTTTGCAATTTTTAATAATGTTAATAATGTTCCTATTTTTGATTATCCCACTCGGATTGATCTAACTGTACTGGCTATTACTTTGAGCGGACATGCCAGAGTAGGGCTTAATCTGAAAGATTATAATCTGAAAAAAAATGATATGATTATACTTACTTATGATCAGATAGTACAACTTCATGAGAATAGCGATGATTTTACAGGCCTGTTTTTTGCGTTATCTCGTTCTTTTACAGATGAAATCGTGGTAGCTCTTGAAAGAATCGTGCCTATATTTCTTTATATTAAAGACCATCCTTGTACAGAATTAAGTGATAATGAAGTCTCATCGGTTATGGAATACCACTCTTTTTTGTGGGAAAAGGTGAAAAACAAGAATAATACATATCGTAAGGAGATAACAAAAAATATAATTCGCGCTCTGATATTTGAGATGTATAGCATTTTTGAAACTCATATACCGGAAAAGAGATTTAGATCCCGAAAAGAAGAACTTTTTGAATCGTTTCTACTGTCTGTCAGTAGATACTTTATAAAAGAAAGAAGTGTGACTTTTTATGCTGACCAGCTTTTCCTTACTCCCAAACATCTTTCAAGGGTTATAAAAGAGGTTAGCGGACGTTCGGCAGGAGAGTGGATTGACGAACAGGTTATTTTGGAAGCTAAAGCCAGATTAAAAAACTTTTCTCTGACTGTACAGGAAATATCAGATCAGCTGGGATTCCCTAACCAGTCTTTTTTTGGTAAATATTTTAAGCGGCACGTAGGTATGTCGCCAAGTGATTATCGTAAGAAATAAAATCTACTTTTGTATAAATCGTTTTTTGTATAGATATAATATTTAGTTTGTTGAGAGTCAATAGAGTAGGTGCGAAATAAGATTTCAAGCTAATCTTTTATAAAGCAAAATTGCCGTTTTAAGGATTTTTTTGTTTAAAATATACATCTGGCAGGATGCTTCATGCATGCAATTTTCCTATCTTTGCGGCCAAATTGATACTCTTAACAAAAAAATATATGAATAGAATTATTTTAAATGAAACTTCTTACTTCGGAGCCGGTTGCCGAAGTGTAATTGCTGTTGAGGCTGCACGTCGTGGTTTTAAAAAAGCTTTTTTTGTAACTGACAAAGATCTTATCAAGTTTGGTGTTGCCGCCGAAATTACAAAAGTACTTGAAAGCGCTAATATTCCTTATCAACTTTACAGTGATGTAAAAGCAAATCCAACTATTGCTAATGTGCAAAATGGTGTTGCTGCTTTCAAAGAATCGGGTGCCGATTTTATTATTGCTCTTGGTGGTGGCTCTTCTATTGATACAGCTAAGGGTATTGGTATTGTAGTTAACAATCCGGAATTTGCTGACATTAAGTCTTTGGAAGGTGTTGCTGATACAAAGAATAAAGCTGTTCCTACTTTTGCATTGCCTACAACTGCAGGAACTGCTGCTGAGGTAACCATCAATTATGTGATTATTGATGAGGATGCAAAAAAGAAAATGGTGTGTGTAGATCCTAACGATATCCCTTCTGTTGCTATCGTTGACCCGGAACTGATGTATTCTATGCCTAAAGGTTTGACTGCTGCAACAGGTATGGACGCTTTGACTCACGCAATTGAAAGTTATATTACTCCAGGTGCATGGGCTATGAGCGATATGTTCGAAATCAAAGCAATTGAAATGATTGCTCAGAACTTGAAAGCTGCTGTTGATAATGGTAAGGATACTGTTGCTCGCGAAGCTATGTCTCAGGCACAATACATTGCAGGTATGGGATTCTCAAATGTAGGTTTGGGTATTGTTCACTCAATGGCTCACCCTCTAGGTGCTTTCTATGATACTCCTCACGGTGTTGCTAATGCATTGTTATTGCCTTACGTAATGGAATACAACGCAGAATCTCCAGCTGCTCCAAAATACAAAGATATTGCTAAGGCAATGGGTGTAAATGTAGAAGGTATGACTTGCGAAGAAGGTGTGAAGGCAGCTATTGATGCAGTAAATGCTTTGTCTATCAGCATCAATATTCCTCAGAAACTTAATGAAATAGGAGTGAAGGAAGAAGATATTCCTACTCTTGCTGTTGCTGCATTCAATGATGTTTGTACAGGAGGAAACCCACGTACAACTTCAATCGAAGATATTGAAAAGATCTATCGTAAGGCTTTCTAATAGCTATAGATTCTTTCTAACAATATAACATTTTTATTATTCAGCCTTTAAATGGTATTTAGTTACTGTTTAAAGGCTGTTTTTTGTGCCTGTCTTTTTATTAAATAATTAATTTAGTTTTGCTGCATAATTCTATCTTTTATAATAAATACGCTTCTGTTACCTTTTGATTTTAAATTATATTATTAATAATATCCTTAATTATATTATATTTGTACTGTTGATTAATAATAGTAAAGAGAAACAAATGAATTTAATAAAAACAGTTACTGGAGTTATGACTTGTGGATTTCTGCTCAATTCGGGATTGAATGCACAGGAAATAATGTTGCAACCTCGTCCGCAAGTGATGAAAATCTCTGGTAAGTCTTTAACTTTGCCTGAGCATGTGCAATTAATAGGAGCAGACAATGCTGATACCGATGCAGTTAATATTCTGAAGGATCTATTTGCAGGAAGAATGGCCAAAAAAGGTTTTAAGGTTATTATCGGTGAAAAAGGTGATAAGGCAGTGAAGAAATATGCACGCTTGGTTCCTCAGAAACCGGAAGCTTATTACTTGAGCATTGATGATAAAAAACTTGTTTTGGTTGGCTCGGATGAGCGCGGTACTTTCTATGGTATGCAGACAGTATCCCAGCTTCTCAAAGAAGGAAATCTTCCTCAGATTAATATCACAGACTATCCGGATGTTCGTTACCGCGGAGTTGTTGAAGGGTTTTATGGCAAACCTTGGAGCTATGAAGACCGTGTAAGTCAACTGAAGTTTTACGGAGCTAATAAATTAAATACATATATCTACGGCCCCAAGAATGATCCTTTTCATAGTTCACCAAACTGGAGAAAGCCTTATCCGCAGGAAGAGGCTGAACGGATGGCAGAACTTGTAAAGTTGGCAAAGAGTAACAAGGTGGACTTTGTCTGGGCCATTCATCCGGGACAGGATATTCGTTGGAATGATGAAGACCGCGAATTGCTTTTACAGAAGTTTAGTCAGATGTATGATCTGGGCATACGTTCTTTTGCAGTGTTTTTTGATGATATTTCGGGCGAAGGAACAGACCCGCTGAAGCAGGCTGAATTGCTTAATTATATCGACGATCAGTTCGTGAAGGTTAAGAAGGACGTAACTCCATTGGTGATGTGTCCTACTGAATATAATAAGAGTTGGGCTAATCTGGAGAAAGGCTATCTTAGAACTTTAGGCGAGAAGCTGAATCCTTCTATTCAGATAATGTGGACCGGCGATCGTGTGGTGGCAGATATTCATCGTGATGGTATGGACTGGATTAACTCTCAGATTAAAAGACCGGCATATATATGGTGGAATTTCCCAGTTACGGATTATGTAAGAGATCATTTACTGATGGGACCGGTTTATGGTAACGATACAGATATTGCTCAAACAATGTCGGGCTTTGTTACAAACCCAATGGAGCATGCCGAAGCCTCGAAAGTTGCTATTTATGGGGTGGCAGATTATACATGGAACATGAAGAAATATGATCCTAATGCTGCATGGCAAGGTTCGCTTAAGGCAATTATGCCAACCAATTACGAAGCTTTGCGTGTATTTGCATCGCACAATTCAGATCTTGGAGCTAACGGTCATAAATACCGTCGGGAGGAATCTGTAATAATCAAACCCGTAACTGAACGATTCCTGAGTGCTTTTCAATCTGAAGGAACATATCCGAAAGATGATTTCACTACGCTGGAACGTGAATTTAAAAGCATTGTTGCAGCATCCGATGTTCTTTTGAGAAGTAAGGACAATGACCTCTTGATTAAAGACATAAATCCCTGGATAAAACAATTCGGATTGCTAGGACAAACCGGAGCTGCTGTAATGGATATGCTTCGCGATCTGGAAGCAGCTGATAAAGAGAGCTTCAAACTCGACTATTCTCGTGTAAAGGAACTGAAAGAACAGATGTTCGAGCTTGATGCCACCAATAATATTAATCCATGGCAACCAGGGGTGAAGGTTGGATCACTTGTACTGGTACCGTTTGTGAATAATCTATATGCTCAGGCAACAGAACGTTATAACAAACAATTTGACGAGAATCTTGCAGTAGTCTATGATTATTGCCCTCATACTTTGCTAAGCAATATTTCTCAGGTGAAATCTTTGCCTTTGCAATTGAAGGAAAAAACAGTGAGTCTATCTCCTTCAAATGAAGTAATCAAAGCAGATAAAGATGCATTTATAACTATTCAACTATTGAAAGCAACGAAGCTTCGTTCGATAGAATTTAATGCAGGAAAAGCTGATCTCTTGCAATGGGGAGAGCTTCAGTTTACTACTGATGGTGACAACTGGCAAGCTCTTGCTTGTGAACAGGATGGCGAACTGCTCAAGGCAACTATGGGCAAAGAGTCAGTAAAAGCCGTTCGTTTCCTGAATAAGAGCGGCGTGCCTCAGGAATTCTATTTGAGAAAATTTGCGTTAGGACTATAACTGAAAGATACAGTATAATTGAATAGACAATAGAAAGATTGTACTAATATTATATATGTAAAGGCTGTCTGGTAAAACACCGGACAGCTTTTTTATTTCTTCCGTTAAGTTTTCTAATTATGATGTACATCAAACGTATGCTTTGATATACATCTAACACATGCTTTGATGTATATCAAAATATTCATTCAATGTACATCTAAAGAGAAATCTTACTTTGAATAAATGTTAATTAGTCACCAGATATGAAATTTATCTCTTTTAGATTCTGCCATTATGCTTGCATTACTTCTTGATTCCCTCAATTTTGATTATTCAGATTTCGTTTTTTCTATTAAATTTATAATATGAGGGCCTTTATTATATATATATGTAATATATAGTCGATATATATTCATTTTTTCATTATTTGTTATTCCCATTCGTTCTTTATTGTTAATTTTGCATTCTAAACGAATATATATGAAGACAGATATTGAAATAGCAAGAAGCGTTGAGCTAGACAAAATAAAGAAAGTAGCATGTAATGTGGGCATTCCTGTTGATGAGGTGGAGAATTATGGCCGTTACATTGCGAAAGTTCCTGTACATTTAATAAACGAAGATAAGGTAAAGAACAGTAATCTGATTCTTGTAACCGCTATTACTCCTACAAAAGCCGGTATTGGTAAAACAACAGTTTCAATAGGTCTTGCATTGGGATTAAATAAAATAGGCAAGAAAGCAATCGTGGCATTGCGCGAACCATCTCTTGGCCCATGTTTCGGTATGAAAGGTGGAGCAGCCGGTGGAGGATATGCGCAGGTGCTTCCAATGGAGAATATCAATCTTCATTTTACGGGAGACTTTCATGCCATCACTTCGGCGCATAACATGATTACCGCTTTACTCGATAATTATCTTTATCAGAATCAGGCTTCGGGATTTGGACTAAAAGAAATTCTTTGGAAGCGTGTTCTTGATGTAAACGATCGTACGCTTCGGGAGATTGTTGTGGGTATTGGAGGAAAGGCAAACGGCATAACCCGTGAAGCCGGATTTGATATTACTCCTGCTTCCGAAATTATGGCTATCCTTTGTTTGGCAAGAGATTTGAAAGATCTTCGTCGCCGTATTGAGAATATCCTACTTGGATACACTTACGACGATAAACCTTTTACAGTGAAAGATCTTGGTGTGGCGGGTGCCATTACCGTACTTTTAAAAGATACAATTCATCCTAACCTGGTTCAGACAACAGAAAATACTGCAGCCTTTGTACATGGTGGTCCTTTTGCTAATATTGCTCATGGCTGCAACTCTATTGTTGCAACAAAAATGGCGATGTCTTTTGGAGATTATGTTATTACTGAAGCCGGATTCGGTGCCGATCTTGGTGCTGAAAAGTTCTTTAATATCAAGTGTCGCAAATCTGGATTGCAACCAAAACTGACAGTAATTGTAGCCACTGCTCAGGGATTGAAAATGCATGGTGGAGTGAGCCTTGATAAAATCAAAGAGCCTAATCTGAATGGACTGTGTGAAGGATTAAAGAATCTGGATAAGCATATCAATAACATTCGCTCTTTTCACCAGAATGTAGTGGTTGCATTTAATAAATATAGCACAGACTCAGAAGAAGAAATAGCAATGGTACGTGAGTATTGCGAATGGGCAGGTGTGGGTTTTGCCGTAAACAATGCATTTACCGACGGCGGTGAAGGTGCTGTTGAACTTGCAGAACTTGTGGCTCGTACTATTCAGGAAAAACCTTCCGCACCACTTACCTTTACTTATAAGGATGAAGATTCAGTACCCGAAAAGATTGAGAAAGTTGCTAAGAATATTTATGGTGCAAAGATGGTAACTTTCAGCAGTCAGGCAAATAAGATGCTAAAGCTTATAAAAGACATGGGCATTTCAGATTACCCGATCTGTATTGCAAAAACTCAGTACTCTTTCTCTGCAGATGATAAAGCTTATGGAGTTGCTACCGATTTTGAATTGCATATTCGTGATATTGTTATAAATAATGGTGCTGAGATGATTGTTGCTATTGCAGGAGACATAATGCGTATGCCGGGCCTACCAAAGGATCCTCAGGCAATACGGATAGATATTGTAAATGGCTTTATTGATGGATTGAGCTAATCAACATCAATTTCCGAATATAAAACAGCATAATGGGTGCAAATATTGAAGATCGGTCTTCATATATTTGCACCCATTAATTATTTAATACAAGAAAATGAAAGGCAAGTTTATATGGATTCTTTCATTTTTAATTTCTTTAGGTGCTTTGGCTCAAAATAAGCCGGATACCTTTAAGGATTTTAAAAAGAAAGATGTTTCAAAATTCTGCAAGTCTCTCACTCCAATGGGAAGAATCCTTGAAACAGAAGATTACTATGTGTGGTGTGTAGCTCCAATTTATGGACCGGATGGAAAGGTTCATGTGTTTTATTCACGCTGGCCGGCTAAATATGGAATGGGAGGGTGGATTCATAAATCGGAAATAGCTCATGCAGTGGCCGATCGTCCTGAAGGACCGTATACTTATGTTGAAACAGTACTTGCACCTCGTCCCGGATATTGGGATGCTACAACTTGCCATAATCCTCATATCGAATACGTTGACGGCAAATATTGTCTTTTTTATATGGGTAATAGTAATGGGAAGACTAACACTAAGCGCATTGGACTAGCTACGGCTCCAACATTAAACGGTCCCTGGACCAGAAGTGATAAACCCTTGTTGGAAGCTGGCCCTGAAGGATCATGGGATGATCATTGCACAACAAATCCTGCATTTATTAAACATCCCAATGGTGAGTATTGGCTTTATTACAAATCGTGGAACAATGTAGATTATACTCAGGAAAAGAATGGAGTTAAAGGAAATCGTAAATATGGTCTGGCAATAGCAAAGAAACTCGAAGGCCCTTATGTTCGCTACGAAGGCAATCCGTTGATAGACTTTTCTGTATACGGTAAAAACCAACAAGTGGAGGATGCTTTTATATGGTATCAAAAAGGTAAATTCAAAATGCTAATGCGCGATATGGGATTCTATAATCATACAGTCGGTCTTTATCTAGAGTCGAAAGATGGGATTCATTGGGGAAAACCTCAGATTGGCTGGTACGGAGCGGATGCATATCTGAAAGAACCTCCGGCACCCAAACATCTTACCCGCTATGGAAGGTTTGAAAGACCACAGATATTATTCAAAAACGGTAAGCCAGCCTATATGTTTAATGCAATGCAAGGAGGAAAGTATATGACTGCCTCTGGCTTTGTGTTTAAGATTAAGTAGAATCTTTATATTGCTTCTTAGTACAATATTTCCATTAAAGAATGTTTCGAGAATATTCTATTTTATCAGTAACATCTGTTGTTTAATCCCGAATAGGGAATTGCAGGTTGCTTGATTATTATAGTCGCTCTTTGAAAAGTCAGAAATCAAAAATAAAGAGTTACTTTTAATCATAGATATAATCACTTTTAAGGGACAACTATTTTATAATGACAAGAAAGAGTCTGACTAAAAAGTAAAATTAAGTCTCTGAGAATTGAATATTTGAAAACGGTTTCATAGCTATCCCACAGAAAAGGAATAAAAAAAAGGGTTGTTCGAACAACCCTTTTTAATATAATTAGAAGCGGATAATCATTAATAAGCAAATAATGGATATTTAGCCATTGTTTTGTTCACTCTTTCACGAACAGAAGTAATAACTGCTTCATTTTCTACATTAGAAAGAACTGTTTCAATCATTTCAGCAATTTCAATCATCAAGTCTTCCTTAGCACCACGAGTTGTGATAGCAGGAGTTCCTAAACGGATACCTGAAGTTTGGAAAGCAGAACGAGTATCGAATGGAACCATGTTCTTGTTAACTGTGATATCTGCAGAAACCAAAGCTTTTTCAGCAACTTTACCAGTCAAATCTGGATATTTTTCGCGTAAATCAACCAACATAGAGTGGTTATCTGTTCCACCGGAAATGATAGTGAAGCCTCTGTCTATTAAAGCTTGTGCCAAAACAGCAGCATTCTTCTTTACTTGTTTTTGGTATTCTTTGTATTCTGGTTGCAAACATTCTCCAAAAGAAACAGCTTTAGCAGCGATTACGTGTTCTAGTGGACCACCCTGGATTCCTGGGAATACTGCAGAATCAAGTAATTGAGACATCATTTTGATTTCTCCCTTTGGAGTTTTCTTTCCCCATGGGTTAGGGAAGTCTTCGCCCATTAAAATAACACCACCACGGGGACCACGAAGAGTTTTATGTGTAGTAGAAGTTACGATGTGAGCCCATTTTAATGGATTTTCTAATAAACCAGCAGCGATAAGACCAGCAGGGTGAGCCATGTCGATCATTAAGATAGCTCCGATTTTATCAGCAATCTGACGCATACGTTTGTAATCCCATTCACGAGAATATGCAGAACCACCACCAATAATCATCTTAGGTTTTTCACGAAGTGCTACTTCTTCCATCTGGTCATAGTCAACGCGACCAGTTTCTTTATTTACATTATATTCGCAAGGAGTATAAATTAAACCAGAAGTATTAACTAAAGAACCGTGAGAAAGGTGACCGCCGTGTGCCAGATTTAATCCCATAAACTTATCTCCAGGGTTCAATACAGCAAGGAAAACGGCTGCATTAGCCTGAGCTCCTGAGTGTGGTTGAACATTTGCCCATTCAGCCCCAAAGATTTCTTTTAATCTGTCAATAGCCACTTGCTCGCTTTGGTCAACCACTTCACAACCGCCATAATAACGTTTGCCAGGATAGCCTTCTGCGTACTTATTTGTTAGGCAAGATCCCATTGCTTGCATAACCTGGTCACTAACAAAATTTTCTGATGCAATCAGCTCGATACCTTTGAGCTGTCTTTGATGCTCTTTTTCGATAATATCGAAAATTAAATCGTCTCTTTTCATTCTAAGTATGATGATAATAAGTGTTTTTACTCGAGATCCTTTATTAAGCGCACAAAATTAGCCAAAAAAAAGAGAAATTAAAAGTTTATAGCGATAAAAAAAAGAAGATTAAAAGATTACTCCTAGTGAAAAACTGAGTAAATTACTTCTTCTTTTGAAAATTATATTGGCTACTTCTTCCGTTCCATCAGAGTTTGATTCTATGTAAGTAACAGATTTAGAGATGTTTCTTAATCCTACTTCATATCTGAAATCGAAAAATATATTTGAAATATTCACTCCAACTCCAGCAACTGCATTTATGTTCACAGGATAAAGCTTCTCTTTAATCCCTTCCTGATCAAAGTTGGTAAACTCCAGTTTGCTTTTGCTATTCAATATATATTTGAATTTTGGCCCAACAAAGAATGCCATGCCGTAAGGTCCCTCTTTTATGAAATTGTATCCGTAAAGCAGTGGCATTTCAATAGTGTGGATGGTAGAATTAACACTTGCGTAGTCTGGTTCAATATCTGGATGTTGAGACCCTCTTTTATCAAAGGATATTTCGGATTTACTCACATGATAAGAAAGCTCAGGCTCTATAAAATGCTTTTTCATGTTTATTCTAAGAAATATGGCTCCAAAATGCCCTACCTTATAATTGTTCTGGACTTCGTTGATTGTTATGTCTTTTATTTTAAACTCATCAATATAGTACATTGATGCATTAAAACCTCCTTTTATACCAAAGTTGACTTTATTTTCATGTGTACTTTTTACGTCTTCCTGTGCAAAGCAAGAAAAACTCCATCCTAAAACAAATAAAAATAAGGCTATTTTCTTCATGCTTATTTTTTTTTCTCAACGGACCAGCCGAATTTGCCTAAATTTTCTCCCAGATCAAAATAATTGCCGTGTACATAAACCAGAGGATTGCTTTTTGAAAACTCAAATTTACCAGTTTTATCATTCAAGTATTTCTCATCAGCCTTTACATTTACAACTTCGGATATAAACATATCGTGTGATCCCAAAGATATAATTTCCTTAACCCTGCATTCAATACAAAGAGGAGATTCTTCAATGATTGGAGCGCTAACCACGGAAGCTTTTCCTGGAGTCAGTTTCATTTCCGAGAACTTATTGAAGTTTTTTCCTGAGCGTACTCCACACCAGTCGGTTGCAAAAGCCATGTCCTTTGTTGTTAGATTAATGACAAATTCCATGTTCTTCTTTAGTATGGGATAGGAGTGGCGTTCTGGACGAACAGAAATATAGCACATGGGTGGATTAGTACAAATTGTACCAACCCATGCTACAGTAATAATGTTATATTCGCTTTCTTCGCTGCCACAGCTAACCAATACTGCTGGTAACGGATAAATCATTGTTCCCGGCTTCCAGTCCTGCTTCATTATAATGTTCTACGTTGTAATAATACAATTTCTTCTTTCTTCAGCTCTTTTTCGCAATAGTGGCATTTGAAAACTCCATTTTCTTTATCTACCATTTTGAAATGTGTTGGCATAGGTTCATTGTTAGTAATGCACTTTGGGTTTGCACATTTTAAAATACCTTTCAGCTCATCGGGCATATTAACTTCCTTCTTTTCAACTACTTCATAATTGCGGATGATGTTCAGTTTAACATGAGGTGCTACTACTGATATGCGGTTAATCTCTTCATCATCAAAGAACTTATCTGCTATTTTTATAATACCTTTTTTCCCTAGCTTGTTACTATTCAGATTATAACCAATGGTGATCTTGCTGTCCATCTGTTCTAGTCCTAATAATGAAACAACAGTAAATAGTTTATTTGTTGGTATATGATCTATTACAGTGCCGTTCTTCAGAGCTGCTACCTGTAGTGCTTGTCTTATTTCGCTCATTGAATTAAATGATTGATTAATAATAAAAAATTAATAAATGATGATACAGACTCTATTCTTTAATATCATCCAAAGTAATACCAAGAACGTCGCAAATAATAGCCTGACGTGCAAATAGTCCGTTGCGGGCCTGTTGGAAATAATATGCTTTTTCATTGTCATCCACATCATAAGCAATTTCGTTTACTCTAGGTAGTGGGTGAAGTATACGAAGATTAGGACGAGTCTTTTCAAGCATTTTATTTCTTAAAATATAAACGTTCTTCACACGTTCATATTCCATTAAGTCTGTAAAGCGCTCACGCTGCACACGAGTCATATATAAGATGTCGGCATCTGCAATAATATCTTCAGTAAAATCAGTATGCTCTACATATTTAATGTTATTCTCATTACAATAAATCTTATATTCTTCAGGCATTTTCAATTCATCAGGAGCAATGAAATGGAAAGTAGGATTAAAATGGCGCATTGCCATTAACAATGAGTGAACAGTACGTCCGTATTTTAAGTCGCCTACCAGGAATACATTCAGGTTTTCTAATGTTCCCTGAGTTTTTTGGATGGAGTAAAGATCCAGCATTGTTTGGGAAGGATGCTGATTAGCTCCGTCACCTGCATTTATAATAGGTATAGGAGCAACTTCGCTGGCATATCTGGCAGCTCCTTCCAGATAATGACGCATTATTATCAGGTCGGCATAGTTGCTAACCATCATTATTGTGTCTTTTAGTGTTTCGCCTTTCGAAGAACTTGTAGTTGAAGCATCAGAGAAACCAATTATGCGCCCTCCAAGTCTGTTTACTGCAGTTTCAAAACTTAATCTGGTACGGGTAGATGGCTCAAAAAAAAGGGTTGCTACAACTTTTCCATCCAGTATTTTTCGGTTTGGATTGTTCTCGAACTGCTTTGCCATCTCAAGGAGGTAGAGAATTTTCTCTTTTGAATGCTCGGCAATAGTCACTAAACTTCTATTTTCCATATTCTTATCTATTTATCATTGAATGTACAATACGGAGCGTAAAGGTATGGAAAAAAATGATTATTGGAAAGTTCTTTTAATTAAAAGATTTATTATAATTTTGCGCTGAAACTTATATATTGAAAAAATGAATCAAGGTGAAGTAAAAAGTACTCCGAGATCTATAAAAAGGCTTGTCCGATGGCTGTGGATAGCGTTCGGAACATTTGTGGTTTTATGTACAGTTCTCTTTTGTTTTATTGCTTGGGGATGGATTGGTTACATGCCCGAAGTTGATGAATTAGAAAATCCTAATTATAAATTTGCTTCAGAAATTCTGTCAAGTGATGGGAAAACTCTTGGAACATGGTCTTTGAGTAAGGAAAATAGAGTCTATGTTGGCTATAAAGATATGTCGCACTCGCTGATTGATGCGTTAATAGCAACCGAAGATGTTCGTTTTGAAGAACATTCTGGTATTGACATCAGGGCATTGGGACGTGCTGTAGTAAAACGTGGAATCTTTTTGCAGAAAAATGCTGGTGGAGGTAGTACCATTACTCAGCAACTTTCCAAACAACTTTACTCTCCCGGTGCCGGAAACTTTATGGAACGTTTGTTTCAAAAGCCTATTGAGTGGGTTATTGCAGTAAAGCTGGAACGTTACTATACAAAAGAGGAGCTCCTTACTATGTACTTTAATAAGTATGATTTTGGAAATAATGCTGTAGGTATTAAAACTGCTGCGAATACTTATTTCTCAAAAGATCCTGCAGACCTGACAATTGAAGAAGCTGCAACCTTAGTAGGTATGTGTAAAAACTCATCTCTATTCAATCCTGTGCGTCGCAGAGAACTTGTAGAGCAACGTAGAAATGTTGTGCTTGATCAGATGAGAAAGGCTGATTATATTACTGAGGAAGAAAGAGATTCTTTAATGCAAATCCCTTTAAGGCTTAAATTTCATCGTGTAGATCATAAAGAAGGTCTGGCAACTTACTTCCGTGAATATCTTCGAATAATAATGACGGCAAAAGAACCTCATAGGGAAGATTATGCATCATGGCAAACTCAGAAGTTTTATGAAGACTCTTTAGCTTGGGAAAATAATCCTCTTTACGGATGGTGCTCTAAAAATAGGAAGAAAGATGGAACCAGCTATAATATCTATACAGATGGTTTAAAGATTTATACTACAATTGATTCGCATATGCAACAGTATGCTGAAGAAGCTGTAGAAGAACATGTTGGACATTATTTACAGCCACTTTTCTTTAAAGAAAAGAGAGGAAAAAGTACAGCTCCATACACAAATCAGCTGTCAAGAGAACAGGTAAAAGATATTTTGATGCGGTCTGTGAGACAGTCGGAACGATATAACACAATGAGAAATGCAGGATATTCAGAGAGTGACATCCTTAAAGCATTTAAAACTCCGGAACAGATGTCTGTGTTTACCTGGTATGGAGTGAAGGATACTGTGATGACTCCAATGGACTCGATTAAATATTATAAGTTCTTCCTGAGAGCCGGATTTATGTCAATGGATCCAACTACAGGAGCAGTGAAAGCTTATGTTGGTGGACCGAATTATGCATTCTTCCAATATGACATGGCTGAAGTTGGACGTCGTCAGGTAGGATCTACAATTAAACCTTTCCTTTACGCACTTGCTATGGAAAATGGGTTTACTCCTTGCGATGTTACCCGTAATGTACCACAAACTCTTATTACTGCTGCTGGAGAATCGTGGACTCCACGTAATACTTCAAGCAAGAGATACGGAGAGATGGTTACTCTTAAATGGGGACTTGCAAATTCAAACAACTGGATTTCTGCTTATCTAATGAGTAGATTAAATGCTTCCTCTTTGGTGCGTTTAATTCATCGTTTTGGGGTGAAGAATCGTAATATAGTAGCTAGTCCTTCTCTTTGCTTAGGTCCTTGTGAAATATCTGTTGGAGAAATGGTTAGCGCTTATACTGCTTTTGTAAATAACGGACTTCGCTGTGAACCAATGCTTGTTACTAAAATAGAAGATAATGAAGGTAATGTGATAGCAACATTCCATCCGCAAATGGAAGAAGTAATAAGTGCATCCAGTGCATCTAAAATGCTAACAATGTTGCGTGCGGTTATTAATGAAGGTACAGGTGGTAGGGTGCGTCGTTATACAAGTGCCGATGTAGGAGGTAAAACAGGAACTACTCAACGTAACTCCGATGGATGGTTCGTAGGATTTACTCCAAAGCTTGTCACCGGATGTTGGGTAGGAGGTGAAGATCGTGATATTCACTTCGATACAATGTTCTATGGACAAGGAGCTGCAATGGCACTTCCTATTTGGGGTATTTTTATGAAAAAGGTGTTTGCGGATAAGTCTTTAGGATATTCAGAATCGGATGTATTCCCATATTTAAACAATAATGTTTGCGGTAATGACTCTATTCCTGCAAACTCTCCGGGAGGTATTGATAGTCTATTCTCTGAATAAGGATTAGTTCTAAATAACAGTTACAGGTTTCTGTGGCAAAAAAATAAATCGAGTAAGAAGAAGACGAAATTGTTTTCTTTCTACTCGATTACTTTTTTTAGATATCTATCTGAGATCGTTTTTAATATTCAATTCTAAAAGACCTGATTCTACTTTTGTGTATTTTCTTTTTTATAACCTAAATCTACTAAAAGAGTTTGATTAAAGCCCGAACTCTTTCAATCCTTCAATAATAAATTCTTTCTTCATGTCCTCCTCCTTCAGTACTTTATCATCATAAGTCAGTAAATCAATATCCAGCTTTATTATCCCATCCATTTTATCAGCAGGCAAACGACCAGCTTGAGATTCAATTTTCTTAAAGATGATCTTTAGCTCTTCAATAGATAATGTAGTAGAGCATTTAGCCAGTTGGTTTGTAAAATGAGCCGGGTTAGACATTCCAATGGGAATTGTATCTTGTTCTTTCCCGAAATATATATCCCGGAAATGAATTGATAATTCTTTTTGTGCTAGTTTGATATTAATATCTCTATTGGTGTTAGAACCAATGGATATAAGGCATATATGTTGTTTCATAACTTTCATTTTGTAGACAAAATAACGGTAAAAAGAGTGTATTACCAAATAATTTTGTACTTTTGAAACTTTGAACAGATTTTAAAAGATATATCATAATGAAATTTATTGGAATAATACCGGCAAGATATGCTTCTACTCGTTTCCCCGGTAAATCCTTGGCCATATTAGGCGGTAAAACAGTTATTCAAAGAGTATATGAACAAGTGCGCGACTGTATGGATGAAGCTTATGTTGCAACTGATGATGAAAGAATAGAACAGGCTGTAAAATCTTTTGGCGGTAAAGTTGTTATGACGTCAGATCAGCATAAGAGTGGGACAGACCGTTGTTATGAGGCTTTTACTAAAGTTGGTGCAGGGTTTGATGTCGTTGTTAATATTCAGGGAGATGAACCATTTATACAACCTTCTCAGCTGGAATCAATAAAAGCTTGTTTTGATGATGCTTCTACTCATATTGCCACACTGGTTAAACCATTCTCTTCTGATGATGATTTTCAGGTTTTGGAGAATGTGAATTCCCCTAAAGTTGTGGTAAACAAGAACTGGAACGCTTTATATTTCAGCCGTTCAATTATTCCATTTACAAGAAATCACGATAAGGCTGATTGGTTGAAGCATCATACTTATTATAAGCACATTGGTTTATATGCTTATCGTGCAGAAGTTCTAAAAGAAATCACTTCTTTAACTCAATCATCACTTGAATTGGCTGAGTCTTTGGAACAACTTCGTTGGCTGGAAAATGGTTATACCATTAAAGTAGGCATTACAGATGTTGAAACCATTGGAATAGATACGCCTGAGGATTTAATGAAAGCTGAATTATTTTTAAAGAAACAAAATGCTGAATAGAAAGATTCAACCAGAAATAAAAGCTATAGAACAAATATCTATTGCTGTCCCTCAGAGAAAAACAATGTCGAATGGTATACCTCTTAATGTTATTGAAGCAGGTAATCAGGATGTTGTTAGAGTAGATATACTTATTGGTGCAGGTAAATGGCATCAAACACAGTTGTTGCAGACACTTTTTACCAATAGAATGTTAAGAGAGGGTACTAAGCGTTTTACCTCGGCTGAGATAGCAGAGAAATTAGATTATTATGGAGCCTGGCTTGAGCTATCTACTTCTATGGAGTATTCCTACATAACATTGTACTCCCTGAATAAGTATTTTGCCAATACATTGGAAATTGTTGAGTCAATAGTAAAGGAACCGGTTTTTCCTGAGAAGGAACTGAGTACGGTTGTTGAAACCAACAAACACCAATTTCTTATTAATAGCACAAAAGTTGAATATCTGGCTCAGAAAAGCTTTGCAAGTTCGATCTTTGGTGAAGAGCACCCTTGCGGTCGCTTTGCTATTGAAGCAGATTATGATAAAGTTACTTCAGCGTGTCTCAAGGAATTCTATGATCAGTATTACCATTCGGGGAATTGTAGCATTTATATTTCAGGAAAGGTTACAGATGAAATATTAAATCAGTTAGAGAATACCTTCGGTAAAGAAGCCTGGGGAAAGATTGAGAATAAAGTGCTTACATTGCCAGCAGATATTAAAACCACCTCTTTAAAACGAGTTTTCACAGAACAGGATTCTGCGATGCAAAGCTCAATAAAAATGGGAAAGGTGATGATTCAAAGAACTCATCCGGATTATTATAAAATGAGAGTTCTGATCACAATCTTTGGAGGATATTTTGGCAGTAGACTTATGTCTAATATTCGTGAAGATAAAGGTTATACGTATGGTATCTCTTCGGGAATAGCTTCATATCCGGATGCGGGAGTCTTTGTTGTTTCCACTGAAGCTGCAAATGAGTATGCTGAAGATATTATTAAAGAGGTTTATAATGAAATGAAGACCTTGCAGACTGAATTAGTTCCCCAGTCTGAACTAGAAATGGTTAGGAATTATATGTTAGGGGAAATGTGCCGTAGTTATGAAGGTCCATTCTCTTTATCGGATGCCTGGATGTTTATTCAGACTTCGCATTTATCCGATTCCTATTTTGAAGAATCGCTAAAAGCTGTTCAAAGCGTTACAGCTGAAGAACTTAGAACTTTGGCTCAAAGATATTTTAATCAGGAAAATATGATAGAAGTTGTTGCTGGCAAAAAACTTTAAAATTATAACAAAACCTAATAAATAGCATCTCTTCATTGTATAATTATTATATTTGTCTGATGTAATTAAATAAAACACCTATCTACTATGCGTAAATATATATATATATCTTTCTTTTTTTTCTCTGTAGCTACCACTTCTCAAGCACAGGGAGTTGGTGGTTTCTTCTCTAAAATAAAGGAGGCTATAGCTCCTTCAACTGAAATAAAGATTGGTAATTATACTTTTAAGGATGGTTCCGTTTATACAGGTGAACTTCAAAAAGGAAAGCCTAATGGAAAAGGCAAAACGGCCTTCAAAAACGGAGATGTATACGAAGGAGAGTACGTAAACGGAAGACGTCAGGGGTATGGCGTTTATTCTTTTGTTGACGGCGAAAAATATGAAGGACAATGGTTTCAGGATCAACAACACGGTAAAGGAACTTATTATTTTATGAATAATAACCGTTACGAAGGAATGTGGTATACCGATTATCAGCAAGGTAATGGAACTATGTACTATTATAACGGTGATGTTTATACCGGAAACTGGGCTAACGATAAACGTGATGGTCAGGGAGTTTATACATGGAAAAACGGAGCTAAATATGAAGGTGACTGGAAAGCTGATAAAAAAAACGGTAAAGGTACTTTAGTCTGGGAAGATAAATCTAAATATGAAGGCGACTGGAAAGATAATGTACGTTGGGGAACCGGAACTTATTATTACCCTACAGGAGATAAATATTCGGGTGATTGGGTAAATGATATTCAGGATGGTCATGGAACCTATTTTTTTCATGCCGGCGAGAAATATGAAGGTGATTATTTAAAAGGAGAACGTACTGGAAAGGGAGTCTTTACTCTTGCTAATGGTGATAAGTACGAAGGCGACTTTAAAGAAGGCATGCAACACGGACAAGGAACTTTTACCTGGAGCAATGGAGCGGTATACACCGGACAGTGGCTTAATAATCAAAGAAATGGCCGTGGTACGTATGTCTGGGGAAATGGAGATAAATACGAAGGCGACTGGAAGAATAACATCTATGATGGGCAAGGAGTGCTAATATTGAAAGACGGTACTAAGTACAAAGGTGGATTTGTTAGAGGCATGCAAGAAGGATCGGGTGTACAGGAAGATAAAGATGGAAACCGTTACGAAGGCTTCTTTAGACAAGGAAAAAAAGATGGCCCTTTTGTTGAATTTGATAAGAACGGAGATGTAGTTAGACGAGGATCTTATAAATTCGGTGTGATTGATAACGTAGAGAAGAAGTAAATTCTAAAAGAATAAAATAAGAAATGCCGATGTGAGGATAATCAACACATCGGCATTTTATTTTATAGATATATCTTATTTATCAGATAATATATTGTGAACTGATAGATTGGTTGTTGTATACTCTACGGATTGTGTTAGCAAACATATCAGCAATTGATAACTGTCTTACTTTTACACCTCCCTTAGTATATGGTATACTGTTTGTGAAAACCATTTCTGTAAGAGCTGAGCTTTGTACACGATCTGTTGCAGGACCAGACATTACACAGTGGCTGGCAATAGCGCGAACAGAAAGAGCTCCGGCTTCCAACATGATATCGGCAGCTTTGGTAATAGTTCCGGCTGTATCTACAATGTCGTCAATCAGAATTACGTTCTTACCTTTAACATCACCAATAATTTGCATAGATGCTACTTCGTTGGCTTTGATACGTGATTTGTTACACAATACCAATGGTACACCCAGGTATTTTGAATATGTGCTTGCTCTCTTAGAACCGCCAACATCTGGAGTTGCGATAACTAATTCGTCAAGACCTAGAGACTCAATGTAGGGTAAAAAGACTCCTGATGCATACAAGTGGTCAACCGGTACATTAAAGAAACCTTGAATCTGATCTGCGTGCAAATCCATTGTTATCAAACGGTCGATGCCGGCTACAGTTAGCATGTCGGCTACTAATTTTGCTCCGATTGCAACACGTGGTTTATCTTTTCTATCTTGGCGGGCCCATCCAAAATAAGGAATTACAGCAACAATGCTTTTTGCTGATGCGCGTTTAGCTGCATCAATCATTAGCAATAGTTCCATTAAGTTGTCTGAGTTTGGGAAGGTAGATTGTACTAGAAAGAGATGTGAACCTCTAATGGATTCTTCGTAAGAAACAGAAAATTCCCCATCTGCAAAGTGGGTAATATTCATTTTTCCGAGAGGGCAGCCGAGGCTTTCACAAATTTTCTCTGCTAGGTATCTGGAATTGGTGCCAGAAAATACCATAAAAGGTGCTTTTTCGCTCATTTTGTAATTGAATTACCTTTGTATTAATTTGCTTGCAAAGGTATGAATTATCGGCGCAAAATAAAAGACTTATTGTATAAAATGTGTTTTCTTCTGGATAAAATTCCGGATAATTCCTTAGCTTTGCCTTTAAATTTACTTTGGAATATGCTTAAAATCAGAAACTTATTGCTATTAATCATATTTTTCTTTAATACTGCAGATTGCCCGGCTCAGGTTTGTAAGAAAGGCGATCCGGCCTTGCTATATAGTCTGATGGGGAAGGATGACTTCTTTAAACCTTACTTAATAGATGCCGAAAAATATGAAATTCAGATTATCTACACGCAGATAGATCGTGATAGCCAGCAACATCCTACCTTTACCCAATATAGTTATCAGTTGGATAATAAACGATTCTTTAATCCGGCTAGTCTGGTAAAATGGCCTTTAATCTTATTAGGAATGGAGAAAGTCAATAATCTGAATCGGGATTATGGAATTACCATTTATAATAAAGTTGAGTTCGCAGGGAATTCAGACAGTACGGCAAGCATAAAGAGTGATTATCTGGCTCCCGATAAGACTCCCCGGTTGGCTAACTATATTAAGGAAATGATTCTGGTCAGTGATAACAATGCTTATAACCGTATGTATGACTTCCTGGGACAGGAATACATCAATAAACGCTTGTCAGAAATGGGGTATGATTCTATTCGGGTAATGCTAAGGTTCGACAATAGTAATCGTATGCAAAACAAAACAACTCCTGAGGTTAACTTTTATAATGATAAAGATTCGCTTATCTATAAACAACCTGTTGCAACTAACCCTGTTCAGTTATCGAATCCTTTAGGTGAAGTTGCTAAAGGTGGGAGAGACTATTCTTACTTTAATAATGTTCCTTTGCAGGATGTAAATGATATGATGCTTCATGTATTCTTCAGAGATGTTGCTCCAATTAAGAAACGCTTTAATTTAACCGATAAGGATTACGAGTTATTGTATAAATACACAGCAATGTATCCACGCGAGAGTGAGTTCCCTTTGTTTAAGAAAAGCAAACGTAAATATCCGGTTCACCTCAAAAAGTACCTTTATTATGGAAAGAATTCCATTTTGCCTGATTTGCCAGGGCTGAAAATTCATAATATGGTAGGGGAGTCTCACGGTACTTTATCTGATGTTGCTTATTTTGTGAATGCAAAAACCGGAATAGAATTTATGCTTTCGGCTGTTATTAATACTTGTGATGGAAGAATTACACCGGCAAACTATCATTATAAAGATATCGGTCAACCTTTTTTGAGAAAATTAGGACGTATTATTTATAAGTATGAAGAGCAAAGACGTAAGCATTGACCTGTTTATGTGGGTATTATTGTTATAATTTTCATAAACAGACCTTATATTATAGTGTTTTAAGAAGTGACATACCTCTTATTTTTAATATTTAGCGTATTTTTGTAGCATGAATATAAAACAAGAACTAATAGAACAGGCTCTTAAGAGTTTAAAGATAGAGAATCTGAACCCGATGCAGGAAGCATCTATCAGAGCGAATAGCCAGGGGAAAGACGTTATTTTACTGTCTCCAACCGGATCTGGTAAAACATTGGCATATTTGCTTCCGCTGCTTCAAGAGTTAAAGCCTGAAAATAATACAATACAGAGCTTAGTGCTCGTGCCTTCACGTGAACTCGCGTTGCAGATTGAGACGGTGTTTAAATCAATGAATACCGGATTTAAAACTTGTTGTTGCTATGGGGGGCACCCAATTTCGGATGAAAAGAAAAGCATTCTGGGCAATCATCCGGCTATTATCATTGGTACGCCCGGACGTATCAATGACCATTTGAATAAGGGCAATTTTAATCCCGATACTATTCATACATTGGTGATTGATGAGTTTGATAAGTCTCTGGAATATGGTTTTCAGGATGAAATGGCTGAGATTATAGCTCAACTACCCGGATTGAAAAAACGCATACTTCTTTCGGCCACAGATGCAGAAGAAATTCCCGATTTTACCGGACTGAATGAAACTATAAAACTGGATTTTCTTGTTCCGGAAGATGATTCAGTTCGCTTGAAGATGATGAAAGTGCTTTCTCCCGATAAAGATAAGCTGGAAACTCTGTTCCGCTTGCTTTGTACAATGGGAAGCAGTTCCACTATTGTTTTCTGCAATCATCGTGATGCGGTAGAAAGGGTAAGCGAATATCTTTATTCAAAAGGACTTTATAATGAATATTTCCATGGAGGAATGGAGCAACCCGATCGTGAGCGTGCTTTATATAAGTTCCGAAACGGTAGTTGCCATGTGTTTGTCTCTACAGACCTGGCTTCACGTGGGTTAGATATTCCGGAAATTGAGAATATTATTCACTATCATATACCTATTAACGAGGATGCATTCATTCATCGTAATGGTAGAACTGCCCGCTGGGATGCAGAAGGAACTTCATATATAATTCTGAATGAAGATGAAACTCTTCCTGCTTATGTAACAGATGAACCCGATGTCTTTGAATTACCTTCAAAAACCGCCCGTCCTGCTCAGCCACTTTGGGTTACCTTATATATAGGTAAAGGGAAAAAAGATAAAGTCAACAAAATTGATATCGTTGGTTTCCTTTATAAGAAAGGTAAGCTGACGAAAGAAGATGTAGGTCAGATAGACGTAAAAGAACATTTTGCCTTTGTTGCTATCCGTCGTTCTAAGTTAAATCAGACCCTTAACCTTATTCAGGGAGAGAAAATAAAGGGCATGAAAACCAAGATTGAAGAAGCAGATTAATTCATTCCTGAAACTTTTATTTTTCCTTATACAAAACAAGAGGGTGTCCAAAAAGTGATATGTACCCCAAAAGTTAGACAAAAAACTTTTGGGGTGCATATTAAAAGTCTTTGGCACCCTCAATTTATCTGTATCTCTAATGGAGACTGAAATCAAATATCCGATTCTACAATGGGATATTTTGACTTCTTAGACACTTTCTTGTTTTGTACAGAAGAATGCAATCTTTTGTATAACGTTGAATTAGTTATTCCTTTTATCTATTTCTTTTTTCTAAAGTAGCGGTGCAATCCCCAGTTTGCTACAGTTACAATAATGCTGAACATTATTACGGTGCCTAAGCTATTTACAGAAAAACTATCCATAAACCAGTCCACCATAACAAGTATACCCCCGTTAATTATCAGCAAGAAAAGTAATATGGTAAGTAGGGTCGGAATAATTGAAAGAAGCTCAAGAGCCGGCTTCACAATAATGTTGAATATACCCAAAAGTATTGCCAGTAAAATACCAGTCCAGATGCTTCCAACTTCTATACCAGGCAAAAGTATAAGAACCAAATAGGTTACTATAACTGATAAAAAAAAGTTCATAGTCATTTTCATAGCTTGTCTCCTTTCTAATAAAAAAAACGAATATCTATAACCAATTGTTCAACAGAATATTGATATTGCATTTTATTGCATGATATATAACAAAATGTTGTTTAACATATATCGCAACGAATAAATAGAAAGCAAAAAGGGGTATCAAAGCTTTATTTTTATATCAAATCGTTTGTTTCCCCGAAAAAAAACTGTAATTTCGCGGTGTCTTAAAATTATAGTTATTTTATTGTATAATTAAAACAAACTTCAAATGAAAAAGCATAATTTCAATGCCGGACCTTCTATTCTTCCTCAATCAACAATCGAAAATACAGCGAAAGCTATTTTAGATTTCAACGGTTCTGGACTTTCTTTGATGGAAATTAGTCACCGTGCAAAAGATTTTCAACCAGTGGTTGATGAAGCTGTAGCACTGTTCAAAGAACTATTAAATATACCCGAAGGTTATTCGGTCCTTTTCCTTGGTGGCGGTGCGAGCCTTGAATTCTGTATGATTCCTTTTAACTACCTTGAAAAGAAAGCAGCTTATCTGAACACTGGTGTTTGGGCTAAGAAAGCAATGAAAGAAGCTAAAGCTTTTGGTGAAGTTGTTGAGGTTGCATCTTCAGCAGATGCAAATTATACATTTGTTCCTAAAGATTATACTATTCCTGCTGATGCGGATTATTTCCACATTACAACAAATAACACAATCTATGGTACAGAAATCCGTACTGATATTGATTCTCCTGTTCCATTGATTGCTGATGCATCTTCTGATATTTTCTCTCGTCCAATGGACGTTTCTAAATATGTAATGATTTACGGTGGAGCTCAAAAGAATCTTGCTCCTGCAGGACTTACTTTTGTTATTGTAAAGAACGACTCACTTGGAAAAGTATCTCGTTACATTCCTACAATGCTTAACTACCAGACTCATATTGATAACGGTTCAATGTTCAATACTCCTCCTGTAGTGCCTATTTATGCAGCACTCGAAACTCTTCGTTGGATTAAAGCTGAAGGTGGCGTAAAAGAAATGGAAAGAAGAGCTATTGAAAAAGCAGACTTGCTATATAATGAAATTGATCGTAACAAATTATTCGTTGGAACAGCTAACAAAGAAGACCGTTCATTAATGAATATCTGTTTCGTAATGAAAGACGAATATAAAGATCTTGAAGCTGACTTTATGAAGTTTGCTACAGAAAAAGGTATGGTAGGTATCAAAGGTCACCGTTCAGTTGGTGGTTTCCGTGCTTCTTGCTATAATGCATTGCCAAAAGAAAGCGTAGAAGCTTTGGTTGCATGCATGCAAGAATTTGAAAAACTACATTAATTAAGAAACTATTCACCACAGGTTGCGCCGGTTTCATAGATTCTATTATCTGTGAAATCTGCGCAATCTGTGGTGAAACTTTTAAATACATAACACTATGAAAGTATTAATCGCAACAGACAAACCGTTTGCTAAAGTTGCTGTAGACGGTATTCGTAAAGAGATTGAAGCTGCAGGCTATGAACTGGCCTTATTAGAAAAGTACACAGAAAAAAAACAATTACTAGATGCCGTTAAAGATGCTAACGCTATCATTATCCGTAGTGATATTATTGATGCTGAAGTTCTTGATGCTGCTAAAGATTTGAAGATTGTTGTTCGTGCAGGTGCAGGATATGACAATGTAGATCTTGATTCTGCAACAGCTCATGGCGTATGTGTAATGAATACTCCGGGACAGAATTCAAATGCCGTTGCTGAGCTTGCTCTTGGCCTTATGGTATTTGCTGTTCGTAACTTCTATAACGGAACTTCGGGCACCGAACTTATGGGAAAGAAACTTGGTATCCACGCTTATGGTAACGTAGGACGTAATGTTGCTCGTGTTGCCAGAGGATTTGGAATGGAAATCTATGCTTACGATGCTTTCTGCCCAAAAGAAGTTATCGAGAAAGATGGTGCTAAGGCTGTAGATTCTGCAGAAGAATTATATGCTACTTGCGATGTTGTCTCTCTTCATATTCCTGCAACTGCAGAAACAAAGAATTCTATTAACTATGCTCTTCTTAATAAAATGCCTAAGGGTGCAATGCTTGTAAACACTGCCCGTAAGGAAGTTATTAATGAAGCAGAACTTATTAAGTTAATGGAAGACCGTGCCGACTTTAAATATGTAACAGATATTATGCCTTCTGCTCATGCAGAACTTGCAGAAAAGTTTGCCACACGTTATTTCTCAACTCCTAAGAAGATGGGTGCTCAGACTGCTGAAGCTAATATCAATGCCGGTATTGCTGCTGCAAACCAAATCGTTGGTTTCTTCAAGGATGGTTGCGAGAAATTCAGAGTAAACAAGTAACTTATTCTAATATATACTACCATGCGCAGTAGGATATTTAAATACGAGATTATGATAGGCTATTCAATAGGCTTGCTTACTTTTTCATTAAGTAGCATATTCAGAAATAGTCTGTCTGATTTTGCCAAAGGATTTTGCGAGGGCTTTTCTCTTGTTACTATTCTTGCTGGCTCTATTTACATGTGCTGGTGTTTTATTAAGAAGAAAAACCCTTATAAGATTTAATTTATGGCAATTATAAAACCTTTTAAAGGCATTCGCCCACCACAAAATTTAGTTGAAGAGGTAGCATCTCGTCCTTATGACGTTTTAAACTCAGAAGAGGCACGACAGGAAGCTGCCGGAAATGATAAATCATTGTATCACATTATAAAACCGGAAATTGATTTCCCGGTTGGAACAGACGAACACGATGAGAAAGTTTATTTAAAAGCTGCTGAGAACTTCAAAAAGTTTCAGGATAAAGGCTGGTTAGTACAGGATAATAAAGAGCAATACTATGTTTACGCTCAGACAATGAACGGAAAAACTCAGTATGGTTTGGTTGTTTGTGCTTCTGTAGCCGATTATATGAACGGATCTATCAAGAAGCATGAGCTTACTCGCCGTGATAAAGAAGAAGATAGAATGAAGCATGTTCGTGTGAACAATGCAAATATCGAACCTGTATTCTTTGCTTATCCTGATAATGATATGCTGGATGCTATCGTAAAGAAGTATACTTCAAACAAACCAGTAAATGAATTTATTGCTCCGGGAGATGGCTTTGGTCACCAGTTCTGGATAATAGATGAAGATGAAGATATAGCTACTATTACAAAGCAATTTGAAGCAATGCCTGCTTTATATATAGCCGATGGTCACCACCGCTCTGCTGCTGCTGCATTGGTTGGTGCTGAGAAAGCTAAACAGAATCCTAATCACAAAGGAGATGAAGAGTATAACTTCTTTATGGCTGTTTGTTTCCCTGCAAACCAACTGACTATTATCGATTACAACCGTGTGGTTAAAGATCTTAATGGTATGTCTGCTCAGGCTTTCCTTGCTGCTTTGGAAAAGAACTTCATTGTAGAAGAAAAGGGTGCAGAGATTTACAAACCAAACGCTTTGCATAATTTCTCTGTTTATCTTGAAGGAAAATGGTATAGCCTTACAGCAAAACAAGGTACTTATAATGATAACGACCCAATTGGTGTGCTCGATGTTACTATCTCTTCTAATTTGATTCTTGACGAAATTCTTGGTATTAAAGATCTTCGTTCCGACAAACGTATTGATTTTGTTGGTGGTATCCGCGGATTAGGAGAACTTAGCAAAAGAGTAGACAGTGGTGAGATGAAAGTTGCTCTTGCATTATATCCAGTTTCTATGAAACAACTTATGGATATTGCAGACAGTGGCAATATCATGCCTCCTAAAACAACATGGTTTGAACCTAAACTTCGTTCTGGATTAGTTATCCATAAACTGAGTTAAATTATACTTGCACCACAGATTGTGTGGATCATAACGTCTCTTGCGTAGAGATGCAAATTTATGATACCAGATAATCTGTGGTGTTTTTTATTTCATTACTTTTGTGCATCATTTCTGATTTATGGCGATAGAAGATACATATAAAACAATAACAGAACTTTCAGAAGGCATATATACGGAGAAGCGTAGTAAATTCATTGCTATCGCCATCCCCGTACGTAGTGTTGAGGAAATAAAAGGTTATATAGAGCAATATCAGAAAAAATATTATGATGCCCGTCACGTCTGTTATGCCTACATGCTAGGTCATGAAAGGAAAGACTTCCGTGCAAACGACAATGGAGAACCTTCGGGTACTGCCGGTAAACCTATTCTCGGTCAAATAAATTCCAACGAACTGACTGATATTCTTATTATTGTAGTTCGTTACTTTGGAGGAATAAAGCTAGGCACCAGCGGATTGATTGTTGCTTATAAAGCTGCCGCAGCAGAAGTCATTGCTAATGCCACAATTATTGAAAAAACTGTAGATGAAGATATAACCGTTTCTTTTGAATATCCGTTTATGAACGATATTATGCGGATTGTAAAAGAAGAAGAACCAGAGATTCTAAGTCAGACTTTCGATATGGATTGTGTTATGACATTACGCATAAGGAAGTCTGCCATGCCAAAGATGAGAGCTCGGCTGGAAAAGGTGGAAACTGCAAGAATTATCGAAGAAGAAGATCAGGAAGAGGTAGAGATTTAAAATATAGATTTGAATCATTTTAATAAGAACCAGTATGGAAAGAATAGAACCAAACAAACTTACAGAAAACTTTTTCGAGAATATAAGTAACGAATGGATGCTTATTACTGCAGGTGATAAGGAGAAATTTAATACCATGACTGCCAGTTGGGGTGGGATAGGTTTTCTTTGGAACAAACCTGTTGCGTTCATCTTTGTTCGTCCGGAGAGATACACTTTTGAATTTCTAGAAAAAGGAGATTATTTCACAGTTTCTTTCTTAGGCATGGAGAACAAAGATATTCATAAAATCTGTGGTAAACAGTCTGGCCGCGATATTGATAAAGTGAAAGAAACCGGATTAGTTCCTCACTTTACAGAAATGGGTAATGTATGTTTCGAACAATCACGAATCACTTTAGAATGCAAGAAGCTGTATTCAGACCAAATCAAGAAAGAAGGATTTGCAGATCCTGAATATATTGATAGATGGTACAATACTCATGGCGACTTCCACCAGATGTATGTTGCCGAGATTGTGAATGCCTGGATCTAAATATTGGTAATACCTGAGAATATAGTTATCTGTGCGATATAGTTGACAGGTAACTATATTCTTTTTATAGAAGAATCTCTGATTTGAAGTTGTGTGGGAATAATCACTTGTTTTATTTCCCCACCATCTTTTAATTGATTGAGTAGTAAATTACACGCAGCTTCCCCCATTTTATACGTTTGATGAGTAACGGCTGTAAGGTTTGGCTCCACATAGCAGGCGTGCATTTCGTCTGTATATCCTACTAATGCTACATCTTCCGGAATTCTAAGTCCGCGTTGTTTAATTTCTTTCATGGCAGCAAACGTAAGCGTGTCGTTCATGGCTACAATGCCATCGGGTGGATTAGCCAGAGAAAGTAGCTTCTTTGTAGCTTCCCTTCCTTCATCGTAAGTCATTTTTTCGCATACAACCAACTCTCTTTCAATAGAGATTCCTTTTTCTCTTAGCGCTTCCAGATAACCATGTTTTCGTTGCTTTACAATATCCAGATGATTGGAACCTCCAATGAATCCAATGCGTTTGGATCCGTTATTCAGTAAATGCAGAGTTACTTGCCGGGCAGATTCGCTGTTGTCGGCAACAACGGACGAGAATATGTTAATGAGACACACTCTGTCGAAAAGGATAATTGGAATATTGGCATTTGCCAGGTCTTCAAAATGGCTGAAGTTCTTTGTTTCCTGAGACAGACAGGCTATTATTCCTTCCACACGTATATTAATAAGATGATCCACGCATTGCTTTTCACGCTCGTATTGCTCATACGAGGAAGTAATAATGGCAAAATAACCGTTTTGAGTAGCCACATCTTCTATTCCGCTAATTATAGAGGAGTAGAAGTGAGTTACTATATCAGGTACAATAATGCCGATAATTCGTGGAGTATCTTTCAATAAACTAATGGCAAACGGGTTTGGTCGATAGTTCATCTCTTTGGCTAAAGCCTTCACACGGTCAATCATCTCCTGACTAATCTCTTGACTGCCTTTCAATGCTCTCGATACCGTAGATATTGAAACACCCAGCTCTTCTGCTAATTGCTTGAGTGATACGTGCTTCTTCTTGTTTATTGAACTCATTACCGTGCTTATATTTGAATACCATTAATTAAATCAGGGTTCAAATTTACTAAATATTAGCTTTACGCAAAGCTTTGCGTTGCTTTTTAATAGCAAAGCTTATACACATCATCAATAAACATCTATTTTTGATTCAAAATAAACTTTATAAATTAAAACCATGGATTACAAGGAAATAGGAAAGACCGGAATGAAAGTTTCCAGTCTTAGTTTTGGAGCTTCGTCTCTAGGTGGTGTGTTTCACGATATTCGTGAAGCCGAAGGTATAAAAGCTGTATTTACAGCTGTAGAAAATGGATTGAATTTCATCGATGTGTCTCCTTATTACGGTCACTATAAAGCAGAAACTGTTTTAGGAAAAGCATTAAAGGATATGAACCGTGCCGACTACTATCTTTCTACAAAGGTGGGTCGTTATGGTAAAGATGGCGTAAATTTATGGGATTATTCCGGAAAGAAAGCAACTGAAAGCGTTTATGAAAGTCTGGAACGTCTTCACATTGATTATATTGATTTGATCAATGTTCACGATATTGAATTCTCTGATATGAATCAGGTGATTAACGAAACACTTCCTGCTTTAGTGGAATTGCGTGAAAAAGGAATAGTAAAACATGTAGGTATCACTGACCTTCAGCTTGAAAACCTGAAATGGGTTATCGACCGTGTACCTGAAGGAACAGTAGAAAGTGTTCTTAACTTCTGCCACTATTGCCTTAACGATGATAAACTGGCTGATTTCCTTGATTACTTTGAATCAAAGAACGTAGGTGTAATCAACGCTTCTCCACTTTCTATGGGATTACTTTCTAAACGTGGCGTACCTGCTTGGCATCCGGCTCCTGCTTCTTTGGTTGAAGCTTGTGCTAAGGCTGCTCAACACTGCGAATCAAAGAACTATCCAATAGAGAAGTTAGCTATTCAGTACTCAGTAAGCAATCCTCGTATTGCAAGTACTTTGTTCAGTTCTGCTAATCCTGATAATGTTCTTAAGAATATAGAATTCGTTAATGAACCAATCGACTGGAAACTGGTAGAAGAAGTGCAGGATATCATTGGCGATCAGAAACGTGTAAGCTGGTCTAATTCTTAGTTCTTAAGCTGATTATGGATTTTAAATTAGATTTTAAAATAATAGACGCTCATAGTCATCTGTGGCTGAAACAGGATACTGTGGTCAACGGATTGCCCATCTATACAATGGAAAACGGACGTTCATTCTTTATGGATGAAGTCCGCCAGATGGTTCCTCCGTTTATGATAGACGGTAAAAACAGTGCCGAGGTATTCCTATCGAACATGGATTACGCTCAGGTGTCGGCTGCTGTAGTAACTCAGGAGTATATCGATGGTATACAAAACGATTACTTGCTGAAAGTTGCCCATAAGTATCCCGATCGTTTCTTTGTTTGCGGAATGTGTGAGTTTCGTCGTCCTGGATATTTTGCTCAGGCTCGTGAATTAATAGCTTCGGGTTTTAAAGCAATCAAGATTCCGGCACAAAGACTGCTACTGAAAGAGGGTAGAGTATACCTCAACTGTGAAGAGATGATGAAGATGTTTCACTATATGGAGGAACATGGAATTATCCTGTCTATAGATTTGGCCGATGGTGCAATACAAACCGGAGAGCTGGAAGAGGTGATAAAGGAATGCCCTAATTTGAAAGTAGCTATCGGACACTTTGCAATGGTTACCATGCCCGACTGGTTGGAGCAGGTTAAACTTGCCCGATATCCGAATGTAATAATTGAATCGGGTGGTATAACCTGGCTGTTCAATGACGAGTTCTATCCTTTCAATGGAGCAGTGAAGGCTATTAAGGAAGCGGCAGATCTTGTAGGAATGGAAAAATTAATGTGGGGATCAGATTATCCACGTACCATTACAGCCATCACTTATAAGATGTCTTATGACTTTGTTCTGAAATCGAACGAACTGTCTGCTGAAGAAAAAGCTCTTTTCCTTGGAAAGAATGCCGAGAAGTTTTATGGATTCAAGGAACTGATTGATTTGCCTTACATTAAAAATATGTCTGAATAGAAAAACACAATTAAGTAAATTATGAAATTAGATAAAAAAAATAGTGCGCTGCCTTTAGCCCTTATCTTTAGTTTATTCTTTCTTTGGGCTATCAGTAGTAATCTTTTGCCAACCATGATCAGGCAGTTGATGAAGACTTGCGAGTTGAGTACTTTCCAGGCATCATTTACAGAAACAGCATACTGGCTTGCTTACTTCATCTTCCCTATACCTATTGCTATGTTTATGAAAAAGTATAGCTATAAGTCAGGTATTATTCTGGGACTTATGCTGGCTGCATTTGGAGGATTGCTTTTCTTTCCGGCTGCTATAATCAAGGAATACTGGGCATACCTTACCATTTTCTTTATTATCGCCACTGGTATGTGTTTTCTTGAGACAGCTGCCAATCCCTACGTTACAGCGTTGGGAAATCCGGCTACAGCTTCCAGACGATTGAACCTGGCTCAGTCATTCAACGGATTGGGTGCTTTCATCTCTGCCATGTTTCTTAGTAAACTGGTGTTGAGTGGAAATCACTATACCCGAGAATCTCTTCCTACTGATTATGTAGGTGGATGGGAAGGTTATATTCAGACAGAGACTGATGCAATGAAATTGCCTTATCTTATTCTGGCTGCTGCGCTGATTGTTATTGCTGTTATTTTCGTATTCTCTCACTTACCTAAAATTAAAGAAGGAAACAGTGTGGAAGGCGAAACAAAAACCGGTAAACTGATCGATTTTGGCGTTTTAAAGCGTTCGCATCTTCGTTGGGGAGTTATTGCTCAGTTCTTTTACAACGGCGGACAGACAGCTATCAATAGTCTGTTCCTTGTGTATTGCTGTACATACGCCGGAATACCGGAAGGACAAGCAACAACATTCTTTGGATTGTACATGTTGTGTTTCCTTAGCGGAAGATGGATTGGCACATTCCTGATGGCAAGATTCCGTCCGCAAAACATGCTTACAGTATATGCGCTTGTAAATGTATGTCTGTGTGTGGTGATTATGTGCTACGGAGGAATGATTGGACTTTACGCTATGTTGGCCATATCTTTCTTTATGTCAATTATTTATCCAACACAATTCTCATTGGCGCTTAAAGATTTAGGCTCAAACACAAAGAGTGGTTCAGCCTTTCTGGTAATGGCCATTGTTGGTAACGCTTGTCTGCCACAGTTTACAGCATACGTTATGCAGCTTAACGCAAACATATACTATGTTGCGTATGTTATTCCGTTAGTATGCTTCCTTTTCTGTGCTTATTACGGCTGGAAAGGTTATAAAGTTATTGATTAAATAGAGTTTTTTTAAATTAAAATAGATTATGAAAGCGATTCAGATTACAGCCCCCGGAGAACTAAAGGTGGTGGAAGTGAACAAACCAGTCATGAAAGATGACGAGATCTTGATTAAAATTAAGTACGTAGGTTTCTGCGGTTCCGACTTAAATACTTTTTTAGGTAAGAACCCTATGGTTAAACTTCCTATTATCCCTGGTCATGAAGTGGGTGCAGTAATAGAAAGCATAGGTAAGGATGTTCCAGCCGGATTTGAAGTTGGAATGAGTGTAACTGTAAATCCTTACACAAACTGCGGCAAATGTGCTTCTTGCCGTAACGGAAGAGTAAACGCCTGCGAACACAACGAAACATTTGGTGTGCAGCGTAATGGTGCAATGGGAGAGTATCTTGTCCTTCCATGGTCGAAAGTAATTCCTGCAGCAGATACTACTCCAAGAGACTGCGCGCTTATTGAACCAATGAGCGTAGGTTTCCATGCTGTGTCTCGTGCTCAGGTAACTGACATCGATGTTGTAATGGTTATTGGCTGTGGAATGATTGGCATGGGTGCTATCGTGAGAGCTTCATTACGTGGAGCAACAGTTATTGCTGTTGACCTTGACGATGAAAAGCTTGCTTTGGCAAAACAAGTAGGTGCGGCTTACGGCATCAACTCTGGAACAGAAAACCTTCACGAACGTCTTCTGGAACTTACTGGTGGTCTTGGACCGGATGTAGTGATTGAAGCTGTAGGTAGTCCTTTTACTTACAGATGTGCTGTTGATGAAGTGGCATTTACAGGCCGTGTGGTTTGCATTGGTTACGCTAAGAGTGAAGTTTCTTTCCAGACAAAATACTTTGTTCAGAAGGAGCTTGACATCCGTGGCTCACGTAACGCTATGCCAGCCGACTTCCGCGCTGTTGCAAAATACCTGCAACAAGGAACTTGTCCTAAGGACGAATTGATTTCTAAGATTGTAACTCCTGAAAATGCACTGAGTGCAATGGAAGAATGGGCTGCAAACCCTGGAAAAGTATTCAGAATTCTTGTGGAATTTTAAATATTAAACTGTAAAAAGAGCCATCAGGAAGTTTTTCCTCGATGGCTCTTTTTTATTACCATTTCTCGTAGTGTACAATCTCTTTCAGTTGTTTTCTGGGCCTGTAATCAGGTGCTTCATCCGGATACCCTACCGTGAGTACGCACACTACATATTTATCTTCCGGAATATCAAGTACCGGTCGGAATTCTTCCTGAGTATACCAGGCAACCCAGCACGTTCCCAATCCTAGTTCTACAGCCTGCAGAGCAATGTGTTCTATAGCGATGGATGTATCTCTGATAATCTGTTTAACTTCTTCTTGCGGACTATTTTCATTGATTGATAAATGACCGTCCTTTGTCCGGCATCCTAAATCGGCTATACAGACAATGTGTACCGGAGCTGTGAGCATCCATTTCTGATTATGGGAGACTCTTGCAATCTTTTCCCTGTTTTCCTTTGAACGGACAACTATGAAATGACTTGGTTGAGTGTTACTCCCCGAAGGAGCAAGGCGAGCACTTTCCAGCAACTCATTTATTTTCTCCTCCTCAACCTCCTGATTCTTATATTTCCTGATGCTTCTTCGGGCATCAATAGCTTTTATAATCATGGAAGAACCTTTCTATTATTGATTATTACAATATATACATTTTGTATTGCAGTACTATCTTTTAAGATACAAAGCTATTTGTACTTAATCCGGGAACTTCTCTTTCAGCAAATCTTCCAGCTTGATAAGCTCATCCCTATACTGAGCTGCTTCAAGGAATTCGAGTTTCTTGGCAGCATCGCGCATTTGCTTTTTAATCTTCTCGATATTCTTTTCCAGCTGAGGCCTGTTCATATACTGAACAATAGGATCGGCTGCAATATTGGTACCGGTTGGCTCCACGTATGCTTTCGAAACCTTGGTGAATTCCTTCTCTCCTCCGCCACCAAATACAGACATCTTTAGTGCTTTCTTAATCTGTTGCGGAACAATTCCATTCGCTTCGTTGTAAGCCAACTGCTTTTCACGGCGACGGTTTGTCTCGTCTATTGTTTTTCGCATACTATCCGTAATCTTGTCGGCATACATAATTACCCGTCCGTTCACGTTACGGGCAGCACGACCGGCTGTCTGGGTAAGTGATCGGTGGGAGCGGAGGAAGCCTTCCTTATCCGCATCAAGGATTGCCACAAGTGAAACCTCAGGAAGGTCGAGTCCTTCACGCAGAAGGTTTACCCCGATAAGCACATCGTAAACACCGATACGGAGATCTTCCATAATCTTCACACGGTCCATGGTATCTACATCACTGTGAATGTAGTTACATTTAACACCATTGCCCAGTAGGAAGTCCGTAAGTTCTTCTGCCATTCGTTTGGTGAGGGTAGTAACAAGAACACGTTCTTCCCGCTCAATGCGCAGTTGAATCTCTTCCATCAGGTCATCAATCTGATTCATACTTGGACGAACATCAATAATAGGATCAAGCAATCCGGTAGGTCTGATAACCTGTTCTACAACGATTCCTTCGCTCTTTACCAGCTCATAATCAGCTGGAGTAGCACTTACATATATTACTTGTTTAGCCAGAGTTTCAAACTCTTCGAACTTCAGCGGACGGTTATCCATAGCTGCGGGAAGACGGAACCCATATTCCACTAGGTTTATTTTACGGGCACGGTCGCCACCATACATGGCTCTGATCTGAGGTACGCTCACGTGACTCTCGTCTATCACGATAAGGAATTCATCCGGAAAGAAGTCTAGCAGACAGTAAGGACGAGTGCCCGGCTCTCTGCCGTCGAAGTAACGGGAGTAGTTCTCAATACCCGAACAATGTCCCAGTTCGCGAATCATCTCCATATCGTATGTCACACGCTCGTAAATGCGTTTGGCTTCGTAAGGTTTACCTTCCTTCTCAAAGAATGCCACCTGTTTGGTAAGGTCATCTTCAATCTCATGAATAGCCTTTATTGTGCTCTCTTTAGTTGTCATAAAGAGATTTGCCGGATATATCTTATAACTCTCGAAAGAAGTAATTCTTACGCCCGACAGTGGATCAATTTCATCTATGGAGTCAATCTCATCTCCCCAGAAAGAGATTCTCAATATACATTCTGAGTATGCAAGGAAAACATCTACTGTGTCACCTTTCACCCTGAAGTTACCACGATTAAGATCCACATCGTTGCGCGAATAGAGACTATCTACCAACTTGCGGAGAATAACATTCATACTGTAAGTACGTCCGCGCTCTATCTCTATTACATTTTCATAGAAATCGGCAGGATTCCCCATACCGTAAATACAGGAAACAGAAGATATAACTACTACATCCTTACGGCCGGAAAGAAGGGCAGAAGTAGCGGCAAGTCTCAACTTGTCAATCTCGTCATTGATAGCTAAATCCTTTTCAATATATGTGTCACTGTTGGGCAGATAAGCTTCCGGCTGGTAATAATCGTAATAAGAAACATAGTACTCCACGGCATTATGAGGGAAAAAACTCTTGAATTCGCCATAAAGCTGTGCCGCCAAAGTTTTGTTATGACTCAAAATTAAGGTCGGCTTATTTATGTTCTTAATTACATTGGCTATTGTAAACGTTTTACCCGATCCCGTTACTCCAAGAAGAGTTTGAGCCGGAAGTCCGCTGTTGAGGCCTTCCGTAAGCTGAGCAATAGCTTCCGGTTGGTCACCCGTAGGCTGATAGTCTGATGTTAGTTCAAAGTCCATCGTATATTCTTCAATTAAAGACCGTAAAGTTACACAATTTGGTAAAGAAACATATGCATAAGGCCGTAATTTTAAAAATCAAAACCGGAGATTGAAAAAACTCTTCCAATGGTTATTATTTCCTTGTACAAAACAATTAATTCTTTTGTACAGAAGAATGATTTGTTTTGTACAAAAGAAAACAATCTTTTGTACAAGATATTTTTGATATCCCATTTTGTTTCTAAAAAACACAGTGAATCTTTGAAAAATGACTGATCGATAGAATCTCCATATTCATCGGTTTTGCTTAATAATCTGACTGTAAATAATAGTTTTTCCAATTAATTTTGTTACTTTGCGACAGATTATCACAAAAAAAGGTATAAAACTATAAAAAGCATAGCTAAGAAAGATGATTTGGAACGAGAGTATCGAATGCATGGATCGCGAAGGGCTTCGCAAAATTCAGAGCATCAGATTGAAGAAAATGGTGGAATATGTATATCACAACACACCATTCTACCGTAAAAAAATGCAGGAATTGGGTCTTACTCCGGATGATATAAACGGAATAGAAGACATTACTAAACTTCCTTTTACCACAAAAACAGATTTAAGAGATAATTATCCATTCGGACTTTTTGCCGTTCCTATGTCGCAAATCGTGCGAATTCACGGTTCTTCCGGTACAACAGGTAAACCAACCGTTGTGGGATATACACGAAAGGATCTTTCTTTGTGGACCGAATGTCTTTCACGCTGCTTTACCGCTTACGGAGCCGATAATAAAGATATATTCCAGATTGCTTATGGTTACGGACTTTTCACCGGTGGGCTAGGAGCTCATTACGGTGCCGAAAACATTGGTGCTTCTGTTATTCCAATGTCCAGCGGAAACACCGATAAACAAATTCAGTTGATGCACGATTTCGGAACTACCGTATTGTGCTGTACTCCTTCATACGCACTTTTTATTGCCGATGCCATTAAAGACTCAGGTATTCCTAGAGCAGATTTCAAGCTCAAGGCAGGTGTGTTTGGTGCAGAACCTTGGACTGAAAGTATGCGTAAGGAGATTGAAGAAAAGCTGGCTATCAAGGCTTATGACATCTACGGATTAAGTGAAATTTCCGGTCCTGGAGTAGGTTTCGAATGCGAACATCAGAATGGTACTCACCTTAACGAAGATCATTTCTTCCCTGAAATTGTAGATCCGCACACTTTGCAACCAGTAGAACCCGGTGAGCAGGGAGAACTGGTATTTACTCACTTAACCAAGGAAGGTATGCCGCTTTTGCGTTACCGCACCAAAGACCTTACAGCCCTTCACTACGAGAAATGTGATTGTGGTCGTACGTTGGTTCGCATGGAAAGAATTCTTGGCAGAAGTGACGATATGCTTATTATTCGTGGGGTAAATGTTTTCCCAACTCAAATAGAATCTGTAATTTTGGAGCTGCCGGAATTTGAACCGCATTATCTTCTTACTGTAGATCGTGTGAACAATACCGATAGAATGGAGCTAAAAGTAGAGGCTCGTCCTGAGTTTTACTCTGATGAGATAAATAAGATGCTTGCATTGAAGAAGAAGATCACTTCACGCTTGCAGAGCGTTCTTGGGTTAGGAGTTGATGTTAAAATCGTTGAGCCACGAAGCATCGAAAGAAGTGTAGGTAAAGCAAAACGAGTAATTGATAACAGAAAGCTTTAATTAATCTGAATATTGATCTGATCATAATTATTATATTATAAATCAAAACGTTATGATAGCAAAACAATTGTCGATTTTTTTGGAAAACAAATTCGGCCGACTAACAGAGGTTACTGAAATTTTAGCAAAAGAAGGTATTAACCTTTCAGCTTTATGTATTGCCGAGAATGCAGATTTCGGCATCCTTCGTGGCATTGTTTCCGATCCGGACAAAGCATATAAGGTTTTAAAAGAAAATCATTTTGCCGTTAATATAACAGACGTAGTGGGTATTAACTGTCCTAACGTTCCGGGAGCGCTTGCTAAAGTGCTTAACTATCTTTCTGAGGCAGGAGTGTTTATTGAATACATGTATTCCTTTGCAAATAACGACTCGGCAAATGTAATTATACGCCCCACTGATATGGAAACCTGTATCAAGGTTTTAACAGAAAAGAAGGTGGAACTTTTAGCTGCAAGTGATTTGTACAGACTATAAAAAGAGAATTCAATATTTGTAATCATAATTTTTGTATTAAAAAACATTGAAAAATTGTGTATTATTCAAAGGGATTCAGTAACTTTGCGCATTATTTTGAATGAAATGAAAAGAAATATCATCCTTACAATACTTATAGCTGGAGCTCTATCATCTTGTGGAGAATATAACAAAATATTGAAAAGTACTGATTATGAGTACAAATACGAGGCTGCAAAGAATTACTTTGCCAATGGTAAGTACTCAAAATCTGCCACATTGCTGGAAGATATGCTTATTCAGCTTAAGGGAACAGATAAAGCAGAGGAGTCTTTGTATATGCTTGCAATGAGTTATTATAATCAGGAGGATTATAGTACATCTTCTCATTATTTTACGACTTATTACAATACATATCCAAAAGGTCAGTTTACTGAATTAGCTCGTTTCCATGCCGGAAAGTCATTGGGTCTGGATACTCCGGAACCTCGTTTGGACCAGTCTGGAACATACAAAGCAATTCAAGAGTTGCAGATGTTTTTGGAGTATTTCCCACAAAGCTCAAAGAAGACGGAAGCTCAGGATATGGTTTTTGCTTTGCAGGACAAGCTTGTGCAAAAAGAATATTTAGCTGCAAAGCTTTATTTTGATTTGGGTAATTTGAATGGTCAAAACAATTATCTGTCATGTGTAATCACTGCACAGAATGCTTTAAAGGATTATCCGTATGCAAAGCTTCGTGAAGACCTTTCTATTTTAATACTTCGATCAAAACATCAGATGGCAGTTCAAAGTATTCAAACAAAGAAAGAAGAACGTTACCGTGAAGTCGTAGATGAGTATTATGGATTCAAAAACGAATTCCCGGATAGTAAATACTCGAAAGAGGCCGAAAAGATATTTAAAGAATCAAGCAACGAGTTTAAAGATTAATTACAAAATAGAATTATGGATTACAAAAAAACAAATGCTCCAACAAATACCATTACACGTGACATGATGGATCTGTGTTCCGATACTGGTAATGTTTATGAAACAGTTTCTATTATTGGCAAACGTGCCAATCAGATTAGTGTAGAGATTAAAAGCGATCTTTCTAAGAAATTGCAGGAGTTTGCTTCATATACAGATAATATGGAGGAAGTATTTGAGAATAGAGAGCAGATTGAAATCTCTCGATATTATGAAAAATTACCTAAGCCTGATTTAATTGCAGCTCAGGAATACCTTGAAGGTAAGGTTTATTACAGAAATCCATCAAAGGAAAAAGATAAATTGCAATAAAAAGTCTTCAGGTAGGCCGTTTCTTTACTGAGGCGGCCTTTCTTTTTTATATATTAAACAACCGAATTTAAAACAATTATGATACAACGCATTCAAAGTATTTATTTATTGCTTGTAACAGCTTTGCTGACATCAAACATCTTCTTACCGATTGCTTCTTTTGTTGATAGTAAAGGAGTGACCTATCCGCTTACTCCGTTGCATGTTGCTTTTCCTGAAGCAGGGTTAAACTATACTCCCTGGGGACAATTGGCATTACTTATTCTGGGTGCATTAATTGCATTTGCTACTATCTTCTTATACAAGAACAGAAAGCTTCAGATAAGAATGAGTGTTTTTAACCTGCTTATTATGGCTGGCTTTTATAGTGTAGTTCTAGTATCTGTGATTTTCTTAAAGAATAGTAGTAAAGCTGAACTTAGTCCGTCGTTTGGTCTTTGTTTGCCTCTAATAGCTATGATTCTTAATTATCTTGCAATACGTTCCATTCGTAAAGATGATGAGATGGTAAGAGCTGCAGATAGAATCAGATAAATAGATAAAAAGATTTTGAGTAATTAAAATCAAGGGGGTATAACTGTAGGTAAAATCAGATGAATACTTTCTGGTTTGAATAAATAGAACTCTTTGAGTTCTGAATATATAATCAGTCTTTAATAATCGTTGCAGATTTCTGTGACAAAAGATACAAGAAAAGGGTTGTTCTGTAAGGTTAGAACAACCCTTTTCTTATGCCTTTTTCTTTAGGTTTATCTTTATTTTGAAGAAAGTTTTTTTTGTACAACCTCTATCATATATCTTTTTCTTTTGATTTCTATCAATCTCTGAGGTTGCTTTATACCCTTTTTGCTTTTCAAGTAAAACAGAAATCTTATTTCGTAAGATCAAATAAGTAAGTCAGTCTTACGGAGATGGTGTTGTGTGATGATTTGTCGAAGTTATTCACGTTCGAATTATCATTCTTAAAGAAATCGCCCAATCCCATGTAATAACGTCCTTCCAGTAAGAAATGCCCTATTTTTGAATTTATATCAAAACCGGCTCCTCCAACAATACCGTAGTCAATCTTGTTATCAGCCATTTTGTTATATTGGTAATTAACCTTGTTTGGGCGGTTACTTGCATCCCAGTCACTGCTGAAATTCTCTTTTTCGCTTAACAGAAAAGCCACCTGTGGTCCCATATTGATAAAGAACTGTGTGCCTTGTTCTTTCCCAAATCCCAGATGAGCAAGAAATGGCATCTCAATATAGTTCATAGTGCGGCTATAAGTGTTTGTGTTATCTTCAATCATTTCTTCCCAACCGCGTTGAGAGAAGTTTAGTTCTACTTGAGTACCACAGGTAATCGCAAAGTACTTCTCTGAAAGATAACGCGCTGTAAATCCTCCTACGTAGGCCATATATCCTTTTTGTTTGATAGTAGGATTGAATGATACGTTATTGTAATTAACACCGGCATTGAACCCAACAGATAAATTATTTCTTTGTGCTCCCAACTGAGCTGATGCTGGAACTGATAAAGCCGCAAATAGTAGTGATATAATGTATTTATTCATGATCTTATTCGAAATCATATTTAATTAGTTCATAGTTTTTGGAGAAATTTACGAAGAAAACCTTCTTATTGATAAATCCTCCCCAGTTATTTGCACGTTGAAAATTAAAACCGGTTTGTATAGGATGGAAAGAATTTTGAGAAAGATGCTTTTCGAATCCTGTGCCGTATTCAGAAAGAGCATTCAGGAAGAAATATCCCAGATCAAATCCCAGCATTCCAAACTTAGGGTATGTATTTATCATATCCTTGCTATACCATTTCCGGTATGAAGATATGAATTTAACCGTTTCAGGCAACAGGTTGTTGGTATAAAACGAAGAATAAAAGTAGGTATCCAGTTCGTAAAACTTTTCCAAATGATCTTGCGTATATGTCTGCCATTCAGGGTAACCAAACAAATGGATAGATGTTGCAGGATTCTCTCTTGCCAACAACTGCAATTGCGGTAGCAATCTTATCAGAGTTACATTAGAACCCGATGTAGGAATAAATACATTATCTTTCGTGCTACTTAGTGCTGCGCTTAAAACAGCTGCATCATGCGAAGCTTTAAGTTCTTTAAAAGTAATGTTATTGCTTAAAAGCTCATGCTTGAATCCGTTAATAAATTCCTTCTTTTCACCGCTTTTCTCCTCTGCATCCAGGAATATAATATTAGGAGAAGTAAACTTGCGCATAAAGTGCTCGTAGACTTCAGAGTATAAATAAGACTGCGGAGTGTTGATCTGGAATACTGAAGGATTATTAAACACCTCATTATCTTTAGAGCTAAAAGGAATAACAAGCTTTATATTGTTCTCTTTAGCAAAGGTTGCCAATGGCTTTATCTGATTATTATATAACGGCCCGAAAATAATATTCATTCCCTTTAATTCCTCTTTAGCAAGAATTGCATTAATTGAGGCAGGCGAATTACCGGAGTCGTATGTGTAGATATCCAGAGATGTTCCTTTTCTTTTTAAACTGTCTGCAGCCATTAGAAAGCCTTCGTAAAATTCTACCATACGGGCAGATTCTGCTTTTTTACCGGCATCGAGCATAAATGGTAAAATCACTGCAGCTTTTATTACAGAAAGCTTTTTATCTCTGTTCTTTTTAGCGCTGAATAGCTCAGTATCACTAGGAATTACTTTTGCTTCTACTTTAGGAGTAGGATAGGGAATACAAATAAATTCGCCCTTTTTTAGCCCTTTTTTTATTTCCGGATTAGCAGCAATCAATTCCTCCTGCGTAACGCCATATTCCTGACTGATACTAAAGATTGTTTCCTTCCTTTTAACCTTATGCATGTCCTTGCATTTGGATTCTACTGCCGGACGAATAGCAGGTTGAGATTTAGTTGCTTTTACCTTCTCGCTATCTATTGTAGAATTAGCGGGCAATACAATAACCTGTCCCACTTTAAAGTTCTCGGCACTTAATCCCGGATTTACGTCACAAATATCCTCAGCAGTTACGTTATACTTCGCAGTCAGTCCGTAAAGAGTTTCTCCGCTTTGTATTGTATGAAATTGTCTGGATTGTTTCTTTGTTTTGCTTTGAGGAATACGAAGTTTTTGTCCGGCAATCAGCTTCTCACTGCATCCGGGATTCAACTTAATAATATCCACTGTAGCAATGCTATATGTGCTGGCAATTGAATAAAGGCTTTGTCCCTTTTCAATAGTATGAAGAAAAAATGAATTACTTTCCTGTGCTATTACCGCGTTACAGGAAAAGCCTGTAAACAGCAAAGCAACATATAGTGATTTAAGTGAATTCATGTATTTAAATATCATTTTTATTTTATGCTTCAAAATGAAAAGCAAAGGTACAAAAATCTGTTATATTCACATTATATAATCAGTTAAGAAAATAATATTCCCTTTTTTAATTAAATATTTCAGTAGGAAACATTAATTTTGCAAATATCACGTTAGGTATATATCTGTACGAGAAATGATATAATTGTTCACATGAATTCAGAACATAGTAAAAAGAAGGATACTTTAGCCGCTAACAAGCTTTACATGGTCTTGTTATGCTTTTCTTTATCTCTTTTCCTGCTTCCGTTAAACGGTCAGGCTCAAGAGATTAAGGCAAGTCCTGTAGCTAAACAATTGTCAGAAAATGGTACGGCTGTTGACGGTGAAACTATTGAACCAGGCGGACAATTTACCGGTTCTGCCCCCATGGAAGTAGAATTTACATCCAATGTGGCAGATGCATCATCAACGTTGAGATATGAGTGGAAGTTCTCTGATAAGGCAGATTTCTCTTCCATACTTTTAAGTCGTTATGATGAAGTGGTAACATATACATTTACTACTTCCGGAACATATTATATAAAGCTTTATATCACTGATACAGCGTTGAGCGTAACGTACGAGTCTGATGCTTTTACAGTGATAATCAGTGAGTCGGAGTTGAAAGTACCTAATGCATTTTCGCCTAACGGAGACGGTGTGAATGATGTGTTTAAAGTAAAACATAAGTCATTGGTAAAATTCAATGCAGTTGTGTTTAACAGATGGGGACAAGAACTGTATAAATGGAATAATCCAGAAGAAGGGTGGGATGGAACATCCCATGGTAAAGCCGTGAAAGACGGAGTTTACTTTATTGTTGTAAACGCTGTCGGATCGGATGGAATTAAGTATAATCACAAAGGAGATATAAATATTCTGCGTGGTTTCAGTAGTAGTGCTACAGGAACAACAGGAGAATAAATTAAAGATATGGCTGAAGAAAAAGATCAGGTAAGTGTGTACGGTGCGCGTGTGCACAATTTAAAGAATATAGATGTAAGTATACCTCGTAATAGCTTAACGGTTATTACAGGACTAAGCGGAAGCGGAAAGTCTTCATTAGCATTTGATACAATCTTTGCTGAAGGACAGCGTAGATATATTGAAACGTTTTCTACCTATGCCCGAAACTTTTTAGGAAATATGGAGCGTCCGGATGTAGATAAAATCACCGGACTGAGCCCTGTTATTTCCATCGAGCAAAAAACAACGAACAAGAATCCCCGTTCTACGGTGGGAACTACCACCGAAGTGTATGATTACCTGCGTTTGCTTTATGCAAGAGCTGGAGAAGCATACTCGTACCTTTCGGGAGAGAAGATGGTGAAATATACAGAAGAGCAGATTCTTGATCTGATACTTCATGATTATAAAGGGAAAAAAATCTATTTGCTGGCACCGCTTGTAAAGGCAAGAAAGGGACATTATAAGGAACTTTTCGAGCAGATCAGGAAAAAGGGCTATCTCAATGTTCGTGTTGATGGCGATATGACTGAAATTATGTACGGCATGAAGCTCGATCGTTATAAGAATCACGATATAGAAGTGGTTATTGATAAGATGGTAGTTGGTGATAAAGACGATAAACGCCTCAAACAAAGTGTTGCCACAGCCATGCACCAAGGTGATGGATTGCTGATGATACTCGATGCACAGACACTAAGCGTACGCCATTACAGTAAACGACTGATGTGCCCTGTTACCGGCTTGGCTTATCGCGAACCGGCTCCACATAACTTCTCATTCAATTCCCCTCAGGGAGCTTGTCCTAAGTGTAAAGGCCTTGGAGTTATCAATCGGATTGATATTGATAAGATTATTCCGGACCGTAACCTTTCAATTCACGAAGGAGGTATAGTTCCACTTGGCAAGCACAGGAATATTATGATATTCTGGCAGATTATTTCAATTCTTGAGAGGTACGAAGTAAAACTGAAAACGCCAATCAAAGATCTTCCAGATGATGCCATCGAAGAAATATTATATGGATCAGATGAAAGAGTAAGGCTAGACCACACTCTGATAGGCTCTTCATCCGATTATTTTGTAACCTTCGAGGGAGTGATAAAGTACATTATGATGATGCAGGAAAAGGATGTGTCGGCTACCGCACAGAAGTGGGCCGAACAATTTTCTGTAACCACAGAATGTCCTGAGTGTAAAGGAGCGAAGCTCAATAAAGAAGCATTGCATTACCGTATTCACGATAAGAATATCAATGAACTATCGTCTATGGACTTGTCCGAGTTATATGAATGGCTCAACAATGTAGATCAGTTCCTTGGCGACAAGCAAAAGATGATTGCAACAGAGATATTAAAAGAGATACGTACCCGACTGAAATTCCTACTCGATGTAGGTTTGGAATACCTTTCGCTTAAACGAACCTCAGCAACATTATCAGGTGGTGAGAGCCAGCGAATTCGCCTTGCTACCCAGATTGGTTCTCAGTTGGTAAATGTACTATATATCCTTGATGAACCTAGTATCGGATTGCATCAGCGAGATAATGAGAAGCTAATCAAATCGTTGATGGCTTTGCGAGATTCGGGTAACTCCGTTATTGTAGTAGAGCACGACAGAGACATGATGCTTGCTGCCGATTACGTGGTAGATATGGGTCCTAAGGCCGGAAGACTGGGAGGTGAAGTTGTCTTTGCAGGAACCCCTGCCGAGATGCTTAAAACAAAGACCCTGACTTCCATGTACCTCAATGGACTGAAGAAGATAGAAATCCCGGAAAAGAGGAGAGAAGGCAACGGACTTATCTTAACTCTGAAAGGAGCCAAAGGTAATAACCTGAAAGGGGTAGATGTTGATTTTCCTCTCGGAAAGCTTATTTGTGTAACCGGAGTATCTGGTAGTGGTAAATCGTCATTGATAAACAATACACTTCAGCCTATTCTTTCGCAGAAATTCTATCATTCATTGCAAGATCCATTGCCATACGATGCAATAGAAGGACTTGAAAATATAGATAAGGTGGTAAATGTAGACCAGTCACCACTGGGAAAAACTCCCCGTTCAAATCCGGCAACTTATACAGGAGTGTTCTCGGACATTCGTTCCTTGTTTGTAGGACTGCCCGAAGCCAAGATCAGAGGTTATAAAGCCGGACGATTCTCTTTCAATGTATCCGGCGGACGATGCGAAGCCTGCTCGGGTAACGGATATAAAACCATAGAGATGAACTTCCTGCCCGATGTATATGTACCATGCGAAATATGTCACGGTAAACGATACAACAGAGAAACCCTCGAGGTTCGTTTCAAAGGAAAATCCATTGCCGATGTGCTCGATATGACCATTAGTCGTGCTGTAGAATTCTTTGAAAACGTTCCGCAGATTCTTAACAAGATAAAGGTGCTCGAGGAAGTGGGCCTTGGATACATACGCCTGGGACAACCATCAACCACCCTTTCCGGTGGAGAGAGTCAGCGTGTAAAGCTTGCCACTGAACTTGCCAAGAGAGATACCGGCAAAACACTTTATATACTCGATGAACCAACTACCGGACTTCATTTCGAGGATATCCGCGTACTGATGGGAGTACTTAATAAACTGGTCGACAAAGGAAATACAATCATTGTCATCGAGCACAACCTGGACGTTATCAAGATGGCCGATTACATTATTGATATGGGCCCTGAAGGCGGTAGAGGTGGTGGACAGCTTCTTTGCTGTGGTACCCCCGAAGAGGTAGCCAAGTGTGATAAAGGCTATACTCCTATGTTTTTGAAAAAAGAATTAGAGTATGAGTACGAAAATAAATAAAACCAACGCAGCACGCCTGCTCGACAAAGCAAAAATAGCATACCAATTGATACCTTACCAAGTAGACGAAAGCGATTTAAGTGCCGTACATGTGGCCGCCGAGCTAGGAGAGAACGTAGATCAGGTTTTTAAAACATTAGTCCTGCTAGGAGATAAAACCGGTCATTTTGTTTGCATTGTTCCCGGAGACAGAGAAGTAAACCTTAAACTGGCTGCAAAAGTATCCGGCAATAAGAGTTGCGATATGATTCCTATGAAAGAATTGCTTCCCACAACCGGATATATCCGTGGTGCATGTTCTCCGATAGGAATGAAGAAACATTTTCCTACCTACATTCACAACACCTGTCTGGATTTTCCATACATATACGTTAGTGCGGGGCAGAGAGGATTGCAGTTAAAAGTCGATCCCAAGGAGCTTATTAAAGAAGTGCGTGCAGAAGCCTGCATACTTTTTACCGAAGAATAATTTATTTAATCATAAAAAACAATTTAAACAAAACCGATGAAAAAACTACTTTTACTTGCTGCCGTTCTTTGTGTGCAAGGCAATGTTATGGACATCAATGCCCAAACCAAAGGAACAAAAGTTAAACAAAAGAATAAAGCTACAGAGAAACAAGTTAAACCTGAAGTTGCTAAAACAGTAAAACCAGTTGTTATTAAGAGTCAGATGGATTCCCTTGCCTACACAATGGGTATGGCACAAACACAAGGTCTGAAAGACTATCTAACCGGCAAAATGGAGATGGATACAGCTTACTTCGACGACTTTATCCGCGGTCTTAAAGAAGTAGCCACTTCAACCGATAAGAAACAAAATGCCTATCATTTAGGAATCCTTATTGGTCAGCAACTCAACAGTCAAATGCTGAAAGGCGTTAACGAAGAAATCTTTGGCAAAGAAACAACACAGAGCATCAACAAAGACCTCTACCTTGAAGGCTTTATTGCCGGAACAATGGGCAAAGGAGGCGTTATAAGCGTAGATGCTGCTCAGAAATATGTTCAGGAAAATATGGAGAAAATCAAAGACAGAAATCTTGATCAGCAATACGGTGCAAATAAAGAAGCCGGAATTAAATTCCTTGCCGAAAACAAAACCAAAGAAGGCGTGGTAACTACAGCCAGCGGTTTGCAGTATAAAATTATAACCAAAGGAACAGGCGAGATTCCTACAGCAGAGAGTAAAGTGAAAGTTCACTATAAAGGAACCTTGCTTGATGGAACAGAGTTCGACAACTCATATAAACGTAACGAACCAGCTACATTCGGTGCCGGTCAGGTAATCAAAGGATGGACAGAAGCCCTTACACTTATGCCTGTTGGTTCAAAATGGGAACTTTATATTCCTTACGATCTTGCTTACGGTTCAAGAGATGCTGGTCCTATTAAACCATTCTCAACCCTTATTTTTGAAGTAGAATTACTTGGTATCGAAAAATAACATTATCCATTTAAATTAAAATATATGCTAAAAGGACATCCCAAAGGATTATTTGTTCTTGCCCTTGCAAACATGGGTGAGAGATTTGGTTACTACACCATGTTGGCTATCTTCGTACTCTTTATCCAGGCAAAGTTTGGTTTTGATAAGAATACATCCAGCGAAATATTTTCTAATTTCTTAGCCTTAGTTTACTTCCTTCCGCTATTAGGAGGTATTGTAGCCGACCGTTTCCTTGGATATGGAAAAACAGTTATAGCAGGCGTTGTTGTTATGTTTGTTGGATATTTGCTGCTGGCTATGCCTACAGGAGTAGATTCAGCAGCCAAGTATATGATGTATGGTGCTTTAGGACTAATTTCTATTGGTACCGGACTTTTTAAAGGCAATATACAAGCTTTGGTTGGTAATTTGTATGATGATCCTAAATATAACTCAAAGCGTGATATGGCTTTCAGTATATTCTATATGTGTATCAATATTGGTGCATTCTTTGCTCCCTCGGCTGCAGGTGCGGTATATAACTTCTTCCTGAAAAGAGCCGGACTCTTTTACGAAGCAAAGATCCCTGCATTGGCTCATCAGCTGACTAACGGAACAATTACTCCTGAAGGTTTGGCTAGCTTTAAACAACTGGCAGAAGCTCAGACTCCGGGTGCAAGTGCCAATCTTTCAGCTTTCGGAGCTAACTATATTGAAAAGCTTTCCGAAGGATATAACTACGGCTTTGGTGTGGCTTGTGTTTCTCTGGTAATCTCTATTCTTATATTTGCTTTGTTCCGTAAATATTATAAAGCTGCCGATGTTACTGCACGTCAACAACAAAAAGCAGATGTTGCATCAGGACAAACAAATCATGTAGAAGAACTTTCAGGTGCCGAGACAAAGCAAAGACTTGTAGCCTTGTGTCTTGTGTTTGCAGTCGTTATATTCTTCTGGATGGCATTCCATCAGAACGGATTAACACTTACCTGGTTTGCCCGCGACTATACCAATAGTGCTGTTGGCGGATTAACAAGAATAGGTTTCGGTTTGCCTACCATGGTAATGATGATTGTGGCTTTCTATGGAATTCTTGGTTTTATTCAGGCAAAAAGCAATAATGCAAAAGTAATATCGGCAATAGCTTTCCTTATTGGAGCAGGCGGAGCATACGCCTACTACGTTGGTATGCCGGAGATATTAACCATCACTCCTGAAATCTTCCAGCAGTTCAACCCATTCTTCATAGTTATTCTTACTCCAGTTTCAGTAGCATTCTTTTCTATACTCAATAGTAAGGATAAAGAGCCATCGGCTCCTCGTAAGATTGGAATTGGTATGTTTATTGCAGCTTTTGCCTTTATAATGATGGCAATAGGTTCACTAGGCCTTCCTAATCCGGATGCAATTGCATCTACCGGTGGAGTAAGTGATGTTTTAGTTTCACCAAACATGCTTATTGGAACCTATTTCATGCTAACCATTGCCGAATTGTTCCTTAGTCCGATGGGACTTAGCTTTGTTTCCCGTGTAGCTCCTCCCAAATATAAAGGTTTGATGCAGGGTGGATGGCTTGCAGCCACAGCTATAGGTAACAAATGTGTAGCAATCATTGGTTATTTATGGGGAATTGAATTATGGATTATGTGGGGCGTTCTTGTAGTGCTTTGTATTATCTCAGGAACATTCATTTTCTCAATCATGAAAAAGCTCGAAGCCGTAGCAAAATAGAAAATAGATCAGTTCTGTGTAAATAACAATAGCCTTTCTTCATCCCGAAGAAAGGCTATTTTCATATAAAGATGCCTCAATCAGCATCCAGGTGTTAAGCAAATTATTTAGTACACAATATGTATTTTTCCATGTATAGTTTTGTTGTTGTATAACTCTGCCAACTGATTAATAAAATCAGTTTTAGCTTCTTCCGTGAGTTTATTTAGGCCCGTAATTATAGTTTCCAGTTGCATATCATTCCCGGCTGTAACAGCTTTTACTGAATACGAATCAAAAAAATCAGGGTCAGTATCTTTCATTACATAAATCCCTCTATAATTATTGGTCTCAATTACTGCTGTATGGACTCCATCACACTGTTCGTATGGTTTGGAATTTTTATGTTCAAATGTAATTTCTATAATCATATTATTTGAAATATATTCTTTACTATATAAAACAGATTATATGATAAAAATACTGCTTATTAGTCTATACAATTTGCATAAAATGTTCATTGTTTTATATAAAACATTCTAAATGACTATTATTTTGTCAATAATATGAAAATAAAATATATTTTGTTTGTATAATATGCATATGGTTTGTATCATTGTATAAATAGACCAATGAAAATGGCTTACTTGTTTTAAATCAATAACCTATGAAAGCATTACTTTTAACCTTTATGTTTTTTATTTCAATAACTGCATTCTCCCAGCAAAAATATAGTAAAGAAGATGGTGGTACTGTTTTGATAGATAGTCCTATTATTTTGAATAACAGTTCTGCTGTTGCATCCAATGATAGTCTGATGTCCTCCCATTTAGTTATTGTAGATCATAATGCTTTAGCGAAAAGATACAAGCGTAAATCTACAAATTACGGAATTGCAGCAGTAGTTTTTGGGGTAGGAGTCGTTGGCTGTTCTAAGTATATTTATGACCATTTTTCTTCTCATAGAGCCGTTAATGCATTAGCTATTGGTACTGTCTGTTTGGGAGCAACTATTGGATGTGCCATTGCATCAATTGTATACCATCACAAGGCAGGAAAACAACTTAAATTATCAGTAAAAGGTACAACAGCCAGTCTGGTTTATACTTTCTGATTAGGAATTCAATACTTTCTATTATTTAATAAGGCAAGGATTTATCCCTGCCTTTTTTTATTCCCACGTTTCATGAAACAGACTTATTGTTTCTTGTTAATTAAATAGGAAGCAATCTTTAAACTGATAAAATATATATTGTGTTATAATTTATGTGTTAAAATATATAGATTATGGAAATAATGTTGAGTATTTTTGTCTGTACTAAGATAATTATAATTTAATATTATATCGCTATGAAAAAATGTTCTACACTAAAATTATTACTTGCAGCAATTAGTTTATTTCTATCTGTAAGCTTGCAAGCACAGGAAATGTCGCCAGTTACCATCCGTGTTGAAACTGCCGGTACATTGTCTACTTTGATACCCGCAAAGGATAAGTATTTAATTACAGATTTAACCTTGTCTGGTAATTTAAACGGAACAGATATCCTTTACATTCGCGAGATGGCGGGAGGAGGTCTCTGGAAAGATAGTAAGACTGAAGGTAAGCTTAAAAATCTAGATTTGGCTAATGCTAATATAGTGTCTGGAGGAGATGCTTATTACAAATATTATTATGATTATGATGAATACGATAGAGATAGTATTGATAATTACGGGATTAATACTAGTGAAACAATTTCTGATTGTATTTCGGAATATATGTTTTACAATTTAAGTAACTTGAATTCCATAATTCTACCTCAAAATATTACTAGCATTGGTGATGCTGCTTTTGCAGATTGTACTGGTTTAACTTCTCTCGAAATTCCAGATAAGGTTACTTATATTTGGTGGAATGCTTTTGCGGGTTGTAAAGGACTTAAAACGATTATAATTCCAAATTCTGTTATATATTTGGGCTCTAGTGCATTTCGTAATTGTGCAAGCTTAACATCTATTACAATACCATTAGGCTTGAAAACCCTTTATTCTGATATTTTTGAAGGATGTACTGGACTAAAAGAATTTATTGTTTCGGAAAATGATACGAAATTTACAACAGTTGAAGGGGTTTTGTTTAATAAAGATAAGTCAGAAATATTAGCTTATCCAAATGCGAAATCTTCAACTTATATAATTCCTAATAGCGTTGATAGCATTGGTGAAGAAGCTTTTGCGTATTGTTCAAACTTAGCTTCTGTTACTATTCCAAATAGCGTAAAGAAAATAGCTAGTGGAGCTTTTGTGTATTGCACAAACTTAACTTCTGTTACTATTCCTGCTAGCGTTACAGCTATGGAGGATGAAAATTCTTTTTGTGGTTGTACAGCCTTAAAGGAATTTATTGTCTCAGATGATAATCCTAATTATAAAACTATTGATGGTGTTTTATTTAGCAAAGATGGGACTAAGATTATTGCGTATCCGGATGTAAAGTCATCAGAATATACAATACCAAATGGCGTAGAAAAAATTAGTCCTTATGCCTTTGCTTTATGTCCAACTTTAACATCTGTAACTATTCCTACGAGTGTGAAAATTGTTGGTGAATTTGCTTTCGGCTTATCGCAGAAGCTTACTTTAGTAAATATGGGTAACGGTGTTACTGATATTTTTGAAGGTGCTTTCTGGCGTTGTACTGCACTAAAATCTATAAATGTACCTAATAGCGTATCTATTATTTATCCCATGGCTTTTTCGGATTGCAAATCATTGACTTCAGTTTTTTTAGGGAATAGTATTAAATATATTGGTGATTATGCTTTTTTGGGATGCTCAGCATTAAAAGATATACATTGCAAGAAAACAACTCCGTCTGAAATAATTCCTTTTATTGAAGATAATGAAAATCCATATGCTTTTGGATATGTTGATAAAACCTCATGCAAACTTTATGTTCCTAAAGGTTCATATTCTGCTTATAAGAGTGCTAAATGGTGGAATGAGTTTAATATTATCATTGAAGAAGAGTCTACCGGTATTTCAGAGGAAGAAACAAATAATGTATCAGTATATACTGAATCGGGGAATATAGTTATAAAGAATGCAGAACCGGGAAAGATAGTTTCAGTTTATAACACACTGGGTGCTTTGATTCAAACGCTCAAGGTTGCTGATAATGAATTGAGAATAAATCTTCCAATCAACCTGATTTATTTTATTAGAATAGAAGATAAACGGTTTAAGGTTGCTTTGTAAATTATTATATTATTTTTAAGCTTAAATTTGTATATTGTATGAGAAAAATTATGTTACTATTGAGTTTGCTACTTATAAGTAGTTCTCTTGTTTATCCCAAAGAAAAAAAACTAAAAATTAATGGGGTAGTTTATGTTCTTGATTTAAATACAGGTTTAGCAAGTGTAGGGGAAAATTTTAAAAAGAATCATAAAGGCACTTTGGAAGGAGATGTTGCTCTATTATCTTATATAAACTATAAAAAAAAGACTTTTACTGTAACCACTGTTGGAATTGGTGCTTTCTTATTTTGTAAAAAACTAAATTCAATAAGACTTTCAAATACAATTAATGAATTAAGGCATTATGCTTTATGGGGTATGGATAATTTAAAGCTGTTTAGTGTGGATCCTAATAACCAATATTATCAATCCAGTGATGGTGTTTTATTCTCTAAGGATATGAAGAGCATTGTGCGTTTTCCTCCGGGGCGTTTAGATAAATCTTATACCATACCTTCATCTGTTGATACTATTGGAGAATTGGCTTTTTATGGTTGCCATAATCTCAAGAATATTGTAATACCAAACAGCGTAAAATATATTAAATATCAAGCGTTCTATGATTGTGATTTTCGTACTATTACCCTTCCAAATGGTTTAACAAATATAGAAGAAGAAGCGTTTTCTTTTAATAGTTCATTAGAATCTATAAAGTTGCCACCAAGTGTTTGTAAAATTGAAGAAATGGCATTTTTTGCATGTGTGAATTTGACTTCTGTTACTTATCAGAATAAAAATTTAATTTTTACAGGGGTTTTTAAAGGTTGTGATAAATTAACTTCAAACAATTTAATTTATGAAGTACCTACTAATTCATATATTGAATTAGCCAAAGAAGGGAAGACTGAATTCCAATATAAATTAGCAATGTGCTATAAGGATGGAGAGGGTTATTCTAGAAATGTTAAATCAGCTATAGAATGGTTTAGTAAAGCTGCGGAAAAAGGACATACGCTGTCTCAATCAGCATTAGGTAATATTTACCTCAACGGCTTAGGCATTGATATAAATTACCAGGAAGCTGTAAAATGGTATTCATTAGCTGCTAAAGGTGGTGATGCCTCTGCTCAATATAATCTGGGAAATTGTTATTTTAATGGCCTTGGAGTTAAACAAAATTATCAGAGTGCATTTAGCTATTATAATTCTGCAGCAATTCAAGGATATGATAAAGCCGAAGAAGTAATGGGGTCTTGTTATTACTTTGGAACAGGAGTTGATAAAAATTATTCAGAAGCAGTAAAATGGTATCGGATTTCTGCAAATAAAGGAAATGCTGTGGCTGCGTATTATTTAGGGCTTTGTTATAATGAAGGTAATGGAATAACTAAAAATAGCAGTGAAGCTTTAAAGTGGATTGAAAAGGCTGTTAATGGTGGTGTGGAAAAAGCAAATGGATTATATTGTGTATTGCTTTATGATGTTGCTGTAAATAATATGAATTCCGGATATTATTCTTCTGCTATTTCTGAATTTACTTCGTTGATAAAGTATGATAAAGACAATGTTGATGCATATATAAATAGAGGATATTGTTACCTGAATCAACAAGTCAAAGATTACTCAAGTGCTGAAAGTGATTTTTTAAAAGCATTGGAGTTAGATAAAAATAATGAGGTAGCTAAGAATAATATGCGATTTGTAGCAACATACAAAAAAAGAATATATGACGCAGTAGAGTCATCGAAAATTGCTGATCAATATTATAATAACAGAGATTATGTCAATGCAGTTTCTTATTATGCTAAATCTATTTCTTTAGATAATTCTAAACCATATCCATATTATAGTATAGGCTATTGTTATTATAGTTGTGAACTTTATAATGATGCAATAAACTACTTTAACCAAGCTCTCTCTATTGATCCCAATTATACAGATGCTAGAAAAGCTGTTAAATCAGCCAAAACAATGAGAATCCTAACTGCGTTAAGTCAAGCATTAAATGCTGTTTCTAATTCACTAAATAGTGCATATGGTAACTCTATAAATTATGGTAGTTCATCGAATTATGCATCTTCTACTCATTATTCTTCAAATACAACTCCTTCAAGCTATACAAAACAAAGGACTGTATGTTCTTATTGTCATGGAACAGGGCATGTTTCTTCAACAGTTGCCACTTATGGTCAAACAGGAGAGAAGTGGTGTGATTATTGTAAAGAATATGTGCCGTTATCTCATTGCTGCCAATGTAAAACTTGTCCATCATGTTTGGGTAAAGGTTATAGATAAATTTACTATTATTTTCATGCATGATATAATTAGTGCAATAGTAGTATAAAAAATCCGCTGTGAATTTTTAATACACAGCGGATTTTATTATTCCCAAACCTCATCGGCTGTGTTAAAACAGGGACATTCTTTCACACGCTCAGATGGATCAATAATGCCGTTATAATTCTTATCCGGACTCAAATCCCGATGACCTACTACCTTGCAGCCGGGGAACTCTTTGAGTAGCTTGCTGACGAGGGAGTGCAGTGCAATTTGCTGAGACAGTGTGCGCGTATCTGCCGGTTTGCCGTTGGTGTCCAGTCCGCCTTCGTAGCAGATGCCCAGAGACTTTGCATTGTATCCTCTTGCATGCGCTCCAACTTCATCGTGACTCCGCATTGGTTCCACTTTGCCGTTTTTACGGATGTAGTAGTGGTAACCCCACGAACTAAATCCTCTTACCTTGTGTGCTGAATTAATGTCTTGTGCGGTTATATCTCTATCCACTCTCGTTGCCGAGCAATGAATTACAATTAAATTTATTTCTCTCATTTTGTTTTGCCGTTATTTTATTTAAAATGCCGTAATTCCATTCCGGGAACCCTATAAACAAAGGCATTCTGAATTCCTAAATGCCGTTATTTATATTTCGTTCCCGTAATTTATTTACGACTGCCGTAATCTTGATTCTGGAATCCCTATTAACAGGGTTTTCTGAATCTCTAATTGCCGTAATTCGTATTCCGTTTCCGTTATTAAAATACTAATGCCGTAATTCTATTCCGGGAATCCTATAAACAAAGGCATTCTGAATCCCTAAATGCCGTAATTTGTATTTTGTTCCCGTAATTTATTTACGACTGCCGTAATCTTGATTCTGGAATCCCTATTAACAGGGTTTTCTAAATCTATAAATGCCGTAATTCTGTTTTTAGTGCCGTAACTATTGCCTGTCCTTGCAACTGGTTACCAAACATTGGCCTTTAAGGGCAGCGTTTAACTGCGCGTTCAACGTAATTATTTCCTGATACATCAGCTTTACTTTCTCGGAAAGCTCGAAGTAATCCTTCTCAAAGCGGATTACCTGCTCCATCAGGTAGTCGAACTGACTCTTTACCAGTTCGGTGAAATCCTGTACCTGCTTTGCATCCTTCTTTTTTAGAAAAGGAAGTACCATTTGAAGGATATTTATAATGCCATCTAAAATTTTCATGTTTCTGTTTTCTGTTGATTAATAATTTGAAGTAGGAGAGGCTCTCTCTTGTACGAGAGAAACCTCTCGGGTTTGCCTGTTCGGGGCGCTTTATACGTTTGTAAAGGGCTACACTATGGCTGTTTACTGATTCACTGCACCTGCCGTAAGTCCAACTTTTAGGAAGAGTCCCGGAATTTACCGGATGTTCTTTATCAATGCGGACTTAACGAGCACGAGTGAACCTGCTATCCCACCTCGTTACCACCATTGGTAACCTTCACCGGAAGCTTGGCCACCTGCGTGTATGCAAGCGTTTTTTGCATATTGGTGAGCAACTTACCGGGACGGAAACTGATTCTGGTTCCGCGAATCATGGAAGATACAAACTCATCTTCTTTTGCGGCACCGTTACTTCTCACCCCAATCTGGAAGCTACCGAAGTTACCTAGGCGAACAATTCTACCCTCGGCCAATGCTTTTTTCATCGATTCCAAAATTGCTTCCACTGCTGCTGCCACATCGGCACGGGTTACGGTACATCGTCCGTTTACCTCTTCGCAAAGCGAATCAAAATCCATTTCACCATACGCCTGTGCATGTGCGTAATACTTTCCCGGTTCAGATGATTTAGACGGGTTCTTTCTCATAACTACTGAATACTTTATACTCATTTTCTTTACATTTTTAGTTGATTAATACTGTAGTAAAGAGCTCTTATCCTTTCTTGTTAACACTACAAAGATAGTGTATGGTGGGGGAGTAGAAACAGTAGATTGTATTAGATGTAATTAGTGTTAATTGATTACAATTGACAGGCGTTTTATTGCCCTAAGAACTTGAATAAACGACTAAAAATTGGTAAATTTACGGGAAGTAAAACAAGAAAGACTATGATAAAAACAGCAGAAGAATTTAAAATCCGGGCATATACCAAGGTAGAACTGGCTTGCCTTTACAATCCGTACATGACAATTCCCGGAGCCTTGCGCACACTTGCCCGGTGGATAGCCGGCAATAGTCAGCTAACAGCCGAGCTTTCCGTTTTGGAATACAATCATCGTAATAGGATTTATACGCCACGCCAGGTTAAAGTAATTGTAGATCATCTGGGTGAGCCTTAGAAATTTATCTCAAGGTGATCTCTATTTTGTTTGTGTTTGTATATATATACAATTGGAAGAAAAAATGTATTATATATTATTGTCAGTTTTATTGGGAGGGAATGAGGGGTTATTGTAAAAAAATAGAAGAGTGATATCACTCTTCTATTCATTTCTGGTTAGGTGTAATTGGGTATTTATAATACCTTTAATGGTGTTTTGTTTCGTTTCTTATGCAAATGTATATATTATTTTTTGTATTTGCAAAAAAATTACATCCTATTTTATAAATTATATTACAATTATCTTGCCTGCTTCATCAACCACTCCATAGGCGGCACGTAATCGGCAATCTTCGTCATACTCTTGTTGCACGAGAAATATACATTGCCCGTTTCCCCGTTACGGTGCTTGGCAATACTGAGAATGCTCAGCCCCTCGGTAGGATAGCCACTTTCCTTGTCGGTTGCAACTTTGTATAAAGCCGGGCGATGGAGCAGCAGCACAATATCCGCATCCTGTTCAATGGCACCACTCTCGCGCAAGTCGCTCAACTGCGGACGTCCGGCAAACCTGTTTTCCGCCTCTCTGTTTAGCTGACTGAGCAACACTACAGGGCAATTCATCTCTTTGGCCAGCAATTTCGCCTTACGGGCAGCAATGGCCACTTCCTGTTCACGGTTACGGTTCTCCTTGCCATGATTCTTCATATCACTTAATTGCAGGTAGTCGATAAAGATTATATAGCACTTTCCGCGGCTTTTAAGGAAGCGAGCCTGTGCACGAATGGAGTCTATGCTAATGGACGAGCTGTCGTCAATCATTATAGGCAGAGTGGTGAGTTTGCGAGCCGTGTTCTGCGCCTCAGTCCACTCCTGCGGAGTAGTTTGTCCGCTGCGCCAATAGTGCGGAATAATGTTACTTTCCATCAGCGTTTCCATATTGCGAAGCGTGTTATTCCATGCTGTATCCCTTCCCAGGTTGTCAAGCAGCTCCTGTGTGTTGGCAATCACATTTTCCGTATATATCGTCATATCTACAGTCGTGCCCAATACCTTGCTCAATCCCTTTATCAGTTCCCGGCGAATAAAGTAATCTTTCAGCATAACGGCATGTGTTTAATGATTTACCAAATTATTTTTGTATAGCAACTACGTATTTGTTGGATGAACCAATAGTATCACTTGTTTTTTACGATGGCAAAAGTACATTTTCTGCATATATGCTCCAAAAAAGCGTGTGAAATGGTGTGTAAATGTGTGTAAATAGTGGGAATTGTGTGATATGATGTTTTTAGGTGTAAAAGTCCAATAAAGCAAAGAATATAATTGAATTTATGGAAATAAAAAACGGGACAAAAAAGGGCCAAGTTTTTTTCTTTGTAACTGTTTGGTTATGAATAAATTGCAGTGTAAGTAAAATTTATCAGGGACATAGAAGTGTTACAGAATAAATAATATTAAATATTAGTTTATATTAAAATATAAACCGGTTAATTATTCTTTTTTCGAATAAAATAACCGGTTTAGGTAGATTGATAAAAGCTAACATTAATAGTGATTTTAAAGATCTCGCGAGTATTTTCGTTTAAAAGCTTCCGGAGCTCCCAGAGTATTTCTGATTATATTGGTTTGCGCAGAAGTAAGTTCAATGTTTTTTTTCATCATAATCTGCTTCCTGTAATTCTTTATATAAACAATTGTTCTTCATTGGTGAAAGATTTTTTTTTATTGGTGAATGGATTTTTTTTATTGGTGAATAGATTATTGGGTTAACCACTTAATCTTAATTTTTTAAGAAATAACTACTCATTAAATTGCAATTAATTAAAAATATTTTTATCTTTGTAGATATGAATAAATCATAGGATCGCGATTTGAAAAGCCTTTTCTGTCTAAGAAGTGAAAATAATAATGGCAACATTATCTTATAAATAAATTGAATGAAAATTCAAAGTGTATAAAGAACAATCTGTTACAGAATAGGAGGTTGGCTGTATTTACAGGAGGCTTCTGACGTGAATAAAATAAGTATAGAACGAGTTCGCTCTGGAAAGATGAACTTGGTATATTACGATGGTATATTAGTAAAGAAAAAGTTAGCTTACCAAGCTGTTTCTACGGAACAGCTTACATCAGTGTTCGAAGATATTAAAGTCGATGCAGAGATAAACAAAGTCTCTCTGTATATTTTTGCTGTAAACGATGATTTTTTTACTAGCCTATGATTATCGCGAACAAGAAAATTATGAGAAAAATAACAGATTTAAAGAAGAAATACTCTTAGTCTGTGCTGGACATTCCGCAAAAAGCATTGGCTGAAATGTACGACTCGGATAAAATATCGCAAGATCTACAAGATGCTCATTATACTATCGATTTAATTGTAGGATGTCATAATCGCAAAGAACCATTTATCAATGATGAAGGGCAATTGGAACATTTGTTTAAACTTTACGAAACAATGTAAATTAGCGCTGTTATAACTTGAAATGAAAGAATATAATGCTTTAATTTTAACTGGTGACTATGATAGTGACTATGATAAATGATGTTACAAAAAATGTATTTACCATATAAGCGACAAATTATATAATGACAAACGAGGAAGTAAAAATATTGCTCAATGATCTGGAGAGTGATAGAATAGCAAGGACTGTATCCACAACAAACACAGATAAGTTTTGTCAGGCAGTCTGTGCTTTTGCTAATGATCTTCCGGGAAGTAAATAACCTGGGTTCTTGATTATTGGAGCTAATGATGATGGTTCTTTGTCTGGGCTAAAAGTTACAGATGAATTAATGCGTAATATAGCAGGAATTCGTGCTGATGGATTGCTTCATATAATAATGACGAAGAAATAGGAAAAGTACAATACATTAGTAAGGAAGAAGGATTTGCAAATATGAATTTTAATTTAGAAAGAGATTATCATTACATTAAAGAGTTTGTTGAATAGAAAATCGTCAAAGATCTTTCTTCTTTAACTCGACACCCTAAACATGAATCGTTAATGAAAGCTATAGATAAATTGAACACTAAATATGGCTCGCAAAAGCATATACTAAAACATCTATGGAACAGACACCCGCAGTGCATAGAAGCACCCGTTAGAATCGCCTAGGTAAATCATTCCATTGGCTATGCAAGGAGTAGAAAGAATGGAGCCCAATCCAAGTATTTGTTTCTCGGATGCAACATAGTCGTTGTCATATAGTTTAAAGTCAGCTCTAAATGTTCCATCTTCATTGTACACACTATGATATTACCTGTATACAAAGAATCAAAGATGGATATCATGGAGCTATTAACAATTTGAAGGCTTTAGTAATCTATAAACTAGATTATTACAGGCTTGTTTTGTGTTTAAAATCTACTTTTTATCCATATAATTAACATATATGAGTCTGTTCATTTATTTATGATAAAAAGTAGAATATATGAAAGCAGGCTTTACAAAATAAAGCAAGCAGATGCTGGTGCTTGAAGATGATGGGCTAAGAAAATATTTTAATAAAAAAGTCTTGTCGTCATGCAAGATTTTGAATAATTTTTCATTTAATAATAAACGCGATCAATAATTTAAATTTTTAAAATATGAAAGGCTTTAAATTTAATTTTGGACTACTTTTAGTCATTTTCTCTGTACTTGGTATTACCGGATGTTCTGATAAAGATGATGAATCTTTGTATTCGGAATGGGAAAAATGTTTGGATAATCATACTAGTAATTATGTATTTGACGATCAAGGTAGGTGCTTCGGAGATGGAGGCGGAATTAGTCAGGAGAATTTTGAGAAGATGGTTACAGGGCATGGATGGAAAAATTATGGAACCTGGGAAATTGATGAGAGCGGAAAAAGGCTTCCTGACGATTTTTATAAGAATGTTTATGGTATTAATCCTGCTAACTTCTATTTTACAGAGGGAAATAAAATTACAACTTATCGTAAAGATGACTCAAAAGCAAACTCTATGCTTTCCAATACTCAGTCATACATCTTTAACGGTAGATATGAGGGGACGCCAAGAAGTGTGATATCGCTAGTAGATGGTTCTTATATGCAAATAACAGGTTGGGATTTAGGTTTACATCCCTCTTTCTGCGCAGTCTATCCATTAGGCTTAAAACGTAATAACAAAGATGTTTATGGCGTTTCTATTTTTGTGCAAATGACAGATAAAGAGTTGAAGGAATTTCAAGATGCCAATAAATTATAAAATAATAGCAATTTTTGTGAACTGGCTATCTTTAGTGGCAGAACTGTAAATGCCTTGTATTTACAGGAGGAAAACAACGTCGTCGGCAGGTTACTCATGGAGTAACTAGCTATTGAACTGGTTATGTTTACCAATGGCCAAAACAATAAAGAACTTTCTAAAAGAAACTTAGAACTAATCAGACAGTTCTATTTGAATTATAGAGATTGCGAAATCACAAATTTCGCAATCTCTAAACATAACATATTATGTGCCGGGAGTAAAATAGTAAATGATTAACGCCATTACGTAGACTAAAAATGTATAACTAATCTCCTCCTTGGAAGCGATTTTAAATACATCTAAGGAGCAGACACCCGTAGTGCATAAAAGCACCCGTTAGAATCGCCCAGGTAAATCATTCCATTGGCAATGCAAGGAGTAGAAAGAATGGACCCCAACCCAAGTATTTGTTTCTCGGATGCAACATAGTCGTTGCCATATAGTTTAAAGTCGGCTCTGAATGTTCCATCTTCATTGTACACACTATGATAATTACGTTTGCTACCATCCGTCTGAAATACTTCCCGGATAGTGTTCGAAGCAAGATCTACCTGATATAATTTACCGTTAAAACAGCCAAATAGTACCTGATTGCGTAACAAAACAGCTTCGGCATATACTCTCATATTCAATGAAAATGTTTTTTTTATCTCTCCGGTTGCAGCCGTCATAAGCTGAAAGTGGTGTGAGTCCGACGTTCCGTAGCACAGCAAACCATCAACCAACAGTGGCGCAGCAATAATCCAGCTATTGGTTTCTTCCTTACTCCAGTTGAGTTTGCCCGATTCGATGTTTAGCGAATACATAAAGTAATCTCTGCATCCAAACACAACCGACTGATTGTAAAGTGTTGCTCCCTTCTGAATTTCGCCTATAGGGAAATATTTGTTTCCCTTTGTCTTAAATTTCCAGATCAAACTGCCATCCGACAGATTCAACGCATAAAAATAGCCGTCGAAACTGCCTACAAAAACTTTATCGTGAACAACTAGGGGGGTAGCATGGACTATGCCTCCTGTTTGAAATTTCCAACACAAATTACCCGACTGGGGATTCAATGCATAAATACAACCGTCGCCGCTACCTACAATCACTTTATTGTGAGCAAAAACAGGTGAAGATAAATAGTAATCCCATATATCGAGTCTTTTCTCGCCAGCAGTTTGCACTTTCCAGTTTTGGTGTGCTGTGCGTTTATTAATGGAATAAATAAAACCATCTGTGCTATTAAAAATGAGGTTTCCTTTGTAGACAAGCGGTTTGGACTTAATTTCTCCGCTGGTTTTAAATTTCCAGTTAAGTTTACCCTCTTGCGCATTCAGAGAATACATGCAAGAATCATTAGACCCAACAAATACGGCATTGCCATCAACTACCGGGGATGAATAAATACCGCTTTGAGTGGTATATTTCCATTGTAAGCTATATTGAGCCATGCCATTGAGCGAAAAGATGCTCAACAAGGCTACAATAGCATAAGTTTTAAATTTAAGATCAGTATGCATTACTTTATTTTATAGAAAACAATTCACAGCAGTTGTAAAATTGTATATTTTTCCTGATTGTTGTTGCTTGTATAGCAAAGGTATAATTTTGAAAGCAATTCACAATTATTTAATTAATAATAATTTAGGCGCAAAGTTGTTGTATGCATTCTAAAAATCTAATTTTTCATCTGTTAATTTGCCAATCAAATATTGATAAACCATGTTTTCTGTGCAACTTTGCAAAAACAAGCAATGTGAACCGATGAAAGAAAAAATATTCAGACAACTGGAAATATATCCGGCAGATACGAGTAAAATGCTCGAGATTCCGTTTGTTGGCAATATAAAAGCGGGATTCCCTTCGCCTGCGGATGATTTTGTGGCTGCGTCTATCGACCTGAATAATATTCTTATAAAGAATCCTGAGGCTACCTTTTTTGCACGGGCAAATGGTACTTCGATGGAATCGGATCTGAGTGATGGGGATCTGTTTATTATTGATAAGAGCTTACCACCTGCTGATGGGAAAATGGCTGTGTGCTTTGTGGATGGTGAGTTTACCGTGAAACGGATTAAGATTGAAAAGACTCGGTGCATGCTTATTCCTTCGAACTCTGATTTCCCTGTCATTGAAGTGAATGAGAATAATAATTTTATGATTTGGGGTATTGTTACCTACGCTATTAGGAAGATGTGATGTTTGCTCTGGTTGACTGCAATAATTTTTATGCCAGTTGTGAAAGGGTGTTTAATCCGGCTCTTATTGGCAAGCCTATTGTTGTTCTCAGCAATAACGACGGGTGTGTTATTGCGCGGAGTAATGAAGCCAAGGCTTTGGGTATTCCCATGGCGGCGCCTGCCTATCAGTACCAGTACACTTTCGAGCAACACAATATTGCAGTGTTCTCTGCCAATTTCACTCTTTACGGTGATATGAGTCACCGGGTGATGAGTATTCTTTCGGGCTATTCGCCGGAACAGGAGGTGTATAGCATTGACGAATGTTTCCTGAACTTAGCCGGCATTGAAGAAGATTTGCATGCTTACGGGGTGAAGATGCGTAAACAGGTGCTTCAGTGGACGGGCATTCCGGTTAGCGTGGGAGTGGCTCCTACAAAGGCTTTGGCCAAACTGGCAAACAGGATAGCAAAGAAGTTTCCCGACAGGACGGAGGGCAGTTATGTTATAGACTCTGAAGAGAAGCGGATGAAGGCTTTGAAATGGATTGATGTTGAGGATGTGTGGGGCATAGGACGAAGGAATGCTAAGAAGCTGAGGGCTATTGGGGTAAACACGGGACTTGATTTTGCTATGCTAGACAGGGGATGGGTGCTAAGGAATATGACGATTGTGGGGCTTAGGTTACTCGATGAGCTGAATGGTATTTCCCGTCTTGATATGGAACCTGTTGAGAATAAGCAGAGCATTGCCACAACAAGGACTTTTGAGCATGAGTATAGTACTTTTGATGAGGTGAATGAACGCATTGCCACATTTACTGTGATAAGTGCCGAGAAGTTAAGGAACCAGCGGGCTATGTGTCAGGCCATCGTTGTGTTTATTGAAACAAGCAGATTCCGTGAACCTGGCGATAAATACAGCAACAGTATTGTGGTGAAATTACCTTTCCCTACATCTTCTTCGTTGGAGATGGTTAAATTTGCGAGTGAGGGATTAAGAAAGATATTTAAGCAAGATTTTCTTTATAAAAGGGCAGGAGTGGTACTCATGGATTTTGTTCAGGAAGCTAATCTTCAAAGATCGCTCTTCTTTAACTCGAATCCTAAACATGAACCTTTAATGAAAGCCATAGATACATTGAACACAAAATATGGCTCTCGGAAAATACATCTGGCTGCTCAGGATACTAAAGTGTGGAAGATGAAGCAGGAAAGGCTTTCGAAAAGCTTTACTACTGATATTAATGATCTTTTGGATGTGAATGTTGATTGACCTCTTTTATACACTGATTTTGTGTATTTTATAATGCTTCATAATAAACAGAAAAATTAGTATGAAGAAGAATCCTATCAGTGTTTCTCCGAAAAGCATCATCTTTACACTGTAATAATCATGAATCCATCCATCAATAGCAACTAATAGACGGAAATAAATAATGAAAGCCTCCCTTAGCAATAAAGAGAGGCTCTTATTATACTATGCAATAAAGTTTATCTTTTGTACTGACAGCAGCTTGGCAAAGCCTTGTAATCTTTTGAGGTTGCTTTAACCGTTCCGGCATCGTGACCGGCTTTGGCAACTGCCTGCATTACTTTTTTAGGAGTGGCTGCTGCAGGATCATACTGCAAATGTAATGTCTGACTTTTCTGTTCCCACATTGCCATTTTTACTCCTTTTACACTCTTTGCAGCTTTTTCAATACGCGTTTTACATAGCTCACAACTCCCTTTAACAGGAAATTCTACGTGTTTCATTTTGGCAGCCGGAGCTGTTACTGTAGTCTTTGCTTTATTGGGATTTTGAACTGTAGCTTTAACTGGCAAAGCTGTTAAACTAGCTAAAATAAGAGTTACTAAACTCAATTTAATCATTCTTGTTTTCATATTCTTTATCATTTAAACGGTAAATAACTTACTGATTCTTATTACATATCCATTCCTGGCATGCTGTTAGTCTTTTTATTTTCTGGTTTATCTTGATTCATCATGCTTTGCTTGCCATCAAGCTGGGCACTTGCATCAATGGCAAAAGCACCGTTGGTAACTATTTCTTCGCCCGATGCTAGTCCGCCAAGTACTACGTAAGCACCCGAAAGCGATGGTCCCAGTTCAATTTCCCTCAGCGTAAAGGTTGGTACGGAGGTGCCGGGTGTTTTAACGTAAACAACAGAACGCTTACCAGTCCACAGCACTGCCGATTGCGGAATAACCAGCTGATCTTTACTCTTAGCCAATGAAGCCTTTACATTGCCGGTTACAAACATCTCCGGCTTTAGTTTACCGTCGCTGTTGTTTATCTCTACTCTTATGCCTGCTGTGCGGGTAGAGGGATTAATTACCGGATCGATAAAAGATACCTTTCCGGAAAAAAATTTCCCCGGAATGGCCTGAAGGGTGAATTCAATCTTGTTTCCTTGTTTAAGGAATGGCAGATCTCCTTCATAGGCTTGAAAAATAGCCCATACACGAGATAAATCGGCTATCTGGAAAAGTACGGAACCCTGATTGATGTAATCGCCCTTATTTACTTGCTTTGCTATAACCTTGCCACTTGTGGTTGTTTTTATCTCTACGAAAGGAGAGGTCTTTCCCGATTTCTCTATCGCAGCAATCTGTTGATCGGTAAGATTCCATAAACGTAGTTTCTCTCTTGCAGCATCAAGCAAATAGGCCTTTTGCTGAGAGTTGCTCATCCGTGCTGCCTCCAGTAATTCTTGCTGTGCTGTGTAAATTTCCGGAGAGTAGACAGAAGCAAGCGTTTGCCCTTTTCTGACAGATTCTCCTGTGAAATTTATCCAAAGACGCTCCACACGACCACTTACCGTAGCTGTTTGCGATTGCATCAGTCGCTCATCCGGTTGAATTTTTCCATAGAGGCGTAAATCTTTCGCCCTGTTATCATTGCCAACAATCGAAGTCTGCACATTAGCCAGCGCCAAAGCCTCTTCGGATAATTGTACGGCATTAGGATCAATGGTAGCACTGCTATCTCCGGAAGAACCACTATCTTTCAAAGGGATTAGATCCATACCGCAAATAGGGCACTGACCAGGCTTATCCATTTTAATTTGTGGATGCATGGAGCAGGTCCAGATGGTATGTTTGTGCTCATGCACCTCTTTCTTTGCAGTGGTCTCTGCCTTATCCTTACTGCTGGATGAATGGAAAAACAGCCATCCTAATGCTAATCCTGCAAATAAAATTAGCAGGTATTTCAAGTAGCTTCTTTGCAAAGCTTTATTGATCCATTCTTTATATTGCTTTTTCATCTTTTTCTTTATTTATTAGTTGTAATCAAATCGTCCTTAGCTATAATCTTCTCAAATTCGGCAACTGCAGTGTTGTATTCCACAACGGAATCTACCTGCTTTAAGCTGTAATTCAGCAATTCACGCTGCACTTGCAACACATCTGTGAGGCTTACACTTGATGCTGTAAATTCACGGAGCATCAGTTGGAATGTGGTTTCTGTAAGCTGACGTTGCTTCTCGTAAAGTGCTATTTTTCTTGAAGCATCGGCAATACGCAGGTTAATAGCAACGAAGCTTGCCTCGAGCTCATTCTGGGTATTTTGATATTGAAGCTCAGCCGATTTTTGCATTAGTTTGCTGTCTTTAACCTGAGCCTTATACTTCTTTCTGTAAATTGGCAACGTAAACTTAACCATAGGCATTATCATGTCCATACCATTCATATTATTCATGCTATTCATATCCTCGGGCTTCTTTACGTTAATCATGTATTCCAGTCCGATCCCTATCATGGGGTAGCCCATTTTTTTCGCCATTTCTCCTTTAGCCTCATAGGAAGCACTTTCTGCTTTCCACATAGCAAGCATAGGGTTTTGTGCAACAACGGCTGCCCATGCTGTAGCATCATTAGCTATAAATGATTTTTGCAGCAAAGTATCGGGCACATTGACAGTTGAAGCAGACGAGCGTCCTAATAAAGCATTAAAAGCTGCTACGGCTGCAGTAAACTGTGACTGTGTTGTTTCGAGCGAGTTTTCCAGCTCGGCTCTTTCAATCTGTATACGCAGTACGTCGGACATGCCACCGCTGCCACCACTCATGGACGATGAAGGCATGCTGCCTGCCATAGAGCCCGACTGGTTTACTGTCATTGAAGAAGAGGATGGCGCACTAACAGATGAAGCTCCGCTCATTCCTGCCATTCCTCCACCTGCAGAGAGCGGCGTTCCCGATGATGTCTGAGCTGTAGTTGAAGAGCTGGAAGAATATGAAGAAGAACCGGAAGTTCTGCCTTTTCCACTCGGGGACTTGTATCTGTAAAGAGCAATCTCCTCCAATGATTTCAGTAGTTTAATGTTCTCTCTGATATTTGCAAGCTGTGTCTGAATGCTGTTTAGCTTATACCATTGAGACTGAACGTTATAAATTACTTCGTAACTGCTTTCTCTGAACTTCTCGTAAGATGCCTTTGCCATCCACGACATTTCTGATTTGGCAGCTTTCAGCGTTCCAAACCAAGGAAACATTTGCATCAGACTCAGTGTTCCTATCTCTTTGCCATTTACCTGCTCCATAGACTTCAGGTAAAAACTGAATCCTAGCTCTGGGTCTGGCAACGATCCGGCAGGGACTACACGTTGCATAGAAGCTTCGTAGGCTGCAAAGTCGGCACGAATCTTCGGATTGTTTTTAAGTGCCTGCTGTACGTAAACGGCAATACTATCCTGTGCCTTAATCTGGCTATAGTTTGTTGTGAGCAGTAGTACTACCAACAAACAAATATATCTATATATCATTTTCCTTTTCATTTGATTGGTTTGAATAGTTAGTTTCAATCTGTTCTGGTAATCGGTTGTGTTTCACTGCGTTTTCTCTCCACCAGCACTGAAGTACGGGAACAACAAACATTGTCATGGTTTGAATCAGCATTCCTCCGAAAGTAGGGATGGCCATTGGCACCATAATGTCTGAACCCTTTCCGGTAGAAGTAAGCACAGGCAGCAAGGCTATTAACGTTGCAGCAGTTGTCATTGAAGCTGCACGTACCCTTCTTAGTCCGGCTTTCACTACTGCTTCACGAATCTCGTCCTTATCGGAAGGCTTTTCATCAAGGAACATCTGGTGAATGTAGGTACCCATTAAAACGCCATCGTTGGTAGCAATACCGAAGAGAGCGATGAATCCTACCCACACTGCTACACTCAGGTTGATGGTATGCATCTGAAACATATCACGCATATTCATCCCTGCAATACTAAAGTTAAGGAACCATTCTTGTCCGTATAACCAGATGAGGATAAAACCTCCGGCAAAGGCTACAAATACACCCGAGAAGTGAATGAACGATGCTGTTACTGACTTGAAACGGAAATAGAGAATCAGTAAGATTAGTATCAAACTGATAGGTATTACAATCAGTAATCTGTTTGTAGCCCGTACCTGCTGTTCATAGTTTCCGGCAAATTTGTATGTTACTCCTTTGGGGAGTTCTATTTTCCTGTCTTTTATGCTGCTATCCAGTATTTTACTGGCTTCGTTTACCACATCTACTTCTGCTTTATCAGCCTGCTTATCAAAGATAACATATCCAACAAGGAAGGTGTTTTCACTCTGTATCATCTGAGCACCTTTAGCATAACCAATATCCGCCAGTTCGTTCAAAGGAACCTGTGCACCGTTAGAAACTGGAATCAGTATCTGTCCAAGTGATTCGGGATTATCCCGCAATTCCCGGGCATAACGCAAACGAATAGGGAAGCGTTCACGACCTTCTACAGAGGTAGAAAGCTTCATTCCACCTACGGCAGCACCAATAACCTCCTGTAAATCAGAAACCTTAACGCCATACCGAGCCATGTTTTCCCGGTTCAGCTTAATCTCCAGATAAGGAGCTCCCACAGCACGATCATAAAAAACGGATGCTGGCAGTACGGAAGGAACTTTTTTCAAAGCTTGCTCCATTGCCTTTCCGGCTTTCTCAATGGATTCCAGATCCGGACCATAGATTTTCAGTCCCATAGGGGCTCTCATTCCAGTGGAAAGCATCACCATACGCGTGGCAATAGGCTGCAGCTTGGGCGCAGAGGTTAGTCCGGGAAGATTGGTTACCTTCACTATTTCATTCCAGATATCATTTTTATTTTTTATCTCAGGACGCCATTGACGGTAATATTCTCCGTATCTGTAAGGTATCAGACTATCCCTGGGAATAACTCTGAATTCCTTTTCAGGATCGTATGTTTTGCCACCTAAGAGCACAAACCGTCCTTTCCTGTCTACTTTAAATCGTTCCCGCTGTCCGTCTTCATTCAGCATATATTCCGGACGATAATTAATTGTATTCTCGTACATTTGAATGGGAGCAGGGTCGAGAGCCGAATTTGCACGTCCCCATTTGCCTACGGCCAGTTCAACTTCAGGAATCCCTTTTAATCGCCTGTCCAGCTTCTCAATATTCTGAAGATTCTGCTCAACACCCGAGTGTGGCATGCTGGTAGGCATCAACAGATAAGAACCTTCATCCAGACTAGGCATAAACTCTTTTCCTATACCGGGGAACTCTTTGCTGGCACTGCTCCAGAAAGTGGTTTTCCTGAAGGTATTCCAACCTACTGTTTCGAACCCTTTGGCCACAAAACCAAATGTTTTATCGAAACCTATCCATATTACTAAACCAAACAGTAGAGTAAAGATAGGGATAGCCATAAATTTCCATCTGTGGGCAAGACACCAGCGAAGTATCTTCTCGTAATAAATTACCAGAGACCAAAGCATAGTAAGGATAACGGCTATTATGCCTGCCACAAACAGCATATTGAGCAAAATGCCATTCTGTGGTCCCAAAGGAAGCCATTCCGACGATAGGAAATAGACTGTAGTAAGCAATGTAATGCCTATATTTATATAGTTGGTATAATGCTTCTTTTCCTGTTTCCATTTGTGGGCGAGCAGATTATTTACTCCAATGGCAGTTAGCGCTAATGCCGGAATTGAGCCACTAAAGACAAACAACAATATACCTGCTACAATAAGTAATATATTGGCCACTTTGCGATAGCCGTGTTTGGGTATGCGCAAAGAGAATATCCAGTAGGCAAGGGTAGGCAGCAAAACGAGTCCCAGGATAAAGGCCGAAACCAAAGCAAACGTTTTGGTATAAGCCAACGGATGAAACATTTTTCCCTCCTGAGCCTGCATGGCAAACACCGGAATAAAGCTGATGATGGTAGTAAGCATTGCTGTACTGATGGCTCCGGATACTTCTGTTACGGAGGTATAGATCAATGATACAAGATACTCTCCGTGTGCTTTCCCTCTATTTTCAGGGAAATCGAGATGCCGCACTACATTCTCCATGAATACAACTCCCACATCTACCATTACTCCAATAGCTATAGCAATACCCGACAGAGCAACAATGTTGGCTTCGATACCCAGATTACTCATGATAATGAAAGTACTTAATACGGCTAAAGGCAGCATACCAGCAATAACGATGGATGCACGTAGATTTATAACCAGTACAATAACAACAATGATACAGATTAGAATTTCATGATCTAAAGCACTTTCCAATGTTCCAATAGTCTCTTTTATAAGCTGGGTGCGGTCATAGAACGGAACAATCGTAACTTTCGATACTCTTCCATCGGGCAGTACCTTTTGAGGCATACCGGCTTCTGTTTCTTTAATCTTAGCCTTTACATTATTGATAACATCCATCGGATTAGAACCATATCTTGCCACTACAACAGCACCAACTGCTTCCATACCTTCCTTGTCCAATCCTCCTCGACGTGTAGCCGGACCGTAATTAACGGTTGCCACATCTTTTATTCTGACTGGAACACCATTTCGCGAAGTGATAGCAGCATTCTCAAGATCGGATAAGTTCTTGATATATCCTAATCCCCTGATCAGGTATTCAACCTTGTTTATTTCAATGGTTTCGGCTCCAATATCGAGATTACTCTTCTTAACTGCATCCATAACGTCCATTACAGAGACGCCAAACGAACGCATGGCCTCAGGATTCAGATCTACCTGAAACTCTTTAACATAACCTCCCACGGAGGCAACTTCAGATACGCCTTCGGCACTCGAAAGAGAGTATTTTACATAATAATCCTGGATGGTACGTAACTCTTGAGGATCCCATCCTCCGGTAGGTTTTCCTGTTTTAGGATCACGGCCTTCAAGCGTGTACCAGAATATTTGTCCCAGCGCTGTTGCATCGGGTCCCAAAGTGGGCTGAACACCTTCGGGCAAAGTACCAGCAGGCAATGAATTTAGTTTCTCAAGAATACGTGAACGACTCCAGTAGAACTCTACATTATCGTTAAATATAATGTAGATAAATGACATTCCGAACATAGAGGTGCTACGTATGGTTTTAACGCCCGGAATGCCTAAAAGTGATGTTGTTAAAGGATAAGTTATCTGATCCTGAATATCCTTTGGTGACCTTCCCATCCATTCTGTTGCAACAATCTGCTGATTATCGCCTACATCGGGAATGGCATCTACTGCCACAGGATTACGCGGAAGCAAACCTCCGCGCCAGTTAAACGGAGCAGTAGCTAGTCCCCAGACTATGATAACAATCAATAGAATTGATGTAATAAGCCTGTTATTAAGAAAATAGTTGATTATTTTATTTAGCATATTTCTTGTTATTTATATAATTCACCAATTATCAGTTTAGCCAGTATATAGGACTAAACTAATAGTAAATTTCGTAATACCAAAACAAATTGCATTTTTTTATTATACAACTCTTTATTTACTAAAGTGGTTGATTGTAAATGCTTTGTATGGTATGATAATAACTAATTTAAGCTAAAAACGGAGGCGCACGATCTCCTCCTGAGCTAATAAAAACAGGTTCGCGATAATGTGAAATATAGGGCTTATATTGAACCGTTATTGGATCTATATTTCCCTCTAACCCTGTAATATTAGGATACAGGTAAAACAAGTCCGAAAGAAAAATAAGGTGAGAATCTGGATTAATTTGTGCAATCTCTCCCCGAGTATATTCATTCTGAATTTTATAAAAATGCGATTCATTTTTGCAGCAACCGCTACATTTCCGCATTCCCTTGCAGCAAGATTTTGCTTCATTCGCAATGGAAACAGACACAAGCTTTGCTCCACAATAATGGCTGGAGATAGGTACACCTATGGTACTTATCATTAAAAGTAAAACAGCTATTATGTGAGTCAGTCTTTTTAGCATCTGTTTTTAACTGAATAAACCAATTAGTCTATCTTATAGAAAACAAGATAAATCTTACTTTTGTTTAAAAGCGTACAGACTTATCGATGTTACAAATATAGAAGTTAAACAGAGAATATAAAATACCACAAATATGGTATTTTTAGTCTTCTAGTTTTGTTCCTTACTCTGGATATTTTTATTGCTTGCAACAACACATTTTTGTCCTAAAGCTATATTGGTTACTTCTATTATATACTGTTGAAGTATATAATAGAAGTTGAAAAACGTGCGGCAAAATCTGGAGAATACAAATCTATATTCTGTTATAGTAGAGTGCGTAGCTACAGATAGCAGGTGCGCACGTCATTTTCTATATTCTGTTATAGTACATTTTAAAGAGGGGTGGAGTTACTTGTTCTGCACAATTATCTATTACACAGATTAAGAACGAAGTAAACAGCCTAAAAGGGTGGAGCTGCACGTTCATCACAAGTATCTTCTGATGTATTTGTTTTATCATTTTAAAAAGCTATAAATTTGAACGATAATAAGTTTTGCAAAGAGAACTGCATCTCCTTCGTTATAATAAAAATAGAGAGAAGGCCGAAGCCCTCTCTCTGGTCTGGTTAGGAAGTCTACTCATTGATTACCAACGAGATTTTATATCTAGAATTGAACTTTCATTGATCCTCCTACGGTAAGCAAATGCTTGATAGTACAGTTTCCGGGTACGGGAGAGGGTAGAAGGTTATAATCAACAAAGAATCTTACACCAAAGTTTTGTTTCACCAGGTAATTCATGGAAAGCCCTGATCCAAGGGTTAAACCTCCTTGTTTGCCAATTTCAATAGGAGAGGAAGAAAGGGTATATTTAGAGAAACGACTATATCCGGCCAGTAATTTACTTCCTGCCGACCATCTGGTTGAGATAGGATAAGAAAAATACGGCCCTACGGAACCGGTAAAGATATCCAGGTTATCGTTTTGTGCAACTTCATTTACCAACACACCCATGCTGGCAACAGAAAAACGTCCTCCAAAGCCCAGATATGGATTCATAAACCAGGCTCCTTCCAGTCCGGCATTACTACCTGCTGTGAGTGATAAGCTGCTTCCATTATGCATACTAAACTCACCAGGTAAAAGGTTCACACCCAGATACAGTCCAAAGAAAGATGGGTTATGAAAACGGTCGAACTGTTCTTCTTCAAGATAGGAGTGTGTAATTCCTTTATCCTTGAATAGCACATCGGCCAGGAAGTATCCGAATTCTGTAGACAAGATACCAATTCCGGCACCAACCATGATATCGCTTAACCAATGCTTGTTATTCAGCTGACGGGTAACTCCGGTAATTGTAGCCAAAGAATATGCACCTATGCTGTACCACGGGCTACGGGTTAGCCCGTATTCCTTGTGCATCATGGTAGCAGCCATAAATGCTGTAGCTGTATGTCCCGACGGAAACGAATGATTGTTTGAGCCATCCGGGCGCATTACATTAGTGGTGCTCTTCAAGGTATTGACCGCAGCAGCCATAATAGCTACCGAAAATGCATCTGAGGCTAACATTCTTGACCAAGAGCTTCGTCCCTCTACGCCGCCTATCTTCATACCTATCATTGCCATTGCAGGAGCAAACTGAAGATAATCATCATAATGCTGCCTGAAAGTAGGTATGTATTCATTTCTGAGACTGCGGAAATGGTCGTCTCCATACTTCACAATTAATCCTCCGGCTATAAGCGGAGCACCAATATAAACCAACTGGAATGTGCGTGACGAGGTAACTCTATCGAGCTTTATTTTAAAGCTCTCTCTTGGTGCAGATAGGTTTATACTGTCGTTTTGTATATTTAGAATCTGATTATAGTTTGCAGATGATTTCTGAACATTATCTCTTACAACATTAATATCTTTAAGAGACAACATTCCTTTTTGCATAGTAGTTTTACCAATCTTTTCCGATGTGTTTGCCTGTGCTAAATCTTCATAAGATAGAAGTAACAGCAAACAGATAAAAAATAACTTCATAAGCATCTCTGTTGAATGTTACGAAGTTAACAGATAAAATCTGTATAAAATTTGAATTTATGGCTTATGGATAAAATAAATAATATAAAATATATTAATAAAAAAGGAATACATCATTCTGTTTTTAGTCTAGTTAATGAAACTGACAATAAACTCATGTCTTTTTTCATTGTATTGATATTCAATATTCCATCCGTGAAAATTGCAGATAGCCTTTACTATGGCTAACCCCAGACCATTTCCTTTTATTTTCTCGGAAGATCGGCTGAAACGTTCGAATACTAAATCCTTGTTGAGCATGCCTTCTGCAGAGGTATTGGCTATAATCAGTTTATCTGGTTTTATGGTAATAAAGATTTCTCCGTTGGCAATATTGTGTCTTACAGCATTAACTACCAAATTATTAATCAGGCTTTCCAGTAGAGTTTTATTTGCCTCTACAGTGAGAGATTTCACCTGGATATCTTCGTTGATTGATGTACCCTGAGTAAACCCATTTAAAAGGGGTAACATGTTCTCTGTGAGCTGAACTACATCTACAATCTCCATCTGTGTGTATTGTCTGTTATCTATCTTGGCGAGTAAGAGGAGGTCTTTATTCAGGCGTGCCAATCGTCCGGATACTTCATACAGACTTTGTACAATGTCGGCTTGTTGCTCGGACAAGTCGGGCTGTTGCAGCAGTAAATCAAGCTTAGTCTGGAAAATAGCCAAAGGAGTTTGGAGCTCGTGCGATGCATTTTCAGTAAACTCCTTTTGCATCTTGTAACTACGTAAATTCTTCTCAATCAGTTTGGAAAGTACAGAATTAAGTCGGTTAAATTCTTTAATGTTACTTCTTAAAAACAGAGGAAGTGATTCCTGTTCAAGCGAAAAGTGTTCAATGCGTTTTAGTGTATCATCAAAAGGAGCCCATATCTGCTTTGAGATAACTTTCAGCATCACACTTAAGGAAACCAGTAAAACTCCCATTATTATTCCGAACTGCAGTAATATACCTTCGAACATATCTCGTTCAAAGTCTGTGTGGGGTATAGGAATTCCCGATTTAGCAGCATCAATAACTTCTCTTAAATCTTCTGCATAGTAGTATTTTGTAAGCAGGTAAAAAAGAGGAGTGGTGAGTATAAAGATAATCGCCGTGCAAATAGTAAACCTGGTAAGACTCTTTTGAAGTAGACTTTTCATTCAATCCATTTATATCCGGTTCCATAAACATTTTTAATACAATCCTGGCAACCGGCTTCTGCCAGTTTTGCTTTCAGGTTCTTTATATGCGCATAGATAAAATCCTGACTATCGAGCATATCTGCCATGTCGCCACTAAGATGTTCTGCCAAAGCATTTTTAGAAACAACTCTGTTCTTGTTTCCTATGAGGAACAAAAGAAGCTCATATTCTGTTTTTGTCAGAGTAATAATCTGTTCGTTCACCTTAACTTCTTTGTTCAGGATATCGACTGTAAGATTATTGATGGTGAGTAAGTTACTGCTTGAGAATAACCTGCGGCGGATGATTGCATAGATGCGTACACTCAGCTCGGGAAGATGAAAAGGCTTGGGAAGATAGTCATCGGCCCCAATCTTCAATCCGCGTATTTTGTCATCGAGTGAATCTTTTGCAGAGATGATGATAACTCCTGCAGGATTATTATGCCGCTTTATTTCGGTAAGAATATCCAGTCCGTTTCCTCCGGGTAGCATTAAGTCCAGCAAAATGCAATCATAAGAGTAAAGGCCAATTTTCTCCATGGCTTCATTATACGTAAAAGCCTGTTCGCACAGATAGTTCTCTGCGGAAAGATAGGTTGCTATCCCGCGTGACAGTTCGCGTTCATCTTCAATAATCAATAGCTTCATAGGAACAAATATAAATGAAAAAAGTGAATAATTTAAGAATGTGATGGTTTTATCCTATAAATGAATGTAGGTAATACTATAAGAAGTAAAGGTAGAGCCACTATAAACCCGCCAATGACCGCAATGGCAAGCGGCTGATGAAGCTGTGCTCCGGTACCTATACCCATAGCTAAAGGCATAAGTGCAATAATAGCCCCGATTGCAGTCATTAGTTTGGGGCGCAACCGTGTGCTGATAGCATATATCATTGCATGTTTGCGGCTCATAACCAATAAACTTTCATGGTATTGCAAGTAAGTGAATATTGCATTCTCTCCAATGATTCCCACCATCATAATAATCCCGGTATAACTACCTACATTGAGTGCCGTTCCTGTTATATAGAGTAATATATAGCTACCGCATATACCCAAAACAGAAACCACTAAAATAACAAACGCAACTTTTATGTCTTTGAACATAAATAAGATGACTGTGAATACAAGCATGCACGATAGCAGAAGAATAAGCAATAACTCTTTGAATGATTGCTGTTGCTGAGCATAAGCACCTCCATAAGTAATAGTATATCCTTTAGGTAGAGATAGCTTGTTTTTTACTTCATGCTGTATTTTTTGCACAGTACCACCCAAATCTCCTTTATCCAGACGAGCAGTTACAACACCCATTGTTTGCAAATTCTCTCTTTCTATTTCACTTGAACCCGATTTAAATTCCACTCTGGCAAATTCCTTTAAAAGCTTTTGTTGGCCATTAGAAAGAAATATCTGGCTGTTTTCTATTTCCTGAGCAGAGATGCCCTTATTAGAGTTATAAATCAGCCGGATAGGGGTAAGCTGCTGTTTATCAAAGACAGTCCCTGATTCATTTCCTTCCATCACTGTCTGTAACTGAAATTGAAAGTCGGTTGGAGTAATATTATATTGAGCCAGCTTTTCGAAATCAGGTATAATTGAAATAGAAGGACCTGCAATCACAATCCCATCGAATACATCTGCTGTTCCAGGTGTTTTCTCTACAATTTTTGCTACAGATTTAGCGTAATTCTGAATAATATTCTGATCCGGACCAAAGATCTTCACTTCAATAGGCTGAACAGAGCTCATTAAATCTCCCAGCATATCTCCAATTACCTGTCCAAAGTCTATTCTTAATGCCGGTTGAGTCGATTCAATTTTTGACCGGATATCATCAATCACTTCATCAGTAGTCCGGTTTCTGTTCTTCTTTAGCTGAATCAGATAATCTCCTGTATTCGGTTCGGTAATAAAAAATCCCATCTGAGTACCTGTACGTCTGCTATAAGTTTCTACTTCGGGTATCTTTACCAGAAGTTGTTCCACTTTAATCAGCATCTTATCCGTTTCTTCCAATGTTGTTCCGGGAGGTGATGCATAATCCAGTACAATACTACCTTCATCCATTTCCGGCAGAAATCCTGTTTGCAAATTAGGAATGGCGAAGGCTGTCATAGCAATAATCAAAAAAATAAATCCTATGCTATAATAAGGTCTTGAAATAAAGAAACTCACCCATTTCCTTTCTTTAACTTCGTGTGGCTTTATTTCTTTGATTTTCCCTTTACTTCCCAGAAACAGATAGATAACGGGAAGCAAAATCCATGTTGCCAGGAAGGAACAAATCAATGTGATAATCATTGTGTTGGTCATTACCTTAAAGTAAGCGCCGGCTACCCCCGTCATTAGCATAAAGGGCACGAAGATAACAATCGTGCTCAAAGAAGAGCCTACCATTGCTTTAAACAGGTATTTTATAGCTTTATGAATAATCATTTTTACAGACTCATCGGGATACTCTTCATGAGTCCGGTAGATCTGTTCAACCACCACTATCGCATCATCTATTATCAATCCTACAGATGCAGCAATGGCCCCCAGTGTCATTATGTTAAAAGTTTGCCCCGTGGCATATAAAACAAGTAGTGTTAATCCCAGAGTTATAGGAATGGTAATTAAAATAGCAAGAGATGCTCTCCATGATTTTAAGAAGCTAACCACTATAATAATGGCTAGAATAAGCCCAATCCACAAACAATCAGTTACACTTGTTATGCTGTCATTTACAAAGTCAGCCTGTACGTAATAAGGTTTAATCTGCACATCCGAAGGAATAATATCCTTTAATTTTGCCAGCTTTTTCTCCATATTGGAAGAAATAACCGATACATTTGCGCTAGGCTGCTGAATAACAGCTATCAGTATACTCTCTTTCCCGTTTGCATTTGTCTTTATGTATTCCTTTGCCTTATGAATCTCAACTTTAGCAATGTCACTCAGCTTTATAATCCGTTTTCCATCGTTTTTAATCACACAGTTTTCCAGTTGCTGCAAATTTGTGATACGGGCATCCGTTACATTCAGATACATCAGTCTATAGTCGGAAAGGTAACCGTTAGCCAGTAAGAAGTTGGCTTTATTTATACTTTCATTAACAGTAGAAGGAGTTAGTCCAAGCTGAGACATTTTCTCTTTATCGAGAATAACCCAGTATTCTTTTGTTTCTCCACCTATAATGCGTATATCACTTACTCCTTCAACCTGCGAAAGAAAAGGTTTGATTGTGTAAAGAGCCATTTGTTTCAGCTCAATGGCACTTCTCTTGTTACTGTTGAGTGAATATCCCATCACTGCTAAAATGGATGGATCCATTCTTTCCACAGTAATCTGAGTGTTTGATGGAAGCTGATTCCTTATCTCATTTATTTTAGACCCCACTTGCTGTTGTGCTAGATTTACATCAGCACTCCAATCTATAAAAGCAGATATTTCACAACTTCCACGGCTTGTAGTGCTACGTACTGATTTCAAATCGGGCACTTGCTTTATGGCATTTTCCAAGGGACGGGTAACGCTTACCGTCATTAAATCAACTGGTTGTTGTCCGGCTTCTGCAATTACTTTTATCTTGGGGAAGGTAACCTGCGGAAATAGAGAAGTCTTTATCTCTATTAAAGAAAATACTCCTCCAAAGAGAATAAGTACCGCAATTACAAGCAACGGCGTTTTATAAGTATCAAAGAAGTCCTTTTTCATTGTACCTGAATGTTTGTTTTTTGAACGGAGACTTTTGCTGTATCCGCTAAACCATAATTACCGGTAGTTATAATCCTGTCTCTTTCAGTAAACAGAGGTTTTATAATCTGAACACGGTCATTCTTTTCAATACCTTTTTTAATATCTACTCGTATTGCTGTATTGCTATTTATCATTTTCATTACCCAGAATACCGATTGGTTTTCATCAGATAAAATAGCTTGTTTGGGTAGAGTTACAGCCCTTTCTATTTTGCTTTTAACCAGAACAGCTTGCGCAACAAGATTTTCAGGAAGGTTCTCAGGCTGTTTTATTTTAAAAAATACACGCTGAGTTTGTGAAAGACTGTCCAGCTCCGGCATTACTTTATCTAGAACCCCAGTTAGCTTTTTTCCATCCGGTAATATAATACTAATCTCTTTATTATCATTCAAAATGCCATTAAGCTCATAAGGTAAGTTTAAAACAAAGCCAAAGCTATTGTTAGCACTAATTGTGGCCAGGACATCACCTTCCTGTACATAATCTCCTAGCTGATGATTAGACATAATCACATATCCATTGGTTGGGCAAATAATATTGTTTGTACCTGTAAAATGAAAAGAAGGATCAAGTTTATTCATCTCATTGCCCAAGCTTCTTGCTTCCTTTGTTTGCAACTGAATTAACACTTTACCTTTTGTTACTTTGTCTCCAAGCTGAATACCCGACTTTATAATGTACCCATTAATGGAGGCTGTAATATCTGTTTTTAATATATAAACCGAAGTGGCGTTCAGGGTTATTTCGTCTTGCATGGTTTCAATTTCAGGAGTAGTGACAGTAACAGGTGTGGTTGGTTCCTGACTCTCTGAAGAGGAAGCTGTACCCTTGCCACCGCAACTATAAGCTAAGATTCCGGCAACAGATATTAATGTAATTATTTTTATGTTCATATCAAGGTAAGATTAAATAGTTCAATTGATTTATTAACAGTAATCTATTGGCCTGATTCTGGATGTCTATTGCTTTAATATTCATAAAATTAGTGATAGATAAAAGAAAATCTGTCATACTCACTTCTCCTGTGCCAAGTAAACGCGCATTGGCATCCACCAAGGCCTTGGTATATTTAAACTGTTCGGGAGCCATGGAAATAAGCTTGTCGCAGCGTTTTATTTGTCGCATAAGTTCCTGTATCTGGAGAGAATAATGCTGTTTACTGGCATCACGATATCTTTTACGATTTTCATCATTCAAGTCGTTCTGCATTAACGATATTTTTTTTTGTTTTCCATCATAAAGCGGAAGATTGATACTTACACCCATGCTTACACCAAAATTTTTGTATGGGCTAGTCATAAACGAAGATGAGTATCCACCATTGGCAAATACCGATATCTGTGGTTTATAGTTCAGTTTGATAAGCTGTTCATTATTCTTGCTCTTCAAACTGTCTATGGCATCATTTTTACCATATAAACTTTCTTCAAAAGACTTTACTGATGATAAATTGATATCAGGTGTAGCTATTGAATCCATCACATTATTATTAATTCCACTCAGATAATTCAGCGTACCCAGATTATTCATCCACAGCGAACGCTGTTGCTCATTATTGAAAAGGTTTTGTTGCAGTGTGACCTTGAAATTAAGATAATCAGTCTGCTTAATTGTGGAACTTGTTGCTAGTTTCCTAAGAACCTTATCCTCTTTTTGCAGGAAACTGATAATCTCATCAGATAAACGCAGCAGTTCCTGATTTAAATAGGTGGTTATGTATTGATCGGTAATAGTCTTTTCAATTACCTCAGATGACATTCGGGCTTGATTTTCAATGCTTTTTTTATCTAATTTGTAGCTTTCTAATTTAGCTTTCAAATTTTGTTTGCTTATTATCTGTTTATTGACTGTTATCAAGCCTTCTACAGTCTGTCCGTTAGATATAGCTGCATCGAAACCATATCCTTTATAGGTAGGAGCAAACATAGCATTTGAAGTGGCCGACACAATGGGGCCATAAGTAGCTCTTGTTTTTAAACTATCTAATTCTGTACTTTTCTTCTTGTTGCCCAGCTCATAGAGTAATGGACTACTTCTTTTAGCATTCTGAATATAATAGTCTAAATCCTTGTTCTGGGCAGAAGCTCCAATATATGTTATGAATAAAATACAAATTAATAGTAATACTGGATTCTTCATAAATTTGATATTTTATAATATTATGTACAAATTAATAATGCTATTTTGTAGAAATTCTGAATATAGAGTTATTATTGGAAAAATACTTAAACATTCATATATTTATTTCTGTTAAATAGATTAACCCTATAGAATTTCTTCAAATTTTCTACAAAATTGGAAACGATATTTGCAAAATCTGCTATCTTTGGTTCTCCGAAAAAACAGACATTGATTTTAATTATAAAAACAGTTTGGCAAATGAATAAATCTGCAAACTATAAGTTTACCATAATTGTTCCCGTTTATAACGAGGAAGATAATATATACGCTCTAGAAGAGAAACTAGGCAAGTTCTTACCACAATCTATTTATCCGGCATGTGTACTTTTTGTAAACGACGGATCAAAAGATAACAGCAAAAAGCGTCTTAATGATATATGTAACAGAAACGAACATTTCTATTATATGGATTTAGTTCAGAATTCGGGGTTGAGTGCTGCTATTAAAGCCGGAATTGACTCTGTTTGTTCTGAATACCTGGGATATATGGATGCCGATTTGCAAACTACTCCAGACGATTTCAATTTGTTGCTTGAGCACATCAAGGACTATGAGATGGTGATGGGAATAAGAGCCAATCGTAAGGATTCCTTTTCCAAGAAGATTCAGTCGAAAATAGCCAATGGTTTCCGTAACATGATGACTCATGATGGAGTTTCAGATACCGGATGTCCGCTTAAAGTATTGCATACGGATTATGCAAGAAGAGTACCATTCTTTACTGGGATGCACCGTTTTCTTCCTGCTTTGATTCAGTTGCAGAACGGAAAGGTAAAACAGATTCCGGTTCGCCATTTTCCTCGTGTGGCCGGTGTTTCCAAATATAATTTATGGAACAGACTTATTTCTCCATTCATTGACTGCTTTGCGTACCGATGGATGAAAAAGAGATATATCAACTACAATATTGGCGATAATAATCTGCTATAAACAATGATAATGTATGCTATAGGTTTTTTAGCCCAGGCATTCTTTTCAGCACGTATCTTATTTCAATGGATATTATCTGAAAGGGCAAAGAGGGTGCTGTCTCCTTCTATTTTCTGGATTCTGAGTATTCTCGGGTCTTATCTGCTGGTAATCTATGGCTGGATGAGAGACGACTTCTCTATCTTGCTGGGGCAGTTTATTTCCTACTATATCTATATATGGAACCTGCATGAAAAGGGAGATTGGAAACGGGTTCATGCTGTGCTGCGCACCATTATGTTGTTAACTCCCGTTGTAGCTGTAATCTTTGTATGCAACAATGCCGATGAGTTTATAGCCTCCTTCCTGAAAAACGATAAAGTACCTTTGTGGCTGCTTATATTTGGCTCTATGGGACAAATTATATTCACCCTTCGGTTTGTATATCAGATGGTTTATTCGGCCAGACGAAACGAATCTATTCTACCAATTGGCTTCTGGGTTATCAGTCTGATAGGTTCGTTTGTAATCATAGCTTATGGAATGTTCCGTTTAGATCCGGTCTTGATATTTGGTCAGGCAGTAGGCTTTGTGGCTTACTTCCGTAATATAGTAATAGCGAGAAAAGACTACAAATACCGATTAAATGAAATCGAATAAATATTTACTGTTATTGCTGGCGTTTCTGCCCTTGTTATTCTTTCGTGATTTCACACCGGATAATGAACTGAAATACCTTAGTATTGCAGACGAAGCCATTCGCAATGGTAACTTCTTTACGTTTACTAATCATGGAATAGCGTATGCCGATAAACCACCGCTCTATCTGTGGATTGTAATATTGGGTAAGCTCTTGTTCGGTATCCATAGCATGCTTTTTCTGGGCCTATTTTCTATAATTCCTGCTCTGGTAGTGCTCTATGTAATGGATAAATGGATTGCAACGGAAGCTGATCAAAAGAGCCGTCTATCTGCACAATTAATGCTGATAACAAGTGGATATTTCATTGGAGCAGGTATCGTATTACGAATGGATATGCTGATGTGTATGTTTATTGTACTAGCTCTGTATACCTTTTATCAGATGTATGCTGGGAAAGGCACAAAATGGAGCAGCTATCTGTTTCCGTTTTACACCTTTATGGCACTTTTTACCAAAGGTCCTTTTGGATTACTAATTCCCATCTTATCCGTTATTGCTTTCCTTACTGTGAAAGGAGAACTGAAAACCTTTGGACGGTATTGGGGCATTAAGGCATGGAGCATTCTGCTGGCAAGCTCAGCAATCTGGTTTACGGGAGTATTTATGGAAGGCGGATATACATATCTGCACAATCTCTTGTTTAACCAAACGGTAAACAGGGCAGTAGATTCATTTCACCATAAGAAACCGTTTTATTTCTATTTTGAGGCTATATGGTATAGCTTGGCTCCCTGGTCATTGCTGTATATCGGAGTTCTATTTGCTGGAATAAAAGCCCGACTGATCAAGACAGATCTGGAGAAATTCTTTCTAACCATTATCACCCTTACATTCGTAGGGCTTTCTTTGGTTAGTTCAAAAGTGGAAGTTTACATGCTTCCGGCGTTTCCTTTCTTTGCCTATCTGGCAGTGTTGCTATTGCAAAAAGTAAATCAAAGCAAGTTTATATATGCTCTACTGGCTCTTCCGCTGGTCATCATTGGAGCTGCATTTCCTACAATAATCATATTAAGCAGAATAAAACCAATAGCCCTTTTAAATACCCCGCTTATTTACGTTTTATCTGCGTTTCTACTTGTTATAGTCGTTCTGGCTCTTTACTATTTGTACAAGCAAAGGAATTTGAATAAGTCAATCTATACACTTGCTGCAGGATTACTCATAACCATTTTTGCAGGATCGTTCTTTATACCTTCCTACAACGAATATATAGGTTATGGAGAAATGTGTAAAACAGGAGAGGAGATAGCCCGCCAGAAAGGAATAGATTCATTCTACTTCTATAATTCCGGTAGAATGGAAAATATAGATGCTTATCTGAAGCGAGATTTAAAGGAGCTTAAAGAGACTGATTTGAACAAAAAACAATGCGGCAAAGCTATATTGTTTGTCCGTATAAAAGATGTAAACAGAACCCCTTCTCTAAAGAAAATGGTAGAAGGTAAACAGAAAATAGTTAAAGGTGATTGTTTCATCATAATTCTATAAAATAGATTTTATGAAGAAGATATTAGTAACAGGTGCAGCCGGATTTATAGGCTATCATATAGTAAAGAGATTACTGGAACGTGGAGATAAGGTTGTTGGTATAGATAATATAAATAGTTACTACGACGTTAGATTGAAGTATAGCCGTTTGAAAGAAACAGGTATTCAGCAGGCTGATATAACCGATAAAAAGTCGGTTCAAAGCACTACATATCCCCATTATCGTTTTATTAAATTAGATCTCACGGATAGAGATGAAATTAATAAACTGTTTGAGGATGAGAAGTTCGATGTGGTTTGTAATTTGGCAGCTCAGGCCGGGGTTCGTTATTCCATTGATCATCCATTTACGTATATTGAATCGAACATTGTAGGCTTCGCTAATGTGCTTGAAGCTTGCAGACAGAACCGAGTGGAGCACTTTGTTTATGCCAGCTCAAGCAGCATATACGGACTTAATGAGAAGGTTCCATATTCGGAAGACGATCAGGTAGACAGACCAGAAAGCTTGTATGCTGCAACAAAGAAAGCAGACGAACTGATGGCTCATGCCTATAGTCACTTGTATCAACTACCCACTACGGGCGTGCGTTTCTTTACGGTCTACGGTCCTTGGGGAAGACCAGATATGGCTCCGTTTCTTTTCATGAAATCTACCATGAACGGAACACCGATTAAAGTATTTAATCATGGAGATATGGAGCGCGATTTTACATATATCGACGATGTAATTCAAGGACTGGAAAAGATAATTGATAAACCAACTACCGGACAGACTCCTTATAAAATCTACAATATAGGAGATTCGAGCCCTGTGAAGCTTATGGATTTTATTCATACCATTGAAGCCGTTACAGGTAAAGAGGCTGTGAAGGAATATGTAGGCATGCAACCCGGTGATGTTTACCGCACTTACGCAGACGTATCGCTGCTGGAAAAGGATTTTGGATACAAACCTCAAACGTCTATCCAAGAGGGTATAGAAAGGTTTTATGACTGGATTGTATCTTACGGTATTTCTTTTTGATTTATAAAAGATCGGCAAATATTCGTTGCGTTTACTTCAAAGTTTCCTCAAAATGCCCTATACTTTTTTGAAGTAAACAAAACTTATGGCTTTATTAAAAAATCCAATCACATTTAGTATTTTTTTTTGTATATACTTAACGTAACTTGTTGCATGCCTCTACTATTGATATAGACGTATAAAAGCTTTTGCTTTTGAAGTATAATTTATTGGTGAATGGTTGAAATTCATAGGTGAATAGTTGTTCAATTAGCGGTGAATGGATTTTTATCATTGGTGAATAGGGATAGTGGTGCTATTTTTTTGATTTAAGATATTGATATTATTCTATTTATGAGCCTTTATTTTGTATATTTGTAAAACAGTGATTCAAATAATACTCTATGAAAAACTCAATAATATCTATTATTACAGCAATGATTATATCAATTACTATAAATAATTCATTTATTTCTCAGAATAAAACTTTAGCAACGAAAGCCAAAAGAGACACTTTAAATTATTATTGGCAGCCAGATTATCAAGTTTATAAATTCGATACTGTTGTTAATCATATAGCGTATAAAATGAAAACTTATTGTTTAAATGATAGTGCTGTCTATAATGAAACATTTTCTGAAGAAAGAGACAAAAACAAGAATCTGATAGAGTTTAGTGTTGCTCATAATTATGCGACAGATATTATAATTAAATATGCCGATAACAGAATAAAAAAGATTCATTTAGAAAAAGATAATTTTAAAAACAGTTTATCTCCAAAGTTCCTTAAAATTGCACACATGTGGAAAAATCAGTTTTTACATGTACATCATAACCAGCTTATCTTTCGTGCTACATTTGCAAAACCTGATACGGATTATCAAATAGCAATTCTTTATATGATTACTAATCAAGGCAAAATTAAAATACTTAAGCTTGAAGATGAATCATATAATGGTTCTGAAGATTAATTTATTCAATTAGTAATGCTTGTTCTTTTCTTCATACAAGCTAATTAAATCTGTCTTTCTTTAAAAAATAATTTCATAGATATAGTTTGGAGTTAAAATAATTAACCTATCTTCGCGCCTCAATTTTAACATTATTCTTAAAACTAATTTTATGGAAAAAGAAACAAAAAGATTATCCCAACTAATGGAGGCTGGAATTGAATCTCTTGATATTACTATTACAATTGAAGATATAGTGAATCAAGATATATCGGCCCAAATGGCTATTCTTTCTGCACTTCTTGATAATGAGGACTTTGCTATATATTTTAGAGAAAAAGTAAACATCGTTTTTACAGGTATAAACCCTGGAGATAAGAATCTTTGGGAAATACCTGAGGTGAGAAAATACATTCAAAAACTTGATAATGAGTTTCCATATTGGCTCTATTTTTTATCAAAACAGGGAGATGGCTTAAACTTGATTTATGAGTGTCGGATGCTACCTTTTTTGAATACTGAAGATGAGTTTGACTTGAATTTTGCTGAATTTAAAGATAGCGTTCAAAATAGATGGATACCGGCGATGAGCGAGGTTTGTGCGTTTACTGATATGTCTGACGAGGAAACGCAACAACTGTGCATGAGTTTTTATCGTTATATGTTAGCTAAGTGAATTGCATAGTTCTTGAAACTTTATTTTAGTTTCGAATACTCGTAGAAAAATAAAAATCCACTTAAAAAGGTTGATAATCCAAAATCAACCTTTTTAAGTGGATTTTTACTGAAAAGTAATATCCTTTTAAAACTAACGATATCTTATTTACATATTCAAGGAGATGTTACTAATGATGTTTAAAACTTAAACATTGAAACCGGATAACCCACAAGGTATAACAATCTTGTTATTCCTTGTGATATTTAAAGTCTATACGGTTATTGCTTAAAACTAAGAGCATTATTCCTAAAGTTGTTTCTGGCGATATTTAAAACTCAGACTGCATCTTCTACGCTCGGTATTATAATCTCTTCCTCTTGTCAATTAAGAACTGGTAATTTTCATTCTGTGACAGATTTGAAAGGTATCAACTCTGCAGCTTCTATACGTGCTTCAGGTTCTCCGCTCAGTAGAAGAAATTCATCTTCTCCGTTCGGTTCCAGTATTTCTTTCTGGCTTTAAGGTTTCTTGCTTTTTAGTTTCCTGCCGTTCTGTTGTTCTCGACTGCCTTACAGGAGCATCACTTCGCCTTGGAGTAACCGTACGGTTTTGTGTAGGTTCGGTTCTTCTTTGAGGTGTTGTTGCATCTTGTTGCCTCACGGGCCTGTTTACATCTGTGGGTGTAGTTCGGGGAACCCGGGCAGGCTGATCAACATCACGACGAGGGACAGTTGGAGCATCTATTTTCTGGGGAATATCCTTCTTCTCGGATTGCTTGATTGGACCGTTTATCGGATTTACTCTCAGATTCTGATTCGGAATCTCTCTGTCAGGAGTTCGTATTACATCATCTCTTTTGATAATCCGGGACGGAGCTGTGCCTCTAGTATTTCTGTCTCTGTCAATCTGAGGTCGGTAAATACGTAATTCATTATTCCTAATTTCTTGTCCGGGCCTATTGCTTTCACGGACAGAATACCGGTTAATGGTTGTGCCCGATGCCCTTTGAACAGACTCTCTATCTGGCCCATAGTTGTAGGTGGTATTCCTTTTTCTGTCAGTATAAGTCCGGTCAATAACTGTAGAGGTTCTCATTATTTTTTCATGCCCCGATTGGTCTACATAATAACGATATATGTTTCGCCTTCCAAAGTCTCTCTCTCTTACAAAGCACCAATGGTCGTGATGTCTGTCATATTGTCCGCCGTGAGTGTAATTTAGACCCATTCCCGGACCTATTGGCGACCAACCATAATAGCCATTTCCATGAAGCCAGTAAACCCATGATGGGCCCCATTCATAACCCGGCACCCAGAACCATCCTAATGCGTTATTGAATCCCCAGCGGCCATAGTGGAATACTGCCCATCCCCAGTTATAATCGGATATCCACGACCAGCCATATTGTGTCAGTACCCAATAGCCGTTGGTGGAATAGGGGGCGAAGGTTTCGCGTACATAGGGAATCCAGATATAGCCATAACCTGGATAATCAACCCATTGACCATAAGAACCTAACTGGTCATAGAAAATCTGGAAGCTGACAGGTGTATCATCATAATAGGTGTCTCTAGATAATGTTGCGCATGAAGTTGTCAATACAAATATTAGAGCGAAGATTGTAGTATTTGCTTTCATGAATAATTGTTTTTATAAGAATTACTCTCTTGATAAATAACAAAGTAAGATGAGTAAAGGTTTTACCTTTAACCAGATGATTATCTGTATTTAAGAAGACTGTTGTACTTTAAAACGTCCTTAAGTAAAGGAATTTTCCATTAGCTGAAGAAGCTTATCATTTATATATTATAACAATTGGATTTAGCGTGGATAGAAACGCATTTGCTCAAATTCAAAATCTTTGTTTTTACGTAATTTGTCGATGAGTTGCTTTAGTTCGCTTTCTTCCCATTTCTTTTGGAACATTTCATCATGAAGCAGCAATACTACATTATTGGGAGTGAAGGTTGAATTATCTTCTGCTCTCCGGCATATCTCATTATACATTTCGTCAACAGTTTGTACTGGTTTGCCGGTAGCTGCATTATGTTCCCATTCAAGATCCCAGCCTACAACCTTATATCCTGATTTTGCCAGCTTGTCTGCAGCTTCTGATCCACTTTCAACGTCATCCATCTTACGGTTATCAATGCGCCACATATTCCTTCCCGGAAGGCGAACAATCTTATTCGGCAATTTCAGCAGTTGATTGTTTTTCTGAATATCAGCTACCACTTGATCGGGATTGCTGTAAAACAATTCGTAGTGGTTATTAGCGTGAGAAAAGCTGTGATTGTATTCATCTATATAAGGATTCTCTTCGTAGTATTTAAAATAGTTATCCATTATTCTGCTTTTCAATACGTGCTCGCCAATTAGAAAGACACTTATTTTAATCTTTTCGGCCAATACAACACTATCTATATATTCACTTCCGTTTAGCGGACCATCATCAAAGGTTAAGTATATATATTTTTTGCCAATAGTGTTTTTTACCATAGCTTGTTTAATAGAATATGACTTTTTAGGAGTTTTCCCACTCACATTGCTAAACGATGCTAATAAACCCAGTGCAAATAAAAACAGAATGAATCTGGAGAAATTGAACGTCTGTTTCATAAGATTTATATGTTTAATTGAATATAAGTGAAGTATGCATAAATTTAATTCATTAGACTGAAAATCTTGATATTAATTTTGATAATTAACTATTTTTTATTAAACTCAGGTGTGTAAAATGACAAAGCAAGCAAATAATGGTTCTGTCTTAATAAGATGGTTACCTGTATTTTAATTACTTCAGTGAATATAAAAATAAAGGCTGAACCCGTTGTATGAGCTCAGCCTTTACTTTTATAATTTAGTGAAACATATTATTTCAACCATTTATCCAGCCATGCAGCAAAGGTTCTTTGCCACAGGATGCCGTTTTGTGGTTTAAGTACCCAGTGGTTTTCATCAGGATAAATAAGCAACTGTGCAGGAACGCCTCTTAGTTTGGCTGCATTGAAAGCAGACATACCTTGGGAAGCAAGGATTCTGTAGTCCTTTTCTCCGTGGATGCAGAGGATAGGAGTATCCCATTTGTCTACAAACTTATGAGGTGAATTGGCAAATGTGCGCTGTGCTGTGGCATTGTTATTGTCCCAGTAAGCACCACCCATATCCCAGTTGGCAAACCACATTTCTTCTGTTTCCAGATATTGCTGTTCCATGTTAAAAATACCATCGTGAGCAATAAATGCTTTGAAACGCTTGTTGTGATGTCCGGCAAGCCAGTAAACAGAGAAGCCTCCGAAGCTAGCACCTATACATCCTAATTTGTCGGCATTTACATAAGGTTCTTTTGCCATCTCGTCAATAGCAGAAAGATAATCTTTCATGCACTGACCACCGTAGTCTCCGCTGATCTCCTCGTTCCATTCTTTACCAAAACCAGGTAAACCGCGACGGTTAGGAGCTACAACAATATAGTCGTTTGTTGCCATCATCTGGAAGTTCCAACGGTATGACCAGAACTGGCTTACAGGCGACTGTGGTCCACCTTCGCAATAAAGCAGGGTAGGATATTTCTTGTTAGGATCAAACTTTGGAGGATAGATAATCCAAGTTAGCATATCTTTGCCATCAGTTGTCTTAATCCAACGTTCTTCCACCTTTGCCATCTCTACCTGATCGTAGATATGCTTGTTTTCGAAAGTAAGTTGTTTAGCTTCACCTTTCAGGGAAACGGCATAGATTTCATCGCCCATACTCATGGAATGACGAGTAGCAATCAGTTGTTTGCCGTTAAGTTTAATAGCAGCATAGTCGTGAACACCTTCGGTAAGCTTTTGTTGCTTCTTACCTTCAACATCTACCTTGTAAATCTGTGAGGTTGCATGCCATACACCGGTAAAGAAAAGGCTCTTGCTGTCACTGTTCCAGATGAATCCTTCCACACTCGAATCGAATGCTTTGCTTACGAATGCTTTTACTCCGGTAGCCAGATTCATTACGAACAAACGATTCTGATCACTTTCATATCCATCGTGCTCCATGCTTTGCCATGCAATATACTTACCGTCCGGAGAATATTGAGGGTTTGTGTCATATCCCATCATTCCTTCGGTTATATTCTTTGTTTGCTTGGAAGCCAGATTATAAACATAGATGTCTGAGTTGGTAGAAACGGCATATTCCTTACCAGTCTTCTTGCGTGAAGTATAAGCAACGTTCTCGCCTTTAGCATCCCATGCCAGTTGCTCAATGCCACCAAAAGGTTTCATTGGCGATTCGTATGGCTGGCCAGCCATGATGTCTGTAATGTTTGTAAGTGCAGAGCCATCAAAATCGGCTACAAAAGGGTGGGGAACAGTAGTAACCCATTCGTCCCAGTGTTTGTACATAAGGTCTTCAACAACAAGTCCGCTAGCCTTTGGAAGGTCGGGATATCTGTCGGCTGTAGTTGTGCCATACTTTACTTGTGAAATGAAAAGTACTTTTTTCCCGTCAGGAGAAAAAGAGAAACCTTCAATGTCTTTGTCGAAGTTGGAAAGCTGTTTGCGATCTGTACCGTCCGGATTCATTTCCCAAAGCTGGCTGCTTCCGCTTTCTGTACATATAAAGGCAATCTTGCTTCCACCTTTAATCCAGATAGCTTCGTTCTCACCAAATGGAGTGTGGGTAATCTGCTTGTTATCCGTACCATCTGCGTTCATCACAAAGACTTCTCTGTTGCTTTTGTTTTGTGGTACACTGTAGTAAGCAACCGTATAGACGATTTTCTTTCCGTCCGGTGAAACATTAAACCCGCCAATTCTTCCCATAGCCCAAAGAGCTTCAGGAGTCATTCGTCCGCCTTTGATTACTATATCGGACTTTCCGATTAGTGGCTCGCTCTTGTCTCCTGCAGCTTCTGCCGAAAGTGTTCCGGCAAGCATTAGTGCTGCTGACATCGTTACTAATTTTGATTTTTTCATATAATTAAATGAATTATTTATTCGTAGTGCGAAATTAATCATTCTGGGGTGATTATTTATTCTTTAGCGGAATAAATATAACAGAAAAATGTATTTGAGTGAAAGGTAATAAAGAACTTTGCTAATATGAAACGGAGTGTGATGATAATGGAGGGAAATGAAATAATCAACTGAGCATTCTGAAGGTACAATAACCGAAGGTGCAATGATAATGTGGAAAATGAAAAACAAAGTAAATCTGAATGATTTCAGTTACACGTAAAGTCTGATGATAATGGTAGCCACTCCAAAAGAACCGTTACAGGTCTCTGTGACAAAAATATAATTTAATCTCTTTGTCCATTACGTTTTATTTTGTGTAACGCTATCTTAGGGCTAGACATAAACAAAGCAATATGATTATAAGAACATATAATTCTTTAAAGAAGAAAGATTCTCCACTCGTCGAGACGGGCGCTCCCGCCCATTGCCGCTAGGCGTTCCCCGAGCAGAGTGATATAAAAAAACAGATCGCTACAAGAAAAACTCGCAACGATCTGCTATTAATTATATTTCTGTCACAGAAATCTGTAACGGATTATTTTCCGCGTTTCAATCGTTCAGCTTTTAAACGATCACGCTCTTTAGCCATACGGTCCTGTTGTTCCTGCATTTCGGCCATTTTAGACATTAAGCCTGTTTTCTTCTTAGGCTTATCGCTGCTCTTATAAGCTTCTAGTTTGGCAAGAATCTTCTCGTCGTTAACAACTTTTTTAAGTACAACCATTGTGATAATACTAATCAGGGTAGAAAGTAAATAGTAGTAGTTCAATCCTGATGCATAATCGTTCAAAATGAAGATGAACATGATTGGCATTACATACATCATAGCTTTCATACCTGGCATTTGTTGCTGACCGGTATCTTGCTGATTCATTGTATACTTAGTGTTCAGAATGTTTGCCAATGACATTAACAAGCAGAACAAACTGATGTGATTTCCTACAAACGGAATATGCTGATTCCATTGAATAAATGCATCGAATGTTGAAAGGTCGTCTGCCCAAAGGAAACTCTGCTGACGCAATTCAATAGCACTAGGTACAAACATGAACAGTGCGATTACAATTGGCATCTGAAGCACCATTGGTAAGCATCCACTCATTGGACTAACACCGTATTTGCTGTAAAGAGACATTGTTTCCTGTTGTTTCTTTAATGCGTCTTCTTTCTTAGGATACTTTTGATTAATAATATCGATCTGCGGTTTCAGAACTCTCATTCTGGCAGATGACATATATGACTTGAATGTAAAGTAGAAAATAACCGCTTTTACAATTACAGTCATAAAGAAGAGTACCCATCCCATGCTTAATCCAAGACCTGTAAGCCAGTCGAATACATTAATGGTAAACACTTTGTTGATCCAGCGAAGAACTGACCATCCTAGTGGAACAAGCTTATCAAGCTCAAGTTTATTACTGTCGTCTTTGCCTGCATCGAATGCTTTCAGTGTTTTGTAATGGTTAGGACCGAAGTAGAAATGCATGTTGGTAGCCTTAGAACCTTTAGCATCGAAGTAAGTAGTCATTGTTGATGAGTAATTCTTCAGATAACCGCTACCTTCAGTTTCTAAACTTGATTTCAAAACATTCTTTTCGAAATCCTGATCGGCAATAAATACAGAAGAGAAATATTGAGTTTTGTAACCAATCCATTTTAATCTTCCTGTAATAGAGGCATCAGCATTCTTTGCTTCAGAAAGGTGATCAGTATCGGCACCATCATACTTATACATCAGGTAAGCATAACGACCTTCGTTTTTGTATCCACGTTCTGCCTGACGAAGTTTCTGATTCCATTCAATATCTACGTAATTAACGCTTGGAGACAGCTTATCAAGCATGCCGTTAGCTTTAATACTGAAATCTACCATGTAGTTTCCTTTATGCATGGTGTAAGTGAAATCGATATAGCTATCGTTGCTGGCAGCCAGACGCATTGTAACCGAAGAGTCGCTCTTGTTTACAGCCTGGAAATAATAATCCTTAGTTTCAATTTTTTCTTTCTTGTTATAGAAGAAGAAATTCATACTAACATCTTCTTTGTCGAATAAAACCAAAGGCTTTTTGTCTTGTCCGTTGTATTTCTTCAACATGGCAGAGTAAACTCGTCCGCCTTTGTTTGAGAATGTTAGTTTTACTAAATCATTTTCAATAGTAGTAAAGCTTTCGGTTCCTTTTGCAGCATTGTAGAAAGTAGCCGCTGTATCAACAGCTTGAGCAGTAACAGAGTCTGCAAAAACAGCAGCTTTAGCTTTGTTGGCAGTATCTTTCTGAGCCAGTGTTTGAATGGAATCCTGAAAGTGTTTCTGGGCAATAAGTTGTTTCTCGCTGGGGCGTTGTAAAAAGGTAAATCCTATTAAAACAGCTCCAATCAGTACGAATCCCACTAAGGTGTTTTTGTCCATAATTACAAGTTATACATTTATATTTTTAAAGTCTTATTTATTAATAGCGGCCTTAATAAAGGATACAAACAGTGGGTGAGGATTAAGCACTGTGCTGCTGTATTCAGGGTGGAATTGTGTACCAATATACCAACGTAGATTAGGTATTTCTACAATTTCTACCAAGCCCGACTCCGGATTAACTCCCACACATTTCATACCAGCCTTTTCATATTCAGCTTTGTATAAGTTGTTGAATTCATAACGGTGACGGTGACGTTCTTGAATATGCTCTTTCTTATAAGCTTCGTAAGTCTTTGATTTTTTGTCTATAACACATTCAAAAGCACCCAGACGCATAGTTCCACCCATGTTGGTAATTGCTTTTTGTTCTTCCATAATGTCAATTACAGGGAACTTAGTGCTTTCGTCCATCTCTACAGAGTTTGCATCTGCATAACCTAACACGTTTCTTGCAAATTCAATACAAATTGATTGCATACCCAGACAGATACCAAATGTAGGAATATCATTTTCACGAGTATATTTTGCAGCTACGAACTTACCTTCGATACCTCTAGGACCAAATCCCGGGCAGATAACAACACCATCTACAGTGCTTAACTTTTCTGCTACGTTAGCTTCTGTAAGTTTTTCGCTCTGTACATATTCAATCTTAACCTTACGATCGTTGTAAGTAGCTGCTTGTGAAAGAGACTCAAGAATTGACTTGTAGGCATCCTGTAATTCTACATATTTACCAACAAGGGCAATTTTAACTTCTTTAGTTGCATTGTTTCTTCTTTCGATAAATGCTTTCCATGAATCCAGATTTGGCTTGTTACCAACAGGTAATCCCATCTTACTAAGGATTGTTTCATCAAGTCCTTGTTCCTGCATTTTTAATGGAACTTCGTAGATACTTGGTACGTCTGTTGACTGAACTACGGCTCTATCTTCCACATTACAGAATAGTGCAACTTTCTTTCTTAAGTTATCACTTAAATTATGTTCACTGCGAAGTACCAGGATATCAGGTTGTACTCCTAATTCCTGTAATTGCTTAACAGAGTGTTGAGTTGGTTTAGTCTTCAACTCTTTAGCAGCAGCAAGATAAGGTACATAAGTTAAGTGTACGCAAAGCGCATTATTACCAAGCTCCCAACGAAGCTGGCGCATGCTTTCAATAAATGGAAGAGATTCGATGTCACCAACAGTACCTCCAATTTCTGTAATTACAAAGTCGTATTTGTATTTACTACCAAGGAATTTAACGTTTCGTTTAATTTCGTCTGTAATATGAGGTATAACCTGAATAGTTTTACCTAAGAAGTCTCCACGGCGTTCTTTGTCAATTACACTCTTGTAAATACGTCCTGTTGTGATATTATTGGCCTTAGTAGTCTGAATATCTAACATTCTTTCGTAATGTCCCAAGTCAAGGTCACATTCATGACCATCAACTGTGACGTAACATTCCCCATGTTCGTAAGGGTTAAGTGTCCCTGAGTCAATATTGATATAAGGATCGAACTTCTGTATAGTTACCTTATAGCCTCTTGCTTGAAGTAACTTACCAATTGATGATGCAATAATTCCTTTACCTAATGAAGAGGCAACCCCTCCTGTGACGAAGATGTACTTTGTTTCTCCCACGACAATACTATTTTATTATAATTAAATTTTGCGGTTTTATAGACCTTTTAAACCGCAAAAATACTAAAAAAAGAGGACGTAGTTAAATTTTCAACTTAAAATTATTATAAAAAACAATATTTGGGGATTCTTTATGCAATTTAAATATTTAGTTGTAGCTTTGTGATTTATTAGTTTTTAAATACGGTATGAAAAAAGAATTTACTTTAATTTTATTATTGTTTTTTACGCTTACTTCGTTTGCTAATAATAAGAAAAGTCAGCGTTCTTCCTTGGAGAAAATTGAGCAGGATACGGTATTCCTGAAAAAGTACAGTGACGCACTTACTACATTGTACAATCGTCATCTGGGAGTGTTGGACTCATTGAATAATGATTCTGTTCCTGCCAGAGATATTGAGCTTGAGCCAAGATTCTACAGATTGTTTGTGCCTCTTGCATATTATTATTCTCCAATAGCAGATGCTTATAATCCTAAGTGGAAACCACTGGGGATACAAAATCAAGAATATCCTCTTGATGAACTTTTGCCTATTGATAAAAATGCGTTCAACCAGACAGAAAGGATAAATCATATTGTAAATAAAGCTTTACTATATACATATCTCAGATATCCTGATCTGGTTGTTAATTTTGAAGATAATATAACCAGGCAATCAATATATAGAGTTGAAGAAACAGAAGAATTGAAACCTAAAACTTCTGTTATAAAGCTCTTTAAACCAGAGCCTATGAGTAATCATGTGGACAAGGTTCAAGTAACAATTCAGAAACCTAATTTCTGGGTTAATTATGGTAACGGGTCTATGCAGTTTACTCAGAATTATATTTCGGATAACTGGTATAATGGTGGTGAAAGTACAAACTCTGTATTAATGAACCTTCAATTATTTGCTAATTATAATGATCAGCAAAAGATTCAGTTTGATAATACTTTCGAAGCTAAAATAGGATTCAATACTGTGTCTTCAGATACATTACGCCCATACAGAATAAATACAGACCTGCTTCGCTTATCTAGTAAACTGGGCTTAAAAGCAGCTTCCAACTGGTATTATACAATATCTAGTGAGTTTACGACTCAGTTCTTCAAGAATTATTCTACTAATAGCAGAAATCTGAAATCGTCATTCCTTGCTCCGGCCAATTTAAATTTAAGTATTGGTATGGATTATAAGGTAAACAAAAAGAAGCTTACTTTATCTGTTGTTCTTTCTCCGGCTGCGTATAATATGAAATATGTAGGAAACGACAAGGTGAATGAAACAAGTTATGGATTGAAAGAAGGAGAAACTTTCCTGCATGATGTCGGTTCTAAGTTGCTGACTAACATGAAATGGACTATGTTCCCATCCGTAACCTGGGAGTCTCGTTTGTACTATTTCACCAGCTACAAAAAAGTAGAAGCAGAATGGGAAAATACCTTCAACTTTGTGTTGAACCGTTATTTATCGACTAAACTGTTCTTCCACGGACGATTTGATGATGGTGTTTCTCGTCGTCCAGGTAAATCTTATTTCCAGCTCAAGGAATTGCTTAGTTTTGGTATAAATTACTCCTGGTAAACAGATCTGCAAATTAATAAATAACACTCCCTGTATGTTGATTTAAACATGCGGGGAGTGTTTTTTTATATAAATTGTTATTCATTAAATCATTCACCATTAAATAAAATCCATTCCTGAATAAATGAAATTTATTGGCGAATAATCTGCAGAAATTGATTAATACTTTTTTGCAATGTAACAGATTCTTTTACAGCACCTTTAATTGATTAACATCAAATAACTGAAATTCTGCACAACATTATAGTTTCATTTACATTAATAATCTGTACATTTGATTCAATAAAAACAAATAGGTATGCTAGATTTAGAAAAAATAACAGAGAAAGTACGTCAACTGGCTATCGAAACCGGCGCCTTTCTACGGGAAGAACGTATTAACTTTAACAGAGAGAGGGTAGAAGAAAAAAATTCGCATGATTATGTATCATACGTAGATAAAGAGTCGGAACGCAGAGTCGTAGCCCGCTTGTCGGAACTGATTCCAGAAGCCGGATTTATTGCAGAAGAAGGATCGGGTTCTCATGGTGAAGAGGAGTATTTATGGTTGGTTGATCCTCTTGATGGAACTACAAACTATATCCATAACAATGCTCCGTATTGCGTTAGCATAGCATTGAGAAGTAAAACGGAGCTATTGATTGGAGTAGTGTATGAAGTATGCCGGGATGAGTGTTTCTGGGCATGGAAAGGTAGCAAAGCCTATTTAAACGGCAATGAAATTCATGTGTCGGATATTGATTTAATGGACACTGCGTTTATAGCTTTGGGATTCCCTTATAATTCTAAAGAGTACAAACCAATGGCTCTTCATATTATACAGGAGTTGTACGGTAAAGCAGGAGGTTTGCGCCTACAGGGAGCTGCAGCTGCCGAAATTTGTTATATTGCTGCGGGGCGGTTTGAAGCACGTATAGAAGCGTTTCTTGGTCCATGGGATATAGCAGCAGGAACATTAATTTTAATGCAAGCAGGAGGCAAGGTTACTGATTTTGATGGAGGGGATACTTTTTATTCCGGACATCAGGTTCTTGCTACAAACGGGAAACTTCATAATCAGCTACTTGAGGTTGTGAAAGCGGGTAAAGAATAGCGAAGATCTCATTTTTGCATTAAAATATACGGTAATGCAATTTTATTTTAGTACGTTTGTAGTGGTAAAAAGATAAATGTAATAATGAATATACCTATTATATTTCAGTTCTTAAAAGAACTATCTTTAAATAATAATCGCGAATGGTTTAATGATCATAAAGACGATTATCTGAAAGCTCAGAATGAATTCGAAAACTTACTGACTGCCATTATTCAACGGATATCTCTGTTTGATGATGAAATTGTTGGAATTCAGGCAAAAGACTGCACATACCGCATTTACCGAGATGTTCGTTTTTCTCAGGATAAATCGCCGTACAAGCTCCATTTTGGTGGATATATTAATGGTAAAGGCAAGAAGTCAGAGCATTGTGGCTACTATGTTCATCTGCAGCTGGGCTATTGTCTACTGGCAGGAGGTAGTCTATGCCCTCCACCTGATATTCTGAAGGCATTAAGACAATCTGTCTATGATAATATTGACGAATATCGTTCTATAGTAGAAGATCCTGCTTTCAAGAAATACTTCCCGGTTATTGGAGAAAACTTTCTGAAGACGGCTCCTAAAGGCTTCTCTAAGGATTTTAAATACATTGATTATCTCAAACCAAAGGAATTTATATGCTCTTATCAGGTTCCTGATGAATTCTTTCTGGATGAAAAGATGCTCGATAATGTAGCCGATGCATTTAAACAACTGAAACGCTTTAGCGACTTCACTAATTATACAATTGATGAATTTGAATAAAATAAAAAATAGTAATTATTAATCTAATAAATTAAAAAGTTATGGTAGTAGATAAAATTGAAAATTTGGACAAATATGTTTCTTTGAATCCTCTTTTTGCTCAGGCTATTGAATTTCTGAAATCAAATAAACTTTCGGAAATGGAAGTAGGCAAAACTGAACTTAAAGGTGCCGATTTAGTCGTTAATGTAGCACAGACTAGCCCAAAAACAAAGGAACAAGCCAAATTGGAAACACACAATAAGTTTATTGATATTCAGATTCCATTGTCGGGTGTAGAAGTTATGGGATATACTGCTGGTGCAGACTGTAAACCTGCTGATGCTGCTTATAATGCAGAAAAAGATATTACTTTCTTTGATGGTTTGGCTGATAGCTATATTGCTGTAAAACCAGGAATGTTTGCTATATTCTTCCCTGAAGACGGTCACGCTCCTGGTATTACAGAAACCGGAGTTAAGAAAATTATCGTTAAAGTATTAGCTTAAGTTATACTTACCAACACACACCTATGAATAAGACACTGAATTTAATTAAGAGAGACTCATGGCTTGAACCCTACAAGGAAGCAATAACAGGACGCTATGAACATGCGCTCTATAAAGAGTCTGAATTAACCGAGAAAGGTAAAATAACGCTTTCAGACTTTGCTTCCGGATATCTGTATTTCGGCTTACACCGAACCAACGATGGATGGATATTCCGTGAATATGCTCCTAATGCCACTTGTATTTATATGATTGGTACATTCAGTGACTGGCAAGAAAAAGAATCTTATAAATTACAACGCATTGGTAATGGTAATTGGGAATTGAAATTACCTGCTGATGCGTTGAAACATGGTGAGTTATATAAACTAAAAATCTACTGGGAGGGAGGACAAGGTGAACGTATTCCCGCATGGGCTACACGTGTAGTGCAGGATGATATTACCAAAATATTTTCTGCTCAGGTGTGGTTTCCCGAAGAAGCTTTTCAATTTAGTAAAACACCATTTATTCCTAAAAAAGATCCGCTTTTAATCTATGAGTGCCATATCGGTATGGCTCAACAAGAGGAAAAGGTAGGAACTTACAATGAATTCCGGGAAAAAATACTTCCACGAATAGCAAAGGCTGGATACAACTGTATTCAGATTATGGCTATTCAGGAACATCCTTATTATGGAAGCTTTGGCTATCACGTATCTAATTTCTTTGCAGCATCTTCGCGTTTCGGCACTCCTGAAGAGTTGAAACTGCTGATTGATACAGCTCACGGATTAGGTATTGCTGTAATTATGGATATTGTTCATTCTCATGCAGCCAAGAATGAAATAGAAGGATTAGGAAATTTTGCCGGCGATCCTTATCAGTACTTCTATCAAGGTGCTAAAAGAGAACATCCGGCATGGGATTCACTTTGCTTTGATTACGGCAAGGACGAGGTTCTTCATTTCTTACTATCTAACTGTAAATTTTGGATGGATGAGTACAAGTTTGATGGATTTCGTTTTGATGGCGTAACTTCAATGCTATATCATAGTCATGGTTTAGGAGAAGCATTTGTTGGCTATGGCGATTATTTCAATGGCCATCAGGATGATAATGCTATATGTTACCTTACATTGGCAAACAAGCTTATACATCAGGTAAATCCTGAGGCTATAACTATTGCCGAAGAAGTATCTGGTATGCCCGGACTTGCAGCTAAAACCGAAGATGGCGGGTATGGGTTTGATTACCGCATGGCAATGAATATTCCGGATTATTGGATAAAGACAATCAAGGAAAAAATTGACGAAGACTGGAAACCTTCTTCTATATTCTGGGAAGTAACTAATCGTCGTAAAGACGAAAAAACTATTTCCTATGCAGAAAGTCATGATCAGGCGTTAGTGGGTGATAAAACTCTTATATTCCGCTTAATTGATGCTGATATGTACTGGCATATGCAGAAAGGTAGCGAAAACTACACTGTAAATCGTGGTCTGGCTCTTCATAAAATGATTCGTTTAGTTACTGCTACTACAATCAATGGAGGATATCTGAACTTCATGGGTAATGAATTTGGCCATCCGGAATGGATTGATTTTCCACGTGAAGGTAATGGATGGTCATGTAAATATGCACGTCGTCAATGGGATCTTGTAGATCGTAAAACGTTGGTTTATCATTATTTGGCCGATTTTGATCAACAAATGATTGAATTGGTTGAAGGTGTTAAAGATTTCCAGAGTCTTCCAATTGAAGAAATATGGCATAATGATGGTGATCAGATATTGGCATATAAACGTGAAGACCTGGTTTTTGTATTCAACTTTAATCCGGCTAAATCATTTACCGATTATGGCTTCCTTGTTGCTCCGGGCTCGTATAGTGTTGTACTGAATACCGATGCTAAGGAATTTGGCGGAAATGGATTAGCTGACGATACTATCAAGCATTTAACTAATTTCGATCCGTTATATAAAGGAGAAAATAAAGAGTGGTTAAAACTATATATTCCGGCCCGCTCTGCAGTAGTTTTGCGTAAAACAGAATAGTTTATGTATAGTTATAACTCTCATTTAGAAAAAAGAACCACTCGTACAATCTCTTGTGTGAGTGGGTTTCTTTTTATTTTATTTAGCTTTGTTTATCTGGCTGTAAGTTTCCGATATTTATTATACATCACAGAAGACTTATCTCTTTTTACTTATGACATTACTTTCTTTCTGGAAAAAGTAAGTAAACCGGGAGGGATACTTCTTTATATTGCTTCTTTTTTTACTCAGTTCCTGTGTTATCCGTGGATAGGAGCACTTATTATTATTGCATTTTTGCTACTAATTCAGTGGCTCATTCACAGATCGTTTGACTTTAACAGAAAGTACTTTATAATTTCGTATATTCCGTCGTTTCTTCTTTTGATAATTATCACTGATGCAGGACGTTCGCTTTATTTGATGACTCATCTAGAGTCTATTTTTACTTATATACTTAGTATATTTTTTCTGCTGTTAAGCTATTATTCTTTTATAAACATACAAGATTCCCGAAAAAGCCTCATAACTCTATGCTGGTTAATTCCATTATTGTTTTTTGGACTTTCGGGTAGTGCTGCTATTTTCTTTTTCGGGCTAATCCTTTTATGCGGAACATTATCAAAAAGAAATAGCAATGTTTTCTCTTTTTGTTTATTGTCTTTGGGGTTAATAGGACTTTCGTTCATTCTGGCTAAATGTTTATTGTATCCTCATTTCACTATAAATCAGGTTTTGTTTGGCATTCATCCAATAACCCCGGTAGATTATAAAACAGAGAAACTGCTGCCACACCTGTTGCTTTTACTCTTTTTTGTGTTAATTGCAATCAGGCAAATGTTTCCTCCAATGGGAAATAGAATTACGTCCTATGCCCGATGGATATACACAAATATTATTGGCTTACTCATCTTATCTGCACTTACTGCTACGCTGGCCAATAGTAATGATGACTTCAGATACGAGATGGTGATAGATCGTAGCATGCAAAACAGAAACTATAACAAAGCTTTACGGGCCGGGAAGGATGCTCCTCATCCTACCAGAGAAATGACCGTGCTTCGTAATACAGCTTTAGTTCTTTCCGGACATGCTGGAGATAAAATGTTTGAATACACACAGAATTATAAATCTGATGGTCTGTTCTTTGATTATAATAAAGATAAACCATCATATCCGGGTGGTGCTATGATTTATTTCTATTTAGGAGCTAAACATCTTGCTACAGAATGGGCAAACAATGATTATCTTAAAAATAGAAATTCATTCAGAATGTTAAAGGATTATGTGCTTATTGCTACTGCAAACGGACACTTAAATGCAACAAAGCAAACTGCACAAATACTGGATAATACATTATTTCATCGTGATTTTGCAAAAGAACTTTATAAAATAATAGCAGATACTACTATTCTTATGAATAAGGATCAGGTATTTGGTGGCATTAAGCAACGGTTATCTGATAACTACTATCCGTTTCCAACTAAAGGGAATTATGATAAGTTTATCTGCAATTTCTATCGCGATAATCAGGATAATAAAGTGGCATACGAATATTATTTAATGTCTGCTCTGCTCGACAAGAATGTTGAGAAAATAAGCTGGGGTCTGAAGCGTTACTGGAACTATTATAAGAAAACCATGCCAAAGCATTATGCAGAAGCAGCTGTGCTATGCAATTATATAAATAAAGCTCCGGTGGTATATATAAATAAGTTAACTTTGGAGAAGTTCAAAGAGTTTCTTAAACTAAAGAAAGTACAAAATAATCCTGCAACCGAAGCAAATGTAATGCGTAAAAAGTACGGAGATACATACTGGTGGTATTATTTTTATAAATGAGTTCGCAGATTTTATAACTGCTAAATTATAATGTTATGAATAAAATTAATATTCTTTGGACAACTGATAATAAGGATACCGTGTTTAATATGTTGTCAATGTATGCAATAAACTCAAAGAAAAGAGAATGGTGGCAGGAAGTTAATGTTATTATATGGGGAGCTTCTGTGAAATTAGTAGGAAATGACACTCAGATACAAACAGAAGTTCTTGAAATGTTAGGTCAGGGACTACATGTTGAAGCTTGTAAAGACTGTTGTGATAAGTTTGGAGTTACAAGCACATTAATAAAACTAGGAATTGATGTTCGATACATGGGGGAACCTTTAACCGGATATTTAAAAAATGGTGAAACAATTCTGACTATATAATTTATATAAGACATTTTTAAATATATTTCTGCAATAAATAAGAGACCTATTTTTATTTTACGCGCTTATTAATCGAGATTTTTATGTAAGTTAGCATAAAGCAAAATAGTAAAAAAGAGAGGATAGCAAACCACAATCTGCTATCCTCTTTCTATTTTTTGATTAAGTTATCTACTCAAATGTTTCATATCGAGTAGTGAGTAATTTACGATCTCCCAGAGTATTGTCCACACGGGCTACGTTTAACCAGAACTTATTATCGCGTACAGACTGAATAGGATATGCAGCCTTTTCACGAGAATATGCGTGCGACCAATTATCAGCCACCACTTCATATTCGGGGTGAGGAGCATTTACAAGAACATTATCAGTTTTGTCGGCAGTGTCATCCTTCACTTCCTGAATTTCATTGTAGATAGAAAGCATCACATTTACAAAGTTATCCAGTTCAGCAAGACTTTCGCTTTCTGTAGGTTCAACCATTAATGTGCCATGAACAGGGAAGGATAGAGTAGGAGCATGATATCCATAATCCATCAATCGTTTGGCAATATCATTTTCTGTAATGCCTGTCTCGTTAGAAATGTTACGGCATTCAAGAATCATTTCGTGCCCTACAAAGCCATTGGCACCTCTATATACAATGCCATAAGTATCTTTCAGACGAGCAGCCAGATAGTTGGCATTTAGAATAGCAATGGCCGTTGCTTGCTTTAAGCCTTCAATTCCCATCATTCGGATATACCCGTAAGTGATTGGTAAAACACCGGCACTTCCATACGGAGCAGAGGAAACTGTATTCTGAGAAGATCCAAAGAATGGATGTTCAGGCAAGAACGGAACAAGATGTTTAGCCACGCAAATTGGGCCTACACCAGGACCACCACCACCATGAGGAATGGCAAATGTTTTATGTAGGTTAAGATGACAGACATCTGCACCAATTGTTCCCGGATTGGTAAAGCCTACCTGAGCATTCATATTTGCTCCATCCATGTAGACTTGTGCACCGTAGGAGTGAATAATGGCACAGATTTCTTTAATCTCAGTTTCAAAAATACCGTGAGTAGAAGGATAGGTAATCATCAAAGCAGCCAGATCGTCTTTATTCTCTTCTGCTTTAGCGCGAAGATCATCCATATCAACGTTACCAAATTCATCACAAGCACAGATAATTGGGGTGAATCCCGCCTGAACTGCAGATGCTGGATTGGTTCCGTGAGCTGATGCCGGAATTAAAACTTTACTACGGTTGCCTTTACCTCTGCTGATAAGATAAGTACGGATAACACGAAGTCCGGTATATTCTCCTGCAGCACCTGAATTGGGCTGGAAACTTACACCTGCAAAGCCGGTAATTTGTTTCAGATATTCGCCTAGATTATAGATAAGTTCGCTGTAGCCTTCTACCTGCTCTTCCGGAGCAAAAGGATGTATGCCCGAAAATGCAGGATTTGACAATGGGAACAACTCGGCAGCAGCATTTAGTTTCATGGTGCAAGATCCCAGAGAAATCATGGAATGAGCCAATGAGATATCCTTTCTGTCGAGACGCTTGATGTATCTCATCATCTCTGTCTCGGTGTGATACTGATTGAAAACCGGATGAGTGAGGAATGCACTTTTACGTTTAAACGATTCTTTCAGTGAGCCATTCTCAGGAATAGAGGTTACTTCCGCAAACTCTTTTTCCGCAGCTATTGAGAAAATAGTAAGGAGAGCGTTAACATCGTGAATATCTGTTGTTTCGTCAACACTGATTCCCACATCTCCATTATCAAAATAGCGCAGGTTAACTTTCTTGCTTTGAGCGATTGTGCGCATCTGACCGGCTGAAACCTGATCGGTAAGTGATAAGCGGATTGTGTCGAAGTATTGTTCGTTTTGCTGCTTATATCCTAATTTTTTTAATATTTTGTTTATATAGGTAGTTGTCTGATGGATGCGGTTGGCAATATTTTTTAAGCCCTCAGCACCGTGGTAAACAGCGTAGAATCCGGCCATGGTTGCAAGCAAAGCCTGAGAAGTACAAATATTGGAAGTAGCTTTCTCTCGCTTAATGTGTTGTTCACGTGTCTGCAATGCCATGCGGTAGCAAAGCTTACCATATTTATCTTTCGACCAGCCAATGATTCGTCCCGGCATACTTCTTTTAAAATCGTCGCGAGTAGCAAAGTAAGCAGCCGAAGGACCTCCGTAATACATTGGGATACCTAACCGCTGAGTTGAGCCGAAAACGATATCTGCACCCCATTCTCCGGGAGGAACAAGCAGTGCCAGACTTAGTATGTCGGCAGCTACGGCAACTTTACATCCCGCAGCATGAGCTTTTTCGGTGAAGCCGCGATAGTCTTCAACATTACCGTCTGAATTAGGATATTGAATAATACAGCCAAATACATCGGGCGTAAATTCAAATTGCTTATAATCTCCGGTGAGCACAACTATTCCCTGAGGAACAGCACGGGTATTAATTACAGCAAGTGTCTGCGGAAAAACCTTTTCATCAACAAAAAGAATATTAGCGCCATTCTTTTGCTGTTCGCGAGAACGCAGTCCGTACATCATATTTGCAGCTTCTGCGGCAGCCGTTGCCTCGTCGAGCAATGAACAGTTTGCCAATGGCATAGCTGTTAAATCGGAAATAACGGTCTGGAAATTCATTAAAGCTTCCAGGCGTCCTTGCGATACTTCTGATTGATAAGGCGTATAGGAAGTATACCAAACAGGATTCTCAAGTACATTACGTTGAATAACGGCAGGAGTAATAGTATCATACCACCCCATACCGATATAAGTAGTAAAAATCTTATTCTTAGCTCCTAGTCTGCAGATGTGTTCTGTAAAAAGACGTTCCGTCATCGGAGCAGGAAGACTTACTTGCTTCTTCAAGCGAATATTTGAAGGAATTGTTTGGTTAATCAGTTCATCCAGGCTTTTTACACCAATGGTATTGAGCATGTGTTCCATATCTTTCTCTTCAATGCCGATATGTCGGCTAGATAATAGATCTGTTTTCATAGTATTATATTTTTCTTAAGTATAGTTATATTTTGGTTCTTTACCTATCTGAAAAAAGGATTCTCGGTTTTCTCAATTCCTATTGTTGTAGGAGCTCCGTGACCGGGATAAACAACTGTATCATTTGGCAAAACAAAGAGACGACTACAAATGTTTTCCAGCAATTCGTCGAAGTTACCTCGTGCAAGATCGGCACGCCCTATGCTTCCCTGGAACAATACATCACCGGAGAACATACAGTTTTCCTGTTTGCAGTAGTAAACCAAACTACCGGGTGAATGGCCCGGAACATGAATGGCTTCCAGAGTTAAGCTACCAAATGAAATAATGTCGCCATCGCAAATGTATTTACCAAGTGGCACCGGCTCTTCCTTAAGCTCGAAGCCAAACATGCGTGATTGCTTAGGTGCTTGTTCAAGCCAGAACTCGTCCGCTTTGTTTGCTTCCGCTTTAATTCCATATTCCTTTAGCATAAAAGGATTGCCGAATATATGATCCAAATGCAAATGAGTATTCAGAAGATGCTTTATTGTGAGTCCATTACTGTCGATATATTTTTTCAGAGCCATTTTTTCTTCTTCGTAGAAGCATCCCGGGTCAATAACAACTGCTTCGTTGTTGTCATCACTCAGAACGTAACAGTTCACGGGAAACATATTGAATTCAAATTTCTTTATCTTCATAAAAATATATTCTTAAACTAATGGAACATAAACAACCTTCTTTGTTTCGAAAAATTCTTCCTCAAAGTAGTCGCTGATGCTATTAATAACTGTTTTATTTTTAAATGGCAATGTTTCGTGTTGAAGTTCGCCACCTTTTAAACAAATAAGGCCGTTCGGCAACGCATTGATTTGTTTCTTTGAAATATTCTTCTTAATAATATCAATTAAATCAGAAAGAGGCATAACGGCACGGCTAACTACAAAGTCGAACAATTGTTTTTCTTCCTGTGCACGGGCATGACGGAAGGTTACATTCATCAGTCCTATGGCATTTGCCACCTCTGTTGCCACTCTCACTTTCTTTCCGATACTGTCTACAAGGTGAAACTTTGTATCCGGAAAAAGAATAGCCAGCGGTATTCCAGGGAAACCTCCTCCGGTACCGAGATCCATTATTGAAGTTCCGGGCTTGAAATCGATAACCTTTGCAATAGCAAGAGAGTGGAGCACGTGATGCTCGTACAGGTTTTCGATATCTTTTCTGGAAATCACATTTATTTTGGCATTCCAGTCTATATATAAATCATAAAGAGCTGCAAACTGACGGTGCTGCTCTTCGGTTAGGTTGGGGAAATATTTAAGAATAATCTCCATTGTCTTTAGTTCGTATTTATTATTCGTAATTTATAATGCTAATATAGTCCGATTGCAGGGTTTTCATCCTTCATCAGAGATTCTACGTCCGAAAATGAAATCTCTATTTTTGTAGGCCCCATTACATAAGGAGCAATCTCATAAACATTGTAATAGAAGGTGAAACCATCATCATTCAGATAGAAATTTTCTGTAGGAGAAAGCGGTTCAGTGATGAAATAACCAATCTCTTCCAACTCGGCTTCTGATGTTACTTTATTCTGTTTTTCGAGTTTTGAAAGCAGTAATCTGGTTAACTCTTTTTCGTACCCATCTTTGAAAAGATCGGCAAGACGAATTTGTTTGCCGGTTAGCAGGTCAAAGTTGATAAAGATAGATGCATAGCTTCCGTGAGCACCTCCGGTATAATCGTAAGTATCAATCTGACAAACCAATACTCCATCTTGGTTGAATGTGAACTTACTCTTTAGGTCTTTGCTGTAATTATACCATCCGGCATTAAAGTCCTCCTCAGAATTCTTCTTTTGGTCTTCCAGATAGAACTGTTGCACATCATTCTTATATCCTTTTATATAAGCAATTTTGTATGCTGCAACGGCAACCTTTGGATCCTGGCCAACGTATTCGTTTCCAAAACAAACAGAAAGAAGCTTGTTATTAATACTATCCTGCAAAGTTTTGTTTGATGCGTTTTTAATATAAGCAAAACTAATATCAAGTGAACCGCCAGGTTTTTTAGGATCATCGAATAGATGAGAAGTTTCTTTTAACAAAACACTGTCGGTTGTGAGTTTATCAGATTCTTTTTGCTTCTTTCCTCCACAGGAAGGAAATAATATTCCTGTCAATAAAAGTGCAGAAAGAATTATCTTTAAGTTTGTTTTCATCTTACTATTATAGTTTATTGGGTTGTAAAACTATCCTTTTGTCACCGACAAATATAAAACTTATTAAGGAATAGAGCTAATAAATAAGGAAATTTAATTGCCAAAATCTCTATAATATTTATATATTTGCAGCCATAATGAAAGGATTGAAGTTCATAATAGCTTGTTTACTCTCTCTTACAATTGTTTATGTAGGAGCAGGGGCTAGCATGTCATTTTGCAGATGCGCCCATAACATGGCGTCAGCATCAGAATCTTTGTGCAAATGTCATTGCAATGAACTTAAAGGTAAAGCAGGGCACAAGGCTTGCTGCATGAATAATGAGCATAAACAGCCCGGTAAATGTACATCTCAGAACAAAGGAAAATGCTGCAAGACTGTAATTTATAAAGTAGATTTGCAGAAAGATGTGCCTTGTTTGGTGTTTCATATGCCTGCTTATGCTATACTATCCCAGCACTCTCTTTTGTGTTACAATGATTTGCCTACAGCAATTCATGAAATAAACTTGAAAGCCGACCCACCAGGTGCTTTCTCTTCAAGGTTTTATCTCAACCTTTATTCAACTCTTCTTATTTAGTATCCGGTTTCTTCAGGTTATCTTAGGGATTACTTCCTTAAGCATTCTAATAATGCAGTACATCTTTCTAATGTATAGTGTAGAGTAAATTATAAGAAGGTGTACACCTTTTCTTTGAATACTGTACATTGAAATTAGCAGATAACCTGATAAATTTATTAATGTTACGTTATATTTGTAGTTAATCGAATAGGCATATCAGGTTATTCCGTGTTGCAATATACTGAGTAGCCAAATAATGCTTATCGAACAAAATTGAATAATGACAATTTACTTATGAAGAAGATAGAAAATAAAACATATCCTGTACTAAATATGCATTGTGCAGGTTGTGCAAGCAACGTTGAGAAGACTGTTAATGGCCTTCCCGGAGTTGAGAAAGGAGCAGTTAATCTTGCTGCAAATACCCTTTCCATTGAATTCGACCGCTTAGTCTTATCGCCCGAGTCTTTACAGAAAGCAATACAAGAGGCGGGGTACGATCTGATTATTGAGGAAGATAATGCCTTGGAATTGCAGGAAGAGGAGCAAAGAAAAAGGTACAATAAATTAAAGATAAAGACAATTGGGGCATGGGTTTTTGCAATTCCAATGATGCTAATCTCAATGGTGTTTATGCACATGCCGTATGCGCATGAAATAATGCTGATTCTGTCCCTGCCGGTTCTTTTATTGTTTGGTAACTCCTTTTATATAAATGCCTGGAAACAGCTAAAAATTGGTCGAAGCAATATGGATACGCTGGTAGCACTAAGTACTTCCATCGCTTTTTCGTTCAGTGTGTTCAACACTTTTTATCCGGAGTTCTGGACTTCGAGAGGGTTGGATGCTCATGTATATTACGAAGCTGCAACGGTTATCATTGCATTTGTGCTTCTAGGTAAGCTTCTGGAAGAAAGAGCTAAGGGAAATACCTCATCGGCTATCAGGAAGCTCATGGGATTACAGCCGAAGACTGCTTCGGTAATAAGGGATGGTAAAGAAGAAACATTGCTTATTTCTCAATTGCAGGTAAATGACCTGGTAAGTGTTCACCCAGGAGAGAAAATACCTGTTGATGGAACCGTTAGTGAAGGCAGTTCTTTTGTGGACGAAAGCATGATTACCGGAGAACCTGTTGCCGCAGAGAAGAATGTTGGCGATATGGTTCTGGCAGGAACAATTAATCAGAAGGGTGCATTTGTGATGAAAACCTCTAAAGTGGGAAAAGAAACTCTGCTGGCTAATATAATCAGAATGGTACAAGAAGCCCAGGGAAGTAAGGCTCCGGTGCAAAAGATTGTCGATCGTATTACCGGAATATTTGTCCCTGTAGTGCTTGGCTTGTCTGTTATAACGTTCATTGTATGGATGCTTCTCGGAGGAATAAATATGTTCTCTTACGCATTGTTATCGGCAGTATCGGTACTTGTAATTGCATGCCCATGTGCGCTTGGACTTGCTACTCCAACGGCACTTATGGTGGGCATAGGTAAAGGCGCCTCCAACCATATTCTTATTAAAGACGCTCTGGCATTGGAGCAGATGAGAAAGGTAAACACGGTAGTATTGGATAAAACTGGAACATTAACCGAAGGACATCCTACGGTTTCTCAGTGGTTTTGGGAAAATGGAGAAGAATCTCAAGCTAAGGAAATTCTTCTGGCTGCCGAGTTAAAGTCGGAACATCCATTGGCAGATGCTATTGTGAACGAACTTCAGTCACAAGGCATTACACCAACAGCTTTATCATCTTTCGAAAGCATTACCGGTAAAGGAATAAAAGTGGTTTATCAGGGCGAAACATACTGGGCTGGAAACCAGAGATTATTAAATGACTTTGGAGCTGTAGTATCTGTCTATTTGAAAGGTATGATAGAAAAATCTCAGAGCGAAGGAAAAAGTATTGTTTTCTTTGGGCAAAATAAGAGCCTTTTATCGGTCATTGCAATCAGCGATAAGGTAAAACCCTCATCAAAAGAAGCGGTTAAGATGCTGCGTAATTTGGGAATAAGAGTCTGCATGCTTACTGGCGACGGAGAAGCCACAGCCTCTTCTGTAGCATCGGAACTAGGCATCGGACATTACAAAGCCGAAGCATTGCCAAGTGATAAAGAAGACTTTGTGAAAGAACTCCAGAACGAGGGAAGTGTAGTAGCAATGGTTGGCGACGGAATCAATGATTCTCAGGCACTGGCACGTGCAGATGTAAGTATTGCCATGGGAAAAGGTACGGATATTGCTATGGATGTGGCAATGATTACGTTAATGACCTCTGATCTACAGCTATTGTCAAAAGCATTTAAGCTGTCCAGACAAACAGTGAAGCTTATTCATCAAAACCTTTTCTGGGCATTCATCTATAATCTGATAGGCATACCTATTGCAGCAGGATTGCTCTTTCCGCTTAATGGTTTGCTTCTAAATCCTATGATTGCAAGCGCAGCCATGGCATTTAGTTCTGTATCTGTTATGCTCTATACTATATTTTATGGTAAATTTGTGATGAGATTCTGATCTTCGTAAGTTGTATAGATACACTTAAATAAATAAAGCCGGTTTTATCTAAAATCGGCTTTTGTTTATTTAGTAACCAATGCAATTCTGCATTATGGAGTAGTTTCTCCGGTTTCCATGTTAATACTGATAGTATTATCAGCAATACCTAGATCTGTCCAAAGAGAATACCAAACATTAGCTAAATCAGGACTTACAGCACTTATCTCAGAATACTGATACAATATGCTTGGAAACAAAACTTCATCGCCTGCAAAGTGAGCTTTTGCTGCATCTCTGAAATAAGGTGAAAAGGCGAAAGCAAAATCGTAAGGTGGAGTACTCGGAACTCCTTTAAGGATTAGCAGATTACGGAAATATGCCTGTATATAACTTGAAAAGAATGCATTTGCATAATCAGTGAATCCTGGCTCCATATAGTCGGTAATAGTTTGCGGAGCAAAGCTATAATTATTACCTGTAATGGTAAGCATACGGTAAGTAAACGGATAAGAAACAGTTGAACCGGTCTCTACATCAAAGATAAAATTCGTGCCATTACTCTTCTTTGTAATATCATTGGCATGATAGTGCCCGGTAAAGATAATCTTCAGTCCGGCATTCATTAGTTCATTAACATCAGTTGTCCAGTTATCAATTACATAACCAGGATCAATAAGTTGTTGACCTTGATAATGTTCTACTAAACCATGATGCATCATTCCAATAACAGACTTTCCTTTGTCTATGGCATCAGTCAGCTGTTCCTTTATCCAGGTCATTGTTGCTGACTTAATAACGCCGCTACCTATACTTGTGGTAGTGTTTTCGTAATACTTATTTGCATCGATTGCTATTATCCGAAGTCCTTGAATAGGTTCACTAACGTAACTTAATGAGTTAGGATCTCTGGCAATTGCATCTTTATAGCCAAAATGAGCGTAAATAGATTGAATCTTATCAGCCTTAATAGTCGGTACGCTGAATGATTTATCTTTATTATATCGCGCGGCTTCGGGATTGTTCACATCGTGGTTTCCCGGAGTTATTACAACTTTAATTCCATTTAAAGTTAATTGCCTTAGAATTCTGGCTACCTCTTCATGACTTATCCTTTCGCCATCTTTAGTCAAATCACCGCAAATTAATACTAAATCAGGTTTTTGTGAAATAATCTTTTTAATAGCTGCCTGCAGTATTTCGGAACTGAATTCCAATAGTTTAGGATCTTTAGCCAGGTAAACCTGAAAAGCTGTTCCATCTTTTATCAGGAGTGACGGATCCATTACATGGGTGTCTGACAAAATAGCAATCTTAACCCCATTATTCAGACCTTTGGTTGTTACCCCGAGCGAATTATCTGAAGTTGTATTCAAATCTAAATCATCGTTCTGACAGGAATAAACCAGGGCCATGAAAAGCAAGGATATAATAAGACGTAATGATTTCATATAAAGTAGTTTTAAGTTTAGATGATTTGAACCTCAGAAACAATAAAACCCTGTGGCATAAATCATATAAAAAACTAATAATATTTTTTTGGATAGGATGTATGTGCATATTGCTTTTGCAATATTGCAGAAGTTATAATATAAACAAAACGGATTACATGCCATATTAATGGATGCTACCGTTTAAAAACATTTGGTGGCATCATTTTCAGCAGCTTTTGTTATATGAATGATTGAAAAATATAGTCTTTAAATAAAAACAAATATCCAGATTAAATGTTTTTGAACGGTTATTATTATGAATTCTGACAAATGCTTTTTAACTTTGTGAAGTTGCAAACAAAAACACAAATATGAAAAGCACTTATTATCTTATCTCCGGACTATTATTTATGTCGGCGGCTATTCATGCCCAAAGCTCCTGCTTTCCTGAACAGAATGCGGTAAATGTAAATCCCGATACTCATCTTGTTTTGAAATTTGATAGTACTCTAACTATTGGCAATAAAGGTTTAATACGCGTTTTCGAGGAAGGAAGTAATCGGCAGGTGGATTGTCTGGACTTAAGCATCCCGGCCGGGCCAACAACCAGTCAGGGCAATACTGGTGTTTACACTTCGGTACCATATGAATACAAAGCAACCAATTACACAAATGCAAATACAGTTCCAGGTACTCCTTCGGGCGTAAACAAACGAGATACTTCCAACTATCAGCTGAATATCATCGGTCATTTTACGGATGCCTTTCATTTTTATCCGGTTATAGTTCATGGAAACACAGCAACTATTTATTTGCATAATAATCTCTTGGAATACGGAAAGAAATATTATGTTACCATTGATAAAGGAGTTATCAATGCCCGTAAGTTTAATGGTTTCTCAAAAAAAAGTGCATGGAGATTCTCTACTAAAGAATCTGGTCCGAAAGCCGATGTACATAAGTTTGTGGTAAGTGCTGATGGCTCCGGCGACTTCAATACCGTTCAAGGAGCTCTGGATTATATTCCCGACTTTACTCCTGCAACAATTACTCCTTCAAAAGAGGAAAACGGAGGTTGGAAAGTTTTCGTTAAGAATGGAGATTATGAAGAGCTGGTTTATTTCCGCAACAAGCGATATGTTACGATTGAAGGCGAAAGCCGTGACGGAGCTCATATTCATTATGCTAATAATGAAGTATTTAATCCACATCCTGCAGATATTAAAACCAATGAGCTTCAGGGTACTTTTCCTTCCCGCAGGGCAGCATTTATGTCCGACAATGGTTTTTGTATAAGTCTGGTAAACCTTACTGTTCAGACCGATCTTCAAGGACAAGCCGAAGGTCTTTTAATGATGGGAGAAGGAAATATGCTTAAGAATGTACATATAATCGGTTCCGGAGATGCTTTGCAGATAAATGGAAGTACATATCTTGAAAATTGCACTATTGATGGCGGGGGAGACACAGTTCTTGGTCGCGGACCTGCATTCTTTAAGGATTGTATTCTTTCCAGCTATGGAGCATTTATGTGGATTCGTAATACAAATAAGAATCATGGGAATGTATTTGTAAACTGTACCTTTGTGGGTAAAGGAAAAGATGCTCTCATTGCTCGTTCTCCTATAAATAAAGGCAAAGGCTATCCTTATGCGGAATCGGTTCTTATTAACTGTAAACTGGTTAGTATTCCAGCGGAAGGCTGGGTTGTGGAAGGAGATGCAACGAATGTTCATTTTTGGGAATATAAAAGTCGGGCAATGGATGGTACACCAATTGACAATAGTTTGCGTCATCCGGCCTCACGACAACTTGATAAAGAGAAAGACGCTAAAATAATAGAATTATATAGTAATCCGACCTATGTTTTGGGCTTTGGATTTTAAGCTTACAGGAATATGAATAAACTTGAATATACCGATTGGCAATTAATATCGTATGCCGAAGCATGGCAAAGGCAGACGGATCTTTTTAATGAAATAGTCCGTGAAAAACTGGAAGGTAACGAACATCTTAATTATTTAATCACCTGCGAACACCCACATGTCTACACGCTTGGTAGAAGTGGTAAAGATCAGAATATGCTGATAGGAGAGGAACAGCTCAAAAGGATAGGAGCTACTCTCTATCATATTGATCGTGGTGGAGACATTACTTATCATGGTCCGGGACAGATTGTTTGCTATCCTATACTTAATCTGGAAGACTACAGTCTGGGATTAAAGGAATATGTTCATGTATTGGAACAAGCTGTTATAAATGTCTGCTCTCATTACGGAATAACTGCCGGCAGACTGGCTGGTGCTACCGGAGTGTGGCTGGATATAGATTCACCTCGTACCCGTAAAATATGTGCGATAGGAGTTCGCAGCAGTCATTTTGTAACAATGCACGGACTGGCTTTCAATGTAAACACAGATCTGAACTACTTCCATTATATCAATCCTTGTGGATTTATAGATAAAGGTGTGACTTCTATTGAAAAAGAACTCAATCAAAAGATTGATATAGAAGAAACAAAATCTTTACTTCGTTTTGAATTAGAGCATCTTCTTACAAGAAAGAATAAATAAAAGAACAAGCATAAGGTGAGCTTTTGCCAATCTTATGCTTGCATTATTAGTATTACTTGTTTATTCTCAATGGAACAAATTAGATATCTTTCCTCTCTACTTTTTTATAAATTTACTAATTGTAACCCCTTTATCTGTCTCAACTCTAAGAGTATACATTCCGGAACTTAATCTTTCTACTGGAATTTCTATCTCTCCACGAATCATCGGTTTAAGCAATAATATTTGTTTCCCTGATATATCTATAACCTGAATGCTTTCTACAACATTGTCCGACTGTAGAAACAATACGTCGGTAGCCGGATTGGGATACAGATTAACCTTGCTAGTCTTAATCTGCTCAGGTCCAACAATATTATCAACCAGTGTAAATGTGAGCCAACCCAAAGCGCGTGGTGTAATTTCCTTCCATTCATAATTTTCAGAATCCCAGAAATAAGGAACAGTTAAGTATTCTCCTGGATCTAAATCGAGAGATCCTTGGAAGGTAACTTCCTTTTCCTCATTTTTATCGAGAATTATAGATTGAAAACCATAATTGCTCAGAGAAATACCACCTAATTTAGGGAACACTACAGCAGCAATATAGCTATTCAGGAAGCCACCTATATTTTTTATTGAAGCTTTAAGAATAACATTATCCTTACTAACCTTTGTTGAGTCCTGAAAATTAATTTTAGAGGTAAGTGCAATAACTGGTAATTCTGTAGGTTCGGGCAAAAGACTTACTACCATACTATTTCCCAAAAGACTGTAATTTTCACTATTCAAACGGTCATTAGAAAGATCATATAATGCAGATAAATAATATGTGCCTGGATTCAACAATACGTCGCCTACTAATTCTACATTTTTACTCTTCCCGGCTGGTATATTAACCGGTTCGGAACACACCTTTTGAATAACAGTATCATTAGCAATTAGTTGTAATCGGATAATTATGTTCGAATTATATTCTTCTCCATTATTTGTAATACTCAGATTAAACCGTCCTGTTTTGTTCTGATAAAGATTTCCGGTTACATTAAATGAATTGAGTATTAGTTTCGGTTGCAAATCCGGAATGGCTACGCTGATATTTGAATTTGTTACGGTTATATTCAGATAGTTGGGTGTGCCAACTTTTCCTCTCATTATTTGCCAGTTAGAATCTCCTGCAGGTTCAAATACATAATACATTTTATAATTACCATTTGAAATAGAAACTGGAATTAGAGTGTTAAAAGAAAAATCCGCATATCCGTAATTTGTTTCAAGAAATGATACAGTCTGGCTTTGCAGTAAATTAACCATTCCTTTGTCATTGTATAGTGCTATTCCAATAGAACCATTGAATGTATTTATTCCCATGTTATAAAAATCTGTAGTTACAATAAAAGAACCAGTACGGCTAACTGAATTAGACAAAGTTGCTAATGGTGAATATAAATGCAGCTGATAAGGGGCAATTGAAGACGAACTGCTTGCTTTTTTTATACCAATAACAATTTTCTGATTATAATTAAATCCGCCACTGGTTCCTCCACTTACCCCTAATGAACTAGGATTAAGAACCGATAGCTCAAAATATCCATTAGAATCACCGCTCCATCCCCAATTAAAATGGAATAGCCCATTTTTATCGTATCCGTCACATACAAATTCATGTCCATAACCTTCAGACCTGCCAAAATATAAAACCGGTTGCCCCTCATTTAGCTCACTCTTTAGCAAATTGACCCATTCTGGCTGTGAATAATAATCTCTGTTATATAATTGTATTCTTGAATCGTAGCCAAAATTTTTAATTAAAGCTTTTGCCATGTCAGTAGGGTATGCAGAACTAGAAAAAAGGCCGTAATTCATATTAACCGCAACTCCGGTGTGATACATAAGTTTAGCAACTGCATCTATCTGGACTTTCGTACTGAATTTATTATAAATATCAGTCATATTCTCCCAATCATACGTTGCCTGAGAGAAATCAACACTAAGTGAATCTGTAAATCCAGAAGGAATGTATCTGTTAGATCCTATTCCTTTTAATGGCCATCTATGATATTTCATTACCTGTGACATTGCAGTAGCCACGCATCCGGTTACAGCTCTTATTGAATCTGTCATAACAGGACAAAGATTATTGTAAGGATAGCCCTGATCCCATCTATTATCTCCTAAAAGAGGATTCACAAAAGCTGCATAAGTTGCTAGCGTATTATCAGAAGTATAATAAGATCTCAGGAGTGATGCGTTATTCTGTTCGGGCTGCATTACGAGATATTGTAGCTCATTTTTATAAAATTTCAGCCAGTCAGAGAAATTAGGTGGTAAAGAGTCAATATTAAACCTGCCAACATCTGAATATCCTAGAATATCTTTTGCCCTGTCATCTCCCGATATAATAACAAACCCATTATCATTTCCGATATTGAATACATAATAATATCCATTGCTATCCGATGAACGGGTTGTAACATCTGAACATGTATAAACGAGCTGTAAAGTAGAAGTTCCGGGAAGTATACTTTTTGTAGAAACCGGATTCTTTTGATAAAAAGACATAGCAATTCTTAATGCCTCACGGCTATTTCTCGGTGTTGCAATTATATTTGAAACAAATATAAACAAAAGAGGAACTAGCTGTATTATCCTTTTTAATTGAATGTTCATGGAAATGAAGTTTTAAACTATTTCGGTACAAACAATTAAAATAAGTACAAACTGACTTTCTTTCCCCAAACAAACTATTCTGGCAGGAGAATTATTTACGGGCAAAAAGTCCGTTGATAATAGAGAGTATGAATTAGCTTTGAGTTAAATAAGTTTTTTTGTATGTTCTATTCTTTAGATAGCAATAACAAATCATTTAACTGATGGCTAAGACTTTGTGATCTGGCATGCTTACAGATATTTCTTTTATAGTTTCACTAATCTATTTATGCATTTATTATTTAAACAATATATATTGAATATAAGTTTCTGACATTCTTTATATTTAGTAGTTCTTAATTTTTTAAAATAAAAAAGGACATAAGTGATGATTTACCTATGTCCTTGATTGCCTTTATAGATTCTACATTATTCCAGATAGATTGAATGCGGTTTTATGATAACCTTTTTACACCCTGAGAAGTTTGCATCAATAAGTGTATTTAGTTCTTTTACTTCATCTTTATATTGATAACGAAGGCCACAATCAATGATTTCTACCATTGGATTCTTTTCAACAACTCGCAAAAGCATCTCCTGTAATGATGGGGCTTCTGTCAAACGGCTGTATTCTTCGTAAGTGCAATTAAGAAAAACAGTATTTTCATTAATCCCACGATTGTCTAATAAATAACCATTCTTTAATGGAGTAGGCTTAGCCAGTTTTCCTTTATAGAAAACATCTGTTGGAGCAGGATAGGAGACTATTTTTGTTTTTTCGTTATTCATTGTAACCGGAACAAGATTTGAATAATCTTTGTTTGTTTTATAAACTATAGCCTTAGCTCCACGAGAAACCTGATTGATATTGTCCGTTGAGGGAACAGATTCCGCAGCAGATGTAGCATTCTTGCTGCAATGGCACGAAAACAATATCAGTGAACCAATAAATGTCAAACAACGACTGATTTTCATTATTCCTTCTATTTTGTGGTTAAAGATTTATTTCTTAAAGAATTTCTCAGTATAACTTCCGTCTTCAGTCTCTATTCTAATTAAATAAACGCCTTTGCCTAAATCACTTACTGAAATTGGAATATTGCCTGTAGTCATAGGTTTCTTCAATAAAGCCGATTTTCCCGATATGTCAAAAATCATAATAGATTTAACTATAGAAGGCGATTGAATATAAACTAGATCATTCTCCGGATTAGAATAAACACTCAATTTATTAATTGATGCATCTTCAATACCGGTTGCATAGTTTTCAATAAGAACACTTCTTGAATTATTTTCGTTCGGGGTTAGAAGAACCATTGATGGGCTATCCTGATTATTATTAGCATCATAATTAAGAGTAAGAACATAAGTACCCGGAGTAAGAGTTATGTCTTCTGAAATCTCTATTGTTTTAGTAGCTCCTGAAGGAATATTTATCGGATCATAATTAATTTGTTTGCTTGTACTATTTGCTGCTGTAGAAGTTAGATAGAAAGATAGATAAGAATTAAATTCTCCACCAGTGTTTTGAATAGTAGCACTAAATGTTCCTGCTTTTCCGTAATAAAGATTTCCGATAGTACTCAAAGCTCCAGTCAGAGTAAGTTTAGGAAAAACATCCGGGGTAGCAAAAGTAACAGTATTAGAGGTAACAGTAACATCTAAAGAATTGGGTGTACCAACTCTACCCCTTAATATAGACCAGTTACTCTGATCGGACGCTTTGTAAATACAATATAACTGATAGGTACCATTAGCTACTGTAGTAGGAATTTCTAATCTTGATACTGTTAGATTATCATTTCCCTCAAATGTGTCTGTAGTAACACTGTATTGTTTAATTACAGAGACTAAAGTAGAGCCCTGATAAAGTCCAAATGCGATGTTTCCACTAAATAGATTACCCCCATAATTGGCATATCCAAAATTGAGACTGAATGCCTGACTCCTTGTTATGCTTTCAGACCCAACCTTTATTTTTTTTATTAAATAGATTTCATATGATTTGCTTGATGTAGTAGTTGGCTTCTGAATTCCGGTTACCATATCCTGCCAGACAGTAAACCCATCCGTAACAGATCCCCCAATTCCGGGAGTCTCGTAATTTAATGATGATAGTTCAAAATATCCGTTATAGTAGCCACCCCAACCCCAGTTAAAGTGAAAAAGATTATTCGTGTCATAACCGTCACAGATAAATTGGTGCCCACCTTCGCTAGTTGATGAACCACCATATAATATAGGACGACCGGCATTTAACTCGGTCTTTATCATCTGAAGCCACTCAGTTTCGGTATAAAAATCACGAGAGAATATCTGTATATTCGAATCATAACCAAAATATTGACTTAAAGCGGCTGGAATATAATTACTATATGCAGCTGATGAATAAGCTGTATAGTCCATACTTACTGATACTCCGCAGTGATACATAAGAGTCGCAACAGCTGTATCTTGAATAGCAATACTATTACCACTATATGTATTTTTCATGTTGGACCAATTATATGTTGCTTTCGAGAAGTCTACAGAAAGGGAGTCGCTCATACTATCTGGCTTGTATTTTTTTGATCCGGCTCCTTGAAGCGGCCATTGATAATACTTCATAATTTGGGCCATGGCTGTAGCAACACAACCCGTAGGAGCACGTGATGTTCCTATTTTAGGACAAAGAATATTGTACGGAGAAAGCTGATTCCAAGCTATTGTTCCAAGCAACGGACTAATTGAAGTTGAAAAAGAAGTAGCCTTTGTTGTAACTGATAATAAGGAAGAAGATTGCTTTGTTGATGTTGCATCATCAGATATTGCAGCTAATGCCTTGAGTTCTTTCTGGTATAAACTCATCCAATTCTTAAAATTCTCGGGCATTACATTTGCAGAGAAACTTCCACTGTCTGAATATCCTAAAACTGATTTCGCCCGATCATCACCCGAAATTATAATAAAGCCGTTATTCTCTCCTCTATTGAATATATAATAATACGCATTTTCGTTAGAAGAACGAGTTGCTATACCGTCAGTACAGCTATAAGCCAAGGTTAAACCTACATTTTCCGTGGAGGATTTTGTACTTATACTTTTTGTCGCGATAGAATTTTGATAAAATGAATTTGCAATAGAAAGTGCTTCAGCACTAGATCTTGATTTTGCATAGATACTAATATTTGATATTAGCAGAAGAGAAAAGAAGATGCGTGTTTTCAGTGTTTGTTTGTTCATTTCTTATAAAATTTTAGCTGTACAAATAGAATATAGCAATATGTTTAAACATATACATTGATTCTACCTTTTAATAAATTTGCAAACCTCAATACCTGTTTCAGATTCACATTGAAGAACATAAGTTCCAGAACTTAGTCCGTTTACAGAAACTGAAATCAATCCACTCTTCTCTGGTCTCAAAAATAATATTTGTTTTCCGGAAATATCCATAATTCTGATTATTTTTATAATCTTTTCAGATTGCAGAAATAAGGTATCTACTACGGGATTAGGATAAATAAGCAATTTAGAAGATGAATTTCTTTCAATATCAGTACTACTATCCACAAGAGTAAACGCTAAGACAGAATTATCTCTAGGAGCAATAAGATTCCAATCATTTATTGTTGTATCCCAATACGTTACAGCTGTTAAATATGAACCTGGATCTAAATCTATATTGCCACTGAATGTTACTTCCTTTTCTTCATCTGTATCTAAAACTATAGTCTGATATCCGTAATAAGTAAGTGAGTTTCCAGCTGTTGAAGGATATACAAATGCTATTACATTGTTATTAAAGTATCCTCCGGTATTCTTTATTCTGGCCGTAAGCACTGCATTGTTTTTATTAACTTTGTTAGAGTCCGGGAAAGAGACTTTAGATGTTAGTGTAAGAATTGGGTTTCCAGGCTCCGGTAATACCGTAACGGTTATTGAATCGCCAAGAGTTACATAACTCTGTGATGCGCGATTATTATAATAATCATACATCACATATAAATAGTATTTTCCGAAAACTAATTTAATATTTCCAGCAATATCAAAACTCTTAGTGTTGCCTGATGCAATATTTATTGGATCATTAGAAACATATTGTTCTATTGCATTATTCTCTGCCGATTTTAAATAAAGAATTAATGATGAATTATATTCTCCTCCATTATTTATTATACTTACATTGAATTTACCTGTTTTGTTTTGATATAAGTTACCATTAACCGTTAATGAATTCAATGTCAAATTAGGTCGCACATCTGGGGCTGAAAATATGATATTGGTTGATGTTACATTTACATTTATATAATTGGGCGTTCCTACTTTTCCTCTCATAATCTGCCAGTCAGAATCACCGGTTGGCTGAAACACACTGTAAAGCATGTAATTACCATCAACAACATCAGAAGGTACAGTAATGTTAGTTGCATAAGAAGGATTATAATATCCGGAATAGGTGTCGAGCGATGAAGAGCGACTGCTGAGTAATTTTACAAATCCGTTATCATTATATAAAGCTAATCCAACCTTACCATTAAATGTATTTATGCCTAAATTGGTTATTCTCATTGGTAATGTGAAGGTGCTTGTACGGTTAACAGAAGCTGGAATAGTATTAAACGGTGAATATAAGTATAACTGGTAAGGATGTACAGTGGATGATGCATTTGGCTTTTGCACTCCAATAACAATAAGCTGATCATAATTAAATCCGCTACTGGTTCCTCCACCAATTCCTAAGGAAGATGGATTAAGAACTGACAATTCAAAATAACCATCTGAACTTCCACTCCATCCCCAATTAAAATGGAATAATCCATTATTATCGTATCCGTCACACACAAACTGATGACCTGTTTCTTTGGAATATCCGGCATAAAAAACCGGACGACCAGCATTTAATTCTGTCTTTATCAGACCTTCCCATTCAGGTTTAGAATAATAATCTCTATAATAACTTTGGATATTTGAATCATAACTAAAATATCCGATTAGAGCTTTAGCCATATTTAAAGAGGATGCAGAACTATATTCTCCATACATCATGTTTACTGAAACTCCCGCATGATACATTAGTGTAGCCACAGCATCCTTTTGAATAGCGGTGCTTGAACTATTATATATATCAGTCATATTTGCCCAGTCGTATGTAGTTTTAGAAAAATCAACGCTTAAAGATGTAGTAAACCCAGTAGGAGTATAAGTGTTTGACCCGGTTCCACTAACAGGCCAGCTATAATATTTCATAACCTGAGCCATTGCTGTGGCAACACATCCTGTAGCTGCTCTTTCGGATGTTGAATCATTAATTATAGGACAAAGATTATTGTATGGTGATCCTTGATCCCATTTAATTCCACCTAATAACGGAGCTACAGAAGTTGAATAAGTAGACTGGCGAACATCAGTACCGATTGACTCACTTAGCTGAACTGAAGAAGTATTTGTTGATTCTGGCTGCTCTATCAAATACTTCAATTCTTCTTTGTAAAAGTTTAGCCAAGCAGAAAAATTAGATGGTAAAGAGTTTATATCAAACTTTCCGACATCTGAATATCCTAAAATATCTTTTGCTCTATCATCTCCGGAAACAATAATAAAACCATTATTCTCCCCTCTGTTGAATATATAATAAAATGCTTTATCAGAAGTTGATCTGGTAGATATACCATCGGTACAAGTATAGGCTAATTTCAAAGTCGATAAATCTGAAGACATCTTTTTTGTTGGAACCTGCGCTTTCTGATAGAAAGAGTTTGCTATGCTTAATGCTTCAATGCTAGTCCGCGATATTGCCAGAACATTTGTTGCAAAGAATAATAGGAATCCTATAAGTAGTAGTGACTTTTTCATTTGTTGTTTGTGTTAAATCATCCACAGCAGTTATATAAAAATAGATCTGTTTAACTTCTCTGAAATTCAAATTTTGAAATTTTGTATTAGAAATAGATTACAATCAACTTTACTTTGTTATAAAAGCTTATAATAAGTTATAAATGTGGTAAATATAAGAAAAAAGAGCATAGACAAATAAATACATATGCTCTTTTTGTTCAACAAATATTGTAAAAATCATTTTTTTATGAATTTGCAAACTTTTTCTTCTGTTTCGGTTATCGATTGAAGAATGTATGCACCTGCTTTGAGTGTATTTATTAGAATAGGAATTTCTCCATTTCTTAAAGGATTAATTTTTAAAACCAACTTTCCAGAAAGATCCGTTATATTGATTGCTTTTACAACATCATCCGATTTTAGATAAAGAATATCTGTTGCTGGGATAGGGTAAAGATATGGCTTTGCTTCTTTCGTTTGTTCTATGTCTGTAGCTTTAGTTGTATTATCGGTGATAGTAAAAACAATTTTACTATAATCATTAGGATCCATAAATGAATAGCTATTTCCTAATGTTGTACTATAAGCTAGTGTTGTTAAATATGATCCCGGCTCAAGACCAATATTTCCGCTGAGGGTTATTGTTTTTTCTTCATCTTTATCTAAAATAATTTTCTGGAATCCAAAAAATGAAAGTGCAATATAGCTGTTAACCGGATATACGAATGCTACTATATAATCCTCAAAATATCCTCCGGTATTTTTTATACGAGCCGTTAGAATTGCATCATTCCCATTTACTTGTGATGGATCAGGGAATGAAATCTTTGAAGTTAGTGTAAGAACTGGCGTCTCTATTGAAGTAGATAATATTTCTACGGTTAAAGGAGAACCTATATTATTAAATGTATCTGTATTTGATCTGTCATTCTGTGGATCATACATTGCATATAAATAGTGTTTTCCTGCTGGCAATGTAATATTTCCAAAAAAGTCGAGACTTTTTGTCTCACCAGAACTAATATTTACAGGATCTATACAAACTACTTGAGAGATAGAGTCGTTAACAGCAGACTTTAATAAAATAACTAAGTTTGAATTATATTCACCTCCAGTATTTGTAAGGTTTAGATTAAATCTACCAGTGCTGTTTTGATAAAGATTGCCTATAGTAGATATTGAATTAAGAGTTAGGTTTGGAAGTACGTTTGGAACACTGAATGTTACATTTGAAGAAGTAACTGCTACATTTAAGTAATTAGCTGTTCCTACTTTTCCTCTCATTATTTGCCATTCTGATTTTCCGGAAGGAAGAAATACACTGTAAAGTTTGTAGTTACCATTTATCACATCTGTTGGTATACTCGAAGAGTATGCTAAATTGGACCATCCACTATATGTGTCAAGAGACGATACAGAATAACTTTTAATCAATTTTACAAAGCTATTTTCATTGTATAATGCCAGCCCAATAGAACCACTGAAATTAGTTATTCCCATATTATAGATATCTGCATTAATTGAAAAAGTATTTGTACGACTTATTGAGTTTGCAGAGATTTTTAGTGGTGAATATAAGTGTAATTGATAAGGTGCTGCAACCGATGTTTCATTAGGTTTTTGTACTCCGATAACAAAAAGCTGATCAGAATTAAACCCTCCGCTGGTTCCGCCACCAATACCAAGAGCGGATGGATTTAGTGCAGAAAGTTCAAAATAACCATCAGATTCACCACTCCATCCCCAGTTAAAATGAAAAAGATCATTGCTGTCATACCCGTCACAAACAAATTGATGCCCTATGTCAGTAGAATTTCCGGCATAAAGAACAGGACGTTTTGCATTTAACTCAGTTTTAAGCATATTCTTCCACTCTGATCTGGTATAATAATCTCTGTGATAACTCTGAATATTGGAATCGTAGCTAAAATACTTTATTAAAGCTTTGGCCATATTAGTCGGACTAGCAGAGCTGGAAAAACCATAATCCATGTTCACAGCTACTCCACAATGATACATTAACGTGGCTACGGCATTTTTTTCAGTAACAGTACTTAAGCTATTATATGTTTCAGTCATATTTTTCCAGTCGTATGTAGTTTTTGAAAAGTCAACTGTAAGAGCTTGAAAATATCCATCCGGAGTATAGGTATTCGATCCTTTTCCTGTAATGGGCCATTGATGGTATCTCATTACCTGAGCCATAGCAGTAGCTACGCAACCAGTAACAGTTCTTTCAGAAGATTTTGTACTTATTGTAGGACAGAGTTCATTGTAAGGAGTTCCCTGATCCCATTTTATTCCTCCAAGAAGTGGAGCTAAAGATGTTGCATAAGTTGTTTTATTAGTAGTTGAATTATCAGTTGTACTGAGTAAAACATTTGAAGTATAACTTAATTCTTCAGGTTGATTCATTAATGCTTTTATTTCCTTTTGATAGAAATTTAGCCATGTAGAGAAGTTTGGAGGCAAAGAATCTGAATTAAATTTACCATTATGAGAATATCCAAGAATGTCTTTAGCTCTATCATCTCCAGAAACGATAATAAAGCCATTATTATCGCCAATATTAAATACGTAGTAGTATGCTTTTTCTGTTGAAGAACGGGTAACAATGCTATCTTTACAAGTGTAAGCTAATGTTAATGTGGAATTTGGCAATCCAATAGTCTTAGTTATGACTTGTGATTTCTGAGAATAATAACTAGCAATACTTAATGCTTCATTGCTAGTACGCAATTTTGCAAAACCTGGCAAAATTGAACAAGAAAAAATAAATATAAATATCAGCTTTTTGAGCAAAAAAGCATTAACGTAAAGTTTAGTCATTTGTGTTTTATATAAAGTGTATGTGCAAAATCTATTATGCAGACACATGAATTTAAGGCATACTAGTTGTGTCTGATCATGTAAATGATAAAATTAAGCTATAGATGGAACCCTGATTTTGTTATATATTCATAGCTAACAATGATATGTATAGAAAGATATTTAATAAAATAAGAGGAGTGTAGTGCTCTTCTCATAACAATTTAAAGATTTAATTAAACTTATTATTTAAAACTATACAAAATTAAATAATATATAGACGGAAATGTTTCGATATATAAATCAGGAATGATTATTAGTATGATTTAAGGAAGGCAAAATCAGCTAAATATAGACAATTATTAAGGTTAATATTTAAAATTTAATTCTTAAGATATATTGCTGAAACTTACTGGATATTATCAAAATATAAATTTAGGGTTATCATAATTATATATTTACTGTAAACAATAATATTCAATATCTCTAATTTGGAATTAGGTTTTATTAGCAAATACAGATAAAAAGAAAGTCGGAGATGCAGTACCTATTTATACTACATCTCCGACCTTAAAAAACTGAATTGATATCTTATAAAGTTACACCAGTTTTGAATATTGCAATTTCACGATAGTTTTTCTTTTCGTTATTTACAGGCTCACCACTTGCAACTTTGATTATATAATCAGTAAATCTTTCACAAGTTTTTTCCATTGGTTCATTTTCCAGAATAACTCCTGCGTTAAAATCAATCCATCCTGGTTTATTATTTGCCAAATTTGAATTTGTTGAAATCTTCATGGTTGGTACAAATGTTCCAAATGGAGTTCCGCGTCCGGTTGTGAAAAGAACCATATGACAACCTGATGCCGCAAGAGTTGTTGCTGCAACAAGGTCGTTACCTGGCGCGCTCAATAAGTTCAAACCTTTAGTTTGAATTCTTTCGCCGTATTTCATTACTCCTTTAACTACACTTTTTCCGCATTTTTGAGTGCAGCCTAATGACTTTTCTTCCAGTGTTGAAATACCACCAGCTTTATTTCCCGGAGAAGGATTTTCATAAATTGGTTGTTCATTACGGATAAAGTAATCCTTAAAATCGTTAATCAAATGAACTGTCTGCTCAAATAATTCTTTGTTCTCACAACGGTTCATCAAGATTGTCTCAGCACCAAACATTTCAGGAACTTCGGTAAGAACCGATGTACCACCTTGAGCAATCAAGAAGTCGGAGAACATACCAAGTAATGGATTAGCTGTAATTCCTGAGAATCCGTCTGATCCACCACATTTTAATCCTACACGTAATTCAGAAAGAGGAACATCAACACGTACATCTTTGCTTGCTTTTGAATAAAGATCACGAAGAATAGCCATACCTTCTTCAAATTCATCACCGACTTTCTGAGTTTCCATGAATGCTACACGGTCTGCATCATATTCGCCAAGGAATTCGCGGAAAGCAGTAAGCTGATTGTTTTCACAGCCCAAACCTACAACAAATACTGCACCGGCATTTGGATGAAGAACCATGTCACGTAATATCTTACGGGTATTTTCGTGGTCATCGCCTAATTGAGAGCAACCGTAGTTATGTGGGAATGCAACAATAGCATCTACTCCTTTTCCTTCAGTTTCACGACGTAGCTGATCTGCTAATTGGTTAACAATACCATTTACACAACCAACTGTTGGAATAATCCATATTTCATTTCTTACACTAACATCGCCGTTTTTACGCTTGTAACCTTTGAAAGTAAGGTTTTTATTTGCAATCTCGAGAGTTTCATGAGCTGGATTGTATGTATATTCAAGTAAGCCAGACAAATTTGTCTTGATCTTCTTTTCATTTACCCAGTCACCTTGTTTAATAGGAGCTATAGCATGGCCAATAGCATAACCATATTTGACTATATGATCGTCAACAGCGAAGTCTTTCAAAGCAAATTTGTGACCAGCTGGAACATCTTCATTTAGTTTAATATCCAATCCATTTACGGAAATGGTTTCACCGGCAGACAAATTTAAGATAGCTACAGCTACATTATCTGCAGGATTAATTTTTAAATACTTCGTTTCCATATATTTTCTATTATGATAAGTTTATTTTTGAAAATTAAGATAAAAGTCCACAGTTTCTACAGTTAATAAATCTATCGGCATATAGTTTATACCATTAATCTCTTTTTTTAATATTAATTGATCACATAAAGCTTTCACACTATTATATCCCTGAATTTCAGGTTGCTGAGCAATTAACATAGAAACCGAGCCATTTTTAAGACAAGTTACGTTTCTCGTCAGTAAGTCATAACCAACCAAATTAAAATTCTTGATTCCTCTTTTCTCAATATATTCGCCTATAATGTGAACTTTTGAATTGAATGTTATTCCACATGTAACATTTGGATGTTCAGCAAAATAAGCATCTAGTAATTGTTCATCTTCAATAGGATACTTTGGATGAAGGTTAAGCTCAGTAATACGACAGGAAGGAAAATGCTCTTTCATATAAATTCTAAAGCCTTTATCTCTGTTTTCCTGTTGATTTGATCCTATAATACCTTCTTTAATCTGACGGAAAATAACTATTTCATCAGCTTTATCAGACATTAGCATTAACATCTTTGCTGCGAAATTTCCACTTCTTTCTGAGTTTTGTCCATAAAAAGCCAATGGATGCAGGTCAGGAATATTTGAGTCTATAAATATATAAGGTATAGAAAACTCATTTAGATAATCTGTAAAATTACGAGTAATCTGAGGTATAGTAGGAGAGACTATTACGCCGTCAGGATGCTCAGCCAATATAGCATTTCCTGCAGATGTGAATGATGTATAGTCATACGCATCATAATAGCACATCTTTATAGAAATATTAAAATCCGAAAAAGCATATACTGCATCTGTTATACCTTTTTCTACTGCTGTCCAGTATTCCCCTTCTACATGCTGAGGGAGCAAACTAACAAACAGGTATTTTTTATTTGAGGCCAGAGCACTAGCGTACATGTTAGGCTGATAGTTTAATTGATCTAAAATCTCTTCAACCCGCTTTTTGCTTTTTTCGGATACACCGCTTCTCCCATGAATTACTCGATCAACAGTTCCAACTGACACATCGGCTAAGCGTGCTATGTCTTTTATTCGTATTCTTTCCGGCAGTTCATCCATAGCTTGTTTTGTTCTTAACAATTGATTATTCGTGTTCGAACACAATAATAATTTATTTTTTTTCATCGCAAATATATAACAATTTTTGTAATTACAAAAATATTCGTATCTTTGTGCACGTACACGAATTGACTATTTATGCTGATTGTTTGTTATTAATATACTCATTTATAGTCAATTGGTCTAATTAATGTTGATTATTGTAAATTGAAACTTAGAAATACTAATCATTTATTTTAAATAGAAAATAGAATTATGGGAAAGAAAGTTGTTACTTTTGGGGAAATTATGTTGCGTTTGGCAACTCCTGGTTATTTAAGATTTTCACAAGCAAAGGAATTTAATGCTACATTTGGTGGTGGTGAAGCTAATGTTGCAGTCTCTTTGGCGAACTATGGCTTGGAAACTGAATTTGTGACTCGTCTACCTAAAAATGACATCGCAGAATCTTGCATTATGGACTTACGTTCTCACAACGTTGGAACTAAAGAAATTATCTTCGGTGGTGATCGTGTAGGTATTTATTTCCTTGAAACAGGTGCTGTTGCTCGTGCTTCAAAAGTAGTTTATGACCGTGCAAACTCTTCAATATCAACTATTCAGCCAGGTATGATTAACTGGAAAGAAGTATTCAAAGATGCTCAATGGTTCCACTGGACTGGTATTACTCCAGCTTTGTCACAAGGTGCTGCTGATGCTTGTCTTGAAGCTATCAAAGTTGCTAATGAAATGGGTGTAACTGTTTCTACTGACCTTAACTACCGCAAAAACCTTTGGAAGTATGGTAAAACTGCTGCAGAAGTTATGCCTGCATTAGTTGAAGGTTGTGATGTGATTCTTGGTAACGAAGAAGATTGCGAAAAAGTATTTGGTGTTAAACCAGAAGGATTTGATGTTGCTGCAACTCACGGTGAAGTTAATGCTGCTGAATTTGAATCAGTATGTACTCAGATGATGGCTAAATTCCCACGTGCTAAGAAAGTAATTATTACTCTTCGTGGTTCTATCAACGCTAACCACAATACTTGGGGTGGTGTTCTATACTCTGATGGTTCATTGAAACAATCTAAGAGATATGACATTACTCACATCGTTGACCGTGTAGGTGGTGGTGACTCATTTATGGGTGGTCTTGTTTACGGTTTGATTTCTTATCCAAACGATGATCAGAAAGCTTTGGAATTCGCAGTTGCTGCATCTTGCCTAAAACATACAATTTATGGTGACTTTAACCTTGTAACTGTTTCTGAAGTTGAAAACTTAATGAAAGGTGACGGTTCTGGCCGTGTTTCTCGTTAATAACATTTAATATAAAAGTAAAATGGCAAGATTTTCAAAAATACAAGTGCTTAATGCTATGGCAAGCACAGGGATGGTTCCCGTTTTCTATAATAAAGATGTTGAATTAGCAAAGAATGTTGTAAAAGCATGCTATGAAGGTGGTGTTCGTGCATTCGAATTCACTAACCGTGGCGATTTTGCACAAGAAGTATTTGCAGAATTAGTAAAATGGGCTGCAAAAGAATGTCCTGATATGATTCTGGGAATTGGTTCTATCGTTGATCCTGCTACTGCAGCAATGTATATTCAATTAGGTGCTAACTTTATTGTTGGTCCATTGTTCAACCCAGAAATTGCTAAAGTTTGTAACCGTCGTTTAATTCCATACACTCCAGGTTGTGGTTCTGTATCAGAAATCGGTTTCGCACAGGAAGTAGGATGTGATCTTTGCAAAGTATTCCCTGCTGGAAACGTTGGTGGTCCTTCATTCGTTAAGAATGTAAAAGCTCCAATGCCTTGGTCTATGTTAATGGTTACAGGTGGTGTTGAACCAACAAAAGATAACCTTACTGCATGGATTAAAGCTGGCGTAACTTGTGTAGGTATGGGTTCAAACCTTTTCCCAAAAGATGTAGTTGCTGCTAATGATTGGGCATGGGTAACAGCTAAATGTAAAGAAGCTTTCGGATATATTGAAGAAGCTCGCAAATAAAAAATAGATTGATTAACAATCTGTTTGATTTATAAAAGAATGCCCTTATAAAGGTTGGTTAGAAGGGTATCTTTATTTTGTTTAAATTGTTTAAAGGGGGGCTTAGCCATCGGGAATATTCATTTAATGAATCCCGATGGCTTGCTTTTTTTATCTATCTTTTTTAACTAGCTTCAAAATACGTGTTACAGCAAATGATTGTTTATGGAAGATAAACATAGGTACTGCAACTCCAACCACTAAAGCGAACATAACAAAAGTAGCAGTTAAGCCATTTCTGAATATTGCTACTATTATATCGACTGATGCTGAATCATCTTTGCATTGAATAAATTTCACTAGAGCAAGAATTGTTTTATATGCAAACATTCCAGGGATCATAGGTAAAAGAGAAGGGAAAGAAAAAACCTCTGCCGGACAATGTATTCTCTTTGCAAAGAAAATGCTTAGCATACCAATAGAAAATGCTGCAATAAACGATGCCGAAGCAATATCCAATGAAGTGCTGTGCAACAAACAATAACGTAGTCCGTGACCAACAGCTGCTAAAAATGCAGATACAAGAATCGCTTTGCGTGGAGGATTAGAGATTACAGCAAATCCAATCGATGCAATTGCTGCAAAAAGACCATCAAATATAATGGCTTCAATAAAATCATAATTTATCATAATGCATTTACTCCTAACAATAATAAAGTTAATGACAAACCTATAGAAAGGCAAATAATAAGTAATGCTGCATTGATTAATCGTGAAACGCCAGCTAAAACATGGCCTTCAATAACATCAATAACACCATTAATGAGAGGAACGCCGGGAACGAGATAAAGGACACTTGTTCCAAGAGCAATATCGGGAGTATTTCCTATATTATATAGTACAGCTGTACAACCTATCATGGAAGCGGTAAATGCAGAAACAATGAATACAAATAAATGATTGAGATGCATTTCTGTTAATTTCTGACGAATAAAGAAACCGGCTAAAGTTGCAACAAAAACAATACCCATTGCTTGTATGTCGCCAGTAAATAGACGGCAAAAAGATGCATTTGCACATGCAACCAGAAAAAGAACCATCCATTTGCTCATACGAGGGTTACTGATAATTTCCTGATATTTTGCTTTTAATTCATCCATAGACAAATGCTCATCATAAGCTTCCCAACTTAATGTACTGAGCCGGGCATTTAATTCAAAGTTCAAGGCCATAGGCTTGATTTTATTCACAGTGCTGTAAGAATGTGAATTGTCTTTGTCTCTCAAAGTCATAATAATGGTTTTCTGAAAGATCGTCATGTCAACGAAATAGCCAAAAGATTCGGCTATCCGGGAGGTGTTACGTACAATACGCGATGTGTGTACGCCTACAGCCATTAGACTGGTAGAGTAGTCGGATAAAAACTTCGATAACTCTTTAAGTTCTGCATGAATGTCCATGAGGTAAATTATTGTTTATTTAGTAAATTAGTGCCTCATTTTATTAAGCACTTTAATTTATATGTAATCAACTATAAAAGACGAATAAATGTTCAATCTATCAAATGCGCGGCATTTCGCACAATTCATGTATCAAGGTAATCGTGAAAGATAATCCGATAATACAGCATAGCAAGATCAATAGCAAATTCAGAATTTTAGCTTTTGGCTTTCTTGAGATATGCAGATTTGAATTGATATACTCTTTATAGAAAAGGTATAAAGCCGGAACTGCTGAGCTAGCTAAAAGAAAATCTTCAGGTAACTGAAAGAAATATACCTTTGTAAAACCAATTAAAGCCCAGTGAGTTAAAAACATAACTAAAAAGATATTTATTTTTTTAGAATGAGCAAGTAATAATCCAATTGTGAAAATAGCAACCGAGCAAGGCATAACAGGCGAAGTCATCATTGGAAAGTGAAGGCCGCGTATCAAAGAGATTATCGGATAAATAAACGGCAATATACAAAGCATTATAGCTAGCTTATCGTATTTATATGATCGTTCAAAGGATGTATGACCAAAAAACAAATCATACAACCAGAACAGTGCCATTATTGTCCAATATACAACAAACATATTGTTATAGCTTCTTGGCTCACAATAAATAGAGTAGTAGACAACTGCGATCCATGTATTTAGAAATACCATGAATAGTTTCATAGCCGATTTTACAATTTGAGTAGGATGTTTAAATAAGAAGTAAGTTAGTATAATTGCAATAACTGATATAAATATCTGATATATCCAGGTTCCTGCATTATACTGAGCAATTGTATTCCAAAAAATATCCATTTCCTTAATTTGTTTTATAATTTCGTGCCAATAAAATTTAAGGTGCTTTTTTAGTAATAGATATGAATCGTGAAATTTCACATCTTTCCAAGGAATGCTCACGAAATATTAGTTTTAGAGCTGAATCAATATATAATAGTCTCTAAAATGCGGGGTTATCAAATCGGCCGCGAAATTACTAAAAAAAACATAGAGATACTATTAATAGATGTTTTTTATACTCTAATTAAGTTACATTTCTTTGTTTTAGTAAGAAACCTATAATGAATTAATTATTGTACAAATACAATCTTGAAAGAAATAAAAAACTCTCTCAACGAATCACTTCGGCGAGAGAGAACCCACTATTCTTAAAATTATGGCTACGATAAAATAATGACTAATACAAGAAAATTCTTTTGCAAAGATAGATGAATTGTTAATGGTTTACAATCCCTTTAAAATGGTATTTTTATGTCTTATCATATACCGAAATATTGGTATGTATATACTTTTTAAAGATGTAAAAGTCATAAGAATGAGATTTGTTTCATAAGATTTAACTAGCATTAAATGAGATATCGGATAAATATTACTTTAAATCTATTTATATTTGTAGTAAATATGGGATATGAATGAATAAACTCCGCAATATACTTTACTTTCTTACAGTAATACTGGCGCTTTCAGTATTCTATTCTTGTACGGGAACACCTTCTGCACAGGAAGTGCGTTTATTGGATTCTCTTAACCAACGTTCCTACGATTTACGTTATAAGCAACTTGATTCATCATATAAAGAAGCACTTCTGGCAATTAATTATGCAGATGAATACGATCAAGGTAAAGCTGAAGCTTATAATAATCTGGGATTTTGTGCTTTCATGCAGATGAATTTTGATGCGGCAGAGAAATACTATAAAAAAGTATATAAAATAACTCAGAATGAGCTGGAACTGGTTATAGCCGATATAGGATTAATGAAAATATACCAACGGACATCCATGAATAAGGAGTATTACGACTGTAGGAACAGTGCGGTCCGAAGAATGAAACGTATTGATGAGGATCAGTCGGTTTTTGTTGATGTGCACGATAAGAAACGTTTGAATTATGCTCGCTCTGAATTTTTCATTGTATCGTCAATCTACTATTTTTATTTGCAGCAGCAAAGCGAAGCTATTCAATCTATTAATCAGGTTCAGGACTCAGACCTGGCCTCTGATACGGCGCAAATTCTCTACTATGATTATATTAAAGGTTCTGCAGAACTGTTTGAAAAGAAAGATGCTGAGCAGAATAATATTACAGAATTTGATGAACTGTTCAAGTGCTGGAATATGAGTCGCAATCAATATATTTATTTTGAAGCGAACAGCCTGCAGGGAATCTCGTCTTTATTTGAAAACAGAGATATATTTAATCTGATTTTTCATGAGCGCCCCAAAGCTATCCAGACCTTAAATTCGTATTATCACTTTACGAAAAATGAAGTAACAGAGACCGATACCATTTTACCCTTAAACCTTGCCCGAGTTGCTCTCGAAAAATTCAAGAAATATAAAGATATTTACCAGATTGCCGGAGCATACGTAACCATCGGACGTTATTATAATATGCATGGTCGTTATAGTGTGGCGCTGGATACTTTAAGAAAAGCACTGGATTGCGTAAATAAACACCATAAGCTTTACTATAAAAACGGAAAAAGCACAGTCGATCAGCTAAAACCTTTCTCCGAACAAGATACTATATATACAGAACTTAGCTGGATTTCGAAGAATAACGTTAAGACTGTGCCCGAATGGATTGCCCGTATCCGCGAGCAGTTAAGCGTTACTTATTCCGGATTGGGAATGAAGGTGCCTTCCAACTATAACCGGAATATTTATCTCGATATTCTTGATTATACTCGTCAGGATAAAGAGCTGGAAAGCCGTTCGCAGGAACTGGAAAAAGAAGACAGACAATTGAATATCCTTTCTCTATTTGTCTTTAGTGGTTTCGTTTTATTGATTTTCCTTTTCTGGGTATTGAATTCACGCTCAAAGACGCGAAACAAAAAGCATACTGAGCGATTAAGAACCACGCTAGAGGTTTGCCAACGCATAACTGCTTCTATTCCTATAGATATAGGAAGTACAGACGAAATTGTTTCAGCTGTTGGAACGGCTATTCAGGCTGACTTAAAACATCTGTTTCATGCTTATTCATTACGCATTGGCATATTTGATCCGGAGTCTGAAGAATTTATATATCCATCTATTGATGAAGATATCATTGAGGACGAACTGGTTGAAAACGATTTAATTAAATCTTCGTTCAATCTCTTTTTACCGAAAGAGGAAACTCCCATTGGAGTTATTGAGCTTTACACCCGTCACAAAATTACCAAAGACGAAAAAGCTCTGATGAATGTTATTACACCTTATATTGCCTGGACTCTGGGTAACGGACTTACCTTTATTTCGCTGGGTGATGAAAGAATTAAACTTGAGAAACAACGCTATGTGTATGAGCAGCACATTGCCGATAATAAACGTCAGAATCTGATTAAGAAGTCTTGTATGGCTATTGTTTATGGTATTACTCCGTTTATGGACCGCATTATTAACGAAGTACATAAGCTTACTGCCAAAGGTTATATACAAGATGAAGCTATTAAGACAGAGAAATATCAGTATATAGATGAGCTAGTTACCAAGATTAATGAGTATAATGATATTCTGGCGCTTTGGATCAAAATGAAACAAGGTTCATTAAATCTGAATATCGAGAACTTTGAATTGAATGAGCTTTTTGATGTATTGGCTAAAGGTAGAAAAACCTTTGAAATGAAACATCAGGCTTTCAAAGTAGAACCTACAAAGGCTATTGTTAAAGCAGATAAGGCTCTGACAATGTTCATGATTAATACTCTTACTGAAAACGCACGGAAATATACTCCTGAAGGTGGAACTATTCAGGTTAGCGCTAAAACAGAAGATGATTATGTGGAAATTTCTGTGTCAGATACCGGCAGGGGAATATCTCAGGAAGATGTTGCGCGAATATTGGGTGAAAAAGTCTACGACTCCAGCCAGATTGGAATGGAATCTACCGATAAGGAGGAACTGCTGAAGAATAAAGGTCACGGATTTGGGTTGATGAATTGCAAAGGTATTATTGAAAAATACCGTAAGACAAACGATCTTTTCAAGGTTTGTATGTTTAGTATTGAGAGTACTCCGGGCAAGGGAAGTAAATTTTATTTCCGCCTGCCTACAGGTATTCGCAAAACACTGGGTATATTACTTTGCTTATTTATAACTACCGGACTTTTCTCTTGCAGCAAACTGGAAAGACCTGTAACTAAAGAATATCATCCGGCAGATTCAACTTCAGTAACATCTGATAAAACTTATGACAAGCTGCTGAATGAAGCTTCGCTCTACGCAGACACCGTTTATTATTGCAATGTAATTGAGAACTATCCGCTTGCATTGCAGTATGCCGATTCTGCCATTGCCCGATTGAACAAGCATTATTTAAAAAATTATCGAAACAAACGTAATATAATGACCTTAACCGGGAATGGCATTTCCTCCGAAATTAATTGGTGGAACGGACTGGTCGATACCGATTATTATGTTATTCTGGATATTAGAAACGAAGCTGCTGTAGCTTTTCTGGCATTAAAGCAATGGGATAATTATCAATATAACAATACTGCTTATTCACGGCTTTATAAATTGGTAAGTGAGGATTATTCCCTCGAGGAATATTGCCGTAATCTGGAGCATTCCACCAACAATAAAGTGGTGGCAGTTATTTTGTTTATATTGATTCTGATTGTCTTTTTTATAGGATATTATCTGCTCTATATCCGTAAACGATTAATAAACAGATGGAACCTTGAACAAGTACTCGAGATAAACAAACAAGTACTGAATTCAACCTTAACGTCCAACGATATTCCCCGTAGCATTGTAGATAATTGCTTTGATGGAATAAATGAATTGCTAACGATTGACATGCTGAGTATCGGGGTTTATAATGAAGATAGTCATAAACTCGAATTTGCTTATTTTCCGCATCAAATGGAGTGGAATGATACTTCTGTTGAAATTCAGGGAGAGCATGAAACACTGACCGAAGTAATGCAACGTTGCTTCGATTCGCAAAAATATTCTGCCGGGAAATTACAGTCAATACCGTTTTATGATAATAATCTGTATGATATATATGTGCAAGCTCTTCCGTTGATGGTTGAAGTAGGAGAGACGTCCCGTTGTGTTGGTGTTCTTGCCTTCTCCAGACAAAACGATGAAGAGCGCGAAAGCAACCGTTTGCTTATTGAATTGATAACCAATTATGTGGCAATTGTGGTGTTTAATGCTGTTGTGAAACTTGCTACAAAGTACAGAGATATTGAATCGGCCGAAGAAGATACTTACAGGGCTTCGTGGGAAGATAGTTTACTTCATGTTCAGAATATGGTGCTCGATAACTGTCTCTCTACAATAAAACACGAAACAATTTATTACCCAAGCAAAATAAAGAATATTATAGATAAACTGGCTAAGAAATCATTTACTCCTGAGGAAGAAAAAGAAAATATTCAAACCATAAGTGAACTGATTGATTACTATAAAGGTATATTTAATATTCTAAGTTCCTGTGCTGCAAAGCAGTTGGAAGAAGTAACATTCCGCCGTGGAAACGTAGAGGTTGATGAACTGGTAACACATGCGCAGAAATATTTCCGAAAAATGAGTAAACGACTCCAAAGTTCCGTAACTTTCCACGCAGAAAGTTGTAGTGAAAAGGTTATCGGAGATGTAATTCAATTAAAATTCCTGCTAGAGAACTTAATTGACGAGTGCCTTACCGTTCCTGAAGATGGAGAAGTAATCCTTGAAACCAAGGCAGATGGCGAGTATGTTCGTTTCTTGTTCACTGACAGAAGACGTGAGAAAACTATAGAAGAACTTAATCAGCTTTTTTATCCCGATTTGGCCCGCATGACAGCCTCCGAAGATGGTACGCTAAAGGGAACTGAATACTTGATTTGCAAACAGATTATCCGCGACCACGACGAGTTTGCTGGTTTACGTGGCTGTAGAATAAATGCTGAGCCATCACCGGAAGGAGGGTTTACCGTCTACTTTACTATACCAAAACGTAAAGTAAGCTTAGGTAAAACAAAAGGAATTAACAAAGAAAAGCAGTAGAGCTTTTTATAAAATAATGTAGAGTAAATAAAACAAGGTGTACACCTTTTAAATATAAAGTGTAGATCATTTTAAAAAGATATAAAGAATAAACGTATTAAATATAGTATAAAGAAACAATGGAAGATAAGAAATTTAAAGTTATCATTGTAGAAGATGTAAAGCTGGAGCTTAAAGGAACAGAAGAGATATTTCGTCACGAAATACCCAGTGCCGAAGTAATTGGTACAGCGATGACCGAAAAAGAATTCTGGCCACTGATAGAAGTTCAGGTGCCCGACATGGTTTTGCTCGATCTTGGGTTAGGAGGTTCAACAACCATTGGTGTAGATATCTGCAAAAACCTACGTAAAAAGTACAAAGATGTACGGGTCTTGATATTTACAGGCGAAGTGCTCAATGAAAAACTGTGGGTGGATGTACTTAATGCAGGAGCAGACGGAATTATTCTGAAGACAGGCGAGCTGCTTACCAAGACAGATGTTCAAGCTGTAATGGATGGCAAGAAACTGGTATTCAATTATCCTATTCTGGAAAAGATTGTAGATCGTTTCAAGAAGTCGGTAACCAACGATGCTTTGCGTCAGGAAGCTGTAATAGACTATGATATTGACGAATATGATGAGCGTTTCCTTCGCCACCTTGCCTTAGGATATACCAAAGATATGATTGCCAACTTGAAAGGTATGCCTTTTGGCGTAAAATCCTTGGAGAAACGACAGAACGATTTGGTTGCACGTTTGTTTGGTCCTGGTGAACGGGTAGGAGTGAATGCCACTCGTCTGGTGGTTCGTGCACTTGAACTTCGTATCATAGATCTTGATAATCTTGAAGCAGATGAAGAATAAATTGCGAATGCCTCACCCGGCTACCATGTTTTTACTGCTCACCGTAGCAGTTATCATGCTTTCGTGGATATTTGATATCTACGGACTTCGCGTGATTAATCCTCAGACGGGTGAAGTTATCCGCGCACAAAGTCTCTTAGGTCCCGAAGGAATCCGCTGGTTATTGCGTCATGTAATTACTAATTTTACCGGATTTGCTCCTTTGGGAATGGTTATGGTGGCTATGTTCGGTGTAGGTGTGGCAGAGCATTCCGGTTTTATTGGAGCTTGTATAAGAAGAAGTCTGAAAAAGCATCACAGTCAGGAAGGGGTAATCCTAATCGTTATTTTGCTAGGAGTTCTTTCCAATATTGTGGGCGATGCAGGATATATTATCCTTATACCAATTGCTGCCACCTTGTTTCAATCGGTCAAACTACATCCTGTAGCAGGAATAGTAACCGCCTACGTATCTGTTGCCTGTGGATTTAGTGCAAATCTGTTTGTCAGTACACTCGATCCAATTCTGGCACGAATAACCCAGGAAGCAGCAGCAACCATGACTACTTATCAGGGAAATGTAGGTGCACTATCTAACTACTATTTTATGTTTGCCTCTACGTTTGTTGTTACAGCTGTAATTTACTATATTACCAAAAAGAGTCTTTTACCAACATTAGGCGAATACACAGGACATGCACCTTATGATAATTATAAATCGCTCACACGAAAAGAGCAACGTGCATTAATGATATCTCTTGGAGCCGGAATTATTTATACGCTGATCATTGTTTTGGCAACCTTTTCTCCGTGGGGAATTTTGAGAGGAATAACCGGTAGTTTAACTCGCTCTCCATTTATTTTTGGAGTATTATTCCTTATTTCCTTTGGCATTGGCTTGATGGGAACTATCTATGGATTTGCATCCGGACGCTACCGCAGAGATTCTGACGTTATAACCGGACTATCACACCCTATGCAGTTGCTGGGTGTGTATTTTGTTATTGCCTTTTTTGCGGCACAGATGTTTGCTTGTTTTGAATACTCCCGTCTGGACAAATGTCTGGCGATAATGGGAGCAAACCTTCTGACTTCAATTCATACAAGCAGCTTTATAACCTTGTTGTTATTTATCTTGTTTACAACGACGATTAACCTCATAATGGTTTCTGCAACGGCAAAGTGGACCTTTATGGCCTTTATATTTGTTCCGATGTTCGCCGCAATGGGAATCAACCCCGACTTAACTCAGTGTGCCTTCCGTATTGGAGACAGTGCCACTAATGCAATTACACCGTTCTTGTTCTATATGCCTTTAATTTTGGCATATATGCAGCAATATGATAAGCAAGCTAATTACAGTTCCTTGCTGAAATATACCTGGCGCTATTCGCTTGCTATATTAGTATCCTGGACAGCCTTTTTCGTCGTTTGGTATTTACTCAATATTCCGTTGGGAATATAATAATATGATAGAGAAGAGTATTTTTATAATTATCGTCTTTATAAACGTAATACCTATACTAGTATTCGCGATCTTTCCTTTTTTGAGAAAAGATCAATGTCACAATTCAATATTTAGTCGCAATCCGTTATTACTATTTATCGAAGGAATACTTTTTTCTATTCTACTATTTGTACTGTATTTCTATTTTATCGGACCATTTTATCCTGACCACGGTAGAGAATTACCACTAGTAATGATCGTTTATGAAATAAACATATTTCCAATTGCAGCTATAGTTCTGTTTTTGGTATGTCTTGGTTGTAATATTACCTGGACAAAGCATTACTGGTATTTGGCAACGATTATATTATTATTTATGTTGTTTTTTCTTTTCTATTTATTCATTGTTGCTTCTACCGGAATCTGATAGAACTTTCTTCCTTTCTGAAAATCAAGCATAAGCTGATCAACAATAACTTCCGGATCGAGTGCACTGATACGAATGGTGTGCTTTCCCGGAATGTTTATTTTATGAAGAGTAGTGTTCAGCGATTGATTTCTCAGCACATTAATTTTCCAAGGCTCTGTGCGGAATCCGGTTTTGTAAGAAACAATCTGCGGCTTTTCATCATCTATGGAAACAGCATAACGAATATCACCACCATTTACTGGATGTCCCGGTATTAATGCCACTTTCAATGCCACTTCTCCGATAGAAGTTGTGTAAATATCATAAGTTATTTCACCATTTTGTGGAAGAGAAACAGCTTTTGCACTGTGTCCCAATCCCTGAATAACCTGAGTTCCCTTTGATGCCGATTTATAATCTGCCGCATTACAGGCAATCATTCCGTTTGCTTCGGTCATTATGCCGGGACTTATATTCTGCGTACATACGTTTAACTGGTACATTTTATCATCTACAGTCAACAAGCAAATACCTAAGAAATCATCAGTAATTTGTTTCCAGTCGGCACTGACTACTAATTTTTTCTCAAACTTTAGTGTCGTATCTACCTCCTTAATCTTTAACCATTCTGGAGCCTTTTCCACCTTCCATTCAGTTGGTTTATTACTTCTGTTGAATAACGATATAAACGTTTGATTATCCGCACCACGTACCAAAGTAATAAGATTAACCGGACATTCTATTTCCAATGGGATACTGTCGCCCTCTATCCAAACCAAAGCCGGAGCAGATGGCTGGGAAAGTATTTTATCGGGTAATACAGAAGGTTGGAAAACCGGCAGATTACGAGGCTTCATATCTATCATTCTGTTCCATTTAGCATCCTGAATATCCGTATTGTAAGTCTGCGCCATTTGAGCAATCTCATTGAAAGCTTTAGTGCTCAGGCTGGCATATTCATTAGCTGCAAGCAGATTGTAACGAGCAAAAAAGCGGGATTTTTGTGCATACAAGAGTTTATGATTCATAGCAGCGGCACTACAAACGGGATATTGAACAAGTTCGAAATATGCTTCGCGTTGTTCAACCGGGATTTTCTCACCAATTTCTTTCACTCTATTTGCCAGAACAGAGTATTCATCTGCACGTTTCTGCAACTCATCACCAAAAGCAAACGGATTAAATTCACTATCAATTACCGGAGTTTTATTTCCTGGAACGGATGGTTCTTCAACTCTGCTCCAGCCCATGTGTTCCGGTTTACGAATATCGGCCAACTGATAATATTTATCCATCAATGGAGTCAGTTCACTTCCAGCTTCAGAACCGAATTCTCTTGTAAGCCAGTTCTCTAAATGCCGGGAAATATTGTTTGGATGAACATTATTAATGTTCCATGCCAAATCCATAAAGAATTCAATATCATATTCTCCCGGTTTAATATCGCCTACATTTAGAATCCATAGTTTTTGTGCGCCATAATCCCAGGCACGTTTCATTTCTGTATAAATCTGAGCCGGTGAAGTAGTGCAAAGCCACAAATAATCGTGCGGACGTCCCCAATAAGAGATATGATAATAAACACCCGATCCACCCTTCCTCTGTCTTTCCTGTTCATTGCTAAGTCGGGTTATGTAACCATAGTTATCATCGCACCATATCAATGTTACATCATCCGGCACTTGTAATCCATTATCGTATACACTTAATACTTCTTTGTATGGCACAAATACCTGAGGCACTTTGGTTACATCGGCATTAACGTAGCGAGATAATAAGTTTCTCTGGTCCTGAATTACCTGATTTAAAGCTTTGGTATGCTCATCCAGTGTTTTTACTCCCTGCATCTGCCCGTCGTGTACACCTCTCATTCCAATCGTATAGATATTCTCTGACTGGCCAACCTTTTTCAGCCGTTCAGTCCAGTAATATATAATAGAATCTTTATTAGTGAGGTAATTATATTGACCGTATTTCTTAGCATCCCACTCTCCGGCACTGTTCCTCATTAACGGTTCACAATGAGAAGTTGCCATGACAATTCCATATTTATCGGCCATTTCTTTTGTGCCGTTCACAAAATAAAACGGAACGGTACATTCGTGCATAGCGGGCCAAATGGTATTTGCACGAAGACGCAACAATAATTCGAATATTTTAGCGTAAGTTTTAGGGCCAATCTGACCTTTTACAGGGGTTGCTTCAAAGTTCTTGCTACTCCACGGCATTAATCCCCAATCTTCATCATTCAGGAAAATTCCTCTGAACTGTACGGATGGTTGCTGTACATTCACATAACCTTCGGGAAGACTAAGGTTTTTTTTCTTAACAGGTGCAGAATCAGCCCACCAGCACCATGGAGAAACACCTATTATACGTGAGAGTTCCAATATTCCGTAAGCAGTGCCTCGTTCATCGCTTCCCAATACTACCAGGTAAGAATGATTATTCTTTTGAATAACTTCAATTTTAAACGCTTCCCATTTGTTCTTTATATCTGCAGTAGAAATGTTTTGTTTTTTCAGCCATTCATCTGTCTCTTTCGATTTTCCGATTGTTGCAACAATTATTGAAGCATTATCAAGTGAATTCTCAGTTGCAGGTTTCTTATCTGATACCTCTTGCATATCCGATAAAAACATGTCCATAGCTGTTTGTACTACCGGCTTTTCGTTCTTATTTAAATAAACAGTATTTGTTTTGCCTTGCATTATTAAAGGAAAGTCTTCGGCAAAGACAGGAGAAAAGGTAGCTTCACAGCAAATAAATAGCAAGAATGGACGGAATATGTGTTTCATGGTGTATTAATTCTCTATTTTAACAAAGGGATATAATAATTTTCAAGAAACAAATATAGTTGTTTCTTTGCTAGCTATGTGACTTTTATCCTATGCAATTTGATGTAAAATCACCTTTTAATAAACTAATAACGACAAGAGAATCTTTAAAACTAGTTATCTGTTCCAATAGAACCAGATCAATAAAAGCAGAAATCTAACCATAAGCGAATGTTATTCGGATTATTTACTATACTTTTGTTATTTATATATCAAATAAAATGTATCAGCTATGGAACCTATGCATAAAATAAGCAAAGTAAAAATACGTTCTCTGCAGCTGGACGATTATGCCCAACTCTCACAATCATTTACCAGAACATATTCAGATGGAAGCGACGTATTTTGGTCGCGTGAACAAATAGAAAAGTTAATCACAATCTTTCCGGAAGGACAGATTGTGGTGGTTGTAGATAACAAAATAGTGGGATGTGCGCTTTCCATTATCGTTGATTACGATATGGTGAAAAACGATCATACTTACGCTTCTGTTACAGGACAGGAAACTTTTAATACTCATAATCCGGAGGGAAACATTCTCTATGGTATAGAGGTCTTTATTCATCCTGAATTCCGTGGCCTCAGACTAGCCAGAAGAATGTATGATTACCGCAAAGAACTTTGTGAAACGCTGAACCTGAAGGCTATCATGTTTAGTGGTAGAATACCAAATTATCACAAATATGCTCAGGATTTGCGTCCTAAGGAGTATATACATAAAGTCAGTAAGAAAGAGATCTTCGATCCGGTACTTACCTTTCAGTTATCAAACGATTTTCACGTGCGTAAGGTGATGACAAACTATCTACCTAATGACGAAGAATCTTGTCACTATGCATGCCTTTTGCAATGGGATAATATTTATTATCAGCCACCAACACAAGAGTTTGTCCCTCAAAAAACCACTATCAGACTGGGATTGGTGCAATGGCAGATGCGTGCTTACAAGACAATTGACGATGTATTTGAACAAGTAGAATTCTTTGTGGATGCTGTTTCCGATTATAAAAGTGATTTTGTACTTTTCCCGGAGTATTTCAATGCACCATTGATGGCAAAATTCAATCACTTGGGTGAATCTCAGGCCATTCGCGAGCTTGCCAAATATACTAATGAGATGAGGAAGCGCTTTATAAACTTGGCAATCAGCTATAATATTAATATAATTACCGGAAGCATGCCGCAGCTTCGTGGAAATGACCTCTACAATGTGGGATTCCTATGCCGCCGAGATGGCACCTTTGATACTTACGAGAAAATTCACGTTACTCCCGATGAAACTAAAAGCTGGGGGCTTTCAGGCGGAAAGGTTATTAAAACCTTTGACACCGATTGCGCGAAGATAGGAATACTGATTTGCTATGACGTGGAATATCCGGAACTGACGCGTATCATGGCCGATCAGGGAATGCAGGTACTCTTTGTCCCTTTTCTTACCGATACACAAAACGGTTATTCACGCGTAAGAATCTGTGCTCAGGCCCGTGCTATTGAGAATGAATGCTTTGTGGTTATAGCAGGAAGTGTGGGAAATTTGCCGCGCGTGCACAATATGGATATACAGTACGCACAATCCGGAGTATTCACTCCTTGCGATTTTGCATTCCCTACTGATGGAAAGTGTGCAGAAGCCACACCAAACACCGAAATGATTCTGGTGTCTGATGTGGATTTGAACTTGCTTAACGAGCTCCATACCTACGGTAGTGTAAGAAACCTGAAGGATAGAAGGAATGACCTTTATGAGCTTAAGCTAAAAAAGTGATATAAGTGAAGTTTAACGTAAGAGTCTCTATTTACTGAACCGGGAAGTGTCAACAGCTTTGCGTGATTTTTCCTTGTAATTGCCAAACTTGTAACTAAATGAAAGGGTAAAAGAACGATTATTCATAAGAGTCTTCATTGTGCTGAACTGATCGACATAATCTATATTAGTTTTGATAAGATTCGTATTGAATAAATCGTCTCCTTTCAGGGTTATTTGTGCGTATTTATTTGCGAATGTCCATCTCAGAGCCGTATTAACATTGTAAGAACTACTCAGATCGTATATTCCCTGAATAGTTCCGTTCTGATAGAATCCGGTAAGCATGAATTTGATATCTGGTTTTGAAGAAACTGTAAAAGTATTATTCATGTTTACCATAAATGAATATTTGCTGCGGTCAAAAGGTATATTGTAGAAATCATTATTCTTTTCACGTTTGTAATAGCCCACTAAAGTAAGTCGTGAATTAAGAAACTCCTTCACGCTGAACGGAATAACAGTCTGCAATCCGGCTTGCTGCTGATAATTAAAGTTATGATATTTATAAACCAGCGTCAATCTGTCGGGTGACTGATAGGGGAGTTGTGTGAAGTAATCGGGTACATGATTGAAGAATGCAGAAAATATATACTTGCTTTTCAGAATGTATGTAAGGTTTGTCTCGTATTCACGAGAAGGCCTTAAATAAGGGTTTCCCTGTACTTCTACATAGCTACTTACATAGCTGATTGTATTATTGGTGCTCCAGTAAGAGGGATATTGCTTGTTGCCGGAGAAAGATAATTGTAAAATCTGTCCCGGTTTAAGGGTATAAGTAGCATTGAGAGTTGGATAAAGTGTCCACTCATTCCAGACTGCAGTTTTATAATGCTCAGCAGCAAGAGATGCATCAATGGATAGTTTTTCTCCAAAATTCTTATTGAATCCGGCAAAGCCATTGAACGTATGCTCTTTATGTCTGCTGTCCATGGAATTTGTAGGTATATAGTCTCCAGTTACGTCATCAAAGTAATACTGGTAACTATTATCGGTAGATGTGGTGTATTGTACGCCATAATTTATTCCCCAACCGGCAGGTAATTTATGGCTTTGATTAATATAGAACATCCATTTATTGATTCTTTGCTGATCTTCCGATAGAAAATGAGTGTTTGTGTTATTCATTACACCGGAAAATAACTGTGAGCATGGATTTTTATAGTAAGTAAACTCTGAGCCCATCTTCATTCCAAATGATGACTGGTAATCTAATTTCAGATTATGAAGCTGACTGTCATCGTATTTATTAGCTTTACTTACCTCTGAGCCCGTAGTAGCATTATGATAAGATCCGTTTGAGAACTGCCCGGAATAGACAAAGCTTAAAATATTATCCTTAGTAAATGAATAGTCCATACCTAATCGCACATTATTATCCTCACTACTTGAATTTCCATTGGTAATCTGTCTCAGATTATATTCAGTACCATTGAACAGATGCTTATTAAATCTGTCGTTACCAGAGTATTCACGTTCTTTTTTATAATTGTAAAGAATATCTGCCGAAAGCTTTTCAGAGGAGAAGAGTACGCTACCTCTTTCTTCAAAATTCTCATAATGTTTCTGTGTCCATGCAGAATAAAGTTCTCCCACAAGAGAAGGTTCCTGTCCCATACCCGATTTTAGAATCAGGTTAATCACAGCGCCACGCACATTGTACCTTGCCGGTGCAGCATACATAACCTCAGCTTTTTCAATTCTCGACACAGGAATACTTCTTAATAAATCTGTAAGTTGTTCAGTACTCATCGTACTAACTTTTCCATTGATTATTATATTGACAGCCGATCCGGCCAGGGTTAATACTCCTTGCTGATCCATAACCCCCGGAAGCTCCTTTATGGCATCGTAAGCGTTCTCAACTGGCAAATTACTTACTATACGAGGCAAATCATAAATAAGTTTGCCTTCCGAAGCCTTTACCATTGGGCGTTCTCCTTTAACCATAACCTCGGGTAATTTATGCAAAACACTGTCAATAGCAACGGATGTTGTATCACTAACCTGAGCTTTCATCCCCAGGCAAAAATAAAATAAAAATGTTATCACGAGTAATCTTTTCATATTGTGTTTATTTTGTTTACGCAGCAAAAGTCAGCAAAAAATGAAGACATCTATGTTATCTATTGATTATATAGTGTTATTTAGTCTTATCAAAATGAAGATTGTATATAAGTAATATCTATTTTTGTGAACATGAAATTACCTTTTAAAATAATAGCGTTGTTAATTATCCTGTCACTTACAGGAGTTTTCATATATCAGGCATACTGGTTGGTAAGCTTTTATCATACCACAAGCAGGCAAACTGATACGAATATTGAAAATGCGATAAAGAATGCTGATCACATTGAGCTATTCATGCGTGCCGATAGGTTGAGTACAAAAGAGAATAAACAACGAGTAACGGGTGTAAAAGCCGATGTACACGGTGAAGTATCTTATTCCACATCATTTAAAAAAGGGAATGTTAATAAAACAAGCCATATTGTTATAAAGAAAACAATAAGGAAAGACAGCGCTTTATATCAAAGTGAAAGAATTCTTCAAGGTAATAATCTGGTAAATGATAGCATTAATATCGGAAAAGATCAGAATTCTATAGATGCCATGTTAAGACAAATGCAGCAAGGTTTACATTCTGCAATAGATATTAATGTTGAAGGAATAAATCTTCAAGATTTTGATAGTATAATGAATGTTGAACTGAAGAAATACAATCTTAATATTCTTCACTATACTCAGATTGTAAATACAAAGACCCATAAGATACAAGCTTCCTCTTTGCCCTCTTCTGTTGATGCAAAAACATTAAAGATGTACGAACTGAAGTATGATGTTATGGGAGCACACGCATATCACGTTTACACCGAACCTACGGATGGAATGATTCTTAATCAGATGACGGGTATACTTCTTACTTCATTTATCATCCTTGTTATTCTGTCTGTTTCGTTTTGGTATTTAATAAGAACTATACTAATGCAAAAAACAGTTGACGAAATGAAATCGGATTTCACTAATAACATTACGCATGAACTTAAAACTCCCATAGCCATAACTTATGCGGCAACAGATGCATTGCTTAATTTCAATATTATAGACAATAAGAATAAACGCGAAAAGTATCTCTGTATATGCCTGGAACAACTACAAAGGCTCAGCGGACTAGTTGAACAGATTCTTTCCATGAGCATGGAGCAGCGGAAAACATTCCGTCTGAATCCGGAAATTATACAGATAAAAGAGCTTGCTGATAATCTGATAGAACAGCATAAAATAAAAGCAGATAAACCGGTCTGTTTTACTTTGTCAGTAGAACCGGAAGAACTCACTATCAAAGCCGATCGTGTACATACGTATAATATTTTAAGCAATCTACTGGATAATGCCGTGAAATATTCTCCGGATAAAGCTGATGTATCAATTAGTATTGAAAATGAAGGAAATGAGCTTTCTGTGAAAGTAAAAGACAAAGGAATTGGTATTGCTCCGGAAAAACAGACACATATCTTTGATAAATTCTACAGAGTACCGACTGGCAATCTTCATGATGTGAAAGGCTTTGGTCTTGGCCTTTTCTATGTAAGAACACTTACTGAAAAAATGGGAGGAAGCATTGAAGTAAAGAGCGCTTTGGGAAAAGGATCAACTTTTATATTTAAACTGCCACACCATGAAAACAACTAACAAAATCAAAGTATTACTGGTTGAGGACGAGCAAACGCTTTCAATGATTATTAAAGACACGCTAGAGGAAAAGGAGTTTCTTATTACAACAGCCAAAGACGGAGAAGAGGGATTACGCCTTTTTATGCAGGTACATCCGGATATACTGGTAGCCGATGTAATGATGCCAAAGATAGATGGCTTTGAGATGGTGCGTCGCATCCGCCAAACGGACAAAACTACTCCTGTACTTTTTCTTACTGCTCGTTCAGCCATTAATGATGTTGTAGAAGGATTTGAATTAGGTGCTAATGATTATCTGAAAAAGCCTTTTGGAATGCAGGAACTCATTGTCCGGATAAAGGCTTTAGTACGCAGAGCTTTCGTTGAAGAGAAGAAAAACACAATCTTTTCCATTGGTAATTATTCGTTCAATTCTATCACTCAACAACTCTCATTCTCAGGATCTTCTATTGAATTATCTCATCGGGAATCAGAAATATTAAAACGTTTTTGTGAGAATAAAGATGAAGTAGTAAGTACTCAGAGCTTGCTTATTGAACTTTGGGGTGATGATAGTTTCTTTAATTCTCGTAGTCTACAAGTTTTTATTACCAAACTGCGCCATAAACTATCCAAAGACGAAAGAATTCGTATAATAAATATTCGTGGAATTGGATATAAATTTATTGTAAACTAATAAAAAAAGGATGAATTGATTTTTTTAAGATCAATCATCCTTTAATTTATATACATACCAAATATAAATCATTTATCCATTCACTTTCTTGTAATCAGAAAGGAATTGGGCTAATCCACTATCTGTCAACGGATGCTTTAGTAATCCTTTTATTGCACTCAATGGACAAGTAGCAACGTCTGCTCCAACTTCAATACATTGAATAATGTGTTGTGTGTGTCTTATTGAGGCAGCCAGAACTTGAGTTTTGAATCCGTATAGCGAATACATTTCAACAATTTTGCGTACAACATCAATTCCATCGCTACAGATGTCGTCCAATCGGCCAACGAAAGGAGATACGTATGTGGCTCCGGCCTTTGCTGCCAATAAAGCTTGTCCAGGAGAGAAAACAAGCGTGCAATTTGTGCGGATTCCCTTACCTGTAAAGTGTTTAATGGCTTTTATTCCATCTGCAATGCATGGAACTTTCACTACAATATGCGGATGAAGAGCTGCTAATTCTTCGCCTTCCTTTATCATTCCCTCATAATCCGTAGCAATAACTTCCGCACTAACATCACCATCTACTATATTGCAAATCTCAATATAGTGTTTTTGCTGATTCTCTACTCCTTTAATACCTTCTTTTGCCATCAGTGAAGGGTTTGTCGTCACTCCATCGAGTACTCCAAGATCATTGGCTTCTCTGATTTGTTCCAAATTTGCTGTGTCAATAAAAAACTTCATAGTATAATGCTTTTTTATGGTTTAAGTAACTAATAAGCAAAGCTACAAAACAATACTAAAAGGACAAGTGTTTTAATATAATATTTTGGGAATGAATAATATAATTAAATATTAAACCGCATGATAGGTTTTGTCTATAATCCCATAGAAAGTATCAATTGGATTTATTTGGATGTAAATAATTTATATGATAGCTTTGCTCACAGAAAGATAAAACATTAAATATAAAAATAAAAATTATGAGATCACTAATTGGAAAAAAGGCACCTAAGTTTACTGCTTCAGCAGTTGTAGACGGAAATAAGATAGTAAATGATTTTTCATTGGCACAATATGAAGGAAATAAATACGTAGTACTTTTCTTCTATCCAATGGACTTTACATTTGTTTGTCCTACGGAATTACATGCATTCCAGGAGAAGCTGGAGGAATTTGAGAAGAGAGATGTAGCGGTAGTAGGTTGTTCTGTAGACTCTGAATACTCACATCTTGCATGGTTAAATACTCCTAAGAGAAATGGTGGAATTCAGGGCGTGAAATATCCTATTGTTTCTGACTTCTCAAAATCGATATCAGAAAAATTCGGAGTACTGGCCGGAGCTTATGCGCCAGATGAAAATGGTGATTGGGTATGTAATGGTGCACCGGTAGCATATCGTGGATTATTCCTAATCGACAAGGCTGGTGTAATAAGACATTGCGTAATCAATGACCTTCCATTAGGACGAAGTGTTGACGAAGCATTAAGAGTAGTAGATGCTCTGCAACATTTTGAAGAATTTGGCGAGGTTTGTCCAGCAAACTGGAGCAAAGGAAAAGATGCACTAAAAGCCACAGATGAAGGCGTTTCAGATTATTTGAGTAATCATTAATTAAAACAATAAATTGCTATAATGATAAGACATGAATGATTAGGTGATGGGAGGGCTTGTGAAAGTCTTCCCATTTTTATTTTATTGCTTATTATCTGCTCTTGAAGCAAAATACTTATGAATATATTATTTAGAACTCCCAAAAGATTTTTTTTCAAAAATACTCTAGCAGTCTAGCAGTAGGTATTTAACTAATTGATAATTAGAATGTAATTACCGCTAGACTTCCAAAAAGAAGTCTAGCGGTAATCTAGCAGTCTAGCACCTGTGTCTATTTAGTCTAGACAGAGGAATGCTCAGAACGCTTAATTGCTTCATTTTACGAGAAAATACAATTTATATGGTGTTATTATAGCCATAAATCTATTGCTGACTTTTTTGTAAAGATGTGTCGAGGTTTCTTATTTTTCACGAGTTACTTATTATTTTCATGGAATTATGTTTGTGTAATCTTGTACAAAACAAATATATCTTCTGTACAAAAGAATTAATTGTTTTGTACAGAAGAATGCAATCTTTTGTACAAGGATATAAATATCACTCTAATCTGCTTTTTTATATAAAGCGAAATTCTATAATAATCCGGCATATTTTGTTCCTATAAAAATTTAACGCAAAAGTTTCTATATAGCCTTTTTTTTGTAAATTTGCACCTTAATTTTTAGGAAGAATAGAAAAAACATAAAATATGAGTAAGAGATTTACTGAATATTCTCAGTTTGACCTCTCGCAGGTAAACAAAGATGTACTAAAGAAATGGGATGAAAACGGTGTTTTCGCCAAAAGTATGACAGAACGTGAAGGCTGTCCTTCGTTTGTGTTTTTTGAAGGACCTCCATCGGCTAATGGTATGCCGGGTATTCACCACGTAATGGCTCGTTCCATTAAGGATATTTTCTGTCGCTACAAAACAATGAAAGGTTTTCAGGTTAAACGTAAAGCCGGATGGGATACTCACGGACTTCCTGTAGAACTTGGTGTTGAAAAGGCTTTAGGCATTACAAAGGAGGATATTGGAAAATCTATTTCTGTAGCAGAATATAACGCAGCTTGCCGTAAGGATGTGATGAAGTTTACTAAAGAATGGGAAGACTTGACTCACAAAATGGGATATTGGGTGGACATGAATGACCCATACATTACTTACGATAACCGCTATATTGAAACTCTTTGGTGGCTATTAAAGCAACTATACAAAAAAGACTTATTATATAAAGGATATACTATTCAGCCATATTCTCCGGCTGCAGGCACTGGTTTAAGTTCTCACGAATTGAACCAACCAGGTTGTTATCGCGATGTAAAAGATACAACTGTGGTTGCTCAGTTTAAGATGAAGAATCCTAAAGCAGAAATGGCTGCATGGGGAACTCCTTATTTCATGGCATGGACTACAACTCCATGGACTTTGCCTTCAAATACGGCACTTTGTGTAGGACCAAATATCGCTTATGTGGCTGTTCAGTCATATAATTCTTATACAGGCGAGCCTATTACTGTAGTTTTGGCTAAAGACTTGGTTAGTGCGCACTTTAATTCTAAAGCTGCCGAACTGAATCTTGAAGATTACAAAGTAGGAGATAAGCTGATTCCATTTAAGGTTATTGCTGAATACAAAGGTGCTGATCTTGTTGGTATGGAGTACGAACAACTTATGCCTTGGGTAAATCCGGGTGAAGGCGCTTTCCGTGTAATCCCTGGTGATTATGTAACAACAGAAGACGGTACAGGTATCGTTCACATTGCTCCAACATTTGGTGCCGACGATGCTCGCGTTGCAAAAGCAGCAGGTATTCCTCCATTGCAACTGGTAAACAAAAAAGGTGAGCTTCGCCCAATGGTGGATCTTACTGGTAAATTCTATACTTTAGATGAACTTGACGAAACTTTTGTAAAAGAGAAAGTTAACGTTAAACTATATAGAGAATATGCAGGCCGTTTTGTGAAGAATGACTATGATCCTAATCTTACAGAAAAAGATGAAACACTGGATGTAAGTCTCTGTATGATGATGAAGGCTGCCAATCTTGCATTCAAGATTGAAAAGCATGTGCACAATTATCCTCACTGTTGGCGTACTGATAAACCTGTACTTTATTATCCATTGGATAGCTGGTTTATCAAATCAACTGCTTGCAAAGAGCGCATGATGGAGCTTAACAAGACTATCAACTGGAAACCGGAATCAACCGGAACCGGTCGTTTTGGTAAATGGTTGGAAAACCTTAATGACTGGAACCTTAGCCGTTCTCGTTACTGGGGAACTCCGCTTCCAATCTGGCGTTCAGAAGATAATTCGGCAGAAATTTGTATTGAATCTGTTGAGCAATTATATAACGAGATAGAGAAATCTATCAAGGCTGGCTTTATGAAGGAAAATCCTTATAAAGGATTCGAGGCTGGTATTTATACAAAGGATAATTACGATAAGATTGATTTGCACCGTCCTTATGTGGATGATATTATCCTCGTGTCAGAAGATGGCAAACCAATGAAACGTGAAAGTGATCTTATTGACGTTTGGTTCGATTCTGGTGCTATGCCTTATGCACAGATTCACTATCCGTTCGAAAATAAAGAATTACTTGACAACCGTGAAGTTTATCCGGCAGATTTCATTGCAGAAGGTGTTGACCAGACTCGTGGATGGTTCTTTACTCTGCATGCAATTGCTTCTATGATATTTGATAATGTAGCTTATAAAGCTGTAATATCAAATGGATTGGTACTTGACAAGAATGGTAATAAGATGTCTAAACGTTTAGGTAATGCTGTAGATCCATTCTCAACAATAGAGAAATATGGTTCAGATCCTTTGCGTTGGTACATGATTACTAACTCATCTCCATGGGATAACCTGAAATTTGATGTTGAAGGAATTGAAGAAGTGCGCCGTAAGTTCTTCGGTACATTATACAACACTTATTCATTCTTCTCATTATATGCAAATGTAGATAACTTTGCTTATCAGGAAACTGATATTCCGGTAAATGAACGTCCGGAAATTGACCGTTGGATATTATCTGTACTTAACTCTCTAATCAAGGAAGTTGATACTTGCTACAATGAATACGAGCCAACAAAGGCAGGACGTTTGATCTCTGACTTTGTAAACGATAACTTATCTAACTGGTACGTTCGCCTTAACCGTAAACGTTTCTGGGGAGGTGAATATACTCAGGATAAACTTTCTGCATATCAAACTCTTTATACTTGTCTTGAAGCAGTAGCTAAATTAATGGCGCCAATCGCTCCATTCTACGCAGATAGATTATACACTGACTTGGTCAATGCAACCGGTCGCGACAATGTTGTTTCCGTTCACCTTGCTAAATTCCCTGAATTTAATTCAAATCTTATAGATAAGGATTTGGAAGCAAGAATGCAGATGGCTCAGGATGTAACTTCAATGGTACTGGCTTTACGTCGTAAGGTAAGCATCAAAGTCCGCCAACCGCTTCAATGTATTATGATTCCGGTAGTGGACGAAGAACAAAAAGCTCATATTGAAGCCGTGAAATCACTCATTATGAATGAAGTGAACGTCAAAGAAATCAAGTTTGTAGACGAAACAGCTGGTGTATTGGTGAAGAAAGTAAAATGCGACTTCAAGAAGCTTGGACCAAAATTCGGTAAACAAATGAAAGCCGTTGCTGCTCAGGTTGCAGAAATGTCTCAGGATGCAATTGCCGAACTGGAAAGAAATGGTAAATATACTTTGATGATTGATGGCAATGAAGCCATTCTTGATGCAACAGACGTAGAAATCTTCAGTGAAGACATTCCGGGATGGTTGGTTGCTAATGAAGGAAAACTAACTGTAGCACTTGAAGTTACAATTACTGAGGATTTGCGTAAAGAGGGTATTGCCCGAGAATTAGTAAACCGTATTCAGAATATTCGTAAATCAAGTGGGTTTGAAATTACTGATAAAATAAAAATTACATTATCTAAAAATGAACAGACAGATGATGCGGTAAATGAATATAATTCTTATATTTGTAACCAAGTATTGTCTAATTCTCTCATTTTAGCTGATAATGTAACAGACGCGACAGAATTGAATTTTGACGATTTCTCTCTATTTGTAAATGTAGTAAAAGAATAAATAAAACTTTAAAGCAATATAACTATGGCAGAAAAGACGAGATACTCTGATGTGGAATTGGATGAATTCCGCGCTATAATAAAGGAAAAACTTGAAAAAGCTCAACTTGATTACGATCAGCTTAAGTTAAGCATCATGAATCAGGATGGTAATGATATAATTGATACATCACCAACATACAAAGTCCTGGAAGAAGGAGCAAATACTTTGTCTAAAGAAGAAGTAGGACGATTGGCTTTAAGACAGCAAAAATTTATTCAAAGTCTTCAGGCTGCATTGGTGCGTATTGAAAATAAAACATATGGTATCTGTCGTGAAACAGGAAAATTAATTCCTGCAGAACGATTGCGCGCTGTGCCTCATGCAACATTGAGCATTGAAGCTAAAAATGACGGAAAAAAATAAATGAAAATAAAAATTACGAAAGGACAGATATCTGTTCTGATTATAATTTCTGTACTTGTAATTGACCAAATAATAAAGATCCTCGTAAAAACAGGAATGTATTTACATGAAAATATTCGTGTTTGCGGGGATTGGTTTTACATTTATTTTACTGAAAATAATGGAATGGCTTTCGGAATGGAATTGTTCGGAAAGCTATTTCTTACATCATTCAGAATCATTGCTGTATCATTAATTGGTTATTATATAGTTAAGGTTGTTAAGAAGAACTACAAAACTGGCTATATAGTATGTCTTTCTATGATACTTGCCGGAGCATTAGGAAATATCATTGACAGCATATTTTATGGAGTAATTTTTAGTGCAAGTGTTCCTGAAAATTATATCAATGCTTCATTGGCTACATTTATGCCTGAAGGTGGTGGTTATTCTTCCTTGCTTCATGGTAAGGTAGTAGACATGTTTTATTTCCCAATAATTGATACAACATGGCCTAGCTGGATTCCGTTTGTTGGCGGTGAACATTTCATATTTTTCAGTCCTATATTTAATTTTGCCGATGCTTCCATTAGTTGCGGTATAGTAGCTCTTCTTCTCTTTTATAGTAAATATCTGAATGAAGGTCATTCTACTAAAAAAGAAGTAATTAATAATGATGAACCACAAACTAAATAATTTTTTTGTAGGGTTTGTTCTTCTTTCTTGCATTGGATTATCCTCTTGTAAAAAGAAAATGCCTGCTGATGTGCTTTCTAAAGGTGAAATGGAAGATGTTTTGGTAGATTATCATTTAGCCAAATCAATGGCTGCAAATTTGCCACCTGAAGAACATTATAAGCAAGCGCTGTATATGAATTATGTTTTTGAAAAATATGGCATAACAGAGGAAGCTTTTGATCATTCGCTTGAATGGTATTCCCGGAATACAGAGGACTTTGTGAAAATTTACGATGAAGTTACTAAAAGACTAACTTCTGAAAAAGAGGATATCACTAATTTAATAGCTTCAAGCGGTGAAAATGAACAACAACAGTCGCAGACCGGAGATACTGTAAACGTATGGCACAAACAAAAACTTTATAAGTTAACCCAGTCTGCAGCTACAAATAAGTTCTTCTTTACCATCTATCCTGATAGCAATTACAAAGAGAAAGATATTATTTTATGGAGTATCAGATGCTCATTTGTTTCAGCAAAACAACATCCTCAAGATGCTGTTATGTCATTGAATATTAAATATAGCACTGATTCAATTATTTCTGAAACAAGAAATCTCAGACATTCTGGTATGTACAACATACGAATTCAAAATGATTCTGCTTGCAAAATAAAGGAGATCAAAGGATTTGTTTATTACGATCAGCTTAGTCATTTCTCTAAAGATGCTTTAATAATCGATAAGATAGCATTAACAAGGTACCATGTGAAGAAGGATACCAAATCAATGACTAAGATGTCGCCAATTAATAAAGTTGATTCACTAAAGAAGGATACAGCTACTAAGCATGAAGTTATGCAGAATACGCAACCTATGGTTATTGATTCTGTTAACAAAATAGATATCAGAACATCGGGCCCTCGTCGTAAAAGCAAGAAGAATGTAAGCAACGATATGCGTAATATAAATAATCAACCTACGCAGCAACCGAGAATTAGATAATGAAACGCATAGCATCTCATTATCTAATTCTTTCTCCTGATAACTTGTATAAGAAGCAAGTAATAGAAATAGACCAACAACACTTGGTCCGTTTCTTTACTTTGGAAGAAGAAATTGAATCCGTAATTTGGTTATCGGGAGCATTATTTTTATCGAAAAAGGAAATAAATCTTAGCGAGGTTAGAAAGGAACTTAAAAACTCAATAGGAGAGAAGCTCTTGGATTTCATATCCGAATATTCTACGGATATTAAGGTAGGAGACCAGGTTTATGTATACTTAATTGACTCTGTAGATTTATTTAATCTCACAATTGTGAGTGAGACTAACATCGAAAAAATATAGTTCTTCTTATAAAAAAGAAAGTGACAATACTTTTATATATTGTCACTTAATATTGTTTATACTGAATAAAGCTGATTATTTATCTTTTCTCTTTCCTGAAAACTTTTTCTTGCCTTTGAAATTACTTTTTCTATTATGTGAACGTGGGTTATATTCAGGAGCCTCACCTAATTCTTCAGGAACAGGAATCTTATAAATTGTTTTTTCTAAGAAATCTTCAATTGATTTAAATGCAGTTTGCTCCTTCTCATTGACAAAAGTGATAGCAACTCCATCATTATTAGCACGTGCAGTACGTCCAATACGATGTACATAATCCTCAGAATCGTGAGGCACATCATAGTTTACTACCAATCTTATATCGTCAATATCAATACCTCGGGATACAATATCAGTAGCTACTAAAATATTTATTCGACCATTTTTAAATTCACGCATAATAAACTCGCGTTGAGATTGGTCTAAGTCTGAATGCATTTCACCTACATTTAGCTTTAATCTTTTCAAAGATTTTGTAACCTCTTTAACTTTAAGCTTTGAGGATGCGAAAATAATAGCTTTTTCTGGTACTTCATCTATAAAAAGACTTTGTATAATATCTAATTTCTGATTTTCGTAACATACATAAGCTGCCTGAATAATTTTTTCAGCTGGCTTTGAAACAGCAAGCTTAATTTCAACAGGATTATTTAAGATATTGTTTGCCAATTTTTGAATATTGGCTGGCATAGTTGCAGAAAACATAATTGTTTGTCGCTCTATTGGCATTAACTTGACAACTTGCATAATGTCGTCGTAAAATCCCATATCAAGCATACGATCTGCTTCATCGAGAACAAAATAAGAAACGCGTGATAAATCTACATATCCTAAACTTAAATGACTTAAAAGACGCCCGGGAGTAGCAATCACAACATCTGCACCTAATGCCAATCCCTTTTTTTGCTGTTCAAACTGAATTCCATCACTTCCTCCATATACAGCAACGCTGGAAACCGGCATAAAATATGAAAAGCCCTCCATTTGCTGGTCAATCTGCTGAGCTAACTCACGAGTAGGAGACATTATAATGCAGTTTATTGCATCTTCAGGATGTTTCTCCTGTGAAAGTTTATTTAGAATTGGAAGTAAAAAAGCAGCAGTTTTACCTGTACCAGTCTGTGCAACAGCAATTAAGTCTCTACCTTCAAGTATAACGGGTATAGCGTTCTCTTGCACAGGTGTACATTCATCAAAGTTCATGGCATCAAGCGCCTGAAGCACTGTGTCATTTAAATTAAGTTCAGAAAATTTCATTCATCAAATTATTAATATTCAAAGATACAAAAAAGAATGCACGATTTGTAATATGAGCTAAGAATTGTTGCTAAATACAACTATCTTGCATTACAATTTACCCTGTTCGTCCAAATAGGAATCTTTAAAACCTAAGAAATACAAAACGCCATCCAGTCCAATCGTGTTAATTGACTGTTTTGCATTCTGTTTTACTTTTGGTTTTGCATGATAAGCAATACCTAATCCTGCAATACCTAGCATTGGAAGATCGTTAGCTCCATCACCAACAGCTATAGTTTGTGCTATATCTACATTTTCTACCTGAGCAATCAATCTTAATAATTCTGCTTTTCGTTTACCATCAACAACATCTCCTAAATAGCTTCCGGTAAGTTTTCCATCGATTATCTCTAATTCGTTAGCATAAACATAATCAATACCATATTTCTGTTTCAAGTAATTTCCAAAATAGGTAAATCCACCAGACAGAATTGCTATTTTATATCCGTAGCGTTTTAAAACAAACATAAGACGATCAACACCTTCAGTAATTGGTAACTTCTCTGCAATATCTTTCATTACCGATTCATCCAGACCTTTCAGTAATGCAACTCTTCTGCGAAAACTTTCCGTAAAGTCAATCTCGCCACGCATTGCACTTTCTGTAATAGCTTTAACTTCATCGCCAACACCAGCTTTCATTGCAAGTTCGTCTATTACTTCTGTTTCTATAAGTGTAGAGTCCATATCAAAACATATTAAGCGGCGCATCCTACGATACATATTATCTAACTGAAACGAATAGTCCATATCCAGCTCACCTGATAATTTCAAGAGTTTAGCTTGCATCTCTTCCTGATTTTTAGGATTTCCACGAACTGAGAGCTCAATACATGAACGTATATTTGCCTTTTGCTCATCGAGAGGAATACGGCCTGTTAATCTCTTAATGGCATCAATATTCATACCTTGATCAGAGACAATTCTTGTAACTGCAGAAATTTGGGTTGCAGAAAGTTTTCTACCTAAAAGAGTTAATATGTATCGGTTTTTTCCTTGCATATTTACCCAGTTCTCATATTCCTCAACAGAAATAGGATAAAAACGGATAGTAATACCTAAAGAAGAGGCTTTAAATAAAAGCTCTTTCATAATAAAGCCGGAATGGTGTTCCTCTGTTTTGAAAAGAATCCCTAGTGATAGCGTATTGTGGATATCGGCCTGACCAATATCTAGAATAGTTACGTCGTATTTAGCTAATATTTCTGTAACAGAAGCTGTAAGGCCAGGACGGTCTTCGCCAGTAATACGTATTAATATCAATTCTGTTGCTGATTCATTCATATTTTACTCGTTAATTTGGCTGCAAAAGTAGTCAATTTCTGTATGTTTTATCATAAAAAATATGAAAAGTAGTCGCTTAATAGATACAATATTTGGAATTATAAATAATATATGCTTATATTTGCCTTAGGCTTCTAAAAATAATGTTTTGATTTTCAGATAATTCGCTTCTGAAAGTGCACAAAACCAGATAATGTTCCGGGTAGAAGCTGCTGTTTAGGGCAGTCCTGGATAGTATTAACTAAAACCTAATTACATGAAGTATGTAAAGTGGCTTTTTGTTGTATTATTAATCACTTCCTTGACTTCTTTTGTTGGAAAAGACAAACCCACTGGCGGTTTGAACATTGGAGACGTAGCTCCCGATTTTAGTTTCAGAACTACTCTCAAAAATCATCAACTTAATTTGAAAGGCCTTAAAGGTCAGTATGTGCTAATTAACTTTTGGGCTAGTTATGATGCACAATCCAGAATGCAAAATGTTAGTTTAAACAATGCAATCAGAGATTCTTTCAAAAAAGTTAAATTTGTTTCTATCTCGTTTGATGAATATCAGTCGGTATTTAAGGAAACAGTACGGAAAGATCAAATAGCATCACTTGTTTGTTTCGTAGATACAAAAGGTGAAACCTCTGAAATCTTTAAAGAATATAGCTTGGATAGAGGTTTTAGTAGCTATTTATTAGATGAAAATGGTGTAATTATAGCCAAAAACATCTCTGCACCTGAACTCTCTTCTTTTATAAATTAAGAGAGAACAATTAATTAGAGGAAAAGAATACAACAAAAACAAAGTTCCGCAACATTGTTATAAGACAATGGTTGCGGAACTTTCATTTTTATTCAAATCTTAAATCCTATTACCCCTTCTATTTGGGAGCATTATGATAAAGAGCTATCGCTATAATAGTAAATACCATGTTAGGAATCCATACAGCTATCATCGGCGGAACATTTCCATTAATTGCAAATGTAGAAGATACTGTTTGAAACATGATATAAGTAAAACTTAAACCGATACCAAGTCCTAAATGCAATCCCATTCCTCCTTTGATTTTACGGGAAGAAAGAGCTAACCCTATAGTCGTTAAAATGAACGAGGCAAATGACATAGCAATACGCCTCTCATACTCAATCTCAAACACTTTAATGTTTGCAAATCCACGCTGCTTTTGCTTGATTATGTATTCGCGTAAAGCCGGACTGGTCATTGTTTCTTGCTGATTTTTCATAATAAGGAAATCTGATGGTTCCATTACTATGATCGTATCTTTCTTGTCGCCACGATAAAGTTTCTCTTTTAGTCCATTTAATTCTCTCACCATATAATCATGAAGAGTCCATTTATACAAAGAGGTTGAATCGTATGAAATTGATTGCGCAGTAAGGTGTGAAACTAATTTCTTATCCTTGAATTTATCTAAGGAAAAATGATAACCTGTTTTATCGTAATCCTGATATCTTTCAATATAAGCTATAACACCAGTATCTACTTCCAATTGGACATTTCTAACAAAATCCTGCTTTTTCTTCTTAACGTACTTATCTTCAAAATTTAACTTAGTAACATTACCTTTAGGAATTATATAAGAGCCCAAACCATAAGTAAAAATAGAAATAATAGCGGCAGAAATCATATATGGACGCATTAGTCGTTTAAAACTAATACCACCAGCAAACATTGCAATAATCTCTGAATTCTCAGCTAGTTTTGATGTGAAAAATATAACAGAAACAAAAACAAAAAGAGAACTGAATAAGTTAGCAAAATATGGAATGAAATTTATATAATATTCGAAAATGATAGCTTTTAGTGGTGCCTCATTTTCCATGAACTTATCCATCTTTTCATTGATGTCAAATACTACGGCTATAGAAATAATCAAAGCAATTGAGAAAACATAAGTTCCCAGAAATTTCTTGATTATATACCAATCCAGCCGTTTAAGAATTCTTCTGCTCATCCTTTTATTTGTTATAATCTTGTCGAAATCCGATTAACCATCATAGGCTTCCATGTAGAAAAATCACCCGCAATAATATGTTTACGAGCTTCACCAACCAACCATAAATAAAATGCCAGGTTATGAATCGATGCAATCTGCATAGCTAACAACTCTTGTGCATGGAATAAGTGACGCAAATATGCTCTTGAATAAAGCGTATCTACGTATGAAGCTCCATCAGCTTCAATAGGAGAGAAGTCAGTTTCCCATTTTTTATTACGCATATTCATAATACCGTCTTTAGTAAATAACATACCATTACGGCCATTACGGGTAGGCATAACGCAGTCGAACATATCAACACCTCTTTCTATTCCTTCCAGAATATTCACAGGAGTTCCTACACCCATGAGATATCGAGGCTTTTCTTTTGGCAAAATTTCATTTACCAATTCAATCATCTCGTACATTTTATCTACAGGTTCCCCAACTGCCAGACCACCAATAGCATTTCCATCGCATTCTTTTGAAGCAATAAACTCTGCAGACTGTTTACGCAGATCAGGATAAACACATCCCTGGACAATAGGAAATAAAGATTGATTGTATCCGTATTTAGGTTCTGTTTCATTGAATCGGTTAATACAACGATCTAACCAGCGATGTGTTAAGCCAAGAGATTTTTTAGCATAGGCATAATCAGAATCACCAGGAGGACATTCATCAAAAGCCATCATTATATCTGCCCCAATTATACGTTCAATATCCATAACTTTTTCAGGGGTAAATATATGTTTGCTTCCATCAATATGTGAACGAAACTCAGCGCCTTCTTCTCTTAACTTTCTAATGCCAGATAACGAGAAAACCTGAAATCCACCACTATCCGTCAGCATGGGGCGATCAAAACTATTAAATTTGTGTAACCCGCCTGCCTTTTCTAGAACATCAAGTCCCGGACGCAAATACAGATGATAAGTATTACCAAGAATTATCTGCGCTTTAATATCCTGGATTAATTCTGTTTGATGCACTGCTTTTACAGAACCTATTGTTCCAACAGGCATAAAAATCGGAGTCTCAATCTGCCCGTGATCAGTAGTTATTAATCCGGCACGAGCATTTGATTTAGAATCCGTGTATTGTAGGTCAAATGTCATTTACTTTTTTGGTTTCATGGAGAAATCAATCGCATCAGCAACTTTTTCATTAGTTAGTGCCAGTGCAAATACTTCTTTAATATCACTTACATAGTGAAACGTTAATCCTTTAAGATAAACTTCCTGAATTTCGTCTATGTTCTTTTTGTTCTCAGTACTTAAAATAATCTCTTTTATTCCAGCACGCTTAGCTGCTAAAATCTTTTCTTTTATACCACCTACAGGAAGTATCTTTCCACGCAGGGTGATTTCACCTGTCATAGCCAGATTTCTTTTTACTTTTCTCTGAGTTAAAGCAGATGCTAATGAGGTTGCCATTGTTATACCGGCAGATGGACCATCTTTTGGGATGGCACCTTCAGGTACATGTACGTGAATATTCCAGTTTTCGAATATTTCATCATCAATAGCCAGAATAGAAGAGTGAGCTTTAATATACTCTAGTGCAAGCATCGCAGATTCTTTCATTACATCGCCCAAGTTTCCAGTTAAAGTAAGTTTTCCACCTTTACCTTTACTTAAACTTGTTTCAACAAAAAGAATTTCGCCACCAACTGCAGTCCAGGCAAGTCCGGTTACAACTCCTGCATATTCATTTCCCTGATATTTGTCCTTCGAATATTCTTCAGCTCCAAGCAAATCATATAAATCTTCAGATTTAATATCCTTCTTGTTGAAAAAACCATCAGTTGCATATTGACGAGCTAACTTTCTCAGAATCTTACCAATCTTCTTTTCAAGTTCACGAACACCACTTTCACGAGTGTATGATTCTATAATTGTTTCTAATGTATCTTTCGGAATTTTTATATCATTCTTTGAAATACCGGTTGCCTCCATTTCTTTAGGTACAAGATGTCGACGAGCAATTTCAATTTTTTCTTCTGTGATATATCCACTTACCTCAATCAATTCCATACGATCCAATAATGGTTGAGGAATTGTATTAAGATTATTTGCTGTTGCAATAAACATTACTTTTGATAAGTCATAATCAACATCCAGATAATTATCGTGGAATGTTCCATTCTGTTCAGGATCAAGCACTTCAAGCAATGCAGATGATGGATCTCCCTGACGGTCAGCTCCAACTTTATCTATTTCATCCAGAATGAAAACCGGATTAGATGACCCGGCTTTAATTAATCCTTTGATTATACGTCCAGGCATTGCACCAATATATGTCTTTCTGTGACCTCTGATTTCTGCTTCATCATGAATTCCACCTAAAGACATTCTGATATATTTTCTTTTCAATGCAGCAGCAATTGATTTACCTAAAGATGTTTTTCCTACTCCCGGAGGGCCATAAAGACATATAATAGGAGATTTTAAATCACCTTTTAATTTTAATACAGCCAAATGTTCAAGAATTCTTTCTTTTACCTTTTCGAGTCCGTAATGGTCTTTATTCAGCGTTTTTTCAGCATTCTTTAAATTGAAATTATCTGTAGAATAGGCATTCCAAGGCAAACTTAGCATTGTTTGCAAGTAGTTTAGCTGAACACTATAATCTGGCGATTGCGAATGAGTACGTTCCAGTTTAGCCAATTCTTTATTGAAAATTTCATTGACTTCTTTACTCCACTGCATTTTAGTAGCTTTCTGACGTAGCTCTTCCACCTCTTGATCTTGTCCGCCACCAAGTTCATCTTGAATTGTTTTTATCTGCTGCTGTAGAAAATATTCTCTTTGTTGCTGATCAATATCTTCTCTGGCACGCATCTGAATAGATGCCTTTATTTCAGCTAGTTGTACTTCTCTATTTAGAATTTCCAAAAGATGATAAGCTCTTTCCTGCAAAGAATTAATCTGCAGTAATTCCACCTTTTCATCTTTCTTTAAAGGCATATTTGTGCATATAAAGTTAATCAGGAACATTTTGTTACTGATATTTTTTATAGCAAAAGCTGAATCTTGATGTAAAGTTCCTGAAACTTTTATATATCTAATAGTCAAATCTTTGCAAGCATCAACCAATGCATCAAATTCTTTATTTTCTTTAGCAGGTAATGCTTCTTCCAGCAACTTAACTTTGCCTAACAAATACGGAAATGTTTCTGATAGACTTTCTAGCTCAAAACGTTTCATTCCCTGAAGAATTACAGTTGTGGACTGATCTGGCATTTCAAGAACACGAACTATTTTTGCAATAGTTCCAATTGTATGTAAGTCTTCAAAATCAGGGTTTTCTGTTTCAGCTGCTTTCTGACAAACAACTGCAATATATGCATTGCTTTTATATGCATCATTTACAAGTTTTAGTGATGATTTTCTTCCTACAGATATTGGTAATACAACGCCTGGGAATAAAACCATATTCCGCAGAGGTAAGACAGGAAGGCTGTCATCCACTTTAATATCAAACATCTGTTCCTCATTACCTTCAAAATCTGCTATAAATGAGAAACCATTATCATTTGAGTCTTCCATTTCACTTAAATATCCTTTTCTTATCATTTTATTTGTTATTCGAGGTTATATCTTTCGACAGTTAAAACCGAATGCAAAGGTAATCTATTCTTTATTAAAAATAAAACTCCAATGAAAGAAAAGAACAGTGTAAATGCTAAATATTATTTCAAAAACACACAAAAACTATTTAAAATATTTATTTTTGGCGAAAATTCAATAATCTGCAATGCCTAATCCATATTTTAGATTTAAACAATTCACAGTATGGCACGATAAATGCGCCATGAAAGTTGGGACAGACGGAGTTCTTTTAGGAGCTTGGACAGATGTGTCTAATGCAAATTCTATTTTAGATATTGGTGCAGGAACCGGACTTGTAGCCTTAATGATTGCACAACGTTGTAATGCTGAAATTTTTGCTGTAGAGATTGACAATAATGCTGTAATTCAGGCTACTGACAATAAAGATATATCACCATGGGGTAAGCGGATTTCTATTATACATGCAGATTTTAAAACCTTTGAAAGCAATACTAAATTTGATGTTATTGTTTCCAATCCTCCATACTTCTCAAAGTCCTTGTTACCTCCAGATATTAGGCGAAGCACAGCCCGGCATACGAATGAGCTTTCATATTATGAACTTATTGAAGGCGCTGCAAAGCTATTATCTCCCAATGGAAAGTTTTCATTAATTATTCCGGCAGTTGTTATCGACAAAATTGTAGAAATTGCAGCTAATTTTGATTTAACCCCCATTAGACAGACAAATGTATTGCCCAAACAAGATAGCTTGCCTAAAAGAGTATTAATATCCTTTTCTAACAAAAAAGATGCAATTTTTGCTAGACCAAATGATTTAATAATTGAATTATCAAGGCATCAATATACTCGTGAGTATATTGAACTAACCAAAGAATATTATCTAAATATGTAGTAAATTAATTTACCACATAAATTACTGTTTCTTTGTTAATCTTTTAAAGAATTCAATATTTCTATCTATAATTTGTTTGTTTATTTGGGTTATATCTTCCACTAAATTTCCCCCTTTAGGTTTCAACCCTATGAAATAGTCAGAGGCTTTTTTTAATACATTATGTTCCCTATCACCTTTTTCAGGAGTTATTACTAATAAACCTTTTGCGATAATCTCTACATCTATTTCTTCATTCATCATAACAGGGTCACCATCATAATGAACTAGCCCAGGATGAGTTCTATGAATATGTATTTTTTTGCTTTTAAAGGTCCTGATTCTGCTATTCTGGTCTAATGTCTTATTGAATAACTGAAAAGCAAGCGATGGAATATCTATTACTGTAAATGGTTCTAAAACAGTAACATTCATTAATCCATCCTGAAGTGAAGCTTTAGGAGCAATATATGCATTATTACCATATTGAGATGCATTACCACATGCAATCAAGAAAGCTTTATGCTTAGTTTTAGTCTCCTCACTTTCAACTTCATAAGTTTCCGGTTTGTAATTTAAACATTCCAACAGTGTCTTTTCCAAATACGTAAGAATGCCTCGTCTTCCGGCAGCAGAAAACTTAAGACTTACAAAAGCATCGAAACCAACACCACAAGTACAAAAGAAGGGTTTATTGTTTATTTTACCATAATCAATAGCTGAAATATTCCCTTTATTGATTATATCTATAGCCTTACGGCTATCCATAGGTATTCGCAGATGGCGAGCCAATCCATTTCCTGATCCACAAGGAATAATCCCTAAAACAGTGTTGGTATGAATAAGAGAACGCCCGATTTCATTAATAGTTCCATCGCCGCCAATAGCAGTTACGCAATAAACGCCATCTGTGGCAGCCTTTGCAGCAATCTCTTCAGCATGGCCGGCTCTTTCTGTATATCTTATTTCAATCTCATATTTATTTTGATCTATTCTTTCATTTAACTGATTCAAAATTAATTTTTTACTCTGAGTGCCTGAGATCGGATTAACGATAAATAGTATTTTTTTCTTCTCATCCATGCGTATATGATAAAATATTCAAACGACAAAAGTAACATATTAATCTTAATACAGTAGCTTTTTACGCATTCTTTTATAATGAAAGTTACTTTTTTTATATAAAACAGACTAATAAATCACATAAATTGCTATCTTTGCGACCGTCTTTGCAAAAATGGACGAAAAACAAGCAAAATTAAATAACTGATAATATAATATTAAGGTAGGAGAGACCTACGAAGCATTATTATGGGATTATTACAAGATAAATTAGAGAAATATGATATACCACAGCAAGTTAAAGCTAAAGGTGTATATCCTTATTTCCGTTGCATTGAAAGTGAACAGAACACTGAAGTGATAATGAGTGGCAAGAAAGTACTAATGTTTGGTTCTAACTCATATTTAGGACTTACTAACCACCCAAAAGTAATTGAAGCAGCAGTAGACGCTTCTCGTAAATATGGTACAGGATGTGCTGGCTCACGTTTCCTAAACGGAACACTCGACATTCACCTGGAACTAGAAAAAGAACTAGCCGAATTCGTAGGAAAAGAAGATGCAATTATCTATTCTACCGGATTTCAAGTAAACTTAGGGGTAGTATCATGTGTTACAGGTCGTGAAGACTATATTATCTGTGATGAACGAGATCACGCTTCAATTGTTGATGGAAGACGTTTATCTTTCTCTCAGACATTAAAGTTTAAACACAACGACATGGCTTCTTTGGAGAAAGAACTTCAAAAATGTAAGCCAGATAAAATTAAGCTGATTGTTGTTGATGGTGTTTTCAGTATGGAAGGTGATGTTGCAAACTTGCCTGAGATTGTACGTTTAGCAAAACAATACAACGCGAACATCATGGTTGATGAAGCTCATGGACTAGGAGTCCTTGGAAATCATGGACGTGGCACTTGTGATCACTTTGGTTTGACTAAAGATGTTGATTTAATAATGGGAACTTTCAGTAAGTCTCTTGCTGCAATTGGTGGTTTTATTGCTGCTGATGAATCTATAATCAATTATCTGAGACACAATTCACGTTCTTATATGTTTAGTGCAAGTAACACACCTGCTGCCACTGCAGCTGCACGTGCTGCTTTGCAGATTATGAAATCAGAGCCAGAACGTATTGATCATTTATGGGATATCACAAATTATTCTCTTAAATGTTTCCGTGAATTAGGATTTGAAATAGGAAATACTTCAACTCCAATTATTCCTTTATATGTACGCGATATTGAGAAAACATTTATGGTTACCAAAATGTTGTTTGATGAAGGTGTATTTGTTAATCCTGTAATTCCACCTGCATGTGCACCAGAAGATACTTTAATTCGTTTCTCTCTTATGGCAACCCATTCAAAAGAACAGATTGACATCGCCGTTAACAAATTAGAGAAATGCTTTAAAGCATTAGATATTATTAAATAATATAATCAAATTCTATAATAAAAAGTCTTCTTCATATTAATTGAAGAAGACTTTTTTGTATTTATAGCTTTCTTATAATCAGCTAGATAGAAGTGATTAATTAAAATAACAAAAAAATAAGCAGAATAAACTTGCATATTTGATATAAAGAGCCTATCTTTGCATTGCTTTTGAAAGGAAATACTTACAGAAGTCATCGGGGTGTAGCGCAGTCCGGTTAGCGCACCTGCTTTGGGAGCAGGGGGTCGTGGGTTCGAATCCCGCTACCCCGACTAAGGAGTCTGAATAATTATTCGGGCTCTTTTTTTTATATTTATTACTCATAACTACCTTCAAAGAGAGTGAAAAAATTATTGGCCAATAATTATAAAAGCAAATCTCAATAAATAATATCCATTCACCAATAATAAAAAATCATACTTGAATAAATCTGGAAGAAAGATTATACCTTCAAAATTCAATATCATTTTGAGCTGAACTTAATTTGAACTTTTTAATTTATTAATCAACCTATAAAGACTTATATTCAAACAAAAAATATATCCACCGCTTAATAGCTGAATTTAAACAAAGAATATTGAAATTTATTTTTTAGGTTAACTATTAGAGAATCAGCGATAAAGAAGACCAATAGAGTTTTTTCTTTCAAATAAAAGCCTGAAAAGTTTGGATAATTCATACGAAACACCTACCTTTGCATCGCTTTTGAAAAGAAATACTTATCTGAAGTCATCGGGGTGTAGCGCAGTCCGGTTAGCGCACCTGCTTTGGGAGCAGGGGGTCGTGGGTTCGAATCCCGCTACCCCGACAATCAAGAGTCTGAATAAATTATTCAGACTCTTTTTTTTGATATTATTGCTCAAGATTCTATTCAGTGAGAAATAAGATATTATAGGTTGATAGTTATAATGCCAAACTACAATAAACAACATCCATTCTTCAATCATAAAAAATAAAACTTGAATAACCCTGAAAGAAAGATTGTGTTTTCAATATGCAATATCATTTTAAGTAAAGCGTAAATCGAACTTTCAAAGTTATTAATCAACCTATAGTCACTTAAATTCTCATAGAAAAAATAGATTCACCACTTAATTACAGAATTAAAACAAAGAATATTGAAATTTATTTTAAAGGTTAACTACTAGATAATCAATAAAGAAGAAGATCTATAGAGTTTTTGTTTAAAAATAAAAGCCTTAAAAGCTTGGATTATTCATACAGAACATCTATCTTTGCATCGCTTTTGAAAAGAAATACTTATCAAAAGTTATCGGGGTGTAGCGCAGTCCGGTTAGCGCACCTGCTTTGGGAGCAGGGGGTCGTGGGTTCGAATCCCGCTACCCCGACAATCAAGAGAGCTAGTTACAATTTATTTGTAATTAGCTCTCTTTTTTTATTGAATATAATTCCCCCTAAACATCGATAAATTAAGATTTTTATATAATTTTGCATCCAATATACAAAACAGAAAATCTAAGAATAAAAGAATATGTATAGAACGCATACTTGTGGGGAACTTCAGATCTCCGACGTAAATAAAATAGTAACACTTTCAGGATGGGTGCAACGCTCCAGAAAAATGGGGGGGATGACATTTATTGACCTCCGCGACCGCTATGGTATTACCCAGCTTGTTTTTAACGATGCTGTTAACACTGAGTTATGTGATGCAGCAAACAAACTTGGACGTGAATTTGTAATACAAGTTAAAGGTGAAGTTAACGAACGTTCAAATAAGAATGCAAACCTTTCTACAGGAGATATTGAGATTATTGTTTCAGAACTTAATGTTCTTAACACCGCAGCAACACCTCCTTTCACTATAGAAGATAATTCAGATGGTGGTGATGATATTCGTATGAAGTATCGTTACCTTGATCTTCGCCGTAACGCTGTTAGATCAAATCTTGAGCTTCGTCATAAAATGACTATCGAGGTACGTAGTTATCTTGATAAACTTGGATTCTTAGAAGTAGAAACTCCAATTCTTATCGGTTCTACACCTGAAGGTGCACGCGACTTCGTAGTTCCTTCACGCATGAATCCGGGACAATTTTATGCATTGCCTCAGTCGCCACAACTTTTCAAACAGTTGTTGATGGTATCAGGTTTTGATCGTTATTTCCAGATTGCTAAATGTTTCCGTGATGAAGACCTTCGTGCCGACCGCCAACCTGAGTTTACTCAGATAGACTGCGAGATGAGTTTTGTTGAGCAAGAAGATGTAATAAGCACCTTTGAAGGAATGGCAAGACATTTATTCAAAACAATTCGCGGTATTGAAATTACTGAAGCATTTCCACGTATGACATGGCATAATGCTATGAAGCTTTACGGAAGTGATAAACCAGACATACGCTTTGGAATGGAATTCGTTGAATTGATGGACATTCTAAAAGGTAAAGGATTCCCTGTATTCGATAGTGCAGCTTACATTGGTGGTATTTGTGCAGAAGGAGCAGCATCATATACTCGTAAACAATTAGACGGCCTGACAGAATTTGTTAAGCGTCCTCAGATTGGAGCCAAAGGTATGGTTTATGCTCGCGTTGAAGCTGATGGAAACGTAAAATCAAGCGTTGATAAATTCTATACTCAGGAAACTCTTCAGGAGCTTAAAGCTGCCTTTGGAGCAAAGCCCGGCGATTTAATCCTGATCCTTTCAGGTGATGATGCTAACAAAACCCGCAAACAACTTTGCGAACTTCGTCTTGAAATGGGTAACCAATTAGGCTTAAGAAATAAAGATACGTTTGCTTGCCTTTGGGTTATCGATTTCCCTCTGTTTGAATGGGATGAAGAAAGTGGTCGTTACATGGCAATGCACCACCCATTTACCTCTCCAAAACTAGAAGATGTTTCATTACTTGACACTAATCCTGGTGAAGTTCGTGCCAATGCTTACGATATGGTAATTAATGGTGTAGAAGTAGGAGGTGGTTCTATCCGTATTCACGATAGTGCTCTACAGAAAAAAATGTTCGAACTCCTTGGTTTTACAGAAGAAAGAGCTCAGGAACAATTTGGCTTCTTAATGAATGCCTTCAAGTTTGGTGCTCCTCCTCACGGTGGATTGGCCTATGGCCTTGATCGTTGGGTATCTCTGTTTGCCGGACTTGATTCTATACGCGACTGTATTGCATTCCCGAAAAATAATTCTGGCCGCGATGTTATGACTGATGCACCAGGTTATTTGGAGCAGGCTCAATTAGATGAATTGAATTTGGTTATAGAAATAAAAGAGTAACTCTTAAAATTAATATATGGGTAGTAATGGTGAACTAGTTTTCACTGTTACTACCTTTTTTGTTCTGCCTATGTTAACGAATAAATATCGCTATTTATATAAAACACCACTGACTCTTTTATATAATCTCGCGCTTTCTTTAGTAACTTTTACCATTTGCCGAATCATTTTTTTGGCTGCAAATATCAGCTATTTTCCTAATCTATCTAATGCACAACTCTTTTCTCTTTTCAAGGGTGGGATTGTATTTGATGTCTCTGCCATAGTCTATCTCAATATACTTTATATTCTTTTGATGGCTACACCAATTTATTTAAAAGAAAAAGAGAGCTATCAAAGGTCTGTTAAATGGTTGTTTGTCGTCACAAACGGAATAGCAATTGTTGCAAACTTGATAGATGTGGTTTATTTCCGCTATACTGATCACAGAACCACCGCTTTAACATTCAAAGAATTCAGTAACGAAGGAAATATTGGCACTATTATTGAGAAGGGAATGGTAGCCAATTGGTACTTAACAATAATAGGAGTTATTCTAATCTTTGCTTTATGGAAACTTTATAAAACATCGGGATTAAAGCAATGTCCTCAGAAATTGCGTCCGTACTATATAACTCAAACTATATTACTGTTTTTAATTGCCACCTTCTGTGTTATCGGAATGCGTGGAGGAGTTATATATCATTCACGTCCTATTACAAATACTGATGCAAATGTATACATTTCCCGTCCATCAGAGGCTAATATTGTTCTGAATACCCCTTTCTCAATTATACGAACTATTGGGGCAAAGCATTATACTGATCCAAAGTACTATTCATCTGATAAAGAGTTAAATGCTATATTTAATCCAATTATACAAACTAATGATAGTGTGGCATCCAAAAAGCTTAATGTGGTGGTGCTTATTATGGAAAGCTTCAGCAAAGAATTCGTTGGGTCAATGAATTCTCATTTAGATGGAGGGAAATATAAAGGATACACTCCATTTCTTGACTCGCTGATTCAGCATAGCTTAACCTTTAATCACTCTTTTGCCAACGGACAGAAAAGCATTGATGCCATGCCTTCCATTCTTTCAGGGCTTCCAAAATTATATGAATGTTATTTTCTTACTCCATATGCATTGAACTCTATCTCAGGAATTGCAGGTGAACTTAAGAAAGAAGGATATTATTCAGCTTTCTTTCATGGAGCAACTAATGGTTCCATGGGATTTGAAGGGTTTGCTAATATGAGTGGATTTCAGGATTATTATGGTATGACGGAGTATAACAATAATAAAGATTTTGATGGAACATGGGCTATCTGGGATGAAGAGTTCTTCCAGTTCTATGCAAAAAAGATGAGTTCTTTCAGACAACCTTTTGTTACAACACTTTTCTCGGCAACTTCTCATAATCCATTTGTTATTCCTGAAAAATATAAAGGGAAATTTCCGGAAGGAACTATGCCTATTCATAAATGTATAGGTTATTCTGATTATTCGTTAAAACGTTTTTTTGAGACAGCATCTAAGCAACCTTGGTATAACAATACGCTGTTTGTGCTCACTGCCGACCATGTAAATCAGCCTTATCATGCTGAATATAAATCCGACTGCGGAAAATTTGCAGTTCCTATTATTTTCTTCCGTCCCGGAAGCCGTCTGAAAGGAAAGGTTGAAACTATAGCAGAACAGATTGATATTATGCCTTCAGTTCTTGGTTACCTTGGATATAAGAAACCTTTCATGTCATTTGGACGAGATTTATTCCATTCCAAACCAGAAAAGGGCTATGCTGTGAGCTATTTGGATGATACTTTTCAGTATATGAAAGGGAAATACATGATTCAGTTCGATGGACAAAAAACAATTTCGGTATATAACTTCGTCAATGATCCATTATTAAAACAAAACCTGCTCGGAAAAGTTCCCGAACAGGCTGCTATGGAAAAAGAGCTGAAAGCTATTGTTCAGCAATATGTTGAACGAATGATTAATAACCGGCTTACTGCAAATGGAATCTAATCAATAAAGCGTTTAGTTATTTCTCCATATTCATCAATTCTTCTATCGCGAAGGAATGGCCACCAGCGGCGTACATTTTCGGAACGGGTTAAGCTAACCTCAACGACAATGTTCGTCGCTTCGCTATTTCCCGCCTGTGCAAGAAATTCACCCTGCGGACCGGCAACAAAGCTATTTCCCCAGAACTGAATACCATTTGTATTGCTGGAAGGATCTGCCTCATGTCCAACACGATTTACGGAAACAACCGGAAGTCCGTTGGCAACGGCATGTGCTCTTTGAGAGATAATCCAGGCATTCAGCTGACGGCTCTTTTCATCTTCAGTATCCGAACTTTCCCATCCAATTGCTGTAGGATAGATTAATATTTCGGCTCCACGAAGTGCCATCAAGCGGGCAGCTTCAGGATACCACTGATCCCAGCAAACCAACACCCCAAGTTTTCCAAGAGATGTTTGAATTGGTTGAAATCCTATATCACCAGGGGTAAAATAGAACTTTTCATAATATGCAGGATCATCCGGAATATGCATTTTCCGATACTTCCCGGCAATAGATCCATCGGTATCAAATACAACGGCTGTGTTATGATACAGACCCGGAGCACGTTTCTCGAATAAAGAAGTAACTAGCACAATTCCATGTGCTGCAGCCAATTCTCCATAAAATCCGGTAGACGGACCAGGTATAGGTTCGGCAAGATCGAAGTTATTTGTATCTTCTACCTGACAAAAGTAAAGAGAGTTGTGTAACTCCTGAAGCACAACCAACTGAGCACCTTGAGATACACAGGCTTCGATGTTATCCGCCAGTTTTTTCAGATTTTCTTTTAAATCAGCCGTATTTGACTGCTGCACTAAACCTATCTTTATAGTTCTGTTATCCATTGTTCTTCGCTTTTAATTTGTTTTTCCCACATTCTATTTAATAACACCCTCAGGATATTGCATAGTTACACAATGAAGAGAGCCATGCTGCTTAATTAATGCACGACAATCAATTCCGATAATCTCTTTATCCGGGAAAGCTTCTGCAAGTATTTCAGCTGCTTCAGCATCATTCTTAGGTTGATTATAAGTAGGATAAAGAATTGATTCATTGAGAATTAAAAAGTTTGCATACGTAGCCGGCAGGCGTTCTATATTTTCTATAATACAGTCTGCCATTGGCAAAGCAAGTAAACGATAAGGTTCTCCTTTCAAGGTGCGGAACGTACGAAGTTGATCCTCCATTTTTGTCAATTCCTCGTAATGCTCATCTTCCGAATCAGCACACTTTACGTACACAATCGTATTATTGGGACAAAGACGAGCCAAGGTATCTACATGACTATCAGTATCATCGCCAGCCAGGTAACCATAATCAAGCCACAATACCTGTTGCAAATGAAATACTGAACGCAAATATTCCTCAATTTCCACCTTATTCATTGTATCGTTCCGGTTGGGAGCAAGCAGACAGGTAGATGTAGTAAGCAAAGTTCCTAATCCATCACTTTCTATTGAGCCGCCTTCGAGTACAAAATTCAAGCGATTTTCATATTCACCATTGAAACATTTTGCATTGTAAGCCTTATGCGTAATTTGATTATCAAGTCCGGCACCAAATTTTTGTCCCCAACCATTAAAACAAAAGTCTAGCAGGCGAGGGGCAGAGCCGTCTATCATCGTAATAGCACCATGATCACGAGCCCACGTATCATTTGTTTCGCATTCAAAGAAACGAACATTTTCCATGTTTACACTATTGGATATCTGTGCTTTAACCGCATTTACGTCAGGAGCCACGATTAGCAGCAATTCTTTCTTTGCAATTTCACGGGCAATGGCAGCAAAACATTCCTGTACTTCGGTAAGCATATGAGCCCAGTCGGTACCGGCATGTGGCCATGTAAGCTGTACCCCGCTTTGTTTATACCATTCAGAAGGAAGAAAAGGTTCACGCTTTTCAACTTGAATACCAAAGGGATCTCCCCAATTTATCTGATAATCTTTTTCTTCGTCTCCATTTTTTGGAAGACCAACTAATATACCCATCTTGGTTTATTTCTTTTCTTTAGGTTTACGATCAAAGAACGGATTTTTACTTGAACAACTAATTGGAATAGCCATCACGGTTTTACAGCCAGGAAGCCAATTGAGTGACTGAGCAGCAAGTCCCGCAGAAAACATAACGCGTGAATCTACACGTAAGTCCGATGCCGTAGCACATGCCGAACCAATAGCGATACCAACATCAATAGTATTCAGAGCGCATGGAGTTTCACTCGGCTTCGAAGCACAAGTGGGAAATCCACAATGGCCACAATTTAACCCTTGCAATTTCTCATGTGTGCCAATTAACACGATTGCATCAGCCGAAAGAATATTTTCTGCATCACGAAGAAAGAACATCATTCCATTTTCTCCGTTCAGTCTGATCATCTCATCGGAAAGTAATTTTATATCATTTTCAGTAACAACAGCAGTTTCAATCACATCTACACCCTTTCCTTTAGGAGCAGTGCGCGCAGCAGTCATCATCTGTTTAGCCACATTAAGCATATGCTCATGTCTGGCATCACGTTCATTTAATATCATCCCGGTTTCTTTTTATACTTATTAAGGGTACAAATATAAATGATTGCAATCACTTGTCAAAACATAACCGAACGTTATTATTTCCCTGTACAAAAGAATTAATTCTCTTGTACAGAACAATATATTCTTTTGTACAGAAGAAAACAATCTTTTGTACAAAAAATATTTGTTTTAACGAGTATAATTTTTATCTTTACGGCATAATAATTTAAATAACAACGATATGGCTATAGATTTTAAGGCTACGAAAGTTAACAATAACATGAAGCCCGAAGAAAAACCTCGTTATTACGCAAAAGCAGTAACTAAAGGAACCGTAACACTAAACCGCATTATTGAAGATATGTGCGAAGAAAGCACACTGTCAAAAGCTGATGTAGTTGCCGTTGTTGCCGGACTTAGCAAGCATTTATTAAAGAATCTGCAGGAGGGTTATACTGTGAAAATAGATTCATTAGGAACATTTTCCACTTCAGTAAAGAGTGCTACAGTAGACAACGCAGAAGATGTTCACCCGAAAGATGTTTCATTCAGCAAGATTAATTATCTTCCGGAAGTAAAAATGCTGGAAAGTTTCCGTGCTGTATCGTTCCAGAAAGTGGAAACAAAAGAAGAAGCAAAAGTTTCAAAGCCTAGAGGACGCAAGCCTATTCGCAGAAAATAACTAAAGAATGCTCAAAATAGAAGATGCCTGTATTGCGTATAGAGAACAAGAACTCTTTACGGGACTTTGTGTGCATATAAAAAGAGGTGAGATGGTCTGCATTTCCGGCGAATCCGGAAGTGGAAAGACTTCACTTCTGAATGCAATTATGGGCTTTGTTCCGTTAACAAGCGGAAGCATAACAATAGATGATCTTTTGCTTTGCGAAGAAAACATCGACCAGATTAGAAGAAAAATAGCATGGATACCCCAGGAACTTGCTTTGCCATGCGAATGGGTAAGTGAAATGATAATGCTTCCTTTTGAGCTAAAGGCAAATAAAGTAATTCATTTTTCAAAGAAAAAACTATTTGAGGTTTTTAAGGAATTAAATCTGGAAGAAGAACTCTTTACAAAACGTGTCAGCGAAATATCAGGCGGACAGCGACAAAGAATTATGATAGCTGTTGCTGCTCTTTTAGAGAAACCTTTACTGATTATAGACGAACCAACCTCGGCACTTGACGCAGGATCTGTAGAAAGAGTTCTGAACTTTTTCAACATACTATCTCAAAAAGGGATGACTATTCTCGCTGTATCTCACGACCGTGCATTTAAACTAGGCTGCGATAATGTAATATACTTATAGCCACATGGGAACAATAGATATTAGTTATGAAAACTTACTAATTGGTTTGCTAATGATGGGCATTCCAATGTTTTACCTGTGGAAATTTAAGACAGGACTGGTAAAATCCACGTTGATAGCTGTACTGAGGATGTTAGTCCAACTCTTCCTTATTGGAGTCTATTTAAAGTATCTTTTTTTCTTAAATCATCCACTGGTAAATTTTCTTTGGGTATTCGTAATGATAATCGTTGCATCCGAAACTGCATTAGTCAGAACCAGGCTACAACGAAAGATTCTTTTGATACCAATTTCCATTGGTTTTTTTATTTCGGTTGTCCTCATAGGTACCTATTTTTTAGGTCTGGTTCTTCAACTAAATAATATTTTTAATGCACAATATTTTATTCCAATATTTGGAATATTGATGGGTAATATGTTGTCTGTAAATGTAATAGGATTGAATACATTTTATAGTGGGCTTCAGCGGGAACAACAAGAATATTACTACTTATTGGGAAACGGAGCAACCCGTCAGGAAGCTCAGGCACCATTTATAAGACAAGCTTTAATAAAAGCATTTAGTCCTTGCATCGCAAATATGGCAGTAATGGGACTCGTTGCTCTTCCTGGAACCATGATAGGGCAGATACTTGGAGGAAGTAGTCCTAATGTTGCAATAAAATATCAGATGATGATAGTCGTTATCACCTTTACAGCATCAATGCTTTCAATCATGATCACTATATCAATTGCATCCAGGCGATCTTTTGACAAATTTGGTAGATTAATCCACGTCTTCAAAGAAAGTAAGAAAAATGGACGATGATATTTTAAAGATGGTTAGTCAAATATCCACTCCCGGATTCTTTATAACAGCAGACGTGATTCAGTCATCCATAGAAAATCCGAAAGGAATTGAAAATTTTATATTACATAAAATTGACAATATAAGAAATGGATCTAGCGGAAGGAAATTTGCTTTTAGAGAAAATGGCTGGCAGATAAATTTTACATTTTTTCCCACAGACCATGTTGTTGACAAGCGCTATGGCTTAATGAATAAAATGATAAAAGAGAAAAAAAAGGTTCATTAAGTTTTTGCGAATTAGAAAGAAAGTATTACTTTTGTTGTATCGAATAATAAACATGGCGGTTTAGTGTAGTGGCCTAGCACGCAACTCTCTCACGGTTGAGACTCGGGTTCGATTCCCGGATCCGCTACAATAAAAGGAGCAACGAATTGAAATTTAATCAGTTGTTCCTTTTATTTTTTATTGAGAATAAAACTGCAAATCCAGTTCTTTACCATTTTAAGTGCTTATGATAAATATAAATGCTTAAAAAAATACCTAAAACTTCGACTAAAAATAAAAACTCGCGCACGAAGCACAATTTGTTTATATCACCAAGCTGATTGAATTTACTTCCGAAGGAGAAATTCATCATGAATGTATTAACTTATAATTCTCAATAAACTTATTGAGAAGAACATTCAAACATCTAAAATAAGAAAATCATCCATTCAATATTTTTAAGGTTAATTTGTTTCAGTCAGGAAAATGAAATAAGAATATCTTTTCTGAGTTTGCTAATTTTTTATTCGTCAATTGAATTCAATTGCGAATTTGCAAAACAACGATAGAGTTATACACTCAGTTAGGAAAACATTCGTCAATCACTCTATTGTGAATTTAGCCAAAGCATAAAATAAGCAATTCATTTATTTCGAGAAGAAATAAAATGAATTTTGCTTTTACCTCGCTTGACTAAACGAATTCTTCAATAGATTTTATTTCGGTTGGATTGGTAATAGTAATAGGGATGGAAAATTGAAGAGAATTAAATTTTCATTTTTATCTTTGAGATTCTCACATTCATGGAAGAGAAAAAATAGAGAAAACCCCAAAAAGTGATATTATCACCTTATTATTGTCAAAATTTCCCAGATGAGGAATAATTCCTAAAACTAAAATTCATATATAACTAATTAAATTACAGTAAGTTTAATGAATTTTATCCCATTTCTAAGGCAATTTCCTTGCGATATTTATTTTTTTTATTGGTATTTGGTCGGAATTTATAATTCTCGGCATTCTAGATAGACTAAATCTGGCAAAGCAAATTTAGCCTTCAGTGCAACGGAGTATAAATGTGGTTGCACCAATTGTGATAATTGCACCATCTTTTAAAACTACCCGATCTTTATCTCCTAAAATTTCATTCATATGAAAAGTGCCAGTCACACTTGGGAAATCTCTCAGAGTATAAATCAATTCATCTTTTTTATTTCGTCTGACATTTATTACACAATGTTGGCGATCCATACTCATGTCACCGGTCTCGATAGGAGTATTGATTTTCGTTCCAACACATCTGCGTCCAATAACATTATCTCCGAGAGAAAGTGGAAGTATTTGTTTAAAGCCAAAAACATTTTCAATAACAGCAATACTTCCAAAAGTACTTTTATCACTTTCTTGATCTAAAGTTTCCTCGTTTCTATTCTTTGACTTTAGTTTAGTTTTACCAATACGGATGCTAAACTGCTTTCCGCAATGTTCACAAACAAATACCAAAGATTGTCCTTCGGTATACTTTGTTTCGTCAAATGTAAGATAATTCTCACACTTTGGACACAATATTCTTTTCATATAATGGGGAATCTTTTACTTATCAGTCAGCAACCAAGCATCCTTAAAGTTTTTATTTTTCTTTAATTGAAGTAGTTTGTTGTTAGCTTCATCATTATTGGATAATGACATTATGCTTACTCTAATCCATTTTTTACCTTCGATAATACTCGCTTTAGAATAACCTTTTGATATTAATCTATCTACAATTTCTTGAGCATCAGCACGATTATTTACGCTTGCAATAATTATGTGGCAAGAATTCTTATTTATAGATTCAGCTAAAGGTTTAGCAATATTACTTTTATTCTCTATGTTACTTTTAGGAATAACAACTTCCTTTATTGCTTTTGGCTTTATCTCTTCCTGTACTTTCTGATTGTTCACTTGCTTTTTTGCAGGAATACTTTCTTTCATGCTGTTATCAAATGGTTCTAACAACTCAGATGGAATTAATTGTGCATAATTACCTTTTTCTACATAAGTATTTTCAACCGGAGTAGACATTAAAAAGAAAATTATGATTGCCGCAGCGACAGCAACAGCCGTACGAATAAATGAACGATTAACTCTAATCTCATAAACTTTTGGATTGGAAGTTTCAAGCACTACCTTTTCATCTGTTGCTTTTACAACTTGATCTATCTTATCTATTCCGAAAGAACTTAATCCATATAAATAAGGTGTAAGCAATCCATCTTCATAAGGTTGAAATTGAAGTTTACCATGAATTGTAAAAAACATATCTCCAATTCCGTGCATTTCTACTTTTCCATCAACATGTAAAGTATTAATAAGCTCATCAACAGCTTTATTAATAAGTTTAGAAGCATCAGAAAAGTCAGTACAATATGATGTCATATACGATTGAACCAATAATCCATCATTCATTTTAAGCTGAGGATTAAAACCTATAGAACGAGTAGGAGGAAGGAATATACCTTCTTCTTCTATCCATCTCGCTGAAGTATAATGAGATACGAATCCGCCAAACGACGGGATAATAACACAATCGTTCTCTAATAGTAACGTTTCTATATGCTTTAGCAATTCAATCATGATGCAAATGTACGTTTTTTTATTGATTTCGCCTATAAAATCGGGATTTTAATATCAATAAAAACACAATAAAGAAAATGTTATGACGTTTTTAATCTATACTAATGAAGAAATATTTAGTACTTTTGTTTTAAACATATATAGATTAATTTACCGAATGAAAAAAAAGGAACTTGTCTTATTGTGTGCTATACTCTCAATGTATTCTTGTAGTACACCTCAAAAAATATCATATTTTCAAGATTTACAGCAAATTGAAAGTAAAGACTATTCAGTTGATATGAATAGTGCCAACTATGAAGTTAAAATACTTCCTTCTGATCTTCTTTCTATTATAGTAACAGGTAAAGATCCTGCTGCTGTTGCAATGTTTAATTTACCTGTAACATCATCTACAATAAATCCAGGCGAAACAGAACTATCAACAACGCCTGTATTACAATCATATTTAGTTGATGTAAATGGGGATATAGATTTTCCAACATTAGGCAGAATAAAAGTGGCTGGTTTATCTCGCCGGGGAATTAGCGATTTATTAAAAGATAAAATATCTAAATACGCTAAAGATCCTATTGTAAATGTGCAGTTACTTAACTTTAAAGTATCTGTCCTTGGCGAAGTTAATAATCCCGGAACTAAAGGTACATCAAATGAACGAATGACTATTATGGATGCAATCAGTCTAAGTGGCGACCTGAGTATCTATGGAAATAGAGAAAATGTGCTTCTAGTCCGTGAAAATAATGGCAAAAAAGAGTTTCATAGATTCAACCTTACTTCAACAGATATATTCAAATCACCCTATTTTTATCTGAAACAAAATGATGTAATTTATGTACAACCAAATCAAGCAAAACAGAACAGCTCAAGAATAGATTCAGCTAAACAATTTAATCTATCAGTAGCATCTACTGTTACAGCTGCCATTTCTGTAATAGCATCCTTATGTATTGCTTTATTTTTGAAATAGAAAAACAACTATGAAATATAATAATAATCCTGTTCAACAAGATGAAAATATTGATATTGCAAAACTATTTTCCAGGTTTTATGCATATTGGAAATATTTCTTCTCTATTGGATTCATTTGCATAATAATTGCCATATTTTTTGTACTTGTAACACCTTCCCAATACAAAATAAAATCTAGTTTACAACTGATTGCTGAAAATTCAGGAATGACTTCCGAGCTAAAAATGTTAAAGGCGACAGCTCTTGGTTCTATGTTTAGTGCTTCAGGAGTTGGTGTAAATGCGAATGATGAAGTACTTCTTATTCAGTCCAAGGTAATCACAGGTGAAATGATTTCCAAACTTGGTTTACAAGTTGATATCAAAGAAAAAGAAGGGCTTAAAATGATTTCTGCCTACAAAAAATCACCTTTAGAATTAGAATTCCCAACAAATTTCTTAGATACATTATCAAAACCTATTTCTATAAAACTTTCAATAAGTAATCAAAAAGCAGATATCAAAATGGAATCGGCTTTATTTGAAAAAAGGACTATAAAGAATGTTTCTTTACCATATATTATACAATCTGGAATAGGAAAAATAAAAATATCCAAAACCAATAGCTACCAGTTAGAAGATGATAAAGATATTGAAATTAATGTATATCCATTAAACTATATTTATGAATTGTATTTAGAAAAACTTGTGGCAGCTCCAGCTGATGCAGGATCTGATATTATAGAATTAAGTTTGAAAGATGAAAATAAGGAAAGAGGTACTGATATTCTAAATACTACGATGGAGATATATAATGATTACTCAAAATCAGTAAAAGTTATAAAATCAGCAGTAAACGCTTCATTTGTTAAAGAAAAGTTGGCCTTAGTTACATCGGAGCTTGACAGTCTTGAAAAAAAAATAGAAATATATAAAAAACAAAATAAAATTCCAGAATTAGAGGCTTATGGAAGTGTTGTATATATGGGATCCGAAGAATCGGATAAAAAAATCCTGGATCTGCAAACTCAGTTAAAATCAATAAACTATGTATTTAACTATATAAAGAATCCTAATAACCAATATGCAATTGTACCAAATATAAGCTACGGAGATGAAGCTCTGACTTCTGAATATAATAAATTAATGTTCGAACGATTTAGGTTATTAAAAAGCTCTGAGCCCTCTAATCCTGCAATAGTTCTAATTAATGATCAATTGAAAGAACAACGAAAAGTCCTTATTGAAACAATAAATTCAGCAATAAAAGGTCTTGAAATTACAATTTCAGAATTAAATAAAAAGAATTTGTCGCTTAATTCGAAACTAAATGAATTACCTGCGCAAGAAAAAGAATTCATTGAGATGAAAAGAGCGCAAAAGGTAAAAGAAACACTTTATCTTTTCCTTCTCCAAAAGCTTGAAGAAAAAGAGATTTCAAATGCTCCAGATGAAATGGCATCACGCATTGTTGATCATGCATATTGTTCTTTTAAGCCTGTCTTCCCTAAAAAAATTATAGTGTTTGCAGTCGCCTTTTTTGTATCAATTATACTTTCTATAATTATCATATCAATTCGACTATTTTTTATAAAGAAAACTGCTTCAAAAGAGGACTTTGATGATAATTTGTCATATCCAATTTGGGGAAAATTCACTGATTATGAATCGTTCAGAATACTAAGAAACTTTGTATATTCAAAAGATAAACAGAGCCAGGTTTTTATTATTACTTCAAGTATAGAAGGAGAAGGAAAAACATATTTTGCTTCAAATTTAGCAAAAAGTCTATCTATGACAGATAAAAAAGTTGCACTCGTAAATATGGATTTTACAAAGCAACCAGATTCCTCTAAAGATACTAAAAATGAAATTACTCTTAATAAGTATATCAGTGGTAATATAGATTTAGATAGAATATTAGTAAATGAAACACCCAATTTAACTATCATTCAATCAGAACAGTCTCAACAGCCTCAAGAAGATTGTGGAAATCTAGTGTACAGTTCCAAAATGGAATTGTTAGTAAACTATCTGAAGACTAATTACGACTATGTAATCATTGATAGTGCTTCATTGTCTATTTCATCGTCAGCATATGATATTGCCCATCTAGTAGATTATACATTCTTTATTATTCGTGAAGAATTTACGACAAAAAGCAAATTAAAGAATATAAATAATATAATAAAATCAGGACTATTACCTAATGTATGTATTGTTATGAATTCTAATATTTCAAAATAAATGGTCTCAGTTAAGATTTCCAAAAACAATCTATTCTTTGTCTTTCTTATATTTGGATATATATTCGGGGTCATGCTTTATGACTTTATTGAATTCAAATATACAGATGAACTTATGGCTATATTTTTAGTTCTGTTTACAGGTTTGATTCTTTGGGAAAGACGAAGGTGGAGCCAAGCAAAGCCATTATATATACTAGGCGGAATTTTTCTTTTTTATATTATTTATTCATTTATGATTAAATCAAATGTACCTAAAGCTATATTAATGGATGCTGCAATTCAGATAAAACCATTTTTAGGCTTTTACTGCACTTATTTATTAATGCCTGTTTTATCAAAAAAATATAAGTTATTTATTACTGTTATGTGTCTCTCATTCGCTTTTATTTTATTAATTATAGCTTTATTAGGGCATATAGATACTATTTTTGGACATCCTTCGCGTTATGCCACAGCTGCTGTTGTAACCGCATTTTTATATTTGTATTGTAGTTCATACACATGGAAAGACCTCATGACTTTCCTTTTAATTTTATCGGTTGGAATTCTATCAACTCGTTCAAAATTCTATGGTTTTTTTATGTTTGCGTTAATGTTTTCTATTATGCTAAAATCAGGATATAGATTTAAAATGACTTACCATTCTGTACTATTAGCTATTTTTCTTTTTTTCATTGTATTGATTGTAGCATGGGATAAAATAGATTTATATTTTATTGTTGGGACAATGAATAACACTGGTGAAAAGTGGGCTCGTCCCGCTTTATATGGAGTCTCATTTTTAATATTGATTGATTATTTACCATTCGGTAGCGGATTAGGTAGTTTTGCAACATATACTTCCGCCCAATATTATTCAAAAACTTATGCGGAATATCATATTGATAAACTTTGGGGATTATCAAAAGACTATCCAGATTTTATTGCTGATACATACTATCCCTCGCTTGCACAATTCGGAATAATTGGACTTTTTCTTTTCATTTTTTTTTGGATAAAAATTCTGAAAGCAATGTTTGTGTATAAGAATAAATATGGAATGGACAAGCTCTTTTTAATTGCAACTTTAATTATTGCTTTTTTTGGAATAGAATGTATTGCTGACTCAACTTTTACTCACAATCGAGGTTTTTTTATGTTAGTAATATTAGGCCTCACATTATCTGAAATGCATTCTATGCTGAAAGAATAATTAGTCATTATATGAAGAACTCTAGAAATAAAAAATTTATTACCGATATATTAATTTACGGGATTGGTAACTTAGGATCAAAAATGATAACTTTCTTATTAGTTCCTCTATATACCTATTTTATTAAACCTGGAGAATATGGCTATTATGATTTGTCATTAAATATAATTTTTCTTATGATTCCCTTTGTAACTCTACAATTACGTGAAGGAGTTTTTCGTTTTTTACTTGATAGTGATTCTGAAAAAATTAGAATAAATATTGTTACTTTCACTTATAAGCTATTAATCCAAACTACCCTTGCCGTTTTATTAATTGCATTTATTACTTCATATTTTATATCAATACCATATATTGGATGGATTGTTTTTGCCTTAATATTTATGTCATTCTATGAAGTACAAATACAAATCGTAAGAGGAATTGGGAATAATAAATACTATGTAATTGCTGGAATTATAACAGCTTCTTTAACCGGTATTTTTAGTGTGCTGTGCATCGTGTTTTTTAATATGGGTATTGCAGGTATATTTTGTGCAAGTATTTTAGCTAGAATCTTTTCGATATGGATTTTAGAGTCAAGACTACATCTTATAAAAAAATATTTTTATTACAATTTTAAAGATAAAGAAGTTAATTTTACACTAATAAATTATTCATTACCATTATTACCAAACGTTATTTGTTGGTGGTTAATAAGTAGTTCAAACCGTTTTTTTATTAGCAACTACTTGGGTTTTGAAGAAAATGGGATTTATGCAGTAGCTACTAAGTTTTCATCAATATTAGAAACTTTCACAATTATTATATATCAAGCATGGCAAGAAACAGCTATTAAGCAATTTAAATCATCTGATAAAAATAGTTATTTCTCAAAGATCTTAAACACTTATATCTTAGTCCTAGCAATTATGGCTATATCTTTTGTTTTTATACTAAAAATGAATTATTCATGGCTAGTGTCTCCTAAATACTTACAAAGTATTGATTATTTATATCCTTTATTTATCTCTGTTATTTTTTATGCACTAGCAGCATTTTTAGATATGGGTTACCAATGTTCTAAACAAACAATAAAAACACTTCCTGCAACAATAATGACTGCTATTTTAAATGTATTTTTGAATTTTTTATTCATTCAAAAGTATAATATTTATGGTGTTATTTTATCTTCAATGATTTCATATATGTTTTTATTTATATATCGTTTATTTGATACTCGCAAATATTTTGTAATAAAAATATCATTAAAGGTTATATTCCCAATTTTTTTATTAATATCAGGATATTTTGTTTATTATGAAATAGAATCTATATTAATCTATCTCATATATTTATCTGCAATTTTATTTCTTAGTTATTTATATATAGAAAATTCGATAAAAGAGAAAATTAAAAATCAATGCAAAATTTTCTTGCATAGAAAATGATATTATGAAAAAAATAATGTTAACTTTTGGTACTAAACCTGAAGCAATAGAAGCAGGAACAGTAAAATTAGTAGATACAAATACTTCTATAAATATTAAAGATACTTGTATTCTAATCAAGATTTTAGATATATACTTACAAATTAGTATATCTATAAATTATTATAGAGATGGCTTTGCATCAAAACGCATTGTTGACATTCTTAAAATGAATGAATTATGAAGATCGTAATTTACATTCGTGATGCAGAAAAGAATAATGCTATTATACATTATGTTGATATTATATCTTCAGAAATATCTAATAATTCAAATTATCAAGTCGAATTCATTAATTATATTCGAGTTATTAATCCTAATGATATTGTTCTTGTAATATCTCTTCAGAGCTATTTCAGATTATTGTTGAAAAACCCCAATCAAAAAATTATTTTTTGGTTTCAAGGCATTACTCCCGAAGAAGTTGCAACTTCATATTCTGGACTTTATTCAAAGTTAAAAGTACCTATTTTTTCCATTCTTGAAAAGATTGTACTAATAAAAAGCAAATTTAATTTCTTTGTTTCAAATTCAATGCTAAATCATTATCAAACAAAATATAATTACAATAAAAACAATTACATGATAATGCCTTGCTTTAATAAAGCTATAGCTCAAAACAGCTTCTATTATAAGCATAAATATGAAAGTGCTTCATTTGTCTACGCCGGAGCTGTTATCAAATGGCAATGTCTCGATGAAACAATTCATCTTTTCTCATTGCTAAAGGAAAAATTAAAAAATGCAACATTAACAATTTTAACAAGTGATCAGCAAGAAGTAATACCTATTATAAAGAAATATAATATAAATGCAATTATTAAGTATGTACCATTAAAAGAGTTAGATGAAGAGCTAGCTAAATATAAATATGGATTTATTTTAAGGAAAGATTTAAAAATGAATCATGTTGCTACGCCTACAAAATTGAACTCTTATTTAGCAAATGGTGTTATTCCTATATATTCAGATGTTATTGATGATTTTAACAATCTATTTATAAATAAATATTTTTATATTAAAATCAATATTGATAACTTAACTGAATCCATAGACGATATTTGCAGTTTTGAAAAGAAAAAAATTATAGTTAAAGATATTCTTAATGAATATTCTGATATCTTTAATAAATATTATAATGAAACAGAATATCGAATAAAAATAAAAAATGCAATTAATCATTTTTTCCCATTATGAAGATTTTATTTTTACCTAATTGGCATATAAATTATTTAAATAAGGATGATCCTTCTATTCAAGATCCAGACAAATATGTGAATGGTGAAAAATATTGGTTCTTTAAATATTTTCCTGATGATACAACTGTGGATATTATTGATATTAAATGTAATAATCCATTACATAAAATAGAAATTAAAACTAAATTCTATATTTGGCAAGCATTTCTTGCATTTTTTAAATTGCGTAAATATGATATTGTTATTTCACATGGCGCTCAAAGTGGTATTGTTTTATCATTTTTGCGTACAGTAACATTTATGCAAACCCCAAAACATATTATTTTTGATATAGGAGGAATGAATGGGGCTAAAGCTAAAGGACTTTCAACTAAACTAATATCTTTTGCAATGAAAAGTTCACCTTATATTATATGTCATTCCAAAATAATCTTATCAAATTTAAAGAATATATATCCCAACTTATTGCCTAAAGCATTATTTATTCCATTTGGAGTTGACGTAGATTACTTTAAACCACAGATCAAAGAAAGAAAAAGTAATTACGTATTTTCTTTTGGATATTCGAAAAGAGATTATGAAACGCTTATCAACGCGTGGAAACTAATAGATACAACATGTGAATTAAGAATTGCTGGTATTCATTCTATGCAAGCTTCTGAAGAAATTTCCAATATTAATTTAATTGGAAAAATTTCAATCTCACAACTAAAAGAAGAAATACAAAACTCTCTTTTTGTAGTAATTCCTTTACCAAAATATAACTATTCCTACGGGCAAATGAGTTTTTTACAATCAATGAGTTTGGGCAAAACTGTTATTGTCAGTTCTGTTCCCAGCTCTATTGATTACATTATAGATAATGAAGGTGCATTTCTAGTTGAACCTTATAATGTCGAAGATCTTAAAAATAAAATCGAGATACTATTATCTAATCCTAAACTATTAGAAAATAGTGACTTAAAAGCGAGGAAATTTGTTTTAGAACATTTCAATCAGCTCAACATGGGAATTCAAATTAGAAATTTTATTATAAATATTGTAAATTCATAATTCAAAAATAACTATGTCAAGAATATTAATAGTTAATAAATTCTACTACAAACGAGGAGGTGATTGTATTTATGCAATAAATCTAGCCCATTTGTTAGAACAACAAAATCATGAAGTTGCAATATTTGCTATGAATTATCCAGAAAATATTAAGTCAGGGTGGGAATGTTATTATCCATATCAAGTTAATTTTTCTGATAGGCAATTTAAAGGTAAAACACTTGCAATCTCTCGTTTAATGGGATTTGCAGGCATTAAAAGTTCTTTTTTAAAATTACTTGAAAACTTTAAACCGGATGTAGTACACCTTAATAATATTCATTCTTATCTTTCTCCTATCGTTGCCAAGTTTTCACATGATAGAGGAATTAAGGTTGTCTGGACTCTACATGATTATAAGCTTATATGCCCTACCTATTCATGTTTGCGTAATGGTAAAGTCTGCGAACTTTGTTTCTCTAATCCATTGCCAGTTCTTACTCAAAAATGTATGAAAAAAAGTTATATAGCTAGCTTCTTTGCATACATTGAAGCAATACGTTGGAATAAAAATAATATTGAACCTTATATCGATACTTTTATATGTCCTAGCAATTTTATTGCAAATAAAATGGAACAAGCAGGTTACAATAAAAATAGGATTAGTGTTTTATGTAATTTCATTGATTTTAAAAAGTATAGTAATATATATAAAGTAAAACCTAAAACTCGTGAACAAGCATATTGTTATATAGGTAGATTATCAGAAGAAAAAGGAATAAATCAATTATTGAGTGTTGCAAGATCTCTTCCATATAAACTTTATGTTGCAGGAAAAGGTCCTCTTAAAGATTCTTTAGAAAAGAAATATTCATGTAACAATATTATATTTTTAGGAGAATTAACTACTGATGAAATTTACAATCTTTTAAGTACCGTTCAATACTCTGTTATGCCATCTGTTTGGTATGAAAATAATCCTCTCAGTGTAATTGAATCCTTATGTATGGGAACTCCTGTCCTTGGAGCTAACATTGGTGGAATTCCTGAATTGATTAATAATGAGAATGGACTATTATTTACTCCTAATGATCTGAATGATTTGCGAGAAAAGATAGTATCTTTATTTAATAAATGTGTATTTTGCAATGATAAGATTCAAGCTATTTCATTAAACAAATTTTCATCAGAAAATTATTATAATAAATTAATGGAAATTTACAATGATAGATAATAAAATCCCTTCTCCCACAGATATGTGCATTATTACAACTTATCGTTGCCCCATGCAATGTAAAATGTGTGATATATGGAATAATCCGACTGAAAAAAGTAAAGAAATTACTCCTGAAGAAATAGAAATGCTCCCAAAAGTTAAGTTTATTAATATAACAGGAGGTGAGCCGTTTATAAGAGAAGACTTGGAAGATATCGTAGAAGTTGCATTTCGTAAATCACCCAGAGTTGTCATTTCAACTTCCGGATGGTTCGAAGACCGAGTTATTAAACTAGCAAAGCGTTTTCCTAAAGTCGGAATTAGAATTAGTCTTGAGGGACTATCGTGTAAGAACGATGAATTACGTGGTCGTATTGGCAGTTTTGACAAAGGGTTAAGAACTTTGCTTATACTTAAAGAGATAGGAATTAAAGATATAGGGTTTGGATGTACTGTATCCAACAATAATTCAGAAGATATGCTTTCACTATATCGGCTATCAAAATCGTTGGGTATGGAATTTGCAACTGCTGCATTTCATAACTCATATTACTTTCATAAAAATGATAATGTAATTTCAAATAAAAACGAAGTATGCAACAATTTTGAAAAACTTATCGAAATGCAACTACATGAGAATCATCCCAAATCATGGTTTAGAGCATTTTTTAACATGGGATTGATTAATTATATAGAAGGTAACCGAAGAATGCTCCCATGTGAAGCAGGAATTGTTAACTTCTTTATTGACCCATACGGCGAAATTTATCCATGTAATGGATTGGAAGAAAAATACTGGAAACAAAGTATGGGAAATATACGAAAAGTAAGCTCTTTTGATGAGATATGGCAAAGTATCCAGGCTCAGGAAGTCCGTCGAAAGGTTATTGAATGCCCTAAGAACTGTTGGATGGTAGGAACAGCTTCCCCTGTTATGAAAAAATATATTAAGCATCCACTCCAATGGGTAATTAAAAACAAATGCCGGAGTATTTTAGGGAAACAATTATGTCTTGATAAAAAATGGTATAATGTTGGTCAATCACCATTACAAGGAGATTTAAATGAAAATAGATTCGAATGAAAATAGTAGTTATTGGAACACGTGGTATACCTGATATTCAAGGTGGTGTAGAAACACATTGCCAAGAACTATATCCACGAATAGTAAAATTAGGTTGTGATGTTACTGTTGTAAGACGTTCATCATACATAACACCATCAAATCGTATTTCTGATTTTGAAGGAGTAAAGCTACATGATATTTATGCCCCAAGAAAAAAAAGCATAGAAGCTATAATACATACATTCTTATCCGTCTGCTATGCAAAAAAAGAGCATGCTGATATTCTTCACATTCACGCAGTTGGACCTTCTTTACTAGTTCCATTTGCTAAATTCCTTGGATTAACCGTTATTATGACTCATCATGGTCCTGATTATGAACGTAAAAAATGGGGGAAATTAGCGAAAGTAGTTATAAACTATGGTGAAAGCGTCGGTATTAAATATGCTAATCAAGTTATTGTTATATCTGAAGTAATCAATAATATTATTAAAGCTAAATATAAATATAACAAAGCAAATCTTATCTATAATGGGGTTAACATTCCTATCAAATCTAAGAAAACAGATTATTTGGAGAGACTTGGTCTTGAATCTGGTAAATACATATTTACCTTAGGGCGGTTTGTTGAAGAAAAAGGTTTTGATGGACTAATTAAAGCTTTTCTCAATACTAATTTAGTAGATTATAAATTAGTAATTGCAGGGGCTGCGGATCATGAAGACGAATATTCATCAAAGCTTAAATATCTTGCATCTGAAAACAATGTTATTCTTACTGGATTTATAAAAGGAGAAAAACTAAATCAGCTATTTACTAATGCTCGATTATTTGTCCTTCCATCTTTTCATGAAGGGCTGCCTATTTCATTACTCGAGGCTATGAGTTATAATTTAGATGTCTTAGTCAGTGATATTCCCGCGAATTTAGAAATAAAACTAGATAAAAACAATTACTTTAATTGCGGTAATTGGGAAGATTTAAGAAGTAAATTATTACAAAAACTTAATAATCAAGCTATATCAATACAATACAATATGGAAAAATATGATTGGAATCATATTGCAAAGCAAGTATATTCTATTTATCAATCAACAATAAAAAAATAGATCGATTATTTTTTATAAAATTATATCTATATATTCATTTATCTCCTTTCAAAATCCATCAAAATAGTTTAAATTTGCTTCTTAAACAGATCAATATTTATGAAGCAGCAAACTAGATTTTCACATCTATTGAAATCACTAATAGTATTGGGAGATTATTTAGTTCTCAATGCAACCTTTTTGTTAGTGTTTCTTATTTTTAAATCTTATTTAAGAGAAGATGTGATTTCTGAATTTCACTCATTGCTTGTTGCCTTGAACATTTGTTATATTCCTGGTTTGTTGATATTTAAAATAGCAATTCATTCTAGAGTTATATATGCTGATAAGATTGTACAAAATATATTTTATGTAATATTACTTCATTTTGTACTCTTTACTTCCGTTTTAACTATCTTCAAAATCCAAGAAGTTTCCAGGCTTTTTACTATTTCGCTGTATTCTTTATTGTTTATCTCTCTTGCGGCATGGAGATTAAGCTTACGATTTTGTATTAAGCTTTATAGAAAAAAAGGATTTAACTTTAAACTGGTTGTTATTATTGGAGCTGGACAAAATGGGAATGCTTTGTATCAGGAAATGATGGATGATCAAGGTTATGGTTTCCGAATCTTAGGATTTTTTGAAGATAATCCGGTAAACATTCCATCTGAATCAAAATTACTTGGAAATACTGATGATATTGAAGCCTTTATTAGAGATAATGAAGTAGATGAAGTTTATTGTACTCTTCCAGAATCTGCTGAAAAAATAATTGTTAGAGCACTAAATTTCTGTGAGAATAATATGATTCGTTTTCACATTGTTCCTGAATTCAGGAGATATGTAAAAAAGAAAATGGAATTAAATGTACTAGGGAATATGCCGGTTTTATCACTGAGAACTGAACCGCTGCAAAATCCTTTAAACAGATTTTCAAAACGGACTTTTGATGTAATATCCTCATTATTATTTATTTCTACGATGTTCCCAATAATCTATATAATTGTGGCAACAGGCATAAAAATTTCATCTCCAGGCCCAGTATTCTTTAAACAACGCCGTACTGGGAAACGAGGACATGAGTTTTATTGTTACAAATTTCGTACAATGAGAATTAATGAGGATGCGGATCTAAAACAAGCCATAGAAAATGATCCAAGAACAACACGTTTTGGAGAATTTTTACGTAAAAGTAGTATTGATGAACTTCCTCAGTTGTTTAATGTCTTAAAAGGAGAGATGTCAATAGTTGGTCCTCGTCCACACATGCTGAAACATACAAAACAATACAATGAATTAATAGACAAATATATGTTACGCCATTTAGTTAAGCCTGGAATTACGGGATGGGCTCAAGTAACTGGATTTAGAGGTGAAACGAAAGATGTCTCACAAATGGAGGAACGAGTAATAAGAGATGTTTGGTATCTGGAAAACTGGTCTTTTTTCCTAGATATAAAAATAATTTATATAACTATTATTAATATATTTCGTGGTGAAAAAAACGCTTATTAAATTAATCCCCAGAGGCTTTCTATTATTCTGTTTTTTACCAGGAATAGTTATTGGTCAATCAAAATATAAATCATTTGCTGAATTTGGAACTACTATTCATTCTGGCGATAATACACCATTATGGCAAGTAAGTAATCAACACGGACTATCATCTATTGATAATAACGCCTATACACGTGGTGGAATATTTTATTCTGATTCTTGTTCAAACCTGATGTTTAAGACAGGATTGGATCTTGCAGTGGCTAAAGGATTCACATCCACTTTTGTTGTTCAACAAGCTTATCTGGATATTAATTATAGATATTTTGGATTATCCATTGGAAGTAAGGAACTTAATTCTGAATTATTAAATCAACAGTTAAGTAGTGGAGGATTAACTTGGAGTGGAAATGCCAGACCAATTCCTCAAATAAAAGTAGGTATTCTAGATTATGTAAGAATTGCTCCATGGGCGCAAGTAAAAGCTGAAATTTCCTATGGGAAATGGACAGATAACAACTACCAGAAGGAAAATGTCGGTACAAACTACTGGTATACAAAGAATATTCTATACCATCATAAAAGTTTCTTTTTTAGGTTAGGAAAGACAACTTCACCTTGGCAACTTGATTTAGGAATGAGCCTCGATGCACAGTTTGGCGGGAATACATTAAATCACCCATACCTCCACGAACAAGACTTAGGGAACAAAATTAAAGATTATTTTAAAATATTCTTTCCGATAAAACAGTCTGAAAATAAGTATTACGAAGGTAATTTGATGGGGAGCGAACACTTAAAGCTAACCTTCAAGCAATCTGATTATCTCTTAAGTGCTTATTTAGAAAATTACTACGATGATTTTTCCGGAATGGGGAAAAAGAATGGCTTTGACGGATTATGGGGTATTGAATATAAATCAAAAAACAAACAAGCAATAAATGGATTAGTTGTAGAGTATTATCAAACAACTAATCAAAGTGGCCCATTGCATGGATTGGACGAATCAATCGTAAAAAAAACAGGAGGAGCCGATGATTACTATAACCATGATGTCTATCCAGGATGGGTACATTGGGGAATGACCATGGCAAATCCTCTGATAGCATCACCTATTTACAATAAAGATGGCAATATGACCTTTAAATATAATAGAGTTAAGGCTGTTCATATTGGATGGAGTGGAGATATTCTTAATGATTTATCTTACAGAGCTAAGCTATCTTTTAATAAAACCTGGGGAACTCCTTTTAAACCAATACCCGAAATATTGGAGAATTTTTCTACATTTGCAGAATGTACTTATTACCCGGAAAAATTAAAAGGGTGGAACTTTACAATATCAGGTGCTTTTGATACAGGAAACATTTATGGAGATAATCTTGGTATGCAGCTGAAAATAAGGAAATTTTTTAAATAATAATATGAATTATATACAAACAGAAATTGATGGAGTTTGGGTGATAGAGCCCAAAGTATTCAATGATGATAGAGGGTATTTTATGGAAGCCTTTAAAAAGGAAGAGTTTGAAAAGAATATTGGACAGATAAACTTTATTCAGGACAATGAATCAAAATCTACCTTTGGAGTACTTAGAGGTCTTCATTATCAAAAAGGGGAATTTAGTCAGGCAAAACTAGTAAGAGTTATTAAAGGTAAAGTACTTGATGTAGCAGTAGATTTGCGTCAGTCTTCCCCAACATTCGGGAAATATGTAAGTGTAGAACTTAGTGAGGATAATAAGCGACAGTTCTTTATTCCAAGAGGATTTGCTCACGGTTTTTTGGTATTGAGTGAAGAGGCCATTTTTACATATAAAGTAGACAATGGATATGCGCCTCAATCTGAAGCATCAATTGTATATAATGACAAAGATATTAATATCAATTGGCCTATTGCCGAAGAGCAAATAATAATGTCGGCCAAAGATAAAAAAGCTACTAATTTTAAAGATGCAATAGCTTACAAATAATAACACAAATATGAAAATAGCGATTGTAGGAACCGGTTATGTTGGTTTGGTTTCTGGAACATGTTTTGCAGAAACAGGAGTTGATGTTACTTGTGTAGACGTTAACCAAAAGAAAATTGAAGGTTTAAAAAATGGTATAATACCAATTTACGAACCTGGATTAGAAGAAATGGTAATTCGTAATATAAAAGAAAATCGCTTAAACTTTACTACATCTCTGGAAAGTTGCCTCGACGATGTTGAAGTTGTATTCAGCGCTGTAGGAACTCCACCAGATGAAGACGGAAGTGCCGACCTTAAATATGTTCTTGAAGTTGCCAGAACCATTGGAAAACACATGAACAAATATGTTTTAGTGGTTACTAAAAGTACAGTTCCTGTAGGGACTGCTAAAAAAGTAAGAGCTACTATTCAGGAAGAATTGGATAAACGGGGCGTGAATATAGAATTCGATGTAGCTTCTAATCCTGAGTTTCTAAAAGAAGGTAATGCTATTAATGACTTTATGAGCCCAGACAGAGTGGTTGTTGGTGTGGAATCAGAGCGCGCTAAGGAAGTTATGACAAAGTTATACAAACCATTCTTATTGAATAATTTTCGGGTAATATTTATGGATATCCCGTCTGCTGAGATGACGAAGTATGCTGCAAACTCAATGCTGGCTACACGAATTAGCTTTATGAACGATATTGCAAATCTTTGCGAATTAGTAGGAGCAGATGTAAATATGGTACGCAGCGGCATAGGGTCGGATACTCGTATCGGACGTAAATTTCTATATGCAGGATGTGGTTACGGCGGTTCCTGCTTTCCTAAAGATGTAAAGGCTTTAATCAAAACTGCTGAAAAAAACGGATATCTTATGCGTGTACTAAAAGCTGTAGAAGAAGTTAATCAAGCTCAAAAAAGTATTCTTTTTAATAAATTAAATAAGCATTTTAATGGGAATTTAGAAGGAAAAACTATAGCTTTGTGGGGACTAGCTTTCAAACCCGAAACAGACGATATGCGTGAGGCTCCAGCATTGATCTTAATAGATCTTCTGCTTAAAGCCGGATGTACTGTTCGTGTATATGATCCTGCGGCAATGAATGAAGCGAAGAGAAGGATAGGAGATTGCGTTTATTATGCGCAAGATATGTATGATGCTTTACTCGATGCAGACGCATTGTTAATGGTTACAGAATGGAAACAGTTCCGTTTACCAGCCTGGGGAGTAATAAAGAAAACTATGCGAACTCCTGTCGTAATTGATGGAAGAAATATATATGATATAGATGAACTGAAAGCAATGGATGTTACATACTATTGTATCGGTAAATAATTTGATAAACTAACTTTTATGAAAAACTGTGTCATGCTTTTACTCTTTCTTTTGTCTCTTGCTTCATGTAGCGGGAATAAGAAAGAGAATTCAGATAATGCCACTGAAGACTTAAATGCAAAAAAAATGCTTCAGGGTATTTGGCTGGATGACGAAAGCGATGAGATCCTTTTCAAAATTCAGGGTGATACTATTTATTATCCTGATGCCGAAAACGCTCCTGTCTACTTTAAAATCAAGAAAGATACGTTTTATACTTATGGAAAAGAAGTTTCCCGTTATAAGATTGACAAACAAGCAGAACATGTATTCTGGTTTCACTCTCTGTCTGATAATGTTGTGAAACTTCATAAATCTGAAGACGATAATGATTCTCTGTTAATGATGGGGCATAGAGCAACAGAAGTAATACCAACATATACAGAGGTTACAAAACGAGATTCTGTAGTAATGTACAATGGGAAACGTTACAGAGCTTATGTGTATGTTAACCCATCTAAGAAAAAGGTTACAAAAACATCCTATTCAGACGAAGGTATTAGCATAGACAATGTATACTATGACAATGTTATGCACATTTGTGTATATGAAGGACGAAAAATGATTTACGGACACGATATAACTAAAGATTCATTTATAGGTGTTATCCCGAATGAATTTTTAAAGAATGCAATTCTTTCTGATATGGAATTCTATGGAGTAGGAAAGATTGGATTTCGTTATCAGGCAACAGTATGTATACCTGAAAGTTCTGTCTGCAATTTAGTGAATCTAATTATTGGTTTCGACGGAAAACTATCAATAAAGATTGCTCAATAATCCCTGAAATAATTATATATCTTTGTACAAAACAATTCATTCTTCTGTACAAAAGAATGAATTGTTTTGTACAGAAGATTACATTCTTTTGTACAAGCAACAAATATTTATTCTACAATGCTTCAAAGTATCCGGCGTCTGAATTCAGCACATACTATTGAAGTAGCAATGGCAACATTTAAAGATTCCGAAGTAGCCCTATTTTGAGGGTAGTTGGGTATATAAAGTCTTTGATTTATTAATCGCTCAACTTCCGGGCTTATTCCATTCCCTTCATTTCCCATAACAATCAACCCAGTAGGAGACAGTTCCTTAGAATAAATATTATCCCCATTAAGAAATGTTCCATAAACAGGATAATTATCTAACTGAGTAATTAATTCAAGTAATGATCCATAGTGTAACTTAACGCGGGCAATACCTCCCATAGTTGCCTGAATTGCTTTTGGATTATAAACATCTACAGTATTAGGAGAACAGAAGATGTGTTCAATACCAAACCAATCAGCCAGTCTGATTATTGTACCAAGATTTCCAGGATCCTGAATATCGTCAAGTGCCAGACAAAGAGAATTACTAATTATCGATAAATCCACAGGAGAATTATCTTGTTCAAAAATGGCCAATACGCTTTGTGGAGTTTTAAGAAAGCTCGCTTTTGATAACTCCTCATTAGTTACAATGGCCATCTCATCGGCTTTAGCAGATGGATTTTCATTCCACCATTCTTGCGTAGCAGCTAAATACTGGCATGAAAAATTACCTAATAAATCGCCAACCAGCTTGTGTCCTTCAGCAACAAAAACATTATCTTCCTTACGATTTTTCTTAAGTTCTAATGAATGAATATATTTAATTTTATTCTTGCTAATCATTAATAATGTAGTTAATTTATAAATATTTTGAAGCAAAGCTAAAAAGATATTTTTAATAAAGCTATATTTGTAAGTCCAATAATTGTAGTTAGACAACTTTATATGAAAAGAAACTCCCAAATTTATATATTTTCTCTTGCATTATTAGCATTAGCTTCATGTTCACTCACTAAGTTCGTACCCAACGGATCTTATTTGCTAAACGAAGTAAATATTGTTTCTGAACAAAGTGAAGTGAAACCTACACCGTTTAAAAGCTATGTTCGCCAGAATCCTAATTCCAAATGGTTTAGTTTAATCAAAGTGCCTCTTTATACCTATAACTTATCAGGAAGAGATTCTTCTAAATGGATAAACAGAATGTGGCGCAGGTTAGGAGATGGGCCCGTTTTGTATGATGAAGGATTGGATATCAGATCTCAGCAAGAAATAAAAAAAGCACTTAATAATCAAGGATATATGAGTGCTACAGTAAAGTCAAGCAAGAAAATTTCGAAAAAGAAACTTAATCTGACTTACACAATTGTTCCTGGAAAACCTTATATCGTAAAAAGCTTGAAATATGATATAAGAGACAAAGGCATCGAAGCTATTCTTAAAAAAGACTCTGCCGAGACGAAACTAAGTAAGGGTATGTTGTTTGATATCAATGTACTCGATGCCGAACGTCAACGAATAGTTAATAGTTTGATTAATAAAGGATATTATAAGTTCAACAAAGAGTATATTACTTTTACAGCCGACACTGTTCGTAATACATATCAGGTAAACTTAACCATGCATTTGCTTCTTTATAAAGCAAGTGCTACTGATGAGCTCAGAAATCATAGTCAATACCGGATAAATAAAGTTAACTTTATTACGGATTATGACGTTCTTCAGTCGTCAGCATTAAGTAGTATTGAGATAAACGACTCAATTCATTATAAAGGCTATCCAATTTATTATAAAGATAAATTGTACTTACGTCCTAAAGTTCTTACAGAAAATACGTATATACATCCTAACAGATTGTTTAGTGAACGTGCTGTTCAGAATACTTATTCATCTTTAGGCAGATTATCTGCCATAAAGTATTCCAATATTCGTTTTTTCGAAACTCAAATAGCAGATAGTTCAAAACTTGATTGTTATGTATTGCTGACTAAAAGCAAGCATAAGTCTGTAGCATTTGAATTGGAAGGAACTAACTCTTCAGGAGATTTAGGAGCGGCTGCTTCTATTTCGTTCAACCACAGAAACTTATTTAAAGGATCGGAGTCGTTTATGTTTAAGGTTCGCGGTGCCTACGAAGCAATTTCCGGACTCCAGGGAGCTTACGGCAATAATGATAACTATACCGAATACGGCGCTGAAACCAGCATTAATTTCCCAAGTTTCTTGTTTCCATTTCTTTCGGAGAACTTTACCCGAAGCATTCGTGCCACAACAGAATTTGGCATGCAGTATAGTTACCAGTTACGGCCGGAGTTTTCACGTACTATTGCTTCGGCTTCATGGAGTTATAAATGGGCACAACGCAGACAAAAGGTTCAGCATCGTATTGATTTGCTGGATATTAGTTACATTTACCTTCCATGGATTTCACCTAAGTTTAGACAAGATTATCTGGATAAAGCCAATTCAATTTTCCAATATAATTATGATAATCACTTAATTGTACGTAGCGGATACAGCTATTATTACAATAGTATTGGGGGAACAATGCAGAATAACACAACAGCTTCTAATTCATATTCAGTACGTATAAATCTGGAATCTGCAGGCAATCTGTTATATGGCATATCAAAGCTTGTTAATCAGCAAAAAACAGAAAATGGAGATTACTCCGTTCTGAATATTGCCTATGCTCAATATGTAAAAGGCGATTTTGATTTCGCCAAAAACGTTGAAATAGACAAAAGAAATTCGTTTGCCTTCCATGCAGCATTTGGAGTTGCTTATCCTTATGGAAATACAACAGTACTCCCTCTCGAAAAAAGATACTTCTCAGGTGGAGCCAATAGTGTACGTGGGTGGTCTGTAAGAACTCTTGGTCCCGGAAGCTATAAAGGAGCGGATAATAACATTAATTATCTAACCCAGTCGGGAGATTTGAAATTAGATTTAAGCATGGAGTATCGTAGTAAATTGTTCTGGAAAGTTCAAGGAGCAGCATTCATTGATGCAGGGAATATATGGACAATCCGGGATTATGAAAATCAGCCGGGAGGTGCTTTCAAAATCAATAAATTTTATAAAGAGATAGCATTTGCTTATGGCTTAGGATTACGTTTAGACTTCGATTATTTTGTACTTCGTTTTGATGGAGGTATGAAGGCTGTCAATCCGGCATATTCTTCCGGAAAAGAAAGATATCCAATATTTAGTCCGGATTTTAGCCGTGATTTTGCCTTTCATTTTGCTGTAGGTTATCCATTCTAATGGACCTTCTGAACGATATTGAAATATACAGAATCTGCAAGTATAGAGAAAGGAATAAATTGATTTTTTATTTCAAAGGTTATATTACAGCGGTATTTTTAAATATATAGAGGAAAAGTTCGGTGCAAAAAAAACCTAACTATCGGCTATATTAAATGTAATCTCAAAAGGAATTTTCCTTTGAGATTATATTTGGCAGCATTGAGCAATTAGAAAAACGGAATTATCTATTTTACATTGCACATCATTGCTAGTTGTGTAAATCTACCAACCATCTATCATTAATTCTCACTAAATCTACCTTTTCTTCTTTTTCTTTTTCAATAGTAGGTTTTCCACCCATCATGTTTAGCTGAACGTAGTTTGAGATTTTGAGATTAACAGTAGCCGTTGAATCTCCTGGATAAACAGTACTTTCGATAACCGACACTTTCACATCTCCTGCTTTTTTCAATGTATTCAGGTCTTCATCATTCGTATTAGAAGCTATAAAGACAAGGATTTTTTCTGCATCTGGAGTACAAAACTCTTTCGCTTCATCAAAATTCAAACTATACATAGCCTTTGAAAATCTTATGGCTGCATCCTCCGCCTTATCTTGAGGTGTCTGACTACATGCTGAAACAAAAGAAACTAGAGTTAAAAGAATAAGTTGATTTACCTTTTTCATGAAAGTATAATTATGCTTTATCGAATCGCTAAAACGCAAATTTATGGATATTAAGCGAATAACTGAAAATATCTAAAATGTTATTAAACAGAAAGATGGGGTTGACTTAAAGCCAACTCCATCTTTTTATATCTAATATCTATAAATATATTTATCTTGCTGCAAAAAATGCATTACTCATTGTAGCCTGACGAGCGGCAGTTAATCCTTGAGCATCAAGAGTTACATTCATTGAACCACCATTTGGCAAATATAGCTGAACTGTTCCATCCTTTTTCATTTTCATCAATTCAGTGTTAACACCTTCAGACACCACATTCCAAGTCTGAGATTCTTCGTTGAACAATAAATCCATGCTCTTTCCATCTTTTGTGATAGAATAACCATTCTTTAATGTTTCAACAGTGTAGTCACCATTTTCACCTTTTACTTTCTTTATATCACCAACTTTTGCCATTGGGTTTGAACCAGACCAAAATTCTATAGAATTTATTACCAAAGCATCTGCTAAATAGCAAACTCCATATACCGGCACAATATTTAATGCAAGAAATACTACTTCGTTAACGAACTTATCGCTTACATTCTGATTCCATGAAACCAATTTGTTAAATAGAGTAAAAGATCCAACACATGAACTAAACATAAAGCTACCGCTAAGAATTATAGCTAAAGCCAAAGTCATTTTACTTCTTCTCATCGTTCTATTTTTTTAGTTAATACTATAATAAGAAAACGCAAATATATATATTTTTTAATTTAAAATTGATTAGTAAAAGCAAAATTTCACTTACTTTCTTTTCTTAAAAAATAAAAAACGATCAATAGTAAATTTACCAGGGCCGATAACATACATTATTAAATACACAATTAAATAATTAAAAGAAAGTTCTTTAATAACAAAAGGGTCTTGACTGTGAAATACAAAAAAAGCTATTCCCATAGTAAAAATCATAGGAATCATTACCAGCCTGTATAATAGTCCAAAAATAAATCCCAAAGAACAAACTAACTCTCCAAAAATAACTAAACTAAGAGATAACTGGTTTCCTATACCTAATGGATCAGGAAATGAAGATGAAAGCTCTGAAAATGAACCTAATTTTTGAATTCCATGATATAGGAGCAATGAACCAAAAATAATTCTGGCAATCAACAATAAAACAGAGTTTTTTGTATCTCGAGGCTCCGATGAAAATAAAAAATTATATATCATAGTTGCTCTATTTAATTATCTTATGCAATTTTTAATAAAAACAACTTTAAACAAATAAAGTTCATTCTACAATTTAGAACAATTAGTGTTCGCACTTTTTTTACTTAAGAAACTGTATGCAGCTTCTCTTCAAACATGTGTTTCAATATAAACAGTGCACCCCAAAAGTTAAATTTAAAACTTTTGGGGTGCACTGTATATTTGTAAGTTCAGTTTGTTAATTTATTTTATAATTTGTAACCTTTTAAAGCATAAAAAAGTATATAAATAAAACTAATTAGAGGAACAACGAATCCAATAGCCATATTTGATTCACCAATATATCCCATTAAAATAGGGCTAAATGCACCACCAGCAACTCCCATCACAATAAAAGAGGATGCTTTTTTTGTTAAAGTACCCATTCCTTTTAATCCAAGAGCAAATATAGTAGGAAACATAATTGACATAAAGAAGAAAGAGCAATAAAGTGCTGCTAATGATAATCCATCCAAAGACATCATAACCAAAATCATACAGACAGTATTAATCAGAGCATACAGAGCCAATAACTTATTTGGTGCTGCCCATTTCATAATAAAACTTCCGGATAAACGTCCAATCATTAAAGCTGCCATTCCTCCAAGTGATAACATTTGCGATGCTGTTTGCTTAGTTAGATTTGAATCAAGTTCCATTACATAATTAATGAAGAAAGCAAAAATGCCCGTTTGTGCGGCGCAATACAAAAATTGCGCTATAATTGCTAAAACAAAATGACGATGACTCCATATAGAACGAACTCCTGCAGAAGAAGCCTCAATTTCTTCTTTTGCTTCATCTTCATTTTTTTCCTGAATATTTGGCAGCTTAACAATTAAAAATAATATAGCAACAACAATTACTACAGATCCGACTAATATATAAGGTAGAGTAGGAGCAAATTTGTCTTTTTCATCAGCTCCAAAAATTAAAGCTCCACCAACAAGTGGTCCTAATACCCAGCCCAAACCATTAAAAGATTGAGATAGATTAAGTCTTTGAGCACTCGATTCTTGTGGGCCGAGAACTGTAGAATATGGATTAGCAGCGGTTTCTAAAATACAAAGTCCACAAGCTATTACAAAAAGAGCAATTAAAAATGGTACAGCAGAATCAACAAAAGCTGCAGGAATAAATGCAAAGGAACCTAAGGCAAATAGAAATAGACCAAGAATAATTCCCCATTTATAACCATACTTTTTCATAAATAGACCAGCAGGAAGTGCCATTACAAAATAAGCTATATAAGTTGAAAACTGAACCAGCCCTGATTCAGCTTTAGTCATATTAAAAGTTCCTTGAAAATGTTTATTCAGTACATCTAAAAGACCATGAGCAAATCCCCATAATAAAAATAAACTAGTAACAAGAATAAAAGGTATTAAATATGATTTCCCGTTTGGTGCACTAAAAATAGAATCTTTTGTTTTCATTTCATTTTGTATTATTCAATTATATTTAAAACAGGCCCAAAAATCGTTACTATTTCTTTATAAAACAAGAAAAAAAACAATATTATCTACAAAATATTCAATGTGATTCTCACTTTTTTATAGATTATAGATGAAGTATGTTATATAACATGCGAAAAATAAGTGTACTGTTTACACTAATTATTATTTTTGTCTCATGAACTAATATTAATGATTAACCGATATTTTGAAGCGTTAAAATCAGTATGTTTTTATAGATAATAACAAGCTTTATTTATTAACTCGTCGTTTATGTATTATTAATATTAAGAAAATCATTTGAAGAATTAGAAAGAACAAATTTTATATAATATAATATTTACTTTAAACACGTAATAACATTATGGCATTTTTAGATTGGACTATTATTGCCTTATTTATCGTGGCCCTCATTGGTATTTGTATTTGGGTTATGAAAAATAAAACAGGCAACACAAGTGATTTTTTTCTTTCAGGACGTAGTGAAACTTGGCTAACGGTTGGTGCCGCAATATTTGCAGCAAACATCGGATCTGAGCACTTAGTTGGTTTAGCAGGTGCAGGTGCACAAAACGGTATGGCAATGGCACACTGGGAAATGCAAGGCTGGATGATTCTTATCTTAGGATGGGTATTTGTTCCATTTTATGCTCACAGTAAAGTATTTACTATGCCGGAATTCCTATCGAGACGTTTTAATCAAAACACAAGTTCAACCTTGTCTATTATTACTCTTATCAGTTATGTATTGACTAAAGTATCTGTAACAGCTTTCACTGGAGGTATTTTCCTTGAAACAATTATGGGAATCGACTTCTGGTATGGCGCAATCGGATTAGTTCTTCTTACCGGTATTTTCAGTGTTCTTGGAGGTATGAAAGGTATTATGATGATATCTGTAATTCAAACACCTATCCTGATCATTGGTGCTTTCTCTATTTTGTTCTTAGGAATGTATAAACTAGGTGATGGTGGAATTATTGACGGATGGAACGCCATCTGGGCTTTCATGGGAGAAAAAAGACACTTAATTCACTCAGATCCAGCAGATCCTTTCTATAGCCAATTCCCTGGTGTTGGAGTTATCGTTGGTGCAGCTATCATTGGATTCTGGTACTGGTGTACTGACCAACATATTGTACAACGTGTTCTTGCTGCAAAAGACTTAAAAAATGCACGTAGAGGTACAATATTTGCAGGATACTTAAAAGTGCTTCCTGTTTTCATGTTCCTTATTCCTGGTATGATCGCAGCAGCATTGAAAGCTAAAGGTGTAGATGGATTTAATTTTGATTCTAATGATAAAGCATTTGGTAGCATGGTAGTTAACTTATTACCAATTGGTGCTAAAGGACTTGTTACTGTAGGATTCATCGCAGCGCTAGTAACATCATTAGCTGCTCACTTTAATTCATCAGCAACTCTATTTACTATTGACTTCTACAAGATTAAACATCCTAATGCAAGTGAAAAACGTCTTGTTTGGGTAGGTCGTATTGCAACTATTACTGTAGTACTTTTAGGATTAGTTTGGATTCCAATCATGAGAGGTTTAGGAAATGTTCTTTATGAATATCTTCAGAATGTACAATCGCTTATTGCTCCGGCAATTGCAGCTGTATTTACCTTGGGTGTATTCACTAAGAGAGTAACTCCTAAGGCTGGAGAATATGGATTACTTATTGGTTTCTTAATCGGATTATCTCGTTTAACTCTTATGGTATTCTCAAGTAGCATACCAGCAGACAGTATCTTCGGACAGATCCTTGCAATTAACTGGTTACACTTTAGTATTTTCTTGTTCTTATTCACTATGGTTCTTATGTACGTAATTAGCTACTTTACACCTAGTGCTACTGAAGAACAACTTAAAGGAATTACTTTCTTAACTCAGAGTCCTGAACAAATTGCTGAAACACGTTCAAGTTGGAGTAAAGCAGATGTCCTTACATCACTCGGCGTAGTTGCAATTTGTGTATTGTTCTACATTTACTTCTGGTAATTTACTAGTTCTAAACCGTTACAGGTTTAGATGAAAAAATATAAATAATAGCAGATCGTTGCAAGTTTTCTTGTAACGATCTGTTTTTTTATAGAATTCAGTTTGATGAATACGTAAGAAAAACGGATGGGAGTACCCTTAACAAATAGTTATCAGACCTTTTATTTGATTAATCGTATTGGGCTAAAACTGTTTATTCATGCTTCAAATATTTATTGAGCTACCATCAAACAAATATTTACTCAAAAACATCTTCCACCTGCTACTAAAAATCCTGAGAACCTTTATCAAAAAGCTTTTGGGGCAGTAGCAGATAAAAAATATTGTCCATTCATCTGCTACTAATTAAATCTATCTGCTACTTTTATACGAAAGAATTTGTGTAATTAAGACAGTTATCAAGTTCAATTAAAGACAATCCATAAAAAATTCTTTAGAATTGATCTGATTGATCTCTGTATTTTCAAGCTAACTATTTTTTGTAAAAATCAAATTTTAGGATTGATTCTTATAAAGTAAAAACGGTCGAATCTGAAGTTATTTGGTTCTGTTATTCAAGTTAAACAAAGCAATTATGATACTGGAACTAACTATTTTGAGAATAGAGCTACAAACGCTTCTGCTGAATCTACAATGTAAAGTCAAAGCTTTTAGATCGTAGTTTTGAGGGGTTAGAGATTATACCATTCTCTATTTATAGGCTCGAAATGATATTTGCATAAAATAACTACCAACCGGATTTTAGAATTATCAATTAAAACTTCAACACCTCTGGATATCGGTATGAGCCGAATTGTTGCTTTCTTTAGAAATCGGGCAACCAATGCGGCCAGCGAATCTTTTAATGCTAAAGTCAAACAATTTAGAGCGCAACTCAGAGGAGTGAAAGATATTTCTTTCTTCTTATTCAGATTATCCAAAATTTATGCTTAAATTTTCAATCCCTCAGGATTTCGGTATGAGCCGGTATGATCACCGAACCAATCCTTGCAATATGGTGAGTATAATAAATAAAAAAAAGGAAAGTCCTAAAACCTTCCTTCGTACACCCTCAGGGACTCGAACCCTGGACCCATTGATTAAGAGTCAATTGCTCTACCAGCTGAGCTAAGAGTGCAAATGCATAATAAGAAAAAAGTACACCCTCAGGGACTCGAACCCTGGACCCATTGATTAAGAGTCAATTGCTCTACCAGCTGAGCTAAGAGTGCTTATTTTATTTCCTTTTTGCGGTTGCAAAGGTAGACGTTTTTTTTCATTTTCCCAAATAAATCGGGCTTTTTTCTCGCATAAAGTTTTACGTCTTACTCAAATTCATAGAAGTCAGATGGGCTACTTCGCTTTAAAGCAATGAGTTGCACATCTTTTCCAACAATAACTCCTTTGCTTTTTAATTTCCATTCAACCGTTTTATATGCTAATTCCGGATGATTGTTATCTTTACTCAGGTGACAAAGCCAGATATATTTTAAGTTTTCATTGATATTCTCTGCAAGAAATTCGGCAGTATCAGTATTACTCATGTGACCATTGGGGCCAGAGATACGTTCTTTCAGATATTTTGGATAAGGTCCCATACGAAGCATTTCTAAATCATAGTTAGCTTCCAATATCAGATAATTAGCCTTACAGATATAATGAGCTGCTGTTTCAGTAATATGACCAAGGTCTGTAAGAAACGAGAATATCTTATCTCCAATTTCTATACAATAGCCTACATTATCAGTTCCATCATGAGGAACTTCGAATGCTGAAATCTTAAACTCATCTATTTTCATTGGTTCACCCTTATTAATGTAGTGTACTGAAGTAGAGAGTTTTTCTGTCATGCAATAGCTCTTATTTATACCTTCATGAATTTCTCTGGTAGAATAGACTGGTATATTATATTTTTCGCCTAAATGCCCAACGGCCTTAATGTGGTCGGCATGATCATGCGTAATGAAAACAGCACAAACATTACTCAATGATACATTTATTTCCTTGAGTTCCTTTTTTATAGTGCGGATTCCAATACCTGCGTCTATTAAAATGCCGTGTTTATCTGTACCTAAATAATAGCAATTACCACTGCTACCACTGGCTAAACTTATAAATTTTATTTTCATTTTATATCAATCAAGACGTATATTTTACCAAAAATAGTAGTAAAATGTCTGCAAATGTACAAAAAAGGATGAAGAATTATTCTTTGTTTGCTCTCTTTTTGTCTATTTGACCGGTATATTTAATAAATAAAAAATTAAAAGAATAACTTAATGCCAATTACACAGAAATAAATACAAGATTATAATACCATATCTTTTAAAAACAAAAAAGGCTGCAGATGTTTTATCTGCAGCCTCCTGAAAACCTCAAAACGAATCTATTCTATCCTTTTACCTACTGTATCCCAATCTATAATATTCCAAAGAGCAGCAATATGATCCGCACGTCTGTTCTGAAAATCCAAATAGTAAGAGTGTTCCCATACATCAAACGTAAGAATTGGCTTTAATCCATGTCTTAGTGGATTACTACCATTTGCTTCTTTGGTAATATGCAATTTACCATCTTTATCAACTGATAACCAGGCCCAACCTGAACCAAAAAGTCCTACAGCTGCTGCAGTAAATTCTTTCTTAAAGTTCTCAAAAGATCCCCATTCTTTATTTATTGCTTCTGCAAGTTTGCCGCATGGCTCACTTTTTTGAGGTTTTCCTGTAAATTGCAAGAAGTAATAAGTATGATTAAGAACCTGTCCGGCATTATTAAAGATAGGACCGTCTGGAGCTGTAGCAACAATTTCTTCTACACTTTTTCCTTCAAATTCAGTTCCAGGAACTAAATTATTAAGATTAGTAACATAAGTCTGAAGATGTTTACCATAGTGAAACTCAATTGTTTGTTTACTGATAACTGGCTCCAATCCATCATTAGCATATGGAAGCTTCGGCATTTCGTATGTCATAGTAGTAAGTATTAATGATAATAATAATGTTTTCATTCTCTTGGTATTTTACCAGTTACAAAAATAAAAAAATAAATTATATCTCCAACAAAAAATACATCTTTTTGACCATCATGTAGTTGGAATTTATTATAGGGCGTAATGTATGAAGCTTAAAAAATAAACTTCATGTTTAAATAACACATGCTTATGCTATTTTGTTCTATATCATTCAAACTTTATTTATCTTTGCACGCTAAGTTTGAACGAGAAATCAAGAAATGACAAATTATATAGATGAACTAAATGAGAGTCAGCGTGCCGCAGTGCTTTATAATGAAGGACCATCGCTAGTCATAGCCGGTGCAGGATCTGGTAAAACACGTGTGCTGACATATAAAATAGCCTATTTGCTTGAAAAAGGATACGAGCCTTGGTCTATTCTTGCCTTAACATTTACCAATAAGGCGGCAAGAGAAATGAAAGCGCGTATTGCCAAACAAGTAGGAGAACAAAGTGCCCGCTATCTTTGGATGGGGACTTTCCACTCTGTTTTTTCACGTATTCTTAGAGTAGAGGCAGAGTTAATTGGATTCACATCCAATTTTACTATTTACGATACCAGCGACTCGAAAAGTCTTATCCGATCAATCATCAAAGAGATGCAGCTGGACGAAAAGACTTATAAACCGGGCTCGGTACAAGGACAGATATCCAATGCCAAGAATCATTTGGTTTCTCCTGATGCTTACGCAGTTAATCGTGAACTAACGGAACATGATAATGCTTGTAAGATGCCTGCTATCAGAGATATCTATCGTAGATACTGGGACAGATGCCGCCAGGCCGGAGCGATGGATTTTGATGATTTACTCTTTTATACTTTTTTATTGTTCAGAGATCATCCGGAGATATTGAATAAATATCAGAATCAATTTAAATATATTCTGGTCGACGAGTATCAGGATACTAACTTTGCCCAGCACAGCATTGTTTTGCAGCTATCAAAATTGCATCAAAAGGTTTGTGTGGTAGGAGATGATGCACAAAGTATCTATTCTTTTCGTGGAGCAAATATTGATAACATACTGAAATTTACAAAATTATACCAGAATACTCAAGTATTTAAACTAGAGCAGAACTATCGTTCAACCCAAACTATTGTACGTGCGGCTAATAGTTTAATTGAGAAAAACCGCGAACAGATCCGAAAAGAGGTGTTTTCAGAGAAATCTCAGGGAGAACCTATCGGAGTTTACCAGGCATATTCAGATACAGAAGAAGGAGATATTGTTTCAAACAAAATTATGGAATTGCGAATGTCTCAGAGTTACAGTTATGACGATTTTGCCATTCTATACCGCACCAATGCACAATCAAGAATCTTTGAAGAAGCTTTGCGCAAACGAAATCTTCCGTATAAGATTTATGGAGGATTATCCTTCTATCAACGAAAAGAGATAAAGGATGTGATTGCATATTTCCGTTTAGTGACAAATCCTAATGACGAAGAAGCTTTTAAGCGAATTATTAATTACCCGGCCAGAGGAATTGGAGACACTACCGTAGGCAAGATAATTGAAGCTGCTAATAATTATTCTGTCAGTCTGTGGGATGTAATATGCAATCCGTTACAGTTTGCGTTAAATATAAACAAGGGTACACATACTAAATTACAAGGATTCCGAGAACTAATTGAGAACTTTTCGCGTGCTGTTTCAGAAAAGAATGCCTATGAAATGGCTACTTCCATTGTAAAAGAAGCAGGTATTGTGAATGAAATTTACCAGGATAGAACGCCGGAAAACCTTAGCAGACAAGAAAATATTGAAGAATTGGTCAACGGTATCCACGATTTCTGCGCTATGCGCGAGGAAGAAGGCAATGCAAACATCGCTCTTCCCGATTTTCTATCGGAAGTGTCTCTGTTATCCGATCAGGATACAGATAAATCGGGCGATGAAGCAAAGATTACGCTTATGACTATCCACTCTGCAAAAGGGCTGGAATTCCGCAACGTATTTGTTGTTGGACTAGAAGAAAACCTCTTTCCAAGTAGCATGGCCGGAGATTCTCCAAGGGCAATGGAAGAGGAGAGAAGACTTTTCTACGTTGCCATAACCCGGGCAGAAGATCATTGCTTTCTATCTTTTGCCAAAAGTCGCTTTCGTTACGGCAAAATGGAATTTGCCAATCCAAGCCGCTTTTTGAGAGATATTGATCCGTCATTCCTGAAACTGCCAAACGACTCTGTTTCGAGCAGACATATAGATGAATCTCCGTCGAGATTCAGAAGGGAACAAAACGATAGGCCGGCACGTTCTTTGTTTAATACTGAGCGCGAAGCGCCAAAAACCACATTTACCAAGGTTACCATTCCACGGAATCTTACTAAAATGGAGAATGCTCAACCCAAGCCGGCATCTAGCGAGCCAATAACCGATTTGCAATCCGGACAACATATTGAACATGAACGTTTTGGTATTGGAGAAGTGCTAAAAGTAGAAGGAAGCGGAGAAAACTTAAAAGCTACAGTGAAATTCCGAAATGCCGGAGAAAAACAATTGCTATTGAAATTTGCCCGATTCAAAGTGATTTCCTGAAGCTTTGAATGAATAAAAATAGATAATTATTAGAACCATATTATAGATGATAGACTTTAATAAAGTGCCATCACCATGTTATGTGATGGAAGAGGATTTGCTGAGAAAGAACCTTAGTACAATAAAAAGCGTTGGCGAAAAAGCAGGAGTAGAGATAATTCTCGCCTTTAAATCTTTTGCTATGTGGAAGTCTTTTCCAATATTCCGCGAATACATAAACTGCTCTACTGCAAGTTCACTCTACGAAGCCCGACTGGCATTCGAAGAGATGGGGAGCAAAGCTCATACATATTCTCCTGCATATACAGAAGAGGATTTTCCTACTATAATGAAATGCAGCAGCCATATTACTTTCAACTCATTCAGCCAGTTTGAACGATTTTACCCTATGGTGAAGCAGGATGGGGAAAATATATCTTGCGGCATCCGTATCAACCCTGAATACTCTGAAGTTGAGACCGAATTATATAATCCATGTGCACCGGGCACCAGATTTGGTATAACATCCGATTTACTCCCTGAAGCATTACCCGAGGGTATTGGAGGCTTTCACTGTCATACTCATTGCGAATCCGATTCTTTTGATTTAGAAAAAACATTAGTGCACATTGAAGCCCGCTTCAGCAAGTGGTTTCCACAGATTAAATGGATTAATTTTGGTGGCGGACACCTTATGACCCGTAAAGATTACGACACAGAGCACTTGATTAAGTTATTGAAAGACTTTAAGGCTCGCTATCCGCATCTGCATGTAATTCTTGAACCGGGATCAGCTTTTACCTGGCAGACGGGCGTATTGGTCTCTTCTGTTGTAGATATTGTAGAAAACAAAGGCATTAAAACTGCCATTCTTAATGTCAGCTTCACCTGTCACATGCCCGATTGTCTTGAAATGCCTTATCAGCCGGCAGTTCGCGGAGCAATATCAGAAGCCGTTCCGGGCAAGTTTGTATATCGTTTAGGCGGTAATAGCTGCCTGAGCGGAGATTACATGGGCGACTGGAGCTTCGATCACGAATTAAAGATTGGGGAGAAAATTATCTTTGAAGATATGATTCATTACACTATGGTGAAAACAAATATGTTCAATGGAATTCAACATCCAGACATTGCTCTCTGGACTTCAAAAAACGAGTTAAATCTTTATAAGTCTTTCTGTTACGAAGATTATCGCGACAGGATGTGCTAAATACCCAAATACAAATGCATATTTTTCCGTTAAAAAAGTGAGCAAAATATTTGGAGTTTTAGAAAAAAGAGCTACTTTTGCAACCGCAATCGCGAAAGTAGCTCAGTTGGTAGAGCATAACCTTGCCAAGGTTAGGGTCGCGGGTTCGAGTCCCGTCTTTCGCTCTAAAATTTGAGTGCGTCGGCGGCTAATTGTCGTTATTAATGCCCAGGTGGCGGAATGGTAGACGCGCTAGTTTCAGGTACTAGTGTTAGCAATGACGTGCAAGTTCGAGTCTTGTTCTGGGCACTGCGAGACGCATCAGATTTTATTATGTTGGAGAGGTGGCGGAATTGGTAGACGCGCTACTTTGAGGGGGTAGTGACAATTATGTCGTGGGAGTTCGAGTCTCCTTCTCTTCACATAAAGCGGACATTAAAATATTTGCGAAAGTAGCTCAGTTGGTAGAGCATAACCTTGCCAAGGTTAGGGTCGCGGGTTCGAGTCCCGTCTTTCGCTCCAAAATACTAATCTAGACCTTTCCTTTATCAGGCTAAGGTCTTTATTGTTTTGAATAAAGTTATAATCGCGAAAGTAGCTCAGTTGGTAGAGCACAACCTTCCCAAGGTTGGGGTCGCGGGTTCGAGCCCCGTTTTTCGCTCATAGATTAACAAAGCCTGCAGGTCGCTCCGCAGGCTTTTTCTCTTAATACACATTTTAAAAAGGAGGTTCTATGTTTATCTTACTATTAACTTACCAAAAGCCGCTCGAAGAAGTTGATCGTCACTTAGCTGCTCACAGAGTTTATCTAGACAGAAACTACGCAAATGGCACATTTATAGCTTCCGGCAGAAGAAATCCCAGAATAGGTGGCGTTATTTTATGCAAAGCTTCTCGAAAAGAAGAGGTAGAGGAATTAATTAAAGAAGATCCATTCTACGCTTACGAAGTGGCAAAATACGAGATTCTGGAATTCGAACCAACCAAATTTGCAGAAGAATTCGAGAAATTTATCTGATTTTAGCGTAAACCGACTATAGGAATACCCCGGGAAACTGTAAGCTCATTCCAAGAAAAATTAAAACCAAGCGAGCTATTTGCAAAGAATCACCGGATGTTTTTAAAAAGCAGGCGGGACTTTATTGTATCCTTGTACAAAAGAATGTTTTCTTTTGTACAAAACAATGCAATCTTCTGTACAAAAGAATTAATTGTTTTGTACAGGAGAATATAAAAACATAATCGGAGTTTCAGCAACATCCCGCGGCTAATTATTTTTTCCTCACCGGAAGTGCCGCTTTCTCACAGCAATTTTATTAGACGAAAATTTAACTTCTTCATCTAAAATGATTACTTTTGCGTCTCAAAATAGAGAAAAATAAAATTTAAAAATATATTATAATGGCAAAGGAACTAAAAGGACTTACCAAACGCAGCGAGAATTATTCGCAATGGTACAATGAATTGGTAGTAAAAGCTGATTTGGCAGAAGCATCTGCAGTACGTGGATGTATGGTAATTAAGCCTTATGGATACGCTATCTGGGAAAAGATTCAACGTCAGTTGGATGACATGTTTAAGGAAACAGGACACGTTAATGCTTATTTCCCTTTGCTGATTCCTAAATCATTTTTAAGCCGCGAAGCAGAGCACGTTGAAGGTTTTGCTAAGGAATGTGCTGTGGTAACTCACTACCGTCTGAAAAATGCAGAAGATGGTTCGGGTGTAGTTGTTGACCCGGCAGCTAAACTTGAAGAGGAACTCATTATTCGTCCAACTTCAGAAACTATTATCTGGAACACATATAAAAATTGGATTCAGTCATACCGCGACCTTCCAATCTTGTGTAACCAATGGGCAAACGTTTTCCGTTGGGAAATGCGCACCCGTTTATTCCTTCGTACTGCTGAGTTCTTGTGGCAGGAAGGACACACAGCTCACGCAACTCGCGAAGAAGCTGAAGAAGAAGCTAAGAAGATGCTTAATGTATATGCTGATTTTGCTGAAAACTTCATGGCTGTTCCTGTTGTAAAGGGAGTTAAGTCTGCCAACGAACGTTTCGCTGGTGCACTTGATACATATACCATTGAAGCAATGATGCAGGATGGAAAGGCTCTTCAATCGGGTACTTCTCACTTCCTTGGTCAGAACTTCGCCAAGGCATTCGATGTTCAGTTCGTAAACAAGAACAACGAAATGGAATATGTATGGGCAACTTCATGGGGTGTTTCCACTCGTTTGATGGGTGCCTTGATTATGACTCACTCTGACGACAATGGTTTGGTACTTCCTCCTAAATTGGCTCCATTCCAGGTAGTTATCGTTCCAATTTATAAGAATGAAGAACAACTAAATGCCATCAATGAAAAAGTAGCTGGAATAACAGCTAAGCTAAAAGCATTAGGAATTTCATTCAAATATGATAATTCAGACAACAAGCGCCCGGGATTCAAATTCGCAGATTACGAATTAAGAGGTGTTCCTGTTCGTTTGGTTATGGGTGGCCGCGACCTTGAAAACAATACAGTAGAGGTTATGCGTCGTGATACTCTGGAAAAGGAAACTGTAACATGCGATAACATTGAAACTTACGTGAAGAATCTGCTTGATGATATTCAGGCTAATATCTTTAAGAAAGCATACGATTATCGTGAAACTCATACTATCACTGTTGATTCTTACGAAGAATTCAAGGAAAAGATCGAAGAAGGCGGATTTATTCTTGCTCACTGGGACGGAACAACTGAAACAGAAGAGAAGATTAAAGAAGAAACTAAGGCAACTATCCGCTGTATTCCATTAAACGGCGATAAAACTCCAGGAAAGTGTATGGTTACAGGTAAGCCATCTGCTTGCAGAGTTGTATTTGCGCGTTCTTACTAATAAAAAAATGAAGAAGGTCCGCTTTGCAGTTATCGGGATGGGGCACATCGGCAAACGACATGCCGAAATGATCCGCCGGAATGAACAAGCGGAATTAGCAGCAATATGCGATATTATTTCTCCGAAAGAGCTGGGTATTTCAGCTCTTTCGGAGATTTTTTATAATTCTCTGAGCGAACTACTCGCAAATGAGAAGGATATTGATGTAGTAAACATCTGCGTTCCCAACGGACTTCATGCTGAGTTAGCCTTAAAAGCGCTTGATTCAGGCAAACATGTTGTTATTGAAAAACCAATGGCGCTCTCAAGACTGGATGCAGAACAGATATTAGCAAAGAGCAAGAAGAGAGGGTGTGATGTGTTTTGTGTAATGCAAAACCGCTACTCACCACCTTCTGTTTGGCTGAAAGAAGTTGTTGAGAGTGGGATATTAGGAAAGTTGTATTCCGTTCAGCTAAACTGCCTCTGGAACCGTGATGAGCGATATTATAAATCGGGAAACTGGCACGGAACCACCGAAATGGATGGTGGAACTTTATTTACTCAATTCTCTCATTTTGTGGATATTATGTATTGGTTATTTGGTGACATAGCCAACATAAAAGGCTCATTCTACGACTTTAACCACCAATCGCTGACAGACTTTGAAGACAGCGGGAGCGTTCTTTTTGATTTCGTAAAAGGAGGGTCGGGGAGCCTGAATTATTCTACTGCTGTATGGGACAGGAATCTGGAAAGCAGTATGACTATCATTGCCGAAAATGGTTCTATAAAAGTTGCTGGACAGTATATGAATGAGGTTAAATACTGCCACATCAAAGATTATACGATGCCCGCTCTGGCTCCATCTAATCCTCCAAATGATTATGGCCCTTATAAAGGCTCGGCACAAAACCACCATTACGTAATACAAAACGTAATAGACAAGCTCAATGGTAATGCATCAATTACCACAAATGCCATGGATGGCTTAAAAGTAGTAGATATTATCGAAAGAATATATAAAGAAAGGGATGCCCGATAGAGCATCCCTTTTCATTTGGTTGTCCAAAAGGACTGTATTAATGGTTTTATTTCTTAAAATTGGAAGAAATTCTTAGCGTTGTTATAGCTGATATCTTCAATCATCTGACCGATGAATTTCATTTCAGAAGCAGGAAGTTCGCCATTTTCTACATCACGACCTACAAGGTTACACAATGTACGACGGAAGTATTCGTGACGAGGATATGACATAAAGCTACGAGAGTCTGTCAACATACCAACGAAACGGCTCAATAAACCAAGAACAGAAAGAGCATTCATTTGTTTTTCCATACCATCTTTCTGATCAAGGAACCACCATCCAGAACCAAACTGAATCTTACCTGCAATCTTACCATCCTGGAAGTTACCAAGCATAGTTGCAATTACTTCGTTTGCACATGGATTCAAGTTATAAAGGATTGTTTTAGTAAGCTTGTCATTGTAATCAAGACGATTCAGGAACTTAGACATTGCTTTAGCAGTGTTGAATTCGCCGATAGAATCGAAACCTGTATCAGGACCTAGTTTCTCGAACATACGAGTGTTATTGTTACGGATAGCTCCGTAGTGGAATTGTTGAGTCCATCCTTTTTCGTGATCCATTTCAGCAAATACAACAAGCATTGCAGATTTGAATTTCAGGATTTCTTCTTTTGTAAGTTCAGCACCACCGTATACTTTATTGAAGATAGCTTTGATCTCTGCATCAGTATAATCTTCAGCGTAAAACTCTTCAATACCATGATCAGACAGTTTACAGCCAAGGCTTGCGAAGAAGTCATGACGAACTTTCAATGCAGCAACAACATCGTCGAAAGTATTGATAGTAACACCACTAACTTCAGCTAATTTTTCAATATAAGCGCGGAAATCAGCAGGAACTTCTACAGCCATAGCTTTATCAGGACGCCATGTAGGCAACATCTTAGTTGCAAAGCCACTATTTCTTGTAGCAATGTGATACTCCAAAGAATCAATTGGATCATCAGTAGTACAAACAGCTTCTACGTTATAACGAGTCATCATTCCACGTGCTGAATATTCAGGCATAGCTAATTTCTCATTACATTCGTCGAATATTTCGCGGGCAGTATCTTTATTAAGAATCTTATTGATGCCAAACGCAGTCTTAAGTTCCAGATGAGTCCAGTGGTAAAGAGGATTTCTCATTGTATAAGGAACTGTTTCAGCCCATTTTTCAAACTTTTCCCAGTCAGAAGTATCAGTACCGGTGCAAAAACGTTCGTCTACACCGTTTGTACGCATTGCACGCCATTTGTAGTGGTCTCCACCTAACCATATTTCAGTTAATGAACGAAACTTGTGGTCGTCAGCAACCATTTTAGGAACTAAATGACAGTGGTAGTCAATAATAGGCATTTTAGCCGCATGTTCGTGATACAATTCTTGTGCAGTTTTAGTTTGCAACAAGAAATTTTCATCCATAAAATTCTTCATTTTAATATAACGTTTTAAGTATTTAAAATTGTTACTACTATATTAAAGATAGATATAACGCTAATTATTAGCCTTATATCGTTATTTTCTATTTTAGATTTATTAACCGTTATCGCACACGAAAGTAGAAATTTAATTTGGAATAACAAAATTATTCGTATATTTGCGCATATTATTTATGATATTTAAACTGTTATCGAACACGAATGAGATTTTGTAACCAAACAACAATAAAATTCGAAAATAGTGGGTACAGTTTCCTTGATAATAAGTCATTGAAATCATAGTATTAAGAACTTTATAAAATAAAAGAAATGAAACCATTAAACAGACAAAATGTTCAGGCAAACAAATATCCTGAACGTATTATTCAGTTTGGAGAAGGAAACTTTTTACGTGCATTTGTAGACTGGATCGTTTATAACATGAATCAGAAAGCTGATTTCAATAGCAGCGTTGTTGTTGTTCAACCTATTGAAAAAGGTATGATTGATATGCTAAATGAACAAGATTGCCTTTATCACCTTAATCTTCAAGGATTAGACAAAGGTAAAGAGGTGAACAGCATTGAAATGATCGACGTAATCAGCCGCGCTTTGAATCCATATACTCAGAATGACGAATTCATGAAGCTTGCTGAAAACCCTGAAATGCGTTTCGTTATTTCTAACACAACTGAAGCAGGTATCGCATTCGATCCTTCATGCAAATTAACTGATGCTCCTGCATCTTCTTATCCAGGAAAATTAACTCAGTTATTATATCACCGTTTCAAAACATTCAACGGAGCTGCAGACAAAGGTTTGATTATCTTCCCATGCGAATTGATCTTCTTGAATGGTAAAGAATTAAAGAAATGTATTGAACAATATATTGAACTTTGGAACCTTGGAGAAGAATTCAAAACTTGGTTCGAAACAGCTTGCGGTGTTTACTGTACATTGGTTGACCGTATTGTTCCTGGATATCCTCGTGCTACTATCAACGAAATTCTTGATAGAATTCAGATTGAAGATAAAATGGTTGTTCAGGCTGAAATCTTCCACTTGTGGGTTATCGAAGCTCCTCAATCTATCGCTAAAGAATTCCCTGCTGACAAAGCTGGTTTGAACGTATTGTTCGTTCCTTCTGAAGCTCCTTACCACGAAAGAAAAGTTACTTTATTGAATGGCCCTCACACTGTACTTTCTCCAGTAGGTTATCTTTCTGGTTTGAATACAGTAAGAGAATGCTGCGAAGATGCTGTTATCGGTAAATTCGTTCACAAAGTAATGTTCGAAGAATTACTTGAAACATTAAACTTACCAAAAGCTGAACTTGAAAAATTCGGTAAAGACGTTATGGAACGCTTCTGCAACCCATTCGTTAAGCACTTTGTTACTTCAATCATGCTTAACTCATTCCCTAAATTCAAAACTCGCGACCTTCCAGGTTTGAAGACTTATTTAGAACGTAAGGGTGAACTTCCTGCAGGTATCGTTCTTGGTTTAGCCGGAATCATCACTTACTACAAAGGTGGCAAACGTGGTGAAGACACTATCGTTCCTAACGATGACCAGGCTATCATCGATCTTCTTGCTAAACTTTGGGCAACAGGTTGCACTAAGACAGTTGCAGAAGGTGTTTTAGCTTCTGAAATGATCTGGGGTGAAGATTTGAACAAAGTTTCAGGGTTAACAGAAAAAGTAATCGCTAACTTGAATTCTATTCAGGAAAAAGGTATGCTTGAAACAGTTAAAGGTATTATCTAAAACGGTTAATAATAAATAAGTAGGAGCGACTTACACTGTTTTTTTAAGCAGTAGTAAGTCGCTTTTCTATTTTTTAAATCTTATTATATAAGATGTCTAAAGAAATAATTGTTATCAATGTAAGATTGAATATCTCTTTCAAAGCATTAAGTCACATTCTACTTATACATTTATAATTATCTATAATAAAATATTTGAACTTATAACTATTATTATTTGGCTAATAAATCATTTCTAATTCTACAATATATTATTCTATAACATTGTAAATCAATGTCATACATTAAGGATAAGAAAATAACAAAATTCGTCTGGGAAAATGCAAATCTTTCAAGAAGTTTTTGAGGGGGTAATAGGGGATATCGCTCTGAAATCCTTTGGTAGAGGGGGGGGACAAATTATAAACCAAGACATATAAAAGATCTTTTCTACAAAGTTTATCACACACCGTAAAATTAGTATAGGTTCTTCCTCACTTTTGTTGGAAACAAACAATCTCAATAGCTTATCCAATCAAGATTCTACATACTTTTGATAAACCATTTATTGACTCTGATAAAAAGCCTGCATAACGCCATAAATAAAGATTCAATATAATATCTTCCACCAAAAAAGTGACGAAGCACCTTAATACACATCATTCAGTGCAAGATATTTGCTCAACTTTATCAAGAAAATGTACTTTATGCTACACAATTCCGAATTAAGCTGGATAATTCGGCAGACATCTCATTAAGAAAATAGACTTTATGTCTTTTAGGTGAAAATAAATTTCCTACAATTCTGTATCTCTATCTAAATAAGCTCGCAATTTTCTTCAACAACCACACTTAACTGATTAATTAGCGCAAAAAAGAGAATAAGAATTTATAAAAAAACAAGAAAGATGATTGTATAATCGCAATTTTAGCATATCTTTGTAGCCAGATTTTCTCACACTTAATGAAAATAAAGGAAATAGTAAGCGCCCTTGAAAGGTTCGCGCCTCTGCCATTGCAAGACGGTTTTGATAATGCCGGCTTACAAATCGGGCTGACAGAAGCGGAAGCAACAGGGGCTTTGTTGTGTCTTGACGTTACTGAATCTGTTATTGATGAAGCAATTGCGTTGGGGTACAATCTTGTTATATCACATCATCCGCTCATATTTAAGGGATATAAGTCTATCACAGGCAAAGATTATGTAGAACGTTGTATTCTGAAAGCTATTAAAAATGATATAGTAGTTTATTCTGCACATACCAATCTAGACAATGCTTTTGGAGGAGTTAATTTTAAAATTGCAGAAAAAATAGGGCTGAAGAATGTGAAGATCCTTTCTTGTAAAGAGGAATCTTTACTTAAATTGGTAACTTTTGTACCGGCTGAGCAAGCTGAAAAAGTGCGCCATGCTCTGTTTAATGCTGGTTGTGGCAACATAGGCAACTATGATTCATGCAGTTACAATTTAGAAGGAGAGGGGACTTTCCGGGCTCAGGAAGGGACACATCCATTTTGCGGTAAAGTAGGAGAATTACATAAAGAAAAAGAGATTCGTATAGAAACAATTCTTCCTTCTTTTAAAAAAAATGCGGTAATAAGAGCACTAATTGCCGCGCATCCTTATGAGGAACCTGCATTTGATCTTTATTCGTTAAAAAACTCATGGTCTCAAACAGGATCTGGAGTGGTAGGAGAATTAGAATTTCCGGAAACGGAACTGGATTTCCTGAAACGCATAAAAAAAACATTTGAAGTTGGATGTTTAAAGCATAATAAACTAACTGGTAAGCTTATAAGTAAAATTGCATTATGTGGAGGGGCAGGGGCTTTTCTTCTTTCAGAGGCCATAAACCAGAAAGCTAATGCATTTATTACAGGAGAAATTCGTTATCACGACTATTTTGGTCATGAAAACGATATTCTGATGGCCGAAATTGGTCATTATGAAAGTGAACAGTATACAAAAGAAATTTTTTATACCTTATTAAAGGGTATATTTCCAAATATTGAGATTCAAATTAGTAAAATAAATACCAATCCCATAAAATATTTATAAAAATATGGCTAAAGAAGCAAAAAATGAACCGAAAGAATTAACGGTAGAACAGAAACTAAAGGCATTGTATCAATTACAAACAATGCTTTCAGAAATTGATAAGATCAAAACTCTTAGAGGTGAACTTCCTCTTGAAGTACAAGATCTTGAAGATGAAGTTGCCGGTCTGAATACTCGTATTGAAAAGATTAAACTTGAAATTAGCGAGCTTAAATCTTCTATTGCTGCAAAGAAAATTGAGATCGAAGCAGCTAAGGCTTCTGTAGAAAAATACAAAGCTCAGCAAGAAAACGTACGCAATAACCGTGAGTTTGACTTCTTATCTAAAGAAATAGAGTTCCAGACTTTGGAAATCGAACTTTGCGAAAAGAGAATAAAAGAATTCACTGCCGAAGAAAAAGAAAAAAGCGAAGAAGTAGCAAACAGCATCGTAGTTTTGGAAGAAAGAGAGAAAGATTTGTCCGTTAAGAAAAATGAGCTGGATGAAATTATCTCAGAAACAAAACAAGAAGAAGAAAAACTTAGAGAGAAAGCTAAAGTTCTGGAAACTACAATTGAACCTCGTTTACTTCAGGCATTTAAACGTATTCGTAAGAACTCACGCAATGGTTTAGGTATTGTATATGTACAGCGTGATGCTTGTGGTGGTTGTTTTAACAAGATTCCACCTCAGAGACAAATGGATATTCGTATGCGCAAGAAAATCATTGTTTGTGAATACTGTGGTAGAGTTATGATTGACCCTGAATTAGCAGGAGTTGAATTATAACATTCCTCTAAATAATAAAAGAGCAGTTTCTAAATCGAAAATCTTTTAGATTGAAACCTCTTTAAAATATATTCCCCTTATATTAGCCTAATTAATAGAATAAGCTAATATAAGGGGAATTTCTATAGTTGATATATTATAGCAAAACTATCATCTAATGATAGATTGACAGCATTTCTTTAAAGAAGATTATAATCTGGTATATCCTCTAAAAATGTGTATGTATGATTTGCATAATCCATTTTACAGCAGTAATGATTAATTCCATTGCTAACAATTAAATAATCGACTTTCAGAACAAAATTATAATTTGTTATCTGATTAAATACAGCTTGCGTAATTTCTATTTGCGGAGCTTTATATTCTATAATCATACGGGCCATAAGATCACGTTTGTAAAGCACGGTGTCACAGCGCTTTTTTGTTCCGTTCAGATTCAATAATACCTCATTAGCCATTAATGAAACAGGGTAGCCTTTTTGATCAATAAGAAAGTGAACAAAGTGCTGACGTACCCATTCTTCAGGGGTAAGTGCAACATATCGTCGCCTAATTACATCAAAAATTACTTTTTTTCCATCTCGTATGGCTATTTTAGTCTCATACTTTGGTAGGTTTAACAATAACATTTATTAAATTTGTAAATTAAAAATATATTCTTAAGTCAGAAACACAAAATTAGCAGATAAATATGAAAACGAAGCAAGAAATTGTTGCAAATTGGCTTCCCCGTTACACAAAACGTTCGTTGGAAGACTTTGGAGAATACATTCTATTGACAAATTTCAATAAATATGTAGAGATATTTGCAGAACAATGTAACGTTCCAGTTCTTGGAAGAGATGCAAATATGACTTCTGCAACTGCAGATGGAATCACTATTATTAACTTTGGAATGGGAAGTCCAAACGCTGCCATTATTATGGATTTGCTCGGTGCCATACACCCAAAAGCATGCCTTTTCCTGGGTAAATGTGGTGGTATTGGTAAGAAAAATCAGTTAGGTGACCTAATACTTCCTATAGCTGCAATTAGAGGAGAAGGAACATCTAATGATTATTTTCCTCCTGAAGTTCCTGCTTTACCGGCATTTATGCTGCAACGTGCAGTTTCTTCAGCAATCCGTGATTACGCACGAGATTATTGGACAGGCACAGTCTATACAACCAATAGAAGAATTTGGGAACATGACGAGGAATTCAAAGAATATCTTCTTAAGACTCGCGCAATGGCTGTTGATATGGAAACTGCAACTCTTTTCACTACAGGATTTGCCAATCATATCCCAACAGGTGCACTACTGCTTGTTTCCGACCAACCAATGACTCCCGAAGGAATTAAAACTGATAAAAGCGATAATATGGTAACCCAAAACTTCGTTCACGAACATGTAGAAATAGGGATCGCATCGCTTAAAATGATTATAGATGAGAAGAAGACTGTTAAGCATCTAAAATTCGATAAATAAGGTAATTAAAACATATAAATGGCAAAAAAGGAATATACATACGAAGATATTATTAGCGATATTAAGGCAAAGCAATACAAACCCATATATTATTTAATGGGAGAAGAGCCTTATTATATTGATCTGATATCCGACTATCTTACTCAAAATGTTCTTACTGATACTGAAAAAGAGTTTAATTTAACCGTAGTGTATGGTGCTGATACTGATATAGCTACTATAATAAATGCTGCAAAAAGATATCCAATGATGTCTGAATATCAAGTTGTTGTAGTTAAGGAGGCACAAAGTGTAAGAAACATTGAGGAACTTTCATACTACCTTCAAAAGCCATTAAGCTCTACAATCCTTGTTATTTGTCATAAACATGGTGTGCTTGACAGACGAAAAAAACTTGCAGCTGAAATTGATAAAGCAGGTGTCCTCTTTGAATCTAAAAAATTAAAGGACACTATGCTTCCAGGGTTTATAACTTCATATCTAAAACGCAAAGGGGTAGACATTGAGCAAAAGTCATCCGAGATGATTGCCGACTTTGTAGGGTCCGATCTGAGCCGTCTTACAGGCGAACTTGAGAAGTTAATAATCACCCTGCCATTAGCGCAAAAGCGTATTACACCTGAGTTAATTGAAAAAAATATAGGAATAAGCAAAGACTATAATAACTTCGAATTAAAGAATGCATTAATAGAAAAGGATATTTTCAAAGCTAATCAGATAATAAAATATTTTGCAGAAAATCCAAAAACAAATCCAATACAAGCTACTCTGTCTCTTCTTTTCAATTTCTATTCTAATTTAATGTTAGCCTATTATGCTCCTGAAAAATCGGAACAAGGAATAGCTCAGCAATTAGGATTAAAAACTTCGTGGCAATCTAAAGATTATATTAAAGCTATGCACAAATATAATGGAGTAAAAGTAATGCAGATTATAGGAGAGATAAGAAATTATGACGCAAAATCAAAAGGAGTGGGTAATACTAATATGAATGACGGAGAGCTACTTAGAGAATTAGTGTATAAAATTCTGCATTAATCTACAGCTTATATTTTTTCTAATTATATATAGCCTTCAATATTTTGAAGGCTTTTTTTATGCCTAAAAATTAATGTTGTGTAAAACTACAAAATAACTTTTATTTTAGGCAGCAAATCAGAGTTCAACTCCCACAAAATGATAATATTTCAACTTAAAATCTAGAATTAGCAAAATTGCGAATAGCAATTATATAGTTAAATCATTGTTTTACAATAATTTATATACAATTAAAGCTTCTGAGAATCTATTATTTTAATCTTAATGACAATAGTTTGGAAATTCATCGAACATTCTTCATTTAATAGGTACAATTGTTTATTAATCACAATCTCAATATTGAGGAAATTTATAGCAGTAGAAATGTAATTTACAAGAGTGAAATATCACAAGAAAATAGCAGGTTCACACAAATGTTTCTCATTTACAAGTATATACATTCAAAGAAATTTATTACAAATAGCTCTTACTATACATTTGTAATATAACATTTTACGAATATAAATTATAGGTGATAAAATCGTTATAAATTGTATTTATAAGCCTAATCATAGATCTTAAATATCAATATATCAGATAAATAACTAAAATATATGAACTAAAAATAGAACAGGTAGGAAAAATATTGAAATACATTTGTATTACATATAAAAATCATTTTTAGAGCCTTAAATAAGTCATTAATAATAAGATTTTTATATCTTAAACACTAAGTTTTACTTCTGTATATATTTAATGGGATTTATAGGCTATACAATTGTATAATAACAAATGTAGCCGGTGAAATACTTTTGTAAACTTATAAAATAAACAAATGTAATTTGCTTATGTGAATTATTATGTTTACATTTGTCGAATCAATGTTTACAATTAGATATTCACATTTATAATTAATAAAGGCTCAAAGATGAAAGATAGAATTGAAGCTATAATGAAAAGAGAGCATATGACTCCTTCTTCATTTGCTGAAAGTATAGAAATTCAGCGATCTACATTAACTCACATTTTACGAGGTAGGAATAATCCGAGTTTAGATGTAGTTATGAAAATTCATCAACGATTTAAATACGTGAATTTGGATTGGCTTCTTTATGGAAATGGAAATATGATAAACCAAGAGAAAACATCTGATGATTTACAACGCTCTTTATTTGACGAGAATGAAGAAATCAAGTCCGTTCCTCAGGCTGATTTAGAATATCGCAAGGAAATGCCATTAAAAACGACCGAAACAACACATAAAGAGCCTGTAAAAGAAGAGATTAGGTATATAGAAAAGCCTCCAAGAAAAATCACTGAAATAAGAATTTTCTTTGATGATAATACATTTGAGATCTTTAAAGGTGAAAAAATGCCCTTCTAATAATTTAATGAAGATAGGTAAAGGATAATTTGGACAAAATGGCGTATCTTTGTCGCTTGAACGAGAATTATCCTATTCATGAAAAAAAAGATTTTAGATTTAACGGTCACAGCTAACATAAAGTTGCACGCTAACTATGTGTTGATCAAAATGACCTCTCAGGAAATTTTGCCAGAAATGCTTCCTGGGCAATTTGCCGAAATAAGAGTAGATGGTTCGCCTACTACTTTTCTTCGCCGACCTATTTCAATTAACTATGTAGACAAAGTCAACAATGAGGTTTGGTTTCTTGTACAGATAGTTGGAGATGGTACACGTACCTTAGCTAAAGTTTCTGCAGGAGATGTAGTAAATGTAGTTTTACCTCTAGGAAATGGCTTTACTATCCCTGAAAAACCTTCGGATAAACTTCTTCTTATAGGAGGAGGTGTTGGAACAGCACCATTGCTCTATTTAGGCGAAGTTTTATTGGCTAATAACAGCAAACCAACCTTCCTGCTAGGTGCACGTTCAGAAGGCGATTTGCTTCAGTTAGAGGACTTTAAAAAGTTTGGAGAAGTATATACCACTACAGAAGACGGAAGTGCGGGTGAAAAAGGCTATGTAACTCAACACTCTATACTTAACGACAAGCAATTCGACATGATTTATACTTGTGGCCCAAAACCAATGATGGTTTCTGTAGCTAAATATGCCAAAGCTAATAATATAGAATGTGAAGTCTCTCTTGAGAATAAAATGGCTTGTGGTGTAGGCGCTTGCTTATGCTGCGTAGAAAATACTGTAGATGAAGGACATATCTGTGTTTGTACAGAAGGACCTGTTTTAAATATAAAGAAGTTGCTATGGCAGATTTAAGTGTAAATATTGGTGAACTAAAAATGAAGAATCCGGTGATGACAGCATCGGGTACATTTGGATACGGAGAAGAGTTTGAAGATTTTATAGATATTGCACGAATAGGTGGTATAATTGTAAAAGGCACTACTCTTCACAGACGTGAAGGGAACCCTTATCCTCGTATGGCAGAGACTCCTTCTGGCATGTTAAACGCTGTGGGACTGCAAAATAAGGGTGTTAATTACTTCGTAGAACACATTTATCCCAAGATAAAAGACACAGATACAAACATTATAGTGAATGTTTCCGGATCTGCAATAGAAGATTACGTAAAAACAGCAGAAATAATCAATGAACTTGTAAACATTCCTGCCATAGAACTAAATATCTCTTGCCCAAATGTAAAACAAGGTGGGATGGCTTTCGGAGTATCAGCAGCCGGAGCTTGCGATGTGATCAGTGCTGTTCGTTCTGTTTACAAGAAAACACTCATTGTAAAATTGTCGCCAAATGTTACAGATATTACTGAAATTGCACGTGCAGCAGAAGCTTCTGGTGCCGATAGTGTTTCTTTAATTAATACAATATTAGGTATGGCAATTGATGCAGAAAAACGTAGTCCACTATTGTCAACTGTTACAGGTGGATTGAGCGGACCTGCAGTAAAACCTATTGCTCTTCGCATGGTATGGCAAGTAGCCAAAGCTGTGAAAATTCCAATAATCGGCCTTGGTGGTATTATGGACTGGAAAGATGCTGTAGAATTTATGCTTGCCGGTGCCACTGCTGTACAAATTGGAACTGCTAATTTTATTGATCCTGCAGTAACTGTTAAAGTTATAGATGGTATAAATAATTACTTAGACAGGCACGGATACTCTTCTGTAAAGGATATCATAGGAGCTTTGGAAGTTTAATCTGATTATTAAACAAATTTAAAGCGAACCTTAAGATTTTTATTCGGCTTACATTTTTCAAAAAATGTAGGTCTAAAACTAAAAAGGTGTACACTAAATTATATTGTAGTGTACACCTTTTTATGTTTAACCCTATTCGTATTTCTAAATCAAATCTCAAAAAACACCTTAATCTTCTATACCTTTTTGCTTGATCAATGAAAATATTTTGATTTGTTATCTACTTTAGCAAATCAGGTCTCAGTCGTTTTGTTCTTTCGAGTGATTGATTAAATTCCCATTCCGCAATCTTAGCTTCATGACCAGAAAGTAAAATATCAGGAACTTTCCACCCATTATAATCTGCCGGTCTTGTATAAACCGGAGCTGCCAGAAGATTATCCTGAAAAGAATCTGAAAGAGCAGATTGCTCATCAGAAATAACTCCCGGGATAATACGAATGATAGCATCTGCCATTACAGCCGCCGCCAATTCGCCGCCAGTCAAAACATAATCTCCTATGCTAATTTCCTTTGTAATCAGGTGTTCTCGGATTCTATAATCGATACCTTTAAAATGTCCGCAGAGAATTATCAGGTTATTATATAATGAAAGAGAATTTGCCATTTTTTGATTGAACTGCTCTCCGTCAGGAGTAGTAAAAATCACCTCATCGTACTCTCTTTCAGCCTTTAAGGAATTTATACATCGTTCAATTGGTTCTATTTTCATTACCATACCGGCACAACCGCCAAATGGATAATCGTCTACTTTGCGATGCTTGTCCGTTGTATAATCACGAAGATTATGAATATGAATCTCAGCAAGTCCTTTATTCTGAGCTCTTTTAAGAATAGAACAATTGAAGAAACCTTCAATCATTTCGGGTAAAACTGTAATTATATCAATGCGCATAGCTCTATTTTTTTTGCAAAAATACAAATAAATATGCTTGCTCATGGCAGATATTCATGAAGAAAATACGTATTTTTGTCTAAAACAATCTGAAATTATGACCGCAAAGGAAAGAATAGAGCAATTACGTGCTGAATTACACCGCCATAACCACAATTATTATGTATCTAACTCTCCGGAAGTATCCGATTTGGAATTTGATAAAATGTTGAAGGAGCTTCAGGAACTGGAAGATCAGTACCCTGAATATTATGATGAAAATTCGCCAACAATGCGTGTGGGAAGTGATATTAATAAGAACTTTACGCAGGTTGCTCACAAATATCCGATGCTTTCATTAGGAAATACCTACTCAGAATCTGAGGTTACTGACTTTTATGAACGTGTTAGGAAATCTTTAAATGAGGATTTTGAAATATGTTGCGAGATTAAGTATGACGGAACTTCCATTTCGCTAACTTATATTGACGGGAAACTTGTAAAAGCTGTAACCAGAGGTGACGGTGAAAAGGGTGATGATGTAACAGACAACGTTAAGACTATCAAAACTATACCTTTAGTGCTTCATGGAAACGACTATCCGCAGGAATTTGAAATACGAGGAGAGATTCTGATGCCGTGGTCTGTTTTCGAAGAACTCAATCAGGAAAAAGAAGCTCGTGAAGAGCCACTCTTCGCCAACCCTAGAAATGCGGCATCGGGAACACTGAAACTACAGAATTCTTCAGTTGTAGCTTCAAGGAAATTGGATGCATATCTTTATTATTTATTGGGCGATAAGTTACCCTGCGATGGGCATTTTGAGAATCTTCAGGTTGCACAAAAATGGGGATTTAAGATTTCGGATGCAGTTCGGAAATGTAAAACGCTTCAGGAAGTGTTCGATTTTATAAATTATTGGGATGTTGAACGAAAAAATCTGCCCGTAGCTTGTGATGGTATTGTATTGAAAGTAAACTCATTACGCCATCAAAACACTTTAGGCTACACAGCAAAATCTCCTCGATGGGCTATTGCTTATAAATTCCAGGCAGAACAGGCATTAACCCGTCTTAATCAGGTCACATATCAAGTAGGTCGAACCGGAGCTGTTACCCCGGTTGCAAATTTAGACCCGGTTCAACTTTCAGGAACCATTGTAAAACGCGCTTCGCTTCATAACGCAGATATAATTGAAGGCCTCGATCTTCACATTGGCGATATGGTTTACGTGGAAAAAGGTGGAGAAATTATCCCTAAAATAACCGGGGTTGATATTAAATCTCGCTTTATGATTGGCGATAAAGTAGAATTTATCTCAAACTGTCCGGAATGTGGTTCAAAATTAATACGTTACGAGGGCGAAGCTGCTCACTATTGTCCTAACGAAAATGCTTGTCCGCCACAAATAAAAGGAAAAATAGAGCATTTTATCAGTCGAAAGGCCATGAACATTGACGGATTAGGACCCGAAACTGTTGATTTATTCTATAATCAAGGACTAATCAGCAATCCGGCAGACTTATACGATATTACTGCAGATCAGATAAAAGGTCTGGATAGAATGGGCGAAAAATCTGCAGATAATATTATTGCTAGTCTGCAAGCCTCCAAAGAAGTACCCTTTGAACGGGTTATTTTTGCTTTGGGAATCCGTTTTGTCGGAGCGACCGTTGCAAAAAAAATAGCTAAAGCATTCGCTTCAATAGAAGAATTGGAGCAAGCCACACTAGAAACACTTGTTCAGGTAGATGAAATTGGAGAAAAAATAGGCCAAAGCATCGTGAATTACTTTGCCGACGAAAAAAATATACTCCTAGTTAACAGACTAAAAGAGGTGGGACTACAATTTACACGTTCAGAGGAACATGAACAGATTAGTGACAAACTAAACGGGCTCTCTATTGTGATAAGCGGTGTATTTGTTCATCATTCACGAGACGAATATAAAAGCATGATTGAACAAAATGGAGGTAAGAATGTTGGTTCTATATCTTCTAAAACAAGTTTTATACTTGCGGGCGATAATATGGGGCCTAGTAAACTGGAAAAAGCAACCAAACTAGGAATACGCATTATAAGCGAAGAGGAGTTTTTAAAGCTAATATTGTAACCATTTAACACGAAATAAATTATTTTCATCACCTACGTATAGTAAAAATAGAAAATATTAGTACTTTTGCAGCATAAATACCTTTAGATTACAATTACACTTATGATACAGTCAAAATTAAGAGGTATGGGCGTAGCATTCATTACCCCATTCAAAGAAGACGAAAGCGTTGATTACGAAGCAATCATTAGATTAGTTGACTATCAACTTCAGAACGGAACAGACTTTCTTGTTATTCTGGCAACTACTGCCGAGACACCAACCCTGTCTTCTGAAGAAAAGATAAAAATCCAGAAACTAATTGTAGAACGAGTAAATGGCCAGATTCCAATTGTATTGGGTTGTGGAGGTAATAATACCAGAGCAGTTATCGAAACTCTTAAAAATGAAGATTTTACAGGTATAGATGCTATTCTGTCTGTTGTTCCTTACTATAACAAACCATCTCAGGAAGGTATTTATCAGCATTATAAAGCAATTGCAAATTCAACCGATCTTCCAATTATTTTATATAATGTTCCGGGACGTACAGGGGTTAACATGACAGCAGAAACAACCCTTCGTTTAGCACGCGATTTTAAAAACATTGTCGGCGTTAAGGAAGCATCCGGAAATATCACTCAAATGGATGATATTATCAAAAATAAGCCGGCCGATTTCAACGTACTTTCTGGCGATGACGGAATCACATTCCCACTAATTACTCTCGGAGCTGTAGGTGTTATTTCAGTTATTGGTAATGCTTTTCCACGAGAATTCAGCAGAATGACTCGTTTGGCTTTGGCAGGAGATTATGCAAATGCTCTTTCTATTCACCATAAATTCACCGAACTATTCGATTTATTGTTTGTGGATGGTAATCCTGCAGGAGTTAAATCAATGCTGAATGCAATGGGTATGATTGAAAATAAACTTCGCTTGCCTCTTGTTCCTACCCGAATTACTACATTTGAAAAAATTCGCGCAGTACTGAACGAGTTAAATATAAAATGCTAAAAGATACGTCCAAATAGTGACCGATCTACATAAAAGTGAGGGATAAAGTGATAGATAAGTGAGGGATGATTTCTACCTTCATTTATCTATCACTTTTATTATGAGGATATTAAAATTCAAAAGTGAGGGAGTGAGGGATAATTTTAAAAAAATGAAATTATAGTCGATTTCATCGAATAAAAAAAGAATCTCCTGCAAATAATTAATTTGCAGGAGATTCTTTTTTAGTGACCCCGACAGGATTCAAACCTGTAACCTTCTGATCCGTAGTCAAATGCTCTATTCAGTTGAGCCACGGGGCCAGCGAAATATTATTGAACTTAAAACTTGTGACCCCGACAGGATTCAAACCTGTAACCTTCTGATCCGTAGTCAAATGCTCTATTCAGTTGAGCCACGGGGCCAGCAATAATATTATTAAACTTAAAACTTGTGACCCCGACAGGATTCAAACCTGTAACCTTCTGATCCGTAGTCAAATGCTCTATTCAGTTGAGCCACGGGGCCATTTGTTTAACGGGTGCAAAGATACCGCTTTTTCCCGAAAATACAAGGAATTTCTACACTTTTTTTATAAAAATTATTCGATGAATCGGGAATTAAACAATAACCACCCTAAACTTACCCCCACATTCCAGTTCTTAGACGGTGAGCTATAATGATTTACATATGCACTAATAGCTCCAAAGGGCAATCGACAAACTAAAGAAATTTCTCCAAGATATTGAAAGTTTGAAAACGATTTCCCATATAATGCTTTATTTATTGAGCTTCTTTCAATAGGTTTTATAGGTAGGAAGCCATAAACTTCTCCTCGTAAATGAAACACCGAACTGATATTATATATTGGTTTTACTCCCAGAGCCAAATATTGATTAGCACGGAATGCTTCATTATAAGATATCTGACTGTGCGGTGTAGGTGCAAATTCTCCGGCTTCCAAAATTGTTGCCGTATAGTTTTCAGAGAAGTTCTTCGATGAATAAAGAGCTTCAATATACGATCCTAATGTAAATTTTGGATTTATTTTATAATAAGTTTCATTTTTATATGAGATTTGCATCCAGGAATTATCGTTTTTAGAATCAATTGCTTCAGAAGTCGTGGTACCGGGAGTATATGTTTCATTCCCAGAAAAAACCTGAGCAAGAAGCAAATCCTTGCTTCCTTCTGTGGCAAACTGCTTTGCATTCAATGTACTGCCTCCAAATCCAATCGAGCCTCCTACAAGCTTATAATTGCTTCTATCGTGCTTTGAAGACCCAAAATCAATAATATTCGTCTGGAAGTACTGGTCTTTTATATGTGCGTAGCCAAGACCAAACTCTGCTTTCTTTTTAGACAAGAACGGCACAGCTGCTTTTATTTTCACAAACCGCTCATCTTTTTTATTAAAAGCAGGATTATCATTGCCCGAAAACAGTTTATCGTTCTTGTAATAATCAAAAGTTGATATTGAAGCTATTAGTCTATACGAAGTAGGAATCTGAGTAGGAAAATCAACTTTTGCCGTAAATTGAAAGTTATTATAAACTTTGCCCAATTGGCCATCTAGAATAAATTCTTTAGAATAATAGTTTAAGTCCTTATACGAAAGTCCAAAATAAACCTGGTTGGAATTTGTAGAAGAAATATTTCCTCCCATACGGATTGAAAAGTTATCTTCCATTTTCACCTTCAGATTCAAATTATAAGTATCATCTATCGGATTGAAAATTGCATGAGGAATAATTTCAGAAATAGTATTGTCCGACAATAAACGGAAATATCCTCGCTTTAAATCTTCATAAGTAAATACTTTATTGTCGGAATAATGAAATTCTTTCTTTATATAGCTCTTTTGCAAAGCATTAGCCCCTTGAATTTCAATGTTCTTAAATATCAATTCCGGAAGATTACTCTTGAATACCAATCTGCGCAAACGGATATTATCCGCATTCACTCGTCTATGAATACGACTTTTGATAGAATCCATCATACTTATTGTCCGATTATAACCAATATCCTGAATTTCCTTAATTCTATCAAAATCCAGCAATCCCACATTGTCATACTTAAATTTCATAACAATACCAACCGAGTCAGGAAGAGAATAATCAGTCTTTTGCATAACCATATTATCAATCTGACTCATAAGATCGTTTTCATCAGGTTTAGTAGGATTGGAAGCAACGACGCTGCCTATTATAATATCCGGATGAAAATCATCACGCATCACATCAGTAGGAAAGTTATTATAAATTCCTCCATCATAAGCTAATACACCATCTATTTGAATAGGTTTAAAGACAAAAGGAAAACTCATTGATGCACGAACGGCATCACCTAAGTCTCCTTTTTTCATTACTAACTGCTTTTTATTATACACATCGGAGGCAACACAGCGGAAAGGAATAAAAAGATTATCAAAGTTTCCTCCACAAAGAGCTGTAGCACGAGCAAACAAATCAACAAAAACAAGATTCATTTGAATAGGATTCACCATGCTGGATGGCAGGAACTGAGGTTTAACTGCACTCAATGAATCCTTCAAAGACATTTTAATATTAAAAAATTCAGGAGTTGGTGCATTCTTTTTAAAATAATACACATAATCCTCTTCAACAGCGCCCGTATACCATCTTTCAAAATCTTCCGAAGAAATTAACCGTTCCATATCATCCGGAGAATATCCCATAGAGTAAAGCGCCCCGATTATAGCTCCCATAGAGGTACCCGTTATATAATCTATCGGGATATTATTTTCTTCTAGCGCCCGAATAATACCTATATGCGTTAATCCTTTTGCTCCACCGCCACTAAGCACCAATCCAACTTTCTGTGCGTTTGAATATGGAACAACTAAAACTGCTAATATTAAGATTATTAGAATTTTTCTCATATTTATTGAATGAAGTATCCTGTATCAAGTAATAAAACCTCAAATATAAAGAATTGTTTGCATATTATTTGTTTGCTTACCGCTCTTTTTATAAGCAAAAAGAGCATTACAGCAAAAAAAGCTGTAATGCTCTTTAAATATTTAATCCTCAAAGAGGTTATATTAAATTAAATCAATTCAATACTTCTTTTTACAAAATTGTTTAAGGCTTCACCCTTTAGCATATTATTTTGAAGAAGAGCTAAGTCGATTAATTGGCGAATAATCTTATTTTTTTCTGCATAATCGCTTAATAATGAATTCTTTTTAGCTTTCAAATCGGCTATTTTTTTATCAATATCAGCTAATTCATCTTTTTCTAATACAGAGATTTCTTCATATTTTTTGCCTTCGTGTTGTTTCTTTAACTCAGCGTGACGAACGTTTAATTCATCTATTTCACTCTGAACCGGTTGAATAGCAACAGAACATTCTTTATCTTCTTCATCCATAACCTGTTTTACGAGTTTATGATCAGCATTTACAACCAAATTAAACATATCAGGCATTTCACCGTAGAAACTCATACCTGGTTGCAGATTTGCCATCTCTTTCATACGGCGCATATACTCACTTTGAGTAACCATAATAGGAGAGCCATTTTCACCCAAAGATTGAGATTCGATATTAAATTCGACCTTTTCCATTGATGGAAGCTGACTCTTGAATAAAGTTGAAAGAATTTCGTGTTTGCCTTCTTCTAATACTGATTCTTTCTTATCTTCTTTAACTATCAGATGATCAACAATATCACTGTCTACACGAGTAAATCGGCTTTTTTCAAACTTCTGCTCAAACATATTTATCACAGCTGTATCTAATTGCCCATCCAGTAGTAATACATTGTATCCTTTGTTTATTGCAGCTTCGATATAACTGAATTGCTCATCTTTATTGTTTGAATACAAATAAACAAGATTGCCATCTTTGTCAGTCTGATTATCTTTAATCAATGTTTTGTACTCTTCAAACATGTAGAATTTAGAATCAGTATCCTTCAACAATGCAAATTTGGCAGCTTTGTCATAGAAATCTTCCTGAGTAAGCATTCCGTAATTAATAAAGAGCTTTAAATCATCCCATTTTTCTTCGAACTCTTTACGATCATTTTTGAAGATAGATTGCAGACGATCAGATACTTTCTTAGTAATGTGAGAAGAGATCTTTTTGACATTTGAATCGCTCTGTAAGTAAGAACGAGATACATTCAACGGAATATCTGGAGAATCGATAACACCATGAAGTAATGTCAGAAAGTCAGGTACAATTCCTTCTACAGAATCGGTTACATAAACCTGATTGCAATACAGCTGAATTTTATTTTTATTCAGATCTAAATTGCTCTTAATTTTTGGGAAATAAAGAACACCTGTCAGATGGAACGGATAATCCACATTCAAATGAATCCAGAACAGAGGTTCATCAGACATTGGATAAAGATCTCTATAGAACTTTTTGTAATCCTCTTCTTTTAAATCAGCAGGTTTAAGTGTCCATAGAGGATTTGAGTCATTAATAACATTATCTTCATCTGTTTCAACCTGTTTGCCGTCTTTCCATTCTTTCTTCTTTCCGAAAGCAACAGGAATAGGCAAGAAACTACAATATTTTTTCAATAGAGAAGAGACACGAGCTTCTTCGAGGAATTCTTTGCAATCATCGTCAATATAAAGAACGATGTCTGTTCCGCGATCTTCTTTTTCTACTTCTTCTAAAGTAAACTCAGGGCTTCCGTCACAACTCCATTTTACAGATTTAGCGCCTTCTCTGAACGATTTTGTGATAATTTCCACCTTTTTAGAAACCATAAAAGAAGAATAAAAACCAAGACCAAAGTGTCCGATAATGGCATTCGCATCATTCTTATATTTTTCCAAGAAATCATTAGCACCAGAAAAAGCTATCTGATTTATATATTTTTCTATTTCTTCGGCTGTAAGTCCGATTCCACGGTCGGAAATAGTAATTGTATCTTTTTCTAATGACACTTTAACTGTTAGATCTCCTAGTTCGCCTTTAAATTCTCCTACAGAAGCAAAGGTTTTAAGTTTTTGTGTGGCATCTACAGCATTAGAAACGATCTCACGAAGAAATATCTCGTGATCACTATATAAGAACTTCTTAATGACGGGGAAAATATTCTCGGTAGTTACCCCAATGTTTCCTTTTTGCATAATCTCAAATATATTTTAAGTATTTATTTAAAAATTTATTTCTTTGTCATTAATAAGACAAAAAAAATGCCAGATTAAGTATAATCTGACATTTTGACTGTTTTTATTCTTTGAATATTCTTTATTTCTCAATTGACTTAATTACTGTCATGCTTAAATCAACATTTCCTTCGGTGAAATCAACAGAAATTGTATCTCCATCTTTTATACCTGAAGTAATAATAATTTCGGATAGCCCATCTTCCAGATAATTTTGTATTGCACGTTTCAAAGGACGAGCTCCAAATTGAACATCGTAACCTTTATTTGCCAGGAATGTTTTAGCACTATCGGTGATAACTAACTTATAACCAATATTTTCTATACGATTATAAAGTCCGGACAATTCTATATCTACAATATTTTTAATAGCATCTAAAGAGAGCTGATCAAAAGTAATAATCTCATCAACACGGTTAATAAATTCAGGAGCAAAGGATTTATTCAACGCCTTTTTTATTACATCTCGAGCAAATTCTTTATCATCCATTCGGCTTTGAGTAGCAAAACCAACACCATGACCAAACTCTTTTAACTGACGTGTGCCAATATTTGATGTCATAATCAACACAGTATTTTTAAAATCGACTGTTTTGCCATAACTGTCAGTAAGTCTACCTTCATCCATAATTTGTAGTAACAAATTAAATACATCAGGATGTGCTTTTTCTATTTCATCTAAAAGCACGATAGAATAAGGTTTTCTTCTAACTTTCTCTGTAAGCTGACCACCTTCTTCGTATCCAACGTATCCCGGAGGAGCTCCAACAAGACGAGATACTGTGAATTTTTCCATATATTCACTCATATCAATTCTTATCAGGGCATCTGAAGAGCCAAACATATATTTTGCTAATTCTTTAGCCAATAGAGTTTTACCAACACCGGTTGGGCCTAAGAACATAAATGTACCAATTGGTTTATTAGGATCTTTAAGTCCCACACGGCTTCTGCGAATAGCCTTAACAAGTTTATCTACAGCAGAATCCTGAGCAACCACTTTAGTCAGAAGATCGTCCTTCATCTTCGCTAATTTCATGCCTTCAGCCTGCGCCATACGTTGAACAGGTATGCCTGAAATCATTGAAACGACTTCTGCAATTTCCTCTTCATCAACGGTTTGCCTGTTCTGCTTAATATTAGCTTCCCAATCGCGCTTTAAATCTTCTAACTGATTGGTATATTCTTTTTCTTTATCTCTGAAACTAGCTGCTAGTTCGTAATTCTGTAGCTTAACAGCTTCATTCTTTTTACTTTTAGTTTCATCAATCAGCTTTTCCTGATCTTCAATCTCCTTTGGAACATTAATGTTAGCAAGGTGTACACGAGAACCCGCTTCATCAAGTGCATCAATAGCTTTATCCGGGAAATTCCTATCAGTAACATAGCGTTCTGTCAGTTTTACACATGCCATCAAAGCTTCATCCGTATATGTTACATTATGGTGATCTTCGTATTTTTCTTTAATGTTTTGAAGAATCTGAAGGGTTTCAGCAGGAGTGGTAGGTTCTACCATAACTTTCTGAAAACGACGCTCTAACGCACCATCTTTTTCGATATTTTTTCTGTATTCATCGGTTGTTGTAGCTCCGATGCATTGTATCTCACCACGAGCCAAAGCAGGCTTAAGCATATTTGCCGCATCCATCGATCCTGTAGCAGAACCCGCACCAACAATAGTATGAATCTCGTCGATGAAAAGGATTATATTAGGATTCTTCTGTAACTCGTTGAGAATGGAGCGGATACGTTCTTCGAACTGTCCACGGTATTTGGTTCCGGCCACAACAGAAGTCATGTCGAGCGAAATAACACGTTTATCAAACAATATACGAGAAACCTTTTTCTGCGTAATTCTTAATGCCAAACCTTCTACAATAGCCGATTTTCCTACGCCAGGTTCACCTATAAGTATCGGATTATTTTTCTTCCTGCGACTAAGAATCTGTGCTACACGTTCTATTTCTTTTTCACGTCCAACAATAGGATCCAGTTTTCCTTCCTCGGCAGCACGTGTCATATCTGTCCCAAAATTATCGAGAACAGGAGTATCGTTTGCTGTTTTACGAGGAGGAGCCTGAGTTTGCTGTTTCTTTGAAGAATTATCTTCCGAACCTTGTTGCATATCATCTTCCTCGTCCTCATCATCCTCGCTAAAACCTAATCCGGAATTAATATCGGGCTGAAGTGAAAGTTGCTCATATACATTCTTATATTGAACATTATTTTCACCAAGAACTTCGGCTACTATATTATTATTTTCCTTCAAAATAGCTAAAAGCATATGCTCTGTATCTGCTACCGGACTTTTTAGAAGTCTGGCTTCTAAAATACACAATTTCAAAATCTTAGAAGCTTCAGCAGTCAATACTATATCATCAATCATAACCCCCTTAGGCTCAGCCATCTCACGAAGCTTGTTTTCTATTTTAGCCTTAATCTCCGAAAAGTTTATATTGAATTTTGATAATATGTCAATAGCTTTCCCTTCACCATTACGAAGCAGCCCCAAAAACAAATGCTCGGGACCAATAAAGCCACTATTTAGTCTGTTAGCTTCTTCCTTACTATAAATAATGACTTCTGATACTTTCTGTGAGAATTGATTATCCATATATTTATTTCTCCTTATTCTAATATTATACAATGCAAAGATACGCATTTACTAAATTAAACATATCTTTTTTGTTCTCTTAATATTATAAATAACAAAAGTTATGCCATTATATCATTAATAACGAAAAAAAATCATTTTAGTTGCAATCTTAAACAACTTATTGGTAACAAGTAAAACAATAATTGGTATCTAATTCATCAAAATACCTACACCTTAACAAAATAAAGTCTAGATATAAAATATATAAGCTGTACACTTATTTCTATTTTAGCGTAACCCTTTTAAAAACGAGAATATCAAAAGTAATAAAACCCTTCACCATTAATATTGCTATACTATATGAACGTTAAATTAACATAGAAAGTTTTTACCTGAAAGCTTTTATATCTCGGGGAAAAGCATTACTTTAGCGTGGTTTTTTGTAAGCCATAAATGTGTAATTAATAATATTTTTAAATGCTTGAACAAGACAGAATTATAAAAATCAACATCGAAGATGAGATGAAATCATCCTATATTGATTATTCAATGTCGGTAATTGTATCTCGTGCTCTTCCAGATGTTAGAGATGGATTTAAACCCGTTCACCGAAGAATCCTCTTTGGAATGAACGAATTAGGTAATACTTCTGATAAACCTTATAAGAAATCAGCCAGAATTGTCGGTGAAGTTTTGGGTAAATATCACCCACATGGTGACTCCTCGGTTTATGGTGCTATGGTAAGATTAGCTCAGGAATGGGCAATGCGCTACACATTGATCGATGGACAAGGAAACTTTGGTTCTGTGGATGGTGATAGCCCTGCTGCTATGCGTTATACAGAAGCTCGTCTAAATAAAGTTGGCGAGGAAATGTTGAGGGATATCGAAAAAGAAACGGTAGATTTTCAAAATAACTTTGACGATACATTACAAGAGCCAAAAGTATTGCCAACCCGCATACCAAACCTTTTAGTAAACGGTGCTTCCGGTATTGCTGTAGGTATGGCAACTAATATGCCACCTCATAATCTTTCTGAAGTTATTGATGCATGTGATGCATACCTGGATAACAAAGAAATTACAATTGAAGAGCTGATGCAATTTGTTAAAGCTCCTGATTTCCCTACCGGTGGTTATATTTATGGTATGAGCGGTGTTCGCGAAGCTTTCCTTACAGGTAGAGGTAGAGTAGTAATGCGTGCTAAAGCAAACATTGAAGCAGAAACTACTCACGATAAAATCATTGTTTCAGAAATTCCATATAACGTTAACAAGGCTGACCTCATTAAGTCAATTGCTGACTTGGTTTCTGATAAAAAAATTGAAGGTATTTCAAACGTTAATGACGAATCCGACCGCGAAGGTATGCGTATCGTTATCGATATTAAGAGAGATGCTAATTCAAGTGTTGTTCTGAATAAACTATTCAAGATGACATCTTTACAGTCATCCTTTAGTGTTAACAACATTGCTTTGGTTAATGGTCGTCCTAAAATGCTCAATTTAAAAGACTTAGTCTCTAATTTTGTTGAGCATAGACATGATGTAGTAGTTCGTCGCACACAATATGAACTAAGAAAAGCTAAAGAACGTGCTCATATTTTAGAAGGTTTAATAATTGCGTCCGATAATATTGACGAAGTTATCAAGATTATCCGTGCGGCTAAAAACCCTAATGAAGCAATAGCAGGACTTATTGAGCGTTTTAATCTTACAGAAATACAGTCGCGAGCTATCGTAGAAATGCGTCTACGCCAGTTGACTGGACTAATGCAAGATCAGCTTCATGCAGAATATGAAGAACTGATGAAGCAAATTGCTTATTTCGAAGAAATCCTTGCAAATGACGACGTTTGTCGTAAAGTTATCAAAGATGAGCTTCTTGAAGTTAAAGCTAAATTCGGTGATGAACGTCGCTCTGAAATAGTTTATTCGTCAGAAGAATTCAATCCAGAAGACTTCTATGCTGATGATCAAATGGTTATTACCATCTCACACTTAGGATACATTAAACGTACTCCTTTAGCTGAATTCCATTCTCAGAATAGAGGAGGAGTAGGATCTAAGGGAACAGAAACCCGTGATGCAGACTTCGTTGAGAACATCTATCCTGCAACAATGCATAATACAATGATGTTCTTTACTCAGAAAGGAAAATGTTACTGGCTAAAGGTTTATGAAATTCCTGAAGGAACAAAGAATTCAAAAGGAAGAGCAATTCAGAACTTATTGAATATTGATTCAGACGATAAAGTAAATGCATTTGTTCGCGTGCCAAGTCTTAATGATCAAGACTTTATCAATAGTCATTACCTTCTGTTCTGTACTAAACAAGGTGTTATTAAAAAAACAAGCCTGGAACAATATTCTCGCCCACGTCAAAATGGCGTAATTGCAATCAACCTCCGTGAAGATGATCAAGTAATTGAGGTTCGTATGACTAAAGGCGATAATGAAATAATTATTGCTAACCGTAACGGACGCGCTATTCGTTTCAACGAAATAGCTGTTCGCGAAATGGGTAGAACTGCAACCGGAGTTCGTGGTATGACACTTGACACTGATAATGACGAAGTTATCGGAATGATCTGTATCAAGGATAAAGAAACAGAATCTGTAATGGTTGTTTCTGAACAAGGTTATGGAAAACGTTCTGACATAGATGATTATCGCATCACTAATAGAGGCGGTAAGGGTGTTAAGACTTTGAACATAACAGATAAAACGGGAAAATTAGTTGCTATAAAATCTGTAACAGATGAAAACGATTTGATGATTATCAATAAATCAGGTATCACTATTCGTCTAAAAGTTGCAGACGTTCGAATTATGGGACGTGCTACACAAGGTGTAAGACTAATTAATCTGGAGAAACGTAATGATGAAATAGGTTCAGTTTGTAAGGTTGTGTCTGAAAGTCCAGAAGAAGCAGATCCATCTGAAGAAGATGAAACTATTATTAATTCAGAAAATATTAGTTCAGAAGAACAAACTAATGATGAAGAATAAAAGTTTAATATTTAATCCACAAAAAGTATGAAAAGAGTATTATTATCAATTGTCCTGCTGTTAGCTGCTGGATTCTCTTTCGCCCAAGAGAAGAATGTTAAAGAGGCAAAAAGCTTAGCAGATGCAGTAAAACCTAATTTTACTGAAGCTGAAAAACTAATCGGTGAAGCTTTAGAAAATGCAGAAACAAAAAATCAGGCAAATACATGGAATGTAGCTGGTCTTATTCAAAAAAGCATTAATGCTAACGAGATGAAGAATGCATATTTAAGACAACCTTATGACACTTTAAAGGCATACAATAGCCTATATAAAATGTTTGGTTATTTTCTTAAATGTGATGATTTAGAACAAGTTCCAAACGAAAAAGGAAAAGTTAAGTTTAAATTCAGAAAAGGTAATGCTTCAACTATTAAAACAGAGAGAGTGAACTTAATCAACGGAGGTAGCCAATACTACAACATGGGTAAAAATAAAGAAGCTCTTAACTTCTTTGGCATGTATGTAGATCTTGCAAATGCTCCAATGTTACAAGAGGAACAACTCGCTGCTAAAGATACATTACTATCAACCATTGCATTCTATGCATCTCTGTCTGCTACAAGAATGAATGACTATCCAAACGCTATCAAATATGGTCTTCTTGCTAAAACAAGTAAAGATAATGGTAGCAGTGCAATGCAATTAGTTGCAGAAGGTTACAAAGCTTTAAAAGACACTGCAAATTGGGTTAATACTTTAAAAGAAGGCATTCAATCTTACACTGATAACAATTATTTCTTTGGACATCTTATAGATTTCTATAGTAATACAAATAAATTTGATGATGCAAATACCTTCGCTGATCAGATGATTGCTAAAGATCCTAAAAATCCATTTTTCCTTTATGTAAAAGGTTATATTAGCCAAAGCATGAAGAACTATGAAAAAGCAATTGAATACTATAAAAAGACAATCGAAGTTGATCCTAAGTACACAGAAGCATACTCTAACATGGGACTAGCATATTTATCTCAAGCAATTGACTATGAATCAAATCTTAAAATTGAATTTAATGATCCTAAGTATAAATCAGAACAAGCAAAGATCAAGAAATTCTATGAAGATGCTAAGCCATACTACGAAAAAACCAGAGAGCTTAAACCTGATAGCAAAGACTTATGGTTAAGTGGACTTTATACTATTTACTACAAGTTAGGAATTGGTGGTCCAGAATTTGAAGCTCTAGCTAAAGAAGTTGAAGCTCAAGGCAAGTAAGAAACTTATTTCCTAATAAAAAAATCACTTAAGAAAAATATTCTTAAGTGATTTTTTTTACCTCATAGATTATGGTTTTATTGATCTATTTTTTATAAATGATTATTTGTCGAATAATCTTCAATATAGAAGAGGTAGAGGGCTCAATTAATAAAACAAATAAATCATATTAAACATAATATTAATTATTGAACTAATTAGAATCTGCTAAATTTTATCACTTATAACTAATAAAGGCGTATCTGTATGGAATATCATTTTCATTGCAATACTAGGATTAAATAAGCGAGCAAACATGTTTCTTTTATAAGATGTAATAGTAATAACATCAATATTATTCGCCTGAATAAATGAATCCAAATTCTGACCTAAATTATCGTCCATAACAATATCATAAAAAATCTGCAAATCAGGATATTGCTTATGGAAATATTCTTTGATACCAGCCAACTTAATTTCATTCCAGGTATCCTTTAACGTTGCTAAGTGAATAAGCGTAACAGAAAATTTAAATGCACTCATTTTCTTAATTAATGCGTCAAAAGCAATTAAATCTTTTTGATCGAAATTTGTTATAAATGCAAGCTTTGTAACATCATTAAAAATTTTAAATGGCGTATTTTCGGGAACAACAAAAACAATAGCCCTGCTTCTATCAATTACTTCAGCTGTAACACTTCCTATGATATCAGCATCTTTCTTATTTTTACCACGAGTTCCCATAACAATTATGCCAGGAGAAGTATTTTTAGCATATCTTAAAATCTCTTCTTCTGGAATTCCTTCCTTTAGTACACAACTAAATTTAATATTCGGAAATTCACCAGAATCAATTTTGCTTTTAATTTTGTCAGATAAATTATTTAAGTCTTCATTAACCTTTTTGATAATATTTTTAATTGACTCTTCATCAGGTCCTTGATAGCTAAAGACATCATTATATGGAATTGAAGGCATGTATCTGGGAGTAAAATAAACATGAAGCAAGACAACTTCTGTATCAAATGTCTTTGCAAATCCAAAACCAAATTCACATGCACGCATAGAATAATCAGAGAAATCTACAGGAATTAAAACTTTATTACTTTTTTCCTTTTCTATAGGCTTCTCTCCTATTATTTCCTCAGAAAGCCAAAGGTTGCTTTCTGTAATTTTCAAAGCATGAGGTAGATCGCTTTCTTTAATCCTTAAACGAACACCAGAAGACACGACCGGTTTTATAAGATCTACATTTTGGATGTAAGATTTTATCCCTTCTTTTTCTAATACGCTCTTTAATATTTGAGCCTTTGCATACGTTAGTATAGCTAGTGTAACTAATTTTTCCTCCATATAAGTTTCATTTAATTGTAAATAATAACAACTTAATATATAGAAAAAAATCCTAATTGAAGAAGGATCAATCAGGACTTTTATTTTTATTGACTAAACTTGCATTAGTTCCTCACTTACTTCTTCCCGATGGTTAATATTATGTTCATCTAATATTTTTAAAGCGAAATCAAGAACAGTTGTATCATCAAGCATAACCAAACCACCATCAGGACCTGGCTCTGTATGAAGTCCAACACTTTTGCCTTCCTTGAAGTTGCTGCCACCGAAGAAATTACGGACTGTGTCGACATCTAAATTGAGTTCATCTGCAATTCTGTGCATGCTTCCGCTGGGCAATGAATCTTTTATTTTCCTAAGTTCATTGAAAGTTATTGTTCTGTTCATAATATAGAAATTTGGGTTAATACTATATCAATTATTTATCGCTATAAACTTAACAAAAAAAATATAGAAATCAAATCTTTAACCCATAATTTTATATAAAAAACAAATCAGGAGATTATAAAGTTCTGAGAATTTACAAATAATAATAGTTATAAATAATCATGCCAGTTATCATTACAACAAAGATTGTAGAAAATAAAGCTATTAATAAGATATTTATGTCAGAGATTAAATAGCCACTTGGAGTATATTTCCCTGAGTATTTAAGCCTTTTATCATAAAAATACTTTGAACGAATATATTTATATATATAATAGACTAATAAACCTGAAATAAAGCCTAGAATAGCCCCACAAATGATATCACCTAAATAATGTACTCCGAGATATATCCGAGAATAACAAGTAATTATAGCCCAAAAAAGGAAAGCAAAAGTATATTCTTTTCTTTTGAATAAGAATGAGGTGAACGTTACAAGACCAAAAGTGTTTGCAGCATGGCTGGAAATAAAGCCATATTTTCCTCCCCTATACCCATGTATAATATCTACAAGATACATAAATTCAGGATCTTGGGCCGGTCGAAAACGCTTAAAGATAGGCTTAAAGACACCCGATGAAACCCGATCACATATTGTAATCGTTATAGCAATTAAAAGAATTATTAATAATGCCTCTTTTAGTTTATTATTTCGAATGATGACATACAGCAATACTAGCGCTAGTGGAATCCATACAGTTGTACTTGTATATACCCACATAAATCCATCCCAAAAGGTAGAATCACTGCCGTTTAAAGCTAAAAAAGCGCTTTTATCATATTGTATTAATTGCTGTATGTCAGTCATTGTATTTAGATTATCATTAAAATTTTAGATTACTTCAAGATCTGCAGCTTTGATCCAACCCACATTGCCATCTTCTAATTTTATTTCTTTCCATTCCTTCATGGAATTATCTTTAATGCTTACTTTACGTCCTTCGTGGATAATAAATAAGTCTGTACCACTCTCATTTGGGGTACTCTTTACTGTTACACTAGGTGTCATAATAATTGCATCAGAACGATTTATAAGACGATCTTTCTGGTGAGCAGCAAAAATATTTGAAAGAACAAGAATTACCAACAAAGATATTGAAGCTATAAATCCAATCTTTTTCAGAATAATCTTCTTAGAGAAGATAAAGAAATAGAGTGCTACAATTAAAAGAATAAAAGAAGTAACTCCGCATTTAGCCCATGCATCGACCCCCATAAAATTAATCAGCGAGTTTGTCCAGGTAACAAAAAATAGTTCTGGAGCGGCATCCACCTTATCAACTGTTTTACTACGAGCTATTTCCAGGTTTGAACGTATATCACCGTCTCCAGGATTAAGCAATAATGCCCGTTCATAATTTAAAATAGCTTTAGCCATATTACCTATTTTATAATAGCTATTGCCTAAGTTATAATAAACTTCTGCTGCTATTCCTTTAGTTTCAAGTAATGATTCGTAGATCTGGATAGCTGAAGCAAAGTCGTTACGAATATATGCACTGTCACCCTGTGCCTTTGTAGCATTTTCAATCTTAGCCGTAGAAAACTCTCTTCGGGCAGTTCTGGATGGTTGTACAGAATCTGTAGCCAAAGAATCCTGGGCAGAAAGATTAAAAGAACACAGAATGCTTAATACTAAAAATATAATTTTCTTCATATCACTATTTCTTAATAAGTTAGTGTTTGATTATGTTTTCCATTTTACTCACTACCTCGATGGCAGAAGAATAAACTTTGTCCATAGCTTCATTAGGATCGCCCGGAGCATAACGAGCAAACTCACATTGATCAAGGACTGACAAGAACTCCTTAGTTAGTTCTGCGCTCACTCCATAGTTTGTCAATTCAGTATCAACATTATCTTTTGTCAGCTTAGAAACCGGAATATTGAGTTTATCACTAATATATCCCCACAACGCTTTTAGCACTTCGTCATAGAACTGTTCCTTTTTGTTCTCACTCAAAAGCTTACCAGCATTCTTCATACGTTTTGTAGCAACTTTATTTGCTTTTTTAGTACGTACCTTAGCAACATTTGCATTCTCTACAGCTTGTTTTCTGTAAATGATTACAAAGGCAATAAATAAGGATGCAGGAATAATATAAAGTAAATAATATAACAATGAACCAAACAAGAAATCATCCTTTTCAGAAAGCGTAACATCATTAGTCTTTATATATCGAATGTCAGAACCTAACACCTTAAGATCCTCTTTATTAGTAAAGTTAGCAATTACCTGATCTGCATTACCAGCACCTTTCACTACATTCAGATCATATTCCTGAGATCTAAGAGTTTTATAAGTATTTGAATTCGTATCAAAATAAGTAAGATTTGCAGCTGGAATCTTATAATTTCCTGCATAGCGAGGAATTACAAGATATTCAATCACTTTACTTCCAGACAATCCACTTTTAGTAAGAGTAAACTTATTCGTAACTTTCGGATCATAAACCTCAAAATCTTTAGGGAATTCAATTTTAGGTGTCTCAATTAATTTAAGATTACCTACCCCCGAAATTGTTAATTTGATAGTTACAGCATCGTTAGTTTTCACACTTTTTGAGTTGATTGAAGATGAAAGAGTAAATCCTCCTACTCCACCACAGAAATTAGCAGGTTTACCACCAGGCAGAGCTTTTACATTTACAGTAATCTGAGGAGTTACAACTGTTTTCTTCACTTCCATAACATTTGATCCTCCATTAAAGAAAGCATCAAGTGGATCATCTGTTCGCATAACTTTTGCAATTGACGCATCAAATCTTGCAGGATTAATATTCAATTTGCCCGTTTGCTGTGGGAAAAGAACAAACTGTCTATACACTACAGAGTTATAATTTCTTCCCTTATAGCGTTCCATAGTAAACTGTTTTGTTTGAGGTAGTTCAACTTCCTGTGATTGGAAACCTTTAAAGTCGGGCAATTTAACATTATCAAAACCTCTTAAGTCTACCAAAGCATACACTTTATAAGTAAGCACAAGCGCTTCCTGTTCGTAAACATTTGTTTTATTTACAGAACCGACAATAATCAAATCGTTTGCAGAAATCTTAGCTCCTGAAGAGGAACGAGAAGCTTTGCCAGAAGAAGCATTACTTTGATCTGCTGGGAGCACCCTGATTCTTAAAGCATTTGAAGTTATAGGCTTGCCTGCAGCAACAACACTTGCCGGAGCTACGGCAAAAGTTCCTTTCGTACTTGCCATAACCGTAAAAGTATAGGTAATGGAGCTTACAGTAGAGCCTTTCCCGTTAACAGATAGAGAACTAGTCATTCTTGACTCATACGGACCGGCTAATACCTCGAATCCTTTCATTGCAGAAGCTCTAAAGCTCTTTACATCTTGTGTATTTACGGTGTAAGTAATTCTAAATTGATCACCAACAGCTACTGCCTCCGGAGCTTCTGCCACCAACCTTACGTTATCAGCAAAACTATTAATTCCGGGAACCAGTAAAATAACGAATAAGAAAATCAGTTTCCTCATTGCTTATATTTTATTATTATCCTTTATTTATTATACTACCAGTCTTTATCCAGGTTTCTGCCTTGATTTCTTAATTGTTTCTTAGCTTTTTCCTGAAGTTGTTTCTCATCTTGCATTGCAGCGTTCAACAGTTGTTCAGCATTCTCTTTTGACATCTGATTCTTATTCTGCTGAGGTTTAGATTGCTGCTTTTGCTTATCGTCTTTATTCTTCTGATCTTGTTTATTCTTCTCGTCTTGCTTCTTTTGTTTGTCTTTATCCTTATTCTTATCTTTATTTTTGTCTTTATTCTTATCCTGATTCTGCTGATCCTTCAGCATTTTCATAGCCAAAGCCAGATTATATCTGGTTTCATCATCCTTAGGATTATTTCTCAAAGATTGCTTATAGGCCTGCACAGCCTCTTTATAATGCTTTGCAGATTGATACAACACACCAGCATTATGATAGATTTTAGCAAGCTTAGTCTTGTTTTTTTCAGATTTAGAAGCTGCTGTATATTGTTCCATTGCATTTTTCAATTTACCTTGCTGAGAGAGTGTATTTCCCAGGTTATATAAAGCTTCTGTAGAATTAGGATTAAGCTCTAAAGCCTTCCGATAATTAACCTCAGCCTGCAGAAAAAGACTATCATTAAACAATCGGTTTCCTTTCCGAATATAATCCCTCTCGGTCTTTTGGGCAAAAGATGCACAATTGGCCAAAACAAGGAAAGCTATAAAAATAATATATTTAATCTGTGACATCTCTCTACTATATCTTAAACAGTTTAATATTCTTGAATAATGGATTCTTACGTTCCAGCAACAATAAATCAGCTATCAACAGAAGTAAAATGATCCATGCAACTCCCTGAAATTGTTCGTCAAAATCAGAATATGCATTACTTTCAATATCTGATTTAGCCATTTTATCAATTTCACTGATTAATGCCTTCTGAGCAGTATTTGAATTATCAACCCGTGCATATATACCTTTGCCAGCATTAGCCAACTCCTTACACATAGATTCATTCAAACGAGTCACAATGACATTTCCCTGTCTGTCTTTACGGAAATTATTTGATCCGGGAATAGGAATTGGCGATCCATCAGGAGAACCGACTCCAAGCACATGCACTATAATTCCTTCCTTTTGTGCAGCTTTTACAGCTTCTAAAGCACCATCTTCGTGATTTTCACCATCGGTAATAAGTACAATAGCTCTGCCCACTCCTTCCTGTGGAGTAAAGCTATGTGTAGCCAAATCAACAGCAGTACCAATTGCTGTTCCCTGCCTTGAAATCAGTTCAGGAGTAATTGTCTCCAGAAACATTTTAGCTGAAATATAATCGCTTGTGATAGGTAATTGTGTATATGCATCTCCTGCAAATACAATCATACCCACTTTATCCTGATCGAATCCGTCAACCAGCTTAGACACCAACATTTTGGATTTCTCTAAACGGCTTGGAGTAACATCTTCGGCAAGCATTGAATTAGAAATATCTAATGCAATAATCACCTCAACTCCACTCCTTTTTACTTTATTTAGTTTTGTGCCAAACTGAGGACGAGCAATAAGAACAATAGTCAGTGCCAAAGCACTTAATACTAGCCAGAATTTTACGTCAGGACGATATTTTGAGACATCAGGCATCAGCTGAGCCATCAATTCCGGATCACCAAACTTTTTAATTGCTTTCCTCCTCTTAAAGTTGGAATACAAGTAAAAAGCCACAATAAACGGCAATATTATAAGTAGATATAAATATGTCGGGTCTGCAAATCGAAACATAGTTTATCTTGTTTTTATTATGGTATTTTCTTTAATACAGAGTTACGCAAAAGTATTTCACTAAGAATACACAGGAGTAATATCAATGCAAATGGCTGATAATTTTCTTGTCTCTTACTATATGCCTTAACGTTTAACTTGGTTTTCTCCAGCTTATCAATTTCCTGATAAACTTCTTTCAACTTAGAAGTACTTGTGGCACGGAAATATTTACCATCAGTAGTTGATGCTATCTGTGACAATGTTGATTCATCAAATTCAACAGGTACATTAATGTACTGTACACCGGCAGCCGTAGGATACGGATATGGAGCCATTCCATTTGTTCCTACGCCAACAGTATAAACCCTGATACCAAAGCTCTTAGCTATTTCGGCTGCTGTCAATGGAGAAATGTCACCTTTATTGTTCGAACCATCAGTTAGCAGAATAATTACTTTGGATTTTGCTTTACTATCCTTCAAACGAGTAACAGCATTCGCAATCCCCATACCAATAGCAGTTCCATCTTCAATCAATCCACATTTAATATTCTGGAAAAGATTAAGTAAAACAGCATGATCTACTGTCAACGGACACTGAGTAAAGCTTTCGGCTGCAAAGAGTGTCAGACCAATATTATCATTCGGGCGACCGTTGATAAATTCTGTTGCCACTTCTTTTGCCGCTTCCAAACGGTTTGGCTTAAGATCTTCTGCCAGCATGGTAGAAGAAATATCAATATCAAGCATGATATCAATACCTTCAGTCTCCGTATTTTTCCAGCTATTTGTGGTTTGCGGACGTGCAAGAATCAGTACCAACATTACAAAAGCAATAACCCTAAAAATAAAAGGCGCGTGAAGCAGATAAATCTTATAACTTTTCGGCGCATGAGCATATACCCTTGTATCGGAAACCTGAAGAGAAGCTTCATTTTTCCGTTGCTTCAGGATATACCACATGATATAAGGTATAAGAAGTATCAGCAGAAATAAATAATGTATATTAGCAAATATCATTTTTCTATTGTTTTATATCACATTTATAAGAACATATCGGTCAGCCTCATAACAATGTATGCCAAAATGGCCAGTACAGAAGCACACAATATGACAATTCCAAAGATCAATAGAGTCTTTGCTCTGCGTGAACGTTTCTCTTCAACAGTAATTTCAGTTGGAACAGGCTTCTTATCAAGAGATTCTTCATCCTTTGTATCATTAATAAAAGATATTGCATTAAGCAGGTTAGAATCATTTTCATTCATCATTGGGTCATGCTTAGCAAATTTAACAAGGTCTGCCGTTAGAAACAGATCTTTCAAATCCCTGATATCTTTAGCTTCAACTTCCATCAACTTATCAATAATCTCGGAAGAAGTCATTTCCATCGCATTGAAACCAAAACGATCCTGAATGTATGTACGCAAAGTATCGGTCAATTCGGTATAATACTCTTTCGAGCGACCTTTCTGCCAAACTTTTTCTGTCTTGATACGCTCTATTTCCTTCATAGCCAGTTGGTGAGGAGGAAGTTTTGGTTCAATCTTAATATGTTTGATAATAGGTTTATTATCTCTGTAGCGGACAATAAAGTATATAATCAGAAACATTAATGGGATTGCCAGAATTGAAAGAAATATCACTCCGGCCCAATCACTCCACATAAACGGCGGATTCATCACACCTTTCTGAGGAAAGAACTGATCGGGGTGAGCCAAATCAACTTTTGGAGAGTAAACTTTTAATGCAAGAGATTTTGATTTATAGACTTGCTTTCCTACCATAATGCTGAAAGGCGGAATATAATAAAGTGCAGAGTCGAAAGAAGTTATAATGTATTTCTGAGTAATCAGTAAACGCTGATTGTTGTTCAGATACTGAGTATCGGACTTTGCAACTTCAAGAACTTCTATTCCTTTTATCAGACTATCGGTGAAATGGGGGAAAACAGCTTTCTGTTTAGCATCAAGACTTACCTGCAGCTGAATTGTGGCTTGTTCTCCAATCATTATCTGCAATGAGTCAATTGTTGCATCGACAGTAACAGATTGAGCTGCAATCTTCTGCGGTGCAAAAGAGAACAACATTGAACAGCCCAGCGCAATTAAGAATTTTCTGCTTTTCAATAATTTGTAATTGCTCATTTCGTATTAATTTCTTTTAGCAAACAAGTTCAACAATGCTTTCACATAATCCTCGTCTGTACGAACAGAAACCGAGTCTACATTACTCTTTGTAAATGTTTCACTAAGAATATTCTGTTTCTTCATCCACCACTCCCGATGTGCTTTACGTAATGCAACAGATGAAGTGTCAATCCATTGTTCATGACCAGTTTCGGCATCCTTCACTTTCATCAAACCAACCGATGGAAGTTCTGCCACTCGCCTGTCAAAAACCTGAATAGCAACCAAATCGTGTTTACGGTTAGCAATCGTTAGAGCATTTTTAAAATCAGAGTTATCGATAAAATCGGATATAACAAATGCAGTACATCTTTTCTTGATGGCATTCGTAAGATATTCCAGCCCCATTTTAATATTTGTTCTACGACTGGTGGCCTGAAAATCTATCAGCTCCCGAATGATAAACAAAATATGTTTCCTACCCTTCTTGGGAGGAATAAACTTTTCTATCTTGTCCGAGAAAAAGATTACACCAATTTTATCATTATTCTGAATAGCAGAAAAAGCAAGGGTGGCAGCTATTTCAGTTACCATATCTTTCTTCATCTGCTTTACAGTTCCAAATTCAAGACTACCCGACACATCAATCAGGAGCATAACAGTCAGTTCACGCTCTTCCTCAAACACTTTTACATAAGGTTTGTGGAAACGTGCTGTTACGTTCCAGTCAATATCACGGATATCATCGCCATACTGGTATTCACGAACCTCAGAGAATGCCATTCCTCGACCTTTAAAAGCAGAATGATACTGCCCGGCAAAGATATTATTCGACAATCCCCGAGTTTTTATTTCAATATGACGAACTTTTTTTATAAGTTCATTAGCTTCCATACGACTAAGGCACCTCTACCTTATTAAGAATCTTGCTTACTATTTCGTCTGATGTAATATTACTTGCTTCTGCCTCATAAGTCAGCCCGATACGGTGACGAAGTACATCGTGAGCAATTGCACGAACGTCTTCAGGAATTACGTATCCGCGTCTCTTAATGAAAGCATAAGTACGAGCTGCAAGTGCCAGATTTATTGAAGCACGTGGAGATCCACCGAAGCTGATCATCTCTTTTAGTTCGTTCAAGCCGTACTTTTCTGGATAACGTGTAGCAAACACTATATCAACAATATATCTTTCAATTTTTTCATCCAGATAAACGTCGCGAACTACCTTTCTTGCTTCCAGAATTTCGTCTGCACTTAGTATTGGCTTAACATCAAATTTTGCTCCGCTGATATTCTGGCGAATAATTAATTTTTCCTCTTCCTGCTTTGGATAATCAATAACCACCTTCAGCATAAAACGGTCTACCTGTGCTTCAGGAAGCATATAAGTACCTTCTTGTTCTATTGGGTTCTGAGTAGCAAGTACCAGGAATGGCTCTGGAAGTTTAAAAGTAGTTTTTCCCAGAGTAACCTGTCTTTCCTGCATTGCTTCAAGAAGAGCACTCTGAACTTTTGCAGGAGCACGGTTTATTTCATCAGCTAATATGAAATTAGCGAAGATAGGTCCTTTCTTTACAACAAAACTTTCATCTTTTTGACTATAAATCATGGTACCCACTACGTCGGCCGGCAATAAGTCGGGCGTAAATTGAACACGGCTATATTTTGCATCAATCAAAGAAGCCAGTGTTTTAATTGCCAATGTTTTTGCAAGTCCCGGTACACCTTCAAGAAGAACGTGTCCATCAGACAATAATCCAATCAACAAAGACTCTACTAAATGTTTTTGTCCCACAATTACCTGATCCATCCCCATCATGAGGTTGGTCACAAATGCGCTTTGTTTTTCAATCCGTGCATTCAACTCACGAATATCAATTGATTCGGCCATAATTTTTTATAATACTTATTGTTTTTACTTTTATAAATAAAGAAAAAGACTTTTAGAAAAGGACTTTTCTTTTCGAGTTCCAAAAATACTCTTTATAATTTAGTACAGCAACTAAATTTTATTAAAAAAAGATGCATAGTGTTTAGATTTTGGATGATTGGGCAACAAAGTGATAAAACATAAGGTTTAAAAGAGATTCCCTTGTACAAAAGAATGAAATCTTTTGTACAAGGGAATTAATTGTTTTGTACAGAACATTGCATTCTTTTGTACAAGCATGCAATAACTTAATCTGTAGAAATTATTTCTTTGAACGTAAGTTCGGAATTTTTAGAACAGTTCCGGCAGGAACATTATCCTCATCCTTTATCACTTTCTGATTATGCTTCAAAATTAGCGTCCATAAATCCTTGGAATTATAGAATTGTTGTGATATCCTCACTAACGATTCACCCTTTTTCACGGTATATGTACTCTTAGTTCCAGCGATTGTGTAATCATTCGGATTAAGCTTCTCGAGTACTTTCTTTTCTTTCGAATCTGTAGCTTCAGCTTTTTCATTTGCTTTAGCAGATTCTTTTGCTACAACTGGTTCTTTATCTTTCTTTCTAGATTCTGCCAGAACTTTTTCTGCTTCGGCAACAGCTCTTTTAGCTTCAGCTTCTGCATTCTTTGTTTCCGTATCAGTTAATCGGCCCATATCCTTTTTGTCTGTAGAAGGAATAGTATCAGGCATTGGTATAGCAGCCTCTTTTTTCTCCGAAACAGAATCAACTTTAGTTGAATCTATAGCAGTTTTTTCAGAAGAAGCTGGAACCATACTCATTACAAAATCAGGATTGTATATGTAAGTAAATACGGCTACCGCAAAAACCGAAAGAAAAGCAATCATAGCAACAAAGTAATAAATGGTCATTTTAGAATTCTGACTACTAGCTATAGCTTCTTGTTGCACTTTCTCAGCTTTAGCTTTTAGAATCAATTCTTCGATCAATGCTCCACTTTGTTTAGGAGCACTTTCTTCCTCAGTTTTATCTGCATGCGTTTCTTTTGGAGCAGACACCTCTTTCGGAACAAACTTATCTGCTGAAGTAGGCACTTCTCTCGGCACAACCACTTCTTTTGGAGCAGATTCCTCTTTTGGTGTCGGTTCTTCTTTCGGTATAACAGCCAACGATTCTTTTGATTTTACTATCAAATCCTCTTTAGTTGCTTCAGTATTATGAGATACGGTTGCTTTCTTTTCCTTAGATTTTATCTCCAAAGCTTGGGAAATAAACTCTGCTAATGTAGCAGGAGCCTGAGGTTTCTCTACAATTTCAGCATTTTCAGCCTTTATGGAAACATCCTCGTGCTTACCTTTTAAAGGTACAATTTTCTCTAATACTGCAGCTATTACAGGTTCATCCTCTATATTTTCTTCTGCAGCATCAGAGACTGCTTCTGCTGCTTGAATAGAAGATTCTTCTTCATGCACTTCTTTACTCAAACCAGAAATATCCTTCGAATCAATAGGTTCTTCCTGCTGTATTTCAGTAGCATTTATTTCAACCTCCTCATGAGAAGTAACAATTTCTTTATCTATTTCAGCAGACGATTCTAAAACTTCATCTTCTGTTACAATGGCTTCTTTTTGATTATCAGCATTTACTGATGAGATGTTCTCAGAAGATAAGGTATTCTCTTCAATTGCATTGGTCGTAGTAGCCTGAACTTTTTCCGGTTCTTCTGACTGTATAGAAGAAGTAAGATTTTCATATTCTACATCATTAGAAGAAATCTCATTCTCTTCCTCAAAAGAAACACCAGCTTCATCTTCATTATCAGAGATTTCATCGGTAACACTCATTCCTTCAAAATCGACCCCTTCATTTAAAATAACCGTTTCAAAATGAGAAAAAGGCTTATTTATCTGATCACGAAGACTAGCTTCGGGGGTAAACGAAATCTTTGTATGTCCTTGTATTTGGAATCTCTCTCCAGTGTTTACATTTACACTTTCGCGACTCTCAACATCTATCAGTTTGAAAGTACCAAAACCTTTAATCTTTACATACTTATCAGTTTCAAGCGCTTTTTCAATAAGAGCAAAAAATTCCTTTAGAAAGTTCTCAGCATCCTTCTTGCTTAACCCTTTCTTTTCGGCAAATAAATCTATCAAATTCTGTATGTTTATTCTTTCACCCATAATCTCAAGACTTATTTAAACTTATCTTTAATCACATTGCTCGGTTTAAAATTTATCACGAGCTTTGGTGGTACAAGCATACGCTGTTTAGTAGCAGGATTTACTGATATTCGTTCTAATTTCTTTTTTACGTCGAACGTTCCAAATCCTTGAACAACAACAGTATTTCCTTCCTGCAATTGTTCTGACACAACAGAAACGGCAGAAGAAACCATATCTGATATCTCTTTTGCCGAATACCCCAATCTACCGGATAATTCTGTGATAAATTCTTTATTGTTCAATGTTTTTCAGTTTTTTAAAAGCGACCGCTATATTAATAAATATCTATTAATTAAGCAATTAAAATCCAATAAAAATACAATTATTTAATCACTTCTGCATAAAGATCAAAATCATCGGCATCGTTTATCTTAACTTGATAAAAATTTCCAATTTCAAGCTGTTCATCGCCTGCCAATATCAAAACTTCAGGATCTACTTCCGGAGAATCAAATTCTGTACGTCCGATATAATAATCTCCTTCCTTTCGATCAATAATTACTTTAAAGCATTTTTCGATCTTAGCAGCACTCAGTTCGGCAGAAATCCCTTGTTGAATTTCCATCAATTCATCGAGTCTTTGTTGCTTAACTTCCTGAGGAATAGAATCTTCATAACTCTTAGCAGAATAAGTTCCTTCCTCTTCAGAATATGTAAAAGCCCCCATTCTATCGAATCTTACATGCTTAACAAACTCTTTCAGTTCTTCAAAATCTGCTTCCGTTTCTCCCGGATGTCCAACCATTAAAGTTGTGCGCAGATGTATTCCTGGTACCTCTTTACGGAATTGCTCCATTAAAGTATAGGTCTCAGCTTTAGTAACATGCCTTTTCATCATAGATAACACGTTATCGCTAATGTGCTGCAAGGCAATATCCATATACTTACATACATTATCGCGCTCACGCATTACACGGAATAAATCTGTAGGGAAATGAGCCGGATAAGCATAGTGAAGACGAATCCATTCTACACCCGGAATATCAGAAATCTTCTCGATTAATTCGGGAAGCATTTGTTTCTTGTAAAGATCAACACCGTAATATGTAAGCTCCTGAGCTATCACCTGGAATTCTTTAACTCCATTCTCAACAAGGTATCTAACCTCGTCAAGTATATCTTCCATGGTTCTTGAAACATGGCATCCTGTAATAATAGGAATTGCACAATAAGAACATTTTCTATCACAGCCTTCGGATATCTTTAAATAGGCATAATGTTGAGGAGTAGTAAGCGAACGTTCTATATGAATGCGTTCATCATATACTTTCCCGAGATCCTGGAGCAGATTCTTCCAGTCAAACTTGCCATAAAACTTATCTACAGCAGGAATTTCAACTGCTAATTCTTTTAAATATCGTTCAGAAAGACATCCCATAACATAAAGTTTCTTCAATCGTCCTTCTTCTTTCGCCTGAGCGAATTCCAATATCATGTTTATGGATTCTTCCTTGGCATCGCCAATAAACCCGCATGTATTGATTACAGCAATCTCTCCTTCAGGCGATTCTGAATCATGTGTTACACTATAACCATTCTTTTCCAGTTGACGAATCAACTGTTCAGAATCTACTAAATTTTTAGAACATCCAAGTGTAACTAAATCAATCGTATTTTTTCTCATTAATTTTCTCCAAATAATGAATCAACAAATTCTTTTTTGCGGAAGACTTGCAAATCCTCCATTCCTTCACCTAATCCGATATATTTTACCGGAATCTTAAACTGATCTGAAATACCAATTACAACACCACCTTTAGCAGTACCATCAAGCTTAGTAATTGCCAGTGATGTTACTTCTGTAGCCAAAGTAAACTGTTTAGCTTGTTCAAAAGCATTTTGTCCGGTAGAGCCATCTAATACTAATAATACTTCATGAGGAGCATCAGGAACGACTTTCTTCATTACGTTCTTTATCTTGGTTAGCTCATTCATTAAGTTTACTTTATTGTGTAAACGTCCGGCAGTATCAATAATAACCACATCAGCATTGTTTGCAACAGCAGAGTTTAAAGTATCATAAGCTACAGAAGCAGGATCTGCTCCCATTTTTTGCCTAATAACAGGTACTCCAACTCTATCTCCCCAAATAACTAGCTGTTCTACAGCTGCTGCACGGAAGGTATCTGCAGCTCCAAGATAAACAGACTTGCCAGCTTTTTTAAATTGATAAGCCATTTTACCAATCGTAGTTGTTTTACCAACTCCATTAACACCAACTACCATGATAACGTATGGCTTTTTATCTGTTGGTGTGGTAAAATCCTCAAGATCTTCCGAATTATTTTCCATCAATAATGCGGCAATCTCTTCCTTAAGGATCTTATTTAATTCCTGCGCATTTACATATTTGTCGGAGGCAGCTCTCGCTTCAATTCTTTTGATAATATTCAAGGTAGTTTCTACCCCAACATCCGAGGTTATTAAAACTTCTTCCAAATTATCCAGAACTTCATCATCTACTTTTGATTTTCCAGCTACTGCTCTGGCAATCTTACTAAAGACATTTTCTTTGGTTTTAGACAATCCCTTATCTAAAGTCTCTTTCTTTTCTTTGGAGAAAAAACTTAAAAATCCCATGTTGATTATAATTTATAATATACAATGCCACAAAGATATAACAAATACAAATGGCAGCAAAAAAAAACTTCCCCTCATTTTTACGAATGAGAGGAAGTTTTTGTCTATGTCACAAAGACAACGACTATTATTTCTTAAAAAAGTCCTGAACTTTTTCGTTAGGTACCATTTGTTCATCAAAAGCGTAAGCTCCAGTTTTAGGAGATTTTACCATTTTGATAACCTTAGTATAAGAACGACCTTCTTTGGTTCCTTCGTGCAAACTTGCTACTGTTTTCTTTGCCATGGTTTATCTCTTATTTAATTTCTTTGTGAACTGTTACTTTCTTTAAGATTGGATTGTATTTCTTCAATTCAATTCTTTCTGTAGTATTTTTTCTATTCTTTGTAGTAATATAACGTGAAGTACCCGGCATACCACTATCCTTGTGTTCTGTACACTCAAGAATAACCTGTACTCTATTACCTTTTGCTTTCTTTGCCATAAGTCAATTTCTCCTAAAATTAAGCAATTATTTTAATGCTTTTCCAATCACAAAACCCTTTAGAAACTGCATCATTCAACGCTGCATCTAAACCTTTCTTATTAATAGTGCGTAAACCAGCAGCACTAATGCTTAAGCTAATCCAGCAATCTTGTTCTACATAGTAGAACTTCTTAGTAAACAAGTTCACATCAAATGTTCTTTTAGTTCTTCTTTTTGAGTGTGAAACATTGTTGCCAATCATGGCTTTCTTTCCGGTAATTTGACAAATCTTCGACATTTCTATCTTATTTTTATAGTTTTCTTACTAGTACTTTCCAAACAGGGCACAAAGTAAGTGAATTTATCAATATAAAACAAGTATTTTACGATTTAATTCACAATTAAACTGCAATTATTCTTCATTTTAGAAGTTTTTGGAGTAATAAAAGAGCATTGTTTGTTGCACGTTCCACATTCAGATCTCTCCCAAAATCAACAACTTGTTTCGAAGTCAGAATTGTTTTCCCATGGGCAGCAGCAATCCAAACAGTCCCAACCGGCTTTTCTTCTGTTCCTCCATCAGGCCCTGCAATCCCAGAAACAGCAACTGCACAGTCTGTTTTTAGCGCATTCATCGCGCCAATTACCATTTCTTTTACAACTTCTTCGCTTACCGCTCCAAACTTTTCTAAAGTTTCATTGGAAACCTGAAGTAGTTCATGCTTAACCTCATTAGCATATGCTACAATACTACCTTTAAAGTAAGCAGAACATCCGGGAACTGATGTAATTTTAGCAGCAATATTCCCTCCGGTACAACTTTCCGCTGTAGCGAAAGTCAGATTCTTATCCTGAAGCATCTCTCCAATAATCTCTTCTAACGGAGAGTCATTTTCATCAAGTATATTCTCTCCAAGAATATCATAGAGTTTTGCCCCCTCTGCAAGCACTACAGCCCTTATTTCATCTTCATTATCCCCTCTTCCGGTCAGTCGCAAACGAACAATACCCGATTTTGGCAAATAAGCCAACTTAATACACTCTGGCAAATTATTCTCCCAATCAGTCAAAGCAATAGCCAGTGCAGATTCAGGGTAGTTTTTCACTGAATAGGTTTTATGAACAATGGCTTTCATTTCAAAGCGAGCACAAAGTCTTGGAATAATCTCCTCAGTCATATTAAATTTCATTTCCTGAGGTACACCAGGCATGGAAACTAAAATCTTTCCATCCTTTTCGAACCAACTGACAGAAGCCGTTCCTACTTTATTGTTTATCACCGTACAATCTTTAGGAACCAATGCCTGAGCCTGATTCAAAGGGTTCAGGGTTATTCTGTTTGCCAGAATTCTTTTTATATTTTCAAAAACTTCTTCACTAAATACAAGCTCTGTACCAAAGTATTTACATAGAGTATGTTTGGTTATATCATCTTTAGTTGGGCCCAATCCACCAGTCATTAAAACAACATCAGCCCTTTTCATCGCAGAATCTACAGCACCCGTAATTTCATCCTCTCTATCTCTTACTGAAGTAACACGAATTACTTCAAATCCAACATTATTGAGTGCTTTTCCCATCCAGGCAGAGTTCGTATCAACAACCTGTCCAATAAGCAACTCGTCACCTACTGTAATAATTTCTACAAACATAGTTTTCGTCTTTTACATTGTTACCCTTGAAAAGGCTGGTAAATCCATCGGGCAAAAGTCTTTATCTAAATATTTATAATATCCTGTTATAGCAATCATTGCCGCATTATCAGTAGTGTAGCTAAATTTAGGAATATAAATCTTCCAGCCATATTTTTCAGCATGTTCACGAAAAGCATTACGGAGTCCGTTGTTCGCAGACACTCCGCCAGCTATTGCCACTTCTTTAATTTTATAATCCTTTGCAACCTTGCGAAGCTTACTCATCAGAATATCAACAACTGTTGCTTCCAGAGAAGCTGCCAAATCATTTTTATGATGCTCTATAAAATCAGGATCTTCTTTCAGATAGTCGCGTAAAGAGTATAAGAAAGAAGTCTTTAATCCACTAAAACTATAATCATAGCCGGGGATCTGAGGTTTATTAAAAGCGAAAGCCTTTGGATTTCCCTGACGTGCCAATCTGTCAATAATTGGTCCACCCGGATAACCAAGTCCCATCACTTTAGAACATTTATCAATAGCTTCACCTGCAGCGTCGTCAATTGTCTGACCAAGAACCATCATATCATTGTATGCTTTTACCAATATAATCTGAGAGTTACCTCCGGATACAAGCAAGCAAAGAAATGGAAAATTAGGATGTTCCGTAGCTTCATCTTTTTCTTTAATAAAATGAGCTAAAACATGTCCATTCAAGTGATTAACATCCACCATTGGAATATTTAAAGAACGGGCAAATCCTTTTGAAAAAGAAACTCCAACCAACAATGAGCCCATCAAACCTGGACCACGCGTAAAAGCAACAGCACTCAGCTCTTCTTTAGTTACATTCGCTCTTTTCAAAGCTTCATTAACTACAGGGACAATATTTTGTTGATGCGCTCTTGAAGCTAATTCGGGTACTACCCCGCCATACGATTCATGTACAGCCTGACTAGCTACAACATTCGACAACAGCACCCCATCTTTGATAACTGCAGCAGAAGTATCATCACAAGATGATTCTATTCCTAATATAATTGTACTCATATTTTCATAATCTTTTTGCACTGCAAAAGTACAGTTTTAATTGCTATATTCAACACACCATTTATAAAAAAAATCAATACCCTTCAGAATTCCTAATTTACGCAAATAAAACCTGTCTATTTTGCATAAACGATATTTTCACATTACTTTGATTAATGAAAGATATAGTAAGAGTAGCTAATTTGTAAGAAGGAAGACCATTCAAAATATTCTGAGAGAACTCTTTACTCAAAATAATATTTGATTTAAATCTTGAATACTTTAATATTGTATCTTAAATTACTCAAGAAACATCCTTTATTTATACCATCGTTAGAACAAAAAAACAACTCGAAATAGTGAGGGTAGCCCCAAAAAGTGAGGGTGCAGTTAGAGATAAAAAAGGCTACCATCACCTATTTATATATCAAATAATCAAACTGTTGTTTTAAAAAGATGAGGGAGTTAGGGTGTGTGCCGTGAAAATATTGCTTGCCAGCAATATTTGTAACTATGTATAAGATGAGGGTGGGCCCCTCGTGATCGACTTACAGGAGTTGGTTGCAAACCAGTGTATGCTGCTTTGTTAAAGAGGCGAGGTAGTGAGCGATACATTAAAAGTCGGCACAAGCCGGCAGGTAACTATACAAGAGATGACCGCAAGGGAACTATTGATGAAGCGTCGAAAACTCTTTATAAGATGTCAAAACCGAGTCCTACTCTCAGATTCGGGATAAATCAGGAAGCAACCTGTTTACTGTCCTGATGACATCCGGTGTTTAGATAGCATGCTTGTATGGAGGCTTTTACATGGAACACGGGAACCTGTCTTAGTATGTCAAGGGGTAAATTCAAGCAGTAGCCCTGCAAGAGTGAGTGTACCAATGACTAAGTGCAGGGGCGGACTGTTCCGTAGTAGTATGGAAGTTTCTGTAATGGAAATGGAGCGAAGGGAACAGCTTATTCGGCAAATTACAATTGTACAACTATTAAATTTAGGAGGATTCAAATGCAAAATGCAAAACCTTATGAGATTTCAAAGTATTTAATTATGGAAGCTTTCCAAAGAGTGAAAGCAAACCATGGGAGTGCGGGAATAGATGGTATATCGATTAGTGATTTTGAGAAGAATCTCAAAGACAATCTTTATAAAATCTGGAACCGCATGAGTTCGGGCTGTTACTTTCCTCCGTCGGTGAAACTGGTAGAAATACCAAAGCCGAATGGAGACAAGCGTCCGTTAGGTGTACCAACCGTTGGAGACAGAGTCGCTCAAATGGCAGCTGTTATGATTATCGAGCCCCAAATAGAGCCTTGTTTCCATGAGGATTCTTATGCTTATCGGCCAAAGCGTTCCGCACACGATGCTATAGCCAAAGCTCGTGAGCGCTGCTGGAAGTATGACTGGGTGTTGGACATGGATATCAGCAAGTTTTTTGATACGATTGACCATGAGTTATTGATGAAAGCTGTTAGATTACACACGGATTCTCAGTGGGTGCTGCTTTACATTGAACGCTGGTTGAAAGTGCCTTATGAACTTAAAGATAGTAGTCGGATAGAGAGAGACAAAGGTGTTCCTCAAGGTTCAGTTGTCGGTCCTGTTCTAGCCAACTTATTTCTGCATTATGTCTTCGATATGTGGATGAGCAAGTATTATCCTCACATACCTTTTGAACGTTATGCGGATGATACTATCTGCCATTGTTCTACAAAAGCCCAGGCCGAAGCACTGAAAATCTCCGTTCAACAAAGATTTGCCGAATGCAAATTAGCCTTGAATGAAGATAAAACAAGGATTGTTTACTGTAAAGACAATCGTAGGAAAGAAAAACACGAAGTTATTTCGTTTGATTTCCTTGGATATACTTTTCGCCCCCGAAAAGCGATAGATAAGAAAGGGGTGCCCTTTACAGGTTATTTACCTGCAATCAGTAATAAGTCAATCAGTGGTATCCGTGAAAAGATTCGGAGCTGGAAACTTAAAAGGCATACGTTTCATACACTGGAGATGTTGGCTGACTATATAAATCCTGTGCTTCGGGGATGGATAAGCTACTATGGTAAATTTTATCCCACCCGACTTAAATGGTTATTAGAAGAAGTAAATGGGCACTTAGCCCGATGGGTAATGGCCAAATATAAGCGTTATCGTAGGAAACTATCCCGCGCTTATGACTGGTTGGGTAATATCTCCGAAAGGGAGAGAAATCTATTTTACCATTGGCAGTGGGGCGTAAAGCCTCCTTCTAATATACGGAAATCTCTTAAAGTTTGAATAAGAGGAGCCGTGTGACGGGAGACTGTCACGCACGGTTCTGTGAGAGGCTTGAGCTGGAATGCTCAGGCCTACTCGACAGCTTTTAATTCTTCTGCAAAACTGCAGAAATCAGAGCTTAGCAAACTCCGGTCGGAGTTCTGTTGAAGTCCGGCCGGAGTTTGTATAATGTCCGACCGGAGTTTGTTTAACTTCAGGCGGGAGATTTTCAGCCATTCAGGAATAATTTTTATTTATTGACCAATGGATCTTTATCCAATGCTCTTCCATATTCTCAAAGTAGGCATTCCTTAGTGGAACAATTAACCCCACAAGTTTATGGACTGATTCTATAGTTTCTTATTCAGGCAAGTTTATGCAAAAGAACTAATAAGTCAGGATTTCAGCCCCCGTTTCAGTGATAACCAATGTATGTTCCCATTGCGCTGAAGGAAGTCCGTCTTCCGTACAAACAGTCCACTCATCTGCTTCATCAATAAAGATGTCATAAGTCCCCATGTTAACCATGGGCTCAATCGTAAAGACCATCCCTGGTACTAAAAGCATACCTTTTCCTTTTTTGCCATAATGCTCCACATCCGGTTCTTCATGAAATTTCAGCCCTATACCGTGTCCACAGAAATCTCTGACAACTGAATAACCATTCTTTTCAGCATGTCGTTGTATAGCAGCGCCTATATCACCTAAAAAACCCCATGGCTTTGCTTTTTCTACTCCTATTTCCAAACATTCTTTGGTAACTTGTACCAGCTTCTTTACTTCAGGCTTCACTTCACCAATCATAAACATTCTGGAAGCATCTGAGAAATAACCATTATAAATGGTAGAAACATCTACATTAACAATATCTCCATCCTTAAGAATTTCCTCTTCAGTAGGAATTCCATGACACACAACATCGTTGATTGATGTACAAACACTTTTTGGATATCCTTCATAATTTAAATCGGCAGGTATTGCTCCATGTGCGATAGTATAATCATACACCAGCTTGTCAATTTCAGCTGTTGACATTCCCACATGAATCTTTTCTGCTACTAAATCAAGTACGCCAGTATTGATTACACCACTTTTACGTATTCCTTCAATCTGTTCGGGAGTTTTAATTAATTTGCGTTTTGGCACCAGATTACCTCTACTTTGATGATATAAAACCTTTTTATCCAATTCTGTAAGTGGTTCGCCTTTTATGAGGTGCCAATTATTTTTTATCCTTTTTAATGACATGTTTACCTTAGTTTATTATCTGTTCTATAATTAATCAGAAATGCATGATTTCTCTAAATCATATTCGCATAATGATTATAACAGGCAAAAATAATAAAAAAAGATAAGAATATTCATTCATTGAATATTTTAGTCATAAGAAATTATGAATAATCATCATACCCTAAAATATTGGTATGATATTACATCAGGAATTATTATTGGTTGGTTTACCATTAATTTATACCCTTCCCTATGCAGTGTAACAATCTGAACAGAAGGATCATTTTTAAATATTTGTCTTAGTTTAAAAATATAAATCGAAAGAATGCGAGAATGCGGAGTAATCATATCTCCATCACTCCATACAGTTTTCAAAGCATCATCCTTTGATACTGTTTTATTCATTCTTCTACATAAAAGAAGCAACAAATCGGCTTCACGAGAAGTAAGATGAATTCTGGAATCATTAATACATAATACGCCTTTCTGAGCATCGAAGATATACTTTCCTAAAGTAAACTGCATCACGGGTTTATGGCTTTTCTCAATCTGCCTTCTTACCATTGCCTTAAGCCTAAGTTTCAGCTCGTCTATATCATACGGAATCATTAAACAGTCATCAGCACCTAGCTGGTATCCAAGTCTGAAATTAATCATTTTGTCTTGTTTGAAAATAAAAATAAGATAAGTTTTTCTGGATAAATCCAACATTCTTTTCGCCAAAGGAAAACAGCTTTCCTGGGAAGAAAACTCATGTAAAATACAAATAATGGGGTTCTCATCGTGATAATAACTATATGCATGTTCTATATCAGAACAAAGTTTTACTTCAACAGCTTCTTGTTCTAAAGACTTTTTCAACAGTTGCGTTGAGTCACAATCAGGACCATAAATAAGTATTGCAGGTTTCGTTTTCATAAATTAATAATTTGTACCGCAAAGATAAGCAGAGCAAAAAAAATCTTATTGTTCTATTTCACATGCAAGTTGTCCAAAAAGAAACTAAATTTCAGAAATAATCTGAATAGATAGTTTTAGAATGAACAATAATCCTTATTTTTGCTCATTAAATAAAGATTTGCTATATCAGAACAATTAGAAAAATAGTATTAATATTCCTAACGGTGGTAATTGGAATCTACCTGGGGATTATTGTATTGTTGAATATTCCTTATATTCAACACAAAATGGCGATTATAGCCACAGAAGAATTAGAAAATATTCTCCATACTGAGCTGTCAATAGGACGAATAGATATCGGACTAATGAACAGAATTATCATAGATGATGTATTGCTGAAAGATCAATCGAAAAAAGAGATGCTAAAAGTAGCCCGTCTTTCTGCAAAGTTCGAAATCATGCCGTTATTTAAAGGAAAAATCACTATTCGAAGTGTGCAACTTTTCGGATTCAACATTCATCTCAACAAAAAGACTCCAAAGGACAATATTAACTGCAAATTTGTTTTTGATGCGTTTGCAAGTAAAGACACAACGAAAAAAGAGAGCAAGCTTGATCTACGTATTAATTCAATACTTGTACGTCGTGGTACATTCAATTACGATATATTCTCAGAGCCACAAAATCCAGGGAAATTTAATGCGAAACATATTAAATTAACCAATATATTAGCCAATATATCTCTAAAAGCTCTGAGCAAAGACTCTGTTAATGCTTCCATAAAACGATTGAGTTTGAATGAACAATCGGGATTTGAATTAAAGAAATTATCACTTAAGATTGCAGGAAATAGCAAAGCTGCTAAAATAGAAAACTTTGCTATAGCATTACCTCAGTCAAATATAAAGCTGGCTCCTATCAATATTTCATTTGAAGATCCTAAAGCATTTAAGAACTTTACAGAGGAGGTCTCAATATCCACAAGAATTCTGCCTTCTGCAATTACACTTCATGATATTTCCCCATTTGTTCCGGCGCTCAAAAACTTCAGGGACGAAATAAACCTTGAAATGAAAATTGACGGAACGGTAAATCAGTTTGCTGTGTCTGATTTAAAAATCAGAGCAAATGATGACTTGCAGATCTTAGCCGGGGCTACTTTTCAGGATCTTACACATCCAAGCGATGCATACTTCCTGGGAGATATTAAAAAGCTAGTTATTAATCGTGCAGGAATGGACTTTCTGGTACGTAACCTGGTTAAGAACTTTTCGGGAACTCCTGATGTATTAAAACGACTTGGTAACATGTCATTCAGAGGTGAAGTATCCGGGTATTTTAACGATCTAGTTACCTATGGTACTTTTAACACAGGATTAGGAACTGTAAAGACCGACATAAAATTCAGTTCGGATAAATCTAAAGGAAGTTATAATTACTCTGGAGCTATAAAGACTAATGAATTTAATCTTGGCAGGCTTCTAAACAATGAAGATAAGTTTGGAAAGACATCTTTAAATGTAGATGTTAAAGGTAATTATATCAAAGGTTTAAAACCAACTATTTCATTGAAAGGATTAATTGCCTTATTGGAATATAACGGTTATGATTATAAGAATATTGAGCTCGATGGATTGTACAAAAACGGAGGATTCGACGGTAAAGCTGCTATGAACGATGAAAATGGAAACGTCTTTATGAATGGTCGATTTAATCTGTCTCAAAAGGTTCCTACATTTAATCTTCACGCAGACATCCAGAATATACGTCCAAACAATCTTCACCTGACAAACAAATATAAGGATGCTAAATTCTCTTTGAGTGTTGATGCAAACTTTACAGGGCATTCAATCGATGATATGATAGGAGAAATCAACGTGGATAGTTTTGCCTTTGTCAGCCCTGAAAAAAATTACTTTATGAGCAATCTAAATATTGCTGCCAAAAGAATTAATGGAAAGAAAAGTCTGGAACTGAATTCAGAATTTATAAAAGCAAAGGTTGAAGGTAACTACTCATATCAAACTATTCCTGTGAGCATAATGAAAACTGTGGAAAGATACATTCCATCTCTGCTTACCGTAAACAAGAAATACAAAGAACCTCATAACGATTTTAATTTTGATGTTCAGATATACAATACAGATATTCTGCAAACAGTTTTTGATATTCCTTTAAATGTATACAAACACAGTTCTATTAAAGGTTATTTTAATGACAATGACAGAAAATTGAAGATAGATGGATATTTCCCGGGAATACAATATAAGAACAACTACATTGAATCTGGAATTATCCTTTGCGAAAACGCAGAAGATCAGTTTAAGTGCCAGGTTAGAGCTAGCAAAAGAATGAAAAACTCTACTGTTAACTTTGCATTGGTGGCTTTGGCTCAGAACGATAAAGTTCACACAGCCATTAACTGGGGAAATAATGCTGCTCAGACCTATAGCGGTAATTTCTCAGCTGTTACCAACTTCTTTAAAACTGCCGGAGAAAAGCCTATTCTACAAGCTAAGATTGATATACAGCCAACAGAAGTTATCCTGAACGATACAGTCTGGAACATTTATCCTTCACACGTAGAAGTTGATTCTGGACGAGTATATGTAGATAATTTCCTGTTCAAGCATAAAGATCAGTACCTGCGTATCAATGGTAAAGCTACCAAGAATGCTAATGACACAGTTAAAGTAGAACTGAAAGATATCGGTATTGGCTATATTTTTCAGCTTGTAAATTTAAAATCGGTTGACCTCAACGGTAAAGCCACCGGTATGGCATACGCCAGTGGAGTAATGAAAAACCCGGAACTGAATACAGATCTTTTCGTAAAGGACTTCTCTTTCAATAAGGGGGTAATTGGTGATATGAATATCCACGGAGAATGGGATAATAAATCTGATAACGGAGTTCTTGTTGAAGCTAAAATTCAAGAGCCAAACCTATCCGAGACTAATGTGAAAGGATATATTTCACCACAAAAGAAGGGGCTCGATTTGCATTTCGATGCTCACAACACCAATGTGGCATTCCTGCAAGAATATCTGAAAAGCATCGCTTCTAATATCAAAGGCCGTGCTTCGGGAAATGTGAGATTATTCGGACCGTTTAATGCACTGAATCTGGAAGGCAATGTCTTTGCCGATGCATCTTTCAAGGTTAATATTCTGAATGCCAACTATGCATTTAAAGATTCGGTAAAAATTACTCCTACCGAGTTTTCCGGTAAGAATATTAAGATTCACGATTTGGAAGGGCATAACGGGACCGCTACTGTATCTGTACACCACGAGCATTTCAAAAATATGAATTACCGACTGCTGGTAGATGCAAATAACATGTTGGTATACAACACCAAGGAGACACCCGATTTACAGTTCTATGGTACTGTATACGGCACCGGTAATGCTTCTTTAGTTGGAGATAGTAATGGAATTAACATTGACGTTGCTATGAAGACTAACAGAAATACAAACTTCGTTTATATGTTGACTACCACAACTTCGGCAGTTAATAATCAGTTTGTTACGTTCGTAGATAAGACTCCAAAACGTAAAATTGAAGAAGATTCCACTGTAGTTGCTGATTATTTCCTTCAAAACATGGTGAAAGAGGCAGCAACATCTTCATCTGATGTTCACTTGAATATGTCAATTGATGCCACACCAGATGCAACTATGAAGATTATTGTTGATCCTATTGCAAACGACTATATTATTGGTAAAGGATCGGGAAATATGCGGATGGAGTACTACAACAAGGGGGATATAAAAATGTTTGGTAACTACACTATAGATCACGGAACATACAAATTCAGTCTACAGGAAGTTATTCGTAAAGATTTCAGTATCAATTCGGGCAGTACAGTCACCTTTAATGGAGATCCATTAAATGCAAATCTTGATATAAAAGCCAAATATACTGTAAACTCAGTATCTTTAAGTGATCTAGGCTCAGAAGTTCCCGAAGATCTTAAAAAATCAAACGTGAAGGTGAACTGTTTAATGGATATCAGTGGTAATATGCTGCATCCTACAGTGAAGCTTGGCATTGAATTACCAAATGAGAGTGAAGAAAAGCAACGTATTGTGCAGAACGTAATCAGTACTGAAGACCAGATAAACATGCAAACGCTCTACTTATTGGGTATTGGTAAATTCTATACTCCGGATTATGCAACAGTTTCTCAGAATTCAAATGCAATGACTTCGGTATTATCTTCTACCCTTTCCGGACAGCTTAATAATATGTTGTCTCAGGTTATCAATAGTAGCAACTGGAACATTGGTGTTAATGGTAGCACAGGAACTAATGGGTGGACTGATATGGAATTTGAAGGAATGCTTTCAGGACAACTTCTAAATAACCGTCTGTTGATTAACGGTAACTTCGGATATCGTGATAATCCTACTGTTACAACCAATTTTGTGGGGAACTTTGATTTGGAATATCTGCTTACCAATGAGATTCGTATGAAAGCTTACAACCAGTCGAACGACCGTTATTATACACGCACCACATTAAATACTCAGGGGCTTGGTATCATGTATAAAAAAGATTTTGATACATGGAACGATTTATTGCCTTGGAACCGTAAAAAGAAAAAAAGTACTGTTCTGCCTAATGATTCCATTCCTCCTGAACCACAACCAAAGGCTGTTCCTAAGTCGAAAGAAAAACGAGATCGACAATAGATAGAAACAAAAAACAGAATCCAGGTAAACTTAACATTGTACCTGGATTCTGTTTTTTTAATTTGCCTTATATAGTGCCAACAGAGAAAACCGTTTTAATCATTGAAAGCATTCAATGCAACCGTAGGTTTTCCACTGTTATCGAAAGCTCCCAGACTATAGCTTTTCCAACCTCCATAAGCTTCAGGTTCCCAATAGAAGACTCCTATTCCTTTATTATTGCTTACCGATTTCGTTTTAGCTATAATATCCTTAAGAAAAGAATTACAAGCTGTAGATGAATCCCAGCTCATACCAACTTCGCAAACCATAACCTCCGAGCCATATCTGGCAACCATATCATTCATGTTAGTAAGGCACTGAGCATTCAGCGTAGACCAGTTTGTAGCCGAAGGATAAAGAGACATTCCAATCACGTCCCATTTTCCTCCATTATTCTTCAAGCCGTCAAATAGCCAGCGAAATAATGAGTTATCATTTCCATTCTGAAGATGAATAATAACCTTAGCATTCGGGAAAACAGATTTCACAGCATCATATCCGGCATTTGATAATTCGGCATAATTCTTCATATTGACAGAAGCTTTACCATCTTCCCACAACATGCCATTCCCGGTTTCATTGCCCACTTGCACCCATTCAGGAGTAATGCTGTTGGATTTCAGTTCGTTGAATACATCTTTTGTATGATCGGCCACGGCAGTTTTCAGTTCACTAAGGTTATAACTTGTCCATGCAGCAGGTTTGGTTTGTTTTCCCGGATCTGCCCAGGAATCACTGTAATGGAAATCAATCATTATTCGCATATTAAGATTCTTTGCTCTCTTAGCCTTAACCAGTAGATCTGCCTTATTACACCATCCGTCCGACGGATTTACCCATACGCGTAATCTCACAGCATTCATACCAAGACTCTTGAGCAAGGCCATACCTTCCATAGCAGTGCCCGAAGCATTATAAAATTTCTTCCCCGAAGCTTCCATTTCGGTAATCCAGCTCACATCGGCTCCTTTGGCAAAATTACCGGTTTCGGGAGTAACAATGACTTCCTCATTATCTTCCTTTGATCCGCAAGAACTGGCACCAAAGAATAAAAGAAACAATACAATGATTGATTTAATGTTTTTCATAAGTAATTTATAGTTTCATAGATATAACATAGGTACAAAAATAGAGTATTATATCAAACTTGCTTCAATAAAGAAACAAAACTTGTAACATAAAAAGTAAATATTTGAACAGAAAAAAGACAAAGCAATATAAAAAACAGCTTTGGGGCCATTATAGCTGTTACCAATATAAAATAGCCACAGCTATCCATGGTGCTGTTTTAGGAATAGAAGAAAGTCATGAAGTTCATCTATTCAAAACATTTGTTTCTTTTGAAATGCTCAAAGAAGATCAGACAAATACACATGACTTTTTATATGACAAACTAATAGATTTCTGGAGTGAAATTTAAGCTATTGCTATTGATGATGATATAATAGATAGTACGATACAACAACGCCTTCTTACAAATCCTCATCCATAAAAGATGCGACTTGTAAGAAGGCGTCATTATTCTTAGTATTCTTTTAGTATTTAAAAGCTCCGGCTTTAACGTAAACTTTATAATCCTTAATCATTCCCGGACAACCTTTCTCAGCTCGTGGCAGGTATCTGAAACCAGTAACGACTGCATCCTTTCCAAGATCTATCACAACCTGATGAGGATAAGCTGCATTGTCTACCGCGCTCCAGAATGTAGATTCCTGAAGGTCGAATATCTTGTCGGCTGTGCGGTTACCGCTTCTGGTCTCTTCACTATCTGCATAAAGGATTTTCCAGTTTTCACGGGATAGTGGCTGACCATCGGCTCCCAATACGTGCAGCTCTGCAACAGAAGCTATATTGCTGCCATCGAAGGAGGATAGTCCTTCCAGACAGAAATAGCGTCCTTGTACTTGCTTATCGAATTTCACTTCCTGCCAACCGTTACGGAAGGTAAATGTACCTTGTGCTGCTGCTGTTTCGTTCTGAAGTTCTAACTTCTGACCACTCTTACGGTGTGTTTCAGGAGCTTTTTCACGAAGCATATCCAGGATTGGCTTTTTCAAACCTTTCACTATGGCTTGCTGAGGACCTTTCAGGTCGAGAACAATAATCTCGTTCTCACCCTTCTTCAACCAGCAGCCGGGCATGTAAAGTGTTTGCTGTGGACCGATTTCCCAGATTCTACCCATGGCGTGTCCGTTTACCCAAACCATTCCTTTACCCCAGGTCTGCATATCAAGGAAAGTATCTCCCGTTTCTTTCAGATTGAACGTTGCACGGTAGTAAGCAGGCATAGTCTGTTTGCCTTTTGCTGTATATTTCTTGTTCTGAACAAATTTATAATCTACTGGTAAGTTGTAGACTGTCCAGTTTTTCAGATTTACGGCATTGCCATTTGAAAGCAATTCTACCTTTTCGGTAATACCTTTACGATCGTGGATAGACTTATCGAAGTTTACACGTCCCATGGCTTCCACTAAGATATCCAGTCTGGCACCCGCTTTCAAGGCAGGAAGCGTTACGCTATTCTCTCCGTGACGGCGATCCAGGCGACCAATCAGTTTGCCATTAACAAAGATCTGAGCCCAGTCGTGCATTTCCGTAATAAGCAATGTTGTTCCTGCTTTTACTTTAGGCAAAGTTGTGCGGTACAAAATAGTTCCCCATCCCTGATTGAATTGTTCCATTGGCTTTATATCAATGCTCTTCTTTGGAGCAGGAAGGTTTGCAAACAAAGGAGCAACAGCTTCAAACTTGATTGCCGGAATTTCGATAACCGGATAGGCTGCAGGTACATCGGCAAGCTTTTCTCCCGGAGCTACATATTTGGAAAGAAGTTCACGCAACTGCCAGAACTTTGGTGTTGTCCATCCGGCTTCGCTGATTGGAGCATCGTAATCATAGGAACTACACATGGCAGAGTATGCCGGATTGTTGGCACCTCCCCAATGACCGAAGGTGGTTCCTCCGTGAGTCATGTACAGACTGAAAGAGATATTTTGGTCGAGCATATCCTTTAAACCTGCTACCATTGTGGCACCATCACGGGTTTCGTGCTTGCGTCCCCAATGGTCGAACCAACCCGACCAGAACTCACTGCACATCAGCGGAGATTCCGGACGAAGGCTTTTCAGCTTTTTGAACTGACTCTCAATGTTGGCACCGGTACCGAAGTTTACAGTCCACAACAAATCGTCCAACGCATTATTGGTAAAATTAGAACTCCAGTCGCACTGGAACAAAGGTACTTCGGTAAAGCCCGATTCACGAACGATGTCTCTGATTGCACTTACATAAGGTTTGTCAGTGCCATAAGAACCATATTCGTTTTCTACCTGAACCATGATGATGTTACCACCACGGGTAATCTGCAAATCAGACAGTTGTTTGCCGATTTCCTTCATAAACTTGCGCACACGCTCCATGTAATAGGTATCAAGCGTACGGAGTTTTACGTCCTTCTTAAGCAACCACCAAGGCAGCCCGCCCATTTCCCACTCAGCACAAACATACGGACCGGGACGAACAATGACATACATACCATGTTTCTGTGCCAGACGGCAGAAACGGGCAATATCTTTGTTGCCTGTAAAGTCGAATTCATCGGGATTCTGTTCGTGCAGATTCCAGAACACATACAGACAAAGGGTGTTCATTCCAAGCGATTTACACATCTCAATGCGTTGTTCCCAATAAGCATCGGGAATACGCGGATAGTGTATCTCTGCTGCTTTAATAACAAAAGGTTTGTCGTTCAGCAGGAATGTATTCTTGCCTGCCTTGAATGTTCCTCCCGCTGGCTGCGTCTGCGCGCTAGAACAAGCAGCCATACTAAAAATTAACGTAAATAATAAGGATCTAAATAAATAATTCATACTATTAAATTAAATGTTCGTTTTATTATAGTGGGTATTACCCAACAACTTCTATTTTACTTCTGCCATTCACCGTTTTTTCTACCCTAACCTGCGTGGCAATATGTTCGTTCATCTCACTAACATGAGAGATTACACCAATTTTTCGACCTTGCGTTTGAAGTCGCTCAAGCGCATTCATGGCAACACCCAGTGTTTCTGCATCCAAAGAACCAAAGCCTTCATCGATAAATAAAGACTCCACCTTCATCCTATTCGATGACAGCGACGATAGCCCCAAAGCTAATGCCAGAGAGACCAGAAACGATTCTCCACCCGAAAGTGTATGCACACTTCTTATCTCGCCAAGCATATCCAGGTCGATAACTTCCAATCCCAATGTCTCGGGAATCCGTTTCAGTTCGTAACGTTTGGAAAGTTCCTGCAGATGCTTATTGGCGTAAGTAAGCAGCACATCGAGCGTGTAGCCCTGAGCGATCTCCTTAAATTTAGAGCCGGAAGCCGATCCGAAGAGCTGATTAAGCTTCTTCCAGTTCTCGGCCAAAACCTCTTTTACAGGAAGTTCTTTCTCAATCTTCTTCACCTTTTCCTTGCCCTGTTTATGGTTGGCGAAAGTTGCATCAATCGCAGCATCCCGCTTCAGCATAGCATCTAGCTGGGTGTTCGCATCTTGTAATTGAGTCTGCAGGTTATCCATTGATTCTTCTTCACCCTGCGGACGGACTTCGGCCAACTGATGTTGTTCCAGTTTCTTTTTACGTTCATTCAACGTAGCACTGATGGAAATTTCATTCTTCTTCAGCTGATCGAGTACCCTCTTCTCATTCGTTAGCCATGCACTATCTTTTTGCAGGAGTTCGGCTAACAGTTCCAATGTAATTGTCCCGTTCTTTTGTGCAATCCACTCTCCTACGCTGTTTTGCAATATTTTGTTGCGCTCATCCAGGCGTTCAAGCATGGTAGTAACCTCCTTGATTCCCCCTTTAAGACTCTCGCTGTTTGCATTCAGCTTATTCAGTTCTTCGCTCAATTTCCTGAATTCCTCTTCAATGCCCTTTTTCTCTTTTTGGAAAGCACCGGCCACCTCATCAGCCTTTTTACCGTCCAGCAGCTTTTTCCTTTCAGCTGCCAGATCGTTATATTCAGTGCGGTAATCAGCCAGCTTCTTAGTCTTTTCTTCCTCTCCCTTAATAGCCTCTTCCAGATTCTTTTTTTCTCCTGTAAGAGCCGTCTGCAGGTTTATACTCTTATCTTTTATTTGATTCAGCTCTAACTGATTATTAGACCATTCAGCTGCTAACTTTTGAAGTTTTACTTGAAGTGTGCCTTGTTCAAATTCAGCTTTCCATGCAGGCAGAGCGGCAAGATAAGAATCGGCATCGGCAAAGGCATCTTTGTATTGCTGAGTGTAGCTCTCTACCATCGTTGCAAGGCGAGTAATCTCCTTATTTGAGTCTTCAATACCTGCGTTCAGCTCTTCCAATTGCTTCTTTACACTCTCTTTGGCACGGTTCAGCTCTTCCTCTTCCAGATTAGCTTCACTGCTTACACCTTCTACACGCAGCGGATGATGCAGACTACCACACACCGGACAAGCTACTCCGTCCGACAGTTTCTGGCGTAATGCAAGAATCTCTGCCGGCAACAGTTTATCCAGCCTTTCGGCCTCCTTTTGAAGGATTTCCAGCTTCTTTTTATCACCCTCGAGCACTTCCTTACGGCTCTTGAGTGTCTTTTCGCTATTGGCCGACTGCTTCATTGACGTTTGAGCCGTATTCAACAAGCTTACAATCAGTTCCGTACGAGGTATTAGTTCCTTATAGGTACTTTGCGCTTCAAACCAGCTATCAAGTTCCTTTGCTCGTTTTAGCTCATTATCCAGCAGTTTTTGAGTGGCGGCGATATTGCTCTCCGTTCGCTCTTTCAGCGCCTTTGCAGCATTAAATTCCGTCTTTGCCTGAACACCATTGCGTGTAACCACCTCCAACTTAGCATCCAGTTCACGTGCACGAAGAATCTCCGGTTCAGCCTTCTCAAAGGCTTCATTTACCTTTTGCTGACGGGCTTCACAAACTTTCAGATTCTCCCTGGCAACAGCGAGTAATTCAGCATTCTTCTTCTCGTCCTGAAGTTTTGTGTGCAGACTATTCCGGTAAGCCGCGCATTGCTTCTGAGAGGTTTGCAATTCATTATACACATCGCGAATCTCCTGCACTTCATCTACCCTTGCCACATAATCGTATCTAGGCTTCGCTGCTTCAATAGCCGTTTTAGACTCTTCAAGAAGAGTCTGCGCCTGCGATACTTCCTTAACAAGCTCCTGCTCCTGCTTAATCCAGCCAATCTTTTGGTTCAGGATTTCAGCACTCTTCTTTATCACTCCAGAACTTTCGACAATCTGTTTTCGTTCCAGTTCCAAAGCCTCTATCTGCTCTTCCGTGAGCAATTCAATTCCTTTAATCTTATCTTTCAGCGCATTGAGTTCAGCATCCGCTTCCTGCGTTTTCCGATAGATAGACTGCGAGATACGCGAATAAACATTGGTACCCGTCAGCTTCTCGAGCAGCTCAGCCTTTTCTGTTGATTTCGCTTTCAGAAACGTGGCAAAATCTCCCTGAGCCAGTAATACGGCGCGGGTAAACTGATCAAACGTGAGACCGATAAAATCTACTATCTGTTTCAATAGCTCCGTCTTTGTACCCTGTTCTTCTACTGTTGTTGTGAGATTAACAAGCTTGATGGAGACATTCCTCAGTCGCCCGGAGAACTTGCTACCAGCCCTTCCTACCGTCCATGTAGAACGATAATGTTCTCCGCTGAGTGCCACAAAATCAACTTCTGCCATTCCATCCACAGCCCCTCTACGAAGAATATTCCGACTATCTTTCAGGGTAATGGAATCGTTCTTATTATCCTGAATATTGGCGTTACTGGTTACACTGCTCAATCGCGGTGTGGTATCAAAAAGAGCCAGACACAAAGCATCCAGCAAAGTTGATTTCCCTGCTCCGGTGCTTCCGGTAATGGCAAAAATACCTGCCGACTTCAACGGTTCTGCCGTAAAGTCCAATTCAAAGTCTCCTTCCAGAGAAGCCAGGTTCCTTCCTCTAATTGCTAATATCTTCATGCTCTATTTCCTGGATAACGCTTTGCAGCAGGTTCTTCATTGTTTCGGGCATCTCTTCGCCCCCAAATTGTTTCTCAAACTCCATCCTTGCAATCTCCATTGGAGTGATTGCCTGCAGTTCCTCGTAGGTAAAAGTCTTCGATTCTGCATCTCTACCAACTTGTACAGCGCCTAGTCTTGCCAATCGTACCGATTTGGTTTTCAAGGCTTCTTCTATCCTATTCCGAAGTGATGGTTCAGGTTCTGTAATCAGTACTTTCACCTCCAGATATGGAGACGTTTCCGTGATTTCTCCCTCCGGTAGTTTGTCTATTTCCTCCAATACTTCCTCCAAAGGCTTTGCTTCGTTAGGAATGCTAAGTACCTTAACAGGAGCATCATAAAGCAGTTTTTCAATATTTGTAACTGCTGCTCCTTCAATCTCTACCAGCGCCACACTTTGCTTGTAATTCTTCTCAGCAAACGACATAGGCAGAGGAGCTCCAGCATAACGCACCTCCTCACGACCACATACTTGCTGACCACGATGTAAATGACCCAAAGCGGTATAAACTATTTCATTCGAGAAAGCATCGGGCGACACACACTCTTCACCACCAACTATGGTACGTTCAGAGCGGTCGTTTTCAGAAACGATACCTCCGGCTGCATGTAAATGTCCCATTGCCACAATGGCCTGGTTGGGTTGCCGTACTTTGAGCACTTCTTCCAACAAGGCCTCGTACATTGCCTTCACTCCGAGCGGATAGCTCTCAGCCTCGGGATAATCTCCCTGCCGGAGATAAGGAACAGCCATACACCATGCCGCCACCTCACCGTCCTTGGTGAGTGGAACAATCAATCGCTGATAGTCTATTAGGCCATCAGTGGTACGCTTTACAATGCCTTTAATGGTAATATTCATCTCCTCGAGAAGAGGATTGGGAGCTTCCAATCGTGCTGCCGAATCATGATTACCGGCAATCACAACTACCTGCAAAACAGGATTATCCGTAGTAATCTCCCTTAAGAACTTATAGAACATCTTCTGTGAATCGGCAGAGGGGTTCGGAGTGTCGAACACATCTCCCGCGATGAGGAGTACATCCACACCTTGTTGCCGGATCTGATCTCTCAACCACTCCAGAAAGTGTAAATGTTCCGCTTTACGGTTATAGTCAAAAAAAGTCTGACCGATGTGCCAATCGGCTGTATGGAGTAGTTTTATCATCTTCCTGATTAAAGTATTTTCATACAAAAATAGCTTTTTTTATCAGAGTTACACTACTTCAGACAAGCATAAAATATATTTGAATATTTACAAGACAAGATTGAACTATAATTCTACTACAAAAAGAGCGAAATATCCATTTATCAACTACTCTTGCAGAGTTCAATATCTGTTATTTCATCGGAGTCGTTTATAAATGTAATACAGGTAGCGTATACTTGCAAACTTCAACTTCAGCAATTTCATTCATATAACTACTAGTGCCGTTAAGATTATCCACACTCTTGCAGTCTTCAGGACCTACTATTTCATCTCTTTCAGAAACTTCAGCGCATTTGTGGCGTGCTTGTAGGTTCTTATCTGTGAACTGTGTACATATACCACCTTGCCTGTTTTATCTACAATATACGTAACCCTACCAGGCAAATATCCCAATAAGTTGGATGGTACTCTGAACATCTTACGCACTTTATTCCCTTCGTCACTTAGTAGCGTAAAGAGAAGAGTATTTTCTGTAGCAAACTCCTTATGACTATTAACCGACTCTCTGCCAATGCCAATAATCATAGCATCGGCCTCTTTAAATGCATCGAGGTTTTCCTGGAATGCCCAAACCTCGCGTAAAGTGTTAGGTCCGCCGTCTGAAATATAGAAGAAGAGAACCAAATTATGTTTGCCAATCATAGAATCGATTGCAAAAGTATTGCCATCCTGATCCTTCAGAGAGAAAGAAGGAACCCGGCTTCCTACACCAATTTTAGTTTTTTCTACTTTTGTTTCTGTTGTATCTGTGAAACCCCGGAAATCAAAATAGAAAACAAGCGATATTAAAAAGAGAACCAGGAAAGATCTATAATAGTTCCTAAACTTCTTATATTTAGGATGATCAACACTATGGCTTCCGATAAGCCCTCTTAGCTCGTCAGTAAGCAGTGGTTTAATATTGATAGTCCAACTGTCGGTCTGGTACACAATTTTCCTGAACTTACTCCGGTAAGTGATTAGTGGCAATCCTAATGCAATGAAAAGAATCAGCCAGATATTGTCTAAAAGTAGCATTATCATATTATCAGAATTTATAGGTTATCAAATTATGAAATATTCACTCCATTGGCCTACTATTATAACATATTAAATATTAAAATGTTGATAACACAAAATTATTCTCCACTGATTTTTATTTCATGCTGAATAGATTTCAATTATTGGAGAATGAATTCTGCTTATTGCTGAATAATTAAATATGTAAATGAGTACAATTACATGGAATATCCTCTCAACACTATTGTATTCAGAATTATTCGTTTTACTTTTGAGTGACAAATAACATAATTACATAAAATGAAACTATTAATAAAAACAGTTCCGGCCCTTTTGGGAGGCCTGTCATTTTTCACAGCTGCGCATGCCCAGCAAGAGAGTAAACGTCCAAATATCATTTTTATTCTGGCAGATGATATGGGTTATGGCGATCTGGCTTGCTACGGGAACAAGGTGGTTAAGACACCAAACATAGACAAACTGGCCAGTGATGGTATCCGATTCACAAACTGCTATGCAGGATCGGCTATCAGCTCGCCTTCCAGATGTTCGCTTCTTACAGGCAAGCATACAGGACATACCACCATCAGAGATAACTTCTGCAAGGCTGGAGGGCTTCCCGGATTGAAAGGAGCTAATCCAATCCGCAGAATGCATCTGCTTCCTAACGACACTACTATTGCTACTGTATTAGGTTCTGCAGGTTACAGAACTTGCTTGGTAAACAAATGGCATCAGGATGGGTTTAATCCCGGAGCCGGACCATTGGATCGGGGTTTCGATGAATTTTATGGCTGGTTAATCAGTACAGAGAACTCTAATACGCCTTATTATTATCCTGCTCTGCGTTTCTACAACCGCGATTTGAGAGTTATTCCGGAGAACGAGAATAACAAACGTGGTATACACGACAGCGATCTGTCTGTAAATGAATCTATCGATTTTATAGATCGTAATAAGAGTAATCCATTCTTCCTGTATCTTGCTTTCGACGTTCCTCATGAACCTTATTTCATCAATAATCTGGAGCCTTATACAAATTCATCTTTGTCGGACACAGCAAAACTGTATGCTAGTCTGATTACTCACACCGATGAAGCAATAGGTCGGTTAATTGATCATCTGGACAAAACAGGTTTGCGTGACAATACTATTATCATTTTTGCGTCAGATAACGGAGGTGCAGTGATGGCTCCTCTTGAAGAACTAAATTGCAATGCCGGATTCCGTGGACGAAAAGGTATCTTATACGAAGGAGGTATTAAAGTGCCATTCATCGTTAACTGTCCAAAGCACATTAAAGGTGGACAAACAATGAAGAATCTTATCTACTTCCCGGATGTAATGCCTACCCTTGCAGATTATGCAAATGCAAAGCTTCCTCAGCATATCGACGGAATAAGCATCAAATCCCTACTTGATGGCAAAAAACAGGATACAGACAACCGAGTATTCTATTGGGAATTCCCGGGAAATCAGGTTGCTGTACGGAAAGGTGACTGGAAGATTGTATCTGTAAAAAAAGGTACTAAGCTTGAACTGTATAACATCACAAAAGATCCTTACGAGAAAACAAATCTGGCCGAGAAGTATCCAGAGGTACTAAAAGATCTTGAGAAAGAAATTAAGAAATCGCATGTAGCTTCTCCTAACTGGCCTCTTGAAGGAGAATAAAACAAGTGTTAAGTAACTAGAAGATTGACCTTTATAGAAAGTTGGAAGCAACTATTTTCTGTAAAGATGCAAAAGTTAGCATTTACCTTTAGAGAGAGATTTCCTTTATCAACAAGGCCCACATTGATGATGCAAAAGTTAGCATTTACAATTAGAGACCTGAATATATATCTGAAACTATTGATATCGGGTAAAATTTATCCTTTTACTCATGTCTATAAAGGATTTTTTCTGAAACAAATATAGACAATTCGGGATTATTTTATCTGATATGAACCTCGAAAGTTCGACAAAAAACCTTCGGGGTTCATATCAAAAAAAAGAACTCAACCCTTTATTTTTTATCTAAAAGGTTTTTCGGGAAGCAATAATCCGAAAAAGCAAAAGGCTGTCTGATCAAACCAGACAGCCTTTTGCTATATATAAAACTGAATAAACTAGAAACCGCTTACATTCAATCGTCCTCCCGTTACACATTTACCGGAAAGAGATGGTGTAGGTATTGCACTGCTCAGAATAGCATTGATAGTTTCTGACACAGTAGCTCCCGGATGAGAAGTTAGATATAGCACAACAGCACCGGTTACGTGAGGTGCAGCCATAGACGTACCGCTCTTATAAGCATAACTTGAATAAACATTTCCCTTTGATTTAAGAGGTACACAAGACATGATATCAGATCCCGGAGCAGCAAGATCTACCGACTTTGGTCCGTAATTTGAGAAACTGGATAAAGCTCCAGTACTTGTAATTGAAGCTACAGAGATTATATTGCTATTACTATATGCTGCAGGATAGCTAGCCAGTAATCCATCATCATTGAAACCATTATTACCAGCTGCTGCAACAAATATAATTCCAGCTGAGTTAGCTCTCTCTATCGCATCATATAAAGCCTGAGAATATCCACTTCCGCTCCATGAGTTATTGGTTGCTACAATATTCATACCTGCTTTCTTCAGCTCAGTAAAATAATCGATTGCTTTGATAGCATCGGCAGTAGTACCACCTTTTCTGCCCATGAACTTACCGCTCAACAGTTTTACATTCCAGCAAACACCGGCCACACCTACTCCATTATTGCCGGAAGCACCGATTATACCTGCCACATGAGTACCGTGATCATCCAATGCAGCATCAAAGACTTTATTGTTATTTCCTGCGAAATTCCAGCCATATACATCGTCTACATAGCCATTCCCATCATCATCTATTCTGTTACCTGCAACTTCTCCCGGATTTGTTCCTGCATTTGCAGCCAAATCTTCGTGCATATACATGTATCCTTCGTCAATAATGCCTACGTACATATCACCTGAACCAGTGTGACCAGCGGCCCATGCACTTGCGGCATCACAACCAAACTCATTCGCTGGTGAGGAAGACGATCCATACATGCCCCAAAGAGTACCATCCGTAAAGTAAGTATCATTAGCTGCCTCGTCAATTGTATAGATGTAATTCGGTTCTGCATATTCAACAGCATCCAGCTTCTTCAGGAGCCCAACAGCTTCCTGCACATTCTTTAAAGTTTTAACCAAAGTAACACCGTCTTTGTCACCATTACGTTTCATGGCACGAGTCAGAATCTTCTCGGCCACAACTCCGCTTACATTACTTAGCGCGCTATCTCTTGCTGCAGATGATGAATTACTTTTAAATTTCACAATAACCTCATTAGCCACAAAAAGTGAATCGGACGAGCTACTGGAAACAGAACGTGTTTGAACTCCCGTTCCCGTCTGAGAATTAACTACAGTCAATGATTCTTCATCCGAACAACCTGGAGTAAGAACAACCGTTGATCCCAGTAAAATGATAGCTGAAAAGATAGGATTAACAAGGCACTTTTTCATAATTCCTTTTTTAAAATTACTTTATGCATCAATAAATTATAAATCACAAAGAATGGCAGAACATTCTGATTTTGAAGAACAACTGTCAATTAGATTACGAAGATAGAATTTTATTTTAATAAAATTGATTGCATTTTAATTAAAATAGTGTTCTATTTTAACTGCACGTTCGATTAATTTTAATAAAAATTATACAATAGAAGTACAGAGAAAGAAATTGTCCTGAAAAACATTGGTTCTTCGTCACTTTGGTGAAAGCAAACTGTTTCAAATGCCTCTCCAATCAATATCCTACATGCTTTTTGATAAGCCATTTATTGAATCTGACAAAAAGTCTGCTAAACACAATGATTGAAAGGTTCAATATAATATCTTCCACCAAAAGTGACGAAAAACCCAAAAAGTAGATTAGATCTTTGAAAGTTAAATCTCAGAGGAAAAAGACTATACTTAGATTCTCTAAAGAACACAAATTGATTCGGATTCTTAGATAAAGCTCTATTCTCAAATAAAGTTCAAATAAATAAAATGGTGTTGCTCTATTTTATTAGGACAATCCCTTATATACTTATTTAAAAATTAACCTCTTACAATTATTCGGACAGGCTATCCAAAAAATTCAATAGAATAACTTTTAATTTGTAATCAACAACTTCACTAATAATTTAAGCGTTCTTTTAGTCTTTAATTATAAAGGATAAAACAGAGCTCTACTCTACTTTTTAGGACAACCTCTTATTGGCTTATTTTTGTAATGAGGCTATCCCAAAAGTCAAATAGCAATTTCAAGCTTTTAATTTGTATGTAACAACTTAATAATAAATAAACGCTCTTTGAGACCTTATTTACAAAGGGTAAAAGGAGTTTTCTATTTATTGAGATACAAATTATAACTTTGGTTGATTCTATTTTTACTTTTAGAACAGCCTCATTTCACGAAATCTACGCATTGCTTATATACAACTAATAAATCTGGTTATCGCATTACAGATACCTTATCTAGTGCCTACCACTATTGCTTATATATAACTAACAAATACGCAAATTATATAGTAACTATTTATTTATCAATTCATTAACTACAAGCTATCACCAAAATCTTCTTTAAACTTAGCCATCAGTTTTTGTGGCCAATCAGACGTTGGTTCTAGTTTACCCATGAAGAAACGTAGCACCGGTGGTTCCTCAATAAATCTAAGTCCACCAATCAGATGGCGATTCTGATAAAGCCATGCCATACGATCTTCCACATATTTTAATTGTGATAATGTAAACACACGACGTGGTACAGCCAGGCGAAGCAACTCCATATTAGCTAAAGGCTCAACACCATTTTCATCACGTTGATTGGACAAAGTACCACGCTCCATACCTCTGACTCCTGAGATTAAGAAAAAGGCTGCTGCCAATGCTCCCGCAGGATATTGATTTTGTGGTATATGAGAGCATATTTGCATAGCGTCTACATGGGCTCCAAGAACTCCGGCAGGCTTAACCATCGGCACACCCTTTGCGTCCAGTGAATCTACAAGATACTTAATAAATATCGGACTCTGACTTACAATCGTTTCATCCCAAACCTCGTACAGACCTACTGCCATTGCTTCAACTTCACGAATAGACATACCACCGTAAGTCAGGAAGCCTTCGTACAGAGGAACAAAAACCTGAAGCTTCTTATAAACATCTGTATTATTGGTACATATACCTCCACCTCGTGAACAACTGAGCTTGCGTGCAGAGAAGTAACAAATATCAGACAAGCCGGTCATTAATTTAATAACGGTAGCCATATCAGCGTTTTTAAACTCTTCTTCACGCTGAATTATTAAGTAAGCATTTTCGCCCATCAAACTAGCATCAAGGACGAGTAGCAGACCATACTTATCAGCGATAGCGCGTACATCACGAAGATTCTGCATAGAGAAAGGCTGTCCACCAATTAAATTAGTTGAAGCCTCCATGCGAATAAATGGAATATTTTCAGGACCATTAGATTTGATAACTTCTTCCAACGCTTCGATATCAATGTTCCCTTTGAAAGGATGATCAGAATTGATCACATAGGCTTCATCATAAAGCAATTCAGCAATTTGTCCTCCTCTGAGAGTTATGTGTGCCATTGCTGTTGTGAAGTGATAATTCATTGGAATTATGTTTCCCTTCTTTACATAAGCCTCTGAAAGAATATTTTCGGCAGCACGTCCCTGGTGAACAGGTAAGAGATATTTTTTATCCAGAACATCCTCGACTGCTTTCTGCAACCGTTCGAAACTTTGAGAACCGGCATAGGCATCATCAGCCCGTAGCATTGCCGAAACCTGATTATCACTCATAGCATTTGTTCCCGAGTCGGTCAACATATCTAGAAAGACATCTCTTGTGCTAAGTTTAAAAGTGTTGAATCCACCTTCATAAAGAGCTTCCATACGGCGTTCCACCGGAACCAGATTGAGTTTTTGAACAATGCGCACTTTGTGCAATTCCAATGGAATATTTTCCCCGCTGTAGAATTTAATTTCCTGCATAATAATAAAAAATGTGTTTACTGTATAGATATTTATTTAAAGCCAAGCATAAAAAAATTGCGTACTCTCCGGTCAATAAAGCACGCAATTCAAAAAATAAGAAGTGTCGTTTCGTTACACTTTTAAAGTACTACATTCGCAAATATATGCATTATCTACTAAAAACAAAATAAAATGCAAGCAAATTCATCAGAAATAAGATTTTTATCTATTATTTGGAATAATTATAACAAGAATATCCATAATCGTATCAAGAAGGAGCTTGTATCATATTTTATATATGCAAGAATCTCAGATATTTAGAAAGAGAAACCTTAGTCTTCTTCAACTATTTACAGAATACAATATACGCTTAGCAGACAAGTCTGGAAATTTATCTTTCACTAATTCCTGATATTTATACCAGGAGTCTAACTTTTAACTAAAAATATTGATATAAAACCAAATTAATGTTGTTTATTTACAGTAGACTAAACTATAGAAATCCAAAGTAATAGATTTGCTATTTTATAAATTAGTTACACTTTGGTCATAAAATTACATCTTATTATAACAGATTCAGTAATAATAAAAGATTCACAAAGAATTGAATCAAAAACTAGACAGAACAGTCTTTTTAAATAGAGATATTTGTTTTAAGCGCAAAACAAAAGGATCGCCAAGGTAATACTTTCAGAGGATTGAAGTTGCTCGGAAAAGGTATTACTTTAATCAGAAAATGGGTTGTTCAGGAAGTTAGGACAACCCATTTTTTGGTGCCTTCTATCTAGCTCCAAATAGTGCTACACATAATTTTGTGTAAAGGACTAAGAGCTTTATTTATATTCTTGTCACAGAAACCTGTATCGGCTATTCAGGAGTAGACATTTTCTTCGATCATTTTTCTGCAGTCATTACTTGGGTTATTTGCTTGGGTCACATTCTTCAAACATTCTCTTGGGTTATTTTTCTTCTTATTTTTATCTGATACCATTATTAAGATGCATTACCAGACACTTAGTTTTACTTCCAAGGCGTTCTCTTTTGTTTATCCGTTAAACTAACAAAGTACTAATGACACAAGATCGCGAAGTGATGAAGTATGGTATCTATGGCAATGATAAACTAACAAAGTACTAATTACGCTCTACTACATTACAAAATAAACTTGCCTGAGTATTATATATAAGTATATTACAAGTATGAGAATTAGGCTCCACTCATTACATAACAAACTATTAATGTTATAGTTATAGATCTATTTCCAATAAAAAAATTACTATTTCAATTGTTTATATCCTATGAATATTTATCTTTGACAGTAATTTTATTTCAGGCTTTACCCGTATAAGTAAAACATAAAATAAAACAAAATAACCAATCAGATCTAAGCAGAAAAACATCTATACGCTATGAAAAGAACTAAGTTATTATCATTAATCATCTCCCTGATATGTTTATCATCCTGCAGTGAATTAAAAGAACTTCAAGATACTAATGGTAAAATCACTACCAACGTAACTAGTTGGGGCACTGTTGGAGGTTTTGCTATCAATTCGGGTAGTATAATGAACATGGAAGATCCCGCAACCAACTCCTTTATTGACGAGTGGAACCTTTCGAATGAATTAGCCGGAGAATTGCCCGGTAGCCTCATAAGTCCAGATAAAAAATCACCTGCTATAACTAATACAGACGTTCCTGCAAAGCAATAATACCGAATATTAAACAATGATAAAATGTCGAAGATTGTCGAATTATTATTTAACCTGATCATATTGTTTACACTTCCAATAGCACTGTTTCTGCTCTTTTGGTGGTCGTCCCTACTTTTTACAACCGACAATAAAAAGATAGCGATAGCTGCGTTAACAGGCCTTATAGCAGGCTTTCTACTTGATTATCTAATACAAAAGGTAAGAAAATACCAAATATACCTGCTTCCCAAATGGGTACTAATAACAATATATTCACTTTATAGCATATACACATTTGGCTTTTTTATGGGAGTGCCAATATTCAATCTTATTCCAGGCATTCTGGCAGGATATTATTGGAGACAAAGAATTCTCTTACAAAGAACCTCTCCTTACATTTACAAGAAAAGTATAAAAGAGGTTGCTATCTTTACAACTGCATGGATGAGCGTTATTTCAGTGATAGCCATATATCTGGGATTAACCGACGAATATACAATATCGAATTTAAAAGGTATGCTCAATATATCACTTTCGAAATTACAGCTAACTATATTTGCTGTTATTGGTGGCATATTCCTTACTCTTTTTCAATATTGGATAACACAAAAAGTGATAACAATCAAGCTTCACAAAAAACATTAACTAATAGAATATGGAACCATCAAAAGGATATGAGAACTACCCCATTCGTATCGTGTTACTCTCAAATATAGTATCATTGGGGATAGATGCACTTGGTTTCTTTATCATTCTCAGGTTAGGATTGGTCTATTCCTTAATTTACTTGTTATACCTCATTATCTTAGAGTACAGACTAATGAAGAGTGGTTGTATAAACTGCTATTATTGGGGCAAAAGATGCGCTTTCGGAAAAGGAAAATTAAGCTCATACATCTTTAAAAAGGGCGATACAAAAAGGTTTTGTGCTAAAGAAATGACATGGAAAGATATGATACCCGACATTATGGTATCACTTATACCATTATCTGTGGGGGTTATTCTACTAATTATAAACTTTGATCTGGTTTTACTCATTGCCATACTACTACTGGTATTCTTAGCCACAAGTGGCAATGGTTATGTACGCGGCACACTGGCCTGCAACAACTGCAAACAGAAAGAAACAGGATGCCCGGCGTACATGCTCTTTAATAAAAATAAAAAATCAGATTAAGGTATAATTGTAGTTACAATTATACCTTCTCAAAGCAAAAAGAAGAGCATATTATTTATAACCGTAAAAAGAATATATTGCAGCAATTATACGTTATTGCATAAAACCCATCTTCAGTTTTTACGCTCCTTTAAGAGAAGAGATTACAGTAATTATACGATTAGCTATAACACTATGGGCTTTGTCAGATTCAACCCTTTAAGAGAAAAGATTATAGCAATTGTACTCGTTTTGAGGAATATATTACCAATCAGCTAGCTTCAAGAGAAGATATTACAGCAATTATACGTTATAGCATATAAAAACCATCTTCAGTTTTTATACCCCTTTAAAAGAAGAGATTATGGCAATTATACTCATTTTGAGGAATATATTACCAATCAGCTAGCTTTAAGAGAAGAGATAACATCAATTATACATTTCTGTTCTTTAAGTAATTAAACAGCCTTTGCGTCATCTCATCATTTTCGTGCAAAGAAATGCCGGTATAGTCACAAACCTGATTCATTGAAGGCAACCATCTTGTAATAAAGCAATCTCTTAGCTTCGGCTGATTGAGCTCTTTATCAGCTTCAGGTGAGAGAAAAGGAATCAGCTGACTTTTAAAAAGAAGGAACAAAGCATCTCCATTCGTTGATAAAAAATAAAACCAGAAAGGGAATTGCTCATCAAGTTTACAAATATAATTTCTAACATCGGGTACTTCCCACAATTTATTCTCATTATCATTGAATCCTTCAAAAGAAATATCAACTTTTTCCTTAAAATAAAGTGCAGTTTTCTTATCATCCAACAGCTGAGAAAGCGTATTTAAAGCATTAGTGATGTCCAACTCCAATACTTCATTCTTTGTAATAACGATATTCAGAGATTCAGCCTCGGCATTAATCATTTCAGGCAAATTGATTGTTTTCTTTTCCATAGAGATTAATTAATAAAGATATAATAAATTTGAGGCACGAAGATAAATATATTATTTTAGCTCAACACCTTCTGTTATGATATTTTTTAATTTCTATACAATTATAAAACTAATCCTGTTTTAAATAAAAAATGGCAAGATAGGATCGTCCATCTTGCCATTTCCTGTACTTTAGGAAGTACTATTTATCGTCAAATAAATATTTACCACCTTTTTTCATCCAATTTCTTCCTTTGGTAAACATCTCACTGTCATGATGCGATGTTTTATCCTTATGAGTATTTGTATTCTCAAATTTGTCCTTCTCAATCTTCTTCATTTCACGAATAACCCAGAGCAGGTCAGTCCACAATTCCTTATTATCATGCAGATAATCCTTCAGCGCTTCACATTTCACTATAGACACTACTCTGCATCCAAAATGCTTGTAGAACTGATCCATATCTACTATTTCCTTTCTAACCATAGTACTTGCCGACTCCATAACACCTAAATAATGGAAAAGTTCCAGCTGTTTTGTTTCTTCCTCTTTAGTAGAAGGAGTCTCTACAAAATCATATTCTCCGAAGTGTAAATCACGATAAATCTCAAAGTACTTATCTTCATCCAGCATTTTTCTAAGCTCAAGAATAGCCTTCATACCCTCGATAGAATTCTTTTTGCGATGCTCTCCCAGGAATTTAGACAGACTATAGCTTACTATAAACAAAGCAGATGTAGAAAACAGCATAACAGACAATTTGCTATACACAGCTCCTGCTCCAAACCAAAAATAGATCGTTTTTAGCAAGGCATGATTAGCACCGCTACTTCCAAATAACTTGAATGCCACAATTGCGCCTAGCAGAAATATGATAAAGACAAACAGTACCAGATTAATGAACCATATCAAATCCTTAAACAAATCCGTGTTTTTTATTTTCCCCCGAAGGCTCCTGGGAAAAACATAATAGTTTCTGATAAAGAAATCGTGCTGTTTCTTATAGATATGTTTTGAAAAACTTATTATAACAATAATAACTATCGTCCCCAATAATACACTAAACATAATTAAGCATTCTGTTTTTCTCTGCTGTCCTCACCGCAGAGAGTTATCAATAAAAACGTAAGGACTATTAATTGAACGTTTATTTAGCTGATATACAGTAAAATAATCACAAATTTACGTTTTCAGTTCTTATATCAAATTCATAAATAAAATATAGACTACAAACTTACATAATAATCTCGATTTATAAGCGTGCCATATAAAAATATGGCTTTTATTTATAGACTACAAATATAAAGAATTTAGTTTGTTTTAGGGCAATTCCAATTGAGAAAGAAGCACCACAAACACTAGTCAGAAGCCATTTGGCTTTCATCAGGCTTGCCGGAGACTCTGTGTTCATCTCTCTTTAATGGGTCCCCTTATCTATTTCGAGTTCACAAGGCTGACCGGAGATACTGTATCCAGTTCTATTTAATGGGCCCTCTTATTTATTTCGTGTTCACCAGGCTTGTCGGATATACTTCTCTGCTTACTCAGCGTTCTTCGTATTCTTACCGTTCTTTTTACGCCTTCTATAAGATTTAAAGCCCATAACAAGGAATACCGATACAAGAATAATTACCCACAGATTAGCTATAAATGTGAGACCCTGAAGAAAAACCTGCCATCCATTCTTTAGCGCATCCCAAAAGTCTCCGAAGAAAGTATTCGATTTTACCGCGTTTTTATAGAAAGAAACTGTGAGCGTGCTATAATTAACCTGATCATTCAGATATTTCATACGTCCTTCAATAGACTCAATATCAGCTTGCAAGTCGGTCAGTTGCTTTTGTACAGCAAGAAGATCCTTCAAGTCCTTGGCTTTATTTAGCAATACAATCAGCTTGGCTTCAGAAGCCTTTTTAATTTTCAGGCGAGTCTGAGTATCGATATAGTCTTCAGTTACATCTTCAATATTCGTCGATTTATTATCCAGACTCTTGATGTCTGCATTATCAATGATATAAGTCATCAAGCTATCGTATTTAGCTGACGGTACACGGAGTGTTAAGTCACACCCTTTATTTGATTCGTTACTATATTTTTCGTCATTCGAAATATATGCATCAAACTTCTTAACTGCACTTTTAATAAACGCATCAGTCTTATCTATATCATTAGTCTGGAATTTAAGACTCCCATTTTTAATCAATTTCCGGTCAACAGTATTTATGTAATTGTCCGATTTCGCTTCACTTAGACTTCCAAGAGAGGTAACTTCGGTCATTGTATCACTTTCTTTAGCACCACATCCAGTCAAGAGAAACATAGATAAGAATATAAAGCAGATTGTTTTTTTCATAGTTAGAAATTTAAATGGTCTAATATTAAATCATCAAAGCAAATTCAATTATGTAAATATAATAACGAAATATTTATTAACAAAACTTTTACCGATATAAATTCCATCTCAGATAAATACAGTACAAAGAATATACATCGCACTTTGATTAGGAGCATAAAAAAGCTGTGTTAGCAAATTAATGAATAACTTCGCCAACACAGCCTAATTTTAAATTACAAGCCCCTACTTATCCGAATACAAGCCGATGGTATTTCCTTCACTATCTGTAAAAGTTGAGAAGAAACCCCTTCCCTCCGCCTCTATTTTAGTTTTAGGAATAACAATCTTTCCTCCATTAGCCACAATAAGAGCGTGAGTTGCCTCCATATCATCACAATTAAGGCTTACCAGTACACCATTTGCAGAAGGAAGGAAACCAGGTGCATAAGAAATAGCACCGGGGCATACCCCCTCTTCCTCAGGAAAACAAGCCATCTTCTCATTCTCACAATCGTAAACAGAAGTCTTCACATCAAGGATAGTTTCATAAAATTTCACGGCTCTGCCAAAGTCTGCTGCAGGAATCTCGAAAAACACAAGTAACTTTTTCATAATCTCTAATTTTGTTTGTTATTAATTGACTCTGCAAAAATAGAGCGATTAAGTTTCGTAAAATTGTAAATAAAAGACATTATAAGGGATCAGAGAAATAATCTGAGTAAGGATCACAAACAAGCAGATATTCCTTTGGCGTGTACCCCGAGAAAGCTTTAAACTCCTTAATAAGATGAGCCTGATCATAGAATCCACATTCATACGCCAATTGGGTAAAATTCTCAGTAGCAGAGTTTTGAAGCAGGTACAACGCCCGTTGCAGACGAACAATACGAATAAACTCTTTTGGCATCGAACCAACATATTCAGCAAAAACCCTGTTTAATTGTTTGTCGCTCAAACAAGCAATCTGCGACAGATCAGTAACGTTTATCATAGGTTGCTCGTTGATACCTTTTACAACAGCATCAATCCTCTTTATGTTATATTCATCAAAAGAATGCAGACGATTCAGAAGATAACTCTCAATCATGCAGATGCACTGATTATCATCCACCGTGTCCAGCACCCGCTTTTTTAAATCATTCAGCGCCGGGTCTCCAATGTCGTCTAAAGCTATATTCTTTTCATGAAACTCGTACATAGACATTGGGAAAAAAGCTTTTACAGCATAAGGTTGGAAAACAACCACTATCATGTTTATCTTTCCGGTAGAAGTAACATCAGTATAAAATTTAGTCTGTCCGCTGATAAACGACTGAGGTTGCAGATCATTCTCGAACGATGAAAACAACCTACTCCCCCTGTGAAACACAAGACTCATACACCCGGTAGAAATAGTACGCTCCGTCACCACCGAATCGCCTTCCGTTTCCAGCACCCAATAATACTTCACAAAGGGAGCCAGTAGAAGAGAAGGATTTATAACATTGAATTTTTCCATGTTTTGCAGAAATACATTTCAGTGCAAAGATACAGTAGAGTCTGCTAGCAAAATAGTAAAAAAGAGACATCCTGACAGATGAATCAAAAAGAACCTGCAGAATTATTCTTTCCCAAGAGCCAATAAATCATCGAGTTGATCATACTTCTCTAAAAGGTACAAAGTGAATTATTCTTTTCCAAGCATCCTTTTGATAAGAGCGATTTTATCCTTCCTCTCTACAGAGTAAGTATCACTCTGCTCGTCGAAATAAATTAAAAAGAACAACGCTTTCTCAAGCAGATTAGCTTTCAGTGCATCATCCGTTTTCAGCAGAGCATCCTGATAGAACAGTTCTGAAATCATTTCTACCATCATAGGCAAGTCTTGCTCTTCACATCTTTCCCTCAGAAAGCCCAATATCGTCATCACATCATATCCATAGAAGAAAGCAGAATCCGCCTGAAAATAAGAACCATACAAATCGCTGACACAATTCTCCTGGTCAGATGGATTATCCAGACTTTTCTTTCCATGAATGGCTTTATCCAATGCCTGAAAAAACTCCTGAATCAATTTCATAAAATAATCTTCTTCGTACATAAATTACATGTTAAATATTAGTATGATAAACAGAGCCAAAATAACAGAACCTATTACCGATGGAATCAGAACAGATTCAGTTCTATACTTCGTAGCTTTACCCACATATTTACCCCAAAATATATAATAAAAAGGTATCGAGCCCAGAATATTGACAAGATTTAGCAAAGATATTCTCATATCAAACTGCATTAAAACTGGGTATGCTATTGCTCCATAAAGAATAGTGTAAATAGCAACAACAGCTTGTCCATGCTTGTTATTCAGCCTCCTAAGATTGAGAAACATCAGCACCCCTCCAAAGAAGACAGAGCAAAGAATCGTAAAAGCATATATAGCGAATCTGGAATAAAGTAAAGGAGCCTCTTGGTCGGTCGTTATATTATAATCCCACTCACCAAAAAAACCTAATGGATTTCTGGTATTGGCCTTTTCTTCCTTTGGCTGCAGATTATCTCCTTCTCTCAATTCTTGTGATTCCATTTTTATTCGTTTAGAGGCCTTGTCTAATGGTTATGGTTACTAGTTATAAAGCTAGAACTATTGCAATTTCATTAGATAATGGCATTCTTATAGAGATTCATTTTGTAAATATAATGACATTATTTTTATTGACAAAACAATACTAATATTTCTTTCCATTCATGAAATCTAGTAGAAATAAAGAAAGCACCTCTATCTCATGTTGGATAACAAGTTTTAGCTACCTAAACATATAAACTTATTTGATAATACTATCTCGTATATAAGCATGATTGACATCGTGAGCAGAATCAAGACCGTCAACACAAAACGTTTTGGCATCCGCTTTAATTAACTTCTTACTATTATAATAAACCCTATAATTATCTTTACCGTAGTTTAAATTAAGCGCTATAAAACTTTTTGCATCTGCGCCTTGAACAACAAGAGAATCATAATAAACCGTCTTCTTATCAGCCATGTATTCTGATTCAAGTATTGAGCTTTTCTCTTTTAATACGTGAAATGTTTTATAATCTGAAAGTGGATATCTCTTTATTTTTCTGCCATCAAGTCCGCCTAGAGGAATTAGATAATAATATTTTTTATCTTTAAACATATAACCAAATTCATCTACCTGTACAAAAGTTTTAATATCATAAACATGCATAGGACAATTAGCATAATACAGATCTTTTCCATCCGTATAAATGTCATCCTTTGTTTTATGAAAAGAATTAGGATCTACCCCTAATACTATGCCCGAAATCTGTTTATCAGCGCGCGCATATGGTTCATAATAAAAAACGTGTTTACTATCTTTCCCGTATAACCTGTCAATAGATTCAAAAGTTTTAGGGTCTGCATCGAAAATAATATTGTCTTTATAATAAACATGGTTCTTATCCTTTGCCCAATCCGGATTATTGCATACCTGAAATGTTTTTGGATCAGCGCCTTTAATTAGCCATTCATGTGGTTCAGGGCTAATCTCAATAGGATTCCAATAATAGCGGTAAACTCCATCTTCTTTAATACGATATCCTTCACCAAGATCTCTACATCCAATCAATTGAAGGATTATACAGATAACTGATAGATATTTTAATAATGACTTACGCTTTAGCATAACAAACCATTTTTATTTATGAGCAAAATATTTGCTACAACAATCTCTTCTCATACTCTTTCAATCACAAGTACTCTCAACCACCTTCAACTACGGGGGTAACTACAGGGGTGACTTAGGGGGTAAGCTTGCTTTTAAACGTTAGCTTTCCCCTTATCAAGAAAATTTGCGATAGCAGTTGAATAAACTATGGCAATCAATCCAACAACAATTCTTATTCCTGAGGATATCAGAGTGCCTTTGTTTTCTGTGCTCATCTGCAAACTTTGAACATAGTTCCATATTTTATAGATAAAATCCGGGAAGGCCCATACAATGATAATCAATCCCATCAGTACCAGAGCAATTTCATAAACCGACTTCCTGCTTACCGTAAAAGGAACATCTTGTTCAAAGTCGGCCGATTTGCATATCATTTTTACAATCATATCCGTCTTGAGAATAAAACAGAGATCGAGTAGAATCATAACGATAAATACAAAGAAAGAAACTCCTGCATACAACATATTATCCGAGGATAGATTCTCACTAAAAATCATAGCAGAAAGATAGGCAAAGCTTCCTACCATGAGCTGGATAATAGTAACAAGGAAGTAAATTCCTAAAATCTTAATGGCAATTTCATAGATATCAGACTTTTTCATAATAAGGTTATGTTTTATTCGTATTCTACTATGGATTTAATTTCTATTCGTTATCAAAAAACTATTGAAGTTTCTAATTGTGCAACAGCTTGTTGCACAATTATATTATGCTCATTATAAAACAGATACCTAGTTTATAACTTACAATCTCTAAGATCTCAAATTGCGACCTTAGAGAATTATGCATTTATATTACATATCTGCATTGCTACTCTTTTACCGACTAATTTCTTTTAAATAATTTAAGCTCTAATTCCGCTATATTGTTTATTCCTGGATGTTTCGGCAAAGCCTTTCGTGCTATTTCTATTACGTTTAGGTATTCACTTTTATCACTCATTGCTGTCCAGGAACAAGGATTTGTTATTCCCAAATCTATTTGAATTTTTCTATCAACAGGGAAATGAGGAGGCGCAAATTTCAATAAGCCAAGGCACCATAAATATTTTAAATAGAGGTTTAATAGCTTTTGACATATCCCAAAATTCAATTTTCCTCCTCTTAATACATTCGGATAATTAGCTGAAAACGTAATTATATCTTCTATATTTTTAATATGATCTGCTTCACTGATTACTCTATAGTTATATTCTTCCGATTTCTGAATAATGAGTTCTTTAAGTTTTTCTTTAAAAACCTTCTTTTCATCTTTATCATAATCCGATTTATAAATATTTGCCCTTTGAAATGCAGCACTGACTGTCAGCATCCAAACTTCGCCAAAAATGAATTCTTTTTTCATAGATCTTATTTTTACCGTGCATATTTGTTACAAAGATATCAAAATAATTTCTTATTAAAGCCTTTTAAGTAACTTTTATCTTAATAAAAAAACAAACAAACCCACAATATATAACCAACCAAAATTAGAGTAGCCTGAATTATAGCCAAACAGCTTTAAACAGCCCTTACACATCTACTATTATTCTACATTTATTCACAAGGTGCATTTGCAATTACAGGGCTACATAAAAAAGTTAATGAATATAATTAATTAGATTTAGATATATTTTTATTTAAATAATTTAGATTTATCTAAATATTATATATACATTTGCACAAACAAAAATTTAATATCATGATTAGAATAAAAGAATTATGTAAAAAAAGTGGCATTACACAAGCAGAGCTTGCCAAGAAATTGGATATCAGTGCATCAGCCTTGGCACAAAGTATAGCAGGTAACCCAAGTCTTGACAGAATAGAAGCAATAGCCGAAGCATTAAACGTTTCTGTAGGAGAATTATTTCCTGACAGCAAATCAAAATTAACCGCCCTAGCCTTGTACGGTAGCAAATCATACAAAGCCGAAACCGTTGAAGAACTGCGTAAAATAACAGACCTGATAACAATAAAACACATCAACGAAAACAGAATGTATTACAGAATCAATAAACCTTATGGTATAGTTTATGATCTTGAGAATAGTAAAGGGGAACTATTCAATAGAGAATACCAGCTATTAGGAGAGACTAAAGGAACAGATAGCATATACACCATGGAATTAGACAATATGAATTTAAGTTGGCTATCAGAGGATCAGCTGACTGATCTGTTTGAACACCACAGACCCGAGAGAGGTAGACACGTTGGCTTTTTCTATTCAGACGCTACAAATCCATTCACAGAAAAAGAAAAAGTGGAAGATCAGCTTATGATGCTTGAAGATTATAACTACAGAATGTACAAATTATATCATTACACAAGTTATCCCAATAATTGGTATTCTATATACTAAACAAGTAGTATCCCTCTTCACTAACATTAGCGGAGAGGGATTCGCTTTTTAATTTAAAATCCAGCTTATCGATTATTCTTCATAAAGATTTTATAAGCGAAAAACAAGTTTAGATATACTTAAGAATCTCCTCAACCAGAAGAAACACTCTTGTAGACGACTCTTCTTTTGCCGGATTAACTGATAAGGATTTCTCTACCGCAGGATGATCATCAGTATATCTCTCATATATTTTACGAGCTCTTTTTATTGCTAAATCAACTCTCCTCTCAGCATATCTTTTATCTATTCCACATAAAATTGCAAAAAAGTTATTATCAATCAATTTAGAATTATCAGAATCATAGTACGCTCCTAGCGGAGTAATATACTTATTTATCTTATCCCCATAATCATTCCTATGCAGCAGCCCACCTTGATGATCTTCAAAGTGTAAAAGTAACCAATACTCAAAAGCCTGATTGGAGTAAGCAACCTTCATATTATTTCTTTGTGCAGTCTCTATTGCCGCGTTAAAGCTTTGATTAAGGAAATCATCCTTATCAAAAACACACCACACCTCATCATATTTATCTTTCCTGCTTAACAATATAGCACGTTCCACCAAGCTTTCCGTGTTATACCCCTCTCCCACAGGATACACCGTTGCAGTAGCAAGTCTGAATTGCCGGAAGTAAGAAGGTTCTGTGTTTTCGCCTTCACAAACAATCAATATCTTTTTCTTTTTGGGAATAGATGGCATACTACGATTCAAAGAAGGAGTCTTTCTCATTCTTTCTTTATGAGCCATCCTCTCCTTCTCCTGCTCAGCAGTTTTATTTTTCATTCTCATGATTCAGTGCTTTGTCGATCCTCACATTTATAAAATCATCCAGATAGGGCACACCACCGTAAATTCCATTAATATAATTTTGCTCAAACTGTTCATCCTTCCTGATACCTTTAATGTCAGACAACGAATAAAGCTTGCTTTCGCCATACATATTTTTATCCACAAACCAAATTTGATCTCTACGTAATAGTTTGCTATCCAATAAGTTCGAATTATGCGTATTAAATATCAATTGAGCATTATTCGGATTTGTTTCTTTCGAATTAAACAAAGAGATTAGCCGAGTCACCAAGTTTGGGTGCAAGCGCGAATCAAGTTCATCAACAACAAGCGTATATCCGTTCATTAATGATTCTAAAATAGGACCGGTCAGGTAAAAGAACTTCTGAGTTCCATGAGATTCATCCTTTCTCATTAAAAATTCTCTGGAATCCACTGGAGAATGTTCTGCATCATAAGCCTGATGTTTAGTTAATAAAGTCTGTGACTGAATATCGTCAAGAATCATCTTCTTAATATCCTGAGGCACTTTATCAGAATCGTCAAAACTAGCTTCAATTTCTTTTTTGCTAATATCCATTATTCCCAGATCGGCAAAGTTCAGGAATTCCATCACCCTCTTTTTATAGTCAGAATCCACCAACTTTGATAATATCATACCCTTGTAGCCAGCCTCATTAAGCCCTGAAATAATTTTCAAGTTCTCCTTAAAGTAAGTCACCACCTCTATACCCAGTTCATCATTAAACTGAGCAAGAGTAGTAATAAACAGCGCATTATTTCTTACCAGATTTGCATTAATAATCAATTGCCATGCTGCAAATTTCTTTTTATCAAAAGAGACTACGCCATCCTCACCCCTATAGAAAAGTTCTGATTCTCTTTTCTTCTCTTGCACGTACAACCATTCAGTAACCACTTTTTTCCTGGTAACCTCAAAGCCATAGCGATAAAGCTTTTCACCAATTAAAAACATTAATTCAAAGCTACTGGGCGCAAGTTCACTTTCAGTATTCAGTCTAAACGGATCAGTATCTATCTCCTCCGAAGAAGCAGCATCTTTCGATGAATTTACCACAAAATAGCGCATAAAGGCAAATGCATCAATCAGCTTTGTCTTTCCGCTGGCATTTGCTCCATATACTACAGCATTCTTTAATAAGCGCAATGACGGACTTTCAATATGAGCCACGTTTTCATCTTCGCGCGTCTTCTTATCGTAATTAGTGGCAACAAAACTAAAAATAGTTTCGTCTTTAAACACCTTGTAATTACAAACCGAGAACCTGATAATCATAATCGTTTTTGTTAGTTTCTCACAAATATATAAACAATAAACAAATTAGATACCTAAAAATATTAATTATTTGTGGATTTTTCACAAAAAACATAGAAAATACATTTTTAAAGAAGACCTTATATAGATTACAGATATTTAATTTAACAGCTTATTATAAGGCATATACCGCTTTTACATTTCACATTCTCTAAGATCTCAAATTGCGACCTTAGAGAATTATGCATTTATATTACATATTGCTACTTTTTTCCCGACTAATTTCTCTTAAACAATTTAAGCTCTAATTCCGCTATATTGTTTATTCCTGGATATTTCGGCAAAGCCTTTCGTGCTATTTCTATTACGTTTAGGTATTCATTTTTATCACTCATAGCTGTCCAAGAACAAGGATTTGTTATTCCCAAATCTATTTGAATTTTTCTATCAACAGGGAAATGAGGAGGCGCTAATTTCAATAAGCCAAGACACCATAAATATTTTAAATAGAGGTTTAATAGCTTTTGAGATATCCCAAAATTCAATTTTCCTCCTCTTAATATTGCCGAGTAATTCGTTAAAGACGTACTGATCTCTTCTATATTTTTAAGATGATCTGCTTCACTGATTTCTCTATCACAATACTCTTCCGATTTCTGAATAATAAGTTTTTTTAGTTCCTTTTTAAAATCTTTCTTTTTATCTTCAAAATCCTTTTCATTATAATCTGATTTATAAATATTTGCCCTTTGAAAGGCTGCAGTGACAGTCAACAACCAAACTTCGCCAAAAATGAATTCGTCTTTCATAGTTCTTATTTCTATAAAACATTTGCTGCAACAATCCTTTTACTACCCTTCCATTCGCTAATACTCACAGCAGCCTTTCAACTTAGGGGGTGACTTCGGGGGTAACTTAGGGGGTGATTACAAATTATCTGTCCACATTTCACATTGTCCAATTACTGTAGTTACAGCATCTTCCATGCCTTCAGGGGGATAACCATATTTCTTTAATAAGCGCTTTACTATTCTACGCATACCCGCCCTAGCTGTTTCCTTTTTTTGCCAGTCTATTGTTTTATTTTTACGTAGTGCTTCTGTTAGTTCCTTTGTTAGTCCAACAAGTTGATCATTGCTATAGAAATCCTTCACAGCTTCAGGCTTTGTTAAAGCATCATAGAAAGCCTTTTCCTCAACATTTAAGCCCAGCTTCTCTCCTTCCTGGTATCCATCCTTTATTTCGTGAGCCATTTTGAGCAACAGCTCAATTACCTCTTCATTAGTAAGCATACCTTTCAGATAGTTATTCATAGACCGGGCAAGCATTTCAGAGAACTTCTCCGACTTCACCAGATTAGTATGCTTATAAATAGAAATCTGTTCTGCAATTAGTTTCTTTAATAACTCTACAGCCAGATTTCGTTCCTTCATCTTTGCTATGTCTTCCAAAAATGCAGGATCAAACAAAGAAAATTCCTCATTTACATCCGAGAAAAGATTGATTACTCCTTCACTCTTGATGCTTTGTTTCAACAACTCATTAATCTGAGCATTAATTTCTTTTAGGGAGATATTTCCTTTCCCAACCACACGAGTTGTCATTGTACGCACTGCTTCAAAGTAAGCAGCTTCGAAACGTTGATTAACATTGAGTGAGCTGCGACAAAGAGTTAATGCCTGATGCAGCAAAAGAGCTTCTTTGATGAACAGCTGTTTTATATCATCTTTTTCAGGGGCAGAGATAAAGTTCACTCCTCCACTTATTAATTTAGCACGTTGCAAATCAGTGCCATCCATGAATTGAGAATAATCGTAACCATGAAACATGTCCTGACAAATACTTAGCTTTTCAAGGAATTTAGGCAAAGCTGTTTTCAGAATATCCTGATCACCATAGTTACTCTGGTCTCGCTTGGTATAATCCTTCATTGCCTGTTTTAATGCACTGGCAATGCCCACATAATCCACAACCAAGCCACCTTCTTTGTCTTTAAACACCCGATTTACCCTTGCAATTGCCTGCATCAGGTTATGTCCCATCATAGGTTTGTAAATATACATAGTAGCAAGAGACGGAACATCAAAACCAGTAAGCCACATATCTACTACAATGGCTATTTTCAGTGGGTCTTCATTGTCTTTAAATCTCTTGCCAAGTTCCTTTCTTTTCGTTTTGTTACCAACAACGTCGTGCCATTCCTCAGGATCTTTATTACCACCCGTCATCACCACAGCCACCTTTTCCTGCCATTGCGGACGCAGCTCCAGAATCTTTTCATAGATACTCATAGCTATAGGCCGCGAATAAGCTACAATCATAGCCTTACCGGTAAGCAGATATTCACGGTTCTCCTCGTAATGCTTAATGATATCTTCACATAAAGTCTGAATGGTTTCCGGAGCACCAAGAATACTTTCCATTCTTCCCAACTCTTGCTTCGATTTCTGTACAGCATACGGTTCAGCAGTCTCGGCCACACGTTCATATTCATCATCTAGAAGCATTAACATCTCCTGGTTCAGCTTTACATTTATCACCCTACTTTCGTAATATACCGGGCGAGTAGCTCCATCTTTCACCGCCTGCGTCATATCGTAAATGTCGATATAATCGCCAAACACCTCACGAGTGCTTCGGTCTTTCAGAGAAATAGGTGTTCCCGTAAAGCCCACAAATGTAGCATTGGGTAAGTTATCACGGATAATGCGAGCCGTACCAATAGAGACCTTTCCCGTTTTCGGATCAACCTTTTCTTCAAAACCGTATTGCCCGCGGTGAGCTTCATCTGCCATCACAATAATATTACGACGTTCTGAAAGCGGTTCCGACAATTCTTCAAACTTCTGCATAGTGGTAAAGAAGATGCCGTTTACCTGAATGCCCGAGAGCATTTTTACCAAATCAGCTCTGCTATCAGCCTGTACCGGAGTTTGACGAAGAAAGTCCTTGCACGAGGCAAACTGGTCGAACAGTTGATCATCTAGATCATTACGGTCGGTTATCACTACTATTGTAGGACTATTTAATTTTTGTTTCAGCAGATGTGCAAAGAAAACCATTGAAAGAGACTTTCCACTTCCTTGCGTATGCCAAAACACGCCGCCCTTTCCATCCGTAAGCGTAGCCTCAGAGGTAGAAGTTACAGCCTTATTTACCGCATAATACTGATGATATCCGGCAAGTATCTTTATCTTCTCCGTACTATCCTTATCATCGGAGAAACAAATAAAGTTGCGTATAATATCCAAAAGACGAGTCTTTTCCAGCATTCCTTCAAACAACTCGTCGAACATGGCAAATTGCATATTCTCATAAGAGCCATCCTTAGTCTTCCACTCCATATAGCGATCTTCACCCGAAGTGATAGTACCAGCCTTAGTAACCATCAGGTCACTTATCACACAAAAAGCATTATATACAAACAGCGAAGGAATCTCCTTCATGTAATTACGCAGTTGGTTGTACGCCTCCGAAGCATTTGTTTCTTCTCTTGATGGCGATTTCAGTTCAACCACTATAAGTGGAAGTCCATTTACAAAGACAACCAAGTCGGCCCTTTTTTCAGAGTTTTCAATAAACGTCCACTGATTAGCCACACAGAAACTATTATTCTTTATTTGGTCATAGTCAATCAGCTTCACCAAAGCATTCCGTTGTTCATGCCCGTTAAAGTAAGACACCTCTGCCCCATTCTGAAGATAATCCATAAATACAGCATTTCTCTGCACCAGGCTACCTGTTTCAATGTTCTTTATCTTATGAATTGCTTCATCAATAGCCGCTTGCGGTGTATTAGGGTTCACATCAGGCAATGCATCAACCAGTAGTTCTTCAAACAGGGGATTGTGATAATCGCGTACCACATCAGGACCATAGTAATATGCGTAATGCAATTGGTCTTGCATCAACTCTATTATCGCATTTTCAAAAGCTGTTTCTGTGTATGACATAGTATTATAAAACTTAAAGAAAATCAGAAATACGTATTGTGAAGTTCTTTCTCCTCCATTACCAAAGCCGAAACTTTCTTCCCACTAAATAATCGTCTAAAATGAGATCGGGCCTCGTTCACCTTTTTAGGAGAAAACACAAATACATAATCCTTATTAATAGTCCCCCCACCAAGCAAAAGTTGTTTAGAGTGATTTATTTTATCTTCTATTTCTTTTTTTCCAATATTAGAAGGCTTATCATATCGGAACCGAAATTCCACTAATAGCATTTGCCTGTTTCTTTTCTCTTCCGATAATCCTATTGCCACATCCATTGTAGCTTCTCTGTCTCCTCCTTTTGAAACTTTTTCTTCAACCTCATCAAGATTAAGACAAATATCATCATCGGAAAACAATTCACCACTTCCCCCTTCCTTTTTAATGCAACCCTTCAGTTGCTCCAAACAAGCAGGATATTTTATACTAAGCGGATGCTGCTCAGTCGTTTCTTTACAATACTTCATCATCCACCGTTCCGTATAAATCTATTTTATCAAAAGCAATATTAAATGAAGCATAGATATCGTCTATATTAGTACCCAAAGCTCTATAAGAGTAAGTATAGTCGGTAGGATTCTTTTTCTCAGCCAGATAAAAGTTCAGATTTGGAGACACTCCCTCTTTCTCAGAAATGTACTTAATAGCACTAATCATATCAGGGCTATGACTGGCAATAAAGAACTTCACACCCAGCTCTTTATTGAGTAAAACAATCATCCGTGCAAATTCCACAATCCATTGCGGATGCAAATGTGCTTCCGGCTCATCAATCATCATCAGTGTTTTGTCGTTAAAGAAACCATTTTTCAATAGTAGTTGAATTGCAGCAAAAGACTTCGCCCCGGTGGCACATTCTAAAAGATTAATTTCTAAACCATCAGCACGCTTGTAAGTGAATCGATCAAGAACATTTTCATCAAATGAAACATTTCCATGAAGGATATCATCACTTAAAATCTTCTCTATTGACGTTTCTTTAGCGGAAGAATAATCAAGCATTTTTAGTGTTATATCCAGATTCTTCCAATATGCCAGTTCCGGATTTGATAATCCTATTGCCATCGGAGTATCAATATATAAAACTCTTTCTACAGCTCTAACATTCATTATTCGATCTATCTCTCTATTGATGATATTAGCTCCACGTTCATACAAATTGAATTTCTGTCCTATTGTACGATCGTTAAAAACACGAATTAAAATAGAATCCAAAAGTTTTAGTTCTCTTCTTTGAATTTTATTTTTTGAATCATCAATTTCTAAATGTACTTTATTAAGTAATTCACATAAAAGATCTTCCCAAGAGATTTTTTCCAACTCTTGTTTTCTATTACCTTTATTATCAATCAAAGACACAATAAAATATTTAATCGAACTAATATAGGCATCAGGTTTTTCTGTTGGTGTACTAGAATATTCTTCTTTTATATTATCAATACATGATTTTATAAAGTCCTCTAATGAATAGATATCCGCTATAGAATTAGCTTGCTTAGGCCTTATAGGGAACATTATTGACCTTTGAGAAGAAAAATATGCATAAATATCTTCTAAGACCCCAAAAATACCAGAGGCTATTTTATCTAATGAAACAAACAGCTCCTGATAAACTAATTTATCATATTCAATTGCTGTCTTGAATGTATAATACAAGAGTTTAGAAAGAGTACTCTTTCCACAACCATTTTCACCCGAGACAACGGTAATGCCATCTAATTCGATTTCAGCACTTTCTATTGCACGGAATTTATTTACAGTAAGCTTTATTTGGCGTTCTCCCATTTTTTCTATTTTGAGACAAATTTATATAATAAAACTGACTAGTACTTAACAAAATAGTAGAAATTTATAAAAAAAATGATGAAAAAACGGCATTTCTTGTCTAAAATCTATTGCTATCAAATAAATGATAATTTAGCGGCCTAAATATCTTCAACAGATAGTTCACCGGACATTAATTTTGGTAAAAGAGTGTCTCTTATACATGCGAGTTTACTTGTTTCATCTTGTAACAAAACAATTTGACTATTTATTGGAGATACAAATTCCGAAAATCTTTGTTGAATAGAAATTGGTGGAATTGTTATAAGCATGCCTTTTAACATCTCACGAGGTAAATCTGTTTGTCCAGTACTTCCAGAAGCCATTGATTCAAAAAGAGCCTGCTTAGTACATAATAAGCCACCCAAATAACTAATTGAGAGTTCTTCTTTTGCGCGTATTATTGTTACATGAGAATCTACAACAAGTTTTCGAGGTATAAAATGCACTTGTGCAACTCTTCCTAAAGTACCAGTCCCTGTTGAGTTTACTAATATATCTCCATAACGTAGCCATCTTTCATTTATTGATTTTGGAAAATGTTCTCTTGACTGAGATAAATCAATCTTATTATATCTTATACATTTTTGTCCAATCACACGTTCTCCGGTATTATCTAAATACTTAGGTGTTATACCTTTACTAATAAGCGAGCAAAAGCTGTCTAATGTAGAAACATGCCATCCTTTAGGAATCATCCCTAGTTCACTATCTACAAATTCCCCATCCTGAAAAGGCTCAAAATCAACAAACCATGATTTGAAGATTGCCTGTGCCTGCTTCTCTAAATTATCATTTATCATATAAAAAGTTAACTTTGTACTATTTTTCATAAGTCTGCATTATCTTTCATTATAAATATAACTAGTAATATATAAAACAATGAAAGACAGGCTAATAAATGAGATTAAGAGTGCCATGGCAGAAGTTCTAAACATAGAGCAAATGGCTAAATTGAATATTACATTAATACAATGTTTACACTCAATGGAGGTTTTAGAGAAAGAAATAAATACAGAAAAGCAAAATAGGGCAAACACAAAAATGCTTTCAATGTTCATTTCTTCTAAACATGTAGAAGGATGTTCTTCAAATACATTAAAATATTACGAATCTACCATTGAATGTTTGTTTTTTGATCTACAAAAAGATATAAAGGATATTACGACTAACGATTTACGCTTATATTTAGCTACCTATCAGAATAAGAAAAATTCTAGTAAGGTTACAATCGACAATATTCGCCGTATTTTTTCTAGCTTTTTCTCTTGGCTTGAGGATGAAGATTATATATTAAAAAGCCCTGTTCGCCGTATTCATAAGGTAAGAACAAACACATTGGTTAAAGAAGTAATATCCGATGAGAATCTTGAAATGCTCCGTGATAGCTGTTCCGAAATTCGTGATTTAGCTATGATCGATTTATTAGCTTCTACAGGTATGCGTGTTGGCGAACTTGTAAAAATTAACCGTTTGGATATTGATTTCCATGAACGAGAGTGTGTTGTTTTTGGTAAAGGAAATAAAGAACGTGAAGTTTATTTTAATGCCAGAACAAAAATACACCTTAAACGATATTTAGATAGTAGAACAGACAACAATCCAGCTCTATTTGTCTCATTATCCAAGCCATATAATAGACTAAGTATTAGCGGAGTAGAAATAAGACTTCGTAAATTAGGAAAGAAAATTAATATAGGAAAAGTACACCCGCACAAGTTTAGAAGAACACTTGCTACAATGGCCATTGACAAAGGTATGCCAATAGAGCAGTTACAGAAAATACTAGGGCATGTAAAGATAGATACTACTATGCACTATGCAATGGTTAATCAAAGTAATGTAAAGATTGCGCATCGAAAATTTATAAGTTAAGAACTATGAACAAAATATTAAAAGATATTTGTGTCTACGTAAAAGAACGAATTGATATATCGTTATTATACAAAGATAATTATGTGTCAACAGAAAATATGTTGCCTCAAAAAGGAGGCATAGTAAGGGCAGCAAATCTACCCAGCACATCCAACACTTCAAAATACGCCGAAGGAGATATATTAATTTCAAATATCCGGCCTTATTTTCAAAAAATATGGCATGCTAATAATGCAGGTGGATGTTCTAATGATGTTTTAGTACTTAGAGCTAAAAAGGGTTACTATCCTAAGTTTCTTTATTATTTATTATCAGAAAAATCTTTCTTTGATTATGCTACTACCACAGCTAAAGGAACAAAAATGCCTCGTGGAGACAAAGAAGCTATAATGAACTACAAAGTTTATAATATTAATTATACTGAGCAAATTAAAATAGCCTCTATTCTCTCATCCTTAGATGAAAAAATAGAGGTGAATAAACTTATAAATGATAATTTAGCGACCTAAATATCTTCGACAGAAAGTTCGCCGGACATTAATTTGGGTAAAAGAGAATCTCGAAGATTAATTAAATTGATATTTTGCTTACTTCTATTCAAGCTTTCATTAAATATTGGGGTAGTAACTTTAGCAAAGTGTGCCAAAATATTATTAGGTGGAATAATTATTTTGATTCGATCAATATCAGATTTTCCCATATGACTTACAGTTGTTCCAACTTTATGAAATTGCAAGAAATTAAGATGGGGTTTAAGTATAAAATAAATAAAATAGTTACAGATAAATTCAGCTTTTGCACGAAACTTACATACCCGTTGATTTAACAACCCCATTTCACCTTGCCATATATACGGAATAAACTCTGCATCCATTCCAGCAACAATATCCCCAGATTTTACATATTCTGTATTAGGCAATATTTCGGGTGAATAAAATTGAGGATTATTAGTTTTTAAATCTCTAATTCTTATTAAAGGCCTCCCATCCTTTTTTATATTAAAAAAAGAAGATTTATATGGTGCGCCATAAATTACATCAATTAATCTATAAATACTATCAATTCTCCACCCTTTAGGAATCATCCCCAGTTCACTATTTACAAATTCCCCATACTGAAAAGGTTCAAAATCAACAAACCACGACTTAAAGATAGCTTGTGCCTGCTTCTCTAAATTATCATTTATCTTGTTGTTTAGTTTAATTTTATCATCAAGACTAGAAAGAATAGTAGCAATTTTTATTTGTTCATGTAGCGGAGGGAGATTTATTTCTAAATTTTCAAGAACACTTTGCTGCACTCTTTGGCGACCAGAACTACCAACCATTGATTTAATTGCAATATCTCGAAAAGATGGATTCAAAACATAATAATATACAAAATCATTGTCAGTAACATTCTTTATTCCCCTTAATACAATGAATTCTGTAGATCCAAACCCGATTTCTCCATCATTTAAAACTGAGACTTTAGCTGTTTTACCATTTTCAAGGCATGGAGTTATCCTTGCCAACAATGTATCACCATTCCTAAACTTACTTCCTCCTGAAAAAGGAGTTAAATCAAAACCGCATATCTCTTTGGTAAAGGATTGAAGTCTATCCATCCCTACTTTCTTTGGGATTAAATTGAAATACATCGCCCAATTTCCATACTTTCCATTCCTTACAACTCATACCCAATTCCTTTCAACTGCTTCTTAATTTCCTCTTCCAACTCATGCGATTTCTTAAACAACTCAGAAAGTTCTCCGGTCAATCGCTCCATCTTTTCCTCGAAAGGTTCACTATCTTCTTCCTGTTCGGCAATACCTACATAGCGTCCGGGAGTGAGGATAAAATCTTGTTTGGCAATATCTTCAGTTGTTACCACTGCACAAAAGCCTTTCTCGTCTTCGCAGGTACCTGCATCGAAAGCAGTAAAGGTATCGGCAATCTTTGCTATATCTTCATCGGTCAGGTCACGGAGCTTACGGGTAACCATTGTACCCATGTTTCGTGCATCAATAAACAGAGTCTTGTTTTTCTGCGCTTTCTCTTTGGAAATAAACCAAATGGAAACAGGTATTTGTGTTGTATAGAACAGCTGCGGAGGCATAGCAATAATGCCTTCTACTAAATCGGCTTCCACTATTCTACGACGAATATCTCCTTCACCTCCACTCTGAGAAGAGAGGGAACCGTTGGCCAATACCATACCAATTTTTCCATGTGGGGCCAAGTGGTGAATCATGTGTTGCAACCAGGCAAAGTTGGCATTACCGGCTGGAGGGATACCGTATTTCCAACGTACATCATCCTGCAACTTATCTGCACCCCAGTCTGAAAGATTGAAAGGTGGATTTGCCATGATATAGTCTGCCTTGAGTGTAGGATGACAATCATTGAAGAAAGTATCGGCGTTATAGCTACCCAGATCGGCTTCTATACCACGAATAGCAAGATTCATCATTGCCAGCTTCCAGGTAGTAGGATTGGAATCTTGTCCGTAGACAGAGATGTTATTGATATTTCCGCTATGATTTTCTATAAATTTTGCAGATTGCACAAACATACCACCGGAACCACAACAAGGGTCGTACACTCGTCCTTTAAAAGGCTTCAGCACTTCAACCAAGGTTTTTACCACACAAGCTGGTGTATAAAACTCTCCAGCCAGCTTTCCTTCCTGTTCGGCAAATTTAGCTAAACAATATTCATAAGCACGTCCCAGAATATCTTTACTGCTACCATGTTCAATCATCTGGATATTTGTGAAGAGATCTACTACATCACCCAGTCTGCGTTTGTCCAGTTCGGGGCGAGAAAAGTTCTTAGGCAGAATACCTTTTAACCGTTTATTCTCTTTCTCAATGGCACGCATTGCATCGTCAATAATTGTACCAATTTCGGGCTCGTATGCATAACTGGCTATTGCAGCCCAACGAGCATTTTGTGGTACAAAGAATACGTTTGCCGCCGTATATTCGTCAATATCTTCTTCAAAACCTTCGCCTTCGGCTAACAGCTCATTATACTTGTCTTCAAACTTATCGGATATATATTTCAGAAATATTAATCCCAACACTACAGATTTATATTCGGAAGCATCCAGATTACCTCTCAACAGGTCAGCAGCTTTCCATATCTCCTTCTCAAAACCAATCTCGGCGTTATTTGTTTCAGCCATGTTTTATATCTTTCTTTTTATTTTGTGAGTTTATGTAATATGCTATAATTTGAGTATAAAAGTAATGTTTTTTACTCTAGTAACAAAGGAAAAGAGACATTAATTAGTTATAGAAATCCATTCCCTACTCCTCCCCAACCAAACCCCAATAAAAAAAAATCTTTCGCCAATGAAAAAAAATTATTGGCGAATAAAATAATTCCATGAGGAAAATTTTCCTCGCCGTAACTTCCTGAAAATTAAAATAGTCTCGAAATAATGAGATAAATCTACCGCATTAATTAAAGAAAATATTCGTATATTTATAGTATATATTCAACATATTTATAGTTTCAATGTTTATACACATTTTTTATATTTAGTTTATTTATTTATATTTGCGCCCCGTTTAAAATTTAACTTAAAAAGAACGAATTAAATAATTACTAATCAACAAAATTAAATTAAAAAAGAATGAATAACACAGAAGAAGATTTTCTAAAAAATCGCTCCGGTTTTATTAAATTGTCAGAACTTGCAGTCTCTTATTTCCCGGGGTCCAGACCAGATGTTGCATCCCGAAAACTAAGAAAGAGAATCAAGGAGTCAAAAAGTTTATATAAAGAATTGCTGGAAGCAGATTATGATGAAAAAAACATAGAACTAGCTCCTGAACAAACCAGGATAATTATAAAGTTCTTAGGTTCACCGGAATCTTTTAAACGAAAACACTCACGAGATCTTTAAAACCATTCATATTGTTCGCTTTTATCAATAATGCTAAACCGGTTATTTTATTCGAAAAAAGAATAATTAACCGGTTTATATTTTAATATAAACTAATATTTAATATTATTTATTCTGTAACACCTCCATGCCCCTGATAAATTTTACTTACACTACAATTTATTCATAACCAAACAGTTACAAAGAAAAAAGCAGGGCCCTTTTTTGTCCCGTTTTTTAATTGCACAAATTCAATTATATTCTTTGCTTTATTGGGCTTTTACACCTAAAAACATCACATCACACAATTCTCACTATTTACACACATTTACACACCATTTCACACGTTTTTTTGGAGTGTATATGCCGATAAAGTACTTTTGCCATCGTTAAAAACAAGTGATATTATTTACCAACTTAATAACCAATTTAATGATAAACAAAAACGAGGCTCTACCATTTGATGCATTGATTAAGGGATATATTTTAATCCCTAAAGCCTTACTTACAGAATCGCTGAACCAGAAAGAGACCGAGCTTAGTTACCTGGAAGCCTTTTTAATGGTACTTACCAAAGTTAATTACATGGATAGTTCTTTGACAATTCGCGGTTGTAAGATTAATTGCAGCAGAGGTGAATCGCTGATATCGTTCAAAAAATGGGGTGAACTATTCCATTGGAAAAGACATAAGGCGCGACGTTTTTTCACCAAAATGGAGAAGTATAATTTGATACAAATCACTCCCACTGAAATAGACAGAGTTTTCCGTATAAGGGTGATCAATTATGATATGTGGACCAACAAACCGACTGCCGATTGGGAAAAACCAAAGACCAAAACAGACGAGAGTTTCGATGAGTTCTGGGACGCATACCACGAGATTACCCAAACACCTAAAAGGGAGGTTGCCCCTGCCCGCAGAGAGTGGTCGAAACTAACACTAAGGGAACGCAGAATTGCCCTGGAGCAGATTAACTATTACTACCACAGTCTTGAGGATACGAAGTACATTAAGCGTGGGTTCAGGTACTTAAGAGACAAATCTTTTCTTAACGAATAATTTTATAAATAATTATATAGCTAAAATATCACTATGAACAAAAATATAAACATGTCTTTTGCGCTGGATTATGAGGAAGCCATCCTGGGTGCTTTACTGCTGGAAACCAAAGCGATGCCTATTGCCAGTCAGTACCTTCGCCCGGAAATGTTTTACGACGATAAGCATCAACAGATTTACAGTGCTATTGAGGGCATGTTTAACGAGGGGCGCAGCATTGATATTATCACTGTGACCGAGGAACTGAAGCGGCGCGGCAAACTGGAGGATGTAGGCGGACCGTTTGCCATTGTGCAGCTGAGCAGCGGGGTAGCTAGTTCGGCTCACCTGGAAACGCACTCGCAAACGCTGAAGGATTACTTTATTCGCAGGGAACTAATCAAGGGACTGAGCGATTCGCTGAGCAAGGCTGTGGATATGACTTTCTACACCGAGGATGTGATTTGTAACACGCAGGAGATGCTGGACGAGATTGGAAAGGATTCCAGCTGGACAAGGTCTCTCCGCGAAATGGATGTGCTGATGAAGGACACTGTTAAGCTGGCTGCCATCCGCAGGGATCAGTCGAAAGACGGGGTTACGGGCATTCCTACGGGTATAAAGGCGCTGGACGAGCTCACGGCGGGTTGGCAGAATGGCGATCTCAACATCATAGCAGCTCGCCCTTCGGCGGGTAAAACCATGATGGCGCTGTTTTTGGCCAAGGTGGCGGCTCAGGCGGGATTCAATGCGCTGTTCTGCAGCATCGAGATGCAGGGCGAAAAGTTGGGCGACCGCCTTATTTTACTGGAGAGTGACATCAATCCGCAGGACTGGCGCACGGGGCAAACCGGCACGGAGGAGTGGATAGCGGCGCAGGATACGGCCAGGGAGCTGGCTCGCCTGCCAATGAGGATTGATGATAATCCGTCAATGAGTATGGATTATATCCGCGCGGAGGCTCGTTTGCTGAAGAGCAAGGGCAAGTGCGACATTGTGTTTATCGACTACCTGCAGCTTAGTGATATGAGAACGGGCGACAAGGGGTTTCGCAACCGTGAGCAGGACGTGGCCATTGCCACCCGGAAGGCGAAGATGATTGCCAAGGAGCTCAACTGTCCGGTGATTCTGCTCAGTCAGCTGAACCGTGATTCGGAATCGAGGCCGGGCAAGCGTCCGCAGTTGGCCGATCTACGCGAGAGTGGTGCCATCGAACAGGATGCCGATCTGGTATTGCTGCTCTATCGCCCTGCTATGGGTGGCATGGCAACCGACAAAGACACTGGATATCCTACGGATGGCTTGGGTATATTGATTGCCGCCAAGCATCGTAACGGACAGACGGGCAATGTTTACTTCTCGCACAACAAGAGTATGACGAAGATTGAGGACTATGTTCCCGTAATGGAGCAACTTGTGCGCAACAGTAACAAGAAGAACGCAGGGCAAACGCAAGAGCCGGAAAAACAACCTCTGCCGGAGATCGGGAATTTGTTTATTAAGTAAACAGGCAGTGAGTTTAATTGCATGAAGCTAATAGAATTAATAAGAGATAGTAATAGATTATATTGGGTTTATTGGAAGATAAGAATCTTTACTCATACCGCCTAAAATAAAAGCATAGCAATCTGGTATTGCTACTCAGAATAATTAAATTCCTAACCAGAACAAAGCCGTAAGATCAAACAGTATCTAACGCAGAAAAGCAGGGAACAATCCCTGCTTTTCTATAACTATCAAACTATATTATATTGGAGAATATTACTTTACTGCAACGTATCCAACTTCATCGACCATCTTCTGACCTTTAGCAGAAAGTGCGAAATTAAGGAATGGAGTAACTTTGGCTTCGTCTTTCTTGATGTAGTACATAAATAGCGGACGAACCACCGGGTATGATTTATTCTTTGCATTTACTACAGTTGGTGCAACAAACTTCTTTCCGTCATAAGAAACCTTTAGGGCCTTTACGTTTTTGGAAACATAAGCTAAGCCCACATAACCAATGGCACCTTTTGTTTGACTTACCGACTGAATGATTGCTCCGGTTGCAGGCATTGAAAGGATATCTTTCTTGTAGTTTTTGTTATTTAAGATATGTTCCTTGAAGAATTCGTAAGTACCCGAACTGGTTTCTCTTGAGTATGCAATAATAGGCATATTGGCACCTCCTACTTGTTTCCAGTTGGTAATTTTACCGGTAAAGATACCTTCTAACTGTTGGCGGGTAAGCTGACTTACTTTATTGCTTGGATTTACAACTACAGCCAGAGCATCATAAGCAATAACTTTCTCTACAAGAACTTTACCGCCTTGTTTGAATTTAAGTTTCTCGTCGAACTTTACCTTACGTGAAGCAGAAGCAAGATCTGTACTTCCTGCAAGCAATGCCGAAATACCTACACCACTACCACCACCGGTTACTGTTACTTTTGCACCTTTGGTAGCGTTGTAGCTCTCTGCCCATTTCTGAGCTACCGGTAACACTGTATCACTTCCCTTAACTCGTTGTGCAAATGCTCCCTGAGCCATTACACTGATTAATGCTATTGCTAAAAAAATCTTTTTCATCTTCAATTGTTTTGTTATTTTTTATATTGCAAATTAACTTCAAACAGATTTCATAGTTATTTCGTATCAATTACACTTTAAATACATTTATATTACTATTGTGTTACAAAATACTCTTTAAGAGGCTAAACCCACCTCCCGAAGCAAACAGGGAAGGAAAAGAACCGCCGTTCTCTCCTTCCCGCTCCATAGTCTAAAAAACAAAGAAAACGTTAGTTAAATGCATATTATCTTTTTACGAATTTACGGGTTACGGTGGCTTTTTCTGTAACAATCTTAGTCATATAAATACCTCCCGACAAGAAGCTTACATCAACAGGATCGCTGCCGGATATCTGTTTTGAAAGAAGCAGACTGCCGCTTAAATCGAAAATAGATATCTGCACGTTGCTTTCAGTGGTACTCAGGTTGAATGCGTTGGTAACAGGATTTGGGTAGATTGTTATTGCTGATGCATCATCGGCTTTCTTCTCTACTACTCCCGTACCGGGTCCTGCTGAATAATAGTAAATGGTTTTGGATTTGTTGTCCCAGTTGGTTGTTCCGGTATTCCAGGCATATTCTATATCCTGAAGAGGCTTATTCATACCTCCCGATACCGTTGCTAAAGTATAAGGACTAAAAAATACTGAATATCCGGAAGGTAATATCAAATCGGCGTAGGTATAATTCAAATCAAAAGTAGTGACCTCTTTTGTCTGCTTCGCCCACTGGCTATTTTCCCATTTATAAGTATAGTATTCTGTGTTATTACCATTGGCATCGTACTTAAATTCATACATTGCAGCATATCCCCACTGAGTTAAGAAATTCCAATCAGAGCGTATTTCGGTTGCAATCCGGTTATTAGCATCATAAGTATATTCGTACTTCATCATATACATCCAGCTTGTACCGCCCCAAACGGAATATGTAGTTCTTGTAACTTTACCACCGGCATCGTATTCATAATCATACTTCATAGCAGTGGCCCAGTCATTAGTATCGGTATCCCAACTGGAAACAAGCACTTGGGTTAGTTTGCTGTTGGTGTAAGTATAATCGTATTTCATGCTTTTATCCCATGCACTGGTAGTTGCATTCCAACTGGAAACTAGGAATTGTTTGGCAGTATTGTCGGCATTATAAGTAAGTTCGTATTTTGTGTCGTAAACCCAGTTGTTAGCAGTGGTACTCCAATCGTAGTAAAGTATTTGAGTAGCGTATCCGCCGGCATTATAAGTAAATTCCTGTTTTGCATCATTATCCCATACACTGGTAGCAGAATTCCATTTATAACTGGTAGCTACACTCCATTTTCCATTGGCATTGTAGGTATAATCGTCTTTCGATGCATTTACCCACACTTTGGTGGCATTATTCCAATCGTAATAAATACCTGTTATCCATCTGCCGCTAGCATCATAAATGTATTGGTCTTTCGACGATTTATCCCATCCCAGGAGATCGCTGCTAGCCACAAACAGAACGGTGCTATCAAGTTTTTGCTTAGTTGTTGCATCTCTCTGAGTGGGAATTTGAGGAGATACGCTTTTTTCCAGAAGTTTAAGATCTTGTTTCAGCTGAAGTTCTTGTTTATCGAGCCCTTTTAATTGCTGCCGGGCTTTTAGTAAACTTAATATTCCACTGTCGTTAATTTGTCCGTAAACAAACAAGGCGGCAAGGGTGAAAAGTAATGCGAGTAGAATTCTTTTCATAGTCAAATTATTTAAAAGTGTTTATAGTATATAGTTATATAAAAACACTTTATCTGCCCGTTTAGTTCTCCACAGCTTGCAATCTTTGTTTGCTTAATTCAGCATAAGCATCCTTTTTTTCTATTTATCTATTGAAAATAATCATAATTTGTATATAAATAATTTGTATTTGGAATTATATGAATAAATTTGCACCCGAAAAAATAGGCAAATATTATAATTTAAAACGCGATAAAAATATGGCTTTAATTAAATGTCCAGAATGCGGCGAGTCGGTATCTGACAAAGCCCCTAATTGTCCTCATTGCGGATTGGCTATAGCCGGCAACATCATCTCTTGTCCGGAGTGTGGTGCAGTAGTTCCTAAAGGAACCGAGACATGCCCTAAATGTGCTTTCCCATTGCAAGAAGTTAAAGAGCAAGTTAAGAACGTTGAAGCAAGCCCTGCTCCTCAAAAACCGGCCATAAAAGCCAGCGAAGAGGTATTGGAGAAAATTGGTCCGGTATTTCTTGAAGCAAAAGAGCTATACGAGAAAAAGAAGTATGTTTCTGCTTACGACAAGATTAACATTGCACTCTCTGCTGCTCCAAACAATACAGAATGTTTAAAGCTGGAAGCTGCAATTGTATCGGGCATCTGCGATCATTCGCAAAAAGTAGCGGAAGAGATGTTCCAGGCTAAGGAATATGCAAAAGCATTGGCCGAGATTGATTCTGCCATGAAGTTTGCTCCCAACAGTCAGGCTCTGCTCAACCTGAGTAACGAAATTAAGCGGGCAAAAGCACGTCGTAAGACTCGTATCACAGTTATCTCGGTTCTGGTAGTTATCGCTATTGCCGTTGTTGCAGCAATGAGTATACGCAAATCGTTTACAGCAGAAGAAGAAAACCAGGCATGGGAAATTGCTAAGGATTCAAATACCGTATCTTGCTTCAATCAGTTCCTGGAAGATTATCCTGATGGTGCTCACTCTATGGATGCTCAGGAAATGCTTATGAAGCTTCAAAAAGATGAAACTGATTTCTGGGGCAGAGTTCAGTCGTCGAGCGATGTTTACAGCTACGAGCAATACTTGAAGAAGTTCCCTCAGGGTATGTATGTAGATCAGGCTAAAACCAGCATTGACTCTCTGGATTGGGTGAAAGCTACCAGAAAGAACACTCCCGAAGCATTTGCCGAATATCTGGCCGCTCACCCGGAAGGTGCACACGTTGGCGAAGCTCAGTCGGCTAACGATAAGATTGCCGCTTCGGTTCCTACTCCGGAAGAGATTTCGGGAATAAAGAGTTTCTTCTCTAACTACTACGCTGCCGTAGAAAATAAGGACGAAAGCTCTGTTCTTGATTTTTTTGAGTCTGTTACTCCTAAATATTATGGTATTTCCAATGCCAGCAAGAGTGATATTCAGGCAAACATTAAGAAGATGTATGCTAAGGATATTAAACAGGTGCACATTGCAATTAATGATGCAAGTTTTAAAGTAACTAAGGATGAGAGTGGTAATTTCCACGTAACATTCCCTATTGATGTAACTTACGATCGCGAAGATGCTGCTAAAACAAACACTTCGAGCATGACAGTTACTGCAGTGGTAAACAGTAATCAGAAGATTACATCTATTATATCGAATAAAAGTAACAATACTCTATAAGATTTTTTTCCTTATTATGTATTTATGATTTTTATTATTTTAAAGAATTTTGTTTAATTATGAGAGAGAGAAGGGCTGTGAAGTTCTTCTCTCTCATTTTTTATTGACTTTTGCAAAGGGGAGTTAGTTGGGTTAGTCTTCTCTATCACTTTTAATTTTTAAGTGCCAGAGCAGAAACAGACACTTCGTTTATAGTTTCAGAGGGGTACATAGCGCAAAACTTTTCCGTTAGATCCATCTTTAACAAATATCCGTATGCTAATTTTGAGTCAGTATCCTTTTCTATAGTAAAATTATAAACGGAACCGTTGTAAGACATTGCCATATCATTCATTTTTAATATATCCGAGGATGAGAATGTTCCATTAATTGTATCTTTTGCAGAAGTAATAAATACTAAATTTCCACCTTGCAAACTATTACATTCTAACTTGTAATAATTAAAAATATTCAAGGGACAAACATTCTTAAGTTCTGTTTCAATTTTACTCTTCAGGCTCTCATCTCCAACATTAATAATAAAAGCAGGATCCTTGATAACCACATATTTGTATTTTATAGAAGGAACCTTGACAAAGAAATTAATCAAAATATTATCCGACGACTCTTTATCATATGTTAGACCACCGATAGTTGCCGTACCGGCTCCTTTTAAAATACATAGATATTTATTATTCCCGGAGTCTTTTATATCAATATTACCACTTCCATACAAGCCCAAATTAGAACCATTTGTTTTGATAGATATAGCCAACGTATCTCCAATTTTAGCCGTTATCGTATCATTGAGAGAAATGAGCGTTGTATCAGAACCATTTACGGAATATGAAATCTCAGTTTCAAGTTTATCAGACGTTTCATCATCATTCTTACTATCCTTACAACAAACACAGAAAAGTGGTATCAAAACCAAATAAAAAACACTAATACTTTTTTTCATAACAACAATATTACAATGCAATCTTATTAACAGATATATTTTCTATTTATCTGATGTAAAATTAGTAACACATTAGTTATGTAAAAAAAGAAATATACAAAGCACTATTATTTAAATTCAATCAACTGCTTTTTATCTATCTATTACGATATATTTACAATTGTACCAATAGTACATTAAGAGAATATTTATGGCTCGCCTAAATGCTCAACAATTGCTTTTACCTGACGTGGCGTATAAATCCTGTTACGATGATTGTATTCCAGAGCGGAAAGTTCGGCTGTTAGCCCGCTGTTACCGGCTATCCAGCGGGCAAGTATGCGCAAGGCTCCGGGAATAGTCATGTACGGATTGTAAAGACAAGCCAGTTCTACCTTGGTATATGCCCGGATTTTAAATTCTTCTACTGTTTTTATCATAGTCTTTCTTGTTTTTCTTCCCGTAAATTTACCAATTTTTGCCCGTTTAAGCAAGTATTAAAGGCTATAAAACACCTGTTAATTGTAATTAATTCACACTAATTATGCCTAATTCACTCTACTGTTTACGCTCCCCTGCCATGCCCTATCTTTGTAGTGTTAACAAGAAAGGATAAGAGCTCTTAACCACAGTATTAATCAACTAAAAATGTAAATAAAATGAGTGTAAAGTATTCAGTAGTTATGAGAAAGAACCCGTCAAAATCATCTGAACCGGGAAAGTATTACGCACACGCACAGGCGTATGGTGAAATGGATTTTGATTCGCTTTGCGAAGAGGTAAACGGACGATGTACCGTAACCCGCGCCGATGTGGCTACAGCAGTGGAAGCAATTTTGGAATCGATGAAAAAGGCATTGGCCGAGGGTAGAATTGTTCGCCTGGGTAATTTCGGTAGCTTCCAAATTGGGGTGAGAAGTAACGGTGCCGCAAAAGAAGATGAGTTTGTGTCTTCCATGATTCGCGGAACCAGAATCAGTTTCCGTCCCGGTAAGTTGCTCACCAATATGCAAAAAACGCTTGCATATACGCAAGTAGCCAAGCTTCCGGTGAAGGTTACCAATGGTGGTAACGAGGTGGGATAGTCAGGACCTGTAGCTTTGGATAAAAATGCTCTGTGTTACCAATAGCAATAAGCAAATAAGGCTGTTGGTGCACAGGTACTCGTTAAGTCCGCATTGATAAAGAACATCCGATAAAATCCGGAACTCTTCCTAAAAGCAGGGCTTACAGCAAGTGTAGCGAATGGGTTATACAACCCTGCAACAATCATTATAGCGGACAAAAGCAGAGAAAATCGGTAAACCAGGGAGGCTATAGAACCTTGCTACCAACCATTGTAAAGCAGTGAAGCACAGTGATAGGTAAAGCAAAAAGGCTGTATACCTTGTAGCTGCTTTTGTAACGCACGATAAGCACAGCAAACAGGCAAACAAACAAGCAAACCGGAGAGGGATCTCTCGCAAGAGAGAGCAGCCCCCTCCTATTTTAAATCAGTTATTAAACAGTAAAAACAGAAACATGAAAATTTTAGATGGCATAATAAACATTCTGCAAATGGTACTTCCTTTTCTGAAAAAGAAGGATGCCAAGCAGGTACAGGATTTCACCGAACTGGTAAAGAGTCAGTTCGACTACCTGATGGAGCAGGTAACCCGTTTTGAGAAGGATTACTTCGAGCTTTCCGAGAAAGTGAAGCTGATGTATCAGGAGATGATTACGTTGAACGCTCAGTTAAATACTGCTCTTAAAGAGCAATGTATAGTAGTTGGTTGCAAGGACAGGCAATAGTTACGGCAAAAAACAGAATTACGGCATTTAGGGTTCTAGAAAGCCCTATTTACGGGATTCCGGAATCAGAATTACGGCATTCTAGTCTCTTACCACCCTTATTTACAAGGATTTAGAAACGGAAAAACAGCATTTTAAATTAAATTACGGCATTTAGAGTTCTAGAAAGCCTTGTTTACGAGATTCCAGAATCAGAATTACGGTATTGGTAAATAAATTAAGGAAAGAAATACAAATTACGGCATTTTAGCCTCTTACCTCCCTTATTTACAGGGGGGTATAAACAGAAAAACGGCATTTTAAATTAAATTACGGCAAAACAAAATGAGAGAAATAAATTTAATTGTAATTCACTGCTCGGCAACGAGAGTTGATAAAGATATTACTGCACAAGACATTAATTCAGCACACAAAGTAAGAGGATTCAGTTCATGGGGTTATCACTACTACATTCGTAAAAACGGCAAAGTGGAACCAATGCGAAATCACGATGAAGTTGGAGCGCATGCAAGAGGATACAACGCAAAGTCTCTGGGTATCTGCTACGAAGGCGGACTGGACACCAACGGCAAACCAGCCGATACGCGCACACTGTCTCAGCAAATTGCACTGCATTCTCTGGTAAGCAAGTTACTAAAAGAGTTTCCCGGCTGCAAGGTAGTAGGCCATCGGGATCTTAGTCCGGACAAGAATTATAACGGCATTATCGATCCTTGGGAAAGGGTTAAGGAATGCCCCTGTTTTTCGGTTCTGGATGAAACGTGGGAATAGTGAGAGAAAGGTGGAAATAAGCATCTAAGCTTTCAAGATAATTGTGAAATTCTACACTACAATCAACCAATAATGAAATTGTATTCTTCATTGTTGGTTGATTGTCTATTTATAAAATATTTTTCATCCACTAAAATTCATCTTTTTAAACAAAAGCTATTATATTTATACATTCGTAAATATATACAAAAGAACACAACTGAAAGAAGCTCTAGTTTTGAGTTCTAAAATTGGTAATCCTTTACCCTTTCAAGAACAAATCTGCTTCTGGTTCTGCAGATAGTTTTTCTAAATATCATTCTGCAATTGGGATAACAACAAATTCAAAAAAATAGGTTAAGTTTGCAGTAAGGATAAAACAAAACTGATTTGCTAAAGGCGAACTTCTCTTCCTATATACAGTTTAGTTTGCAGTAACGATAAAACAACAAGAGCATGGATCTTTTTGATGAAATTACGGAATTCAAGACTTCAATGGCTATTCGTAAGAAACTGGTGGAGTATAGTGTGGTTAAGACTTTCAAGGAGGGTGAAAACATTCTTCGCGAAGGGGCTTACATTAAAGGTGTTCCTATTGTGGCTACTGGTAGCGTGAGGGTGATGCGTACCAATGACGACGGCAGGGAGATTTTGCTTTACTACATTAAAACCGGTGAGAGCTGTGTGATGTCTATTCTTGGTGGATTGCACAACGACACCAGCAAAGTAAAAGCGGTAGCGGAAGAGGATACGGAGGTTTTCTTTATCCCTAACGATAAGCTGGCTATGCTAATAAAGGAGTTTCCGCAGTTTCTGGATTATATTTTCAGGCTCTATCACAAGCGTTTTGAAGAGTCTCTGGATATTATAAACGAGATTGCTTTCAAGAAGATGGATGAACGTCTGCTGGCTCTACTGGAAAAGAAAGCGGAACTCTATCACGACCGGACAATCAATATTACTCATGAGCAGCTGGCCAATGAACTGGGCACGGCACGAGTGGTAATCTCTCGCTTACTGAAGCAACTGGAAGAGTATGGCGCAGTGAGTCTTGGACGCAACAAGCTGACTCTACTAAAATCTTTAGAAGGGTTTACTCCGGAAAAATAAAAGAACTATTTCTTTTTTTTCATTGTTTTTCTCATAAAAACATCCTTATGTAACAAAAGTAGCTGACCAGGGTTTTGGGATGCTCTACATTTGTTCCATAATTAAAAATGAGGGACAATGAAAGAAAAGAAGAGAACTATCAGATTACTAACGGCCGCCTTAGTTTGTTTAGCGGCTCTGGTACCTGTAAAAGCACAAAACGGCACACGTTTTCTTAGTCTGAATGAGGCTATGGAGAGTGCTTTCAAGGGAAACAAGCAACTACTTACCACTTCACTGGATGAAAAGATTGCCACGTCCGATTACCGGAAAAGCGATGCGATCTTTATGCCTCAGGTAAATGTTTCCTACTCGGTAATGGCTACCAATGATCCGCTTAATGTGTTTGGATTCAAACTGCAGCAACAGTCTGTAAAAGCGGAAGACTTTAATCCTACCTTACTTAATAGCCCCGATGCATTGACTGATTTCAATGCAAACATCGAGGTACAAATGCCTTTATTTAATCTGGATCAGATTTATATGCGAAAGGCTGCGGCGGCTCAAAAGGATGCTGCCCGCTATGGCACCATTCGCATGAAGGAATATATATCTTTTGAGGTGAAGAAAGCTTATCTGCAACTTCAGCTGGCTTACCGCGAAAAGGGTGTGCTGGAGGAAGCTTTGGGAACTTCGAAGGAGGTTTATGCTTCTGTAGAGCGTTTCTTTGCTCAGGGATTGATTCGTAAATCGGACGTACTGAATGCTAAAGTGCACGTAAGCGGCATGGAAACGAACCTGGAAAAAGCAAAGAGTGCCATAGCCAATGCTTCTGATTACCTGAGCTTGCTGATGGGGCAACCTACTGGCGTAGTTTATCAGGTGGAGGAACCAGCCTCAGCAATGATAGCTTCCAATGGTTCGGTATCTGATCTTCGTTCTGACTTTCAGGCAATGGAAAAGGCTATGACGGCTACGGAGATGATGAGGAAATCTTCAGGGTTCTCTATGGTACCTCGGCTGAATGCTTTCGGCACGTATCAATGGAACGATAAGAAGTTTGCTTCCTTTGGTTCTGACAGCTATCTGGTTGGTGTACGTCTTTCGTGGACATTGTTTAATGGGAACCAAAGCAAGTACAACGCTCGCTCGAGTAAGCTGATGGGCATGAAACTGCAGGAGCAGCTGAGCAACGAGAAAATGAAGGCGCAACTGGAATACAACAAGACCAGCAGGGATCTGGACGACATTGCTTTTGAACTTCGCAAACAGAATGATATGGTGGAACAGGCTACGGAAGCTCTCCGCATCACAAAGGATCGTTTCGATCAGGGACTGGAAAAGACAGCGGATGTGTTGATAGCTCAGACACAATTATCTGGTCAGCAACTCAACTATGCGCGTACTGTTTACAAGCAAAATCTCACGGCTACTTATATGGAGTTCATCACAGCCAACGAATCAACTAATAAATAATCAACATATAAAAGATAAATTCTATGAAATCAGTAAGATATGTATCCGTAATGTTTTTCTCTCTGGTAATGGCCGGAGGTATGTTTCAAGCTTGTTCTTCTTCGGATAAGGAAGCAAAAGTGAAGGAAGAGGCTGTGGCTGTAGTAACTGCTTTACCATCGTCTACCGAGGAATCGGGTGTATTGGCAAGCGGACAGATTGAAGCGGGACAAACAGCTGTAATCAGTACCCGGGTTATGGGAAGCATCAGTCGCATTTATGTAAAAGCGGGCGACAAGGTAGCTAAAGGACAGTTGTTAGTAAGTATCTCTAACGCAGACATCATGGCTCAAAGGGCTCAGGCAGATGCAGCTATCTCTGAAGCTAAAGCAGCAGCAGCGGTTTCGGCAAAGGATTTGGAACGTTTCAAACAGCTTTATCAGAACCAGAGTGCTTCGGCTAAGGAACTGGAGAATGTTACTCTGCAACATCAGTCTATCAGCTCTAAACTGGAGACTGCCCTACAGATGAGGAATCAGGTAAATGCTATGCTGGCTTATACACGCATCACAGCTCCTTTCTCGGGAGTGATCACTAAGAAATTTATGGATGAGGGTAGTATGGCCAATCCGGGTATGCCGCTACTTGCCCTGGAACAAAGCGGAAACTTCCAGGCTGTAGTCTCTGTACCGGAATCGGACATAGCCAGAATTAAGCAGGGAGCAACGGTTAATCTTACAGTAAAATCATTGGGTATTACGTTCCCGGGAACCATTTCGGAGATTAGTCCCTCCTCTCAGTTCACCGGTGGACAATATGGAGTAAAGGTTGCAATAAGTGATAGTAAGTCGTTAGGAATCAAGGCAGGTATGTATGTGAATGTTTTAATTCCGGGCGAACAGGTAAAGAGCTCTCAACCTGCAAGAATGACAATTCCGGTGAAAGCCATTGTTAATAATGAACAGCTTACCGGAGTGTATGTGGTAAGCAAGGAAAACAAGGCTTTGCTTCGCTGGGTAAGATTAGGCAAGCAAATGGGCGACCGTGTAGAGGTGTTGTCGGGCTTGGCTCCTGACGAACGTTTTGTGGTAAGCACAGAAGGACGTGTATACAACGGCAGTAAGGTGATTGAATCAAAATGAAATAACGACCGATAAAGAACTAAAGATATGAAAGAAGATTTTGCAGGAAGATTGGCGAATGTGTTTATTCGCTCTAAGCTATCCGTACTATTGATGATTGCTTTCTTGCTTCTGGGAGCATTCAGTATAACCCTTATCCCAAGGGAAGAGGATCCGCAGATTGAAGCACCAATGGCCGATATCATGGTGGCTTATCCGGGAGCTAATCCTACGGAAGTGGAAAGCAGGGTATCTATCCCTCTGGAAAAGGTGGTATCTAACGTAAAGGGTGTGGAGTATGTCTACTCTACTTCCATGAACGGAATGACAATGGTTTCCGTACAGTTCTTTGTGGGACAGGATATGGAACGTTCCCTGGTAAAGCTCTACACTGAGATTATGAAGCACATGGATGAAATGCCGCAGGGTGTTTCCATGCCGCTGATTAAGACTCGTGCCATTGATGATGTGCCTGTGTTAGCGCTTACTTTGTGGAGCAATAAATATGGTGATTACTCTCTTCGCCAGTTGGCTGAGGTAATGACTACCGAACTAAAGAAGGTACCTGATGTAGCTGCAGTGAATATTCTGGGCGGACGTAGCAAGGAAATAAAAGTGGTACTGGATAAAGATAAGATGACGGGAAATCATCTGGATATGGCCGGTATATCAAAATACATTCAGGGAAGTAATATGCAGTTGTCTTCTGGCAATATCCTGAGTGGTGACTCTGCATTCTCCGTACAATCGGGCAGTTTCCTGAAAACGGCTGATGATGTGGCTAATCTGGTGGTTGGGGTAAACGAAGGTATGCCAGTGTATCTGCGTCAGGTAGCTCAGGTGGAAGAAGGTCCGGGTACTCCTAGTCAGTATGTATCTTACGGAGAAAAGGGCAACTATCCGGCTGTGACTATTGCCATAGCAAAGAAAAGTGGTGTGGATGCCAAGAAGCTTGCCGGACAGATTCTGGATAAGGTAGATCATTTGAAGAAGGAGCTAATTCCTTCTGATGTAAACGTTACTACTACGAGAGATTACGGTCAGACAGCTTCGGATAAGGTTTCGGAACTATTACTCCACCTATTTGTGGCTATCATCGCGGTAACTCTGTTTGTAATGCTGGCTATGGGCTGGAGAGGCGGACTGGTTATATTCCTATCGGTACCGGTTACCTTTGCCCTTACGCTCTTCTCCTACTACTTCCTGGACTATACGCTTAACCGAATCACGCTGTTTGCATTGGTGTTCGTTACAGGTATAGTAGTAGACGACTCCATTATCATAGCAGAGAATATGCACCGTCATTTCCGGATGAAAAATTTACCGTTCATTCAGGCAGCTATCTATGCAATCAATGAGGTAGGTAATCCAACCATTCTGGCTACCTTTACGGTAATAGCCGCGGTACTGCCAATGGCTTTCGTATCAGGAATGATGGGACCTTATATGAGTCCGATGCCTATTGGAGCATCTATCGCTATGATCTTCTCGTTACTGGTAGCCTTGACACTGACTCCTTATCTGGGATACATCTTCCTTCGCTCTAAAGAGGATAAAGATAACAGTGAGGTTGCTGAAGAGGGTGAAACAAATCTGGAAGATAGCAAGGTGTACAGAATGTATAAGAAGATTGTATCTCCTATGCTGGAATCACGCAAGAAGAGATGGACATTTATGCTTGCAACAGTAGTTCTGCTTCTGATATCTCTTTCTCTGTTCTATACCAAATCTGTACCGGTAAAGATGCTTCCATTCGATAACAAGAACGAGTTTCAGGTGGTAATAGATATGCCCGAAGGAACTACACTGGAACGCACAGACGCTGTGGCTAAGGAAATTGCTGCCTACGTAGCGACCAACAAGGATGTAGTGAACTATCAGACGTATGTGGGTACTTCCGGTCCTATCAACTTCAACGGACTAGCTCGTCATTACGATCTGCGTAGAGGTGAAAACGTGGCAGACATTCAGGTGAATCTAACAGATAAAGGAGACCGTAAGTTACAAAGTCACGATATAGCCAAGGCTGTTCGTCCGGGTATTCAACAAATTGCTAAGAAATACAATGCCAATGCCAAAGTGGTAGAGGTCCCTCCCGGTCCGCCGGTACTCTCCACTTTGGTGGCAGAAATCTATGGCCCAAATTATCAGGATCAGATTAAAGTAGCCAATCAGGTAAAAGACCGGTTGAACAAGACTTCGGGAGTTGTGGATGTAGACTGGATGGTAGAAGCCGATCAGAAGGAACTTGCTTTTGATGTGGATAAAGAGAAAGCAATGTTACGTGGAGTAGCTCCGGCACAGGTAGTTGGAGCAATACAATCGGCTATTGGTGGTGAAATGGCAGGTGTGGTTCATCAGGAGTCCTCTTCTGTATCGGTACCGGTGAAACTTCAGTTGGCCGATGCGGATAAGAACGATATCAATAACCTGAAGAACCTGACTGTAGTGAACCAACGCGGTGAGAGTGTTCCTGTGGGAGACCTGGTTCAGATTACCGAAAAAGTAAAGGATAAGAGTATTTACCGGAAGAATCAGAAAAGAGTGGTATACGTGGTTGGTGATATGGCCGGCAAACTGGAAAGTCCCGTATATGCAATGAACGATATGTCCGACCACCTGAAGGAAATCAAGCTTCCTAAGGGATATGAATTGCAGGAGAACTACACCAGTCAGCCTAAGTTTGAAGACGAATTTACCTTGAAATGGGATGGTGAATGGCAAATAACCTACGAGGTATTCCGTGATCTGGGTATTGCTTTCCTGATAGCAATCATCATTATCTATATGCTGATTATCGGATTGTTCCAGAACTTTACAGTACCATTGATCATGCTATCGGTTATACCGTTATCGCTCATAGGTATTATACTTGGTCACTGGATGATGGGCGCTTTCTTTAGTGCTACTTCCATGATTGGATTCATAGCTCTGGCAGGTGTAATGGTACGTAATTCCATCCTCCTGATAGACTTCATTGACATCCGTCTGAAAGAAGGAATACCTTTGAAGCAGGCTATACTGGAATCGGGAGCAGTGAGAAGCATCCCTATCCTACTCACAGCGGGAACAGTGGTATTAGGAGCTATCGTAATCCTTTTCGACCCGTTGTTCCAGGGATTGGCCATCTCTCTGATGGGAGGAACCGTTACAGCTACGTTACTTACCCTTGTGGTAGTTCCATTGCTCTATTTTAAATTAATGCGTAACAAATATAAATAAAGATATTATGAAACTATTAGTTATAACCAGTCTGGTAGAATGTGCCGAGAGTGTAGCCGAGATGCTTACTCGTGCAGGAGTGAAAGTTTTTAGCAGAACAGAGACCACCGGCTTTAAAGAGGGCCACCGACCCAACATGCTCGATAATTGGTATGGTAGTTCCAATGGGAAATTCAATGCAATGTTCTTCTTCGCCTTTACATCCGAAGAGAGTGCCAATAAGATGCTTCAGGCAATCAGAGATTGTAATATAGAGAAGAAGAACCGTTTCCCAGTAAGAGGGTTTATCCTCCCCGTAGAAAGTTCTACTTATATGGAAGGTGAAGCTTTGCCGTATTAAATACTTGAATGTTCCTCTTTCAGCCATGTTACTCTTACAGTATGGATAAGCTGTGAAATATAAAGATAGTTCCTGGCAAAGATGGCAGAAACTTAATATATCTTTAGTATTATCTTCTTGGGCAGGATGGGTAGAAATTACTCAATCCTGCCCTATTTTATGTAGAGCTATCAAAAAATTAAAATCAGAAAATAATTATATTACCGTTTACCAATAAAATTGTCATTTACAAATACTCCCTGATACTGAATTTCTCCATTGCTTTTATAAAGTCTTCCACCTCCATATTTCTTTCCGTCTTTCCATCCGCCTACATATTTACTACCATCAGCATAAATGAATGTACCTTGACCATAAGCTGCTCCATCTTTAAATTGACCTTCATATACACCACCATCAGTCATGGTTAAAGTACCCTGCCCATTCATTTTATCAGCTTTATATTCGCCTATATATTTGCTGCCATCGGCAAAAGTATATTCACCTTGGCCCTCAGCATTACCATTTTTAAATTGACCAACATACTTCCGGTTATCAGGATAGGTAAAGATGCCTTGACCATCAAAATCGCCATCTTTAAATTCTCCTACATATTTACGGCCGTCGGGGAAGGTATATACACCCTGACCATTAAACTTATCGTTTTTCCACTCACCTTCGTACTTTCTCCCATCGGCAAAAGTGAAAGTTCCTTGACCCTCGTATTTGTTATCTTTGAACCCGCCCACATATATACGTCCATCAGGAAAAGTGAAAGTTCCCTGACCATTGATCTTATCCTCAGCAAAATCACCTACGTATTTACGGCCATCGGTAAAAAGATAGGTTCCAAAGCCATCAATTTTATCGTTTTTAAATCCGCCAACATAGTTGTGTCCATCGGCAAAAGTAAATGTTCCCTGACCATTGTATTTATCATCTTTAAAATCACCCACATATTTACGGCCATCGGTATAGATGAATGTTCCCTTGCCGTTGAAATTATCATCTTTAAATTCACCTATGTATTTACGGCCATTAGCATAAGTAAACTCTCCCTGACCATTGTACTGATTATCTTTGAACTGACCTACGTATTTACGACCATCTGTAAAGGTCAGGGTGCCTTGGCCACAGAGCTTATCGTCTTTATACTGACCTACATATACTGTACTATCTGCATAAGTAAACGTACCTTGACCCTCGTATTTGTCATCTTTGAACTCACCAATATATTTACGGCCATCAGGGAAGGTAAATGTGCCCTGACCGTTGAACATTCCGTTTTTCCACTCTCCAATATACTTCTGCCCATTAGCAAAAGAGGCTGAACCTTGACCATTGAGTTCATCATTGACATACATACCAGAACAGACGGTACTATCGGCTTTGAATAATGTACCTTGTCCATTAAACAGACCATTCTTCCATCCACCAACATATTTTGCTCCATCAGCATAGTGAAAAGTACCTTGACCATCATAATACCCATCTTTTAGCTGACCTACATATTTGGTACTGTCTGTTGTATATGTACCCTGACCACAGATCTTATTTTCTTTAAACTCTCCTACATATTTAGCTCCACCTGGTAAATTTAAAGTGCCTAAGCCATCATATAAGCTATTCCTAAACTGACCTGTATATTTAACGCCATCAGACAAGAATAGCATACCCTGTCCTTCAAAATTATTATCTTTGAATTCACCTTCATATTTTGATCCGTCAGTGTAAGTAAATATTCCCCTTCCATCCATCTTATCATTCTTAAAATCACCTTCATACGTACCTAAACCAGGGGTGCTTATTTTGCCCTTACCCTCAAAATCATGATCCTTCCATCCACCTTCGTATTTTGTACCATCTAAATAAATTATGGATCCCTGACCGTTGAATTTTCCTTTTGCAAGATTTCCAATATAAGTGTAAATCAGTGTATCACTATCAAACATCTCACACTTTCCATACCCGTCAATATATCCATCGAGACATGACCCATTCCATTTGATATATCGTTTATCTATGTTCTTAGACGTATAGCATTTACATCCGCTAGTTTTATCAGTTACCCAGCCACCCTCCTGAGCAAAGCAGCTGAGATTGGTGAATAATAAAAGAGTAAAGATTATTTTTTTCATCTTATCAGATTGAAAGTTTAAGTTATTTCCGTCAGAGATTTCTTTTATACTGACAAATATATAACTAAAAAACTATTATTCATAAAGATTAATAAATAAATAGATAGATAGTATACATTGTTAGAAACTCCCAGACATAAACTTATGAAGTGACCCCCAGAAGTTTTATACTTAACTTTTGGGGGTCACTTCATTATTCAAATAAGCAATGCAAGAGAGCTTTATTTATCAGCTTTAAACAATGTGACTTATTTACGGGTTAGAATTTATAGCCAAGTGTTACACTAAAGTTTATATTTTTGGCTGCACCCTCAACATCGTTTAGTTTTGTTAAGCCCAACTGTCCATCAAGACCAACAAGGATCTTACTAAACTCCAATCCTACACCAAATCCCACTCCGGCATCAAATTCATCGAGACCGCCATTGCCGAAGGTATCAGTGTCATTACTACTAATATTTGAAGAGATTTTACCTCCTATTCCATAAGCAATATATGGACCTGCTGAGAAAAGAAGATTAGTATCACCTTCAATGTGTACTCTTGCCTGCATATTAACAGGTAATTCAAGATACATTTGATTAACTGTAATTTTAAATCCGGTTTCTGAATACTTTGTCCCTTTTGTCGAGAAGAATAGCGAAGGCTGCAATGACCATATATTATCAAATGCATATTCCATACCTACACCTACTTTAAAGCCAAGTTTTGCATCAGTTCCTTCAGAATCGCCACCAGTCCAGTTGCTAAGATTCAGACCAGCTTTAGCATTCCATGAAACTTTAGAATCCTGAGCCATAGTTAGCATATTACATCCTAATATGATGACCAAAAGTAATAATAGTTTTTTCATATTATCTAATTTTAATGTCATTGCTTTCCTGTTCCCTCCGGTTGGCACTATTAATAATTAAGAAACGTAGGAACTTGCAAACAATCTTTGCACGTTTGATGGGTAGACCTGTTTTTAAATAACTTCTCATCCATTAACTAAACAATCCGTAATGGAAATAGTTTCCTAAAAACTATCATTCACAAAATTACGCCGAAGTATAACAGTACTCCGGCGTAATTATTAAAAAGAACCAGACTTGTTTGTGAATTTTTGTACAAAACAATTCATTCTTCTGTACAGAACAATTAAATCTTTTGTACAGAAGAATGAATTGTTTTGTACAGGATTACAAAAACATTATTCCATAAAAATAAAAAACTCCTCGGCAGAAAAAGAAACCTCAGCGCAACTTTACAATTTATTCAATTCAGCAATCAGTTTGTATCTGAATTCGTTGGCATTCAGCATTGCATTATAACCATCAAAATAGAAATAAGTACTGTATATCTGTTTCCCTTCATTCCATTCAATCGATACAAAGCAAGAATCTCTTTTAATTTGCTTTTTGAAAGCCAAAGCAAACGGACCTAAGAGCAATATTCTATGAGCCGTAACTTTCTCTTCAACAGTTGAAGTATCTTCTAATTCAATGCTTACAACTGAGCCTACAGGAATAGAAAACTTTTCAGCGGGTATGTATACATTAGCCGGTCTGACATAAAAAACAAAGTCCTTCGGTGTTCTTCTAAAGACAAGCGAAGGTATTATCTCAGTAGCAGAAGGATGACCGCCTATGTAAGTTCCACTTTCAAAGAAATCTCTTGCAGACAAACCTTGCCTGTTCAATATATGTTCTGCCACATCTTCACGTCTTTTTTTATTGCTATATACAACAAACAAGACGACAAGAGCAAAGATTACAGCACCTAGAAGAAGGGTATACAAAATAAAATTGTTATCGCTATGAACTATCAACCGATAAGCATTACAGGATGGTAGTGTTAAAAGACTTATAGCCATGAACACATAGATGATATGTTTTCTCATAACAGATTGGATTTAAGGATTAATCACAATACTCTATCTATCAGTTCATTTTATAACAATTTTAAGATTCTTTTATATCAATTAATTATAATAAATTAATATTAATTATATTATTAAGCGATTCAGCCTCATTAAAGCTAATGTTTCATATTTGTCTGATAGCATTAACCTTATGCTCCATTTGTTCTTTCTGGCCTGGTTTATTATCAAACGTAGCAGTACAATAAATACGTTTAGTACTTTCTTCTAATATAGCATTTGCCTTCGAGATTACCGACAAACATTCATCCATCGTATCACATTCTACAATAGTGCCCATTGAAGTCAGCTGACTTTTGCAAGGCAAAGCGTCAATCATTTCAATAACCTTCTTTACGTAAAGGCTCACATGTTCTCCTTTATCCATGGGAAAAATAGCGAAATTCATAACTACAGACATAGCTTAATTATTTATTAGTTAATATTGGGTAAATATCGCAATTATATTCTTACTTTTGTTGTATTCAGCATGCTAAAAATGAGTGATATGAATAAATCAATTCCCTCAGTAGAAGACCTCGAGAAAAAGGTATTCAGAATTGCACAAAATTCCATTGTTATAGATAAAATCGTTAATGACCTTATCAGTAATAATTATGGTAATCTTGATCCTTTCGAAACATTGGTGGTTTATTACCGATCTATTATTGTAGACGACACGACTTTTCTGGAAAACTATGTTGAAGGGGTGATTGAACTGGCTTTTGATAAGCTAAGCGATAAAGAGAAATATATATTCTATAACAGTCCCTACGGAATAATTGATGAATTTGAATGTATTGACAGAGGAGAGAACAGTGTAATCTGCTCCAGCGAATGGCAGATTACCGAAAAACTTATCTCTAATTTCAAAGAATACGTAGGGTTCTACGAAAATGAACGTATCAGGTTCTATCAGTATAACGGTTATGTATAGATACTTATAAGGGCTTAGACGAACAGTTTCATCTAAGCCCTTTTTATAGGTTTTACTTGGAACAATAGTTATTTTGATCCGTTATGTACTCCTTATTATGACAATAGTTATTCCTATTAGTTATTCTATCTCCTGATCTAGTTCATATAAATCATTTTATTTTTCTTGAATACCATTCCCAAATTTTATCAAGTGCTTTGGGAGAGAAGGTCTCTTCTATCGCTCCATACTCGGCAGGCATTCCCGTTTTGCATTCCTGAAAAAGATGATTCAACGGATATATGCTGACAGTTTCAACATTTCTGTTTCCACCTTTATTCAAAGCTCTCATTATTCCATCCAGATTCTCTTCCGCACGAACTTGTCTGTCTTTCGTTCCATTCAAAGCCAATACCGGACATTTTACCTTCACTAAATAATCGGCCGGATTGGTAAGCAAGAAAGAACGGAACCAGGGATCCATAAAACGAGTAATCATACTATTGATAAAGATATCTCCCTGTTTTATGTCAAATTTAAGAATAGAACAAATATCTTGCTCCTTTTCTTTATAGAACTTCTGTAACTGAGAGCGGGCACTTTCTCCTGGATATTGACGCAATATATCGGCACTTCCTTTATGGATCTTTGCCAATGCTTGCTTAGTTTCTTCTGAATAAGAGTCTCCAAGTAAATCTCCGCCTTGTTGAATTAGAATCTTTTCACCAGATAAACCCGGTCCGGCCAATAAAACAATAAAGGCTATCTTCTTATCGGTAGAAGCAACCGTCGGAGCAATAATACCTCCTTCGCTATGCCCCATCAATCCGATCTTCTTTTTATTGATATCTTTTCTTGTTCTTAGATAAGCAACTGCAGCCTCAACATCTTTAGCAAAATCGGCAGATGTAGCTCCTTTATACACACCACCCGACTTTCCAAACCCACGGTCATCAAAGCGTAGCACGGCTATGCCTTTACGGGTAAGATAATCGGCTATAATCCAAAAAGGTTTATGATCAAATATCTCTTCATCACGATTCTCGGCTCCACTGCCTGTAATCATCACTACAGCCGGATACTTGCTATTCCCCTTTCCCTTTGGAAGGGTTAACGTTCCAGCAAGCGAAATACCATCTTTTGCATTTGGGAATGTTACTTCCTCTACATTATAAGGATAAGGCGCTTTAGGTTCCTGTGGACGATTTCTTTTTAACACTCCTTTTTCAAGATCTAAAGGAAATGACATGCCCATTTGTTTAAAAGTTCCTTTTAAGGACTTGCCATCCCATTTACCCAAATATTCAGCTTGTAGCGGAGTTAAAGTAACGTTTAGCAATGAATCTTTAAACGTAACACTGGTTATTGGAATTCCTTTTGCCGACTGATCCGGACTATCCATCGTCCCTGTATACAGACCATCATTACAATTAAAATGAAAAACTAAAGTCAGTTTGGTTCCCTGAACTTCAAGTTTGCCGTTCCAGTCTCCTGCTATCTCCTGTGCACAGACGCTGAGAGAATTCCATACTAACAAAAAAAGGAATAAGTTTCTTGTCTTCATATTATTACGTTTTTTTCTGAAATATAAAATTACAAAATCTTTTTGAAAATATAATCATTTAATCTTTAAATAGTTACCAGAAAAAAATAGTTATTCTCTTTTTAGGGAAATTCCTATCAAAGATTGGGGAATATCTTTAGCCGATAGAATTTTCTCATCTTACTTTTGTCACATAACAAAACAGACCAGATATTAAACTAAAAAAATTAAGCGTTATGAAGAAGATAATTTTATCATTAGTTGCCATTATAATGGTATCAGTGAGTTCGGCTTGCATGGCTTCCAATAAAGGGGGACATCACAACAAGGGTAATCGCACAGAAGTTATCGTAATACACGAAAACAATAGAGGCAGAGACTACAGAGGCAGAGATCATTATATCCGTCACGACAACAGAAGATATGACGGTTACAGAAATGAAAGGTTTTGCCAGGAAAGAGACCATAGAGTTAAATGCAGAAAGCACAGATGTTATGACAGATGCTATGAATGCAGACATCATCATCACAACAAAGACGCTGTAGTAGCAGGTGCAGTTCTTGGAACAGCTGCTCTCGTTCTATTGAATTCCGGTCATTAAATCACTAGTAAGTAGGAATCACCAGTAAAAGTACTAGAGTGATGCATATATGGTGGCAAGCCCAAACAAAAAGACTTGATATTCTACATCTCATATTTTAATATAAATCTGCGGTTAACGATTCGTTCTACATCGTTACCGCAGATTTTTTTGTATCTATTTCTTTATCCGATAGCAGATAAGAGTATCAATCGGCGTATTATTCAGGGTGGTTATCTGAACGAACATATCGGGTCTTTTAAACTCGAATCGGGTTTTCAGCTTTGCTTGCTCAGGGTCAGAGGAATCTTTAAAAGGAACCGCCTCGCATATTTTGCCTGAAGTAAACCGCGATACAAAAACCATTGGGTGAGAACTTTTATAAATCTCGGTTTCAATAAATGTATCGGTGCTTTTATCATATACATTAAGAACTTTGGCTTCCACTACTGTTTTCTTTTTCACCAAAACCTTGAAGTTACCTTCAATTTTACTATTGGAGTATTTTCCTGTCCACACAAAGGTACTGTCTTTACTTAGCTTGCCTTTCCACGTTCCCGCAAACTGCTTAAACAGTTTTATCTGATTAAGATCTCTTTTTTTGTTATCATTCACAGTCTTCTCTACCGTTGATTCTACTCCGTATAGAATCTGCCATCTTACATCAATTCGTTTAAAGACGAAAAATATAACTCCCTGATCAACTAAGATGTAATGTCCGTCTTTATAGTCTGTACGGCTATTTATCTTTGCCGTATACAGCACTGTTGAATTATCAAGAATCTCATATTTCTCGTCCAGTATATTAAATTTCTGCCCTTCCTGAGTTTTAAAGAGAGGCTTGAATATAGAAATACAATCTTCGTAGGTTAAAACATTGCCATTATAAATGTATCTGAATTCAGGAGAATAGTTCATTGTTTTCATTACCAGACTAAAATTGGTTTGCTCGCAACCTACAAAGAACATATTCACAATCTTCTTTACCTCTTTCTTTATTATGCCTTTTTCGGCTTCGGAAACAGTTTTATCCTTGCTTGTGCAGGATAATAAAGTGGTAACAAACAATATCCAGAATAGAAGTTTTGTTTTCATAGTTTCCTGATTTATTAAGTGTTATGCTAACAAAGATATCATTTAGATGGAATAATAATGTATTAATATCAGAATCTTTTCACTTTAACAAACAGAAAGGTAGGTTGGTTTTATCTGCCGGCTTAATAATGCAATCCGTATAAGTATAAAATGCAAAAAAGGCTCCTTTTACAGAGCCTCTTTGCATTTTATATAAGTGAGCTAACTAGCTAAAAGCTTATTTAGTTACATCTGAAATAAACTTTCCGATTAGTTCAAGAGCTTGTGGAGAGAAAGTCTGCTCAATACTAGCATACTCGGTAGTCATTCCTGTTTTACACTCCTGAAACATGTGATTCAAACCTATAATACTCATTGTCTGGAAATTCTTGTTTCCGGCTATTTTCAGTGCTTTCCTTATTTCAGTGAGATTGATATCTGCATTAACCTGTCTATCTTTTGTGCCATTCAAAGCCAAAACCTGACAATGCACTTTAGTGAGATACTTTACGGGATCTAAGCTAAGGAAACAACGAGACCACGGATCCATAAATTGTTTTATCATTCCATTTACATAATCCTGCTGATGATCTACCGGAACTTTCTGGTAAGCAAATACACTGTCTTTGTTGTCTTTAAAGTACTTCTCTAACTCTGCACGAGCAGATTCTCCGGGATATTGAGACAGAATCTTAAAACAATCAGCCGGAACTTTAACCAATTTCTCCTTTTCAGATTCCGGTATAGAATCGCCGGCCAAGTCTTTAGTTTGCTGTATTATAATCTTATCTCCCGTAACACCCGGTCCGGCAAGCAATACAATGAAAGAGATATTCTTATCGGAAGAAGCAACTATCGGAGCTATTATTCCTCCCTCGCTATGCCCTACCAATCCAATCTTCTTTTTATTGATTTCTGTTCTGCCCTGAAGATAATTAACTGCAGCCTGTACATCAGTAGCAAAATCGGTTGTTGTAGCTCCCTTAAAAGCACCTCCGGATTTTCCTGTACCTCTGTCGTCGAAGCGTAAAACAGCTATACCATGGCGGGTAAGATAGTCGGCTATAATAAGAAACGGTTTGTGCCCGAAGAGCTCTTCATCACGATTCTCCGGACCACTGCCTGTAATTAATACCACTGCCGGATATATGCCCTTTTCTTTCGGATAAGTGAGGGTTCCTGCGAAGGTAATACCAGCTTTATCATTCTTGAAAGTCACCTCCTCTGCTTGGTAAGGAAAAGGAGCTTTCGGTTCCTGCGGACGGTTTACCACAATTTCTCCGGCTTCAAGATCGAGAGGGAAAGTCATCCCTGCTTGCTTAAATGTACCTTTTATAGTTCTCCCATCCAATTTACCGGAATAATCAATCATCATGGAAGTCATCTGCACATTAATCAGAGAGTCTTTGAAGGAAACACTCGTGAGGGGAATCCCTTTTACTGATTGATCCGGACTATCTAAAGTTCCTTTATACGCTCCGTTATCGTTTTTAAAATGGAATACCAAGTGAAGCTTTGTTCCCTGAACGCTAAGCGCTCCATTCCAGTCGCCTACTATATCCTGAGCAAATATGCCTAAAGAACAGAATATAAATAAAAACGAAATAATTCCTTTTCTCATATAAGTAGATTTATAATTTAATTGAATACGAAGATAAAACAAAGAATAAAGATATGAATCATTTTTACAATAAAATTATTTCAATTATTCATTCTTTTCACATTAGGGAAATTCCTATAAAACATTGGGGATTATCTCTGCACAGGATATTCTCCTCGTTATATATTTGTTGCATAACAAAAAACTAGATTATTAATTCACTAAAACGAGTATTTATGAAGAAGATTTTTTTATCATTAGTTGCCATTATAATGGTATCAATGAGCTCAGTTGCTATGGCAGGACACGGAAATAAGCACCACCACAAAGGTTCAAGAACAGAAGTTATTATAAGCTACGAAAACGGAAGAGACTGTGATCGCCACGATTATTACGAAAATGACAGAGACTGTGACCGTTATGCATATAGAGATAACAGAAGGTATGATGATTACAGAGACTTGCGTGAAGAAAGAGAACGCGAAATGAGATACAGAGAAGATCAATGCAGAAGAGAGAGATACGAACACAGACGTCATCACCACAATGATGGTGCTAAGGTAGCCGGAGCAATCTTAGGAGCTGCTGGCCTTATCTTACTTGCTACTCATTAATATTTTTCCAGACTAAACTACAACTAAACCATGTGCGGCAAACAATGTATGATCATCATATAGTTTGCCGCATTTATTTATTCTGCATTTGTTAGCAACAGAGTAATAAGCAAAAGAAAGAAATCTGGCATTTATTTCCAGAAAGTAAAGAAGTGATGAACCGGACCATGCCCCTTTCCTATCTCATAATCGGCTCCATGCAATATAGCCTGAGTCATATAATCCTTTGCCTTTCTCACGGAATCATCCAAAGAGAAGCCATGAGCTAGAAAAGAAGCTACAGCCGAGGATAATGTACACCCCGTTCCGTGCGTATTTCGAGATGTTATTCTTGAGGCTTTTAGTTCAAGGACCTCTCCCGTCTCTGCATTGTAAAAGATATCAGTCAGCTCGTTATCGGATAGATGTCCCGCTTTTAGTAGCACCGAGACCCTATTGTTGCACGAAAGACTCTTTATAACCGCCAGCATATCTTCCTTGCTTTCTATTTTCTGTCCGGATAATACCTCTGTTTCGGGGATATTCGGAGTGATGATTCTTGTTAGCGGAATTAATTCATTCTGAAGAGTGCGGACAGCTTCCTGCTTTAGCAAATCATTACCAGCTGTTGCAACCATCACCGGATCGAGCACAATGTTACGGATATTATATGGAGTTAACGCTTCCTTCACCGCCATTATCAGTTCTGAAGAGTGAAGTATTCCTATCTTAACGGCATCGGCACCAATATCACTAAGAACAGATTCTATTTGTCCTCTCACGAAAGTGGTAGGTACGGGATGTACTCCTTTTACCTCAAAAGTATTCTCGTCAACGATAGCCGTTATAGCCGACATGGCATAGCATCCGCATGCCGATATTGTTTTTATATCTGCCTGAATACCTGCACCTCCACTAGGATCACTTCCAGCAATGGTTAATACTCTCTTATATTGTTTCAACATACTTTTAAGGTTCAGATTTCTTTCATCATCCATATTCTACAGTAGCAGTGTCCACTGTTTCCCATTGGAGCATCGAGGTACGAAAATCCCATTCTTTCGTACAAACCAACCGCTCCGCTTAGCTCGTCCATACTTTCAAGATAGACTTTAGAGTAACCGGCTTCTTTGGCATAATCCAGGCATTTGTCTATTAGCTGTTTACCAATTCCCTGTCCTCTTGTCTCGGGAAGCAGATAAAGCTTTACCAGCTCTGCCGTATCTTGCGGTAAACCCTTCGTGGGATAAATCCCTCCGCCACCAAGCACTTTATTATTTTCCTCGTCCCAAACCACAAAGTATGTGCTTTTGTCGGCTTTAAAGATTTCACTTAGATAGTTTATCTCATCGTCATAATAAACCGTGCCTGGATGATTGGCACCAAATTCCTCTAATGTTTTGCGAATAATATTTGCCAAAGCTTTATTATCCTCTTCCTTAATATTTCTGATTACCATAAAACTACACCATTTGATTGATTATAAATAAGAAACAGCCAATAGAAATAGCTATTAATTTACCGCAAAAGTAGTCGATTTATTTTTAGATTATCACTATTCCAAGCAATTCTTAAAATAAAAATAACAGAAAACTGTAGGATTATTCATTCTTTTTTTAGTTACTTTGCAGCTGTAAAGACAAAGGGGTGCCCCACGGAGGGCTGAGATTATACCCGTTGAACCTGATGCAGTTAGTACTGCCGTAGGAATTGTTGCAAAGCTTATTTATTATTTCTTTCCTCACCGCACGCTTTTGTATTTACGCATTTACATATCCTTAAAAAACGTAAGTATGAAAGTTCAAGTAAACAACAAGGAGACAGAGCTTCAATCGCAGTCTTCAATCAAGCAAATGGCTTTATCAATGGATCTTCCCAAGGCGGGTGTGGCAATTGCCGTGAACAACAAGATGGTTCCACGCACAGAATGGGATCAGTTCATCCTGAACGAAAATGATCAGATTGTGATAATCAAAGCTGCATGTGGAGGATGAATGCAATAAAATTTCAGTTCATCACCCATTTCACCGACCACTACTCTTATTTTGATTCTGCCAGACTGGCTCTTGAAGGCGGTTGCCGATGGATTCAGCTACGCATGAAGGATGCACCTGCCGAGGTTGTTGAAGCTGAGGCTGTCCGCGTAATGAAATTATGCAAGGAATACGGGGCTACTTTCATTATTGACGATCATGTGGAGCTGGTGAAAAAGCTGGAAGCTGATGGAGTGCATCTGGGCAAGAACGATATGCCCATTGCCAATGCCAGAAAAATTCTTGGTAAGAACTTCATTATTGGCGGCACAGCAAATACGTTTGATGATGTATGCATGCACGTGAATTCGGGAGCCGATTACATTGGGATGGGACCTTTCAGGTACACAACCACGAAAAAGAACCTTAGTCCGGTACTAGGATTGCAGGGATACAAAAGCATACTCGGCCAGATGGCAACAAAGGGAATATCAATTCCTGTTGTAGCTATTGGCGGTATTACGGCTGATGACATAGAAGATGTGATGCAGACCGGCGTATCGGGTATCGCACTCTCGGGTACTATCCTGAAGGCAACAGATCCGGTGAGTGAAACCAGACAGATTCTTCAAAAAATAGACAACAGTAACACTTATTAGAGACTGATAGAGAGCTTGCATCTACTTCTTAATTCGAGCATTTCCTACCCAAAGGCCACGGGAAGGAAAGCATTCACCGTAGATTACAGCACTACTTTCTATCAGACAACAACAAATAAACAAGAATAAAAATGGAAAAATTAATAATTGCAGGAAGAGAATTCGGTTCCCGCCTATTTCTGGGAACAGGAAAATTCAATTCTAACCAGGTAATGGAAGAGGTTATCCTGGCTTCTGAAAGTGAAATGGTAACTGTAGCCATGAAACGTATTGACCTGGATAATCAGGAAGATGACATGCTTAATCACATAAAGCACCCTAATATTCAGCTATTGCCAAACACATCGGGCGTTAGAAATGCAGAGGAAGCTGTGTTCGCAGCTCAGATGGCTCGTGAGGCATTCGGTACAAACTGGCTGAAGCTGGAAATTCATCCCGATCCACGTTATTTATTGCCCGATTCTGTGGAAACACTCAAGGCTACCGAAGTGCTTGTAAAGCTTGGTTTTGTGGTGTTACCTTATTGTCAGGCAGACCCAGTACTTTGCAAGCAGCTTGAAGAGGCCGGCGCTGCAACGGTTATGCCGTTGGGTGCTCCTATCGGTACCAATAAAGGGTTGCAGACCAAGGATTTTATCCGCATTATTATAGAACAAGCCGGAATTCCTGTAGTTGTAGATGCAGGTATTGGCGCACCAAGTCATGCTGCTGAGGCTATGGAAATGGGTGCTTCGGCAGTGCTTGTAAATACAGCTATTGCCGTTGCCGGTAATCCGGTGGAGATGGCTAAGGCATTCAAGTTAGCAGTAGAAGCCGGACGAATGGCTTACGAAGCACAATTAGCTGCAACAGGCATTATAGCCCAGGCAAGCAGTCCGCTAACCAGCTTTTTAAATGTATAATAACGCAAGATTCCCAATTATGAAAAGTGAAATAACAAGAACTCCTTTCCCTAATTCTGAAAAAATATACGTGGATGGTGTAATTCATTCTATCAAGGTTGCCATGCGCAAAGTGAAACTGACCGATACCGTGAAAATAGTAAACGGTGAAAGGGTTTTCCATAAGAATGACGACGTGGTGATTTACGATACCAGCGGCCCGTTTACGGATCCTTCCGTGCAAATAGATCTGCTGAAAGGACTACCCAGACTTCGCGAATCGTGGATTAAAGATCGTGGTGACGTGGAGCAACTCTCGGACATTAGCTCTGAATATGGACGTATGCGCCGTGCCGACAAAAGTCTGGACGCTTTACGATTCGAGCATATTGCTTTGCCTTACAAGGCAAAGGCTGGAAAACAGATCTCTCAGATGTATTACGCCAAACAAGGCTTTATTACTCCGGAAATGGAGTACGTAGCTATCCGCGAAAACCAGAATAATGCCGAGTTGGGTATAGAATCGCACATCACGCCCGAGTTTGTTTGCCGTGAGGTTGCCGAAGGACGTGCCGTGATTCCGGCAAACATCAACCATCCTGAGGCTGAGCCTATGATTATCGGGAAGAATTTCCTTGTGAAGATAAACACAAACATAGGAAACTCTGCCACATCTTCGGGCATTGAAGAGGAAGTGGAAAAGGCTGTATGGTCTTGTCGCTGGGGTGGAGATACGTTGATGGATCTCTCTACCGGAGCAAACATTCACGAAACCCGAGAATGGATTATCCGCAACTGTCCGGTTCCGGTGGGTACTGTGCCAATTTATCAGGCTTTGGAGAAGGTAGACGGCAAGGTGGAAAACCTTACTTGGGAGATCTACAAGGATACGCTGATAGAGCAATGCGAACAAGGAGTTGACTACTTTACTATCCATGCCGGAATCAGGCTTCACAATGTACATCTGTCACAGAAACGCCTTACGGGAATCGTGTCTCGTGGTGGTTCTATCATGTCTAAATGGTGCCTCGTTCATAATCAGGAGAGCTTCCTATATGATCATTTTGATGATATCTGTGAGATTCTTGCACAGTATGATGTGGCAGTTTCTCTGGGCGACGGACTTCGTCCGGGAAGCATTCACGATGCCAATGATGAGGCTCAGTTTGCCGAGCTGGATACACTTGGAGAGTTGGTGCAACGTGCGTGGAAGTACAATGTACAAGCCTTTATTGAAGGCCCGGGACATGTGCCTATGCACAAAATCAAAGAGAATATGGAACGACAGGTTTCTGCTTGTCATGATGCACCATTCTACACACTCGGCCCATTGACAACCGACATTGCTCCCGGTTATGACCATATAACCAGTGCCATTGGCGGAGCGCAGATTGCCTGGCTCGGTACAGCAATGCTTTGCTACGTTACACCGAAAGAGCATCTGGGATTGCCCGACAAAGAAGACGTTCGCGTTGGGGTGATAACCTACAAAATCGCAGCACATGCCGCCGATCTGGCCAAAGGTCATCCCGGAGCACAGGTGCGCGATAATGCCCTGAGCAAGGCTCGTTACGACTTCCGCTGGAAAGATCAGTTCAATCTTTCGCTTGATCCCGAGCGTGCATTGGAATACTTCAAGCAAGGGGCTCACGAAGATGGTGAATACTGCACCATGTGCGGCCCAAACTTCTGCGCCATGCGCCTGTCTCACGACCTGAATGCTTGTGCAAAATAATCCATTCGGGAATGGTTAAAAATATCTTGTACAAAAGATTGTTTTCTTCTGTACAAAACAATTAATTCTTCTGTACAAAAGAATGCAATCTTTTGTACAGGCTACAAAAAATATAAAAGGAAATGTTTTCAGATGAATTAGCTAAAATTTCATGGGAAGACTCTACAAGAGCCATTTATTCAAAGACGCCGACCGATGTGGAACGTGCGCTTGGCAAAGAACACTTAGATGTGAACGATTTCATGACGTTGATTTCCCCGGCTGCCGAACCATACCTGGAGGTGATGGCTCAGTTGAGCCGCCAGTATACCTTACAGCGTTTTGGTAAAACCATATCCATGTTTGTGCCGCTCTACATAACCAACTCATGTACCAACCATTGCATCTACTGCGGATTCCAGCACAATAACCCCATTGCTCGTGTTATTCTTACGGAAGAGGAAATTGTGAACGAATATAAAGCAATCAAGAAGCTGGCTCCGTTTGAGAATCTATTGCTGGTTACGGGAGAAAATCCTGCAGCCGCAGGAGTTCCGTATATAGAAAGAGCTCTTCAGCTTGCCAAACCTTATTTCTCCAATCTTCAGATAGAGGTAATGCCGCTTAAAGCTGAAGAGTATGAACACCTCACGCATTCGGGCCTCAACGGTATTATCTGTTTTCAGGAGACTTATAATAAGGCAAACTACAACATTTACCATCCGAAAGGAATGAAATCGAAGTTCGACTGGAGGGTAAACGGATTCGATCGTATGGGGCAAGCCGGAGTTCATAAAATTGGTATGGGCGTATTGATTGGTCTTGAGGAGTGGCGCACAGATGTTACCATGATGGCTCACCACTTAAGGTATCTGCAAAAAAATTACTGGAAAACAAAGTACAGCGTAAACTTCCCAAGAATGCGTCCTTCGGAGGGTCATTTCCAGCCCAATGTAGTTATGAGCGACCGGGAATTAGCACAGCTCACTTTTGCTTTCCGTATTTTCGATCATGATGTGGACATCTCCTACTCAACTCGTGAGAGTGCAGAAATGCGCAATAACATGGCAACCCTTGGTGTAACTACAATGAGTGCCGAAAGTAAGACTGAGCCGGGAGGTTACTACACCTATCCGCAGGCATTAGAGCAGTTTGCCATCAACGATAGTCGCACAGCCGTACAGGTTGAAAAGGATTTGAAACAGATAGGCCGTGAACCGGTATGGAAGGACTGGGATCAGGCTTTCGACAGATAATTATGATTATATATATGTAACCCGATGGACTAAACCCGGCTTTCCTAATGATTTCGGGAAAGTCGGAGAAGGTCCTTTAATAAAACTAGACAATAAAATCATGAGATACGACAGACAAACAATGCTTCCCGAAATGGGCAAGGAAGGTCAGGAAAAACTTAGAAAAGCTTCAGTTTTGGTAGTGGGTGTAGGCGGCTTGGGCTCTCCCATTGCTCTTTATCTTACAGCAGCCGGAATAGGTACATTGGGGATAATGGATAGTGATATTGTGAGCCTTACCAATCTGCAACGGCAAGTACTCTATACAGAAGCAGAACTTGACCTCGTGAAAGTAGAATGCGCCCATAAAAGATTGAGCGCTATAAACAGTGAAGTAAATATCCAACCCTATCCGTACAAGTTGACAAAAGAAAATGCCGAGGAGATTATCAGCAAATACGATCTTGTAGTGGACGGATGCGACAACTTCCCCACCCGATACTTGATCAACGATACCTGTGTTAAGCTTAGCAAACCGTATGTGTACGGAGCAATATTCGGTCTGCAGGGACAAGTCTCGGTCTTCAATCACAAAAGCGGAAAGACATACCGCGATCTTTTCCCCGATGAAGAGGAAATGCTGGCCATGCCTCCCCTTTCCAAAGGTGTTATGGGCGTAACTCCAGCCGTAACTGGAAGCGTAGAAGCATCGGAGGTCATAAAGCTAATCTGCGGATATGGCGAACTACTCGACGGCAAGCTGTGGACTATTGATTTACGTACAATGGAGAGTAATATTATCTTGTTATAAGGCTCCTAATTTGATATCAACTACAGCCATTATTTGGAGGCATGAGATGCCAGAACATCTAAATATTTTTTCGCAGCCTCTAATTGAGCATCTGTATTTATATCTTTGTTTTCTACGTAAATATCAGGTTTTATGCCTATGCCGTGATGTTGAGATCCGTCTCTGTTTAAGAATTTAGCAAATGTCATTGAAAATGATGCAAAGGGTAATTTAAAACGAGGCGTATCTCCATTGCAACCTGCAGTATTCTCTCCTATAAGGATACCTAATTTATAATTCTTGACTATATCTATCACGGTCTCCATAAAACTCATGGAAACTGAATTAACTAAGAATACACAAGGCACGGTTATTTTCTCGTTGACTGGTAATGGATATTCAAACTTCTTTGAATAGTCTTTATTCATTGCTGACGTTGAAGGAGCTATAAACCATTTTTCCGTGGGTTTAGGAACAGGATTAATGTGATTGGGAAAATAGTAATGTACTTCATTAAGATTCCCTAAAGAAAGAATTGAATCTGTGATATTAGCTAAGATACTTAATACATCAAAGTTTGGATAACCTCGCATGTCAAAAATAACCCCTTTGCCTTTATTTATTTCTGGAATATAGGCTTTGAACTTGTCGTAACTGATTAATTGAGGATCTTTCAGATTTATATAATATTCATTCCCATCAAAACATTTAATAAATTCTTTATCGGCAACAAAAGCAGGTCGAAACATATTTATTTTTATAGCCACATCTGATTCTTTTCCTTCAGTATTCTTTATAGTCAGATTTAGAACAGAGTCTCTTGCATAACTACTAAAAATCTCATTGGAAGAAGTAAGCTTTGTTAATCCATTTTCCAAAGTTGAGTAGGATAAGTTATTCAATTTTCCTTTTATAAAAGATTCGGCTTCTCTATTATTAATCTTTATAATCCTATCTCCTCTGTGAATAATAGAGTCGTAGGGTGCAAGCACATTCTTTATAAGCAATTTATTGTCCAAAATAACAGTCTCAATTCCAGGAAATCTTTTTGTTGAGAATGCTCCTAGCACGTTAAAGTTCAAATAAACATGGCTATCTTTTACTAAGTTCATCATGTTGCATACTAAATAGTAATAACTAGTAGAATTATTACTATTTGCTATTTTATTAAAATAGTCTTTATATGACCTCCACGTAACATCAAGTTTATCTTCAAAATAATACGGATAAAAATGCTGAACGATATTGCAACGCATAATTTCATTTGCAATTCGTGCAAAAGGTTCTGATGCGAGTAAATTATACATAGATTTCTCATCCCATCTATTTTTACAAGAATCTATTAAGTTGGTTAGTTGTTCGTCTCTCTTGGGCAATTCTGATAATACAATAGGAAAAGAAACCGCTAATTGGGGATTAATAATGAATGTATATAATGAATCCGGTTTGGGATATTCCGCGGAATACGCGCTTATTTCTTTTATTTCGCTATTAAATTCTCTATTATCAAGCATACTACGTTCCTGTATATAAAAAGATCCGGAAGAATAACGCTTCGGCTTTGAGAAGTTATTATTTATGCTAAGATCAGGACATAAAGGAGAAAACAGTTGATATATTTTCTGATTAAAATCTTTTTCCGACTTGCAGCCCTCTATTTCTTTTATGGAATAAATGAGAAAGTTAAACCAGTCGAGATCCTTCAAGTTATCATTGGGATAGAAATAACGTACATAGCCATAAACATCAGACAAGGCACACAAACGATTTTTGAAATCTTCCGTTAGCTCTTTTTTCTTCCACTCTTTTATTACAGGATTAACACTATAACAGTTAGAAATATTCAAAAATAACAAGAAAGAAAAAAGAATGAAAAATCTGTTTATTGCCCGATTTATTATTCTCATAATTATGGAATTTATAAGATTATTTTTTTGGTTCTTCTTAAACACATAGCATCCTCTAATGCTGATATTTGATAAATATAAAATCAATCAAATAAGCATCAAATGTATAAATAAAAAATACGCAAACAAAAAATCAGTGTATTTTTATTTATAATAATCTATCTTTCTATTTAAAGGAAATAATTCTAATAATTAGATAAATAAGTATGTTTAGAATTGGAGAACGAGTATCTTTTTATTATCTCATGTGAGTACCATTTTCTTGTATAATCTTCCAACCATTATCAAACTTTTTAAAGACAAACGTCCAACAGCCATTATTCAAAATAGTATCGCCACTTACCATTAAAAATTTACTCTTAAATTCTGTTGTACATGCAGCTGCTGTTATAAAACAAACCAGATGTTTTTTTCTCATGACTGTTTTAAAATAAGCATTAACAACTTTTGTTTGCTTGTATTAAGCACAGGCATTATATATACATAATTAAGGAATCTACAAATATCCTTTTAATTTAGTACTTAAATAACTACCTTTGCGCACATTTTTTTTAATTATGAAACTAATTGCCGTTACTACTCCGTATTTTTTTATTGAAGAAGATAAAATTATCACTGCTCTATTTGAGGAAGGACTGGATATACTCCATTTAAGAAAACCCGAAACTTGTGCAATGTATTCAGAACGCTTGCTAACGCTTATCCCTGAAAAATATCACAAGAAAATTGTTACTCACGAACATTTCTATATGAAAAAGGAATTTGGGTTGATGGGTATTCACCTCAATTCCAGAAATTCTAAGAAACCGGAAGATTACGAAGGGCATGTAAGCTGTTCATGTCACTCTATAGAGGAAGTAAAACAAAAGAAAGAGTTTTATGATTATGTGTTTATGAGTCCGATTTTCGATAGCATCTCAAAAGAGGGATATAATTCTCAATATACTCCCGAGGAATTAAGAAAAGCAGTAAAAGAAGGTATTATAGATAATAATGTAGTAGCATTAGGAGGCATTACTGCCGACAACATTCTGCAAATAAAGGATTTTGGATTTGGTGGTGCCGCCTTACTTGGAGACATCTGGGGCAAATTTGATTTCTGTAATGACGAGAATTATTTAGCAATAATAAAACATTTCAGAAAATTAAAAGAAATTGCAGATTAAAACCAATCTGCCTAAAACAAAAAAAGAAGGGGAATTATTTAAATAATCTCCTTCTTTCCAATTTCACAGTGTGATACACAACAGATGTATATCCTACTTTTCTGCAAATAATTCTCTTTCTTTTTCATTGTAAATAGTCAGATTAACGATGCTTACGAATTTTTTATACTGAGCTTCTGATAAAATAGCTCTTGCATTTCCCAAATTAAAGAATATTGCTCTTGTAGAAGCTTCCTCTTCTGTAGCTCCTTTTGCAGTAGCACGTTCCATTCTTCTTTCTCCTTCACTAAACACATACTTCAGAGTTTCTTTTTGCTCTGCATCTGTCTTAAGAAAATTTGCGATTCCATTAAGGGTACTTTCGTCATTTAACGTGTAAACACACTTACTTGAACCAACTGGACTACCTGCAAACGTTGCTGTTCCAAAACCTAACACAGCTAACAAAAAAACTGATAAACGTTTCATAATTTAAAATTTTAATTAAACATATACCTAAAAAAACAGAGAATACCCGAACTTATGTATTCATGGTATTCTCTGTCTCTTAAGGTTTTTATCTTTTGATGATGCAAACATACGAATATGTTTTATAACATGCAAATATTTTAAAAGAAATGTTTTATAACATATTATTTCTCTTGTTTTATACATCTATTAATTATAGACAATCGGTTTCTTTTTGAAAGAATAATATATCATTTTTAATACATAAACATCTATGAATATAACTTTATGATATATATTATATATATTTTAATACCATAAAGATAATTTTATACGAATTAATATTTCATTTAGATTATTTCATTCATATTACATTTTATATCTAAATTCAAATATTATTCTTGGAAGATTGCAATATCATTGAAGTAAATTGAAGAGACCTGGTATTTATCACTATGATATCTGACAAAGACAAACTTTTAATGCTTCGCTCATACAACCTGATAAAATTCAGCATTGAAAGTCTTGGTAAAAATATGGAAGTGAACAACAGAGATCAGAAAAACAAATTTTCCTTTAGTCCAAAAGAGTAAGAAGGATTCAACAGACTTGCATTGGTCATTACAAGATTCTAAGCCGGACATTCGAATAAAACAACGGTAAAAGCAAAATCACATGAATTGAAAGAGAGTAGTATTAGGATTATAAGTAAGTAAAAGCAGAAACAACAAGCTATACACATTATGAGAATTGAGATTCAACCACAAATTATAGGTGTGAATTCAGAGAGGTTAGTAAAGGTGGATTTATAAGCAAAAAAAGAAGGAGATACTATTTTATAGACTCCTTCTCTGTACTATTGCATATATATTTAATAACATACCTTGATAAGCTATTAATTCATCTTATTATTAATCATTGTAAGATTAATAAGTCCTACGAATTTAATATACTGATCTCTTGATAAAATCTGTTTTGCATTACCTAAGTTAAAATATACTGCTTTTTCTGTTGCTTCATCTACAGAGGCACCATTTTTTGCAGCCTTATCCATAACTTTTGTTGCTTCACCAAATACATATTCCAATGCATCTTTTTGTTCAAAACCTACTTGCAAGAAAGAAGCTATTTTATCAAATGTTTTTGCCTCATTCATTTTATAAATAAAACTATTTGAGAAAGCTTCACTATTGTTATTTCCTGCAAATGTTGTTGCTCCAAAACCTAAAACGGCAACTAATAAAACTACTAATCTTTTCATACCTTAAAAAATTAATTATTAAACAATCTTTCTAAAAAAAAAGCAGAGAATACCCTGTTTTTCGTGTATTCTCTGCTTAAAGTCTTCTTTTTCCTATTGATGATGCAAACATACAAATATGTTTTATAACATACAAATCAATTAACATTTTATGTTATAAAACATACAATAACAACTTTTCGAAACCTTATTTAACAATAAGAGGACTCCCCGACCAAGGGAATCCTCTATAAAGTACTGCAAAATTAAAATGCTAAAACAACTAACTAACTTCTATAAACCAACTATTTTATTCTTCTATAGCTGCCTGAGCCGCTGCTAATCTAGCAATAGGCACGCGGAATGGTGAACAGCTAACATAATTCAAACCAACTCTGTGACAGAACTTAACTGAAGATGGTTCACCTCCATGCTCTCCACAGATACCACATTTCAAGTCAGGACGAACAGAGCGACCTTTCTCTGTAGCCATTCTCACCAACTGACCTACTCCATTCTGATCAAGAACCTGGAATGGATCGACTTGCAGAATCTTCTTTTCTAGATATATAGGTAAAAATGAAGCAACATCATCACGAGAATATCCAAAGGTCATTTGAGTAAGGTCGTTTGTCCCGAATGAGAAGAACTCCGCACCTTGAGCAATACGCTCTGCTGTTAATGCTGCACGAGGTATTTCAATCATGGTACCAACTTTATAATCAATGCTATCTCCCATTTCAGCAAACAAGGCTGCAGCTTCTTCACGAATAACATTTTCCTGTTCTTTGAATTCAGGCAATAAACCTGTAAGCGGAACCATGATTTCCGGGAATGTTTCAACTCCTTCTTTCTTTAGTTCGAGTGCAGCACCAAGTATAGCACGGGTTTGCATACGTGTAATTTCAGGATATGTATTTCCTAAACGACAGCCACGGTGTCCCAACATTGGGTTCTGTTCGTGAAGAGCTTCCACACGTTGTTGTATATGCTTAAATGAAACACCCATAGCATCCGCCATTTCCTGCTGACCTTTTTCATCGTGAGGAACAAATTCATGCAAAGGAGGATCTAGCAAACGAACTGTGACAGGACAGCCTTCCATTGCTTTAAAAATTCCTTTAAAATCAGCCTTCTGGTAAGGAAGAATTTTAGCTAAAGCAATTTTTCTGCCTTCTTCATTCTCTGCAAGAATCATTTCGCGCATAGCTTTAATTTTCTCGCCTTCGAAGAACATGTGCTCAGTACGGCAAAGTCCAATACCAATTGCTCCAAACTTACGTGCAACTTCAGCATCGTGAGGAGTATCAGCATTTGTTCTGACTTTCATTCTGGTATATTTGTCGGCCAAAGCCATCAAATCTGCGAAATCTCCGGAAAGTTCAGCAGCCTGAGTTGCAACCTTACCTTCATAAACTTCACCTGTTGAACCATTTATTGAGATATAATCGCCTTCTTTTAAAGTAATACCTCCTACTTCAAGAGTTCTTGATTTATAATCGATACTCAATGCACCAGCACCCGACACACAACATTTACCCATACCACGAGCAACAACTGCGGCATGAGATGTCATACCTCCACGAGCTGTAAGAATACCTTGAGCAACTGCCATACCAGCAAGATCTTCTGGTGATGTTTCTATACGAACCATCACAACCTTATGGCCATCGGTATGCCATTTTGCTGCATCATCTGCAAAGAATACAATTTGACCTGTAGCAGCACCCGGGGAAGCTGGTAAACCTTTGGCTATAACTTTGACATTCTTAAGCGCAGCTTTATCAAATACAGGGTGAAGTAATTCATCAAGTTTATTTGGTTCTACACGTTTCAATGCAGTTTTTTCATCAATCACACCTTGACGGAGCAAATCCATAGCAATCTTAACCATAGCAGCACCGGTACGTTTACCATTTCTAGTCTGAAGGAACCAAAGTTTACCTTCCTGAACAGTAAATTCCATATCTTGCATATCACGATAATGGTTTTCAAGTCTAGTTTGGATTTCATCAAGTTCTTTATAAATTTCAGGCATTGCCTCTTCCATAGAAGGATATTTTGCAGCACGCACGTCTTCTGGAATACCAGCTAGTTCAGCCCAACGTTGAGAACCAATTTTGGTAATTTGTTGTGGTGTACGTATACCGGCTACTACATCTTCGCCCTGAGCGTTAATCAAATATTCACCATTGAAAAGATCTTCACCTGTACCAGCATCTCTTGAAAAACAAACACCCGTTGCAGAAGTTTCACCCATATTACCGAACACCATAGCCTGTACACTTACTGCTGTTCCCCATTCGGCAGGAATACCTTCCATCTTTCTATATAAGATAGCACGTTCATTCATCCATGAATCAAATACAGCACAAATTGCTCCCCACAATTGTTCGTATGCGCAAGTTGGGAAATCGTGACCAGTTTGTTTCTTAACGGCTTCTTTAAACTTCTTAACCAGAACTTTCAAGTCTTCCACTTCAAGCTCATTGTCAAGCTTTACTCCTTTTGATTCTTTTACTTCCTCAATAATTGCTTCGAAAGGATCAATATCTTCTTTATTAGTAGGCTTCATACCAAGAACCACGTCTCCATACATTTGTACGAAACGGCGGTATGAATCCCAGGCAAAACGAGCGTTGCCTGTCTTACGGATAAGACCTTCAACGACTTCATCATTCAAACCTAAATTCAGAATAGTATCCATCATACCCGGCATTGAAGCACGAGCACCCGAACGTACAGAAACCAACAATGGATTTTCAACATCTCCAAACTTTGATTTCATTAATGCCTCAACTTTAGCTACTGATTTTTCAACGTCTTCCTTTAATAAGTCAACAACTTTATCGCGTCCTAGTTCGTAGTATTCTGAACAAACGTCTGTAGTAATAGTAAAACCTGGAGGTACGGGTACGCCAATAAGGTTCATCTCTGCCAGGTTGGCGCCTTTGCCACCCAATAAGTTTTTCATCTCGGCCTTACCTTCTGCTTGACCGTTACCAAAGGTATAAACTCTTTTCTTATCCATAAAAGTATTAAATTAAAGTACAAGTGTGTGTTTTTTTCTGACTACAAAACTAATTATATTTTAGAGAAATGAAAACTTTTTATGAAAAATATACAAAGTGATAGCGATTTTTGTTTGCTATTACACCTTTTAATGAAATGTATGACTAATTAATCAGTCAAAAAGTGTATTTTTGTGCCATTATTTTAAACTCATACAAAAGTGTCGCGTAAAACTAAAGATCTTCCTATCTTAGAAAAGGTAACAATAACAGATGTGGCTGCTGAGGGCAAAGCCATTGCAAAAGTAAACGACTGGGTAGTATTTGTACCATATGTGGTACCAGGTGATGTAGTAGATCTGAAAATCAGAAAGAGAAAACATCATTATGCTGAAGCAGAAGCTGTACATTTCCATGAATATTCGCCTGTAAGAGCAACTCCATTTTGTGAGCATTATGGTATATGCGGTGGCTGCAAATGGCAATGTTTGCCATACGAAGAGCAAATTAAATATAAAGAGAAACAAGTTGTAGACAATCTTACCCGCATCGGAAAAATCGAGATGCCTCAGGTGTCTCCTATTCTTGGCTCTGAAAAGACAACGTTTTATCGTAATAAACTGGAATATACTTTTTCAAATAAAAGATGGCTTACAAGAGAAGAAGTTGAGAAAGAAGTTACATACGAGCACATGGATGCTGTAGGATTTCATATTCCGGGAGCCTTTGACAAGGTTCTTGCCATTGAAAAATGCTGGTTACAGGATGACATCTCTAATAAAATAAGAAATGCGGTAAGAGATTATGCGTATGAGCATAATTACACTTTCTTTAATCTGAGAAGCCAGGATGGAATGTTACGTAACTTAATAATACGCACATCATCCACCGGAGAATTAATGGTTATTCTTGTTTGCAAGATTGTTGAAGATCACGAAATGGACTTATTCAAGGACTTATTAGCATTCATTGCCGATAGATTCCCTGAAATATCATCGTTGCTATATGTTATAAACAATAAATGCAATGATACTATTACCGATCAGGAAGTTCTTGTATTTAAAGGAAACGATCATATTTTTGAAGAAATGGAAGGGCTTAAATTCAAAATAGGACCTAAATCTTTCTACCAGACAAATTCTGAGCAAGCATACAACCTATATAAGATAGCACGTAACTTTGCTGGTCTTACCGGCAATGAGCTTGTATACGACTTATATACCGGAACCGGAACAATTGCAAACTTCGTTTCAAAACAAGCAAAGCAAGTTATCGGTATTGAATACGTTCCCGAAGCTATTGAAGATGCTAAAGTTAATTCAGACATTAACGGAATAGAGAATACATTATTCTTTGCCGGAGATATGAAAGATATGCTTACACAAGACTTCATTAATCAATATGGACGTCCGGATGTGATTATAACTGACCCTCCACGCGCAGGTATGCATCAGGATGTTATTGATGTTATTCTTTTTGCCGAACCTAAACGTATTGTTTACGTAAGTTGCAATCCGGCTACACAGGCACGAGATCTTTCATTATTAGATACAAAATACAAACTAACAGCTGTTCAGCCGGTTGATATGTTCCCACATACACATCATGTTGAGAATGTTGTTTTGCTTGAAAAGAGATAAATAAAATCCCGAAATGAGAAAAAAGAAAAAAGGTACGCCAGCAGAACGCGCCAAGGCAAACATTACTACTTTTGATGTAACTGAGCCTTGCGAGCTAATGACGTTCTTAATGAATAAATTGAGCGGTATAAGTCGCACTACAGCAAAGTCTTTACTATCAAAACGCCAAGTGATGGTAGAAAATAAGATTACCACTCAGTATAACTGCGAACTTCGTCCCGGAATGAAGGTAAAAATCAGCAAGGACAAGGGTAGAAAGGAATTTACCAGCAGTTTACTTAAACTGGTATACGAAGATGCTTTCCTCCTTGTGATTGATAAAAGAGAAGGATTGCTCTCAATGGGCACAGATAAGCAGAAAGAGCGTACAGCTCATTCTATTCTGAACGAATATGTGCAGCGTTCAGGAAAACAACATCGTGTTTACATTGTTCACCGACTAGACAAGGATACTTCCGGGCTGATGGTCTTTGCCAAAGATGAAAAAACAAAATTCACTTTACAGGATTATTGGGATGAAATTGTAAAAGACAGACGTTATGTGGCTGCAGTTTCAGGAGAAATGGAAAAAGACTTCGGAACAATCACTTCATGGCTAAAAGATAACAAGGTTTTTGTCACTTATTCAAGCATGAGTAACAACGGAGGCGACAAGGCTATTACACATTATAAAACAATAAAACGTGCTAATGGTTATTCTCTTATAGAGCTTGAATTAGAAACCGGAAGAAAAAATCAGATTCGTGTTCATATGCAGGATTTGCATCATCCGGTATTAGGTGATATAAAATATGGAGATGGCAATAATCCTCTTGGAAGATTAGCTCTTCACGCTTTTAAGCTCAGCTTTTATCATCCGGTGACTGGCGATTTACTTGAGTTTGAAACTCCTTATCCTAGTTCGTTCAAGAAGCTATTCATCAAACAAGTTCCTGTCCAAAAAGAAGAAAGCTCTAAAGAATAAATATTTAGTTTTTAGATTGAACTTTTTATCCAAAGCATTGTTTAACTTATTAAACAATGCTTTTTATTTATATTTAGATTCTTCAAACTCATATTTACGCCTAACCAAACTTTACAAAGACCTAACCAGTTAAGCAAAGAGGACTTTCTTTTTACAGAAAGTCCTCTTATTATTATCACAATAGGAATCGTTCTATTACATGAGCTACTCCATCATCTTCATTAGAAAGAGTAATAAAATCAGCTTGTTCTTTTACTGCCAGCTGAGCATTTGCCATAGCAACTCCTAGTCCGGCAAACCGGATCATCGACAAATCATTAAAGCCATCCCCGCAAGCAATCATTTCATCTGGAGTCATACCTAATTTATTCAATAAGATACTTAGCGATTGTGCTTTATCTATTCCATTTGGTACTAATTCAAGAAAGTAAGGTTCAGAACGATAAACACCAATTGAGCCTTTCAAATGCTCATTCATTTCCTTTTCCAATATGACTAATTGCTCGGGATCTCCTGTGATTAAACATTTTGCTACCGAAAAATCAATAAACGACAGAAAATCATCTACCTTCTTAATCTTCATCTTATTAAGGAAAGCTTCCTTATGTACATATATATCATCAGGCTTCTCGGTTATAATATACTCATCCTGATACGTAATTATTGCCAGATCATTTCTTTTAGCACAATCGTACAAATAAGGAATAACCTGAGGATCAAGCAATCTTGCATGAAGTAGATCTTTTGTTTTCCAGTCGATAATTTCTCCCCCATTATAAGAAAGAATATAACCTCCCCGTGCATCCAGATTCAACTCGTCCGCTAAAGGAACAATTCCATAAGTTGGCCTTCCAGAAGCAAGTACTATTTTAACTCCATTCTCCTGAGCCTTTAATAAAGCCTCTTTTGTCTTTCGTGTTATTTTCTTTTGTGAATTAGTCAGAGTTCCGTCAAGATCGAGTACCAAGAGTTTATACATGCCTAATTAAATATTATCGTTCATAAAAGTTACATAATTTCCATCGAGTTTGCCCGATAAATAATCGTTCCTTACCCAAACGTTATCAAAGTAGGAAACTACATTTTTTCCATAATTCAATACCAGACATTCATGGTTTTCATTATACCAGCTCCAGCTTAAATTATAAGATTGAGTTTTAGCAACCGTACTCAATGGATTTCCATTTATATCCATATTATTATAGATATAAACTTCTTGGGCATCCCCATCATAATCAAAAATTATTTTATGGGTACAATAGTAATGATCGGTAGTTGCATATGTCTCTACCCAAGTTTTTGAACATAAATCTTCTGTAGTGTTATATCCCACCTCATCATCATCATTTATGGTACAAGCTGTAAAGCTAAATGTTACTACCATCAGAAGTAAAAGCTTAAAATAAGTTTCTCTTTTCATACATCATTAAATTTTGTGGCTAGTTAATATTTCATTGTTATTAATAATTTCAATATAGTGTAACAAAAATGAATAAAGAAAATTCTTTTTAACAAGGATAATCCCCATTATTAAATAGGGAAAGTCCTAATTTGGAAATCGGATGCAAAGGTACATCTTTTAAACTGTTCTTAAAAGGTGAAATCTTTAAAAAGTGTATCTTTGCAAGATAACTTAATATTAGATATATGGAATTGACTTTATTAATTGTTTGTACTGTTTTATTGCTCCTCATCCTTTTAATTATATTGAGCAAAGGTAAAAGCAAAGAAAATACCGACCGGATAGAGGATTCTATCAAAGAACAAAACAATCGTTTGGAAAGTATTATCAGAGAACAGAATATTCGTCTGGAAGCAGTTTTAAGAGAGCAATCGCATGAAAACCGTGACGAGCTAGGCAAATCTATACGCGAATTCCGTACAGAAATAACAACTACCCTAAACACGTCAATTCAACAAATGCAGGATGCGCTCCATAAGAATATGTTGACCGGTAACGAACTTCAGAAAGAGAAGTTTGAAGCTATGGGTAAAACGCAGGAAGCGCTTATACAATCTACCGAAAAAAGACTAGATGAAATGCGTCTGGTTGTAGAAGAAAAACTTCAAAAAACACTGAACGAACGTATTGGGCAGTCATTCGAGATTGTTCGCAACCAGCTTGAGAACGTTCAGAAAGGTCTGGGTGAGATGAAATCTCTGGCTCAGGATGTGGGCGGATTAAAGAAGGTGCTGACCAATGTTAAGATGCGCGGCACATTCGGCGAAGTACAATTAGGGGCTTTATTGGAGCAAATAATGAGTCCCGAGCAATACGATGCTAATGTTAAGACCAAAAAGAGCGCTACTGAATTTGTGGAATATGCAATTAAACTTCCTGGAAAGGATGATGCAAATTCAACTGTTTATCTGCCCATTGATGCTAAGTTTCCTAAAGATGTATACGAGCAATACTATGATGCTTTTGAAGCCGGCGATACTGCTTTAATTGATTCATCATCCAAACAACTTGAAATCACCATTAAGAAAATGGCAAAAGATATTCATGACAAGTATATTGATCCTCCTTTTACAACCGACTTTGCCATTATGTTTCTTCCTTTTGAAAGCATCTATGCAGAAGTTATCCGCAGAACATCATTAGTAGAGACTTTGCAAAAGGATTTCAAGATTGTAGTTACCGGACCAACTACGCTTGGTGCTATACTTAACAGCTTACAGATGGGATTCCGTACGCTGGCTATTCAAAAGAGAACAGGCGAAGTATGGAGTGTTCTTGGTGCTGTAAAGACAGAGTTCAGCAAGTTTGGTGGGTTACTAGAGAAGGTTCAGAAGAATATTCAGACTGCAGGAGATCAGCTTGAAGAAGTAATGGGTAAACGTACCCGTGCCATTGAAAGGCGCTTAAAGCAGGTTGAAGCTTTGCCAGCTGAAGAATCACAAAAAATTCTCCCTCTTGTGGATATGGACGATGATGAATAATCAACCCAAACAACTGGCTTTAAGAACAAAATATCGATAAGTGGATATCAACAATGAATGATAAATAGAATCTATGATATGTATCAATCTGAAAAAGTAAAATCTCAATGCGATGCTATAATAAATACTTGCCAGTGATGCATCTCAATAATAGAAAAAGGTCATTAAGCTCAAAAAAACTTAATGACCTTTTTTATTATTGAATGTAAAGCTTATAAATGCTTTTATTCATTATCATCTGAATACTCTTTTTTAGGGAGAACCTTATGCAGATATAAATAACCCAACAATCCAGCAATCACAGTTCCACCAATTATACCTAGCTTTGCCTGGTTCAATAAAACCGACTCAGCATCTCCAAAAGAAAGAGTAGCAATAAACAGTGCAACAGTAAAACCAACTCCTCCCAACATAGATACACCAGCCAGATTCTTCCAATCCATATTTTCCGGCATCTTAGATATCTTCAGTTTAATGGTCAACCATGTAAATGAGAATATACCTACGAATTTACCCAAAACAAGTCCTGAAGCAACAGCGAAGGTTACACCTCCAATAACCTCTTCTTCTGCACCAGCGAGTACAACACCGGCATTGGCAAAAGCAAAAATAGGCATAATAAAGTAGTTAACTACTCCCTGCAGAGAATCTTCCATTGATTGTAGAGGTGATATTACGTGATCGGAAGAAGACTCTATACTTTTAAGTCTTTCTAGCTGATCTTGTTCCAAAATTATAGAATCAATATTGGATACTGGAAACGACTGGATATTCTCGCGAATTCGTTCAATATACTTTCCAATTTTAATGTGTGGTCTGGAAGGAATCGTAAATGCAACCAGCACCCCTGCTATCGTGCTATGAATACCCGATTGAAGGAATAAATACCAAACTACAATACCCAGAAAAATATAGAATCCTTTATTTACAACCTCAAGCTTAATGTTTGCCCAAAGCATAAATGCAAGAATTGCAGTTGCTATAAGTAAATATCCAAATTGAAGATGTGTAGCATAAAATAATGCAATAACAATAATACCACCAATATCATCGGCTACAGCGAAGGTAGTAAGAAATATCTTCAGACTTAAGGGTACACGTTTACCCAGCAATCCTAAAACCCCCAAAGAGAAAGCAATATCAGTTGCCATTGGTATGGCTATACCATTACTTTCGGGAGCTTGTGGAGCAATACAGAAATAGATAATTACAGGAATAATCATGCCTCCGCATGCAGCAATAATAGGCAATAATGCCTGACGCAAGTTCGAGAGTTCACCAACCAATGCTTCGCGTTTAATTTCCAATCCTACAGAGAAGAAAAAGATTGCCATTAACGCATCATTAATAAATGTAGATATTGACATTGGCTCTCCGTTGTGGCTGAAGAGATTAAAACTGCCAATCTGCAAAGATACGGGATAATCCAGAATAGAAAGATAAGCATCACTCCAAGGTGAGTTGGCCACAATCATAGCCAGTACAGCTACAACCATTAGTACTATTCCACCGTTTACATGATGCTTTATAAAGCTATTAAAAGAGTATGCAAGCGGTTTAATCATGAGATTACAATTTTTATAAAGTTATCAGAGCTTTTGTTTCATCTTTTAAAAGGTGAAACAAAAGCTCCAAATTTAATCTAATTTCAATACTGCAAGGAAAGCTTTCTGAGGAACTTCCACATTTCCAATCTGCTTCATTCTCTTCTTTCCCTTCTTCTGCTTTTCAAGCAATTTACGTTTTCGGCTGATATCACCACCGTAACACTTGGCAGTTACATCTTTTCGAACCGCCTTTATTGTTTCGCGAGAGATAATCTTTGCTCCGATTGCAGCCTGAATTGCTATATCAAATTGCTGTCTTGGTATTAGTTCTTTTAATTTTTCACACATTCGTTTACCCAAATCGTAGGCATTGTCCACATGTGTAAGAGTAGAAAGAGCATCCACAGGCTCACCGTTCAGCAGGATATCCAGCTTTATCAATTTAGAAGGACGGAAACCCGATTGATGATAATCGAACGACGCATAACCTTTTGATATACTTTTCAGTTTATCGTAGAAGTCGATCACAATTTCTCCCAACGGCATATCATAATGAATCTCCATACGATTACCGGAGATATATTCCTGCTTAGTAAGCTCTCCACGTTTACCCAGACAAAGAGTCATGATAGGACCAATATAATCGGTCTTAGTAATAACCGAAGCTTTGATATATGGTTCGTCAATATGTTCAATTAGTGTAGGATCGGGCATTCCACCAGGGTTATGAACCTCAGTCATAACACCTTGCTTATCATAAATCTGGTAAGATACGTTCGGAACTGTTGTGATAACATTCATATCAAACTCACGATCCAAGCGTTCCTGAACAATCTCCATGTGAAGCAATCCCAGGAATCCGCAACGGAATCCGAAACCCAACGCCAAAGAACTCTCTGGCTGGAATGTAAGAGATGCATCATTCAGCTGTAGTTTCTCCAAAGAAGCGCGAAGGTCTTCAAAATCTTCAGCTTCGATAGGATAAACTCCCGCAAAGACCATTGGTTTAACTTCCTCGAATCCAGAGATAGCCTTAGAACAAGGACGGGCTATGTGAGTAATAGTATCTCCTACCTTCACCTCTTTTGAAGTTTTGATACCGGAAATAATATACCCCACGTCTCCTGTACGAAGCTCTTTTTTAGGAATCATATCCATCTTCAACACACCAATTTCATCTGCCGCATATTCTTTTCCTGTATTAAAGAATTTCACCTTGTCGCCGGTGCGGATTACTCCGTTAGTTATTTTAAAGTAAGCAATGATACCTCGGAAAGAGTTAAATACAGAGTCGAAAATTAAAGCTTGAAGCGGTGCTTCTTCATCACCTACCGGACAAGGAACACGTTCTATAATGGCTTCCAGAATTTCTTCCACACCCATACCTGTCTTTCCTGACGCACGAATAATGGTAGATCTGTCCACTCCAAGCAATTCAACGATTTCATCTTCTACTTCCTCTGGCATGGCACTTGCCATATCACATTTATTGATCACCGGGATAATTTCCAGATTATGATCAATAGCCATATAAAGATTGGAAATAGTCTGTGCCTGCACTCCCTGGGAAGCATCTACAATAAGCAAAGCTCCTTCACAAGCTGCAATTGAGCGGGAAACTTCGTAAGAAAAGTCCACGTGTCCCGGAGTATCAATCAGGTTAAGAATATATTTTTCGCCTTTATACAAATATTCCATCTGTATAGCGTGACTTTTAATGGTAATTCCTCTCTCCCTTTCAAGATCCATATCATCAAGCATCTGGCCGCCTGTTACCTGAATGGTCTTAGTGAATTCAAGCAGTCTGTCAGCCAAAGTGGATTTACCATGGTCAATATGTGCAATAATGCAAAAGTTACGTATATTCTTCATCAGTTTGTTTTATCAATATAATAATGGGCAAAGATACATAAAGGAGACAAAATAAAAAAATGCGCTGGCAACATAATAGAACGTGCCAGCGCATTTTTTATAATTCAGTTATTAGCTTTCTTACTTCAGAGCAACGAATAGATCGTTTTCAATTTCTTGAATAGAAACTTTATCTTCTCTTAGTAACCATCCGAAACCTAAATAAAGATCTTTGTCAACTAACTTAGTTGCCTTCTTAATTTGTTTTACTGTTAAACCTTCAGTGCCGTTCAATGCATTCCAAATTTGTCCTGCAACAATTCCTGCTTTTTCTTTCAACATTTTGAAAATACTTTTAGTTAAACATATATTTACTCAAATAAATTCATCTTTAGCATGATTTATTTAGCGCACAAATATATATATTTTTATGTTATATAGCACGTTAAATAGAATATTTTTAATAAAAATGTAACATTTTAAGCCAAATAACTTACCCTTTTTGAGTTTCAAGATATTCTGCCCATATCCTTGCTGCTTCCTCAACTATTTTTACGCATGGGCGTTTAGCATAATATTGTGCAGTTCGTTCCTCCGGAGTAGACTCAATTGGGTCACATTTCTTCAGCCCCAATAACTCACCACAGTTTATAGAACCCATACGATTCTTGAATATAGTTGCCAAATCCTGCACCAATTTATAATTAGCAGCTTTTCCTTCTTTATCTTTAGGATCAGTAGTTCCGGTTTGAAGTCCGGCTAACAGAAATATCCCACAGGCAGCTCCACAGGTTTCTCTCATTCGTCCTATTCCTCCACCAAAAGAAGAAGCCATTTTCAGAGCCTGTTCTTCTGTAAAACCATATAAATCAGCAAAGGCTGCTACTACAGATTGAGAACAATTATATCCGTTTTTAAAGAGTTCTACTGCTCTCGTTACTCTATCTTCCATCATATCTTTAAAAAATTACTATATATTATTATATTCTCTTGTACAAAAGATTATTTTCTTCTGTACAAAAGAATTAATTATTCTGTACAGAAGAAAATAATCTTTTGTACAAGATATTATAAACTAATAACCAATTATTGTAGAAATGAGAAGCCATACATTCAAAGCAGACACCGTTGCTGCAATAAAATAAAGCACAAACGTATTCCACCTTCCGTTAGCATATTTACCCATCACCTTTTTTGATGAAGTAAGACTCACCTGCAGAAAGACCGTAAAAGGAAGTTGAAGACTCAACACCATCTGTGAAATAATCAATCCTTTGAATGGGTTTGAAATAAAGCAAATCAATAAAAATGCCACGCCCAGGGAAATAATAACTCCCAAACGCGAGTGACTATCTTTTATATGGTAAGATTCTCCAAAAATACCTGCAAAGATAGAGCCAGCAGCCATTCCGCTTGTAATGGTTGAGGAAACACCTGCCATAAGCAATGCCAACGCAAAAATAATTGCGGCATTGTTTCCTAATAGCGGTTCTAATAACGATTTTGCCTGCTGAAGTTCCGTAACTTCTGTTTTGGTTTTAAAAAATGTTGCAGCAGCAAGAAGTATCATAGCACTGTTTATGGCCCATCCTGCAATCATAGAGAAAAGTGTATCGTACAACTCGTACTTCAAAACTTTCCTGATTGAGGCATCATCTTGTTTATTGTACTCATGACTCTGAATTACCTCCGAATGCAGATAAAGGTTATGAGGCATTACTACAGCCCCTAACACACTCATCACAATCAGAACACTACCCTGAGGAAAACTTGGTACCACCCATCCTTGCGCGGCCATTGGCCAGTCAATTTCTACAAGTAGAAGTTCATATATAAAAGATAATCCGATAACCGAAACAAAAGCAATAATGGAACGTTCAATCTTCTTGTATGAATTAGTGAGCAGCATTATAAACACAAACGCAGTAACCAGAATTGAGCCCCATATTATAGGAATGCCAAACAGCATTTGCAATGCAATTGCTCCACCCAGAATTTCTGCTAAAGAAGTAGAAACAGAAGCCATAACAGCAGTTCCCAGAATGGGACGCGAAATCCATTTTGGTGTATACTGAGTAGCTGCTTCCGAAAGACAAAGGCCGGTAACAATTCCAAGGTGAGCCACATTATGCTGAAGAACAATGAGCATAATCGTTGAAAGAGTTACTACCCACAACAATGAATATCCATATCCTGATCCTGCAGCAAAATTCGAGGCCCAGTTTCCCGGGTCAATAAATCCAACAGTAACCAATAATCCAGGACCAATATATTTTAAGATGTCAAGACCACCTAAATAGCGTTTATGGTCTTTACGTTTCAGATCTTTTAAAAAATTAATCATAAGCATGTATTATTTTATGTTATGACAAAGATAATGATTAAAAAGATCTATTGTTCTTGTTCTGTTCATAATTATGGCTTATCTTAGTAGATCAAAATTCAACTAAAGATGAAAAAACTAGCATTAATTACAACTGGCCTGCTGCTGCTTATTTTTAATTCCTGCCAGGAACCAAGAGAAAAGACCTTTGAAAAACTCGCCAAAGAATATACTGCCAAATGTCCTGTAACAATTGGTGAAGGCATTAGAATTGACAGCATGATTTATAATCCAAAAACTAATACTAACAGCAACTATTATACTTTATCCGGAAGAATAGATTCGCCCGATTCTATTCAAAAGAAAAAGCAATATATGAAAGATTCTATGATTGATGCTGTAAGAAATTCCTTGGATTTAAAGGAATACAAAGATTTTAAAACTACAATAGAATATATTTATTTCTCGGAAAGTACAAAAAAAGAGCTTTTCCGGGTTTCTATTGATGCAAACATGTATAAATAGTATTGTCTGTTTTTAAGTTAGGCAATATTATTATGAAACCCTATTAGTGCTATATATCAAAGTAAAATTATAATAAAAGGATGGTAACACCGTCAAGCAAAACTTAGTGCTAGAGCTATTTATCAAAGTACAATTATAATGAAAGGCATATCAAAAGCCATTCTGTAATATAACAAAAGAGCCATTCTCAACCTACTACAGGTAAAGAATGGCTCTTCTTATTATTGAAAGGAGTTGACCTTGTTATAATCCGCAATTTTCATTAATCAAATTCGGAATAGTGCCGCACTCTTATCTTTATTAATTAAATAAACACCTCAGACAGACGGAACCTGACGTAAAGCTTTGCAAAGTTGATCTGGACAAGAAGTAGATCTACCTCCACAGGATATACCTTCCAATTTGGAGATAACCTCTTTCACAGGCTGACCTTTTACCAGTTGGCAGATACCTTTTAGGTTTCCGTTACATCCACCCTGGAAAGTAACATCCTTAATGATGCCTTCTTCAACATCTACTGATACATAAGTACTACAAGTTCCAGATGTTTTATATACAAACTTCATTTACTCAGCCTCTTCTTCTGGTTTCATATTTGTATAGACGCTCTGAACATCTTCATCGTCTTCCATTTTATCAACCAGTTTATCAATAGAAGCTCTTTGTTCTGGAGTAACGTCTTTCAAATCTGTAGGGATACGAGTAAACTCTGAACTGATAATTTCAAAGCCATTTTCTTCAAGATATTTCTGAATAGCATTGAATGATTGGAATTCTCCGTATAAAGTGATACCTTCTTCATCAGCATCAAGCTCGTCTACACCATAATCAATCAATTCCAGTTCAAGATCTTCCAAAGAAACGCCTTCTTTAGGAGCTACAGTAAACATAGACTTACGGGTAAACATAAAATCCAAACTTCCTGATGTACCTAAAGAACCGCCATTCTTATTAAAGACACTACGAACATTAGCCACTGTACGGGTTGTGTTATCTGTAGCTGTTTCTACTAAAATAGCAATACCATGTGGACCGTATCCTTCGTATACCATTTCCTTGTAATCTTCGGTATCTTTAGAGATAGCTCTCTTTATTGCTCTTTCAACATTTTCTTTTGGCATGTTGGCTGCCTTCGCGTTTGCTACACAAGAACGTAAATGTGGGTTATTCTCAGCATCAGGACCGCCAGCCTTTACTGCTATAGCGATTTGTTTGCCGATTCTCGTAAATGTACGAGCCATGTTACCCCATCTCTTCATTTTGGTGGCTTTTCTGTATTCGAACGCTCTTCCCATCTTTATTTTATATTATTTTAGTTTATATAATTATCTAAGTTTTGCTCCCAGCTTGCTTTCAAGATTAGCAATAAGTTTGCTCATGATCTTATCAATCTGCTTATCATTTAAAGTTTGATTCTCATCCTGAAGCATAAAGCTTACAGCATATGATTTCTTGCCTGCCTCAAGGTTCTTTCCTTCGTAAACATCAAACAAAGAAACTTCCTTAAGCAATTTACGTTCAGACTCAAAAGCAATCTTTTCTATCTCAGCAAACTGAACCTGCTTATCAAGAAGTAATGCAAGATCTCTCTTTACTGCAGGGAATTTACAAATTTCCTTGTAGGATACCTTAACAGACTTAATAGCTTTCATCAGCTCATTCCAGTTCAAGTCTGCATAATAAACTTCATTATCAATATCGAACGCCTTTAACTGTTTCTTTGTAATCACACCAAACACAGCCAAACGTTTGCCACCTTTGGTATTTACAGACAACGCTGCAGAGAAAATATCATCTGTAAGATTACCGATAACCAGGTTACGAATATCTATACCTAAACGTAGGAATACATTTTCTACATAGGCTTTAAGCTCATAAACAGAACTTTGTTCATCAGCATGAGCCCATGAGTTTGCTACGTTCTTACCGCTTACCCATAAACCTAAATGATAATCTTCATTATATGCCGCAAGAACCTTTTCGGGATTCTTCTTTTCTTCATTAAAATAGTAACAGTTACCAAATTCGAAGAATTTAAGATCGGCATTTTTGCGATTTGCATTATGAGTAATACTTTCCAAACTACCAAACAATAATGTCTGACGCATACAGTTAAGATCGTTACTCAAAGGATTCATCAACATTACCAGGTTTTTAGCCGGGAATGATTCCAATTCTTCGTAATAAGCAGCTTTTGTTAATGAGTTATTTAATATTTCATTAAATCCGCAACCAACCAATTGTTCTGAAATAAGGCTCTGAAGCTTATATGATTTATCAGCTTCGCCTTTAGTAGTTAAACTTGATTTCAGTGTAGAAGGTATTTCTACGTTATTATATCCGTAAATACGAAGAATATCTTCAATAACATCTACGTCGCGAGTTACATCTACACGATATGGAGGAACAGCAAGAGACAAGCCTTCAGCTGTTTCATTTGTGATTTCCATTTCCAGACTTCCAACGATACTTTTTACTGTCTCAACCGGAATATCTTTACCAATGAGGGTATTAATCTTTTTATATGTAATATCTACATTAAATTTGCTGAAAGGAACAGGATATACATCCTTTATTTCAGAAGAAACAGTTCCACCTGCCAATTCCTGAACTAACAGAGCTGCATGTTTCAATACATAATCAGTATACAATGGGTCAATACCTCTCTCAAAACGGAAAGAAGCATCAGTATTCAAGCCATGACGACGAGCTGACTTACGTATCCATGTAGGATGAAAATACGCACTTTCAAGGAATACATTTACAGTCTTCTCAGTTACACCAGAATCCAGTCCACCAAATACACCGGCAATACACATCGGACCGTTTTCATTGCAGATCATAAGATCGCGATCGCTAAGTTTTCTTTCCACGCCATCAAGTGTTGTGAAAGGAGTTCCTTCGGGCATTGTTTTAACTATAACCTTTTTGCCTACAACATCGGCATCAAAGCAGTGAAGTGGCTGACCTAATTCGTGAACAATATAATTTGTTATGTCTACAATATTATTGATTGGACGAACGCCTATAGTTCTTAATATATTCTGCATCCATTCCGGGCTTTCTTTTACAGTAATACCTTTAATAGAAACTCCGGCATAACGAGGACATGCTTCACTATTTTCAACAACTACATCAATATCAAGATCGTGATTGTCTACTTTAAACGCATCTACAGATGGCTTCTTTAGTTCAGCCTTGTATCCATTCTGGATTAAGTAAGCATATATATCGCGTGCTACTCCGAAATGAGAACAAGCATCTGCACGGTTTGGAGTTATATCTACCTCAAGTACATAATCGCTCTTAACGTTATAATAATCCTTTGCCAATGTACCTGGAACTGCATCTGTCGGAAGAACAATAATACCTGCATGATCAGTACCAATCCCTATCTCATCTTCTGCACAAATCATGCCAGTAGATTCAACACCACGGATTTTTGATTTCTTTATAGTAAAACACTCATCACCGTCGTAAAGCTTTGCTCCTAATGTAGCAACAACCACTTTCTGGCCAGCTGCAACGTTGGGTGCTCCACAAACAATCTGAGTTGGTTCTCCACTTCCTAAATTAACTGTGGTAATATGTAAATGGTCGGAATTAGGGTGTTCTTCACATGTAAGTACTTCACCGATTACCAAACCTTCCAAACCACCTTTAATGGTTTGTACTTCTTCTACCCCACCAGTTTCCAGACCAATTGAAGTAAGTGCCGCAGCAACTTCATCGGGCGTTAAATCAAAATTGACATACTCTTTCAGCCAATTATAAGAGATATTCATATCGTTATTTTTTTATTATTTGCAGAATTGACTCGCAAAGGTAATAAGTTTTTTTATTTTGTATGGTTATATATCAGAAAAAAGAGTTAGAACGGCAACGGGCCGTCATTACCATAACTTCCAAATGGATTTGATACCTGAGAAGGATACTCTTCAGGAGGTGGAGGTACTGAACCTTGAGGTTGTTTATTCATCTTTGATCCTAGAACTCCACTCTCACCCGGTAAAGGAATAATTGTATCATCATCTGGATTCTGGAATTTGGCAAACTCACCTTTAAATCGAAGAAGTACGTCACCAGTAGCACCGTTACGATGTTTTGCAATAATAATCTCGGCCATACCACGTAAGTCGTTTCCTTTTTCGTCTGTATAGATTTTATAATATTCCGGTCGGTGAATAAAACACACCATATCGGCATCCTGTTCAATGGCACCAGATTCACGAAGGTCGGCCAACTGTGGACGCTTTCCATCAACACCTTCACGATTCTCAACACCACGATTTAACTGTGACAGGGCAATTATTGGAATATTTAATTCTTTGGCCAATCCCTTTAATGATCGGGAAATGGTACTAACCTCTTCCTGGCGGCTACCGAAAGACATTCCACTTGCATTCATCAACTGAAGGTAGTCAATTATTAATAATCTCACTCCATGTTCACGAACCAATCTTCGGGCTTTTGTTCTTAATTCAAAAACCGAAAGCGATGGTGTATCATCAACATACAAAGGAGCATCAATCAAGTCTTTTAGTTTATAGTCCAACTGCTGCCACTCATAAGGAGCAAGCTGACCACTTTTAATCTTTTCACCGGGAATCTCACAAACATTTACTATAAGACGATTCACTAGCTGAACGTTACTCATTTCAAGAGAGAACAGCGCTACCGGATTTTTAAAATTAACAGCAATATTTCTAGCCATTGACAATACAAATGCAGTTTTACCCATCGCCGGACGAGCTGCAATAATTACCAAGTCGGAATTTTGCCAACCGGAAGTCATCTTATCCAATCCGCGGAAACCACTTTCCAAACCACTTAAACCGTCGGTTCTTGCAGCAGCTTTCTGCAATAATTCATAAGCTTCAGAAATAATAGGATTAATCTGTGTATAATCCTTTTTTAGGTTTCGTTGAGAGATCTCGAACAATCTACCTTCAGCCTCCTGCATCAAATCGTCGACATCAAGTGTTTCGTCGAAAGATTTTGTTTGAATTTCACTTGTAAAAGAGATCAATTCACGAGCTAGATACTTCTGAGCAATAATTCGCGCATGATACTCAATGTGAGCAGAAGAGGCAACCTGACTACTTAATTTTGTTATATAAAATGGGCCTCCAACCTCTTCAAGTTCTCCCCTCTTTTTAAGTTGTTCGGTAACAGTTAAAATATCTATAGGTTCCTGACGGACGGCTAAATCTGTAATTGCAGCATAAATCATTTGATGATGCCGGTCATAAAATGATTCAGGGCGAAGAATTTCACTAACCTGAGGATAAGCGTCTTTTTCAAGCATTAGCGCTCCTAATACAGCTTCTTCAAATTCACGAGCCTGCGGTTGCAGACGGCCGTAATCAGCTATAGGCTGTACCTTAGATTTAGTACTTCGCGTATTTCTTTTTTGTTCCATATCTATTTTGACATATTTGGGATGACAAAGATATAGTTTTTAATGAAGAGCTGGAAATATTCAAAGGTTTTTATACAGTATTTTATATCTAATATGATAGGTTAAGAGATAGCACGAAGAGCTGCATACAATCTCATATTTTCTACAAAATGTATAGGAATCTTATTATTTTCATATACTTTTGCATATAAAAAATAAAAGAATGATTGTATTTCCAAATGCCAAAATAAACCTGGGACTTAACATCACAGAAAAACGTCCTGATGGTTACCACAATTTAGAAACAGTTTTTTATCCTGTTCATATAGAAGATGCATTAGAAGTTGTACCTCTTAATGATTCCGATAAAGAGTTTAATCTGCAGGTATTTGGCACTTCAATAGCTGGTAATCCTGAAGATAATTTAGTGGTGAAAGCCTACTATTTACTAAAAGAAAGGTTTAACCTTCCTGCAATTTCAATTTTTCTTCAAAAGAACATTCCATCTGGAGCAGGTATGGGAGGAGGATCATCTGACGGAGCATTCATGCTAAAGCTTCTGAACGACAAATTCTCTTTAAATTTATCAGATGATGAGCTGGAAGTATTTGCCTCAAAACTGGGAGCCGACTGTCCTTTCTTTATTAAAAACAAACCTACTTTTGCCACTGGAACCGGAAATATTTTCTCCGAAATAAACATCTCTTTGAAAGGATTATATATATTAATAATTAAACCTGAGATTTTCGTTTCTACCCGCGATGCTTTTTCGCTAATCAAACCTGCCTTTCCCGAAAAAAGCATTAAAGAGATCATTCAATCTCCCGTCGAAGAGTGGAAAGACAACTTAATAAATGACTTCGAAAAAAGTGTATTTGCTCAATATCCGGAAATAGGAAAAGCCAAAGAGAAACTATATAAAGCAGGAGCAATATATGCTTCTATGTCTGGTTCAGGATCTTCATTATACGGCTTATTCAAAGCCCCGATTGATAATCCGGAACTTATATTCCAGAATTATTTTATCTGGCAGGGAGAATTATAAAGCCTTGCTTTCAGATTCCTCAATCTTGGAAGTTATACGAGAAAGATTTTTGTTTATATTTTCTTCAGGGAGGATAACATTAAAATCTCCCCAGAAATTATTATCATAACCAAAGTTTTCTTCTGAAAAAATCTTCTTAACAGGCAATCTTTCTTCTCGCGGGAACGGAATTACACTATTAGTATCAACCTTGCACGTTACCATTTCAAAGAATATATGCAGCGGGTTGAAGAACAGTTGCCCTTTGCCTTTCATCTTAAAATACAAATCACCTCTTACGTGATTCATGTAATATTTGCCGTTTAATTCTTTATAAGATACGGAATAAACAATTTGCTGAGGGTGAATCTTTACATTTTTACCACGTTTTTCAACAAACAATTCTTCTGCTTTTTCAATATAAGACGGATGGACTTCTAACTCCGCACTAAGTAAGGCTGAATTTTCTGCATCAATATATAATTTCCCCCTCAAATATGGTTCTGTGATACCCTTTCTTTGTTCAAAAGAAATAACATGTGCCATACGTGAATCTATTTCCGTCATATCAATCTTGGTATAATCATAAATATTCTTATCATTAATTTCAAGATAATCGGGAATGTTCTTCATTAAATCAAGCATCAAAGAGGCTTCAACGCCAGCTTTCATTTTCAATACCAGCGAGTCTTTTACCGCATTATTTGTAATTTTACGCATCTTTAGTAACTTAACCTGATCGGCAGTTGAATGGGTATAGCTTTGCTTATATACTTTAAAAACCGCCTCCGTAAGCTTTAACAGATCTTTCTTACGTTCAATTCCCTCTCGGTAGAATGACGTAAAATAAGATGGTTTATCAAGATAAAGATGATCGCGGGCTTCCAAGGCTTCTTTTACAATTTTACGCGGATTTACTAAACGAAAAATCACCTCCTGAAGAGGAATAATACGCTGAGATAAATATATGTTAGAAGAACCTGTTTCTAAAAAAGTTAATGGTATTCTTTGTGATTCATACCCGATATGAGAAACATGCAGCTTTTCTACATTTAAAGAATCGGGTACTCTCAATAAAAACTTTCCATTGCTATTTGTTATTGTGCCAATGGCTGTACCTTCCAGACTTACAGAACAATAAGCTATAGGTTCTAATGATAATTTTTCAAGTATAACCCCGGATATATTTTTATAAGATGTACTATCTTTTGTCTTTGATACGGCCACATGATGTAAAGGCTGAGGTACCGGAGAGTTTTTATCATTAATTAATATGTATCTGTCAACAGCTCTTAAAGTATAGTTTTCACTTTTAAGCACATGGTAAATTGCTTCACGAATTGAATATGTGCCAGATTTTGTCTGAGATTTTTTTTCGTTATCAATAATCTTACTATCATAAATAAAATAGTAACCGGAAACATCCCCAATGTAATTCAACAACTCATAAATAGTGTCCTTTTTCTTTTCAATCTGTATACGTCCACTTAATGGATCGCCTCCATTCTCTGCCCACAGAGTATGAAGGACGACACATGTAAATATAAAAAAGAAGCACAAGCGTTTCATTGAATTGCTTTAAGGTTGAGAAATAAAAATTGTATCTTGACGAATTTCTCGCTTCAGGTTAAGAGCCAGACTAATAATCTGTGTCATTTCATTCACATTATTTTTATAGAATTGCACATTTAACCTGGAAGCCTTCAATAAATCTCCTTTAAGAACAACAAAGGAATCATTATTTTGATTGATAACATGCACTATATTTTGCAGCGTTTCATCTTTAAACCGCATTTTAGAGGTATATCGATTAAAAATATTACTATCCTTATTTGAGTATTTAAATAGATGATTATCTATATAAGAAACAGACTGACCAGCGGTTACTACAATAGAATTACCGTTAACCTTTTCTGTTACTCTGACTTTCCCTCGCTGTACAACCAGTTCAAAGTTTCCATTGGCTGAAGACTTTACTTTAAATGCAGTTCCCAAAACTTTTACTGTAACTTTTTCAGTTTCAATCAAAAATGGTTTTGAAGGATTTTTAGCAACATCAAAAAGAGCCTCTCCTTTTAAAGAGATCTCTCTTTTATTTCCAGAAAAGGATTTAGGATAACTGACAGAAGCGTTTGAGGTTAAATAAACCGTAGAGCCGTCTTCCAATGTCTTGACCAGGATATTCTCGTTTTCAGTATTCTGAAGCGTAAGTAAATCTGCACTCTTTTTATCAGAATTATAAAGGAAGAATATCGTTGTGCCAAGAAGGGCTATTATACAAGCAGCAGCCCAATAAACAGGAATTATTCTCTTTCTCTGCTTCATTTGCACCGGTTCTTCATTCAACAGGTTTTCATTTTGCAACCTTGAATAAAGCGCACACCATGCAACATCTGTATTTGGTTCTTTTCTGAACATAGTTTCACTGATTATAATGTTTCAATTCTTTGCGCAGAATAACTAGTACTTTACTAATATCTGCTTCCACTGTCTTAACTGAAACTGAAAGTTCCCTGGCTATTTCGCTATATTTTTTCCCACCAAAACGATTCATACAGAATATTCTTCTCTGCCTCTCAGGCAATCGTTGAAGTAAAGATGTAAATTTGCTCTCCAATTCTTTGTATTCCAGATCATCTGCTGGTGAAAAGTTACTTATTTCAGGTTCTTCCAAAGTTACTTTTTCACGATACACATCCATTACCTGGAGATGTTTGAGGTAACTAAAAGATTTATTCTGAACTGACTGAAATAAGTAAGATTTCACTGAAAGCTTTATTTGTAAATCTGCCCTATCCTTCCAAAACATATAGAATATGTTCTGAACAATTTCTTCAGCACTATCCATATCATTTAAGAAAGAATCTGCATAATAGCAAAGAGGCTTATAATAAGAACGGAATAATTTCTCAAAAGCCTGAACATCGCCATTTTTTATCTTATTAAGGAGGAGCAAATCATTCAGCATATCTAATTCGCTTTGAATTAATCATTTTTCTTTAGATTAAAATTCAAATATATACAATTCTTTTTTCTTTATCAATTATTATTTATATTGTTTTTTCAGCTTCTTCACACCATCCATCAATGATTCTGTAGGTGCTATAATGTTGTAACCGCCCCAGAAGTCTTCATCTGTAAAGCTAGATACTTTATCAGAGAAAGTCTGATCGTACTTAAAGGATTCTTTGTAAGGTATAGATTCTGTAGGTGCATCATCACGTTCTGTAGCTACCACTTCTGAAAGGACAGTATATTTACTCTTGAACAATCTTCTTTTCCAGTCACAATTAAACTGAGATTCTGTACGTATATAATTTATATAACTAACTCCATTTTGCACTTTGTATGTAATCAGGAAGTTAACATCCAGCGGTTTAAAGCGTAAGCCTGCAGGTTTTTTGATAAGAATCTGACTGATAGCTTTTTCGCGATCACGTAAATCTAAACTAAATTCAATACGTGTAAAGGCCAAGGATTGTTTATCAATATAATATTTACCGAAATAAAGCGCATAAGGTAAAACTACAGCAGGACGAAAACTGATAACATATTGTTGACGATTATCCAGATTAACAGGTTCCTCCATAGTGTATTCATAAGAGGATAGCATTTCTTTATCTAGCAATATATCTTTATTTTTGGCAACATCGAGTAGAACAGACATATACGGGCCACCCATTAATTTAACTGCCAATGTATCTTTTTGATTAGGGCTAACCAATTTACGACCTTTAAAGATACGTACACGGTCTCGTTCTATACCCTTGGTGTAAGGCTCTTTATATAGATTAAGAATAGCTTCAGATATTTGGATGTAGCGTTTTCCTTTTTGAACAGTTTCACGATAGAAGCAGTCAAACATATTAGATTTTGGACTATAATTAGCTTCAATCTTACTTACCGCTTCCTCAACTAATGAACGAGCTAACGCAGGCTGAATTATAACTTCTTTCAAAACATAGTCATTGGGACTAAGATAATAGGTTTTTGCTTCTTGTTCACCTTTTGAAATAGATATGTGTGAACTTGAATAACCAACATGAGAGATCACCAATTCCCGGGCTTCAACAGATGATTTAATTTTCAGAGAAAATTCTCCATCTACATTACTAATCGTACTTGTTGTAGTTCCAGGAATAGAAATTGTAGCATACTCCACTTTCTTTTTTGTCTGTGAATCTTTTACAATTCCGTTTACTGTGATATAATCTTCTGCAACAGAAGCAAAAACTTCACTTTGAATACTTGCTCCAAGTATCAAAATAAGCGTGCAAATTAAGCTTTTAAAAAGTGTTTTCATAATGTTGTTTTTTTAATTTGATTACTAATGGATCACCGGTTTCTATATATAAGACCATTCAGTAATAAAATACCCTAAAGAAAAACACATAAAAAACAACATAATAAAAAAAAGACGGTGCGACGACTCACGTCATGCACCGCCACAACACAAACACAAAATAAAACACGACAAAACTACTATGCAAGTACACCTGTCTATGCCGGGGAGACATACGTTAACCACACAAGCTTAAATTCACATTTATGCTGGGATCTCGGGCATACTCACAAAGTATAAACATTAATATTATAGTATTGTTTAATTTTTCTTGTTAAATAGAATTAAACAATCATTATGTATTATTGGATACCTCTTTCTCTTAATTTTAATTGCCATTTCCAGGCAGATAAAAGAGTATCTTCAGTACTTGTTTCGGCTTTCCAACCCAATTCATTATTTGCATACTCAGGGTTAGCCCATACTTTTTCAATATCACCAACACGACGATCAGTAAGCTTATAGTTTAACTTTACGCCAGTAGATTTTTCAAATGCATTGATTAAATCCAATACTGAAAGTCCTGTTCCTGTACCAATATTAAAAGTCTCAACTTTAGCTTTTTGTTTTCCATTTAAAATACGGTCAATAGCTATAACGTGAGCTTTAGCCAAATCAACAACATTGATAAAGTCGCGAATACATGTTCCGTCAGGAGTATTATAATCATGGCCAAACACGCTTAACTGTTCGCGGATTCCAATAGCTGTTTGAGTAATATATGGAACCAGATTCTGTGGAACACCATTAGGAAGTTCGCCTAATAAAGCTGATGGATGAGCACCGATTGGGTTAAAGTAACGAAGAAGAATTGCATTGATTGGAGATCCTGAAGTGATAGTATCTTTTACAATTTCTTCATTAATCTGTTTTGTATTTCCGTAAGGAGAAGTTGCTGGCTTAATCGAAGCTTGTTCTGTTACAGGAAGTTGATCGGGTTCACCATAAACAGTACAAGATGAAGAGAAAACAATGCCATTAACTCCATGTTTAGGCATCAGCTCTAATAAGTTTATTAATGAAACAAGATTGTTGCGGTAGTAAAGCAATGGTTTTTGAACAGATTCACCAACAGCCTTACTTGCTGCAAAATGAATAATAGCTTCAATACCTTTATATTTAGTAAACAAAGCATCAAGACCAGCGAAATCAAGACAATCTAATTCTTCGAAAACAGGACGAATGCCAGATACTTTTTCAATATTGTCAACAACATCGGCGCTTGAATTAGATAAGTTATCGATAATGATTACTTCATAACCACTATTTTGAAGTTCTACAACTGTATGAGAACCGATATAACCGGTACCACCAGTTACTAAAATTCTTTTTTTCATTATAATTATTTTATAGGTTGGTTAGTTCAAATAGTTTTTGGGGATAAACACCTTTACGAATCAGATCATTAATACGTAGTATAACCTGAATTCTATCATCAGGAGAAACTAATGCCATCCATTTTGCCGGCGTGCTTATAGTATTAACTTTCATTCCTTTCTGGATCATAGTGTTCATAAACTGAGGAATTGTAAAGGTTGAATTCAAATCCATACCACTTTTAGCAATAAAAGAATCGAATTCATGAGTTAAAGAGGTAAATATATCGGGAGTAAATCCCCACATATTCATAGAAACAGGACAAGCAACATCAAGTCCTATCCATTTATTAAACTCATTCAGGTACATAGGATCCCCTCCTATTCTTTCCACTCCTTTACGGTCAACAATAGAAATCAGATTGCCATCTTCGTTTACTTCACATATACCACGTGTCAGTCCGCCACTTTCTGCTAATACATTAGCCAAGCGAAAACTAACAAGGAAATGTTTATCACGGGTATTACGAATATTCTGTAATTCATTGTAGAGCATCTCAAAACTTTCACGCTGATAAAAGTTTGCAGCATTAATTACCCCAAAAGGTTCTTTAATAGCATCCTTAGCCATAAGCAAAGCATGCGCCGATCCCCACAACAAATTTCTTTTGCTATTTCTTAGTTCCTCCGGAACAGATTCTATTTCTTGAAAAGCATATTCAATTTCAATCTTACCTTCGTATTTTGAAGAAACAACTTTCTTGAATTCCTCTTCAAAATATTTGCTAATAACGAATACTACTTTATTGAATCCTGTTTTTATAGCATCATACATTGAATAGTCGAGAATGGTCTCTCCGTTAGGCCCAATTCCTTCTAATTGTTTTAGGCCACCATATTTATTACCCATTTTTGCGGCAAGCACCACTAAAGTCGTAGTCATTCTGATTCTATCTTTTATTTGTAGTGCAAATGTAACTAAATAATGCGAGTTACAGTTCATATTTAGAGATAAAGTAATTCCTAAAAAGGCAGAAAATTAAAAAAAACATATATAATTTTCGTTCAGATAATATTTAAACATAAAGAAACATTCCAAATACCTTGTACAGAACAATTAATTCTTTTGTACAGAAGAATTAATTGTTCTGTACAAAAGAAAACAATCTTTTGTACAAGATATTTTTTATCATTCTAAATATCTTCTAGAAATTTAAAGACTCATTCGTTTATTTACGACTTAATGTTATCAATATTAGAATGTAATAACAAATGCTCATCTAATAATGTTTCGGCAAAATAGGATAGAGAAAAAAAACTGCTATATTTGCATATTGTATTCAATAATAGAAACAAATACATCAATTTATGAAAAGAATTAGTTATTTATTTGCCATGGCTTCCCTTACAGCATTATCATGCACCGGAGGGAATACCTATAAAATAACAGGAACAGTAACAGGAGCTGCCGATGGCGACTCTGTGTATATTCAGAACAGAGTAAACCGTGAATTTGTAAAAGTTGCAGCTGCTGTAATTAAAGACGGCAAATTTGTTTTCGAAGGAAAACAGGATTCAACTGTAAATCGGTATATAACTTATACAAAAGGAGAGACAAAGTTATATGCAGATTTCTTCCTGGAAAACGGTGATATCAGCCTTTCGCTTGGAGAAAGAGAAAATATTGTAGGTACTCCTTCCAACGATACTTATAATGCTTTCAAAGCAAAAATGAATGAAGTGAATGATAAGATGGAAGCTGTATATAATTCAATGCAGGCTCCTAACTTAAATAATGAAGAAAGAGAAACAAAAAAGAAAGAATTAAGCGCTCTTGAAAATAGTCAGACCAATATTATTATTGAAACAATCGATGGAAACATAACCAATCCGGTTGGTATTCATCTGTTGAAAGCATACAATTATTATATTGAGTATGATAATCTGGAAAAGATTCTTGCCAAGGTTCCAGCCAAATTTCAAAACAATGAAGATATTCTTCGTTTGAAGGCTTTAGTAAAGACAGCCAAAGCAACTTCTGTTGGTCAAAAATTTGCAGACTTATCAATGCTTACTCCAGATGGAAAATCTATTAAATTATCTGATTATGCTGGAAAAGGGAAATATGTACTGATTGATTTCTGGGCTAGCTGGTGTGGCCCTTGCCGCCAGGAAATGCCTAATCTTGTTAAAGCATACTCTCAATATAAAGACAAAGGATTTGAAATTGTAGGTGTTTCGTTTGACAAGAACGAAAAATCATGGAAAGACGGCATTACAAAATTAAATATTACTTGGCCTCAAATGTCTGATTTAAAATACTGGGATTGCGAAGGTGCTAAGGTTTATGCTATACGCAGCATTCCTCATACTATATTACTTGATAAAGACGGAAAAATCATTGCTCGAGGACTACACGGTGCAGAGCTGCAGAGTAAATTAGCAGAATTAATCAAATAATTCTATTTATTAGTAATAGCAAGAAATATTCAGATATAAAAAAGTGAGCCGTTCTTATTAAGCTAGAACGGCTCACTTTTTTTTGTTAGTTAAAGTTTACTCAACAATGGCAATCTTATATAAAGAAAGCGAGGATGCTAAAATAAAACTTAGCACCTCGCTTTTTATATTATTATTATTTAGGGAGTTAAACTCCTAAATTAAACCAACGAATATAACAGAAGTCCTGACGATGAGGAAGATCTATATTCTTAGGATACATACGGAATGCAACCTTAAAGCTACCTGCATTCGACAAACTATATTTAGTTTTAAATGTAAACAAGTCACCATCCTTCTTTACTAATTCGAATTCATCAGTTGAATAGATATGCTGTTTGCCATCTTTATCCACTATAATAGTTACCAGTTCAACGCCAATAGCATTATCCAATCCCTTTTCATCAACTACAACTTCAACGTCATAATCTTGTCCGCTTTCAATAATTAGTTTGCCAGATTCACCATTTACTGAAACAGATTTCACTTCTATTGTATCCCATTTATCTACTACAGTATCTTTCCATGCAGCCAATTCTTTAGCTTTTGCATTGTTGTTATCAGCTAAAACATGGAAACGTTTAGCCTGCTTATTGTAGAACTTAATATAGTAGTCATCAAGTTGTCTCTTCATTGTGTAATGAGGAGCAATCTGAGCAATAGAGTTCTTTACGAACTGAACCCATTTTGGAGAATAGCCATCATCATTCTTGTCATAGTACAAAGGAATGATTTCATTTTCAAGCATTGCATAGATAGTAGCAGCATCTAACTGATCCTGATGTTCCTGATTCTGATAAGTAACTTTCTCAGTCAGCGCCCATCCTGCGTTTTCACGATAGCCTTCAAGCCACCATCCGTCAAGCACAGAGAAATTAAGAACACCGTTCATCAAAGCTTTCTCACCAGATGTACCAGAAGCTTCCAAAGGACGTGTCGGTGTATTCAGCCAAATATCAACTCCGGAAACCAATCTACGAGCAAGAGTCATATCATAATTTTCAAGGAAAATGATTTTTCCAAGGAATTCAGGACGTCGGGATATTTCAATAATTCTTTTTATCAAACCTTGTCCTGCTCCATCATGTGGATGGGCTTTACCAGTAAATATAAACTGAACAGGATAATTAGGGTTGTTTACAATCTTAGAAAGACGATCTAAATCTGTGAACAATAAATGTGCACGTTTATAAGTAGCAAAACGACGTCCGAAACCAATTAAAAGAGCATTCGGGTTTATCTTGTTCAATAAGGCAACAATACGTGAAGGATCTCCCTGGTTATTCAGCCATGTATCGCGGAATTGCTTGCGAATATAGTCAACCAACTTATTTTTCAAGATCACACGTGTATCCCAGATTTCCTGATCGGGCACATTATATATAGCTTCCCAAATCTTCTGATTAGAAAGGTCGTACATAAAGTTGGCATCGAAATACTTGGCATAAAGCTTCTTCCATTCAGTTGCAGTCCATGTAGAGAAGTGAACACCGTTGGTAACATACCCTACGTGACTTTCTTCTGGGAAATAGCCCTTCCAGATTGAAGCAAACATTTCCTGAGAAACTTTTCCATGTAACCAGCTCACGGCAATTACTTCCTGAGAAGTATTGCATGCAAATACAGACATACAGAAACGTTCGCCCGAATCACCAGGATTATTACGTCCCATATCCATCAAATCATTCCAGGTAATACCCATTTTCTTAGAATATCCTCCCATGTATTTACCAAACAAACCTTCATCGAAATAATCGTGTCCTGCAGGAACCGGAGTGTGTACTGTATAAAGTGACGAAGCACGAACCAATTCAATTGCTTCATTGAATGAAAGTCCGGTAGCTACATAATCACAGATACGTTCAACATTAATTAAAGCTGCATGTCCTTCGTTACAGTGATAAATATCTTTTTTAATACCTAAGGCTTTCAAGGTCATCATACCACCAATACCTAACAGAATTTCCTGCTTCAGACGGTTTTCCCAGTCACCACCATAAAGCTGGTGAGTAATAGGACGGTCAAACTCGCTATTCATTTCATTGTCTGTATCCATCAGGTAAAGTGAAACTCTTCCCACATTTACTCTCCAGATATATGCATGAACAAAATAGTCAAGATATGGAACAGACACAACAAGAGGTTGGCCATCAGGTCCTATAACACGTTCCAGCGGAAGACTTCCGAAGTTTTGTGCTTCATAATTAGCAATCTGCTGGCCATCCATTGACAGAGTCTGATTAAAATAACCATATCTATACAAAAATCCAATAGCACAAAGATCAACATTACTATCCGACGCTTCTTTCAAATAGTCACCGGCAAGAACACCTAAACCACCCGAATAGATTTTAAGTACGCTGGATAAACCATATTCCATACTGAAATATGCCACAGAAGGACGATTTGTATCTGGTTTAACATCAACATATTCTTTAAATCTAGCGTAAAGATCATTCATTCTTTTAATGATAACCTTATCATTTGATAGTGCTTCAAGCTTTTCAAAGCTCATACGTTCCAAAAGAGTAACAGGATTTAATCCGACCTCTTTCCATAGTACAGGATCCAAATCACGGAATAAAATTACCGCTTCGGAATCCCAAGACCACCAAATGTTATGAGCTATTTCTGATAATTTCTTTAATTCCTCAGGAATACGTGACTTTACTGTTATCTCATTCCAAACAGGAACATTCACGTTACTAACTTTAACCTTCATAATTTTATAAATTACTTATTTGATTAATATTTCCTATTTCAATTGGCGCTTCTTTGCATTACGAAGAGCAATATCATACGCCTTATAATAGTATTTAATAAAATGTTTCCATAAAGCATGTTCTGCTGTTACAGCAGCACGATGACGAATATGTTCTATTTCCTCTTCCGATTTATTAGAAAAAGAAATTATAGATTCCTTTATAGCATCAGCTACTTCGATGTAGTTATTATCCGAGCGATGAATCACTCTAACTCCATCCTCTAAACCATGCTGAGTTCTGATGTTCTGAATCCAAAGTCCAAATCCTGTTAAATCCGTTGTAACTGTAGGAACATGGAAAGCAATGCTCTCAAGAGGAGTATATCCCCATGGTTCGTAATATGAAGGATAAACACTCAAATCATATCCCAGAAGCAAATCATAATAGTTAAGGTCGAAAACACCATCATTCTCATCAAGATAACAAGGTACAAATATAATCTTAACTTTATCTTCCTTACTATTTCTTATTCCCAGGTATTTAATCATATTAAGCACTCTATCGTCAGACATAGAATCTAACCAGTGCGTAATATAAGGAAATTCTAAAGAATCTGTTATGCCATTACCATTATTTAATCTTTCAACTAAATCTTTTCTGGGTATAGGAGAACCTGCCGGTACATTAATAAAGGCAACAACATTCTTCTTTAAACTAATATCATTATTCAATCGGTTTAACGATTCTATAAAAACATCAATACCTTTATTTTTAAATTCATACCTGCCACTTGTACATACAAGCAAGGTATCATCATCTAAATTAGTACCTAATAATTTAGATGCAATATTGAGCATCTTTGCTCTTGCCTTTTTACGCTTGGCTAAAAAACTCTTTCCTTTAGGTACGAAATCATCTTCAAACCCATTTTTCAAAACAACATCAGCCTCTTTGTCCAGTAATTCCTTACACTCTTTATTAGTAATATCACTAACAGTAGTAAAGCAATCAACATGGTGAGCCGTTTGTTTTTCAATAGAATGCTTTGATTCCATATTTAATTCCTGAGCCATCTGGTCGCCATTATATGCAAATAGATAGTCATACAATGGTTTCAGATTACCTGCAATAGAGCGTCCTATTGAAGTTGCATGTGTTGTAAATATGGTAGCAACTTCTGGTACAGCAGTCTGTAGATATAGTGCACCAAGTCCAGTCATCCACTCATGCGCCTGATAAACTACTCTATCTTTACGATTAAGATTATATTTATAAAAGCTTTCAACTACTTTTCCTGATGCATAAGAGAACATCGATGCTTCATCATAGTCACCATATGCATGCAAAGAATCAACTTGAAAATGATTCCAGGCTTCTGTATATATTTCATTCTTCATTGAGAAAAATAAAGTAAAATCAACTAAAATAACAATTGGTTCGCCAATAATGTTCCATCGACCAATGCGCACAGAAAGGTTTTCATTGGTTTCAGCATACAATTTCCATGGTTTATAAAGATAATCCAATTCAATAAATAATGGGTTATCTTTACCAATCCAGAAATCTGGACCAATAAATATCACTTTATCTTTATGACTATCTTGAAGAGTCTTAGCTCTAGTAGACAATACTGTATATATGCCACCAACTTTGTTACAGACTTCCCAACTAGTTTCAAAAATATAATCAGGACTTATAAGGGAATCTACCATAATATAATTTAAAACAATCTTTTACGAAGGCAAAAGTAGTAATTTAATATTGAATAAATTATTAATAATCATAAATTATATTAGAAAGATATAGCAAACGTTTGTGTTTTACATATTATTATCTTATACAATATTAATTATTTAGTTTACAAGCACTTAAAACGAGATATTATTTATCAAATATTATAACAAAAAAAACAATAAATAAGATTGTAAAATAACTGTTATACAAATGAAGTATTCAAAGCATTACTATGAAGGAGATAAAAATGTTGTTATAAATAGAGATGAGATATATTAAAAAGATGTATGTATAATAAGAGAAGCCTGATAATATTGGGTTGAAACGTAAAATAAACAAAGATATTTTCTCAAACAACTAGCAAGAGTGTAGATTGCTAAAGCACAGCATTCAGAATAACAAGAAAGGTTCACGTTATCCGGAGAGATGAGAGATACATTGACAAAGACACATATCAAAGTAGATGAAATAGATATTACCGCCCATGGATCCACACCATGAAGTTATACACCATGCACAGTGTACAACAAAAAAAGAGTCCCATTCATTATTTCAATGAACAGGACTCTTAGATAAAACGGCAGCTACCTACTCTCCCACTGTTACGCAGTACCATCGGCGTGATCAGGCTTAACTTCTCTGTTCGGAATGGGAAGAGGTGGAACCCTGATGCTATAGCTACCTTAATATTTTTAATTTCTTAATTTTATATTAAGATAAACACAATGTAAAAGCAATAAAGGAAAGATCTTTTTAGCTATTATATTCAAGAGCCAAACTATCTAGCCAACCATATATGGAAAGAAGAAAGTGTACGGGCAATTAGTACTGCTCGGCTTTGACATTACTGTCTTTACACCTGCAGCCTATCAACGTTGTCGTCTTCAACGACCCTAAGAAATCTAATCTTGTGGCTGGCTTCGTACTTAGATGCTTTCAGCACTTATCCAATCCCGACTTAGATACCCGGCAATGCACCTGGCGGCACAACCGGTAAACCAGCGGTCAGTCCAACACGGTCCTCTCGTACTAGTGTCAGAGCCACGCAAATTTCATACGCCCACGATAGATAGAGACCGAACTGTCTCACGACGTTCTGAACCCAGCTCGCGTGCCACTTTAATGGGCGAACAGCCCAACCCTTGGGACCTTCTCCAGCCCCAGGATGTGACGAGCCGACATCGAGGTGCCAAACCGCTCCGTCGATATGAGCTCTTGGGAGCGATCAGCCTGTTATCCCCGGAGTACCTTTTATCCTTTGAGCGATGTCCCTTCCATACGGAAACACCGGATCACTATGCTCTAGTTTCCTACCTGATCGACTTGTCGGTCTCCCAGTCAAGCACCCTTATGCCATTACACTCTGCGGACGGTTACCAATCGTCCTGAGGGTACCTTTAGAAGCCTCCGTTACACTTTTGGAGGCGACCACCCCAGTCAAACTACCCACCAAACAGTGTCCTCACATTTGCGAGTTAGAACTCAAATAATCAAAGGGCCGTATTTCAACAGCGGCTCCACAAATACTAGCGTACCTGCTTCAAAGCCTCCGGCCTATCCTACACATCAATTACCCAAATTCAATGTTAAGCTATAGTAAAGGTTCACGGGGTCTTTTCGTCCCATCGCGGGTAATCGGCATCTTCACCGATACTACAATTTCACTGAGCTCACGGTTGAGACAGTGTCCAGATCATTACACCATTCGTGCAGGTCGGAACTTACCCGACAAGGAATTTCGCTACCTTAGGACCGTTATAGTTACGGCCGCCGTTTACTGGGGCTTCAATTCAATGCTTCTCTTGCGATGACATCTCCTCTTAACCTTCCAGCACCGGGCAGGTGTCAGGCTATATACTTGATCTTTCAATTTTGCATAGCCCTGTGTTTTTGTTAAACAGTTGCCTGGACCTATTCTCTGCGCCCTCATTACTGAGGGACCCTTTCTCCCGAAGTTACAGGGTCAATTTGCCTAGTTCCTTAACCGTGATTCACTCAAGCGCCTTAGTATATTCTACCCGACTACGTGTGTCCGTTTACGGTACGGGTACCTTAAAGATTAAGTTTAGCGGATTTTCTTGGGAGTCTGCTTACATACACTATCCAATCACCACAAGGGCTCTCGGTACTATCAGGTTCGACTAGTCTTCCGGATTTGCCTGGAAAACTAATATCTACACCCTTCAACCAGCTATTCCGTCAGCCGGCGGTATTATCACTACTCCGTCTCCACATCACTCTTTAAGGTAGTAAGGGAATATTAACCCTTTCTGCCATCGGCCTCGCCGTTCGGCTGAGCCTTAGGACCCGACTAACCCTGATCCGATTAGCGTTGATCAGGAAACCTTAGTCTTTCGGCGAGGGGGTTTCTCACCCCCTTTATCGTTACTTATACCTACATTTGCTTTTCCACACGCTCCAGCAGAGCTCACGCTCCACATTCAACGCTGAGTGGAATGCTCCCCTACCAACCATTACTGGTTCCATAGCTTCGGTAAATTGCTTATGCCCGATTATTATCCACGCCAAACTCCTCGACTAGTGAGCTGTTACGCACTCTTTAAATGAATGGCTGCTTCCAAGCCAACATCCTAGCTGTCTTAGCAATCTGACTTCGTTAGTTCAACTTAGCAATTATTTCGGGACCTTAGCTGATGGTCTGGATTCTTCTCCTCTCGGGCACGGACCTTAGCACCCATGCCCTCACTCCTGATATTAAACTAATGCGCATTCGGAGTTTATCAAGACTTGATAGGCGGTGAAGCCCTCGCATCTTATCAGTCGCTCTACCTCACATTAGTAATTATCAAGGCTGCACCTAAATGCATTTCGGGGAGTACGAGCTATCTCCAAGTTTGATTAGCCTTTCACCCCCACCCACAGTTCATCCGGAAGCTTTTCAACGCTTATCGGTTCGGTCCTCCAGTTAGTGTTACCTAACCTTCAACCTGACCATGGGTAGATCACTTGGTTTCGCGTCTACTACCACTGACTAAATCGCCCTATTCAGACTCGCTTTCGCTTCGGCTGCAAAACTTAATTTCTTAACCTTGCCAGTGACAGTAACTCGTAGGTTCATTATGCAAAAGGCACGCCGTCACAGCACGAAGCTGCTCCGACCGCTTGTAAGCGCATGGTTTCAGGGACTATTTCACTCTTCTATTCGAAGTTCTTTTCACCTTTCCTTCACAGTACTGGTTCACTATCGGTCTCTCGGGAGTATTTAGCCTTACCGGATGGTCCCGGCAGATTCATGCAGAATTCCTCGTGCTCCGCACTACTCAGGATACCACTACGGTATATATTGGATTCATGTACGCAACTATCATGCTCTATGGTGACACTTTCCAGAGTCTTCCATTCTCCAATATAAGTCCGATATCGTGGTCCTACAACCCCAATTATGCCGTAACATAATTGGTTTGGGCTAATCCGCGTTCGCTCGCCACTACTTACGGAATCATTCTATTATTTTCTTCTCCTACAGGTACTAAGATGTTTCAGTTCCCTGCGTTCGCCTCCATCTAAGATGGATAATATCCCTTCAGGATATTGGGTTGTCCCATTCGGAAATCTTCGGATCAAAGGTCATTTGCACCTACCCGAAGCTTATCGCAGCTTATCACGTCCTTCATCGCCTCCGAGAGCCAAGGCATCCGCCATGCGCCCTTGCTTACTTTCTTCAAACACTGTAAACTATTCGTAGTTATACGTTTTCGTTTACCATATGGTTCGATATATACTTTAGCTCTTTTTATCTCTAAAAATTACTTACTTTATTGCTTTTGTACATCATGTCAAAGATCGTTTCAAGCAGATGCTTGATCGTGGAGAATAACGGATTCGAACCGTTGACCCCCTGCGTGCAAGGCAGGTGCTCTAGCCAGCTGAGCTAATCCCCCGTGAAATTATAAGAAGCGATTTTACTGGATGGTTAATCCATTATGCTCCTCTTTTTCGCGTAGTCCCAGGCAGAGTTGAACTGCCGACCTCTACATTATCAGTGTAGCGCTCTAACCAACTGAGCTATAGGACTGTCGTTCAAAACCTCTTACCTTTCGGCTCGGCTTCTTTCTAATCTCTTATTTTTTATATAGAATAAACAAAAACCAGTAGTACAATAAAAAGCGAACCAGATAAAAGGAATCACTCCAGAAAGGAGGTGTTCCAGCCGCACCTTCCGGTACGGCTACCTTGTTACGACTTAGCCCCAGTCACCAGTTTTACCCTAGGACGCTCCTTACGGTTACGTACTTCAGGTACCCCCGGCTCCCATGGCTTGACGGGCGGTGTGTACAAGGCCCGGGAACGTATTCACCGCGCCGTGGCTGATGCGCGATTACTAGCGAATCCAGCTTCATGGAGTCGGGTTGCAGACTCCAATCCGAACTGAGAGAGGCTTTTGGGATTAGCATCCTGTTGCCAGGTAGCGACCTTCTGTACCCCCCATTGTAACACGTGTGTAGCCCCAGACGTAAGGGCCGTGCTGATTTGACGTCATCCCCACCTTCCTCGCATCTTACGACGGCAGTCTCGATAGAGTCCTCAGCTTAACCTGTTAGTAACTATCAATAAGGGTTGCGCTCGTTATGGCACTTAAGCCGACACCTCACGGCACGAGCTGACGACAACCATGCAGCACCTTCACAGATGCCATAAAGGCTATAATGTTTCCACTATATTCATCTGCAATTTAAGCCTGGGTAAGGTTCCTCGCGTATCATCGAATTAAACCACATGTTCCTCCGCTTGTGCGGGCCCCCGTCAATTCCTTTGAGTTTCACCGTTGCCGGCGTACTCCCCAGGTGGAATACTTAATGCTTTCGCTTGGCCGCTTGCTGTATATCGCAAACAGCGAGTATTCATCGTTTACTGTGTGGACTACCAGGGTATCTAATCCTGTTTGATACCCACACTTTCGTGCCTCAGCGTCAGTTGTACCCCGGTAAGCTGCCTTCGCAATTGGAGTTCTTCGTGATATCTAAGCATTTCACCGCTACACCACGAATTCCGCCTACCTTATGTACACTCAAGAATAACAGTATCAACTGCAATTTTACGGTTGAGCCGCAAACTTTCACAACTGACTTATTATTCCGCCTACGCACCCTTTAAACCCAATAAATCCGGATAACGCTCGGATCCTCCGTATTACCGCGGCTGCTGGCACGGAGTTAGCCGATCCTTATTCATAGTATACATACAAAAAACCACACGTGGCTCACTTTATTCTACTATAAAAGAAGTTTACAATCCATAGGACCTTCATCCTTCACGCTACTTGGCTGGTTCAGGCTCTCGCCCATTGACCAATATTCCTCACTGCTGCCTCCCGTAGGAGTTTGGTCCGTGTCTCAGTACCAATGTGGGGGACCTTCCTCTCAGAACCCCTATCCATCGAAGACTTGGTGAGCCGTTACCTCACCAACTATCTAATGGAACGCATCCCCATCCATAACCAATAAATCTTTAACTTTCTCAAGATGCCTTGAAAAAGTACTATCGGGTATTAATCTTTCTTTCGAAAGGCTATCCCCGAGTTATGGGAAGGTTGGATACGTGTTACTCACCCGTGCGCCGGTCGTCAGCGGTATTGCTACCCTGCTACCCCTCGACTTGCATGTGTTAAGCCTGTAGCTAGCGTTCATCCTGAGCCAGGATCAAACTCTTCATTGTAAAAGTTTCATTTAAATTCTGTCCAGGATTCCGTTTATCTTAATTGACGGTTCGCATTTTTATTTTTACCAAGTACATGTAACAATACACGCACTTAATGCTCTTGTACTACTTGTTTCGTTTATTTATAATCTCTTCAAAGAACGATTCGTTTTGTTTGCTCTAAGCGCCTCTATCAAGGCGAAAGCGGATGCAAAGATAAGACTTTTAAGTAATACGCTCCAAATTTTAAAGCAACTTTTTTAAAAGTTTTTTTTCTTCAAACATCCCGAAGAACCAGCATTTCAATCAACGCTCTGTCTCTCTTGCAAAGCGGGTGCAAAAGTAGACCTTTATTCCTACCAATCCAAATATATCTAACTCTTTTTTCTCACTTTTTTTGCCACTAATAGATAACTAGCTGAACTACAAGTGTGTTGTAGAACATATTATTTTAGTAATTTGCAAGGAACTTTGGGAAAGGCTACTTGATATATACATTATATATACACGTGCGCGCGAAGAAGACATTCTCTATAATAACAATTCAAGGCTCTTTGAGGCGTATTAATACAGTTGAAAGAAAAAATAAATTCGAATTATAGAATTTTATTAGTACCATATTTGATATAGTATTTAATCTTAAAAATGACAATTTACCTAAAGATTATGCCTTTGCTCGATAATGCAGCAAATAATTTGAGCAATAATAATAAGCTTGCATTTCTAAATGCAGCGCAGATTGCTGATTATTGTTAATGATCTCCATAGTTTATTACAACAAGCAAAAAAAAATCAAAATTCATCTACCACATCTTCCACTAAAATGCATGGAAAGCCTTTGAACAAGGATTTTCAGCTAGTAGCAGATAAAAAAGTTTAACCGTTTATCTGCTACAAAATCGTGCTTATCTGCTACAAAACAGCTTTATCTGCCACTAAATTAAATGCTCTAGAACATCATAGCCGATATTATCATTAATTGTTGGTGAGGAATTTCAACTTATTGAGCATACGATATAAATGAATGTACTTTGTGATGATGGACTCGTTTAGCGCTTCTCCCTGATAAGTTAACTAATTTAGCAAAGAGACATAAGTAAGCCTGCAGCCGAGGGCTTATGGGTTCTCGAATGAAGGCCCATGGGTTTTCGGCCGTGGGCTTATGGGTTCTGGGCCGAAGGCTTACTTAGCTAAAATAGGAAAATCGGGTAACATATTAAATAAGATGTTATAGATAAGAGAGCTAAGCAAGCTGTTACTTCTCTAATTACAGCATTATTCAAATAGCCAGTTAGTGGCAGATAACTGATTTTAGTGGTAGATAAATTGTATATAAAGTTTATCTTCCACCAACTTATAATATTAGTTATCAGCATATTAATATAATTTAGTGGCAGATAGGGAGATAAACTGCAAAAAAAATATTTGTTTGTATTCAGAGCTATCTAAAAAGAGACTGCGTTAGCAAAAACTAATTTTGCTAACGCAGCTGTTATATTAAACGTTAAACGTTTTATGGGAATAAAGCTTACTTATATTCTTCCCAACTCTTAATTTGCAAATCATCGAGATTTATACTACAGAAAGCAGTAATAAACTCACTTGCTAATCTAGGATTGGTTATCAGCGGAATATTCAAATCAATAGCCGCACGACGGATCTTATATCCATTAGTAAGCTCACCAGGTGTCAGATTCTTTGGTATATTTACCACCATATCAATTTCCTTATTATGAAGTAAATCCAAAGCCTGAGGTGTTCCCTCTTCGCTTGGCCAATATACTAATGTATTTGGAATACCATTTTCTTCAAGGAACTTATGTGTACCTCCTGTTGCGAACAAGTTATATCCTTTTTCAACAAGAAGACTTGCTGAAGACAACATATCTGTTTTATCCTTCGCTGTACCTGTAGATAAAAGAATATTCTTTTTAGGTATCTTGTAACCTACAGAAAGCATTGATTTTAATACTGCGCAAGAAGTATCAGACCCAATACAGCCAACTTCGCCCGTACTAGCCATATCAACCCCTAATACAGGGTCAGCTTTTTGCAGACGAGAGAATGAGAACTGAGATGCCTTAATACCTACGTAATCGAGATCAAACAAGCTTTTCTCTGGCTTTTCTACTGGTAATCCCAACATGATCTTTGTAGCCAGTTCAATAAAGTTAATCTTTAAAACTTTGCTCACAAATGGGAAACTACGAGAAGCACGAAGATTACATTCGATAACTTTAATGTCATTATCCTTAGCTAGATACTGAATATTAAATGGACCTGAAATGTTCAACTCTTTAGCGATTTGCTTAGAGATTCGTTTAATACGACGTACTGTTTCTACATACAGTTTCTGTGGAGGGAACTGAATAGTGGCATCACCAGAGTGTACACCGGCAAACTCAATATGCTCGCTGATAGCATAAGCAATAATCTCACCCTTATCGGCAACAGCATCCATTTCAACCTCTTTTGCATGCTCGATAAACTGACTCACAACAACCGGATGCTTTTTAGAAACATTTGCTGCCAATTGCAAGAATCTAACCAATTCTTCCTGATTTGAACAAACATTCATTGCGGCACCACTTAGCACGTATGAAGGTCTAACCAATACCGGGAATCCAACTTCTTCAACAAACTCGTTAATGTCTTCCATGCTGGTTAATTCTCTCCATGCCGGCTGATCCACACCAATGCGGTCTAGCATTGCAGAGAATTTATTTCTGTCTTCGGCATTATCAATGTTTTTAGCTGAAGTTCCAAGAATATTGATATTCTGTTCATCTAATCTCATTGCCAGATTATTAGGAATCTGACCGCCGGTTGATACAATTACACCGTGAGGATTCTCCATTTCGAGGATATCCAATACACGTTCAAATGTAAGTTCATCAAAATAAAGACGATCACACATATCATAATCTGTAGATACAGTTTCAGGATTATAGTTGATCATTACACTGCGCCAGCCTTCCTTGCGGATTGTATTCAGTGCATTAACTCCACACCAGTCGAACTCTACAGAACTACCAATACGGTAAGCACCGGATCCAAGAACTACAATTGATCGGTGGTCGCCCAGATAATGAACATCATTTGTTATTCCGCTGTATGTTAGATACAGATAGTTAGTTTGAGCTGGATATTCAGCTGCAAGTGTATCGATCTGTTTAACAACCGGAACAATGTTAAATGACTTACGATAAGCACGCACCTTCAACATAGCCTTTTCCATATCATTTCCGTCCTTCAGAATAGCACGCGCAATCTGGAAATCAGAAAATCCCTGAACTTTAGCTTTACGTAGTAAATCGGATGAAAGGGCTTCTAATGTATCAATTGAGTCAAGTTCCTTAGCAGTATTTACTATATTCATCAATTTCTGAAGGAACCATTTATCAATCTTTGTCAAATCATGTATCTGATCAATAGTATATCCTGCTCTAAAAGCCTCGCTGATAACAAATACACGTTTATCTGTTGGTTCTTGAAGAGCCTTATCAATATCCTCGATAACCAGTTCTTTGTTTTCCACAAAACCGTGCATTCCCTGACCAATCATACGAAGGCCTTTCTGAATAGCTTCTTCGAAGGTACGACCAATAGCCATAACCTCTCCTACCGATTTCATGCTACTACCTAGTTCACGATCTACTCCGCGGAACTTACCTAAATCCCAACGTGGAATCTTACAAACTACATAGTCAAGAGCTGGTTCAAAGAATGCAGAAGTAGTTTTTGTTACAGAGTTCTTTAAATCGAACAATCCATATCCTAATCCAAGCTTAGCTGCAACGAATGCCAATGGATATCCTGTTGCTTTAGAAGCTAATGCTGAAGAACGGCTCAAACGGGCATTTACTTCGATGACGCGGTAGTCTTCACTTTCAGGGTCAAAAGCATACTGCACGTTACACTCACCTACAATTCCGATATGGCGAATAATACGTATAGCTAGTTCGCGCAGCTTATGATATTCGCTGTTAGTAAGAGTCTGTGAAGGAGCAATTACAATACTTTCACCTGTATGGATTCCCAGCGGGTCAAAGTTCTCCATGTTACAAACTGTGATACAGTTATCGAAACGGTCACGAACAACTTCATATTCTATTTCCTTCCAGCCTTTCAATGATTTTTCAACCAATACCTGAGGCGAGAAAGAGAATGCTTTTTCTGCTAATTTATTTAGTTCTTCTTCGTTATCGCAAAAACCAGATCCAAGACCACCCAATGCATAAGCTGCACGAATAATTACAGGATAGCCAAGTTCCTTTGCAGCACGTCTTGCATCTACAATGTTTTCTACAGCTTCACTCTTTATAGTCTTAACATCTATTTCATTAAGTTTATTAACGAAAAGCTCACGGTCTTCAGTATCTATGATAGCCTGTACCGGAGTACCTAATACCTCTACATTATATTTTTCGAGAATACCTGCTCTATATAATTCCACACCGCAGTTCAATGCAGTCTGCCCGCCAAAAGCAAGCAAAATACCTTGAGGTTTTTCCTTCTGAATTACCTTTTCTACAAAAAAGGGAGTGACCGGCAAAAAATAAATAGTATCGGCAACCCCCTCAGATGTTTGAACAGTAGCAATATTCGGATTAATCAACACCGTTTGAATTCCTTCTTCACGTAAAGCTTTTAAAGCCTGCGAACCGGAATAGTCAAATTCTCCGGCTTCTCCAATTTTCAAAGCACCGGAACCAAGTATTAATACTTTCTCTATTTTATCTTTCATTGATTATTCTTTTTAATATTAGAGCATCTCTACAAATTTATCGAACAAGAATTCTGTGTCCGTTGGACCACTCGCTGCTTCAGGATGAAATTGAACTGAAAAGAATGGTTTCGTTTTATGTTTTATACCTTCATTGGTATTATCATTCATATTGATGAAGAATGGTTCCCAATCACTAGTCAATGTAGCATTATCTACTGCATATCCGTGATTCTGACTGGTAATAAAACATCTGTTTGTACCTACCATGCGTACTGGTTGGTTATGACTACGGTGACCATACTTCAATTTATAAATATTTGCTCCTCCAGCTTTAGAAAGCAATTGGTTACCCATACAGATACCGAAGATTGGTTTATCTCCATTCAATGCTTTACGAATGTTCTGAACTGTAACATCGCACATATTAGGGTCGCCTGGTCCGTTTGATATGAATAATCCATCATATTCAATTGTATTAAAGTCATAATCCCATGGAACTCTGATTACAGTAACATCTCTCTTAAGCAAACAGCGAATGATATTGTGTTTCACTCCACAATCCACTAACAATACTTTCTTTTTTCCATTTCCATAAGTAATAACCTCTTTGCAACTAACACGTGCAACCTGGTTAATAAGATTTGGATCTACAAAAGGAACATCATTTTCAGGTTTCAACTCCCCGTTTTCTTCAGGGAATACAATTTTACCCTTCATTGAACCTTTTTCGCGAAGCAATTTTGTTAATTCACGAGTATCAATACCGTAAATACCTACAACTTTTTCGCTTTTCAACCAGCTTTCAAGGCTTTCTACTGCATTCCAGTGGCTATATTCCCATGAATAATCACAAACGATAATACCTTCAGCGTGGATTTTTTCCGATTCCATAAAAGTAGAAAGTCCGTCTTTCTCACTTCTTGGAGGAACACCATAGTTACCTACTAAAGGAAAAGTTAGCGTCATTATCTGACCGGAATAAGATGGATCGGTCAAACTCTCGGGATATCCCATCATGGCAGTATTAAACACTACCTCTCCCGCAATAGCTTTCTCGTAGCCGAAGGATTTTCCTTTGAAAATGCTTCCATCATCGAGAATCAATAAAACATTCTTTTCTTTTTGCATTCTTTTGTTATATCTCTTGTTCTTAAATATAATGTTCTTCTACATTTAGCAAAACTACTAATTTATTTTGCCTCTTTACTAAAACCGAACAACTTTTAAATTAAAGTTGCATAGGGTATATTGAATAAATTGCATTGCTCTTAATTTGAGCAATGCAATTTAAATAAAGTTTAATCACTGTAAACTTTTTCCATATATGTTATAAAAGCTTCATTAACGAGCTTGTTACCGCCAGGTGTCGGATAATCTCCCGTGAAATACCAATCACCAGGGTTCTTCGGACATGCAGCGTGGAGTCCCTCCAAATGCTGATATACGATTTCAACTTTAGCCTTAGTACCTTCAGGCGTCAGAAGCTCAACCATCTTTGTCGCAATTTCTTCATCGGTAAACGGAGCATAGAGTTCCTTGACATAATTAACAATCTGTTCCTTCGGAAGGTTCTGCTGCTCTTTGGATTTTTTATAGGCCTCTTTAATTATATTCTGTTTATTCCTTTCTTTAAGTAATGCTATAGTTGCACGGAAAGCAATAAATTCATTCATCCGTGCCATGTCAATACCATAATAATCAGGATAACGTACCTGAGGTGAAGATGATACTATCACTATTTTCTTAGGATGAAGACGATCCAGAATACCAATAATACTCTGCTTTAACGTTGTTCCCCGAACTATACTGTCATCTATTACCACAAGATTATCCACATACGGAACAATACTGCCATAAGTTATATCATAAACGTGGGCAGCAAGGTCATTTCTGGTGTTACCTTCAGCAATAAATGTACGTAACTTAATATCTTTAATAGCTACTTTCTCCGAACGGATACGCATTGAAAGGATTTTATCCAATTCCTCGTATTTCAACTGATGACCTGCCGAAGCAATCTTGTTAATTTTCAAATGATTCAGATAATTATCAAAACCTTCAAGCATTCCATAAAAAGCAACCTCGGCTGTATTAGGAATGAAAGAGAAAACTGTATGTTCAAGATCATTGTCGATGGCTTTAAGAATTGGTTCAACCAAGTTACTTCCCAAAGCTTTACGTTCATTATATATATCTTTATCGCTACCGCGTGAAAAATAGATTCTTTCGAAAGAACAAGCATTATATTTCTTTGGTTCATTTATCTGAGCCAAACGAATATTTCCGGTTTTGTCAACAAGTATCGCTTCACCAGGATTGAGTTCTTTTACCTCCTCACCCGGAACGTTCATTGCTGTTTGGATAACTGGTCTTTCTGAAGCCAGAACTACAATTTCATCATCATGATAGTAAAAAGCAGGACGAATACCCCATGGATCTCTGAAAGAGAATGATTCACCACTACCTGTAATACCACAAATCACATATCCCCCATCCCACACATCGCTTGAAGTCTTTAAAACATTCACCAAGTCAATCTGATCTTCAATGGCATGAGTTATATCCATCCCTTTCAACCCTTTAACTTCAGCTTGTTGAAAAAGACGTTCTACTTCACGGTCCAGGCGATGACCAACCTGTTCCAACATTATATATGTATCTGAATATCGGCGTGGATGTTGACCTGTTTCAGTTATACGCTGAAAGATTTCATCAACATTCGTCATATTGAAGTTTCCGCACAGAGCTAAATTTTTTGCTCTCCAGTTATTTCGACGAAGGAACGGATGAACATAAGAGATACCACTCTTTCCTGTGGTACTGTAGCGAAGGTGACCCATGTAGAGTTCTCCTGCAAAAGGAAGGCAACGTTTGGCAAAGTCGGCATCATGTAGTTTTTCAGGAGTAAGATCCTTAAAATTAGATTGCACTGTACCAAATATTTCAGTAATAGCTCCGGTACCTAATGCTCTTTCACGGAACATATACTCCTCTCCCGGGTTTGCTTCCAATTTTACACAAGCTAATCCAGCTCCCTCTTGCCCACGGTTGTGCTGTTTCTCCATCAAAAGATAGAGTTTATTCAGCCCATACATCCATGTACCATACTTCTGCTCATAATATTCCAAAGGCTTCAGTAAGCGGATCATTGCTACGCCACATTCATGTTTTAATGGTTCCATATAAAAATATACTTCTATTCTACTGTTACAGATTTCGCAAGATTTCGTGGTTGATCAACATCCATACCTTTACATACGGCAATGTGATAAGCCAACAACTGAAGTGGAACTGTTGCAACCAATGGATCAAGACATTCAATTGTTCCAGGTAATTCAATGCAATAATCTGCAATGTTTTTAACCACTTCATCACCCTCAGTTACTATAGCAATAACTTTTCCTTTACGTGCTTTTATTTCCTGAATATTACTAATCAGTTTCTCATACATACCATTTTGGGTGGCAACAACTACAACCGGCATTTCTGCATCAATTAATGCAATTGGTCCGTGTTTCATTTCAGCAGCCGGATAACCTTCTGCATGAATATATGAGATTTCTTTTAATTTTAAAGCACCTTCCAAAGCTACTGGATAACTGTATCCGCGACCTAAATATATAAAATTATGCGCATAGGTGAAAATCTTAGAAAGCTGAGCTATTTTATCATTATTTTCTAATATCTTTTTCATTTTATCCGGAATCTGATTCAATTCATGAACCACATTCAGAAATTCTTCCTGGCTAATTGAGTTTTTCTCTTTTGCCAAAGTCAGAGCCAACATAGTTAGCACTGTAACCTGTCCAGTAAATGCTTTTGTTGAAGCTACCCCAATTTCAGGTCCAACATGGATATACGATCCGGTGTGTGTTGCTCTCGGAATTGAAGACCCGATAGCATTACAGATACCATATATAAATGCACCTTTACTTTTTGCCAGTTCAACCGCAGCTAATGTATCAGCAGTTTCTCCAGACTGTGAAATTGCAATAACTACATCATCTTCTGAAATCACAGGATCGCGATAACGGAATTCTGATGCGTATTCTACCTCTACAGGAATACGGCAGAAACTTTCAATCAGATGTTTTCCGATTAAAGCAGCATGCCATGAAGTTCCACAAGCAACAATTATAAATCTGTTTGCCTTAAGTAACTTCTCTTTATAATCAATAACAGCAGAGAGTACAACATTCGTTCCTTCTACGTTTATACGTCCACGCATACAATCGTGAATACAATCTGGCTGTTCAAAGATCTCCTTCAACATAAAATGAGGATAACCTCCTTTTTCAAGCTGACCTAAATTTAGAGCAACAGTAGAGATCTCGGGATTCATAACCACATTATTCAAATCTACTACTTTAAGATCTTCATTGCGCTTGATTACTGCAATTTCTTCATCTTCAAGATATACAACCTTGTCTGTATACTCTACAATAGGTGTAGCATCTGATGCAAGAAAAAACTCATCATCTCCAATACCTACAACCAAAGGACTACTTTTACGAGCCGCAATAATCTCATTTGGATTATTTTTCTCTAATACTGCAATAGCATAAGCGCCAATAACTTCACCTAATGCCAACTGTACAGCAGTTAGTAAATCAAGATTTTTAGTTACCTTTATATATTCAATAAGCTGAACCAAGACCTCTGTATCAGTACTACTTCTGAAAATATAACCTTTAGCTTGAAGTTTTTCTTTTAATACTGCGTAATTTTCAATAATACCATTATGGATAAGTGCCAGACTTTCGGAGGAAGAGTAATGAGGGTGAGCATTTGCCTGACAAGGTTCGCCATGAGTAGCCCAACGAGTATGAGCAATACCTATATTGCCAGAAATATCTTTTTGTGCAACAAATTCTTCTAATTCAGAGACTTTGCCTTTTGCCTTATATACATTTAATTGCTGATCTTTACTAATCAATGCAACTCCTGCACTATCATAACCTCTATATTCCAGCCGTTTTAATCCTTTTATAAGAATCGGATAAGCGTCTTTTTTACCTATGTAACCTACTATACCGCACATTTTTTATATAAGATTTAAATTTCGTGCAAAGATAGTCATTATTATCTATATATTTAGCATTTTAATTTGAAAAAACATTCTTTCATAACTTTATGCTTATTAGTACATAAATCTAGAGCGCACTTTGATAAACTTTCAAATTACAACATAATCATTAAATAATCAATAATATTGTAACCATATCACACGATATTCTTACTAATTAACGTTTTTACAGAAGAAAAACTAAATTATTAACAAATAATAATAGGAATAAATGTATCAAAATGAAATTTATTCGTAATTTTGCAAATCATTTTGATAACGTAAATGAATGATATCGTATAATAAAGTCAATTAGAATGAAGAATCGAGAACTTTTTAACAACAAACAAACAGTAATTCCTTATCAGCAGCAACCAGATCATGCAGGTTTATACAGCGCTGCTAACGAGCATGACGCATGTGGAGTTGGTATGCTAGTAAACATCCACGGTGGTAAATCACATGAAATTGTAGAATCTGCTCTTAAAGTATTAGAAAACATGCAGCACCGCGGCGCAGAAGGCGCAGATAATAAAACCGGTGATGGAGCAGGAATTATGCTGCAGATTCCTCATGAGTTCATTTTGCTACAAGGTATTCCTGTACCTGAAAAGGGCAAATATGGAACTGGCCTTTTATTTCTTCCTAAAAACTTAAATGACCAAGCATTACTTTTAGACATTGTCACTAAAGAAATTGAAAAAGAAGGACTTAGTTTAATGCATCTTCGCGATGTTCCTACCAACCCTAGTATACTTGGTAAGGATGCACTTGCTTCTGAACCAGATGTAAAACAAGTATTTATCACAGGATTTACGGACTCTGAAACAGCAGAACGAAAACTATATATTATAAGGAAGAGAATTGAGACTCTTGTAAATTCATCTTCTATTGATTCTAAAAAAGAATTTTATATTGTATCTTTATCAAGTAAGAGCATTATTTACAAGGGAATGCTGTCATCATCACAACTAAGACATTATTTCCCTGATTTAACTAACAGCTATTTCACCAGTGGATTAGCTTTAGTGCACTCTCGCTTTAGTACAAATACTTTCCCAACATGGTCTTTAGCTCAACCTTTTCGTTTGTTAGCACACAATGGAGAGATTAACACTATTCGTGGTAACCGTGGATGGATGGAAGCTAGAGAAAGTGTGCTTAATTCACCACTTCTAGGTGATTTAAAAGACATTCGCCCTATCATCCAAAAAGGAATGAGCGATAGTGCTTCGCTTGATAATGTTCTTGAATTCCTTGTGATGTCAGGACTAAGCTTGCCTCATGCAATGGCAATGTTAGTTCCGGAAAGTTTCAACGAAAAGAATCCTATTTCTGAAGATTTGAAAGCTTTCTATGAATATCATTCTATTTTAATGGAACCATGGGATGGTCCTGCTGCATTGCTATTCTCTGACGGAAGATATGCCGGAGGTATGCTTGACAGAAATGGTCTTCGTCCTGCACGTTATCTGATCACAAAAAATGATATGATGGTTGTTGCTTCAGAAGTTGGCGTTATGAACTTTGAAGCAAACGAAATAAAAGAAAAAGGTCGTTTACAACCTGGTAAGATTTTATTAATTGATACTGAGAAGGGTGAAGTTTACTACGACGGCGAAATTAAAAAGCAATTAGCAGAAGCTAAACCTTATCGTACTTGGTTGGCAAGCAACCGTATTGATCTGGATAAGATTCAAACCGGAAGAAAAGTATCTCATAAGGTTGATAAATACGACCGTATGCTTCACACATTTGGATATTCTAAGGAAGATATCGAAAAGCTTATTATTCCGATGGGATCTAGTGGAGCAGAACCTTTGGCTTCTATGGGTAACGATACCCCACTGGCTGTTCTTTCTACAAAACCTCAGTTGTTATACAACTACTTCCGTCAACAATTCGCTCAGGTAACCAATCCGCCGATTGACCCATTACGTGAGCAGCTAGTTATGTCGTTGACTGAATACATCGGTGCTGTAGGTATGAACATACTTACTCCAAATGAAGAACATTGCAAGATGGTAAAACTAAACCACCCTATATTAAGCAATGCTCAATTAGATATTTTGTGCAACATCAGATACAAAGGATTTAACACAGTAAAACTTCCTATATTATTTGATGTAAATAAAGGTAAAGCCGGATTGGAAGAATCATTGGCAAACCTTTGTAAGCAAGCAGAAAAATCAGTTACTGATGGCGTTAATTATATTGTTCTTTCTGATAAAGACGTAGATGCAACTCACGCAGCTATCCCTGCATTGCTTGCAGTTAGTGCCGTGCATCATCATTTGATATCAGTTCAGAAACGCGTGCAAACAGCATTGATCGTTGAAAGTGGCGAAATACGCGAAGTAATGCATGCCGCTTTATTATTAGGCTTTGGTGCAAGCGCCATCAATCCTTATATGGCATTCGCTGTTCTGGATAACCTGATTGCAAAACAAGAAATTCAGCTTGATTATGCAACTGCAGAAAAGAATTATATTAAATCTATCTGCAAAGGTCTCTTCAAGGTTATGTCTAAAATGGGTATTAGTACTATCCGTAGTTACCGTGGTGCGAAAATATTCGAAGCTGTAGGTTTGAGCCAAGAACTTAGCAACGCATACTTTGGTGGTATAAACTCAACTATTGGCGGTATTCGTCTTGATGAGATTGCAGCCGATGCTGTACAGATGCATGGTGAAGGATTTGGCGCTGAAGGTTTTGAAGACCTTAAAAATAAAGGTATTTACAGTTTCCGTAAGGGTGGAGAACAACACGCATGGAATCCTGAAACAATTTCTACTTTGCAACTTGCTACCCGATTGGGAAGTTACAAAAAGTTCAAAGAATTCTCTCACTTGGTAGATGGCAAAGAAGCTCCGATTTTCCTTCGCGACTTCTTAAGCTTTAAAAAGAATCCTATTTCTATTGACCAGGTTGAACCAGCTTCAGAAATTATGAAGCGATTTGTTACAGGAGCTATGTCATTTGGTTCTATCAGCCGCGAAGCACACGAAACAATGGCACTTGCCATGAACAAGATTGGCGGAAAGAGTAACACCGGAGAAGGTGGAGAAGACGCTGCCCGTTTCAAGACTTTGGAAAACGGTATGTCAATGCGCTCTGCCATCAAGCAGGTAGCTTCTGGACGTTTCGGTGTAACTGCTGAATATCTTGTAAATGCAGACGAAATACAAATTAAGATAGCTCAGGGAGCAAAACCAGGAGAAGGTGGTCAGTTGCCAGGATTTAAAGTGGATGAAGTTATTGCTAAGACTCGTCACTCAATCAAGGGAATTTCATTGATCTCTCCCCCACCTCATCACGATATTTATTCTATTGAGGATTTGGCACAACTTATCTTCGACTTGAAGAATATTAACCCACTGGCTCGTATAAGTGTGAAACTTGTTGCCGAAAGTGGTGTTGGAACAATTGCAGCCGGTGTAGCTAAAGCAAAAGCCGATCACATTGTAATCTCTGGTGCTGAAGGTGGTACAGGAGCTAGTCCTGCAAGTTCAATCCGTTACGCTGGTATATCTCCGGAAATTGGATTGTCTGAGACTCAACAGACTTTAGTTCTGAATGGATTACGTGGACATGTTGTTCTACAGGTAGATGGTCAGTTAAAAACAGGACGTGACATCGTTCTTATGGCTATGCTTGGTGCTGAAGAATACGGATTTGCAACATCAGCTCTTATTGTTTTAGGCTGTGTTATGATGCGTAAATGTCACTTAAACACTTGCCCGGTAGGTGTTGCAACTCAGGACCCAGAACTTCGTAAGAGATTCCATGGTCGTCATGAATACTTAGTTAACTTCTTTAATTTCCTTGCAGAAGAAGTTCGTGAGTATCTTGCTGAAATGGGATTCACAAAACTAGAAGATATTGTTGGACGTACAGACTTAATTGAACGTAAACACATTACCAGCAATGTAAAATATGAATTATTAGATCTTTCTAAGTTGACTTATATGCCTTCACAAGGAACTGATGCTGCAATACATCACGTTGGTGAAAGAATTCACTCAATCGGTGAAGTGAAGGATATGACAATCATTGCTCAGGCATCTGAAGCAATTGAACACGAACAAGAGGTTTCTTTAGAATACACTATTGAAAATACAGATCGTAGTGTTGGTACTATGCTTAGTGGTGTTATTGCTAAGAAGCATGGTGGAGCCGGACTTCCGGATGATACTTTAAATATTAAGTTCAAAGGATCTGCAGGACAAAGTTTTGGTGCATTCCTTACAAAGGGAGTAAACTTCAAACTAGAAGGTGAAGCTAACGACTATTTAGGAAAAGGCCTTTCAGGTGGCCGCATAAGCTTGCTTCCTCCTAAGCGTTCTACATTTATTGCAGAAGATAATACGATTGCCGGTAATACCCTTCTTTACGGAGCTACAAGCGGTGAAGTATATATAAACGGACGAGTTGGTGAACGTTTTGCAGTACGTAACTCGGGAGCTACAGCTGTAGTTGAAGGCGTTGGAGACCACTGCTGTGAATACATGACTGGTGGACGTATAGTTGTTTTAGGAAGTACAGGACGTAACTTCGCAGCCGGAATGAGTGGTGGAGTTGCTTATGTATGGAATAAAGACGGAAACTTTGATTATTTCTGTAACATGGAAATGGTTGAATTATCATTAATTGAAGAATCAAGTTACCGTAAAGAATTGCACGAACTAATTCGCAATCACTACTTCTATACCGGAAGTAAGCTTGCAAAAACAATGCTTGACTCTTGGGAAAAGTATGTTGATCAGTTTATCCAGATTGTACCTATTGAATACAAGAAAGTTCTTCAGGAAGAACAAATGGAGAAACTGCAACAAAAGATTGCAAACGTGCAGAGAGATTATTAATTATATATAGAATCCTAAAGAAACAGATCAGGAATAAATATTAAAAAGGTGTACACCTGATTTCAATAAAGTGTACTCTCTATGAAATTATCGTGTACACCTTTATTAAATTAGCTCTAGAGTAACTAGAGAACTATTCAGATCATTCTTACTTAATCAACAAATAGAAATGGGAAATCCAAAAGCATTCTTAACAATACATAGACAAGAGGCCGGATACAGACCTCTTCACGAACGTGTTTCTGACTTCGGTGAAGTAGAACAGACACTTAACAGCCATGACCGCAAATTACAAGCATCACGTTGTATGGATTGCGGCACTCCATTCTGCCATTGGGCATGTCCTATCGGAAACCTTCAGCCAGAATGGCAAGATCTTCTTTACAAAGGAAAATGGAAAGAAGCTTATGAAGTTTTGGAAAACACTTGTGACTTTCCTGAATTCACCGGTCGCATCTGCCCTGCCTTATGCGAAAAGAGTTGCGTATTGAAACTTTCTACTGACGAGCCTGTAACTATACGCGAAAACGAAGCTGCAATTGTTGAAGCTGCCTTCCGCGAAGGTTATATTACACCAAAGCACCCGGTTAGAAATGGAAAGAAAGTAGCAGTGATAGGTTCTGGTCCTGCCGGATTGGTTGTTGCAAACCAGCTAAACCGTAAAGGATACGAAGTTACTGTTTACGAAAAACATGAAGATGTGGGTGGTTTACTTCGTTATGGTATTCCAAACTTCAAGCTAAATAAAAATATTATAGAACGTCGCGTTGATCTGCTTAAACAAGAAGGCGTTAAATTTGTTACTTCTACAGAAATTGGCAAAGACATTTCAGCTAAAGATTTGGTTGATTCAAACGATGCAGTATGCGTTTGTATCGGTGCGGAAGTTCCAAGAGACCTTCCAATCGAAGGACGTAACCTGAAAGGTGTACACTTTGCATTAGAATTACTGAGTCAGCAAAACAGAATTTTAGCCGGACATAATTTTGATAAAGATGAATTAATAAATGCCAAAGGTAAAAAGGTCTTGATTATTGGTGGTGGTGATACAGGATCTGACTGTATCGGAACATCAAATCGTCATGGAGCAGTAAGCGTTAATCAGATTGAAATTCTGCCTAAACCTCCTGTACATGATAATCCTGATACTCCATGGCCTATGTATCCTCAGGTTCTGAAAACAACAAGCTCTCACGAAGAAGGTTGTACACGCCGCTGGAACATTAATTCATGCCGTTTCATTGGAGAAAACGGGCAACTAAAAGCTGTTGAGATAGAAGAAGTATCCTGGGAAAAAGGAGAAAGCGGACGTATGGCTATGATTCCTTCTGGTAAGAAAGAAATTGTTGAAGCCGATCTTGTATTCCTTGCAATGGGATTTATACATCCTACTCAGGAAGGCATTATTGAACAATTAGGACTTGCAGTAGATAATCGCAAGAATATTGCAATTGATTCACATGCCGCTGCATCAACAGCTAAAGTTTTTGCTGCCGGAGATGCTGCAACAGGAGCTAGCCTTGTTGTAAGAGCAATGGCAGGCGGAAGAAAAGCTGCTTCAGAGATTGATGCTTTTTTAAGTAACAAATAAACAAATAAATTATGTGTGGAATTGTAGGAATATTCAATATACAAACGCAGAGCGAGATATTACGTGCTAAAGCCTTAAAAATGGCTCAGAAAATTCGCCATCGAGGTCCCGACTGGAGTGGCATTTATTGCAATGGCTCAGCTATTCTGGCTCATGAACGCCTTTCTATCGTTGACCCCCAATCCGGAGGTCAGCCATTATATTCTTCAGATGGTAAGGTTGTACTTGCAGTAAATGGAGAAATATATAATCATCGTGATATTCGCAAAGAGTTTGAAGGAGAATACCAATTCCAGACAGGTTCCGACTGCGAAGTAATTTTAGCTCTCTATCGCAAAAAGGGAATTAATTTCCTCGAAGACCTAAGCGGTATATTTGCTTTTGCATTATATGATTCTGAAAAAGACGAATATCTTATTGCACGTGATCCCATTGGAGTAATTCCATTGTATATTGGTCACGACAAAGATGGAAAACTTTATATTGCAAGTGAGCTTAAAGCTCTCGAAGGCTTCTGCGATAGTTATGAGCCTTTCCTTCCAGGACACTATTATTACAGCAAAGAAGGTGTAATGAAACGTTGGTATACTCGCGACTGGATGGAATATGATGCAGTTAAGAACAACAATGCATATAGCACGGATGTACATGATTCTCTTGAAGATGCTGTACAACGTCAGCTAATGAGTGATGTACCTTACGGCGTTCTACTTTCCGGTGGCTTGGACTCATCAGTAATTTCTGCCGTTGCAAAGAAATATGCAGCTAAACGAGTGGAAACTGATGGCAAATCAGAAGCATGGTGGCCACAACTTCACTCCTTTGCCGTTGGGTTGAAAGATGCTCCGGACTTGATTAAAGCAAGAGAGGTTGCAAACCATATCGGAACTATCCACCATGAAATTAATTATACCGTACAAGAAGGGCTGGATGCTATCAGAGATGTAATCTACTTCATCGAGACTTACGATGTAACAACAGTAAGAGCCTCTACCCCGATGTACTTGCTTGCCCGCGTTATTAAATCCATGGGTATAAAAATGGTTCTTTCTGGCGAAGGAGCCGATGAAATATTTGGCGGTTACCTTTATTTTCATAAAGCACCAAATGCAAAAGCATTCCATGAAGAAACAGTGCGAAAAATAAGCAAGTTGCATTTGTACGATTGTCTTCGAGCAAACAAATCTCTGTCTGCATGGGGTGTTGAAGGAAGAGTTCCTTTCCTTGATAAAGAATTTCTGGATGTTGCTATGAGACTAAATCCTGAAGCTAAGATGGCACCGGGAAAAACTATTGAGAAGAAGATTTTGCGTGAAGCTTTTGCCGACATGTTGCCAGCAAGTGTAGCATGGAGACAAAAGGAGCAATTTAGTGATGGTGTGGGATATAACTGGATTGATTCACTGAAAGCTTTAACTTCAGAACGTGTAAGTGATGAAGAGATGGCTCATGCAGCAGAACGTTTCCCTATAAATCCACCAATGAATAAGGAAGAATATTATTATAGAAGTATTTTTGAAGAGCACTTCCCAAGCGAAAGTGCATCTAAATGCGTACCATCGGTTCCATCTGTTGCATGTAGCACACCTGAAGCCTTAGCATGGGATGAATCATTCAAAAATATGAATGACCCAAGTGGACGTGCAGTAAAGGGCGTACACGACGAAAGTTATTAATCATCCTGTAATATTAAAAATAAAAGAAGGCACTTTTAAATATTTAAAAGTGCCTTCTTTTATTTTTTTCAATTGATATTTTTATCTTTACAACCTTAAAATCTAATCAATAACATTATGAAATTTAAAGAACTTATTTTATTAGGGATTCTCCTCTCTACATTTGGAACAGTAAGTGCTAAGACAAAAGTGATAGCCCACCGAGGATTCTGGAACACTGAAGGTTCTGCACAAAATTCAATTGCGGCATTGACCAAGGCAAACGAAATCAAGGTTTACGGATCAGAATTTGATGTTTGGCTATCTTCTGATGGAATTCCAGTTATCAACCATAATGCTACAACTGACGACCATCATCTTTTAATTGAAAAAACTCCGATTGCAGAGCTTAAAAAAGAGAAATTGGCAAATGGAGAATATTTGCCGACTCTTGAAGAGTATCTTTTAAAAGGGAAACAATGCAAAAACATAAAATTGATTGTTGAATTAAAACCGCATAGTAGTAAAGAAAGAGAAGATTCACTTACTACAATAGTGCTAGATATGGTCAAAAAACTGAAGTTAAAAAAGAAAGTTGAATATATTTCTTTCAGTTTGAATACAGTAAAAGAAATAATTCGCTTAAATCCTAAAGCAAAGGTTTCATACTTAACAGCAGATCTTCCACCCAAAGAACTTAAAAAAATTGGCTGTGTAGGTTTAGATTATAATCTGAATGCAATGATAAAAAACGAAAATTGGTTTTCTGAAGCAAAAAAAGTTGGGATAAAAATCAATGTATGGACAGTAAACAAAGAAGAGGATATGCATTATCTTATAAAAAAAGGTGCTGATTTCATTACAACTAACGAACCTCAGTTAGCTAAAGAGTTAACGAATAACAAATAGCATAATATCATAATTATCAATATGGTTATATCAAAATAAAACCAAAATCATATAATTAAATAACAAAATGATTTATCTAGATAGTTGTATTTTATATCCTTTTGTTCCATTATTGCCTTATAAAACTGCATATTTAAATAAAAAGGATTCATAACAAAATAACAATTCTAACAATATTATAAAATAGTACTAACAATAATAATAAATTCATTATTTTTTCACCAATATTGGTATTAATTGTTATTTAATCAAAATTAATTAGATATTCGACATTCTTTAATAGCATAATAAAACAATATGTCGTATATTTGCATTTATAAAAGACAAAAGGAAATAATGAAGCAAAATTTTAATGCAAAATGACAAACCTAATTAAATTTACCAAGATGCACGGTGCGGGTAATGACTACATATATGTCAATACATTAAAATACACCATTGAACATCCTGAAGATTTAGCAATAAAATGGAGTAAGTACCATACAGGTATTGGATCTGACGGATTGGTTCTTATCGGAAAATCTCCAATTGCAGATTTCAGCATGCGCATCTTTAATGCAGACGGTTCTGAAGCCATGATGTGTGGAAATGCATCCCGATGTATTGGTAAATATCTATATGATAATAAAATAACAGATAAAGAAGACATTACTCTCGACACTCTTTCAGGAATTAAGCATTTGCATCTTGCTGTATCCGGAGATAAAGTATCAAAAGTTACTGTTGACATGGGATCTCCTAAATTAGAAGAAGTTTTAGTTAATGGAAATTCGGAGAATTTGGTTTCAGCTGAAATTACTGTAAATAACCAAACATACAAAGCAACTGCTATTTCAATGGGAAATCCTCATTTAGTAATCTACATTGATGATATTGAAAAAATAGATCTTCCTGTTATTGGACCAATTTTGGAACGTCACCCATTTTTCCCAAATAGAGTAAATGTAGAATTTGCTCAGAAGATAGATAATAAAACTGTAAGAATGAGAGTTTGGGAACGTGGTTCCGGAATTACCATGGCATGCGGAACTGGTGCATGTGCAACAGCCGTTGCCGGTTCTATTATAGGGCAGACTGAACGTGATGTTGAGATCATTATGGATGGAGGTAGCCTGAACATAAAATGGGACGAACAAACTGACAGAGTTTATATGACAGGTGATGCTGTCACTGTTTTCGAAGGCGAAATAGCTCTTTAATCGCATAAACTTAAAGCAACAAATAGATATGGCGTTAGTAAATGAAAATTTTTTAAAACTACCGGGTAGTTATCTTTTCTCGGATATTGCTAAGAAAGTAAATACATTTAAAGTAACTCACCCTAAACAAGATGTAATCCGTCTTGGAATCGGAGATGTAACTCAACCATTGCCTCCAGCAGTAATAAAGGCTATGCATAATGCTGTAGAAGAGATGGCTTCAAAAGACACTTTTCGTGGATACGGACCTGAGCAGGGCTATAATTTCTTAATTGAAACAATTATTAAGAACGATTATGCAACCAGAGGTATCAGTCTAGACCCAAGCGAAGTATTCATTAATGATGGAGCAAAAAGTGATACCGGAAACATTGGAGATATTCTTCGCCACGATAATAGTGTTGGTATAACCGATCCTGTTTATCCTGTATACATTGATTCAAATGTTATGGCTGGCCGTGCAGGAGACTTAATTGATGGAAAATGGAGCAATTTGGTTTATATTCCTTGCTTGAGCGAGAATAATTTCATTCCACAAATTCCTGACAGAAGAATTGATATGCTATATCTATGCTATCCAAATAACCCAACAGGAACTACTCTTACTAAAGAGGAATTAAAAAAATGGGTTAATTATGCATTGGAAAATGACACATTGATTTTGTATGATGCTGCTTACGAAGCATATATTCAGGAACCAGATGTTCCACATTCAATTTACGAAATTAAAGGTGCAAAGAAAGTTGCAATAGAATTCAGAAGCTTTTCTAAAACAGCCGGATTTACTGGTGTAAGATGTGGATATACCGTTGTTCCAAAAGAATTGAACGCAATAACACTAGAGGGTGAGAAGGTTTCTTTAAACAAATTATGGAACAGACGTCAGTGTACTAAGTTTAACGGAACATCCTATATAACTCAAAGAGCCGCTGAAGCTATATATACTCCAGAAGGCAAAGAACAAATTAAGGAAATAATCAGTTATTATATGAACAATGCCAAAATAATGAAAGAAGGCATTGAATCAACAGGATTAAAAGTATTTGGAGGTGTAAATGCTCCATATCTCTGGGTTAAAACACCAAATGGAATGCCTTCATGGAAGTTCTTCGAACAGTTATTATATGAAGCAAATATCGTTGGAACTCCAGGAGTTGGATTTGGACCAAGTGGAGAAGGTTATATTCGCTTAACAGCTTTTGGTGCACGCGAAGATTGCGTAGAAGCAATGAGAAGATTAAAAAATTGGATAAAATAATTTAGAACTCAAATATCATTAAATAAAATTTAGGTAGTATGTCAGATCTAAGATTCAGAGTAGTAGAGACAGCTTTTAAAAAGAAAGCTATAGAAGTTCCAACTCCAGAGGAGAGACCTTCTGAATATTTTGGTAAGTATGTGTTTAACAAAGCAAAAATGTTTAAGTATCTTCCAACCAAGGTATACCAGTCATTGATGGATGCAATGGATAATGGTACTCCACTAAACCGGGATATTGCTAATGCTGTTGCTGCAGGAATGCAAAAATGGGCAATCGAAATGGGAGCTACACACTATACTCACTGGTTTCATCCATTAACAGAAGGAACTGCTGAAAAGCACGACGCTTTCGTTGAACACGATGGAAAAGGTGGTATGATTGAAGAATTTAGCGGCAAACTACTTATTCAACAAGAACCAGATGCTTCCAGCTTCCCAAGCGGTGGTATCCGTAACACATTCGAAGCTCGTGGATATTCAGCATGGGATCCTTCATCTCCTGCATTTATCGTTGGCGACACATTGTGTATCCCTACAATCTTCATCGCATACACTGGCGAATCATTAGACTACAAAGCTCCTCTTTTAAAAGCTTTGCAAGCAGTAAACAAAGCTGCTGTAGATGTAGTTCGTTACTTCAACCCTGAAGTAAAAAAAGTAATTTGTAATTTAGGCTGGGAACAAGAATATTTCCTTGTAGACGAAGGTCTTTATGCAGCTCGTCCAGACTTACTTTTAACTGGTCGTACTTTGATGGGACACGAAAGTTCTAAGAACCAACAGTTGGAAGATCACTACTTCGGTGCAATTCCTACTCGTGTTGCAGCTTTCATGACAGACCTTGAAATTGAAAGTTTAAAACTTGGTATTCCTGTTAAGACTCGTCACAACGAAGTTGCACCAAACCAGTTTGAGCTTGCTCCTATCTTCGAAGAATGTAACTTGGCAAATGACCATAACTTGCTAGTAATGGCTTTGATGCGTAAATTGGCTCGTCGCCACGGATTCCGTGTTCTATTACACGAAAAACCATTCAAAGGCATTAACGGATCTGGTAAACACAATAACTGGTCACTTGGTACAGATACTGGTATCTTATTATTAGGACCAGGTAAAACATCTGAAGAAAATCTTCGTTTTGTTACTTTCGTAGCAAACGTATTAATGGCAGTATATCGTCATAACGGATTATTGAAAGCTAGTATTTCTTCAGCAACTAACGCTCACCGTTTAGGAGCAAATGAAGCACCTCCAGCAATTATTTCTTCATTCTTAGGAAAACAATTGTCTCAGGTTCTGAAACATTTAGCTGAAAGTACTAAAGACGATTTAGTAAGCCTTAGCGGCAAACAAGGTATGAAGTTGGATATTCCACAGATTCCTGAATTGCTGATTGACAATACAGACCGTAACCGTACTTCTCCTTTCGCCTTTACAGGTAACCGTTTCGAGTTCCGTGCTGTTGGTTCTGAAGCAAACTGTGCATCTGCAATGATTGCACTTAATGCTGCTGTTGCTGAACAATTAGTTGTTTTCAAAAAAGAAGTTGATGCTCTTATTGAAAAAGGTGAGCCTAAGATTTCTGCTATTCTTGAAGTAGTTCGTAAATATATTATTGAAAGTAAAGCAATCCACTTCGATGGAAATGGTTACAGCGACGAATGGAAAGAAGAAGCATTGAAACGTGGTTTGGACTGCGAAACAAGCGTTCCAGTTATCTTTGACAATTACCTGAATGAAAGTAGCATTAAAATGTTCGAAACAACAGGTGTAATGACTAAAGTTGAATTGGAAGCACGTAATGAAGTTAAATGGGAAACTTACACTAAGAAGATTCAAATTGAAGCTCGTGTGTTAGGTGACTTAGCCATGAACCACATTATTCCAATGGCAACAAAATATCAGTCACAACTGATTGACAATGTATATAAAATGAAAGACTTGTTCCCTGGAGAAAAAGCTAATACACTTTCTACTAAGAACCTTGAAATCATTGAAGACATTGCTAAGAGAACAATCTTCATCAAAGAAAAAGTTGATGAAATGATTGAAACTCGTAAGGTGGCTAATATTATCGAAGAAGAACGTGAAAAAGCTATTGCATACCACGATAAAATCGTTCCTATGCTAGAAGAAATCCGTTACCATATTGACAAATTAGAATTAATAGTCGATGACCAATTATGGACATTGCCTAAATATAGAGAATTGTTATTCATTAGATAATTCTCAATAGAGTTATCTATTTCTTTTGTTGGTTGTTTTAAGTTTGTAAAAGGGGACGCTGTGAAGCATCCCCTTTTTCTTTTTAAAACACAGCTAAAATTTATTTTCCTAGAAAATTCTTTCCCATATATTGGTTAAAAGCATCTTTATATTGTTCGCCAATAGGGATGTAAACCTGCCCTTCCATTATAATCCTTCCTTTGGATATTTCTATAATTTTCTGCAAATTAATAATGTATGAACGATGCACTCTCATAAACTTACCTGCAGGTAATCGTTCTTCCATTATTTTCATGCTTAAAAGAGACATTATAGGCTTTTCCTGAACAAGATGAATACGTACATACTCACTCATACTTTCAATATAGATGATAGAATCTACATCCAATCTTACTATTCTATATTCTGTTTTAACAAACAGATGTTTGTCATCATCCATTTGTTTATGCGATAACATAAGCAGTTCGTGCTGCTGCTTTACTTTATTGACCGATTTAAGAAAATCGTTATAACTGAAAGGTTTCAATAAATAATCCAGGGCATCTACTTTAAAGCCTTCAATAGCATACTCAGAATAAGCAGTAGTAAAAACAATCAGGGGTTTGTTTACCAAAGAACGCACAAAATCAAGCCCGTTTAAATCGGGCATATTAATATCAACAAACATTAAGTCAATATTATCATTTGAGATTGCCTCCATTGCTTCATAAGCACTACTACAAGATTTTATGAGTTCAAGAAACGGTACTTTATTTATGTAATTAGCAATTTGTGTAAGCGCCAGTGGTTCATCATCAACAGCAATACATCTTATCATAATAATGGTATAATTAGTAATACACTAAATTCGTCAACAGTCGAGTCTATCTTCAATGTATAATTGTCAGGATACAGCAGATTCAAACGCTTTCTCACGTTTTCCAAACCTATACCTTGTTCATTGTCATGAGAGATATGATCGCAGTTACTGTTTGTCACTAAGCATTCAATATCTCTCTCATTAACCTGAAGACTAAAGTTAATATATGAATCCTTCCGATAACTGATACCGTGTTTAAATGCATTTTCAAGAAATGAAATAAACAGCAACGGAGGAATCTGAACTGACGGGATTACTTCCGGAAGATAAAGTTTAATGTTTACCTTTTCTGTATATCTAAGCTTCATCAGCTCAATATAATTCTGAATAAAAAATACTTCTTTCTCAAGGCTGATAGTTGGCTGACTGGAATCATACAAAACATACCTCATCATTTTAGAGAGCCCTATCACCGTTTCCTTAGCCTTTTCCGTATCAATATCTATCAATGCATGAATATTATTAAGTGTATTCATGAAAAAATGAGGGTTTATTTGATGCTTTAGATAAGCCAGTTCTGTTTCCAGGTTGTGCTTTTCGAGCTCCTTCAATCTATGGGCATCCCTGATTGACTGGAATAGTAATTTTATAGCAATATTAAATCCAACAATAAGAATTGCTATTATAAAATTATTCATAAAAAAGCCCACGAAAGGCATACGCAAAAAACTTTTCTGATGAGGGCCAAAAGGTCCCTTTTTATCTTTATCTCCTGGAATATTCTGGGGAACTGGCTGTACAGCTTTATCACCCATAGAGTCCATTGGCTTAAATTTATTATCATGAGGAAGCGGCGGTCCCGATTTCCATTCGTTTCTAGTCCATGGTTCCGGACCTTTATGAGGATTAAAAAAGCCATTAGGCGAAAAAGATGTTGCCAGACAAATAGTAACAACTACCGAAGCAAGATAAAGCCACCATTTCTTTTTAAAAAACAGTAGTGGCATGAGCAGGTAGTTATTTACAAGAAAAATTAGAAGGAAAGGAATCATCCCCTCCCAAGTGTGAAATATATCAAGCCAGCTAAATGATGAATTTTGTTTATAAATATCATCAATAAATGGTACTATAAGCAAAATCAACCAAATAACTACATAGATAAAATTCTCTAAAATCTGCTGTTTCTTTTCTGTGTTAATCATGTTATAACATGTTATTATAACAAATATACAACTTTAATATTACTCCTGATCACAATCATTGGATTAACTAGAACTTATGTGAGTAACCTATACCTATAATATGACTATTGGTTTCATCCTCATCTTCGTCAAAGTTTACGTATTTATAATACAAATCCAATGAATTCTTATTATTGATTTTATATTTTGTACCCAAAATAAATCCAATTTTATCCAATCCATTCCCGGTTTTATTATTGAGTGAATTATAAAACTCACAAGACGTATATGGCTCAAAGCTGGAGTCTTTTATATTATAGCTAAGACCAATCTTACTACGAATATACTGTTTTGGATTTGCTCTTGTTGACGTTTCAGACACACCTTGTCGATAAGTGCTTTGAAACCTTTCACGCAAAGAAATGGTAAAACGATTAAATTCATAACTTCCCTGAACGAAGAAATAATAACGATGTCTTATTTCCCAATCCTTAGTGGGATGATTGTAATTAATTAAATTATATGCTCCACCAACTTTTAAATAAGGGCAGAACTTATATGAGAGTTGTACAGCTGTAGAAAAGCGATCTATTTCATTAAGATTATCCCGAAGCCGAAACTCTTCCTCTAATGAAACTTCCAGTTTAGGAACAATCTTCTTTGTTACTTCCACACTGGTATACATACCCAAATCATCACTCTGTGCAAAAGAAAGTGTACTACCAAGCAAAGCTGCAAACAAACATGCTATTTTTACTATTTTCATATATTGCTATATTTATATTATTCGTCGTCTTTAGGAAGTCTCGTCATAGTGTCAATAGTATTAATTTCATCGTGCAATGGTTCATAATAAATCTTTAGATACGCTGTATCACGAAGAAAATCAAGATGTCCTACTTCTACCTTCAAAATATCAATTCCAGTTCGTTTCTTTAAATCATCCATTAATTCTTCATATTTGTCCGGAGTAATAAGGTTTATTTTATCATACAATATGAGTTTGCATGATGTATGTTTCAGCCATCTACTGCTTTCCAAAGCCCAGGTTATAAGGACAAACAAAATATTAGTTGTAAATAATTCTGCATAACTTATCTGAACAGCAACAGCATTGATGACAGACACAGCAATAATTAAAAAAAGATAAGTCATTTCTCTGATAGGTACCGATTCGGTTCTGTACCTTATTATCCCAAAAATAGCAAAGACACCTAAAGCAAAACCTATTTTAATTTTTACACTATTAAGCAAGAATATAAGTAAAAACACACTTACATTAATCAGCGAAAACGTAAAATAGTAATCTCTTCTTCTACTTTTGGGATAATAGAAAAAATGAATAATAGAAGTTACTATAACAAAGTTAATAAGGAAGCGCATTATCAGCTGTCCAAAACCATTAGCATCAAGTAATGGAGTTCCCAGAAGATCAATATTACTCATCCATTCAGAAAGTGTATCCATAAGATTTATTAGTTAATTTATTTATTTGTATTAATTTGCTTTTGAATCGATTATATTTCAAAGACGGATTGGTAAGAACTGCTCCAAGGCAATATTTACTAATACTAACCTGCCTGATTCTGTCTCTATTCATTATATCTCTTACAGGAGAATAAGACTCTCCTTCTTGCTTAACTTCAACAATTACAAAATCAGAAATTGCCTCTTCTTTTCTTGTTTCCAGATTCAGGAAATTGATGTCACAATCTAACGTCAAACGTTCTGTTTTACAACGATTGACTAATGTTATGCGATAGAAATTATTTTCGAGTACAGGAAACAGGTTATCCAATTCATATCTGGAATGAGAATGTAGAAACTCTGCATTCTTTTCAACTCTGAAATGGTCTTTGTTCTTAATGCCGGTCCTAACCTTTCGTGTCTGTCCTTTATTGTTTTTATGCTTCACCTCCAGAAAAGTCAGATCTGAATCGACATATTCTCTTATTCTTATTTTTTCTCTGTCGGTCTTCCCGTTTTGATGAGCAATGAACATATCATCTGCAGGAGTATCCAAATAAGTTGTGTGGTAATTATTAACTCGTTTACCATTAATATCCTGAACGAAATATTCATCCTTTATCTTTTTAAGAAAAGGTTCAAAACGTTCTGTAGGAATAATAAACTTAGTATCAATCCTATTCATTAATCGAACAGCATCCATTTCTTCCAGAGAGATGGGAGGCATTTCGTTTAACAACTGTATAATTTCTGAACGCATCTATTTAAGTGATTTTTGATAGAATTAGTCTATTCATAATACTTTTCTCATTACGAATGTATTACAATACGACAAACCATCAAAAAGCAATCAACGAACAGATGCTTTTTATCAGCAAAAGTGGAATATATTAAAATTAGTAGGCTCTGAAGATAATAGCCTTACCTGTGGTATGAATAATAAAGCGGTCGGATAAGGAAGCATTGAGAGTTCCTTGCCACCACTGTTTTAAAGAAGGGAGAGTATACTGAAGTCCTTCCTGATACATATCGGCATCAGAAAGATTAAAAATGGATACTTGCTGACCCGGATAACTTTCAAATTCACAGTCTTCTGATATAGGAGTAAATACACCATAATCGGTTACTATTTCTACATCTGCCTGATCCATATAATCAGCCAATAGACTAATATTTCCTAATGTATGGTCTTCTCTTTTTCCTGTTGCACCAAGAATAAGCAAATCCTTTTTATTTTGTTGCAAGCAGTAGTTATAGGCCTTAGTCAAATCATTTGTTTCCTGATCGGGAATAGAGTGAAGAATATGTGCAAATTGCTTTTTATTTAATTTTGAAAGAGAATCTCCGTCGCCAACTATAGCAACGGGAATTCTTCCTTTACTGACAAACTCATCGGTAGCTCCATCACAGCAAACCACATATTCTGTTTTAGTCAAAAGAGCTAAAGGTAGTGGATGAACGGGAAAATCTCCATTAGCCAGAATAATGGCAGAGGGATTCTTAGCGATTGTCAGTAACGGGTATTTTTTCATCATTCAAAGCATTATATAACATCATCTTTTTCCATTTGAAATAGCCAAATACAGCTATCACGGAATACAAACCGTAGAGAATAGTTGTAGGATACAGACCTTTGTAAAGATACAAAGCACAACAAGCAACATCCACAACAATCCAAACCAGCCATTGCTCAATATACTTATATGCCAGCAACCACATTCCAATAATACTTAAAGCAGTAACAAAAGAGTCTGCATAAGGAACTGTACTATCGGTATAACGAATCAGGATAAAAGCTATTCCAACAAAAAGTATGGCAAAGATAATAATTATCGGCAAGAAGTATTTAACCGGAGTATAAGAAATAGGTCGCTCCTCTCCTTCTTTTTGGTCGGACTTTTTCATCCACATCACTAGCCCGTACAAACCAGCCAGTAAATAATAGATATTAATACCCATATCTGCATAAAGTCCCGCAGCATAAAACACATATATGTATACAAGCGGCATAACAACTCCGGCAAACCACAAATAGATACTTGCTTTATACTCTAAATAGAGATAAAGCAAGCCTATCAGTGTGCCTATAATTTCAAGATAATCCATTATAGTATATTTTCTTTTATCAGAATTTCAACGTAATTCCGGCCAAAATGTTTGTTCCAGCCTGAGCAAAATAACCGGCACCGTTATAACGTGTTTTACTTCCGTTTGCATCAATTACATAAGAGCTATATCCATATCCATTGCTTTCATATTTCTCATTAAACAGATTATTGATTGAAAGACCTAAATGTATTGATTTAAATGCTGGTAAACTGAACGTATACCCTAAACGGAGATTATTTACAAAATAAGCATCGAGAACACAATCTTCTTGCTTCGAGTTAGATAGGTATTGTTTACCTACATAACTTGATTGAAGTGCTGCATCCCAATTTTTATAAGTAAATGTAAACATACTATTTGCTATTACACTTGGAGAATAAGCAATTGTTGTTTTTCCTACGTAGTTAGATGTTTGAGTATACAATGGTTTCCAGTTTGCATCATAATTATCAAGATATTCAGTATAGTCATTAATCTTATTCTGACTTAAAGTTGCGTTTCCATCCCATCTCAACCAGGAAGTTATCTTTGCTCCTAGCATATATTCCATACCTACACGGTAACTATCAGGAACATTATCAGCCAATGGTTCACCAATATCATTTGTCTGACCGGTAAGAATAAGCTGATCTTTATACTTCATGTAGTAGAAGTTCACACCTACAAGGAAGCGAGAATCATTATATGTATATCCGGCCTCATAATCGAACAATCTTTCTGAAGAAGGAGTTTTGCCAAACTTAGCATCCGTAAAGTTATTACGGGTAGGTTCTTTATGAGCCACTGAGAATGAAGCATAAGCAGAACTGTTTTTATTCATCTGCCAAAACAAACCAGCCTTCGGATTAAAGAAGTTATAGTTGTTATCTACTGCCAAAGTCTGCATTCCGCCCAGAGTCTTAGTCCAGTCCCACTTATCATTCAAACCATCAATAGTGTAATGAATATATCGATACTGCAAATCACCATAAGCACTCAATCCTTTAAGCAATTCATAGCTTGCTTTCAAATAAATATTAGCATCTGTTTTATCAGAGTTGTTACGATAATATTCGTGATCGGGATCAAGCACAGTATTAAAATAGTTCTTCACCCAGATTACTCTACCGTAATTATTACCCTTATATTCGTTAGCTGCTCCACCTAAAGAAGCTTGTAAACGGCCGGAAGAATAATTAAAGGAGAACACTCCTCCGCCAAAACCATTATCCATTCTTTTCTGACGAACCAAATTACTTTTTTCTATCAGAGTTCCATCCAATGTAAAAGGCACAAGACCATACTTCTTCAACGTGCATCCGTTCTTGTATTCCTGATAATAACCTTCCCCATCAGTATAATGCAATGTCAGGTTCATATTCCACTTTGGAGAGAAAATATGAGTGTAAAGCATCTGATAATTAGTCTGAATATAGTTATCAGTCTGGTCTTTATAAAAACCAATTATCTTAGTGTGTGTTTTACCATCCTCTCCTAGATATTCTTCCTCAATCTCACCGCAAGGATTATATCGGCGACCTTTTCCTGCGAGGTCTTCATTGCCATTCCAAGCATGATAAGTTTTCTCTTTTCCACCGAAAACTATAAATTTAAAGATATCGTTATCACCATAATAACCTGCCTGAGCAAAGAACGATTTCAAATCTGTAGAAGCCCGGTCGATATATCCATCAGATGCAAGATTAGATAATCTGGCATCAAAAGCCCAGCGACTCTTTAGCAATCCGGTTCCTACTTTAAATGTTTCCTTGTGCGTATTAAATGATCCATACGAACCATTAATTTCAGCATAAGGAAGTGCTGAAATAGATTCAGTCTTCATATTAATACTTGCACCAAAAGCACCTGCACCATTAGTCGAAGTTCCGGCTCCGCGCTGAATCTGAAGATCTTCAATAGACGAAGCAAAGTCGGGCATGTCTACCCAATAAAGCGTGTGAGACTCGGCATCATTCAAAGGCACGCCATTGGCAGTAACATTGATACGTGAAGCATCCGTTCCACGAACTCGTATACCTGTATACCCCACTCCAGCTCCGGCATCGGATGTTGCTACCACCGAAGGAGTCATAGTAAGCAAGAACGGAATATCCTGCCCGAAGTTCTGCTTTTTAATTTGATCCTTACTAACATTTGAGAATGCAACCGGAGTCTTAGCCGTTGCGCGTGTTCCTACTACCTGCACTTCCTGCAGTCTTACCAAACGCAGGCTATCCTTTACCTGCGCAAAAGACGATGAGCCAATCAGTGTTAAGCCGACAAGCATCTGTACTTTCTTTTTCATACCTATTTTTAGTTAAATAAAACAGAAAAGGGGTCTTTTCTATCTTTCGTTCCCTCCGCCGGCATTACCCGGATCAGGTTATGGGTATAATCTCAGCCCGTTATATTGAGGCACCCCTTATATGAGAATATGGCACAAAGTTAGTGCTTTTTTGGAATATGTAACAAAATGAAATGTTATTTTTGAAATAAAGGTCTTTGTTTATACCTGTTTGTCTTCAATATAATTAGTCAGCTCGCATATAGAATACAGAGGAAAATTAGTCAGCCATTCTTCTTCACGGAAATCAGACATGGAAGTACGAGCAACTTTTTTTCATAATTATCCCCTCCTTCTACAAAAAGTCGAAGGAGTTTCTGTTAGAGAATACATTTTTTCGAAGGAGTTTTTGCATGTTTAGCACACTTTTTCGAAGGAGTTTATTAAAATGAGCTATTATTCATATTTCACTTAGGCTAGATTCTCTTTCTATTCCAAGGTAAGGCACCTGAATAATATTTCTTTTCTAGCTCATCATACCAATTTGAATTACAATCATTCCTTCTAACAAAATAACAATAATTTTTTGCAACACATTTACCTTTATTACCCATTTTGGGGATTTTCCTTTGAACTGGTAATTCAAGACTTATATAAGCTTTTTGATTATACACTAGCTTAGGAAAAGATTCTGTTCGTGGATTGAAAACATCAATACCATTGAATAATTCATAGAGACACCGACGAGGGCCGCCTATTACACGTGATGAATCATTTGCTGTTCTCTTAGATAAACTACGAATAAGAATTCCTCCAAAAAAGCTATTAGTATAGTCTATTTTCCCTTTTTCATCTGTTTCTACTTTACTTTGAAATGAAATATCAATGCCGCTAGCATGCAAGAACCACTTGCCACCGTCGATAGTGCGAGGATAAGTAATAATATCAGGATGCTGTTCATTAAAATAATAAAACTCTATTTCTAAAAAATCATATATTTCCGTTTCTTTTTCAATATGATAGTTCTGAAATAAAGCTTCAGCAATCTGTTTGAACTTAGCTTCTACATCTTCATCATTTTTAATAATAAGCATTTCTTTTAATTCTTCTACGCTATTCATGACAATATTATTTTAAAATCAGTATGACAAATGTAATAAAATATCAGATAGCTATACTAGCTATTTTAGTCTTTATCTAATAATAAATCAAAATCATCCCTCACTACCATCACCATTTTCACTAAAACCATTTATAGATAAGCCTTTTCAGAGGTGAGGGATGCAATATCAACCCTCACTAAACGCTGATTATCCATCACCAAATACAGTCATCCCTCACCATTTCAATGAAAAAAATACAAAAATCAATGGCTATTATCGAAAATTAAAAACCCGAACAAAACAATATAAAACTGTTTTGTCCGGGTTATTCGGTTTATTTCGATTGCAAACCTTTACTGCAACGGAATATAAATCTCCGTCTTCAGTTTGGCTTCTTCCGTGCGTGAAGGATCATTGATATATTTCTCATACAACGGAGCGTTACGAAGTTCGTATCCACTATCGGGAAGCCATTTTGCAAAGATTGTATCATACACAATCCCGAGGTTTGTATAAGGACCTTGATACGAGAAAACAGCATACTTACCTCCGGCAATCTCTTTCACTCCGATTTCACCTTTTGGTTCTGCCGGTTTTGGAAGTACAAGACACACGTCTGTGCGAAGTTTCTCAGATGTGGTGACCTTAGGATCATCATGATAAATGCTGATGTGCTCAATGCCTGCCGAGAAAAGTTTATTCTCTTTCACATACGCCCAAAGTTTACCCCATGCTCCACAAAAGTCGAGTTCGGAATATGCTCCGGTTAAACGGATATAAATTGCTTTCTTTGTTTCAATATCTATCACCTTAGGCGATTTCAAATTCAAATCCGGATTTAATTGTACAGGTTTCATAATTACAAAGTTTTTATTGTTACGGTATTCTAATGGAGTTATATCATAAAATTGTTTGAACGATTTCGATAAAGAAGAAGGCATCTCATAACCCACGCTATAGGCTATTTGTTCCACAGGAAGATCTGTATACCGAAGCAGACGGACGGCGGTTTCCAACCTAACTCTTATTATATATGCTCCGAGTGTTTCGCCCAGAAAAGCTTTCATGATGCGATGAAAATGATAAGTTGACAGGTTGGACATCTCAGCCAGTTTTTGCAAATCGAGTTCCTCATCGAGGTGGTTATTAATATAATCTACTACAACATTCACTCTTTTCAAATATTCTTCCCGTGTTGACGATTTTATTTCCATACTTCTTTGTTTTAATTGATAGTGCAAAGATAAAGCGAGTTCACTGATTATACTTGTCCAATATTGCTAAATATTTTATCAAATATATTTGCGGATTTCATTAAATAACCGTAATATTGTATTTAGTATGATATACATCAAAGCAGTATTATGATATACATCTAAGCATACGTTTGATATACATCAAAGATAGTGTTTGATATACATCAAACGAAAAACATTCCTAGTATAAATTTAAAACTCACTAAATAATAATGGCATTCAGATATAGAGTAAAAACAAAACGTTCCGCACTGAAAGATAAAACAACAAAATACTACGCAGTTCCCATCCGCAATGAAAAGGTACATATAGCCAATCTGGCCGATGAACTATCACATCGTTGCTCCCTTTCAAAAGGAGATATCCTGTCAACCTTGTCGGGATTAGTTGATTTAATGGAAGAGCATCTACACAATGGCGACAGTGTTTATCTCGACAATCTGGGCATCTTCACCCTTTCTGCTACCAGTGATGGTTATGATACTCCCGAAGAATGTACTCCATCAAAGGTCAGGGCACAGAAAATTTGTTTCAGGGCTGATAACAAGCTAAAGAAAAACCTTCAGTTTGTGCGATTTGAAAAAGATAAGTACAGCGCAGAATAATTTTTGCTAAACAATTGAACATTTTTGCTCCTTAATATGTTCTTAATAGGATTAACTATTAAAGGAGTATTATATGAAAAAATTAGTTCTACTGGCTGCATTTATCTTTGCAGCAAGTTTTAGCGCAGCAAACGCTCAAACAGTAAATAAAAAAGTTGAGAAAACAGAGAAAGCTGCTTCTGTTCAGAAAGAAAAAGCAACAAAAGCACAAGCTACTGTTAAGGACATGAAGTCAAAAACGACTACTAAATTTGAGAAAATTGATACTGAAGCTAAGTATAAAGCTGCTCTTGCCAAATATGATAAAGATTTGAAAGAGGGAAAGATTACTAAAGCTCAATATCAGGAAGCTGTTGCAAAATGCAAAAATGATTATAAATGCACTAAAGAAGGTGTAAAGACTAAAGCAAAAGAAGGAAAGAAAGAAGCTATGGATGCTAAAAAAGAAATGAAAAAAGACATGAAGAAAGATATGAAATAATAATCTTTATTTAAATATTGCTTCAATCAACGGGCAGAAAAGAACAAGCTTTTCTGCCCGTTGTTGTTTTATCCATGCCTATACTAAAATTGGATTTACGCTTCTATTAAAACTATAATATACTCAATTAACAAATATTCAAAATTAGAAGAATAAAATTCAACAAATTATAATTTGCAGAAAAACTCTGCGATTTTTTTGATATAACTATTTAATATTTCATTTTATTTTGTACTTTCACACGCTGAAGTTTGTATTAAACCCATTTTCTAAAGAAAGTGTGAGATCAGACTGATAACTAATAAAAACAACGAATATGAAAAAAATTATTTTATTTGCTGCATTCATTGCAGCTGTTAGCTTCACTGCAAACGCACAAACAGTATCAAAAAAAGTAGAAAAAGCTGAGAAGACTGCTACAGTACAAAAAGACAAAGCTAAAGCATGTTGTAAAGAAGCAAAAGCAGAATGTAAAGATGCTAAGGCTGAATGCAAAGACGCAAAAGCTTGTTGCAAAGATGCTGCTAAAATGACAAAAGCTGGAAAAAAAGAATGTAAAGCTGCATGTAAAGAAGCTTGCAAAGACGCTAAAATAGCTGGCAAAGACGCAAAAGCTTGTTCAAAACAAAGCCAGAAAGATTGCAAAAAAGCATGCAAAGATGCTAAAGGCGAAGTTAAAAAAGAAGTAAAAGGATAATTCTTTAAAAATAATTTTATTATAAAAAAGATAGAAAGCTTATACTTTCTATCTTTTTTTATAGTGTAAAACATAAGTTCTTTTATACAAATTATTCAATATTTCCTGAGAGGCAATTAATAAAGGGCTAGTTAAACCCTGATTTTAATTAAATACCATATCGTTAACCTCTTTTCTTGGTGAGTAAGGCATAGAAACAGCATGTCCAAGGCGAACAAGCAACATAGGATATTCTCCATTTATATCAAGCTTAGTTCGCATTTCACCGGCAAGCGAATTTACCTCACATGGCTGATTTAAATAAGCATTGGTTACTCCCAATAATGTAGATTCGAGCAGAAATCTCTCAAGCGAACGTCCTAAAGCAATCCATTCCTCGGGGGTACTATTGTCAACAGTAAAAAGAGTCAGCAGAGATGAAGACTCTATTTTCTTCTTATCCGATTTGTTTTGTGCCTCAGGAGTCAACACAAAATTCATGATTGATTTTCCTATCCATGAAGGGACTGATGGCGAACCCATAACAGCATACGTCAGTCCGTCTTTATATTTAAGGACCTGCTTTTTATTTAGTCGTATCCAGTTGGTAAGCTCTTTTTTAAAGGCTCTGTTAGTCATCTGCATTTCGTTACCTCTGTAAACGAACTCTTTCAGCTGATTGAATTCTGCATCTTTTTTCTCATACAAGTAAACATGAACCCCATACTCCAGATGAACCTCTCTTAATACTTTCAACGTATCTTTAGTCAACGACCTGTTAGTATAGATTCGTCTGTTGGTCTGTCTTTTAAAAATCTGTTCAAAAAGAGAATCCGAATAAGTTTTATCAGCTTTCTCTAATTCTACATGAATATAATATTCACCAGTGGTATCTGTAAGAATGCTTACACTATCCTGATATCCAAAATGACGTGCGGCAATACAAAGATTCTCTGTTGCAGTTCCTAAACTAATATACAACTCTCTGTTATTACCATCCACCACAGACAATGAACGGCTAAAATCAGGATAAATATCAATAGATTTACTTGTTAATCTAAACCTCCAAGGCTGTGTATTGTGTCCGGACGGAGCCTTTAATGCATACTCAATCAATTCTGTAAATTGTTTCATCACTTTCTATTCTTCAATAATAATATACAAATATATACTATTTATTGGAAAAATCACACCAAAAACCTAAATATTTATATTTTACTTTTTAAACTCCATTTTATTGATATTGTGAGACGAACAAATTGAGACTTGAAATGTTATTTAAGAAGCGTAGTATATTCATTACCAATAACTAAATTTTAACGGAAATATGAGGAGTATTTGTTTCATTCTTTTCCTGCTAATTTCCGTACTAAGCAACGTGGCTCAAACGCCTCAAAGAAGAACAGATCAACTGACAGGATATACGGTTAAAGGAACTGTTATTGATTCTATATCCGGTCAGGGGGTACAATATGCCACGCTTAGTATAGCCGCAGCACGCTCACCACAAAATCCGGTAAAGGTGGTGGTAAGCGATAATAACGGAAATTTCACGGCTTCATTTAATGCTTCACCCGGCAATTATGCAATTGCTATACAGTTTGTTGGCATGAAGCCAGCAGTAAAAGGGTTCTCACTTAGCGCAAATCAAAAGCAGGTTTCTTTGGGAGCTATATTTATGACGGAAACTTCAGCACTACTAAATGAAATTGTGGTTGTTGCACAAAAGCCTTTAGTAAAGGTTGAAATAGATAAGCTGACATACAGTATCGAGAACGACCCTGAGGCTAAAACCAGCAACACTTTGGAAATGTTTCGTAAGATACCAATGATTACGGTGGACAATGAAGATAATATTCAACTGAAAGGTTCGTCCGACTTTAAAATATACCTGAATGGTAAGCCGTCCAACATGATTAGCAATAATCCCAGCGATGTTCTGAAAAGCATGCCCGCCAATTCCATTAAGAGTGTTGAAGTAATTACTGATCCCGGAGCTAAGTATGATGCTGAAGGTGTTGGAGGAATTATTAATATTATCACCGCAAAAAGCGGACTTGAAGGATATACAGCCACAATTCGGAGTAATGCCAGTACGCAGGGACGCATCGGTGGAGGAGCTTACTTATCTATGAAAATGGGGAAAATTGGTATTACTGCAAACTACAATTACAATCACATCAACACGCCTTATAATGATTCTTATCTGGAACGTACAAATCTCGTAAATAACATAGAGAAATACATGACTCAGAACGGACGTTCAAAGAATAAAGGACCGTTTCAGTTTGGCACCGTAGAGGCCAGTTACGAGATAGACACACTTAATCTTGTAAGCTTGTCTGTCGAAAGGTTTAACGGAAAAATAACTGGTATTTCAAACTACATGGTTGAGATGAAAGATGCTGAATATAATCCATATTACAGTTATGACAGATACAGCAAATCAACCAGAACGTTTGGTTCAACAGACATTAATGTAGATTATCAGCGTTCTACTCATCGGAAAGATGAACTTCTTACTGTTTCTTACAAATTCGACAACAACCCTAACGACAGTAAAAGCAACACTTTATTAAAAAACTTATCGGGTGCTGTTCCCCTATTTCTGGCACGTACTCAAAACAACGTAAATAAAGCCTCAACGAATGAGCATACAATGCAGCTTGACTATATACGCCCTACCTGGCAGGGACAAAAGCTTGAAGCTGGATTAAAGTTTATTCTCCGTAAAAGTAACAGTGAAACGGAGCGCTGGCAAAATGATACTTTGGTAATTGATCCGTCTTACGACTTTAAGCATACACAGGAAATTTATTCTGCTTATATCAGTTACGACATCAAGATAAAGAAGTTTGGAATTAAAGCAGGGGTACGCGAAGAAAGCACTAGTCAGAAAGTTAAATACATTCTTTCCCCCGAGATGAATTTTAAAGTCAGCTATTCCAATTTAGTTCCTTCGGCAACCATTTCATACATGAAAAGTCCTGCAGAACAAATCCGCTTTGGATATTCCATGCGTATTCGCCGTCCGGGTATTAGAAACCTGAATCCGTATATAAATGATACAGATCCTGAAAACATCAGCTATGGTAATCCAAAACTAAACCCGGAAAAAAGCCATAACCTGAATCTGAATTACAGTAGATTCTCTCCCAAGCTTAATATTAATCTTGGTCTAAGTTATCGTTTCGAGAACAATGGAATAGAAAGCTACACATTTATTGACCCCAAAAAGCCAAATATAAGCCAGACTACCTACGACAATATTGGTCATAGTCAACAAACTAATTTTAATTTATATGGTAACTGGAATGCCTTTAAGAACTTCAATCTTATCTTAAACGGAGGTATTTTCTATGTAAATATGAAAAGTGATGCAACGTCATCAACAGATAAACTAAGTACAAACGGATTCTTTTACAATTGCTATACAGGACTCCAATATACGCTTCCACAAAACTTCCGTTTGAATCTGAATGGAGGTTACTTTGCCCCAAGAGTTAGTCTGCAGGGAAAAACATCGGCATTCTATTTCACCAGTTTTTCTGTCAGCAAAGACTTCATGAACAAAAAATTATCGGTATCTCTCTCCTGCAATGATCCATTCTGGAAAACAAAAGAATATACAAGCAGAACAAATGACAGGAGTTTTACTATGAAAAATGTAAATTATATCAATGCTCGCGATTTCAGAATAAGCCTGTCATACAGATTTGGAACTCTCAAAACATCTGCTGCAAAGAAAGCAAAGAAAGGAATTACAAATGATGATTTAAATAATAATAATGAAGAGAACCAAGTGGAAGGAGTAAATACAAACAACAGATAAACTTCTGATCTAAGTTATATAATCCTCTGACCAGAGTTAAAAGGAAGGGCGCCCAACAACCATTGAGCGCCCTTAGCTTTTTTATTTTTCTGAAATATTATTCAACGCATACTTCGTCTACAAACACATAAGCAGCTTTGCCTTTTCCACCATGCCATTGAGGCATAGAAGTAACGTTATTAACGATTACTTTCACAAATTTAGCTTGTGTTGGAGCAAAACCAAGAGTATAATCATTTACTCCGTCCTTATCTCCTTTTTGAGCTTCCGGAAGAACCAGTTTAGCTGCTTCTTTGAAATTCTGACCATCAGCAGAAAGGTAAACAGTGATATCTTTTGGAGGGAATACCCAGTCGCCTTTCGCAGAGTTGGTACCTAAACGAACAGACTTAACTTTAGTGTTTTCTCCTAAATCAATAACTAAATTCATTGGTTCAGCCTGGAAACCTACCCAACTATCATTGTAGCTTTTACCACCACGGATACCATCTACCAAAGTAGCAGCACCATTACATTCAAACTTCTTGCTTGGTGTAGTATTCAGTGTTGCTTTCTTTGCTGTTGATTTAGTGAAAGAGACTATTTTTTCTACATTACGAAGTTTCATATTCTTTCTGTCCACCATTGCTTTAAGCGTACAAGAATAAGGAATTTCAACCGGAGCAGTGTATTTGGTGCTATTTACAGTTGGCTCTGTTCCGTCTATTGTATAATAAATTGGAGCATCACCAATTGTTTTTAAAGTAGCTTCCACACATCCTTTTTCAGTATTTACAGCATAAGAAGGAGTTGCTTCAAAAATATGTTTAGCATAATTCAATCCCATTACATCATAGATATCTGCAATGTGGCCAATGCGTGAAGTAAAACTTGCATAGTCTTTCTTATCAGCATTTGTCCATTGTACTTCGCTTAATGCAGCTAAACGAGGAAGCAGCATATACTCCAGATGATCTTCCGATTCAATATATTCAACCCATAAGTTAGCCTGAGGACCAAGAATGTGTTTTGCTTCTTCTTTGGTTAATTCTGCAGGAACCGGTTCAAATGAGTAAACTCTTTCTACAGGAGAGAATCCTCCAATAGCAAGTGGTTCTCTAGGATCAAGAGATTGATAATGGTCAAAATACAAGTGAGAACTTGGAGTCATAATTACATCATGTCCCTGACGAGCAGCTTCTATACCGCCTTCCATTCCTCTCCATGACATTACTGTTGCATTAGGAGCAAGACCGCCTTCGAGAATTTCATCCCATCCAATAATCATACGGCCTTTATCGTTCAGGAATTTCTCGATACGAGTCATTGTATAACTTTGTAATTTAGCCTCAGCAGAGTGCTTTTCATCTGCCTTCAAACCAAGTTCCTTAATCTTAGCCTGACAAACCGGACATTTTTCCCAGCGAACTTTTGGACATTCATCACCTCCAATATGAATATACTTAGAAGGGAATAGTTCCATAACTTCGGTCAATACATTTTCAAGGAAAGTAAATGTTTCTTCTTTTCCTACACATAATACATCATCAAGTACTCCCCATTCTGTAGAAACCTTGTAAGGACCGCCTGTACAACCAAGGCTAGGATAACTTGCCAAAGCTGCAACCATGTGTCCTGGAAGGTCAATTTCAGGAATAATTGTGATAAAACGATCTTGCGCATATTTCACAATCTCTTTGATTTGTTCCTGAGTGTAAAATCCTCCATGAGGCTTACCATCAGAGCTTCCCCAGTTTTTACCCACCATTGTGTATGCACGCTGACTTCCAATGGTTGTAAGTTCTGGATATTTTTTAATTTCAATTCTCCATCCCTGGTCATCAGTTAGATGGAAGTGAAATTTATTCAATTTATGCAAAGCCATTACATCAAGATACTTTTTCACTTCATCAACGTTGAAAAAATGACGTGATACATCGAGATGCATACCTCTGTAACTAAAACGAGGAGCATCGCTGATTTTGGCACAAGCAAGCTCCCATTTCTGATCCTTCACCAATGTTTTACCGAAAACAGCAGCAGGAAGTAATTGTTTTACTGTTTGAATAGCGTGAAAGAAACCTTCGGGTGCAGATGCTTCAATAAGAACCTTGTCTTTTTCTACGTTTAATTTATAACCTTCTGCCGGAACTTTTTTGTTCAGAACAACAGTGATAGTATTACTAGCAGCTTTCTTAGCAGCTTTAGTACTTACCTTAACATTGATACCAGAAGTAAGATTCAATTGTTTTGCAAAATCTTCTGCCACCTTAGTAAACTTACTGTCCAGTCCCTTCTGAACAATAAATTCACATTTATCATTCAATACAAAACGTCCTTCACTCTGTACCAATGAATTTGGAAGAGGAATTAGGTCGTAATTGCCCGCTTTCATCGTACTACCGCACGTTAAACTCGAACAAATCAGGAAAATCGAAAAGAGTTTTTTCATGTTGTTTTTTCTTTGTTTAAAAGGATATAATTTATTATATGTGGCAAATATACTAAAAATATATTCTCAACTAAACAAACAAACAAGAAAATAAACACTCAAACTTCGACTTATTAATAAAGAAATTTAATTTAATTAATTATCTGATATTATAGGTATAAAAGTTATCCTCATTTATTATCTTCAAGATAGTATATAGCTTAATATTGAATAAATAATGAATAGTATATCCAAAAGAATATTGTTTAGTCTTTTTTTCGTTGTGTATAAACAGTATGTAGTAATTCGTGCGACTTATGTCCGAGAGGTGCACCAAGGAACTCACGATATAAAGTCTTTATATCTTGGTTTTCATGTGATTTTCGTAAAGTTTTCCCTTCATCCTCTCTGTAAATAGCATCAAGTCTCTTCATCCTGTATGCATCATTAACAGGTCGTGGTTGTCCGCCTCCGCTGATACATCCTCCAGGACAACCCATTACTTCTACAAAATGGTAAGGACTCGCACCGTTCTTTATTTCTTCCATTAATTCAGCTGCACCTATCAACCCGCTTGTAACGGCAACTCTTAAGGTTACTCCTGCCAGGAAATTAAACTCCGGTAATGGCTTTTCTATCTTCAATTCTGCTGTCTTAATTCTTTTTAATCCCATAAGAGGTTTTAAGTGAAGCTTTTCCGTAGGTAGTTCACGCCCCGTAACTAATTCATAGACTGTACGTAAGGCTGCTTCCATTACACCACCGGTTGTACCAAATATATCGGCTGCACCGGAAGACAATCCCAACGGACTGTCAAACGTTCCATCTGGTAGATTTCTAAAATCAATTCCGGCGTCTTTAATCATTCGTCCCAACTCACGGGTAGTAATCACTGCATCTACGTTTGCTAATCCGTTATTATACATCTCCGGGCGAATAATCTCAAATTTCTTAGCTGTACAAGGCATGACTGAAACCATAAAAATAGATTTCGGATCAATACCAACCTTTTCTGCAAAATAAGATTTAGTCAATGCTCCCAGCATCATGTGAGGAGATTTGCAACTAGACAGATGAGCCAACTGATCTGGATAATGATGTTCTACGTACTTTATCCAACCCGGACTACAACTGGTAATCATTGGAAGAACAGCCTCTTTTTTCTTAGAAGAGAACATATCTTTTAATCTTTCCAGAAATTCAGATCCTTCCTCCATGATAGTAAGGTCGGCACCAAAATTGGTATCAAAAACATACTTAAATCCGATATTGTGCAAAGCCGACGCCATCTTACCAGTAACCAAAGTACCGGGTTCATAACCAAACAATTCTCCAAGTGCTGCACGCACGGCCGGGGCTGTCTGAACAATAACAGTTTTGGATTTATCATACAAGGCTTCCCATACCTCTTGTGTTGAGTCTTTCTCTTTCAAAGCTCCAACAGGACATACCAAAATACACTGACCACAGTTGGTACAAATTGATTCTCCCAAAAGCTCATCTTCCGATGGTCCTATAAATGTAGAAAAACCACGATGATGCGGATTCATGAGACAAACACCCTGAACCTGATTACACACAGTTACACATCGGCGGCAAAGAACGCACTTTGAACTATCACGAACAATTGACGGGCTGGAGCTGTCAACAAATTCTTTTGATTTGGCCCCTTCGTATCTATATTCATCAACCTGAATTAAATTGCCAAGTTCCTGTAACTCACAATTTTGATTTCTCCAGCAAGTGAGGCAATTCTTAGGATGATCTGAAAGCATCAGCTCGTAGATTACTTTTCTGACATTGCGTACTCTCTCCGAATTGGTATGAATAACCATTCCTTCTTTAGCTTCGGTTACACACGATGCCATCAGATTTTTAGCGCCTTCCACTTCAACAACACAGATACGGCACGATCCAATCTGATGTACATTCTCCAGATAACAGAAGTGAGGGATTAAGATATGATTCTGTTTTGCAGCTTCAAAAATGGTAGTTCCCTCTTTAACTTGAACTGCTTTATCATTTATGATAAGGTTTATCATAGTACTTAATTTTAGCTTTTTAATCTTCCGAACTACGATCTGTATTACGATCAGAACATCTTAAACACCTCATTGATTCGGCAATTGCATTAAGTTTGTGATAGCCTAACCTCACCTCATCAAAGTTACCTTCCCGTTCTTTCGGATCAAGAGATTGCATTTTAAAACGTTCATGTTCAACTGTAATTCCTTCATCCACTCCCCTTGTAGGTATCTCTATCGGCTCGCCAATATTTAGTTTTCCGGTTCCACCTAAATATTTATCAATAGATCTTGCTGCATTTTTGCCATCGGCAATAGCAGTAATCACAACATCAGAACCACGAGCTATATCTCCTCCGGCAAAAATACCCGGTTGAGTGGTCATCTGCGATTCCGGATCAACAATAAATGTTCCCCAGTCAGTTACTCCGACCTCACCCTTCGGAATAAAAGGTAAATCGGAATACTGACTTACAGCCGGAATAGCCATATCAATATCCATCATAAACGTAGAGTTAATGACCTCAACCGGTATCCGTCTGCCATCTTTTCCAAACTTACCTGGTATCATTTTCACGCATTCAATACCAGTAACCTTTCCATCACCCACGAAACGAACCGGAGCAACTAATTCGTGCAAGATTACTCCTTCTTCTATTGCATCTTCTAGTTCCCTTCTGTCGGCAGGCATCTCTTCCATTTTCCTTCTATAGAGTATATGTACCTCTTTAGCTCCAAGGCGAAGAGCCGATCTTGCTGCATCAATGGCTGTATTACCACCTCCAATAACAGCAACAATTCCCTTCACTTTTACTTTTTTGTTCATGCTAATATCTCTAAGAAAATCGAGTCCGTGATATACCCCTCCCTTTTCCTCTCCTTCTATACCAATTTTTCGGGAAAGCTGAGTTCCTATTGAAATATATATCGCATTATACTTTTCTTTCAATTCTCTGAATGTAATGTCCTTTCCAACCTTTGTGTTGTAGATAATATTAATTCCCGACTGTACAATTGCATCTATTTCCTTTTTCAACTCTTCTTTTGGTAACCTATATTCAGGAATGCCGTAAGCCAGAATTCCACCTGCAACATCTTTCTCTTCGTATATATCAACAGTATAACCAAGCCGTGACAAATAATAGCCACAAGTCAATCCGGACGGGCCAGCACCAATAATTCCTACAGAACTTCCATTCTTAGGGAAACTGAGAGTTACCAATGGTTCTCCTGAATTATATACAAAGTCGGCCGCATAGCGTTTCAAGTCGGCAATAGCAATAGGATCATCTATCTGAGCACGACGGCATTTACTCTCACATGGATGTGTACAAACCCTACCACAAATTGATGGAAATGGATTTTCCTGACGGATAAGATTATAAGCATCGCGCACCCTGCCTGCAGCTATCAAAGCAACATAACCGGGAACATTAACCTTTGCAGGACAGGCATTCTGACAAGGAGCAAGGAAAAGACTGCCACAAACTCCGGCCCTACAATAGTCCATCTTTATGTGCTCGTCATACTCGTGCCTGAAATATTTAATTGTGCTAAGAACAGGATTGGGAGCTGTCTGCCCTAAACCGCAAATAGCAGAATCCTTGATTGATTCTCCCAATTCAATTAAAAGCTCAACATCCCCTTCTTTTCCCTCTCCACATGTAATTCTTTCCAGAATTTCGAGCATCCGCTTTGTTCCGATACGACATGGAACACACTTTCCACACGATTCATCCTGAACAAAATCCATAAAGAAACGAGCCATATCAACCATACAAGTATCTTCATCGGTACATATCAAACCACCAGAGCCCATAATTGCCCCTAGTTTTGTCAGAGATTCGTAATCAATAGGAGTATTAAGATGCTCAGCAGTAAGACAACCACCCGACGGACCTCCGGTTTGTGCCATCTTGAATAATTTTCCTCTTGGAATACCTCCACCAACATCAAAAAGAATCTCACCGAGCGTAGTCCCCATTGGAACCTCTATCAATCCTTTGTTCACAATAGCTCCGGCTAGAGCAAAAACCTTTGTACCCTTACTTTTCTCTGTTCCAATAGAAGAAAACCATTTTGAGCCATTTAATATAATTTGAGCAACATTACCCAGTGTTTCTACATTATTGATAACTGTAGGCTTTCCAAACAAACCACTCTGCACAGGATAAGGAGGTTTTTGTCTGGGTTCTCCCCTCTTTCCTTCCACCGATTCCATCAATGCAGTCTCTTCTCCGCAAACAAAAGCCCCTGCTCCAATTCTGATTACAATATCAAAACAGAACTTACTTCCAAGAATATTATCTCCAAGAATTCCTAGTTCCTGAGATGCTTTGATAGCCATCGTCAGTCTTTCAATTGCAATAGGGTACTCAGCTCTTATATAGACTACACCTTTTGAAGCACCAATAGCATAACCGGCAATCAACATACCTTCTATCACCGAATGAGGATCTCCTTCGAGCAAACTTCTATCCATAAAAGCACCCGGGTCTCCTTCGTCTGCATTACAAATAAGATATTTCTGATCGCTACTTACCTTATTTGCCATTTCCCATTTAGTTCCTGTTGGGAAGCCACCACCACCACGACCTCTTAATCCTGAATTCTTAATTTCATCAACAACTTCTATTGAATTCATGGTAAGCGCTTTAGCCAACCCAAAATATCCATCATGAGCAATATATTCATCAACTGATGCATAGTCAATAGTTCCACACTTCTGAAGTACTATCTTTTTCTGATGTTTAAAGAATGGTATTTCATTCAAATCAGTTATAATATTACCCGTTTCTCTGTCTTTATAACAGAATTTCTCTGCTATTCTACCTTCTTTTATATGCTCGTTTACAATTAATGAAGCACTTGCAGGATTAAGATTGCAATATAATGTGTTACCCGGATTGATAATTAAAGTGGGCCCCAAAGTACATGCTCCCATGCATCCGGTCAGCTTTATCCTCACTTTCGATTGTAGGTGTTCCTGTTCGAGAGCCTGCTCAAACGCCTCCTTGAATTTCTTGCAATCAGAAGATATACAACCCGCGCCATAACAAATATGAGCGGTAAACTGAAATGCTTTCTCTTTGTTTAGAAAATCATTCTTTATCGATTCCAGATCTTTGATTGTATTGATTTTCATAGATTTATAGATTAGATTTTTGGGGCTATTTCAACGTTCCCAATATTCGTTTTATTCTGTTAGGATTAACCTGTTTATAAACCTTTCCATTGATAGTCATAGCCGGAGCAAGTCCACAAGAGCCGATGCAACGCATCACTGTAAGTGAATATCTCTTGTCCGGAGTAGTTTCGCCCACATCAATACCCAATTCATCTTTCAGTTTATTCAGCACCTCTTTACCTCCACGAACATAGCAGGCTGTTCCCAAACAAACAGCAATAGTATATTTTCCTTTCGGTTTTGTGGAAAAGAAAGAATAAAACGTAAGAACGCTATTTACTTTCGAAACAGACAAATCCATCTCACTGGCTATAAAATGCTGCACCTCAGTAGGAAGATAACCGAATATAGCCTGTGCCATATGCAAAATCTGAATCAGATTATCCTCTTTCCGATCATAATCAATAATAACATTCTTAAGAAGATTATATTTTTCTTCTTCAGTCATCATGTGAACATTGCAAATGTCGTCTTCTGTTATCATAGAGATTAAACTATTAGGTTTCTATTAATATAATGTTTAGAATCACCATAATCATTAAATGCGATCTCTTCACCAATCATCTCAATCTTTTTAGCAAGACAATTCAGGCAATCATCCGCTTCTTCATTAATACATGGCTTGTTTTCGTAAAGAAGATAACTGCGCCTGTATTTCAATGGCGTAAGATTTGGCATTACTACATTTGCACCGGCTTTCAAACCAATTTCCCTTCCCTTTGGAATAATCGACTGAAGAGCTGTAGTAGATGCAATATTAATATCCGGCATCAATATCCTTAAAACAGCAATCATACGAATGGATAAATTGAACCGCTCATTAACAGGCATCAGCAAATCCTTATAATTGTATAAAGGCGTATCTGCATGTTCAAGATATGGCCCCATTCCTACCATATCTACATCTCTTTCTTTTATAAACAATAAATCGTCTGCAAGGTTCTCAATAGTCTGAAAAGGCAAACCAATCATCACTCCCGTTCCCATCATATAGCCAATTTCCCGAAGATATTCCAAACATTTCAGACGAGTTTTAAAGCTATGCAACTCATCTGAAGGATGTATTTTATTATACAGTTCTTCGCTGGATGTTTCAATCCTCAGCAAATATCTCTGAGCCCCTGCATCAAACCAACTTTTGTACGTATCCAAAGACTGCTCTCCAAGAGAAAGAGTAATACGGAAATCCGGATTTGTAGCTTTCTTTATTTTAGCGATTAATGCCGTTATTCTATTTAAAAACTCTTCGTTACTAAGTTCTCCCGACTGAAGAACAATGCCTTTCAAGTGATTTTCCTGTGCAAATTCAACAATCTCTAAAATTTCCTCATCAGTAAGAGAATATCTGGAAACTTTATGATTTCCGCATCTTATACCACAATAATAGCAGTTCTTTCTGCAATAGTTGGAAAACTCAATCAACCCTCTGAGGTATACTTTTTTGCCAATTATTCTCTCCTTTATTGAATACGCCCTTTTTATCAACTCATCATGCTCTTCTTTATCTGTAATAGATAGTAAGCGGATAATATCTTCTCTTGACAACTCCTGCCTATTTAATATTTCGCTTACCGTCATCATACTTCAGCTCATAAAAGGAGCTATTGCCCTTTCGAAGATTCCATTTATCCAGGCAATAGTCAATCCATAGTTTGTAACTGGAACACCTGCTTCAATAGCCTCAGCCAGACGACTAAAGACCTGTTTCCGTGTAATCATACAACTACCACACTGAATAACCAGTGCATAATCCGTTATAGGTTTTTTTATTTCGTCCAAACCTGCTACAACGTCAAAGTCCAATTGTTTTTTCGTATATTCTCTCAGCCAATTAGGGATCTTAAACCTCCCGATGTCATCACAACTAACCTGATGCGTGCACGATTCAAGAATTAAAATCCGATCACCATCTTTCAGATCCGAGATTTTTCCAACTCCTTTCATATAATCGTCAAAAGGACCTCGCATGTGAGCATAAGCCACACTGAACCCCGTTAACGGAATATCAGGAGAAACAATCTTATTTACAGTCTTAAATACCTGACTATCTGTTATAATCAATTTGGGTTTTATACCTGTGTTATGCAAGAACAACTCCAATTCCGTCACGTTTACAACAATATTAATAGCTCCATTATCCAATACATCACGAATAGCCATTACCTGAGGTAAAATAAGTCTACCCTCCGGAGCTTCAGAATCATTTGAAGTAATGAGCAAAACAATATCTCCACGATTAATCAACCCCTTCAATAACGAAGGCTTTTGATAAGCTGTTTCCGGAATTATGCTTTTAAGCGTTTCAATAACACAGTTAATATTGAAATTTGTTTTTGCGCTAAACTCAACAATGGGCGCATTAGTATATTGCTGCATTTCCTTAATTGTAGTATTCAGTAAGGGTTCCATATCGACTTTGTTATACACAATCAGGCAGTCCACATCGGCTTTATAAAATTTCCGTATCAGTGTTTCTTCAAATTCACCAAAAGTGTTATCTGTAATAAGTAATATAGCACAATCTATTTGCTTAATTACATCCAGAGTTTTTGCAATCCTTTTTTCGCCAAGTTCTCCACTGTCATCAATACCAGCAGTATCAATAATAATGGCAGGTCCAACTCCCAGAATCTCCATTGATTTCTTTACAGGATCAGTTGTAGTACCCGGAACCTCGGACACAATAGCCACATCAAGTCCCGTCAGTGCATTGATGAATGAGCTCTTGCCCACATTCCTCCGACCAAAAATTCCAATGTGCGGTTTTAAATCACGTGCCATAATCTGTAATAATTATCAGTAAGAATTAGTAATACAAATCTCTATTTCCCAACTTTAACTGTTTTATCTTCTCAAGGATAGAAGCTTTCATATTCTCATCCTCCATATTATCAATCGTAGAATAAATAATATTCCATCCTTTCTCTGCAGTATGTTGAGGTGCATAATCAATAAGATATTCAGCCAGCGTAAGAATGGCATTAGGAGTACAATAACGCTTTATGAATCCCGGAACAGAGAATTCCATGAAATGCTCCCCTGTCCTGCCCAACCTGTAACAGGCAGTACAAAAAGAAGGAATCATACCCTGATCGAGCAATTCATCAATTATATCATTCAAAGGCCTGTCATCATTTATCTGAAACTGTCCTTTGTTCAGATTCCTTTCCTGAGCAATTTTTTCAGCATAGCTGCCAATTTCAATATTAGTTCCACCATCAATTTGCGAAACTCCATACTGTATTATTTCATCTCTCAAGGCAGCTGGTTCTCTTGCCGTCAAAATCATTCCTGTATAAGGTACAGCTAATCTCAAAATAGCGATCAGTTTAGTAAAATCCTCATCGCTTACAAAATAGTTCGTTTTCAGGTTTTGTCCGGAAGCATCTTTCACTCTGGGAAAAGAGATGGTATGAGGACCCACATTATAGCAAGCTTCAAAATGATTCGCATGCCTAACCAAAGCAAGCACTTCAAAACGCCAATCGTATAAGCCAAACAAAGCACCTATTCCCACATCATCAATGCTTGCTTCCTGCGCCCTGTCCAAAGCAGTCAGCCTGTAATTATAATCAGCCTTTTTACCTCGTTGATGATAAATTTTATAAGCCTCAGGATGATAAGTTTCCTGAAAAATCTGATATGTTCCTATTCCGGCTGCTTTTACAACCTTAAAACCTTCAATATCCAGTGGAGCTGCATTGATATTTACTCTCCTTATTTCTCCATTTCCTTTTTTAACGGCATAAGCAATCCTAACTGTATGAGCAATATATTCGGGACTATATTCCGCATGTTCACCATAAACAAGAATCAGTCTTTTCTGTCCATTGTCTTCCAATGCCTCTATCTCTTTCACAATCTCCTGGTCAGAAAGAGTTTTCCTCACAGCATCCTTGTTTGATATTCTAAAACCACAATAAAGACAATCATTTGTACATTTATTGCCTATATAAAGCGGAGCAAACAGCACAATTCTATTCCCGTAAATAGTACGTTTAAGCGTTTTTGCACCTTCCTTTATCTCCTCAATCAGTTCAGGAGTATCGGCCTTAACAAGACAAGCCACCTCTTCAAGATTCAGTCTTTGTTTAGAAAGAGACTTAGCTATTATCTCACGTACTTTTTGTTTTGAAGGAATAGCATTATTGAGATAATCCCATATTTCTACAGGATCGATAAACGGTTTCATTCGTTCATCTGCAATGGAGTATTTTTCAGGAGTAAATTTCATGGTTCCAATCTTTTTAGCTCTGTCCGTGAATATTATAATATATAGAACAATATATAACAAAAATAGATTGAATATTCAGTAAATATATTCAATCTATTTTAATAAATGAAATCGGAATCGATAATATTTTATAGGTCAGCTCTTTTTATAAAATCATAATTCTGAAATAAATGGCCGGATAGCATCTGCCCATATCTGATATCCCTTTTCCGCTGGATGACAGAAATCGGGAGCTATTTCTTTAGGCAATGTGCCATCAGCTTCCACCATCTTAGGGCCAATATTCAGTATTGTGATGTTATTCTCCTTAGCAAAGGTTTCAAGATTACGGTTTATCTCGTTAATAAGAATTCTGCGTGGATGAGTTGGCTCATGTTCACGAGGAAAGACAGACATCAAGACAATCTTTGCACCCGGCACTTTAGAGCGAAGACGCATACAGATAGCACGGATGCCTTCTACTATTTCGGGAGCTGTATTCATGCGGGCATTCTTTGTTTCACTGGTATTATTGGTACCAATATGAAGAATAATCGTACGAGGATGAAGTCCGTCTATTTCTCCATGGTCAAGACGCCAGAGTACATTTTGTGTACGATCCCATCCAAAGCCCAGGTTCAGTACACGGTAATCCTTGAATAAAGCATTCCATGTCTCTGGTCCGTTAGGAGTTCTTAGACGCCCGTCAGCATATTTAAGTTGTGGTAATCCACCCCAGAAATGAGTAATAGAGTTACCAATAAGAACCACTTCCGGATTAATGGAATCCTTGATTGCTAATACATCAGCATGACGTGCCCACCAATCATAACTATCATTTTCCAACTTAGAAGCCGGCACTATTGCTGTGTTTGAAGATATCTCTGTATCCAAAGACTTATCCCCCATTAGTTCAGACAACAAAGGTTCCATAGCCTGAGCCCATGCTTTTGCTCCTGCAGGAGAAGGATGAAGCCAGTCGCTCATCATATCATGATTTATTGATCCGTCTAAATTCAGAAACACATGATTTACATCACAATAAAAAACATGCTTTCCATCAGCAATCCTGGATACTAAATCGGAAGCACGTTCAAGAATTAAACGATGGGAAGTTGGATTTGGTCCGCCATAACATCCCGGAAAGCAACGCATCACAATAATCTTTGAATCAGGTAACTTTTCTCGCAAGAGTTTAACTACAGCTTCAATTCCACCGGCAAGTTGGCCTGCAGTGTGACGTGTAGGGTAATGTACTTCATCTATATTATTGGTACCTATTTCTAGCACAACCACTTTGGGCGATTGACCTTCCAGTTCTCCGTTCTGAATATTCCAGATAAGATTTTCGGTGCGGTAACCACTAAAACCTAGGTTAAGAGCCTTCCTTGGAGTAAAGAACTGATTCCATACAGGCTGATACTGAGGTTTCTCAAAATTATTAGTGATAGAATTACCAATCATAATCAAGTTATACTTATCCTTAGCTACAAGAGCGAGTTTATCGGCATGGCGCTTACGATTATACCCTTCAACAGGAACAGTAGCAGGATTCTGTGCAATCTTTTCAGTCTCAGGCTTTGCTTCCAGAAACTTCTTAAGAATACCCGAAAGCTTAAATTTTCCACCCATAGCAATGGTATCCTTGCCACAAACATAAACATTATCTTTCTGAGAGTAGCAAGAAGCCTTTCCATCATACCCTATCCATGTTTTAGTATATTCCTCACAACTCTTCACCCATGCTTTGTCTCCTTTATCGGGAACAATAGTAAGTAATCGGCCTGCAGGTTCCAGAGGAGGAAGCACTGCACTATAAACTGTTCCGGCAAGAGTTTCATTCATATAAGAAGGAGATACAAGAATCAATTCATCGGGTTGTTCCTTTTTATTCAGCCTTTGAACAGCTCTTGCAGCAAGATGCCCTCCCGAAGCAAACCCCATTGCAAGCAAGTGATCAGTATTCAAACCTTGAAGATTCTTATTGCCCTTAAGTAACCTGAAAGCTTTAAGAGCATCCGTCAAGGCCATATTGCGTGTTTGTATATCACTACCCACACGATATTCAAGAACAGCTACGTCAAAGTTTTGTGCATTAAGAAATCTGGTAGTAGATTCACATTCACTTTTCAACTTTAATGTTTCATAATCCCCTCCTGGAATTAACAACACCGTACCCTTATGCAATCCGGATTTGGTTCTTACTAAATGAAGTAAAGGAACATCTACTTTATGAATTTCACCATCCTTACCAACAGCATTCCCCTTTGGCAGAGATTGCCCATCAAGTAAAACATAATTTGTGCGAGCTGCTCTCTTTACATTAACAGAGCTTTCTGCACCTTTAGAAAAAACCGAAACGGTAATAAATAAAATTACAGCCAGAGATAGCCGATTAAATGATTTCATTTTTAAATCAAATTTTTGAGAATATATTTTTCCGATAGTATTAACAGAGCAAGAATGCTCATTATTCTGCAAAAATAAGATTTTCTTTTTTATGATTATTACATGTGAAGTCGTTTCTTATACTCTCCGGGAGTTAATCCTGTTAGCTTTTTAAACAGCTTATTGAAATAAGATATATTATCGAAAGCTAGATTATATGCAATTTCTTTTATTGGTATATCGTCAATAATAAGCATTACCTGAGCTTTCTCAATCTTTTTCTGATTAATATATTGTGTAGGCGTACATTTCATTTCATTTTTGAAAAGCCTGATAAAATGGTCGTCTGTAAGAAAACACAGCTCAGAAAGCTTACTAATACTGATAGGCTTATCTATGTTCTTACGGATATAGCGTAAAGCCTTTAATACTCTGTTATCAGTAACTTCAATCTTTTGTTCTGCATCTTTCAGAAATCTGGAAAAGAGTTGCTGTAAAATTCCTTTCGTTTCAATCAGAAAGTAATAAGGTAATTGCGCATTTTCTGAGATATTCTTTACCAAAGTCTGAGAATTATCGTAAGATGACGGATCATAAAGTTTCAACTCCCTGTTCGGATTAATCTCGAATAAACGCTTTACTAGCAAAGTATCCATTTCGGTAGCTTCAACCTCAACAGACGGATTCATTTTCTCAATAATACTCAGGTTATCAGTTTGTTCCTCATAAATATGAATATAATATAGTGAAAAATGCCCGTCACACTCGTAGCTATGCAAGGTAAAAGACGGAATAAGGTATAAATGCCCCGGTGTAAGATTATATGTACCATCAGGTAGCACAATTTTTGCATTTCCTCCATCCACCCAATATAATCTTGAAAACGGACTGTTCACATTTGCCCAGTTCCAGTCGGCATTATGAATTGCATGCCCAATGTTCAACAATGTAAAATTCAGATTATCTTTTTTTTCTCTTACCATGCATTTTTCATTTTCATAAAGGCGAATATATATCTTTATTTCTTATTAAGTCACAAATAAGCAGAAATTATATTATTATTTATCGAAATAATGTTATTAATAGGAAATTTCATATATCGGTAACTTATAGATAATCAGTATATGCAAGAATACAAATATCGAATTTGTATTATAATATATCGAGATAGTATAACATTAATAATCCTTTAATAACTACTTTTGAAAAAACAAAAACACACATTTATGAAAAACGCATTATTTATATCTTTATTTATTGCCATGTTCGGTACAACCGGCTTTGCTCAGGAGAATTTTCACCACATACAAAACACAAAAGAGCCTATGCAAACCGGAAAGTTTCAGCCTACATGGGAATCTCTGAAACAATACAAAGTGCCCGAATGGTATCGTAATGCTAAGTTTGGTATCTGGGCACACTGGGGACCTCAATGCCAACCGGAAGATGGTGATTGGTATGGCCGTGGAATGTATGAAGAAGGTTCACGTCAGTATAAATCACATCTTGAAAAATATGGCCATCCTTCCAAATCCGGTTTCAAAGATGTTATCCATGAATGGAAAGCTGAAAACTGGGATCCTGAAAAGCTGGTAAAACTCTATAAACGTACCGGAGCTCAATACTTCTTCGCCATGGGTAACCACCACGATAACTTCGACCTTTGGGACAGTAAATATCACAACTGGAACTCAACAAAGATTGGTCCTCAAAAAGATATTCTAGCAGGATGGGCTAAAGCTGCCAAACACAACGGTCTACCATTCGGAGTTAGCATCCACGCCTCTCATGCATGGACATGGTACGAAACATCTCAGGGAGCTGACAAAACTGGATCTTATGCCGGAATTCCTTACGACGGCAAGCTGAAAAAAGAAGATGGCAAAGGACAATGGTGGGATGGTTTAGATCCACAGGAGTTGTACGCACAGAATCATGAACTAAGTAGTAAGAACCAAAATCCAGGTGCCATCCATTCTCAATGGGAATGGGCAGATGGTGCATCTGTTCCCAGCAAAGAATATTGCGAGAATTTTTACGACAGAACCGTTGATATGATTAATAAGTACAACCCCGACTTGCTTTATTTCGATGACACCGCTCTTCCATTATGGCCTATCAGTGATGCCGGATTAAACATTGCTGCTCATTTCTATAACAGCAATATGAAAAGAAATAACGGTAAACTTAATGGCGTTATTTTCGGTAAGATTCTCACTGACGAGCAAAAAGAATGCCTTGTATGGGATGTAGAAAGAGGTGCCCCTGATAAAATGCAGGAAAAGGCATGGCAAACATGTTCATGTATAGGCGACTGGCATTACAATCGCTCTGTATATGATAACAACCGATACAAATCAGCAAAGACTGTTATCCAGATGCTTGCAGATATTGTGAGTAAGAACGGAAACTTGTTGCTTAATATTCCTGTTCGCGGTGATGGAAGTATTGATGATAAAGAGGTTGTTGTTCTCGAAGGCATTGCAAAATGGATGGATGTAAACAAAGAGTCTATTTTTGATACCCGCCCATGGAAGATATTTGGAGAAGGGCCTGATGCTGAGAAAAAGAACCCGATGAATGCACAAGGATTCAATGAGGGTAAGAACAAATATACTGCCGAAGATATCCGCTTTACAGAGAAGAACGGAACTTTATATGCTATCGTGATGGAATATCCGGAAAGTGGTAAAGTAGTTATTAAATCATTAGCCACAGATTCTCCTAATTATAATATAGAGATCAAAAAGGTACAATTATTGGGTAGCGGAAAAGTAACTTTCACTCGTGACAACACCGGACTTATCATTACTCTTCCAAAACCTAAAATAGATAACATGGCCCTGGTTATTAAAATAAACGGATAAATTACTATGGAAACAAAAGAAACTGGTTATCAGGTCAAAGAATACTTTGGGCCAGTAAAGAGATATTGTCAGACACTTGATTTGAAAGATGATCCTGAACTGATTGCCGAATATAGAAAAAGACACAGTGAATCAGAATCGTGGCCAGAAATAAGAAATGGAATAAGAGAAGTAGGTATTCTAGAAATGGAAATATACATTCTAGGTACACGACTTTTCATGATTGTGGAAACACCTCTCGACTTCGACTGGACTTCAGCCATGGAGAAACTGGCAACCTTGCCTTTACAGGCAGAATGGGAAGAATATATGTCCATTTTCCAGGAAGCAGAACCGGGAGCTACATCGGCTCAGAAATGGAAACTCATGGATAGAATGTTTCATTTATATAATACTTAGCAATAAAATTTTTAGTTCTCAATATTTATAAATAAATTGATTATTAATCCTGCAATAAAAGTAGCATAACAACCTATCTTTTATTGCGGGATTTTTATTTTGTAAAAGCCATCAAAAAGCATTTTATCTTCCGAAATTCGCTGTCATGTAAATATAGATATAACAGGTATAAAAACAATTAATTCAATATAGTTTCAACAAACTCCCTCTGAAATATATTGTTTTATATAATGGGATATTTTGTTCGATTCTCTCAGTCCCAATTAATATATAACTTTAACCTTTTATGTCATGAAGCCAAAAGAAATTATTCGAAACTTATTTCTAATCTGGGCATTAATCACATCAACTTCTTTTTGCTATGCAAGCACTAATGGTTCAGTCTCTGGCAAAGAATTTGATAAAATTAAAACTGAAGTAAAGGATGTGGTTAATACTCTGATTACAGGATGCGAGCAAGCAAACTTTGACATAGCTGCCGCTGTGTTTGACAATTCACCGGATTTCAGATATATCCTTAATGGAAATATCTTTGGATATGATGATATGCTGAAGGGTGTAAACTCTATGTTTAAGACCATGATTGATCAGAAATATACTTTTCTTGATGAAAAGTACACTATTTTGGACAAATGGACTGTGTTATATACTGCAAAAGCTCAATGTACAATGAATTTTAAAGATGGACATTCAACGGTATCTGATCCTGAAGCAATGTTTATGCTTTTTAAAAAGGCAGGAGATAAATGGAAAATTATCTATGCTGTAGAATCAACGGTAGATAAGATTATTGAAAAGAAAAATGCGGAGAATCTGAATCAGATTGAGTTATTTAAACAACGAATTACAGGAGTCTGGAAGTGTGAAACAGGCAAAGATACTATCTTTACATGGGATTGCAAGGATAATGGAAATGCCTTTGAAGCCGATTCATGGTACGAGTCGAATGGAAAACGATTTTGGAAATCCAAATCGGTAATTGTCTATGATAAGAATAGTGACAAATATATTTGGACAAGAGTCTTTAATAAAGGATATACCGATGCTTATGTCTGGTGGTTCACCTCTCCTGATGTATTAGAATCTGTACCAGTAAACAATATCACTAATCCTTCAAGTGCCAATTTTAGTATGAGATTTGAATATCTATCACCAAATTCATTGAAGCAGATTGTTACGGTAGACAAGAAAGTAGTAGATACATTTAATGTTCAGCGTATTGACAGAAATGAACAAAATGATCCGCCATTAACAGAAATGAATCAACGGGAACTTTTGAAGCTATTCAGTGGTAGTTGGAAAGGCGAACTTGGCAAAGATACTTTTGAAATCTGGAATAACAAGATAACAGATAACAGTCTGGAAATTAACTATAAGGATATTACAAAAGGAAAAGTTGTTTCAGAGGGAAGAACTTTCTTTATTTATGATAGGGATACTCACAAGTTTATAGGGTCTAAAATATCTAAGATGAAAGATCCTTACAGTGTTATAATGTGGTTTACTTCAAAAAATACTGTAGAAATTATTAAGTTCAAGGATGTAAACAATACACCAGAGAATTGTTCTGTTCGTGTTCTGCTTGATTTGACAAATCCGAATAAGATTATAAGAACATTTATCGGTGAAGGTTTATCTCCATTAGTAACAAATTATAATCGTATAAATTGAAATAATTATATAAGCTTATGCAAAGTATACTATTAAACAGCTACTTGTCTTTCTTAATTCTATGCAAAGAGAGACAAGTAGCTGTTATCTATTCTATTCCGCCACTAAAACAACAATTGCTGCTTTTCGTATACCTCAACATGAAATACAGAGAAACAATGCTATCCTTTTCGTCTCATCAAACCGATTTGGGTATATTAAGGAATTTAGTGAAAGGTAGGTTTAATTTATGGAACAGTTTTATCTAAATATTCTTTATTAATAACCTGATTTTTTAATCAGCATCCTACCTAGAATAGTATCTTTAGGAAGATATTTCCCTTTCAGATATAATTCGCCAAGACAACTATTAGCTTGCATATCACCTAAAGCAGCACTTTTTTTCAGATTATCAATCATAAACCGCCTCGTTATTTTATCAAAAGAAAATGGGTTCTTTTCATGTACCAGACGATTATTTACAACCTTACAATTACTAAAATATTCATAGGAATTTAATAGTCTATAAACATTATAATAAGCTGAAGAATAATCACATTTATTTGCCATTAATAATGAATAAAACAACGATTTATTCTCATCAGAATCATATATATAGTTCGTTGTATTATCTGAATATAGCAATTGATTATATGCATTTCTATCATTATCTTCTACCACAAGTTTTTCCAATTCTCTTATAGTAAGATCTGTATGATTCAATGTAAATACATTCATATAAACATCCGGCTCATTCACTTCATATTTCTTGTAAAAGTAAACCCACAGACCAATTAGGGCAATGATACAAAATAGCGTAATTAAAACATTTTTTCTCATTACATCATGAATTGTTATATATGCAATTGTCTCAAATCATATTTTGCTTTCGAATGTCCAAGCCTTGCTGCGACCTTTAAATATTCATGCATGAGAGTCTTAGTCTCTTCATTGCAGCTCTTATCAGGCATTAATTTCTCCAAAAATCTTATTTCAAGATAAACATCATAATAAGCTAGAGGATAATGACATTTATTTGCTACGATAATTGAATAAAAAAGAAATTCACCTTCGTGAGGTGTGTTCATATAAATTCCACGTAACCGATTATAGGCTATCGTATCACCATTTAATACATTTCTTCTTAGTGATTTTATTAATATTTCTCTCCTTTTATGCAAGTTAAAAAAATGCTCTCTATTTACATTTTCAGTAGTTAACACATCCAGCTGTTTCTGTCTTTCTACATAATAAAAACCAAAGATTGTCAGTAGAATGAGGTTTGCCAAAACAATCTTCAAGTTTCTCTTAAACATTAGTATCTTATCTTTTTTATTCATGTAACACAACGCTTACTACAAATTACGACATATACGTTTGCTTCTTACTTTTCATCACCCACTTATCTTTTACTTTCTCAAAAGTAACTTCACCTCCTTGAAAATTACCATAATAAAGTGCAATAGCTTGCGTTATTTTTTTATTAAAAGTGATTTTTGAAAGGGCTGGAGATGATTCTAGAATCCAAGTAAATCCAAACCCAGGTCCGGAAATATAAATATAAGGGTCTAATCTTTGTGCTCTATTACTAGATTCATTATATAGATCCATACCATCAACCTGTTCTCCTTTCTCTCTATAGATCTTTTCCAAAGAAAAATTGATCAATGCCTCTCTATATTCTTTTGTGAGATAAACCACTTTATATTTTTCAATTGGTGGTCTAAAATTCATGATTGTGTCAGGTTCGGAGTTAGCTACCGCATAATCAATCTGATTCTGTACAACAAAATACATCGGTTTTCCCTTGAATTTACAAAACACTTTGTAAATGTCATATATAGCCGTATAAACCTTACTTTGATGAATAAACTCATCGGTATTTGGTTTTACTGACTTATGCCATTCTTCAAAGAATGCATTCAGACGAACTGAATCATTTTCTTTGTAAGCAGTTTCTAGTTGCTTAGATAAATATTCAGCTGTATTTTTGGGATGATAATTGTCCTGCACCTTTTTATTGCATGAAGAAAAAAGGAATGCAATTACCAGACTTGTGAAAGTCCATTTTACTAATGCTTTATTCATCTTAAGTTTTGATTACATAATCTGCTATTAGTTTTCTCTGTTAACATATTGGTCTATAAAAGTATGATAAGGCAAACAATCACAATGAAAATTATTGTTTATGTAAAACACCTTATTTTTAGCAAATAAAAAGAACTCACCTGTCATTGTACTCCATTGCTTAACATTGTTCTTTATTTCCTTTTTTATACATTGCCTCGATTTTATTTGAAGGAGGTTCAAACTATTAATTATCGAAGATGAAACTCTTTTATTTACTATTACTAAAGCACCATTATCTTTATAAGATCCTGAAAGATAATAAGCATGATGTTCCTTTTTTAGCATATAATTTTCAAGATAATAATAACATCCGGTTGCACGATACGCAAAAGCGATAGTTTGATCATCCAAAAGGTCACTTTCAGATATTAAATCAACAAACTGATACCTGATTTTACTTTTTAAATTAATAATAGTATCAGTTTTCAATATCAGTTTTGCCTTCTGATTAAAATCAAAAACCGATTTAATATGATAAGTATACTCTCCTGTTTTCAAACTATCCCAAAACAAAGTTGTTTCCTTTTTAACAGAATCATAATCTACTTTCTTAACTTTTAAAGTATCATGATCATCAGTAAGAAAAGCATTCGATAAAAGCTTGAACTTAAAACTACTATCACAAACAATAGATAAGTTATACTTATCAGTATTCGAAGTTTTATTCTTGCAACTGCAAATAAAGAGGGTTGATAATAAAACTACTATTACTAATATTTTAAAAGTAATTTTCATTTTTCCTAAAATATTTTCACTGTAAAGGCAAAGTAAAACTAAGCGGAACAATATAATAGACAGGAACATTTACCCCATTTTGCTTACCAGGAATCCAGACGGGCATACTCCTAATCACTCTAAGAGCTTCTTTATCACAATAAGCGTCTAAAGAACGTATTATTTGAGCATCACACAATTGTCCTTCTTTAGAAACAACAAACCGGACATAAACCCTACCAGATGTTTTGTCTTTCTTTGATAACTCCGGATATTTCAAGTTCTTCTTTATAAATTCATTCATAGCCACTTCTCCCCCAGGAAATTGGGGCATTTGTTCCACAACAGTAAAAATTATTTCTGAATTCTGACTATCTATCCCACCGCATGTAGTAATTGATCGAAAATCTGAAGTTGTAGCTACCCTTGTATTCGTGTCTTTTATAAAATCAACAGCAATTACACGATGCAAATCCGTAGGCACTCCATTTACCTTTCCGGGAATCCATTTCGGCATATTCTTTATCAGGCGAACAGCCTCTGCATCACAATATTTATCAAGAGAAGTCATTACAATAACTTTCTCTATTGCTCCAGTCTTGGTTACAACACTATTTATTTCTACTTTTCCATGTACATTATTTTTCGCAGACTCTTCAGGGAATATCAGATTGTCTTTTATGTATTTTCGTAATGCATCGGCTCCTCCCGGGAATTGCGGAAAGACTTCTGTTACAGAACGCTTTTTAGCTATTCTATTTCGTTGATGTATAGTATCATCAACCTGAACAAATCTATTTGGAACATTTGAGAAGGATTTTATACTTGTAAAAAATGAAATGCTCATTATAAAGAATATAAGCAATAGAAAGGTTGTCTTTTTCATACTAATTAAATTTCTATTTTGTATTGCATTGCTCCTATTTATGCCATAGTATCTTTAATTTTATATTCAGAAGGGCAATGTACGCTTTACAAATATAAGTAATTTATTTTAATACAAAAAGAATGTCTTCGAAGAATATTATTAAAAATATCTTCGAAGACATATTGAAAACACCTACCAGTAAATTATCAAATTACATCTTGATTGATTTTATCAGCACTGAATTATTAACACCATTATGGAAGTTGAACAATTCCACATCAACCATTGATTTATTATTATGTTGTCGTTCAATGACAACGAAATCCATATTTTTCTTTTTCTGATTAACTGCAGGCTGACCGGCCTTTACTTTTTCATCTGTCCATGTACCTGAATTAGCATAAATACAAGCCTCATTTTTTGTGTTGGTAGATGATGTCACCATTGGTATATGTGTATGGCCAAAGATAACGATTCGCACATTCGAATTACTATTTTTGAAATACTGCGTATTTGCTTGTTCATCAAGAAATGATGTCTTTAAACTACCAGGTATGGCATCTTCTGCATTTGTCATCTTAGGAACATTGTTGTATGCCAAACGTTTCTCCCATGCTTGCTGACTACAACTTCCACTAAAGAGGTTCATATCAATCTTGCCATCTTGTGTATTGTAAGGCAGAACATCGTTTATAGAATATGGCTCTTTAAGATTTCCAATATTTGTTACGATAATTTTTTCATCATAATTATCTTTTACAGGAATAAGAGTTGAGAGTACTTTTTTCCAACAATTATAATAGATATAGTTATTTACCTGTTCGCTATCCGAAGCAGAGCTGGGATTCACAGTTCTAGGTTGAATAATCTCTGAAGCTGCAGGATAGTTTGTTACCGAATTCACTGCAATACGAGTGAAGAAATATCCCGGAGGAAGAATAGATCCTACAGGCTCATTTTGTTTGCTATATGGATCAGGAGCACAAAAGAAATCGTAACGGTGACTATGTTCAATAGCTATCTGAGGAAAATCTTCCGGATGATACGTACCTAATCCTAGTTTTCCTTCATCACGGGCCTGATTGATACCTGGAAAAATTTCATTTACATTTTCTGCAGTGATAAGCAAATCATGATTACCTGGTACGTAAGTAACCTTTATTTTTTTATCCTGAATAATATTATTCAGTTCGTCTACAACAATTTTGTTGGATTGAGCTATTTTTCTCACAAAGTCCTTTTGAGTACCACCATTGTAAGTATCTGTTCGTGAAGGAATATACCATTCGTCGAGCATATCACCGGCAATAACTAATTCCTTTATAGTTTTTGAGCCACGTACCTGTGTAAGGAATTTCCTCAATAAAGGCAAATGCTTTACACATTCAGAGTAAGTAGTGTCATTACCAAGATGAACATCGCTAATAACAACAACTTTGTCTCGTGTCAAGACACCTCCACTTTCCGTAGTTTCATCGAATGGATTTACAGTTGAAACTATCTTATCACTGTCACATGACGTTAATATCATTATCGACATTAACATCGCCATAAATAGATACGACAGAATCAATTGTTTCTTTTTCATTTTTACAACTTAATGCTTTATTTGTATTATTAACAAAGACTAAAGCAAGGAAAATACAGTTCTTAATTAAACATCTATCACTAGAGTTTCGATGTTGCAAAGATAAAGTTCAATAGATTTAATAATGTTTCAAATTCACAATATCTGATGTTTCATATCTACAATTACATATAAAAATCTTCTGTTTTTGAATAAAAACAGTCAAAAAAGCGGGTAATGATACCTAATTGTGACTACTAGTGCCAGATTGCTAGATTACCGCTAGATCAAAACAATTTAATCTAACACCTATATCAAACTGGTATACAAATATTTAAGGTTACTCCGCTAGATTGCTAGATCAATTTTGCATTTTTATTTTTTATGAGAGCTTTTTTTAGTGAGGAAATGCGGATATAAACTAAACCTCAATAATCAAAATCCATTCACCAATAATTCTCCGCCATTGCTCAATAAATAAAATTCATTGGTGAATAAACACCCAGCCATAGATATTGGACTTCTTATGAAATGCATCGTATTTCAACCTTTCCGTACACAGATTTGTTATAATGTCAGGAATATGCATTAAACCTTAAGATATCAACCACTTAAAAAACAACAGTATGGGAGCAAGGGAAATAAAAAAAGTATTGATAGCCATTGATTACGACAAAAGCGCCGAGGTAGTGGCCCAAGCTGGCTATAACATGGCTAAGGCAATGAATGCCGAGATTACGTTATTACACGTACTATACGAACATCCTAATTACTATGTAGGAAGTCCTGCTGTTTTCGAATTCAGAATTCAATATATTGAAAACTTTAAAGTTACCTTGCAGAAATTTCTGGATGAAACAAAAAAGCGTCTTGGCGACGAATCAATTAATACGATAATTAAGGAAGGGCAGATAGCCCAAACCGTACTGGAAACTGCAAAAGAAATTAATGCCGACATTATTGTTTTAGGAACTCACGGCAGAAACTGGCTGGATAGTATTATTATGGGAAATGATGCGAAAGCTATTTTAAAAAGAACTATGGTTCCTCTTTTTGTTGTTCCTATTAAAATGAAGGAAGAGGAACTTTAAGAACAAAAAAAAATCCAGTGTTGCATTACGCTGCACTGGATTTTTTCTGACCGAGCTTCTATTTCACACGCATGAATGTACGCATGGAAACTGTCTTATTATTCATCATGTGACTTTGTATAAACATATCGCGCGATTTAAAGTCTTCTTTCCATTGAGAGTTAGTCTTTTCAAGCTTTCCATCATTACGAGCCGCATACTCTATAGTTTCATTGATATTCTTAGATGTAAACCAGCATACATATAAAACTGTGCTTGAAGAAGCTCTTACAAATTGGATGCCTAATACCTTATCACTCTCTTTATCATATCCCCATACTTGTTTGCACTGGTAGATAACCTTTCCTTTAGTAGTAGCCTTAAAGCTAACTTGCATGCCTTTTCCATAAGGAGTCATTACAAAAACTTCTGTAGTGTCTTTGTAATCGGACTTCCAGGTTCCAAAATACTGTTTTAGCAACTCTACCTGATTAAGCTGAGCTTCTGTGGTTTGCGCCCGCATTTCACTGGTACCAAGTACCATGGATACAATAATCATTGTGGTTAAAAATAATTTCTTCATATAGCTTCGTTTTTAGTTTTACCTCTGTTTCGTATCTACACCTAGTAATAAACAATTGAATATCAATAAGGTTTATAATATATTATTAATAAACCTATCCTTCTTACTTGTTGTTTTATATAATAGGCAATTATAAATCTTAATGTCATGAAAAAGAAAGCTGTTATTCTTCTATTATTGATTTTTATTTTTCCGGTTTTTGCCCAGGGACAGACTGGCAAACAACTTAACGGAGAACAAAAAACGTGGCTATCAAAAGCAAATAGACACGAAAAGAATGGATGGACATATCTTCATATCGAAGGAACTCCCAGGGAACGCGGTTTCCAGCATGGATATCTAATGGCTAAAGATATAAAGGAATCTCTCAGGGTACTAAGTGAAGTATGGTATTATCAAAGTGCTATTGAATGGCAATGGCTGGTTCAGGAAGCCGGGAAAATGTTTACACCCAAAGTAGATCCTGAAAATTTAGAAGAAATAGATGGAATTGTTGAAGGAATGAAAGTTGCAGGAGTTACAGCTACCCGGGATGAAATTGTAACTCTCAATGGTAATGCTGAAATTATAGGATATTGGTGGCCTACTATAAAAGATTCTATAGCTCCAAATTCCCCCACTCCCGTTAAAGAATCATGTAGCTCGTTTATTGCAACAGGCAGTATGACTGTAGATGGAGACATTGTTCTTGGACACAACACGATGTGTCCGTATTTCATTCCTCAGTTCAATATAATTTTAGATATTCTTCCTCAGAAAGGTAATAGAATATTAATGCAATCAATGGCAGGATATATTCATAGCGGAACAGATTTTTTTGTTACTGCTGCAGGACTAGTTGGTTCGGAAACAACTATTGCAGCTTTCTTTCCTTTCGACAAAAATGGTATTCCTGAATTCTCACGAATGAGACATGCTACACAATATGCATCCTCCATTGATGAATGGTGTGAAATGATGAAAAAAGGAAATAATGGAGGCTATGCAAATGCCTGGCTTATCGGAGATATCAAGACTAATGAAATTGCAAGGCTGGAACTTGGTTTAAAATATATTGGATTTGAGAAGAAGAAAGATGGATATTTTGTAGGTTCCAATGTTCCTGAAGATTTAAGAATTTTGCGATTTGAAACTAAATTGGGTAGCGAAACAAACATTAAGAACATTTGTATTTCTCGCCGTGTTCGATGGAAACAGTTAATGAAGGAATATAAGGGGCAAATAGATTTGGAACATGCTAAAATGTTCGAATCAGATCACTTTGACACTTACTTAAACAAGGTAAATTCTGGTGAAAGAGCTTTGTGCCCACACTTTGACCTTGATTCTGAAGGTCAGGCACCTGGTATAGGTGAACCTTTTTTCCCAGCTGGCGCTATCGATGGAAAAGTTATTAATTCAAAAATGGCCAAAGAAATGTCGTTTTTCGCTAGATGGGGCAATGCATGTGGAACTCCATTCAATGCAAAGCTCTTTTTAGAGAAACATCCGCAGTACGAATGGATGACTGGGGTATTAAAAGATCGTCCCACTCAACCCTGGACTATTTTTAAAGCTGGAGAGAGCAAATAATAGGAAAAAATTGTTAGAAAGTAAAAACTAACCGGGCTGTTGCACCGCTTACCGATAATTTGAGTTCCTTTTTTGCTTTTGAATTGTAATCAATAGATATAACTGTACAAGCGATTGCTGGTATAAGAAATAAAACGCTTGCAACAACAAAGTCTTTACGAGGACCTTTGCTGCTATTATCAAGATCGATAAGCTCAACGTCTTTAAGACTATAAAGATAAGAGCCAAGACTTGCTATAGTAAAAGTTATAGCTCCTATTCCAAAGTACTTAGCACGCTTTTTGTACTTTTGAGCTAAAAAGGAATGATTATCATTTATGCTATAAGTAGAAACCGTTGCACAATCTTTCTTATTGACAATAGTACTATCTTTCAGAGTAGTCAGTTCATTATCATAAGCAGCTGTTTGCTGAGATAAAACATTCAATGGAATAACAAACAAGAATATCAATAATAGTGTTTTCATGCCTTTATATGCTTATTTCTTAATCTTAGAATTAAACAATTGACTGTATAAATAGTTTTTAATAAAGCCTAAATATAAGTCTAGCAGATTTTACTCGTTGAGTAAACTTACTTTTTTACAAAAAAAGGGTTAACCCCATAAAAGATTAACCCTCAACTATAAAATAAGATTTTGGAAATACTAGTTACAATTCCTGAAACCGGCTGTCGCGTTGCTGCTCTATAAACTTTTTCAGGATATCTGTCTGCTCAACCTTGTTGGCTGGTTTCTTGCAATAATCAATGAAAGATGTCAGCGTACGTCTCATAAGTTCATCATCGTCTGTTTTACCTTCATTTTCAATAGCATACTTGGAATAATATGCCAGATAAATTCCAAGCAGATGTGAATTATTGCCTACAATCTGTGCCAGAGAATAGTCTATATTAAATGTATAATCCGGAGTACCCGACATCCATTTATTGATAAATTTCTCCGCAGCATTTCTTTTAGAATCGTTATTGTTTAAAGGTGTACTTGTTAAATACTTATCGCACTCCAACACCACTTTCTCTGCCTTTTTATAATCAGTATTCTCATTGAGTGGTATCTCATCTAGTTTGGAAAATTTCTGTGCAAAGCTTTGGCTTGCTATTATCGTAAGCAGAAGCGATAAGAAGAATATTCTTAATTTCATAACTTTATTATATTAGCGAATTGTTCTTTGATAATAATTTCGTGCACAAATATAATTCTATATTTTATATTCAAAAAATGTTTTCCAACAAGAATTAAAGAAAATTCATTGTCTCATAAAAAAGCTCCCGACGGATTTTTATTGGAATCCTGACGGGAGCCTGACTGAGATACAGTTTATATTAATCCAAATTCTGCAGCTTTTACTTTCATAAATTTCAAACTACCTGTTGCCAGCTCATCAGCACTGTATCTGGATGGCCTCCACAAAGATACGGCGCTGGCCATGCCTTCCACCTGAGAAGTAAAGTTTTCCAGTACCAGGTTTCCTGTAAAATCGATGGATGCCAATCCACGGAATAAATTATCCCAGTGTACATTTCCTTCACCCAGCATGCCACGGTTGCTTTCGGTCATGTGAATATGCTTTAACCTATCTCCTGCTGCAATCACAGGATCGCAAAAGTTGTCTTCTTCTATATTCATGTGGAATGTATCAAGGTGCAAAGCTAGATTTGAGGTTTTGGTACGTTCAATCATATGCAAGGTTTCGGCAGCACTAGTACACACATAACTTTCGTAACGGTTAATAGGTTCTATACCAATAGTAATGCCTAGCTTCTGCGCATATTCGGCTACATCAGCCCATACGTCACAAATAATATCTTCTTCTTTTGGAGTACGAGGACTTCCGCTAAAGACTCCTATACCACTATGAAGAACGCCTCCCAGGAAATCGATATCAAGATCGGCTGTTTTATTTAATGCAGCTTTCATTAAAGAAGCTGCTTCTTTTGGATAAAACGGTATGTGACAATTGGCTGGCAGATTAAGTGTGCATACAGCTTCAAGATTATGATCCTTTAATTGCTTCTTCACTGTCTGTGTATCGATATCCATTGAAGGAGGTAATAGAATCTCAAGAAGATCGAAGCCTGCTTCTGAAGTTTTCTGTATAGCATATAATCCGCCTTCTGCTGTCCACTTTGGGGGAATCCATGACAGGATTGATGCCCCGAATTTTACTTTCATATTTATTTTGTTTTTAAGTTTAGAATATCCACCATTCTGCTTTTACGCCTATATATGTTCCCCAACGCTTTTGATTGACTTGCAAAAACGGTGAGTAATTATGATCGCGGGCATAGTCATTGTAACGAGCCAGCGAACAGACAAAACGGATGTGTGGCCTGCACCATGCACTGCGTTGCCCTACCGGAGCAATAGTTGGTGCAAAAGAGAATTTCCACATTGCAGCATTGGGATTATCACCATCTTTACGTACGGCATAATGCACTTCTCCAATAAGGTGAAGCCAGTCTGTTGCATAATACAAAGTTCTGAAGCCTGCAACAATATCTCTCTTACGGTTATAAATCTGCGTTCCGTTGAAATAAGTATCTTTATTCGTGCTGGACGAACCTCCCTTACTTTGGGTAAATACTCCGTATCCGTTTATGCTGAACTTTTTGGAAGGAGTAAGCAAGAAATGTTCTACCATGGTTAAAGAGTATGCTCCGGTGTACCGTCCTTCATCGTTGGGTGCTCCGTAAGTAGCCCATGTAAAGGTATTACCGTTATCGCCACCATTGGCTATCCCAGTTCCGTAGCGCACGGAAATATCGTTAAAAGATTCGGGCACCACTGTCTTTATGGGAGTTGTGAATTTAGCACCCAACACCCAGCCTTTATCAGATGGATACTTGATGGAAGCTTTATCTGAAGTAGCTGCCACATAATGGTACTCTCCCAACAGCTTTAGCTTATTTCCGTTCTTCATCTCGAAGGTATGCTCTCCAATCCACACCATACGTTGTCTGATTGCAGGATTGGTAGCTCCGGCAACTGTCACTTTATAGTTATAGGGATAAACACCTGCTGAATCTGTAGAAGCCGGCATCAGCATGGTTAGTTCTGTTGTTTTATAGCTTACGCCAAATCCTTGTGCCGAGTGATCATCAAAGTAGAAATAGTCGCAAATGTGTATGTCGTCGTAGCGGCGAAAGCGTGCTCCTGCCCAGGCAGACCAACGGCTGCCCATAATGTTCCGGGCCTCAACGAAAGCCTCGGGAAGAATAAAGGTTAATCCGTCTGCCGATCGAGTACTTACGTTACCAATAAATTGTCCATTGGCAGAATACATACCCAACCGGGCCTGAAAAGTAACATTGGTACTATCTCTGCCAATCAGTTTGGGTGTAAAGTGCATTGCAGGCAACAGATCAAAGTAATCAGTCTGCTCCATACGTCCGGCCAGCGAACCTTGTCCCGACAGATTTAACGGCTTCCACATGTTGCCTTCGCCCGTTGGTGATGCTCCAACTCCGATTCGTCCTGTGGTTCCCATTGAAAAGCTTGTATTGGTAATTACCACCTGAGCTTTAGCACTCAATGGTATTGCTATTATTATAAATAGTTGAAGCAATTTTTTCATAATGAATAATGTTTAATCGTTTAAACATTTAGGTAAAAATAAAATGGAAAAGCACAGAATAGTCTTATAGTTAATAAGAAGTTCATTCGCATTAGTCGGCACAACAGATAATAATCTGGCGTAAGACGCTCTGCTACAATATCTGTTTCGGAGATTTGCAGTATACATAACCTAGGATATTAAATGGTATAATATAATCAGCTGGTTATTAAGCTTTATCCTTGTATCCTTTGATGCCGTAATAGGCTACAAATACGAAGCAAAGAAGTGGAATAAGCAGTGAATTAGCAATTCCTGCCAAATCAGATAAACGGCCCATTGCAAGGGTAAGTACAGCTCCACCAATAATTGCCATTACAAGTATGGATGCTCCCAATTTTGTGTGTTCGCCAAGATCCTTTATACCCAATGAGAAGATAGTAGGATACATAATTGACATGAAGAAACTGGTGCCCACTAATGCCCAAAGACCTATTGTTCCGGGAAACAAGATCCCAACTGCTGTAAGAACTACATTAATAAGAGAATAAATCCAAAGTAATTTATTGTCTTTGATCTTCTTGAGCAATCCTGTTCCTATAAATCGGCCAAGGGTAAAGACTACAAGTGAGATAGTCAGGAAGTTAGCAGCTCCTTTCTCTGGTGTTCCGGGAATTGTATCTTGAATATAACGAATTAAAAAGCTCCATATACATACCTGAGCTCCTACATAGAAGAACTGTGCGATAACTGATTGCTTGAATGATTTCTTGCTAAGCAGAAGTTTCAGCGTTTTTCTTGTAGAGGACGTATTAACAGTCTCTTCATCCTTGATAGTAGGGAATTTAGTGAATGCGATAATTATGGCAAACAACAGAATAACGGCACCGATAATAAGATATGGTGTCTGCACGGAATGTGCCTCTGTTAGATAGTAAGCTTGTAAAGCTTCGGGAGACATTTTAGCAAGCTCTTCTTTGGTATATTCAACTCCGGTAAGGATAAAATGTTGACCAACCAACACACCTGTAACGCATCCGATAGGATTAAATGATTGTGCCAGGTTCAGACGAAAAGTGGCAGTTTCGGGTTTTCCCAATGCCAGAACATAAGGACCTGCTGCTGTTTCAAGGAATGCTAGTCCGGAGGCTATCACAAACAAGGCAAACAAAAAGAATGGATATGAGCTATTTTCTGCTGCCGGGAAAAATAGGAATGCTCCGGCTGCATACAATATCAAACCAATGATAATACCTGTAATGTAATTGTATTTGCGCATCACAATGGATGCCGGAATAGCAAGAAGGAAATATCCCATGTAAAAGGCCGATTGTACAAAACCTGATTGCAAATCGGTCAGTTCAAATGATTTCTTGAACTGCTTAATCAGAATATCGTTCAGGTTACCGGCCATGCCCCACATAAAGAACATACTGATAATAAGAACAAGAGGTAACACGTAACTGATTTTTTTTTCCATTGACAGATCGGCTGCAACGGTTAATGTTTTCGCTGGTTTTAAATTAGGTAGTTGCATAATATAAAGGAATTAAGGTGTGTTATAGAATAGATTGGCGTTGTAGCTGGAAGTCCATCAACTGAGCCATATTGTATGAAGGACAAGCTCCTTCGTGAGAGGCAACAAAAGCACCTAGTGCTGTAGCATAAATCATTCCCATCTCTGGCGTTTCGTTCTGGACTTTCTTAGCAAGAAAAGCAGCAAGGAAAGAATCTCCGCTTCCAACAGTATCTTTTACTGTAACCCTGAATGCCGGATAAGAATATGATTCAGATAATGTGTAATAAGTAGCACCTTCGCTTCCTTTGGTTACTATCACTTCATCAATCTTAAATTCTTTCTGAATGAATCTGACAGATTCTTCCTCTGTGCCTGTCTGATCCCAAAACCAAGTGATAATAAGTTCTAGCTCGGCTTTGTTCAGTTTCAAAAGATTGCATTTTTCTAATAAATATTCTATTGTTTCAACAGAATAAAATGGTGCACGCAGGTTTATATCAAATACTTTATATGAAGCCTTTTCCAGGAGTCGGTACAAAGTATCTCGTGATGCTTCATTACGGGTAACCAGACTACCAAACACAAAAGCGTCGGCATCGGCAACCAATTCGTCATAAGCTGGGTCGGTTGCAATGTAATCCCATGCAGCAGATTCATGGATAACATAAGTCATCTCATCATTTGCTCCTGCAATAGCTTCCACTTTACCAGTTTCGTGAGCTTCATCTATCTGGCAGCTTGTAGTTGGTATATTCCAGTCATTAAGTAGATTCAATAGTTTTTTTCCGGCTTCGTCATTACCTACACGACTAATCATGTGGCTTTCAATACCGAATTTCTGAAGGTGATAAGCGACATTCATAGGAGCTCCACCGGGTTTAGTCTTAGTTGGGAAAATATCCCAAAGGACTTCTCCATAACACACTACTTTTTGTTTTTCAAGGTCTTTTGTTTTCATGATAAATTTAATTTGTGATTTTAATATATGCTTTTTTGCTTTTTATTTTTTCTTGTTTAAACGTTTAAACAAAGAAGGAAAAAAAATTATCGGGGGATAACGGAAGATTTACGAATGATGAGTTCTGTATCAAAAATGGCCGACTCTATTGAGCCATTGCTTTCTATAGCATCGAGCAGTATTTTCACTGATTTCTGCCCCAACGCCGTCATGGGTTGCTTCACATAAGTAACAGGAGCATAAAAAAGGTCGAATGCATCAGTCTCATCAAAGCCTACAACAGCAAGCTGATCGGGTATTTTAAGTCCCAGACTATTAATATATTTCAGCCCGTCAATCGTAAGTAAGTTGGTTGTAGAAAAGATAGCGTCAACAGGTTTATCACCAGCCAGAAATTTATCAATTGCTTTAATAACATCTTCCTGAGCATGATCAATACGCACTTCGCCTACCATGGCTTCTTCTTTTAAAAGATCCACTGCTCCTCTTACACGTTCATTCAGGTGATGCAAAGAGGTTTTATAAGATATAATACCTACCCTTCTGTGGCCGTTAGCCAATAAATGACGGATTGCTTTGCCAGCAGCATTATAATTGTCAATAGCAACATAGTTGGCGGGAATAGTAGGGAAATATCTGTCAATGAGCACAAAAGGGATTCCAGTCTGCTTCAGATATAGAATCTGATCTTCACTATGTTCGGGCATAGCAACGATTAATCCATCAACCTGACGATTGACAAACAATGTAATTAAATCGTGGGTTTTCTTCTCACTTTCATCAGAACTACCAAAGATTACTGAATATCCGTTTTTCTTAGCCTCATCTTCAATGATACGGGCTATCTGAGATGAAAAAGGATTGGCAATATCGGCAACAATCAAACCTATGGTGAATGTTTTCTGTGATTTCAGACTTCTGGCAATCTGATTAGGCTGGTAGTTGAGCTCTTTAGCCGTTTTTCTGATTTTAGCTGCAACATCTTTGTTTATCCTGTTTTCGTTCTTATTGTTAAGTACATACGAAACCAAAGCAGTGGAAACTCCAACTTGCTCAGCAATGGTTTTGATTGATACTCTACTTTTCATTGGGATAAACTTATGGTTTCTAGATTTTAGTTAATTCAACGTGCCAAATATAGAAGTTTAAACGATTAAACCAAAATAAATCTACTAATAATTATAATCATTTAACACATATATTTGTTTCGAGGTTTATTTATCCCGTAAAAGGGCTAAAACTCTAAGGATTATATGATTAAGATTACAAGATTCAACCAGATAAAACCTGCAAACAAACAAACCACCATATTTGTTCCATATATAATGAAGTATATATACTTTAGCATCTCGTACTTTTACGAGTTGTTTTTATCCAAATTTTATCTTATCATATTAAAAAACAGACTTGAGGTTTTGAGTAAAGTCTCAAGTCTGTTTAACAGAAATGACCAGACATTTTAGAGCTAATTTTTATACCGAACTATTGTACCTAATTCTCGCTATTATATTACAACTATAAAGTAAAGGAGTAAAAGCTATGTCTGTTGAGGATGATGAAAAGTTGTTCGAGAAAGAGCGACGCATGATGGTTGAAGACCAGATTGAGTCGAGAGGAGTAAAAGGTAAAGCGCTCCTGACTGCTCTAAAAAAGATACCCAGACATCTTTTTGTTCCTGCTGATTTCCGTGAATACGCATATTCAGACCAAGCTCTACCCTCCTATTGTGGTCAGACTATTTCTCAGCCTTACATTGTTGCAATAATGACGGAAATGTTATCTCTCGACAAAAGCAATAAAGTTCTTGAGATTGGTACCGGTACAGGATACCAAACAACCATACTTGCCGAGCTTGCCAATGAAGTTTATACAATGGAAATCATCCCCGAGCTTCACGATATTGCAAAGAACAATCCAGTTGTTCAAAGATATAAGAATATCAAGTTTATCCTTGGCGACGGATATAAAGGATACGAAGCTGCAGCACCTTATGATGCCATAATAGTAACAGCAGCACCACCTTACGTTCCCGAAGCATTAACAAATCAGCTTGCGCCCGGAGGAAGAATGGTTATTCCCGTTGGTGTATACAAACAAACACTTTATCTTGTTACCAAAGATTTAGATGGCAAGATAAATATTAAACCTCATTTATGGGTTCAGTTTGTGCCAATGATTAAGAAGAAAGATCTATAATAGAAATCTTATTTAAATCCTCTTACTTAATATGGCAGCAGAACATCGAAAATTAAAACAGCTAATTATCCTTTTTTAATTGAATACTGATCAATAGTCATAGAACTTGAATAAGTCATTTTGTAGTAAAGCTGATAAAATGAATCAAAAAGAAAGCATTTTTTCTTCAACAGCTTATCCGTAAATGCATTTTCTTCTTTTATTAGTTTTAATAATGCATTATTAATCACTACATTATTATTTTTATTCATGCAGTAATTCAATAACATTGATAACGCATTATTACTGATATCCTTATCGTCGGCCAACTTATTTTTATTTTCTAAAACAAGCTTTGCTGTACATGCAATATATAAGGTAAACAAGGAAAGATTTGATTTAATAACTTTACCTACTGTTTTTCCTATATCGAACTTAGTATCTGTACTGCTAGTCATCCATAAAAATAAGATGTGTTCAGCATACTCTCTAAACAAGCTTTTTCTATCCAATGGAACGGATAATATAAAATTAGCACATTCCAAGACTCTTTCTTCACCAGCTGCATCGCCAATCTTTTCATTGATAAGAAAAGTGCTCAGCTGAGAAAAATCCTGCGAACAACTTCTTTCTATGAAGTCTACAGGAAGTGTTTGTGATTCTCTTGGTTTCATAAACTGCTAAGATTTGTTTCTAGATTGTGTTTATCTCTCTATTTTATACTCTCTATTTTAAGAGTGCCGTTTTATTACTTGATTCAATTATGAACATTACAAAAATAAATCATAATATAGAAATATTCAAAAAAGTGGTTGGACAAATAACATATAGCATAACATTATGAATTTCAATAATTTAAGATGCAAAATAGGCATATTTTCAACTTGAGAAATTGGACAAATTACGACGAGCCTGGTGTAAAATCTGAGAAAACAATGAAAAAACGCGTTTTACTTATTGCATAACAAGTACATGCATTTGAGTTTGCAGATTAAAATTCATCCGATTTATAGATTATTCAAAATCAAAGTAAAAAGGTTAAAAGAATAACTCAAAAAGAAGAAAATATATCAAATTCAAAAAAAATATCGCAAAATGTTTGCAGATTAAAACAAAGTCTATAAATTTGCACCCATCAAAACAAAATGAGAATGAAAACAATTTTAGTAAATGCATGTTGGTGGCGCTTCTTACAACCTCGAAAGTCGTAAGGAAGCAGTACTCATGTATATATACTAAATAAATTCAAAGGATATTATCAGAGGCCTGTCGCAGTGCGACAGGCCTCTTTTTTTTTATGCAAAATTAGAAACTAAAAAATAAAAAGTGATGAAAACGTATTTAGTCAACGAAGAAGGTTATTATGGTGAATTTGGTGGAGCTTATGTTCCTGAAATTCTTTACAAGTGTGTAGAAGAATTAAAAAACAACTACCTGGATATTTTACAAAGTGAAGACTTCAAAAAAGAATTCAATGCTTTACTCAAGGATTATGTAGGACGCCCTTCCCCACTCTATTTGGCTAATCGCCTCTCGGCAAAGTATGGTTGCAAAATTTATCTGAAAAGAGAAGACCTGAACCACACCGGAGCACACAAGATTAATAATGCTATCGGTCAGATTCTGCTTGCAAAACGTTTGGGAAAGAAGCGAATTATCGCTGAAACCGGCGCCGGTCAGCACGGTGTGGCAACAGCTACCGTATGTGCACTGATGAACATGGAATGCATTGTTTACATGGGCAAGACAGATGTGGAACGCCAGCAACCCAATGTTCAGAGAATGAAGATGCTGGGTGCTACAGTTTGTCCGGTAACTTCAGGAAATATGACTTTAAAAGATGCTACCAATGAAGCTATACGCGACTGGTGTTGTCATCCTTCAGATACCTATTACGTTATTGGTTCTACCGTGGGACCTCATCCTTATCCTGATATGGTTGCCCGTCTGCAATCTGTTATCAGTGAAGAAATTAAGAAACAATTACTGGAACAGGAAGGACGTGATTATCCTGATTATCTGATTGCCTGTGTTGGTGGCGGAAGCAATGCTGCAGGAACTATTTATCATTATGTTGACGATAATCGTGTAAAGATTGTCCTTGCCGAAGCAGGTGGTAAAGGTGTAGATTCCGGAATGTCGGCTGCTACTATACAATTGGGAAAGATGGGAATTATTCACGGAGCACAAACGCTGGTTATGCAAACAGAAGACGGACAGATTGAAGAACCCTATTCTATCTCTGCCGGATTGGATTATCCAGGAATCGGACCGTTTCACGCTAACCTTGCTACCGAGAATCGCGCTACAATTCTTGCTATTAACGATGACGAAGCGGTAAAAGCAGCATTCGAGCTTACTCAAATTGAAGGAATTATTCCGGCATTGGAATCTGCTCATGCACTGGGTGCTCTTAGCAAAGTGAAGTTTAAACCGGAAGATGTGGTGGTATTAACCGTTTCTGGCCGTGGAGATAAGGATATGGATACGTATATTGGATTTTTGAACGACTAAATATTAAGATAAAATGAAAACATATAATTTTAAAACTATAAGCAAAACAGTACTGAGCGACTTGCATACTCCGGTAAGTGTTTACCTGAAAGTACGGGACATTTATCCTGAATCGGCTTTACTCGAGAGTTCTGATTTCCATGGAAATGTAAACAGTCACTCTTACATTGCACTGAAACCGTTGGCAAGTATCGGAGTAAACAGCAATGTTTGTACTACCCGCTTCCCTGATAATACAGAACTTAAAGAAAACATTTCGGATGAGTTTACTGTATCTGATGCAATGAATAGTTTCATTGGCAAACTAAATGTAACGGGCGAAGATAAAAACTACTGCGGTCTGTTTGGTTATACATCTTTCGATGCAGTACGTTACTTCGAGCACATTCCGGTTCCGGAATCTCATGATGCAAAAAACGATGCACCCGACTTACTTTATATACTATATAAATATGTGCTGATCTTTAATCACTTTAAAAATGAACTAACCCTGGTAGAGCTTTTGCAGGATGGCGAAAGCAGCAATATTGAGGAACTGGAAACAATTCTGGAAAACCGTAACTTTGCTTCCTATAACTTCTCAACCAGAGGGCCGGAAAGAAGTCCTATTACAGACGAGGAGTACAAATCGTACGTACGTCAGGGAGTAGCTCACTGCCTTCGCGGAGACGTTTTCCAGATTGTACTTTCCCGCAGATTTGTTCAGCCATTTACTGGTGATGACTTTAAAGTTTACCGCGCTCTTCGTTCCATCAACCCTTCTCCTTATTTGTTCTACTTCGATTTCGGCGGTTTCCGCATCTTTGGTTCCTCTCCCGAAACACACTGCAAGGTAACAGATAATATTGCAAGCATTGACCCAATAGCCGGAACAACCCGTCGCACCGGAGATGTAGCAAAAGACAAAGAATTAGTAGAAGCTCTCTTGGCCGATCCGAAGGAAAATGCAGAACACGTAATGCTGGTAGACCTTGCCCGTAACGATTTGAGCCGCAATGCTCACAACGTAAAGGTAGATTTCTATAAGGAAGTACAATATTACAGTCACGTTATTCACCTGGTGTCTCGTGTAAGTGGCGAACTCAATAAAGGCGCCGATGCAGTTAAGACATTTATTGATACTTTCCCGGCCGGAACTCTTTCGGGGGCTCCAAAGGTCAGAGCCATGCAGCTTATCTCTGAAATTGAAAAGCAAAGTCGTGGCGCTTACGGTGGTTGTATCGGATTTATCGGACTGAACGGCGATTTAAATCAAGCTATCACCATCCGCTCTTTCGTAAGTCGGAATAACGAATTGTGGTATCAGGCCGGAGCCGGAATTGTTGCCAAGAGCAACGATGAGTACGAGCTTCAGGAAGTAAACAGCAAACTAGGTGCACTGAAAAAAGCAATAGATCTGGCTAGTTCATTAAAAAACTAAACACACACAAGACAATGAAAAAGATACTTATATTAGATAATTACGACTCTTTTACCTACAACCTTCTTCACCTGGTAAAAGAACTGGGATTCACTGACATAGAAGTTCATCGTAACGATAAAATAACGCTCGACGAGGTGGACAGATTCGATACTATTATCCTTTCACCGGGACCGGGTATTCCCGAAGAAGCAGGTATTCTGCTACCACTCATTAAACGTTATGCACCTACAAAGAAAATTCTGGGTGTTTGTCTGGGACATCAGGCTATTGGCGAAGCTTTCGGAGCCAAACTGGAAAACTTGAAAGAGGTATTCCATGGAGTAGAAACTCCTATCAAGGTATTAAAGGAAGATTCACTCTTCAGCGGATTATCAAAAGAGATTACCGTGGGACGTTATCACTCATGGATTATCAGCAAGGAAAATTTCCCGGAGGAACTGGAAATAACAGCCGAAGATAAACAAGGAGAAATCATGGCAATCCGTCATAAGAAGTACAACGTGAAAGGAATTCAGTTTCATCCGGAATCGGTACTTACTCCAAAAGGACACCAAATTATCAGTAACTTTTTAAATAAGGAATAACAGAAAACATTGCCCGGTATATCTTTAAAAATCATTGGGCAATAGTTCGCCGATTATTCACCAATAATTTTTATTTATTGGCGAATGGATTTTATTTATTGGCGATAAAATTCAGATGATTTGAAACAAAGATTTAAATAAATAACGAAATGAAAAATATACTATATAAGCTCTTTGAGCATCAATACCTTAGCCGTGAAGAAGCTAAAGAAGTTCTTCAGAATATATCTTTGGGGAAATACAACGATTCGCAAGTAGCATCGCTCATGACTGTCTTTATGATGCGTAACATCTCTGTTGACGAAATGCTGGGCTTTAAGGAAGCAATACTCGATATGCGCGTTGAAGTTGACCTTTCAGAATACAAACCTGTTGATATTGTAGGTACAGGAGGCGATGGCAAAAACACATTCAACATCTCAACAACCGCCTGTTTTATATTGGCCGGAGCAGGATTCAATGTAGTGAAACACGGTAACTATGGTGCTACTTCGGTAAGTGGAGCCAGTAATGTAATGGAGCAGCACGGAGTAAAGTTCACCGCTGATGTAAACAAGCTGCGCGAAAGTATGGATAAATGCAATATAGCATATTTGCATGCACCGTTGTTCAGTCCGGCAATGAAAGCAGTTGCCCCAATCCGTAAGAATCTGGGTGTACGTACCTTCTTTAATATGCTTGGTCCACTGGTTAATCCTGTTATGCCTACTTATCAGTTGTTGGGAGTGTACAACTTACCTTTGATGAGACTTTACAGTTATACTTATCAGGAAAGCGGAAGTAAGTTTGCCGTAGTACACAGTTTAGACGGATACGACGAGATCTCTTTAACCAGCGATTTTAAAGTAGTAGACTCTACAAGCGAAAAGATTTATACTCCGGAATCGTTAGGATTTAAACGTTGCACCGAGGCCGACCTCTACGGAGGCGATACCCCTGAGGAAGCTGCACAAATATTCGACAATGTGCTGAATAACAAAGCTACTGATGCACAAAAGAATTGTGTGATTGTTAATGCAGCTTTTGCCATTCAGGTTATTTGTCCGGAGAAAAGCATCGAGGAGTGCATTGCCATTGCACGCGAATCACTCGAGAGTGGAAAAGCGATGGCTAAGCTTAAACAATTTGTTGAACTAAACAGTTAATATAGATGAAAGATATACTGTTGGAAATCATTGAAACCAAGCGGGAAACCATCTGCGAACAAAAGAAAGCAATTTCTATTGCCGCACTTCAGGATGGAGCTGCTGAGGACAGAAACATGTTCTCCATGCGTCAGGCTTTGGCTAATTCTTCTAGTGGCATTATTGCTGAGTTCAAACGCAAATCACCTTCAAAAGGATGGATAAATAAAGATGCCTCTCCGGAAGAAGTCACTGCTGCTTATGCAGCAAACGGAGCTTCAGCACTCTCAATCCTGACAGATACTCCATTCTTCGGAGGAAGCCTGAAGGATTTGCGCGATGCTCGTCCCGGAGTAAATATTCCTATTCTGAGAAAGGATTTCATCATTGATGAATATCAGCTTTATCAGGCTAAGATTGTTGGAGCAGATGCTATTCTTCTTATTGCCGCCGCATTGGAAAAAGAGGAATGCGCTTTTCTGGCAGGAAAGGCACACGAGCTAGGACTGGAAGTATTGCTTGAAATTCATAGTGAAAAGGAATTGGAATATGTAAACAGCACCATCGATATGGTTGGAGTTAACAACCGGAACTTGGGAACATTCGTTACCGACATAGAGAATTCTTTCCGCCTTGCCAGTGCGCTGCCAAAGGATACTTTGCTTGTGTCCGAAAGCGGAATCTCATCTCCCGATACGGTAAAGAGATTACGTGAAGCCGGCTTCCGCGGATTCCTTATCGGTGAAAATTTTATGAAGACAGACAATCCGGGAAAAGCGCTCGAAGAATTTATTAAACAGCTTAACTAATAGAAAAAGATGTTAATCAAAGTATGTGGCATGAGGGATGCCGGGAATATAACTAAGGTAGAAAGTCTGGGTGTAGATATGATCGGACTCATTTTCTATCCGGGCTCTTCCCGGTATGTGGCCTGCCCTCCATCCTATCTTCCGGAAAAGGCAAAAAGAGTGGGAGTTTTCGTGAATGAAACAGAAGAGGTAGTATTAGCTTTGGCCGACAAATTTTCATTAAACTTTATACAACTCCACGGAACAGAATCACCTGAATATTGTGTATCTTTGCGGAACAAAGGATTGAATCTGATAAAAGTCTTTTCTGTTGCCACTCCAGACGATCTGAAAGCAACTGAAAAATATGAAGGACTTTGCAGTTACTTTCTCTTCGACACGAAATGTGAGGGGCACGGCGGTTCCGGTAAACAATTCGACTGGTCGGTACTCTCCCATTATCACGGACAGACACCTTTTCTATTAAGCGGAGGCATCTCAGCCCAGAGTGTAGAAGACGTGAAGACTTTTCAGCATGAACGTTTTGCCGGAATAGACCTTAACAGTCGTTTCGAAATTTCACCCGCATTGAAAGATGTAGAGATGCTTAGCAGGTTTATCAAAGAATTAAGAAAATAAAACGAGCATAAAAAACTAAAAACTATGAATAGAATTAATCAGTTACTGTACAGCAGTACAAAAGGTATCCTTTCTGTTTATTTCACAGCCGGATATCCTAACCTCGACGACACAGTCACTATTATCCGTGAACTGGAAAAAAAGGGAGTTCAGATGATTGAGATCGGCATTCCTTTCAGCGATCCTATGGCCGACGGTCCGGTTATTCAGAACGCATCAACTCAGGCTTTAAGTAATGGTATGACTCTAAAGCTTCTTTTCGAGCAGATAAGAGACATTCGTCACCATGTAAAAATTCCACTTATCCTGATGGGCTACCTTAACCCGATCATGCAATACGGTTTCGAAAGCTTCTGCCGCAAATGTGTGGAGTGTGGCGTGGACGGAATGATTATTCCCGATCTGCCATTCAAGGACTATCAGGAAAAATATCAAATCATAGCCGAGCGCTACAACCTGAAAATAATTATGCTGATTACTCCTGAGACCAGCGAAGAGCGCATTCGCATGATTGATGAGCATACCGACGGGTTTATCTACATGGTATCTTCTGCTGCCACAACCGGTGCTCAGAACGAATTCGATGCAGAAAAGAAAAACTACTTCAAACGAATTGAAGCAATGAAACTAAACAATCCTCGCCTCATTGGATTTGGTATTTCAAACAAGGCTACCTTCAAGGCTGCCTGCGAGCATGCTTCGGGAGCTATCATCGGAAGTAAATTTGTAACCCTGCTGGGCGAAGAAGAAACCATTTCTGCAGCAGTCGACAAACTTATTGCCCAACTGAAAGATTAACAACTAATATTGTTACTCTGAAAAAAGATAGAAATTAACGCAGATTACCCTGTTTTTTGAACAAACTAAACATGTTGAATTCTAAGAACAGTGTAATCTGCGTTTTTTAATGAATTATGTTGAAAGAATCACTATCTTTGCGCCGTAATTAACAACACAACTTTATGATCACTAAATATCCTTCAGTATTGTTAATCTACACCGGTGGAACCATTGGTATGATTCAGAACTCGGAAACCGGTGCGTTAGAGAATTTCAACTTCAACCACCTGATGAAGCATGTTCCCGAACTTAAAAGATTCAACTACCGTATATCATCCTATCAGTTCGATCCGCCAATTGATTCATCCGACATGGAGCCACAAGCCTGGGCTAAGCTGGTTAAAATCATCAATTATAATTATGATAATTTCGATGGTTTTGTTATTCTTCATGGTACAGACACCATGGCTTATACAGCCTCTGCTCTCAGTTTTATGCTCGAGAATCTAAGTAAGCCGGTCATTCTTACAGGATCACAGCTCCCTATCGGAGTACTTCGCACCGATGGAAAAGAAAATCTGATAACCGCCATAGAAATTGCAGCTGCAAAGATTGACGGAAAAGCAATAGTACCCGAAGTGTGTATCTTCTTCGAGAATCACCTGATGCGAGGAAACCGCACCACAAAAATAAACGCCGAAAACTTCAACGCTTTCCGTTCTTTTAATTATCCACCTTTAGCACGTGTAGGAATTCACATCAAATATGAGCCATCACGAATACTCAGACCCGATGACAGTAGACCATTAAAACCACATTTCCTTTTTGATTCAAACGTGGTTATTCTCACCTTATTTCCGGGAATACAGGAAAGCATTGTATCGTCTATTCTACATGCTCCGGGGCTTAAAGCTGTTGTGCTCAAAACCTTCGGATCTGGTAATGCACCTCAAAAAGAGTGGCTTATCCGTGAGTTGTCAGATGCTACAAGTCGTGGTATCATTATTGTAAACATCACCCAATGTTCTTCCGGAGCAGTGGAAATGGAACGTTACGGAACAGGACTTCAGCTACTTCAAACAGGCGTAATCAGTGGATACGACAGTACGGTAGAAAGTGCAGTAACCAAATTAATGTTCCTGGTTGGACATAAGTATAGCAGCAAAGAAATCCGCTATTTCATGACCACCTCTATTGCCGGTGAAATAAGCAGAGAGTAACAAATAGACTATTCGTCCAGATCCCTGAACTTTACTTCATCTCTCAGCCAGTAAGAAAGACAGCTTCCCAACCATAGTCCAAATAGGAAGAATAATACTGTAAAGCAAACACTGCTCACCTTTATATCTATCAGATACAAAGCGAGTATCAGTGCAACGTACCCCCAGAAAAGCCAGGTTATAATTGCACGCCAATTGTGGTATAGAGTATATAATATCTTGTTTATCATAAAACTTTTCAGAAAATCAATAATGTTCAGTTCAATTGTCAATGATGCAAATTTAAATAAATAAATTGAAATCCGGCAATCCTCAGCAATATTATGCCATACTCCTCTTCTGCCATCATCTTGTTAAAAATGTAATCCTGGTATTTTTGCTCTTTTATGAAAAATAAAGCTCTTTTGCTATCCATATATTACAAATATAGCATATATTTGCACAGTTTTTGCAAAGTATAGTTTGCAAAACAATATCAAATAAGCAAACTAAGACAATAAACTAAGGAAATAGATTAAGGTATAACAAAAGCCTATGGAGTCAAAAGATTTAAAATTCGAGGAAGTCAACGAAGGTTTCAGCATTAAGGAAGCAGTTGACGAGGCAAAAAGATGCTTAAACTGCAAAAATCCTCTTTGCGTACAAGGATGCCCCATCGAGCACAACATCCCCGGGTGGATCCATCAGCTGTCTATGGGAAACATGGGCGGCGCAATGAGCATTATCAATGAAAAAAGTAACTTACCTGCAGTCTGCGGACGTGTTTGTCCTCACGAAAGACAGTGTGAAGGTCACTGCATATTAAATAAGAAACAGAATCCTATACGAGTAGGCAAATTGGAACGTTTTATTGCCGACTTTGACAGTGACATGAAACTTATCCGTGAAAAGTTGCCTCAGAAAAACCGTGGTAAAGTAGCCATTATTGGTTCAGGTCCTGCCGGACTAACCGTAGCCGGCGATTTAGCTCGCGATGGTTTTAATGTAGTAATCTACGAAAGCGAACCCGAACTTGGTGGTGTATTAATGTACGGTATTCCGGAATATCGCTTACCCAAAGAAGTTGTAAGAAGAGAAATTCGCAAAATAGAAGGACTTGGAGTTACCTATATACCAAACTTTATAGTTGGACAAAACACTACAGTAGATGAAATGTTCGACCAAAAGAATTTTGATGCAATATTCATTGGTACAGGAACTGCAAAACCAAAGACTATGAATATCCCTGGCTGTAATCTTAAAGGAGTTATCCAGTCTTCATACTTCCTTCGAATTGTCAGCTTATGCAATAGCGACAGTATCGACAAGAGCGAAGTTCCTTTAAAGGAAGGAGACGTTGTAGGTGTAATCGGTTGCGGAAACGTAGCAATGGATGCAGCCAGAACAGCACTCCGTATGGGAGCTAAAGAAGTCTACGTTATTTATTACAAAGACTTGGAAAACATGACGGCACTGAAAGCAGAATATAACGAAGCACTGGAGGAAGGAGTTCAATTCTTATGGAATACAAACACTCAGGAGTTCCTTGGTGAGCGAGGTCGTTTAAAAGCTATCAAAGCTATGACCAGTGAAGGAGAAAAAATAATCCCAATGGATAAAATTCTGTTGGCCATCGGTTCACAACCGGCAAACCGTATTGTATCAACCACATCAGGAATCAATGTCGACGAAAGAGGATATGTAATTACTAAAGAACGTCCTTATGGTATGACCACCCGCAAAGGGGTATTTGCCGGCGGAGATGTAGTCAATACACCTCAAACCGTAGTACTTGCCATGCGAGATGCAAAAAAAGTAGCTGCAGGTATTGCTCAGTTTGTTGATGCTAAAAAATTACTCGAAGAATAATATCTTTCTTTAATCATGAATAAAAAATAAAGAGGTAGTTTCACAAAATGAACTACCTCTTTATACTTTTAAGTCACAAAACAATCAAACGATTATTCTGAATTTATCTGATATACTAATTAATTTACTCCTTTTGGCCTCTTTACTCTTTTAGCAGCCATAATTAAACGGATAGACTTATCATAAGTAAGATAACCCCATACCCAGTTAACCAAAACCATCACTTTATTTCTGATTCCCAAAATAGAACGCAAGTGAATAACCAGCCATATAATCCAGGCAAACCAACCATGCATTTTCAGTTGATTAAAATCGGCCACAGCTTTATTTCTACCCACAGTAGCCAATGAACCAAGATTACGGTAATGGAAAGGCTTTAACTTCTTACCCTTTTCTATATTCTTCAAATTAGAAGCAAGTAAGTCACCTTGCTGTATAGCTACCTGAGCCAATTGTGGATGCCCGTTAGGATAATCTTTCTCAGCTGTCATTATACTTACATCACCAATAGCAAATACATTATCCAGACCAATAACCTTATTATGCTCATCCACCTTAATTCGTCTTCCTCTTCCAAGGAGCTCCGGACCAATATTATCAAAAGAAGTACCTGTTACACCACTCACCCAGATAAAATTACGAGTAGGTATATCCATTCCATTATCAAGAATTACTTTTCCTTCTCTATAATCCTGCACCAAAGTGTTCAGCATCACATTCACTCCCATTCCTCTTAAGAACTTTTCCGCATTAGCCGAAGCCTGAGGAGACATAGCACTAAGCAATTTAGGAGAAGCCTCAATCAGGTAAATATTCACCTTGTGAACCTCCATCTCAGGATAATCTTTAGGAATCACAAATCGTTTCATTTCCGAAAGAGCACCAGAAACTTCAACACCAGTAGCACCACCACCTACAATTACAATATTCTGCAAAGCCTGTCTTTCTTTAAGATCAGCAGTAGTGAGAGATCTCTCCAGATTGGCCAGCAAGATATTGCGCATACTCATAGCCTCTTCTACCGTTTTCATCGGCAATGCCACATCCTCAATATTCTGATTTCCAAAGTAATTAGTTTCTGTTCCCGAAGCAATTACCAGATAATCATATTTTAGTTTACCAATAGAAGTTTCTATCAGATTCTCTTTGGCATTAACTCCTGTTACATCTGCCCAACGGAAATAAAAATCTTTTCTTTTCTGGAAAATTTTACGGAAAGGGAAAGCAATGGAACTTGGTTCCAATCCAGCCGAAGCCACCTCGTAGATCATAGGAAGGAACTGGTGATAATTGTTTCTATCGACCAATACAACCTGAAATCCACTATTACATAACTTATTTGCAAGTTTCAGACCACCAAATCCACCACCTACAATTACAACACGTTTTTTACCTACACTCGGTACATTAAAATCCATAACTGTTACCTATTAATTATGTTAATCCTATTAAAAACAAATTATCCCCCAATATAGTTTTTAACCGATCTTTGTAACGTATCGGGTGCAAAATTAGTTGAAAAATATATGAAAAGCAAATAAATCAAAAAAATGTTAATGCTATTTATTCATTTATTTCAAAAATCAGCAGAATAGAGCTACAATCTGTAACCTGATATTCATCTAAAAAATTCAAAAGCGATATTTTGGGCTAAAAAAACTTTCATAGCAATATTTATTAATGAACCAACAGTCACAAACAAACCATTTACAGGTAGTTAAAATAAGACTATTGCTATTTTAAATTTTTAATTAATGTTAATTATATGTTTAATAATTTAGACAAATTAGTAAAAATAGATTTAAAATACATACATTTGCATGAATTTAGAATAAATATAATTATATCATTTTTACTAGAGAGTAATAAAAGAGTGTTCAATAGATTATTGGAATAAGTATAATATGAAAACGACGACAAAAAAAATGATGGCATTAGCAGCCATCACATCAGCCTTTTTACTGACGGGCTGTCAAAAAGATCTCTATGATCCGGACTATGTAGCTTCAAAGAATGGACTATTAACAGGTGTCCCCTCAGACTTTAACTGGTCTACCATTTCATCGGTTAATCTTACGGTTAATGTGGACGATCAATTTTTAGGTCAATACAATTACGTGGTTGAAGTTTTCGACCAAAACCCTATTATAGATAGTAGTGCTAAGTTATTAACAAAAGGATTGGCTAAGCAAGGGCAGGCATTTATTACTACCTTCACAATACCACAAGCTCTTAAAACTTTATATATTCGACAAACTGCCCCTGATGGATTAAAGATCGTAAGATCTTATGATTTATCTGGTAGCACTTTAGTTTGTGACTTCAGGCCTACATCAACAAAAAGAGTTGCTACAAAAAGCGTAGTTACAAGAAGTTCTATTGCAGGTACTACTTTCCCAACACCTTCTGATGCGATTGAAATTAATTCATCTACACCCAGCTCTTACACTTTAATATCCAATAATAAATATGTAATTAAAAGTGGTCAAAAGTATACGGGATTCATCAGCAATTCTGGAATAACAGGTGTTAAGCTCTATGTTGAAGGAGAATACAATATAGTGATTACCAGCAGTGATAATCAAAAATGGGAAACCGGAATCGAAGTAATTGTACAAAATGGAGGAAAAATAACTTTTAGCAACGCTACAAGACTTAACTTAACAGGTACTGCAAGTTTATGGGTTATGCAAGGAGGATCATTAAATCCTACACAAACTGCAGGAGTAGATATTTACCAAAGCAACAATGGTTCTATAAATAACCTAGGAACTATTAATGCTAGAAATATAGATTTACCCAGTGGCTCTATATTAAATAACACAGGAGTAATTAATGCTGCAGGAACACTCACCGTGAATAATAGTGAATGTACAATTAATAATGACGGAAAATTAACTACACAAAATCTAGTTTGTAATGCTAGTCCTAAAATAAATAACAATTGTTATTTCAAAGTAAATGAGATAGCTGATCTTGCCGGTGCTACATGCAATTTAGGAAGTAATTCATATTTAGGTACAAAAACCATGAAATGTGGTACTGCAACAACATTCAATATGTCAGCATATTCAATATTAGAGGCTACAGAAAGCGCTTATTTTAGTTATCAAGATATAATAACTTGTAACGAGTCCAATTATGCTGTAGCAAAATTCAAGAAAGTTACAACAGGTAATTGGGATGGGCTCACTGTCAGTGGTAATGTAGAATTTGAATGTAGTGATTACATACCAAGTACCCCAAATAACTTAGCATGTACAATAACTCCTCCAGCACACAATGTTGCTTATGGCTCACCAACTATATCAATACCTGCAGATCTAAATGGTTGTACCGGCCCAGGAAGCACACCTAAAATAGAAGATAAAACAGACACAAATTATCCACTTACTGTAAACCTAGGAACGACCTATACTTATGCAATGGAAGATTTATGGCCTGATTATGGAGATTATGACATGAATGACATTGTTGTAGCTATAAAACCTCAATACACTTTAAGCAGTGCTGAATATGTTCAATCTATAACATTTGTAACAACTCTAAAAGCAATTGGCGCAATCAAATCTTTAGCTGCAGCTATACAATTAGATAAAGTTTCTGATGCAAATGTATCAAATGTAACTTATTCAGTAAGTTCAACTGATGGTTCTGTTTTTGCTGTTGGTGGCAATAAAGTTGAATCATTTAATGCAAGCGAGAATGCAAAAGCCGTTATACCATTATTCGACAACGCCTACAATTTCTTAGGAAGTTCTGGTATAACAAATACTATAAAAGGAGGAGCTACTGCGCCTGAAAAACCTGTTACTGTAACGGTTACATTTGTTAAGGATAAAGTCATACCTACTGACATAACTGATATAGCTACGGCTTTGAATTTCTTTATTGTTACCGATAAGCAAAAAACGAATAGAACGGAAGTCCACTTACGTGGTTTTAATCCAACAAGCCATGCTAACAAGAGTTTATTTGGTACAGGAGTTGACGATTCCAATACAGGACTTTCATACAAGAGTGACAGCAATTTAGTATGGGGAATGTTAATCCCTACCAACTTTAATTACCCTGTAGAAAACACAAGTATATTAACTGCATATCCAGACTTTGAAAAATGGGCAAAATCAGGAGGAACAGAAAATCAAAACTGGTACGATACTCCTAAGACTGGAACTACATTCTAAAATAATACTTATTTAAACTAAAAAAAGGCAGAAATATTTCTGCCTTTTTTTAGTTTAATCCATTTCAATTAAAATAAATCTGCAAAAGACTTGATAAATAAAACAATTATTATATTTTTGTTTTTAGAAAGACAATTAACATTTTTTTAGTTGTCACATTTAATTAATTCCTATGAGAGTAAGTTTCATTAAAATATCAGCAACTTTCAGTTTGTTTATCCTAATTACATCCATATACAGCTGTAAAGAAGATTATTACGACCCTTATTACAAGGCTCCCTCCCCTTTTACCGGGGTTCCGGACGATTTCGATTGGTCAACTATCAGTTCTATAAAGCTAACCGTAAATGTTAACGATGAATATAATGGCCAATATTACTATATGGTTGAAGTTTTCGATGATAACCCCATTTTCAATTCTGAAGCAACTTTATTAGCAAAAGGTGTTGCAAAAAAAGCTGAAGCATATACCTCTGAAATTAGTTTTCCGCAAGCCCTACAAACTATTTATATTCGCCAGACTGCCCCCAACGGACTACAAGTAGTACAAGAAAGAACAATCGATGCTACAGATTTATCTGTAAACTTTGCAGGCAAATCATCTGGCTCAGCGAATACAAAGGCCGTCAGTCCACGCACTGCTGCTCCAACTTACAGCGGAGACAGAAGTAAAGCCAATGTTATCGATCTAAAATCAACTTCTCAAACATTAACATCCGGAAAATCGTACATAATCACAGGTGGCGCTTATTCCGGCAATATAGTTTTCTGGGGCGGACAAACAACAACTCTTTTTGTTGAAGGTGAATGGAACGTTCCAGCAAATCAGGAAGCTTTTCAAGACGGAATGGAAATTGTGGTTTTAAATGGAGGTAAAATAACATTCAGTAATAGCAGTCAGACTATTTATGGATACAACAACGTAAACTTTTTCATCATGAATGGAGGAGCCTTTAATCCAGAAAAGAAGAGCATAAATATCAATTTCACTAATACAGGAGGTAACATATACAATGCCGGATCTTTTTATCTCAATGTAATGCAACTAAACGGTGGTAGGTTCTATAATAACAGTTCTACCGTCAATATTGCACAATTTACACAAACAGGAACCATTGAAAATCATGGAGTACTTATAATGGGATCCATTGATGCTTCCAGTGGATTTGTTATTGACAACTATTGTAATATGTCCGTAACCGGAGGTATTACAACTTCAGGCGGCACCTTTATCTTGCACAACAGTACTATTCTGTCATGCGTAAACTTTGATCCTAAAGGAACAGTATTAAATATGGAAGCTTATTCTCTTTTTGATGTTACAGGTACTGCTACCTTTAACTCCTGGGCAAGCCAAATAAACGGTCCCGGAAGTTATAATTATGGAACGTATTATTCATCAGACTATGCATTAGCCCGTATAAAAAGAATTGTATCAGACGGCAATGCCAATGTTACATTTGCCGGAAATGTTGAGCTAGAATGTTCATCTTATAAAACAAATGGTAAAGGCATCTACCTTTACTCACCAGCCCATGTTGTAAGTTATGGAAACCCTTCAGTCTTAATACCCGCAAGTGAATGTACCGGCACAGGAAGCTATCCTAAAGGTACTACTCCAGCCGACCCTACTTTTCCAATAGAAGTACCAACAAACAGTATATATACTTATGCTATAGAAGACCTTTGGCCTGCATACGGAGATTATGATATGAACGACCTTGTCTTAGAAAGTCAAACATCTTACACTTTAAACAGATTATCATCAACCACAAGCGTATCAAGCCTTACTATCACTGCAAAGGTTATGGCTGTAGGCGCATTTAAAAAGCTGGGGGCAGCCTTTCAGCTAGACCAGATTCCGTCAAGCAATGTAACCAGTGTTTCTGTAGAATCAGATTCCCCAAACAACAGATTAAATGGGACTGTATTTACGGTTGGTTCCACTGGAGTTGAAACTGGTCAAAACAAAGCTGTTATACCTCTTTTCGACGAAGCTCATCATTTTTTAAACAACAGCGCCGCTGAAAGATATTTTACACTTAACACCGAAAAAGGAGATTACATAACACCCAAACAAGTAAAAATCACGATATACTTCAAGAGTGGCACTGTAAGTCCATCTGATATAGCCGTTAAATACCTGAACTTCTTTGTCGTAACAGATGCTAAAACCGAAGATAGAAAGGAAGTTCACTTAGTAGGATACAACCCAACAGACAAAGCCATTACAACATATTTCGGTGGAGGGCCTAATAATATACCGTCCAATAATGACCTATCACTAAATGGAGTTTATTACCGGGGGACTGATAATTTAATTTGGGGACTAATGATACCGGGAACATTTAGCTATCCTTCTGAATATAGTAGTATACTTAAAGCATACCCAAAGTTCAAGTCGTGGGCAACATCTGGTGGTACTACCAGTCAGGACTGGTATAGTAGTTCTAATGCCGATCAAACATATATTTACACAAAATAATTAGAAAAAAAATAGTGATAAAATCTTTATTTTAAATAACTTTGTACTTTAAACAGGACAACTCTTTCAAAAATAAAAACACGATGAAAAAAAAGATATTATTAATTGACGACAAAGAGTCTATTGCAAAAGTTGTTTCCATCTATTTATCCGGCGAATTCGATCTTGTTTACTTTGAACACCCGGTCAAAGCCATTGCTTGGTTACAGGAAGGAAACATCCCCGATCTTATTATTTCAGACATTAGAATGCCCGAAATGCGTGGAGATGAATTTTTACATTACATCAAGGCCAATGCTTTATTTAGCTCAATTCCGGTAATTATGCTTTCCAGCGAAGAGAGTACTTCAGAAAGAATCAGATTACTGGAAGAGGGCGCAGACGATTATATTTTAAAGCCATTCAACCCTATGGAATTAAAAATTCGTATCAAAAAAATAATTAAAGAATAGATGCAGCAACTCGTTTTTATAGGAACACAAACGCAAACTATCGCACATTTTAGCCAACTATCCGAAGGTAAAATAGTGATCACAGCAAATTGTATTGAAGCATCCAAATGGTTGTCTCAATATAATAATGAAAAGCCTGTGGTCATTCTTTTTGAAAAAGGACGTTTCAAAAAAGATTTGGCTGATATTTCTTACCTTCACAACAAGTTTTATCATACCTATATTGTTCTTATCACAGATTCTTTAACCAAAGAAGAAAGTTATAGGTATTTAAAAAGCGGTATTTGTAATACCCTGTCTCCTAATGAAACTAAAGAGAATTTTGAACATACACTAAACTTCATTTATACCAGGCAACATCAATTTCGGAATGCCCTTCGGAATCAGAACTCAATCAAACATTTCCACATGCCTGTTATGAAGCGACTTTTCGACATTGCATTTTCAAGTCTTGCAATACTATGCCTATCTCCGCTTCTAATTCTTACGGCCATTGCCATTCGCTTGGAAAGTGAAGGTCCTGTAGTTTATAAATCAAAACGAGTTGGAAGCAACTATCGGATATTCGATTTCCTGAAATTCCGATCCATGTACACCAATGCAGATAAACGTCTGAAGGAATTCAATAACTTGAATCAATATAATGGTGAACAGGAAGTTACTGATGAAGAAGAAGTAATCCAGGCAAATGATTCAAACGATATGGATGAAATAATCCTGGTATCCGATGATTATGTAATTCCTGAGCAAGAGTATATCGCGCAGAAAAATGTTGAAAAGAAAAACTCATTTGTAAAATTCGAAAACGATCCCCGAATAACCAAGGTAGGACGTTTTATCCGCAAATACAGCATCGACGAGCTTCCGCAATTAATTAATATATTAAAAGGAGACATGTCTATTGTAGGTAATCGCCCCCTCCCACTCTATGAAGCAGAGCTGTTAACCAGCGACGAATATATAGACCGCTTCATGGCCCCGGCAGGACTTACCGGGTTATGGCAGGTAGAAAAACGAGGCGACTCAGGGAAAATGTCTGCAGAAGAGAGAAAGCAATTAGATATTCAATATGCTAAAAATTACTCTTTTGCTATGGATATGAAAATTATTTTAAAAACAGCTACAGCGTTTGTACAAAAGGAGAATGTATAACTTTGATTAAAAAGTATATAATATGATAAGAAAAATAGTTTCATTTCTTGTTTTAAGCACTTTTTTTCTAGTGCCAATTCTGGCTCAGGAAAGTATCGCAGATATGGCTCCGGAGGATTACGTCAATCTTAAGTTACCTCCTTTAGATTCTTTATTTGAAAATGCCAAGAAAAATCCGCAAATACAAATTCACGACATAAAGAGAGAAGAAGAGCTGGGATTACTTAGTAAAGAAAAGAAAAGTTGGCTAAAGTATTTTTCAGTAGGAACATCATATCATTATGGAATACAAGCTTATACATCCGGTTATTCAGATTCTGCAACACCGCTTTACTATCAATACAACAATAATGCTACAAGTTATTACAATATAGGTGGAGCAATATCCATACCATTGGATGACTTGTTTGATCGTAAAAGAAAAATTAAAAATCAAAAGTTATTAGTTAAGGAAAGTGAATATTTAAAAGAGCAAAAAATCGATGAACTGAAACAAGAAATTATAGAACTTTATACAGCGGCTTTATCAAATCTATCCATCCTGAAACTAAAAGTTGAATATATGGCACTTGCTAAAGCGCAATATCAAGTAGCAGAAAATGAATTTTTAAATGGCAAAGTCGATGCAAGTTTATTAAGCGAAAGAAAAAGAATTCAAATTGAAGCTGCCAGTGAATATGAAAATACTAGAGCTTTACTTAATAATTCTATTTTAAAACTAGAATTGCTTTCCAAGACTTCAATTGTCAACAAGAAATAAACACAAATCCATGGAATATTTACTTTATTTATCCAGATTTATATACCGGTTACGATGGTGGTTAATAACTATACCCGTTATTCTAACATTATTAGCAATATATTCCACAAAACACTTAGGAAGGACATATGATGCTACTACAACAATTTATACAGGAATCATTTCAGGATATACAGTTGAGACCAGTACCGGAGCAGGTATAAATCTCACTCAGCAAAGTACTACCTTAGATAATATTTTAACGCTTATTACATCGCAAAGTACACTGAAAAGAGTTTCGCTACGGCTTTATGCCCAAAATATGATTTATGGAGATCCCAATCGTGACAATACACATATCCAAGCTTCAACATACAGAGCATTGCTAAATATTACTCCAAAAGAGGTTTTAAAACTCATTGATAAGAAAGACGAAAAAAAAACGATTTCAAATCTAGAGGCTTATGAAAAACCAGAACCAAAAAACTTTATTTTTGGATTATTTTACTGGAATCATCCAGATTATTGTTATTCAGCATTATTTAATAAAATAAAAGTAAACAGAATTGCAGGTAGTGATATGATTGAAATCGGCTATTCAAATGGAGATCCAGGAGTAGCTTACAACACACTGAAAATCTTAAATGAAGAATTTATCGAGCAATATCAGCAGCTTAGGTTTGGTGAAACAAATAATGTAATCAAATTTTTCGAAGAAGAGCTAGCTAAATTAAAAAAGAAACTAGAAACTTCTGAAGACTCCCTAACAGCCTACACCCTAAGTAAGCGAATTATTAATTATCCAGAACAAACAAAACAAGTCACAATACAAAGCACTTCTTATGAAGAAAAATGTGAAGGATATCTTCTTGAATACAATACAGCTAAAACATTAATTAATGAGCTGGAAAAAAGGATGGACAGTCATATTAAATCTTTAAAGAACAATTCTGAATTTATCAGTAGAATGCAAAAAATAACAGACTTAACATCTCAAATTACAGATATAGAAACATTTAATAATGAAAGTTCTTTGGGTAACCAAAATTTAAGTTCTTATAAAAAGCAACTTAAAAAAGCTGAAAACGATTTTAATGAATTCGCAGAGAAATTTACAAATCAAAAATACACAAAAGAAAAAATAGCTCCAGAAGAAATTCTACAACAGTGGTTCGAGCAAATGTTAAATAAAGAAAAAGCAGATGCTAAACTAAAATTAATGGAATCCAGAAAAGGACTTATTGATGATAAATATGTTTTCTTTTCTCCTATTGGCAATACTTTAAAACGTATGGATCGTGATATTGGCTTTACAGAAAGCAATTACATGTCCATGCTTAACAGTTTAAATGCAGCCAGATTACGACAGAAAAACCTGCAGATGACTTCTGCAACACTAAGGGTAATTAATCCACCGGTATACCCTTTGGCAGCAGAAGCAACAAATAGAAAATCAGTCGTAATGACTGTTTTTTTCGGTAGTATAATTGCAATTTTAGGTTTCTCTTTACTTATAGAGATACTTGATAGAACACTAAGAGATAAGATTCGAGCCGAAAGACTAACGTCAAGCAAAGTTCTCGGAGCTTTTCCAGGTAAAAATATTGTCCGACTCAGGAACTTCAACAAAACCAGATATAAAATAGCAACTCAGTTTATTTGTAATGCCCTTTTAGGATATTTACCAAATAATGGAAAAAGAATCATTAATTTAATAAGTACGGAAAGTGGCGATGGAAAGTCTTTTATAGGAAATCAATTGGAAGAATATTGGATGTCTATAGGGTTAAATGTAAAATCTATATCCTGGAATAATGATTTTTCAAAAGACTCCAGAGAGTTTTTGTTAGCAGAATCTGTGAATGATATATGCAATTCAATAGATGATATAGACATTCTTATAGTAGAATATCCACCATTAAAAGAGTGTTTAATTCCTGAAAAATTAATCAATGAAGCTGCAGTTAATCTTGTTATAGCAAAAGCTAATAAAACTTGGAAATTAACTGATCAGCTTTTACTAAATGAACTGAAGAGATTAGCAAAACCAATTTCTCCTGTTTTAGTTTGCTTAAATAATGCAGATAAAGATGCTGTCGAAAGTTTCACTGGGCTTCTTCCTCCATACAATAGGTTCAGAAAGTTTATATATAGATTTTCTCAATTAGGATTAACAGCTTCAGAATAAAATGCAAAAAATGCTAGAAAATATAACAAGACTAATTACACCCAAAATATTTACATATTTAGGGTTATTGGCATATATTATTATATTTTACAAAGCAACAATGCAAAGAGGCTTAACTTTTGGATATGCTATTGCCTTTATTCCAATTATTACAATTGTGATATATTTATTTTTTAAAAGTCCTCTATGGAGTTTTATAATTCTCTTTATAAGCAATTATTTCATAATGGGAGTTAACCGATACATCCCATTTCCAGTTCCTATTAGTGTGTTTATGGATTCTATTATTTCATTCATTTTTTTAGCACTCATTTTAAAAACAATCCACATAAAAACAGAATGGAAAAGAGTATTCAATTCTTTAACTATATTAACTCTCATTTGGCTTATTTTCTGTATACTAGAGCTAATAAATCCCAAAATTACATCATTTGCTGATTGGTTCACAAAAGTTCGTAGCTTGGCTTTTTATCCAATTATTATGGTTATCTTAGTTTCTGTTATACTAAACAAATATAAACATGTTAAATTTTTATTATTGGTTTGGTCTGTTTTAACCCTTTTAGCTGCATTCAAAGGGTATTGGCAAAAAAATCATGGATTTGATTCTACTGAGGTTATTTGGCTTTATACCGGAGGAGCGAAAACTCATTTGATAAATACAGGAATACGCTATTTTTCTTTTTTCACTGATGCTGGTAACTATGGGGCAAATATGGGTTTTTCGCTTGTGATATTTTCCATAGCTGCTTTTTATATCAAAAACAAATGGCTCAAAATTTATTTCTTCATTGTAGCATTGGCTGGGGGATATGGAATGATCATATCAGGAACACGAGGATCATTAGCTGTCCCATTTGCAGGATATACAATTTTTGTGCTTCTTTCAAGGAATTGGAAATTTGCTTTATCTTCTCTCTTTGTACTTGCAACAGCTTTCTGTTTCCTCAATTTCACAACTATTGGAGATAATAATAGTTTAATTAGGAGAATGCGTTCTGCTTTCGACACAAATGATGCATCATTAAATGTAAGATTGGAGAACCAAAAAAAGTTAAAAGAACATTTAAAAGATCTTCCGTTTGGAGCAGGAATTGGATTCGGTAATACTCCAGATATTAAAAACCCTGATTATGAATTTTCAGTAATTCCTAGTGACTCATGGTTTGTAAGAGTATGGATACAAACTGGAATAGTTGGATTATCCATATATATTTTACTTTTATTTATTGGAATTATATCAGGTGTTTATATTATTCTTTTTAAAATAAAAAACAGAGAATTAGGAGGAGTATTAGCAGCTCTACTTGCAGGAGTATTTGGCATGACAGCTTCTGCTTATGGTAATGAGATATTAGGACAATACCCCAGTTGTTATCTTTACTTTATTTGCTTTACAATAGTTTTTATGGGTAAATATTACGACAAAGAATTAGAAGAACATGAGCAACTTACCTGAGTTATCCATTATAACCATTAACTACAATGGTATGAAAGATACAGGTGAATTAATAGAATCACTTCAAAAGTATGTATCTCTTCCTTATGAAATAATTGTGGTAGATAATGCATCAAGAATAAATGAGTCAGAAATTTTACAGCGAAAATACCCACATATTATCGCTATAAGAAGTGAAAAGAATTTAGGCTTTTCAGGCGGGAACAATTTGGGTATTAGCAAAGCTAAAGGAAAATACATTTTTTTATTGAACAACGATACGTTTATTGTAGAGGATACTTTTCATTATTTAATTAAAAGATTGGAAAGCAGCCCTCATATTGGAGCTGTTTCTCCAAAGATTAAATTTGCTTTTCCTCCACGCAACATTCAATTTGCCGGTTACATACCATTGAGTCGAATTACTTTACGCAACGATCTTATCGGATTTGGAGAAACAGACCATGGACAGTTTGACACACCTATCCGTACTCCTTATTGTCATGGTGCAGCTATGATGGTAAAGAAAGAAGTGATAGAAAAAGTAGGATATATGCCCGAAATTTATTTTCTTTACTATGAAGAGCTGGACTGGAGCACCCAAATTGGGAAAGCAGGATATGAATTGTGGTACGAACCTCATTGCACTGTTTATCACAAAGAGAGTCAAAGTACTGGTCAACAAAGCTACCTGCGTACTTTCTATCTTACCCAGAACCGGCTGTTGTACGCCTGGCGTAACAGATACGGAATCACCCGATGGGTATCCATTTTGTACCAACTGGCGGTTGCTGCTCCAAAGAATACGCTGTTTTTTCTTCTGAAAGGCAGAACGGATTTAGCAAAAGCTATATTAAAAGGAATATGCGCATTTTTTAAGTTAGAACACAAACTAGATTAACAGATGGATGGACTGATAGTTTTAGACATTATAGATTCTATACTCTTTTTTCTCATGGCACTTTCCGTGGGATATCTTCTTATATTTGCGGCAGCAAGTATATCGAAGAGAAACTACTACTATCCTATAGCCAAAAAGAAATACCGTTTTGCAGTTCTTTTTCCTGCTTATAAAGAAGATAAAGTTATAGAACGGTCTGTGCATTCTTTCTTGCAACAAGAATATCCAAAAGAAAACTATGATGTTGTTGTGATCTCTGATAAGATGGCAGAAATCACCAATCAACAACTTAGGAAATTACCTATAGATTTACTGATTGTTGACTTTGAAAACAGTTCAAAAGCAAAGGCATTGAACTTTGCAATGGATAAATTGGAAGATCGTGAGTATGACATGGTTGTTATTCTGGATGCAGATAATACCGTTCAGCCGGATTTTCTGCAACAATTAAGCAATGCGTATGAATGTGGTGCAAACGTTATTCAGGCACATCGCATGGCAAAGAACCTGAACACAAGCACCGCCATACTTGATGCTGTGAGTGAAGAGATTAATAACTCAATATTCAGAACAGGTCATGTAAAATTGGGACTTTCATCCGCTTTAATTGGTTCCGGAATGGCTTTTGAATATAAGTGGTTTCAAGAGAATATTAAAAAAGTCTCATCTGCAGGTGAAGATAAAGAGTTGGAAATGTTATTACTAAAACAGAGAATCTATATTGATTATATGGACGATCTTCCTGTTTATGATGAGAAAACACAGAAAGAAAATGCATTCAATAATCAGCGTCGCAGATGGTTGTCCGCCCAGTTTGCTTCTTTATGGCAAGCTTTACCCGACCTGCCAGATGCTATCTTTACCAGAAACATAGATTATTGCGACAAAATAGCCCAATGGATTATGCTTCCCCGGGCACTTTTGATTGGAACGATTGGATCAACAGCTATACTGACTACAATAATAAACTGGGAATGGTCCATAAAATGGTGGATACTGCTGCTTTTACTTTTTCTGGTTTTATGCATGGCTATTCCAGATTATCTGATCAATAAACAGCTAAAGAAAGCTATTTGGAAGATTCCTTTTCTTGCCATTAATATGTTTTTCAATTTATTCAGGATGAAAGGAGTCAATAAAAAGTTTATTCACACTGAGCATGGAGAGCATTAATATTTTTATCTTTGCATAAATAAAGAAATAATTTATGGTGGACAAAATTCACAAATGGTTAAAAAATAATCCAGAAATCAAAAAAAAAATACACTATTGTCTGGTTCATCCTTATAGGTCCAGGCCAAGATGGTGGGTAAGAAATCTTTTGATGCCTTTTCTTATAAAAAGAAAAAAGGGAGCCTACATCTCATCAACAGTCAGACGAGACCTATTTCCTTTTAATTCCTTCGAAATAGGATATAAATCAATTATAGAGGATTATGCTACATTAAATAATGGAATGGGACCTATAAAAATAGGAGATCATTGTCGTATAGGAATAGGTTCTGTTGTTATTGGTGAAATTACATTAGGCAACTATGTTGTAACAGGTCAACATTGTATGTTTGCAGGAATGAATCATAATTATCAAGATATTGATAAACCAATGGATGAACAAGGTGTATATGCACTTCCTATTATTATTGAAGAATGTGTATCTATTGGTGCCAATGTTGTAATATTACCTGGAATTACTATTGGAGCGCACTCATATATAGCAGCAGGAAGTGTTGTTACAAAATCAGTACCTCCATATTCTATAGTTTCTGGTCCAGCGGCAAAGGTTACATTTGATTTGAAAAATGGAATAAAAATAAAATAAGAAATATGAAGACAGAAGACTTTATTGCAAAATTTGCAGAAGAATTTGAAATGACAGATGTCAATGAAATTACTTTAAAAACTAAATTTAAAGATCTAGATGAATGGGATTCATTGGTTAGTCTTTCCATTATTGGCATGATTAATAATACATATAATGTAAAAATTAGTGGGAAAGATATTAATAGCGTTAACACTGTAGAAGAATTATTTAATCTGGTTAAGTCTAGAATTTAGTAGATGGAAAATAGTCCATTTTCATTAAAGGATAAAAGAATCCTTGTAACAGGAGCGTCATCAGGTATAGGGAAAGTTATTGCTCAACAATTATCTTATCAGGGAGCAATATTAGTAATAACAGGCCGTAATCAAAAAAGATTAATAGAAACATTTGATAGTCTTCATGGTGATAATCACAAAATGATTTCGGCAGATGTTACTATTACTGAAGATTTAAATAGACTTGCTGCGATAAACGAGATTTTAGATGGAGTTGTTTTCTGTGCAGGAATAATAGATTATATGCCTGCAAAACATATTAATCTTGATTCTTTAAATAAGACTTTGGATGTAAACTTCAAAAGTCAGATAGTTTTGTATCAGCAACTACATATAAATAAAAGAATAAACAAAGGAGCATCATTGGTTTTTATTTCTTCAGTATCTTCTTTATCTGGAGTTGCTGGTACTTTAGCCTATAGCGCATCAAAAGCTGCAATTACAAGCTCAGTTCGAGTATTAGCTTCAGAACTAGCTAAACTAAGAATAAGAGTCAACAGCATTAGTCCTGGATTAGTTGAAACCCCTCTTTTAGAAACAACAAACCTTGATCAGAATCCATTAGATCTCGATAAAATGAAATATCCACTGGGTACAGGAGAAGCAATTGATATTGCTAATGCATCTATTTTCTTACTATCAGATGCTTCTCGATGGATTACTGGAATAGATTTAGTTGTTGACGGTGGATATATGTTAAGACGTTAAGTTGTTACAAAATAATAGAAATCATGAATGCATATATAAAAGCAATATCATATTATGTTCCTGAAACTATTGTTTCAAATGCGGACATAGTAAAAGACTTCCCCGATTGGTCAGAACAAAAGATATCTGTTAAAATTGGAATAAAACAAAGATATATATCTAAAGAACTAACAGCAGGAGATATGGCTGAAAGAGCAGCCAATAAACTCTTTGAAGAATACAATATTGATCGTTCTTCAATAGACACCATTATTCTTTGCACCCAAAGTCCAGATCATTTTCTGCCAACAACAGCATGTATTTTACAAGACAAGTTAAACTTGCCCACAAATATTGCTGCATTTGATTTTAATCTGGGCTGTTCTGGGTTTGTATACGGATTAGGAATTGCTAAAGGGCTTATTTCTGCTGGAATTTCAAAAAATATCCTCTTCCTTACATCAGAGACTTATAATAAATACATTCATTCTAAAGACAGAGGGAATAGAGCACTATTCTCAGATGCAGCTGCAGCAACTCTTATCTCAACAGATGGAATATTAAATATAAATGAATTTGTATTTGGCACTGATGGTAAAGGAGCTAAGAACTTAATTGTTGAGAATGGCTGTTCCAGACATCCTGATAAATCAGGTATTGAAATAGATCCCGTGAATGAAGTATTACAATCCCCGGACTATTTATATATGAATGGCAGTGAGATTTTTAACTTTACACTTGAAGCAGTTCCATTACTCACAGAACAAGTTTTGAAAAAAAACAACTTAATACAAGAAGATATTGATTTATTCATCTTTCATCAGGCAAACAAACACATGCTAAAATTTATTCGTCAGGCAATATCTATTCCTGAAGAAAAGTTCTATATGTGTCTGGAAAATTTTGGAAATTCAGTATCATCAACTATCCCCATAGCCATTTATCATGCATTAAATAATAAAGATATAAAATCTGGTAACACTATTATGATAGCAGGTTTTGGTGTAGGGTATTCTTGGGGAGGTGCTATTTTAAGCTTTATTTAATATACTATTTCTTAAAGAAAAAGAATAGATCTATTAATAAAATAACAAAGGCTCTAAAAAAATCACTTTTTCACCCACTCAAAAGAATCAACAACTCCGTTGTCATTGCGGTCGAGAATAAGATCCCGGTGACCTGCTACCCGGCAGCCGGGGAAGTCTTTCAACAGAGTGAGTACCAGTACCCGCAATGAATGCTTTTGCTCGGGAATTCGGGTGTCTGCGGGAGTACCGTTCTTATCAAGTCCACCTTCGTAGCAGATGCCAATGCTATGGACGTTATAGCCCAGAACGTGCGCGCCTAGTTCTTGAGGCGGACGCATGGATTTACAACTTTGTACTGCCATAGAGTTTGTAGTTATCGCTAAGCTGTACATTTAGGGTAATAATCTATTGGTTCATATGATGCACTTTTTTAGGAAGTCCAAAATATTCGGTTTCTAACTCAGCTATTCCAATCTATCTTATGGTTTAATAAAAATAATCTTTTAACAAAAAGTAAACTATAAAATAAAAAAATATTAATTTTGAATAATAAAATAAGAAAATAGCATGAAAGCAATAAAATACATTTATATTTATTCAACAATTTATAGACCAATAGTTGTTTCTATAATTGCTTTTTTTTTGACACAAATTATATTTCATTTATTAGTATTTCACCAATTACCATTAATTTATTATGCACTATACTCCTTTAAAATTTATTTCATTTATTTTTTTATGGGACTATTACTTTCTCTTCCTATTTTAACCAAGATTGGTAAGTGGATAACATTTATTTTTTTAATAGCACTAACTATTTTATGTTATTCAAATTTACTTTATTATCGAGCTTTCGGTGATATAATTCCAATCAGCTCCTATTTTATTGTAGGCAATTTACATGGATTTGAGAAATCACTCATCCCTATTATACATCCGTTAGATACCTTATTTTTATTTCCTATAATTATCTATATTATAAATATAATATATTCTAGAAAAATAATTATAAATAAAAAAGACAGACTAAAAATATCAATCTTATCATTTTCTTTTCTAATCATTGTATCTCCTTTCATATTCACAAAAAATATCTTTCAAGATCAATGCAAAGATATTGGAGATGTAAAAAAATATGGTCTAATCCCTCGTGTTGGATATAAAATATATAGAAACATAAAAATATCATCTGATTTAACTTCTGAAGATAAAGCATTGATAACAAATTATATCCAAGCAAAAAAAATAAAATATAGCCATTCAAATCCACTACAAAAAAACATTATTTTGATATTAGTTGAATCATTAGAATCATGGCCTTTATCACAAAAGATAGACAACCAAGAAATCACTCCAAATATAAACATTTATTTAAAAGAAACAAAAAAAGACTCAATCATATTTTTCTCAAAAGTAAGAACTCAAGTAAGAGGTGGCCGTTCCAGTGATGCACAAGTTTTATTTAACACTGGACTCTTACCAATAAAAGAAGGAGCTGCTTGTTTTCAATATGCTTTCAATATATATCCTAATTTAGCAAAAGAATTAAAAAGACACAATATATTTAAAAAAGCCACAACCATGATGGGATATTCATCAGACGAATGGAATCAAAAAGAATTTAACTCAACATTAGGTTTTGATGATTTAATTTATCAGAAAGACTATTCTAACAGTTTTTTAATATGGGGTGGGGTCAATGATAAGTCTTTCCTTCTAGAATCTGTCTATAAAATGTCCAGACTACCTCAACCATTTTATGCACAGTTAATAACATTATCATCACATTCTCCATTTCAAATACCTGAGTCCTGCAAGGAACTGAAAATAAATAAGAAACAATTTAATAACACTTTTACAGATTACATTCATTCAATCCATTATGTTGATAAAGCAGTCGGAAAGTTTATTGCAAAGCTTAAGAAGCTGAAATTATACGATAAGTCAATCATTGTGATTACAGGAGACCATAATACGGGACAACCAATGGAATTATCAGAATGGGAACAGAATTATGCAGCAACATTATGCGGAAAAAAAGCTTATATTCCTTTTATTGTATTAAATGCCCCTCTATCTTTTCGCTATGACGACGAGGTTGATCAGGTAGATTTATATCCAACTATGCTTGATATTATGGGAGTTAATGCCAAATGGAGAGGATTAGGTCAAAGTGTATTAAGCAAAAACTATAAAGAAATTTTAAACAAACGAGATAAAGCTATACAAAACAGTAATGGAAAACCAACTATCTGGGATGTCTCTGATATATTAATCACTAAGAACTATTTTGCTAAAAATAAATCTTTTACCTATTAGTTGATACCAAGCAGATTACATAAAAAAACTCCCACCAAAAGGCTTCAATAGCATATCAACGGGAGTTTTTTACTTACTACATCCCCAATTTAATCAAAAACTTTTAGTAAGAAGCTCCTTAACATCAAATCCGGGACAAAATTTCACCCACTCAAAAGATTCAACAACCCCATTGCCATTAAGGTCGGGACTAAGATCCCGGTGACCTGTTACCCGGCAGCCGGGGAAGTCTTTAAGCAGGGTGAGTACCAGTACTCGCAGGGAGTGCTTTTGCTCGGGAGTTCGGGTGTCTGCAGGAGTACCGTTCTTATCAAGTCCACCTTCGTAGCAGATGCCAATGCTATGGGCGTTATAGCCCAAAACGTGCGCGCCTTGTTCTTGCAGCGGACGCATGGATTTGATGGCTCCATCTTTACGAACGTAGAAATGATAACCGGCACAGCGAAAACCTCTTGCCCTATGGGCAGTGTCCACGTCCCGCTCCGTAAAGGTTTTATCCTCACGGGTAGCGGAACAGTGAATCACAATCAGATTAATTTTTCTCATCTTTCCGTATGCCCGCTTTCTATAGCCGTTCTTTGCAACTTGGCACTGCGCACTGGGTTTTCAGTGATTCGCTAAGCTGAGCATTCAGGGTGATAATCTCCTGGTACATTTGGCGCACTTTCTCCGAGAGTTCAAAATAGTCGGTTTCGAACCGGGTGATCTGCTCCATCAGATAGTCGAACTGGCCCTTTACCAGTTCGGTGAATTCCTGCATCTCCTTTGCGTCTTTCTTCCTGAGGAAGGGAAGCACCAGGGTGAATACTTTCAATAACTCGTTAATTACTTTCATTTGCTGTTGTGCTTAACTGATTAGTGACTATCCTACTTCGTTACCGCCATTGGTTACTTTCACAGGGAGTTTAGCCACCTGACTATATTCGAGGGTTTTCAGCATATTGGTAAGCAGTTTCCCGGGACGGAAAGTTATTCTGGCTCCCTTGATAAAGCCTATGTTGAATTCTTTCTGGGTGTCTGCTCCCCTACTGCGAAGACCAACCTGGAAACTTCCAAACTCTCCAAAGCGAACTACTTCTCCTTTGCGGAGACTTTGCTGAATGGTTATCAATGCCCCCGAAATTGAGGCAGAGATATCTGCTTTGGTTGCCGTACAACGGTTGGAAATATCTTCGCACATTGAGTCAAAATCCATCTCACCGCTACCTTGTGCCTGGGCATAGAACTTTTTAGGATCTGAACTTCTTCTTGGATTTCCTCTCTCTACTACTGAATACTTTACGCTCATGTTTTTTGTTTTTAATGGTTTAATAACTTTATCAGGGGGGGCCCTTCCCTTTCGACTTTACAAAGATACAACACCCCAAAGTGGACGAGTGCGGAATGTTGCACAGCTAGTATTAGGGTGTATAAAGTGGTATAAACCTGTCTGTTTCTGCATTACTTTGCATTCTAACAAAAACGTTATTTTATTTTGTCATAATTTGCTTTTATGAAGTATTTTTAGTACCTTTAAAAGGTTAATAAAGAAAGAATAAACATTAATTATGGAAGAAAAATTTAAACCTAAGAGCTATTCAAAAACAGAATTATCGAGAAAATACAATCCACATCTGTGCGACCGTTCGGCTCAACGTACATTGATGAAGTGGATTGAACACAACAAAGAATTAAGCGAGCAGCTAATCTGCACCGGATTCAGCAAAATGGACCGTTTATTTACACCCCGACAAGTACAACTGATTGTCTCCTTCCTTGGAGAACCGTAAAAACAACTCTCAAAAAAATATCCAGTCGTTTTTGTGAAAGAGACTTGAGACTTTGCCCAAAGTTTCAAGTCTCTTTTTTTAATATGACTTAAGAAAAAAGAAATTAGTGATAGGAGTGATAGCAAATATCGCTATTTTAAACACTCTATAGAGGGGGCAGGGGTATACTATAGAGTGCCCCTACCCCCCCTTAATAAAGTTCAAAATATGTATTTTCCCTATCACTCCTATCACTAAATCAGTTAAAACGGAAGCTCCGGTTCTGCAATTACATCCTCATTTACAATAACTTGAGACTGATTTGCTATTGTTTTACTATTTCGATCAACTTCATTCAAATCGAGCTCATAAATGGTATAAACGTCCCCTTTATTCTGTCTTTTCGACTCAAAACCATGCTTATTCAGCACTTTTCCAAGAAGATTTACACCCGAACCAGTAATTTTCAAGCCTGTTTTCTCCGAAATTCGCTTTGAAATTTCACTTGCCGACAGTGAACGACAGCTTTCTCCGGGCAATGGTTTACGAAAATAGACAAATAAAAATTCCTCTTCGGGAGAACGAGACCGAAACTTATCGTTGTGAATGTCCAGTTCTTCAATCTCCTCAATGTTGAACCAAAAGCGAAAGCCGGAATCAATTAAATGCTTAATCTGAGCATACAGCTGCAAATAATCGATAGTAAACGCATCATTAATAGTATTCACCAAAAAAGTGATAAAACGACGTGACCCTGTGGGGTCATTCAATACTTTCTGGTTATTGCTGGAAGCTAACAGAGACGCATGGCGAGTGTAGGTCTCCTCGTTACGCCCGTAAGCTTTGCGCTCGTCGATACTGATTTGCGTGATGATTTTCTTCAGCTTTGCCATGTCTCGTGGTTTGAGAGCCTCGAGCTCATCAATATTGACCAGGGCACGGTGAGAGAGCTTCAACAGCAAATCTTTCTCTTGCTCCGTAATAGATGCAGTGGCATAGTAAACCTGCAACTCGGGTGGAAGAAGTTTCACCGACCAGCGGGTTTTACCCCTACCCTGATTTCCACAGAACACCGGTACCACGTGATTCACCGTGCTTTTATCCAACAAGGAAGCCGCCATGGCCACCAACCATTTACGGAAGCAAAAAAGCCAGTATGCATCATCATCCGTTTTAACCGTTGTAGACAGTTGAGCAATGTAATCATGCCCATCCCATTTGGGAAGTTTCTCAAAATAAGCAATAAAAGGATTGAATGAGGGATAAAGATCGGACATTAAGAGACTACGAACATCGTTCATTTTACATTTAATGCCCGATTTGTTTACCGCCCTCCACACAGAGTTTTCGGTTCTGTCGGTCAGATTCTCGAAGTCATTTCTCGAATCTTTTTTACGAATTTCCATCCTCGTACTCACTACGTTATAGTGAAGCTCGTAATTTTCAGTCAGAAAATTTTCCACGTCATCAAAAATGCCCTGTGTGTTTCGGGTATTCTTTGCGACAGCATGCTCGGAAGCATGAGTATAAGCACTGCGGATGGTAGAAAGCAACTCTTCTGTTTCCATATCAACATACTTTGCCAAACAGAAACGTTCCGTATCTTCCTTGGCCAACCCTCTTCTATTGCAATTATTAGCCAACAGATTTATATACACATTGCGGTTTCCTTCTTTGTAAGTCTGTTTTTTCGTGGTATAACGCACACACTTGCCAAAAATGGTTTCCGGGCTCATTTCTTCAGTGCGCACATCCTTTTCATCATTCTTTAGGGGAATCTCTTTCACATCCTTAATTCCTGCAATAAAAGCATCTGCCCGTTCGTTAAGAAAAAGAAGCGGATCATAGCTCACATAACAAAGTCGGCCCACATCTTTACCCGACACATCAATAGTAGCCAAAGTTAAAGCCTTATAATAACGCATCACTCTATTATACGCCTCACGGTGGAATTTCTTAATTTCTTCTATATCGACAGGCAATGAGCCATCCTCACGAGCAACGGGAACCAGCACCTTCAACCCTAGTCCGCCCGGACTTACAAAGCAAGCATACGTATATTTATCCGCTTCAATCACAGCTCGCAGGCGAACCACCTCTTCGGGCGAAAGATCATCGAGATCAAGAACCACCATTCCACAATATTTTGTGAGATTTGCATCTCTTCGACCACCGATATACAGTGCGCAAATAGTGACAGCGGTAAGCAACTTCTTCAGCTTCTGGGCCTCTTCTTCATTTCCTTCCCTGATTAACGAACGAATCTTTTCAACTTCATCCCTAAAACGACCATTCTTCACATCGCGCAAAAACTCCCGCAAATCCTTATTCCCCAGCGGTTTGTTAAAACCAGAAAAAACTGTAATGTTCTTCATTTATTATTCATTAAAATTAGAGATACAAAGTTCTACATTTAAAAGAAAAATATTTATAACTATTTGTCTGTATTTTTGAAGTAAATTAGTCACCTGTAACTAATTCATTACCAGTTGTGTAAAACTTTATATCTTTAATTAATTCCTGAAATATAAATTAATCGTTCAAAAACAGAGACTAGTAGTCCTCGTTTAGATGTTCTTTTTTCATATACTGACACACTGTACTTTCCGAAAGATATTGATCTTTTCCTCCTTTTGAAGAGCGGAAGCGAATAAATTGGCTAAGAATATTTGCTGTAAGTACACGATTAACGCCACCATTTGTCAGCAGCCAACCATCTTCAATCCATTGTTCAAGGGTATGAAAAAAAAAGATGTGGAGAAACTGTCCACTCAAGCGCAATCGATTTCTTATTTCGCCCTAACTTCTTTGATAACTCTTTTTGCTTTGTCAGCTTTTTATGCAGTTCCTTTGTATGAAAATCAATTTCGTTCTGTACTTCCTGCATTTCTTTCTCTAAATCTTCTTTCATGACTGTTGTTTTAAGTTGTTTATTCATATTCTTTCTGTTTCTTAAAAAAATGCGCAAAAATAGTTCCTTTTTATTAAAGGATTATGCTATATTTGTTTTATAGTTTAAGAAAGTTATCAACAGGCAGCACAAACAAGGAGATTGCTTTATATGAAAATATGTTTTTATTGCGATACAATATTTACATTTGGAGGAGTTCAGCGAGTATTAGCTGTAATAGCAAAAGAGCTATCTAAAGAACACGATATTACTATATTAACATTAGATAATCCATCATTAGAAAACACTACCATGTATGGATTAAGCTCTGCAAATATAAAGTATATTTATTTACAATACCCCAAAATCCCCTCCTACGAAAATATTCCATGCAAAGCATACAGCCTGCTATATAAAACTATATTGCCACAAAACAAGCTTTTCTCGAAATGGTACGGATATAGCTCTTTTCCTCACACTCAACGTTCCTTACTTATTAAAACATTGAATCAAGGGAACTACGATGTAGTTGTCGGCGTGCATGTTTTCCTGTCATTTCATCTGGCAAGCATTAAAAAACAGACTAAGGCAAGAACTATTGGTTGGATGCATAATTCCTATGATGCTTTCTTTTCTATAAAGACATCTTATGTAGGGAAACAGAAAAATCAGTTTAAGCACTTAATGCCCGAGCTCGATAAGGTTATCGTTCTTTCCAAATACGATCAGGAAAGATTTAAGAAAGAACTAAATGTACAGACGGAAGTAATATACAACCCATTAACAATAGAGCCTAAAGGAAAAGGCTCTCCGGAACATAAAAAATTTCTGGCTATTGGACGCTTTTCTCCTTTACATAAAGGTTTTGATATATTAATTAACGCATTTGCACTTTTTGCAAAGCAGAATCAAGACTGGACATTAGACATTGTTGGTGAAGGTCCGGAAGAAGAGATGCTTCGTTCGCTGATCAGTAAGCATCATCTGGAAAAGAGAGTTACTATATATCCTTTTACAAAAAATGTGGAAAAGCATTATGAATCGGCCAGTGTATATGTGCTTAGTTCGCGGTGGGAAGGATTCGGGCTGGTTTTAGTAGAAGCCATGTCTTATGGACTTCCAATAATATCTTCCTACCTTCCGGTAACCAAAGAACTACTTGAAGGTAAAAATGTTGGGGTTTTCTTTGAAAATGAAAATATTACAGATTTGGCTGAAAAAATGAAATTAATAACTCAAAATACAGATTTAATAAATATGGAGCAATCTGCATTAAAATATTCGAAAGAGTTTGGAACTAAAAATATCATAATGCATTGGGAAAATCTGTTCTCTAATTACCAAAAATAAATAATGGCAAATACTCGATTTCAGAAAAGCATACTAAATGCTAGGGTTGGAATTATTTTCTATTTCCTTACATTGTTTTTTTCTTTCTTTTCAAGAAAAATATTCCTGAATTGTCTGGGAGATAATTTTATTGGGCTAACAGGTACGCTTCTAAATATCTTAGCCCTTTTAAATCTGGCGGAACTTGGAATAGGAACATGCATTAGTTTCTTTTTATTCAAACCAATTCAAGAAAAAAGCCAAGATAAGATAATAGAAATCATGTCAGTATTTGGTTATCTATACAGAAAGATTGGCATAATTATTGGCTTAGCTGGAATCGTTATTTCTCTTTTCTTTCCATTATTTTTTAAAAATACCTCATTTAATATGGGGATTATCTATTTTTCCTTTTTTTCTTATTTAGGCTCCTCGCTAATTGGATATTTTATTAATTACAGAGAAATATTATTAAGCGCTGATCAAAAAAATTATATTGTATCAGCATATTTCCAAACAGCTGGTATAATTAAAACTATTGTACAAATTATACTGGCATACACTTATAAGAATCTATATTTATGGATTTCTATCGAGTTCTTATTCGGAATAATAATCTGTATTATTTTAAATTGGAAAATTGACAAAGAATATCCATGGTTAAAAACAAATGTTTCCAATGGCAAATTATTACTCAAAAAATACCCTCAGGTAATAACCTATACAAAACAAATATTCATACAGAAAATAAAGGAATTCATTCTTACAAAGAGTGATGAAATAATGATTTTTGCTTTTGTTTCTTTAAAGATGGTTGCCATTTATGGGAATTACACAATGATACTTAACAAGCTTGTTGTTCTAATAAATATTTTACTAGATGGCATAAGTTCTGGCGTTGGAAATCTGGTTGCCGAGGGTAATAAAAAAAACACAATGAAAGTATTCTGGGAATTAATGTCTATACGTTACTTTATCGCCGGAGTTATAACATTCTCATTGTATCACCTTATTGAACCATTTATCTGTTGGTGGTTAGGAAAAGGATATATAATGAATCACACCATACTCATTCTGTTATTAATTAATTTATTCATTTTACAAACAAGAGGAATTGTTGATACATACAATCAGGCATTAGGTCGTTTTTCTGATACTTGGTCTGCTTGGGCTGAAGCTATCATTAATATTAGTGTAACCTTTTCAACGGCTTTTCAATGGGGTATAATAGGAATTTTATTAGGAAAAATATCAAGCACATGCCTTATTATTATTTTATGGAAACCCTACTATTTATTTCAGGGATTGAAATTACCAATAAAAGAATATTGGAAAGGAACAATCAAATATTATGTAATTTTTATTTTTACTTTTATAATATTTAGTTTGTTAGCACTTCTACTTCCTTTCCAACCAACAAAAGCAATATCACAGTTAGTGTTATATACTGCAACTTTAGTTATTCCATTCATTATTGTATACTGGATATTATTAATCTTTTTTGCACCTGGAATGAGACATTTTATGAATCGTTTTTCAGTTTTTAATAAGTTATTTGAAAAATAAAGCAAAAAACAAAAACAATTAACACTTCGATACTAATATTCAGAAATATATTTAAAAAAATCTACAGCATATTTTTCTTTATCAAATAATGCGGAACGTTCTTTTGCATATGAGGACATTCTTGACCTTTTACTTTCATCCATGTATAATGATAGAATAGCATTTGATAAATTTAATGGTAAATTATTATCTACATCTACAAAGATTGCACATTCTTCATTAACTACCTCGGGAATGCCACCCGATCTTGTTACTACAAGTGGCAAGCCAATGGCCATATCCTCCAAAGAAGTCAAAGATAAGGGTTCCTCCCATATAGAAGGAACAACTGCAACATCACAAAGATGTAATATAGCTGGAACTTTATCATAAGATTGAAAACCGGTAAAAATAATTTTTTCTGGCATTAAAGAAGCTAATCCATGCATTTCCGAAAAGAAATCACCTTCATTAATATTGCCATTTCCGCCTCCTACTATTAAAAGTTTTATCTTTTCATAATCAATCAACAAAGAAAAGGCATTAAGCAATTCTTTCACCCCTTTTACAGGTTCAATCCTACCAGTGTAAATCACAACAAAATCATCCTCTGATAAATGAAAGCTCTTACGATTAATTTCAGGATGAAAAGGATTCTTGAATTTTTCCAGATCAATACCATTATATACCACTTGAACTTTTTCTGTTGACATAATAGTATCTACTCTTTCTTTAATATACTTAGAAACAGCAAGAACCTTCGTATATAAATTGAGTATTTCAGAAGCACTTTTAGTATCTTTATTTAGCATATCATTATGCAAATGAAGTATTAATTTAGCATCTGTAATTTTAGATAACCGAAGTGCAAAACCTGGACGATTCTCTACCACAACAAAATCAAACTTGCCTTTTTTTATTTTATGGGCAACTTCTGAACTAAAGAATTCCCAGGAATAGTGATAATATAAATTTCTATTTGTATATCTAAACAATATTTTTTTTATCTTTGAAATAAAGGTCTCAGTATTTATAAATACATATTTCGTTTTTCTATATTTCAATAATTCACTATCAGAAATTGATTTATCACTAACACTATATACAGTAAACAGAATATTAATATTCTGTCTTTCATTATAATCCAGATATAATTTCACTAAATTTTCAACTGCACCTCCTTTACTAGGAGGTACAGGCAAGATTCCCGATGTAACTATTGCGATATTCATTCTTGAAGTGTTTGAAACAAATATAATATAAAGAATCTATTAAATTAGCCATCAATAAAAAAAAAACACAAAAAAAGTATATCTTTGTATAATACAAAAAATACGGATCACTAATGAGCATAGCATATATAGACAAAACTCTAACAACTTTTACTTGATCAAATAAGGTTATTATCAAAAGAGCGACTCGTAATTTTCATTTAATAGAGAAAATTAGTCCCCCTTATCGTTGTTGTATACAAAATCTGAAGAAAAAAATAAGATTGTAAAATTTGCATTTTAATTGAAAATAAAGAAAAAAAGGATGAGTAAACATGCAAAAGGGTATATAAAGAAATATTCGCCCAATATTGAAATACAGAAATGGGTTAAGCTTTTTGAATCCCCGAAAAACGAACAATAATGAAAATTCTATTCCTTGTATTCCATGGTTTTTCCGAAGTCAGTGGAATAAGCAAAAAAATATTCAATCAGGTGAAAGGTTTACGTGATGCGGGACATCATGTAGACTTGTGTCACTATGATATACTGCCAAATGGACACCGCTGCAGAATGATCAATAATGAAATATTTGAGGATTATGGTTGTGGGAAAATGGCTTCTTTAAAGAAAAGAGTCTTTTATAATTCCATCTATAGATATATTCTGAAAGAAAATATAAAATTAGTTTATATGCGTTCCGATCACAACGCAAATCCTTTTACAATTCATTTTTTGCAAAAATTAAAAAGACAAGGTATAAGAGTTATAATGGAAATCCCTACTTATCCCTACGATCAAGAATATAAAGGGTTTTCATACAAGGAACAAATGGAATTGAAAATGGATCAGCTTTTTCGACCTTCATTAGCAAAAAGATTATTTCGGATAAGTACATTTACTGATTACGATTCTATTTTTGGAGCGCAAACAATAAAAATATCAAATGGAATAGATTTCAGTACAATACCATTAAAACAAACTTTGCGTAAACAACCGTCTCCTTTCAATCTTATTGGAGTAGCTGAAGTACATTACTGGCATGGATATGATCGTGTAATGGCTGGTATTGGAGAATATTATAAACAAAATAATAGCAGAGAGGTTTTCTTTCACATAGTAGGTGGAATTGGAGAAGATTCAGAGATGCCTGTATTTAAAGAAATAATCAAAAAATACGGAATAGAAAAACAGATTATTTTTCACGGCCAATTATTTGGCAAAGCCCTTGATGACGTTTTTGAAGAAGCTGATTTTGGCATTGCTAGTTTAGGTCGCCACAGAAGTGGTATTACTAATATAAAAACTTTAAAGAACAGAGAATATGCGGCCAGAGGTATTCCATTTATCTATTCTGAAATTGATACAGATTTTGAAAGCATGCCTTATGTATTAAAAGCACCTGCTGATGAATCTCCGATAGATATAAACCAGATTTTGAATTTTTATGACAATTGCAAATTATATCCGGTAGAAATTCGAGATTCTGTTAAGAATCTATCATGGGAGATACAAATGAAAAAAATAACTGATTTATGCCGTGATGTATGATTAAACAAGATTCAACCATAAGAAAAATAGCCTATTGCATTCCTTCTCTTTATATTTCAGGAGGTATGGAGAGGGTGTTGACTATAAAGGCTAATTACTTTGCAGAAGTATTAGGATACGATATTACGATCATTTTAACCGATGGAGGTTCAAAACCACCATACTATAAATTGTCTCCAAAAATTAAAGTAATTCAACTTGATATAGATTTTGAAGAGTTATGGCATCTCCCTTTTGCAAAAAAGGCACTTATATATCTAAAAAAACAGCGTGAATATAAAAGAAAACTAACACGCTGCTTAATGGAATTAAAACCGGATATTACAGTCTCAATGTTGCGAAGAGAAATAAATTTCATTAATCAAATTAATGATGGAAGTATTAAAATTGGAGAGATACATATAAACAAAGATAATTTCAGAGATTTACAGGGAAGAGAAAGCAGCAAAATAAAAAAGTTTATTTCAGATATATGGATGAAACAATTAATCAAAAATCTGAATAAATTAAAATTATTTATATGTCTGACTAATGAAGACAAAGCTAAATGGAATGAATTAAGTAATGTCATTGTTATGCCGAATCCTCTTGCATTCAACACAGATAGACTATCCGATTGTTCCTCAAAAAAGGTTATAGCCGTAGGTAGATATGTTCCTCAAAAGGGTTTTGATTTACTTATAAAGGCTTGGAGTATTGTCTCTAAGAAGCATCCGGATTGGGAACTTCAGATTTATGGAGATGGCAATAAAGAGCCTTATATTGATTTAGTAAAAGAATATCAGATAGAAAAGAGCTGTATTTTAAATGGTCCGGACTCTAACATTAAAGAACGATATACCGAAAGCTCTATATTTGTTCTAAGTTCCCGCTTTGAAGGATTTGGAATGGTAATAGTTGAAGCGATGACCTGTGGCGTTCCGGCTGTGTCTTTTGCATGTCCATGCGGTCCAAAAGATATTATTAAAGATAGAGAAGATGGGCTACTTGTAGAAAATGGTAACATTGAAGAACTGGCTGAAAAAATTATCTATCTGATAGAAAATGAAGAAATTAGAAAAATTATGGGTAAAAAAGCCAGTAAAAATATAGAGCGATTTAGAATGGATAATCTTGGAGATCAATGGAATAAGATATTTAATAAATTAATAATGAATGACAACTAAGATTGTTTACATAATAGGAGGAATATGGAATGGTTCCGGAATGGAACGGGTGCTCACTATGAAAGCCAATTATATGGCTGATGTAGCCGGTTATGATGTGCATGTTCTTTTAACTGAAGACGGAGAAGGACCATCGTATTTCCCATTGTCAGAAAAAATACATTTACATAATGTACATGTAAATTTTGATATACTCTACATGTTACCTATCTACAAAAGAGTCTTTACTTATTTGTGGAAACAAAGATTATACAAACAACGCCTGACTGATTTTTTAGTCAAACTAAAGCCTGATATTACAGTCACAGCTATGCGCCGTGAAATTAATTTCATTAATGACATCCAGGATGGAAGCAAGAAAATTGGTGAAATTCATTTTACGCGAATTGGATATAGAGAAGTTCACTTCAGATTTTTGCCAAATTTGGTAAATAAAGTAATCAGTCGCTTATGGATAAACAAATTATTGAAAGAAATTAAACGTTTATCAGCTTTTGTAGTATTAACAGAAGAAGATAAAAAAAATTGGCCTGAATTAAAGAATGTTCAGGTAATACACAATCCTTTATCTATTTATCCACCAGTGACCTCCACATGCACAAATAAAAAAGTAATTGCAGTAGGTAGTTATAACTATGGAAAAGGATACGATAGATTGATTGATGCATGGTGTATTGTAAACCAAAGACATCCAGACTGGGAACTACATATTTACGGAGGAGGCAACAAAGAAAGTTATATAAAACTCATCCACAATAAAGGATTAGAATTATCTTTATTTTGTCATAAAGCAGAATATAACATATCAAATAAATATATCGACAGTTCTATTTTTGTTTTTAGCTCAAGAAATGAAGGCTTTGGTATGGTTATTACTGAAGCTATGGCTTGCGGACTTCCAGTTATATCATTTGATTGTCCTTGCGGTCCAAAGGATATAATTAAAAATGAAATTGATGGATTTTTAGTTAATGATGGAGATATTCAGGAATTTGCAAACAAAATATGTTATCTAATAGAGCACGAAGACATCAGAAAAAGGATGGGACAAAAAGCTAGGATTAATGTTGAGCGTTTTAAGATAGAGAATATTGCTTTAGAATGGGAAAAGCTTCTTGATTCTTTACTCAAATAAGATATATGGATATAAAAAATAAAAATGTATCAATCATATAAATTTAAAGTATAAAGAATGAAGAAATTGATTATAATTAGCGCCTTATGCATTCTATTATTTATTATAATTATTAGTGTTTCTTCTCAAAAAATTGAATATGGAAACAATTTTAGCAACAGCTATTTTTCAGATCTAAAAAAATGCTGCAAGACAGCAATGATTATTGTTCCTCATCAAGACGATGAAATAAATGTAGCAGGAACAATGATAAAAAACTTAGTAGAAAATCAATGTAACGTAATAGTTGTTTTTGCTACAAACGGAGACCAATCAAAGCAAGGAAAAAAAAGGATCTTAGAGGGTATTAACTCATGTAAAGTTTTAGGAGTAAAAGAAAACAATATATTTTTTCTAGGTTTTGGAGATACCTGGAATCAAAGTAAATATAAACATATTTATAATGCACCAGGTAACGAGCCTATGACATCATTTGCTGGATATAAAAGTACTTATGGAATCTCTAGTCATCCAGATTTTGCAACTAGAAAATATGGAAGGCCATGTATCTATACTCGTAATAATTTTCTAAAAAATATAAAAGATATCATTACTGACTTTTTACCAGACCAAATATATTGCATTGATTTTGATGCACATCCTGACCATAGAGCTGTTTCTCTATTGTTTGAAGAAGCTTTATGCCAGATACTAAAAAGCCGAGAAAATTATACTCCTGATGTTTATAAAGGATTTGCATATTCTACAGCATGGCTCGCTATAGATGATTTCTATAATATTAATATGTATTCAACAAAGAAGCCATCACTTTTTCATTTACAAAACCAAAAGTATGAAACGGATGTACCTCAATATAAATGGAGTGATCGAGTTCGTTTTCCTGTATCAAAAGATATCTTGACACATTCAATATCAAGAAATCCTATATCAAAGGCATTACTTGAACATAAAACACCTAGAGCATTTGGTATGGCTCCTAAAATAATTAACTCTGATGAAGTATTTTGGCATAGGCCTACAAGTAGCATAATCTATACCAGTCAGATTTCAGCAAGCAGTGGTAATGCTAATTATCTTAATGATTTTAAGCTGTTAGATTGCACAGATATTACTAAAGCATCTAACGTTGAATATCATAATTGTCTTTGGCTACCTGATGCTAATGATAAAAAGAAAGAAGTTACTATTAAATTAAATAAAGCACGAGATATAAATCAAATTTGCTTATATGACAATTTTGATTTAAATAGTAATATTTTATCAGGTATTATCACATTCAGTGATAACAGTTTAATAAAATTTGGCCCTCTAAATTCTAACGGAGCAAAATCATGTATAAACTTTCTAACCAAAAAAAATATATCATATTTTAAATTAAAAATTATTTCTTATGAAGGAAATAGACCTGGACTTTCAGAAATAGAAGCTTTTTCTCCAAATAGAAAAAAGCGATGTCATTTAATAAAAATAGTAGATAAAGATAATGATATGTTTATTTATCGTTTTTTTGTAGAAAAGAATAAAAGAGAAGAATTGTTAAATATTTACCAATATCCTGATTCCTTAGATTATAGAATAAAAATTCTTAATCAAACAAAATCTAAAGCACATTTAATACATAACAAGATTTTGTTTGAAGAAGGTTTTAAATATTGCAAAGTTAGGGTAGAATTAAAAAATAATTCCCAAGTTTACGATGAAGTAGAATTTGTTAAATTAAACACATTGGATATTTTTGTATATAATTGCACCAAATTTATTAGTAAGATAGAAACAAATTCTATTAAAATTTGTAATTGGATTTTTGACTAATTTATATTCGTATAATTTATGTTTAACAATATATTATTTTCTCATATTATGTTATTTATGTCACTTGTATATAAATATAAGTGACATTGCTTGCTAATAAAATGTTTCTAAGTTATCAAATTACAAAGTGTTGATTTTTTTGCAAATAAAGTTAGAATATACAGACTTAAAACAAAGAATTTTAGGTCCTATTTTATATGAATCTCAAATAAATAAAAAATGAAGGTATTAAATTTAGGTTATGGACTAAAAACTATTTATTCTTTTTATCAACAAGGGAATTATCCGAGCCAACTCTTATACGGAATGGTTGAGATACAAAAAAAAGGGATTGAAGTAGAATATGCTTCTCTTTCAAAAAAAAGAGGAATTAAGGGAATTATAGAAAACACGAAACTTGTTCAAAAAAGCAAATGTGATATAATTTTTTTTCCATATATTTATTCAAATCCAATACTAGGAATAGCTATTCTTAAATTATTACGAATATGCAAAATCCCAATATTAGGAGTGTCCCACAGCAATGTAAATAATAAAAAAAAATATTCTATAAGCTATTTTTTTAACAAAATAGCTTATCAGTCTTTTAGTAAAATATTTTTCCATTCTCCTTTAAATATGGAAGAAAGTATTAAAAGTCAAATAATATCTCCGGACAGAACTGAACTATTACATTGGGGTGCTGATCTTAGTTTTTACTTAAAAAATATAAATGAGACGAATACAAATAATATTTTTTTCATTTCAACTGGAAAAGAAAACAGAGATTTTAAAACATTACTAGAATCATTTTCAAAAACTAATTTAAATCTAGAAGTTTACACAAATATAACAAATTACACTCAAGATTATAGTTATTTACTTGATTACAAACAAAAATCTCAAAATATTTTAATAAGCTTAGTTGAGAATAGTAAACAATCGACACAGAACTTGGCTAGAAGAGTGGCTGATTCTTTTTGTGTATTAATCCCTCTAAACAAAGATTCATGTAACTATTGTGTAGGCCATACATCAATTGTGGAAGCTTTAGCACTTGGAAAGCCAATTATTGTATCAACAAACGATTATCACCCGATTGATGTAGAAAAAGAGAATGTAGGAATAAAAGTCAAATCTTCAGATCCTGCTGAGTGGATAAAAGCTATAACTTATATTTATGAACACAAAGAAGAGGCTAAACTAATGGGCGAGAACGGAAAAAAACTTGCACGTGAAAAATATAATATTGAAATTTGTGCAAATGAGATTTTGGATAATATAATAGCACTTACTAATTCAAATAAATTAAAATAAACAATGAAAACACGTACTCCATTTGATAGATCTGACATAAAAATCAATAAGAATGATAAAGTAGTTGAAATAGGTCCAGGACATAATCCAAATTTTAGATCTAATGTTATTGTTGAAAAATTTGTTGACACAAATTATCATAGATGCGGAGATGTAAAAATATATCCTCATCAAAATTTTATTAATGCGGATGGCGAAAATCTTCCATTTAAAGACAAAGAATTTGATTATGTAATATGCAATCAAGTCCTCGAACATGTTGAAAACCCAGAAAAATTTATTAATGAACAAAATAGAGTTGCTCGCAGAGGGTATATCGAGACCCCTAGTTTGATTGGTGAATTTTTATTTCCAAAAGAATCTCATAAATGGGTTATCTTAGATATAGACAACAAATTAATATTATTTGAAAAAGCAAAAATGCCAGGCAACTATGGAAATAATTACGGAGAATTATTTCTTAATTATTTACCATTCCAATCCATACTATATAAGTTGCTTTGGTTAACAGAGGGCAATATGATGATTAATAGATATGAGTGGAAAGATAAAATAGATTTTATTGTTAATCCAGAAGACGACTATTACAAATCTTTTTTTACGAAAAAATGGACACGAGAAATGACTGAAAAAATTTTCCCAAGAAGATCAATAAAATCCGATTTATTGAAAACCCTAAAAGCTGCTGTCTATTTATTAAGGAAAATGATTGAGTTTAAGCTAAAAAAAAACAATCCTCTTTCCATGGAAGAATATATGAAGCTAAAACAAAAATAAGGGTCACATGAGTTGGTGTAATAAATACTTATCAGTCTACGAAAAATCTTTTATCGAGGCTCCTCAAAAAACAATATTAGAAGTTAGTGAAAAACTCCAAAAGTTAGAATCTGAAGTTCCTCTTGTTTCTGTTGTCGCAATAGCCCATAATGAAGAAAAAAGGATTTTAAGTTGCTTGTGGTCTTTGAGTGAAAATATTTGTGATTTTCCAATAGAAATTATTGTAGTAAATAACAATTCGACAGATAGAACTACTGAAGTATTAGACTTATGTGGTGTAAAATGGTTTGATGAGCCAAAGAAAGGACCCGGACACGCTCGACAATGTGGTTTAAACAATGCAAAAGGAAAATTTTATATTTGCATAGATGCTGATACTCTTTATCCTCCACACTATATTCAAACGATGATAGACAAACTAAGAAAACCAGAGGTAGCTTGTGTATTTTCACTTTGGAGTTTTATGCCTGACAAAAATCATTCGAAGTTTGGTTTGTTTTTCTACGAACTTCTTCGGGATATATACTTACTATTACAATCTATCAAACGACCAGAATTATGTGTTCGCGGTATGGTTTTTGGATTTAATACTGAAATGGGACGCAAAATTGGATTCAGAACAGATATTATCCGAGGGGAAGATGGTTCATTAGCTTATGCTTTAAAAGAATATGGGAAATTAGTATTCATAACCAATAGAAAGGCTAGAGCTCTAACAGGTAATAGTACACTAAATGCCGATGGTTCTTTCTTTAAAAGCTTCTTGAATAGATTGATTAAAGCATTGAATAATGCAACTAATTTATTCTCGGCAAAGAACAATTACAAAGACGAAGACTCTAATCTGATAAAATAGAAAAAATTAATGCAACCAATAAATGTATTAGAAGTTATAAGACAAGGTCAGGTTGGCGGAGGGGAATCTCATTTGCTTGATTTAGTTGCCGGTTTTAATAACACTATAAATCCAATTATTTTAGCATTTACTCCGGGACAGATGATTGATCATTTAAGGGCTAACGGAGTGAAATGTTATGTGATAGAAACCTCCCACCCTTTCGATCTTAGAATTATCAAACAAATTGGTGAAATAATTAAAAAGGAAAGTATTCAGATTATTCATGCACACGGAAGCAGGGCGGCTTCGAATGTTGCTTTAATAGCAAAAATAAAGAATATTCCTTTAGTATATACTGTGCATGGATGGAGCTTTCATCAGGATCAATCTGCCATAGTCGGTTTCTTGAGAGCAAAAAGTGAAAAAGCAATCTGCGCTCTGAGTAATCAGGTTATTTGTGTTTCTAAGAGTAACCAGCAAACTGGTATCCAGACTTTTGGACTAAAAAAATCTGTAGTTATTGAAAACGGGATCAATTTATCACGGTTTAATCCAAACAATTCTTTCAAAGATATCAGAAAGGAATTTGGCTTTAGTGATGATGATTTTATAGTGGGCTTTATAGGGAGGGTTACTTTACAAAAGGATCCAATAAATTTCATTAAAAGTATTGCTATTGCTCATAAACAAAACACGAAAATTAAAGCTCTTTTTGTTGGTGAAGGAGATTTAAAGGATGAAGCAATGAATTATATTAAAGAGAATTCTTTGGAAGATATAATAAAAACTTCTGATTTCAGAAATGATATACCTGATTTACTAAACGCAATAGATGTATTCTGTCTGCCTAGTTTATGGGAAGGACTTTCTATTGTACTACTAGAGGCCATGGCAATGAAGAAAGCACTGGTTGTAACTCCAACCGATGGAACAAAGGAAGTTATTACTGATAAAGAAAATGGATTAATTACCCAATATAGCGATCCTGAAAATCTTGCGAAACAATATATTACTTATATAAAAGACTCTACTCTAAAAGAAAGATATGAAAAAGAAGCTAAAAGACTGATCGAAGAACGTTTCGATAGCAGAAGGGTTTCTGAAAAAGTATCTGAAATATATAAATCATTCATCAAACACTCATGAAATCTCTTGAAATAACATTTTGGTTAAGCTTAATAATAGTATTTTATACCTATCTGGGATATGGCATCGTTCTTTACTTACTGGTAAAAACAAAAGAACTATTCTCAAAACAAAAAGCAAAGACTTTACAAACAAAAGAAAACTTACCGGAAGTGACGCTCTTTATAACGGCATTCAACGAGGAAGCTGTAGTGAAGGATAAGATGGATAATTGCCGAGCTCTGGATTATTCCAACGATAAGCTGAAGATTGTATGGGTAACGGATGGCAGCAATGACAACACAAATGAGTTACTGAAAGCTTATCCGGAGGTTACTGTGTTGTTTCAACCGGAACGCCAAGGAAAGACTGCTGCTCTGAACCGGGGAATGAGGTTTATATCCTCTCCTATTGTGATATTTACGGATGCAAATACGATGATTAACCGGGAGGCTATCATGGAAATAGCCAGTGAATTCTCAGATTCAAAAGTGGGGTGCGTAGCCGGAGAGAAAAGGATTGCAGCAAAAGAAAAGGATGGTGCCGCCGGTGGCGGTGAAGGCATCTATTGGAAATATGAATCGACCATTAAAGCATTGGATTCAAGATTGTATTCGGCTGTAGGTGCAGCCGGTGAGTTATTTGCCATTCGCAAGGAACTGTTCGAAGAGATGGAAAGAGATACCTTACTGGATGATTTTATTCTTTCTCTACGGATTGCTCAAAAGGGATATAAGATTGCTTATTGTGACAAGGCTTATGCTATTGAATCGGCTTCTGCCAGTATGAATGAGGAGGAGAAAAGAAAGGTGAGAATTGCTGCAGGAGGTTTACAATCAATATGGAGATTACGCTCTCTGCTTAATGTTTTTCGTTATGGAACATTGAGTTTTCAGTATATATCTCACCGCGTATTGAGATGGTCGCTAACTCCTATATTACTTTTTTTGATGCTACCGCTTAATATAATACTGGTTTCAGAGATGAGTACTGATATCTATGTTATACTATTATTCTTACAAGTGCTATTCTATGTATTAGGATTATGGGGATATTACCTTTCTACCAAGCAAATAAAAAACAAAATCTTATTTATTCCTTACTACTTTCTCTTTATGAATGTCAATGTTTTTAAAGGATTTATCTATCTGAAAAACAAGAATATAAATGGAATTTGGGAAAAGGCTAAGAGATCTGTTTAAATTTAGTATAAAAAAACGGGTACTCTAAATTATTTTTTATATATTTGTTGAATATTTCTTACTTATTAACGTCTAAAATCTAAGAAAAAGAATAATGACAAGAATATTGCACGATCCACAAAACTCAGATAAGATTCTACAGATGACTGCAGATACAATGTTTTTAGTTGATTACGAAGGCATCTGCGTTGATTTGGTGGTACATGCAAACCGAGGGTTCTTTAGGAGAAGAAAGAATTTAATCGGTGAAAATTTCTTTAATTTATTACCGGAAAAGACATATTCTGCTATTAAAAAGGAATTTGAGAAAGTTAAAGAGAGTAAGGTTATATCTACAAAAAATTACGAGCTTCCTCTTAACGAAGGCACTTTTTATTTTAAGTGCATAATGCAGCCTTTCGACGAAAACCTGATTTTGTGTCAATATAGAGACATAACTAACAGGGCCCGCACTAAATTGCAACTGGAGAAAACAAATAACGAACTGCGGGAGATTGAAAAAGCTGCTAAAATTAGTCAATGGAATTACAATTATAAAAGTCAGACATTTAGATATAAAGGATATTCCGGAGGGTTGGCTAACAGTGATCATTTTAAAGATATTTCTCTGGAGGATTATCTGGAAATAATACACCGTGATGATCGTGCCGGATTTCTTATATGGATAAACAATATTCTTCATCATACGAGTGCAGATACTCATGAATATCGGATTTTAGTAAAAAAGGAGTTTCTATTTCTCAGACTTAAGGTTTTAAACATAAGTGGTTCTGAGGAGAATAAAGAGATTGAAGGTTTCTGCCAGAATATCACAGATATTATTAAGCTGGACGAAAATCTGGGAAGTATTACCAAAGCTGTAAACTATGCTTCGGAAGATATTTTTGCTTTTAAACCGGATGGTACACTGGTTTTTGCCAATGAACAGTTTCGCAAGCATTATCTTTTGACTGATGATACTGAGCTATCTGCAATCAAAGTAAATAAGTTGCCGATAAAAAAAGAGCTGAAGGAAAGATGGATGAATATCCGTAGTGAATTTTCACAGCTAACTGACATTGTGCGGTTTGTTGAAGAAAAACCTTTCCCACATCTGAAAGAGATTCTGGCTTTTGATTTTTTCTCTTATATCATTAAGGACTCTGAAGATGAAGAGATTATCTGGACGTTTGGGCGTGATATTTCTGAGCAAATAAGATACGACGAACAAACGAAAGAGGTAAATCAGATTATGAACACTGTTCTGGAGAATATTCCTCTTGCTATTTCGGTAAAAGACACAGGAAACGACTTACGATATATCTATCGGAATAAAGTTACCTATGTGAGCATGAAAGAAACAAATGTTATTGGTAAAACCGATTTTGATATTTACCCTGACGAAATAGCCATAACATACAGAAATGAAGATTTATCAGTTATTAAAAACAGAGAACCAATTATATATAGCAAAGAAGTTGTCAATAATGAGAAAGGTAAATTTTTTATTCACAAACTGAAGTTGCTTGTAGAAAATGGAAACAGGCCTCCACTTATTATTGTTTTAGAATCTGATATCACAAACATGAAAAAGATGGAGAGTGAACTTATTAGTGCTAAAGAAAAAGCTGAAAAATCTGATATGCTAAAATCAGCCTTTCTTGCTAATATGAGTCACGAAATACGTACTCCATTGAACGCTATTGTTGGATTCTCGAGAGTTATTGCTGATACGCAGAATGCGCAAGAGAGAATGGACTATTACAAAATAGTTGAATCAAACAACAGCAGGTTATTGCAACTGATTAATGAGATTCTTGATCTTTCGAGAATTGAATCGGGCATAATGGAGTTTGCGGAAGAACCTATAAATCTAGGTGTGATGTGTCAGGAGGTTTTTGATGCACACCGGTTCCGTACCCCGGAAAATGTTCAGCTTCTTTTTGAAGAATCAGACGCTGATTTATGGATATACAGTGACAAGAATAGATTGATTCAGGTTTTCTCTAACCTGATAGGCAATGCTTTTAAATTCACAAATGAAGGTAGTATCCGGTTTGGGTATAAGATTAATAATAAGGAAATAGAGTGTTATGTAAAAGATACCGGCATAGGATTTCCTAAAGACAAAGCAAAAAATGTTTTTGAACGTTTTGCAAAGCTAAATACTACTGTACAAGGAACCGGACTGGGGCTTTCTATCTGTAAATCGATAGTAGAAAAGCTGGGAGGAACAATCTGGGCAAAATCGGATGTGGGACAAGGGGCAGAGTTTTTCTTTACTCTTCCTTATGTAGCGCCTCAAAAAGAGTCTGTTAATGAAATAACAGCTGAAGATGATGATGATTCAAAGAATATTGAACTATCTGAAAAGAAGGATACGCTGATATTGGTTGCAGAAGACAACGATAGCAATTTTAAATTGATAAATGTGATGATAGGTAAAAAGGTTACTTTGGTGCATGCACATGATGGTATAGAAGCTATAACTATGTTTGAGGAGTACAAACCCGATTTAATCCTTATGGATATAAAGATGCCAAACATGGATGGACTGGATGCTACTCGCGTTATCAGACAGGTTGCTCCTGAGATTCCAATCATTGCTTTAAGTGCTTTTGTATATGATGATGATGTGAAAGCAGCTCTTTTATGTGGATGCAACGAATTTATTCCAAAACCTGTTTCTCAAGACAAACTAACTGACATTCTGAGAAAATATTTATAACGAATGGGGAAAAAAGCCACTCTTATATACTTCCGTTTTTTAGGGGTTCTTTTAACTACTGCATTAGCAATATTTACTGTTGTTTTGGGGAGGTACTCGTACCAGAATCCAAGCAACGGATTTTTGTTTCCAATAATTGGATTGGGAATGATTCCCGTTTTACTGGCCAATCTTGCTTTTGCCATTTATTGGGGAGTCCGCTGGAAGAAATGGATATGGATACCGGTAATTGCTATTGTAGCAAACTATGAATATATTTCTGCAACGTATCAGATTCCACACAAGTTACCTAATTATACAGATAAAGGGAACTCAATAAGGATTGCAAGCCTTAATGTACAAAGCTTCCACGGAGATCCGTCGGTTTACTCTGTTGGGGAGATTACCGGACTGATGAAAGAACAGCGAATTGATGTAGTGTGCCTGCAGGAATTTACTGAAAGTCCTTATTATAGTTCTGATAGCATAAATGCTCAATTTAAGGAATATCCGTATGTTGCTATGCACAAAAAGAACACTCCGGGATTTGGACTGGTTATTTACAGTAAGTTTCCAATAACAAACAGAGATGATCTCTTTTTTGGTAACTCTGACAACAGTGCTATGTGGGTTGATATAAAAGTTGGGCAAACCCCTCTGCGGGTTTTTAATTGCCATTTGCAAACGACTAATTTTAATCAGACTAAAGGCTTATTGAAGATAATAACACTTGGGAAATTTTATGATACTGAGAAAGAGGCTGCAAAAAAAATAACAGATAAACTATTTGAGAATGCTCTTAAAAGGTCTAATCAGGTTGATTTACTCCGCCACGTAATTGATACAACAAAACATTCAATAATAGCATGCGGCGACTTTAATGCTCCCCCATCATCTTATTCATACCACCGGATGAAGGAGAAATTACAGGATGGGTTTCAAAGCGCAGGATCCGGATTTGGATATACCTATCGTTACCTTCATAAGGCCCTGCGCATCGACTACGTATTTCACTCAAACCAACTAACAGGAATAGAATACAGTTCTCCTTCTTTTGATTTCAGTGACCACAATCCTATAATTATGGAATTAGCTATAAAGAAGGAGAAATAATATTTCAGGATAGCTTTGGTAAGTAGAAACTAAAGACAGAGCCTTCTCCTTCTTCTGAATTGAACCAGAGTTCTCCACCATTCTTTCTTACAAAATCCTGGCATAACAAAAGACCCAGACCGGAACCTTCTTCATTCTTTGTTCCAAAAGTTGAATAATGTGTATCAACATTAAGCAGCTTAGTTTGATCTTCTTTCTTTATACCCCGACCATGATCGACCACGTTTACGACAACTTGTTCTTCCTTTTCCTCTACTACAACATGCACCTCACTACCCGGATTACTAAATTTCAAGGCATTGCTGATAAGGTTACGGATAACGGTTTTTATCATGTCAATATCTGCACGGACTTCCAGTTGATCTGGCGCCTGCAAATTAATTTTTATTTGCTTGAGTTCTGCTACCATGGAGAAAATCTCAATAACTCCGGCCGAAACTCCAACAATATCGATATCTTGTGGTACCACATTTAACCGGCCAATCTGACTCTTGGTCCACTTTAACAAATTATCCAATAATGAGAACAGTTCCTCTGTTGTTTGATTTGCCATATTCAGCAACTCATGCATCTCATCTCCTATTTTCTCTCCCGGTAAGTTGATCATCAACATATTAAGTACCATTTTGATAGATGCCATAGGCGAACGAAGATCGTGGGCAATAACTGAATAAAGCTTGTCACGACCTTTGATAGTGCGCTTCAACTCTTCATTCTGGTTAAAAATGATTCGTTTAGCCGCTATTAAAGATATCTGATGCTTTACACGAATGATCAGCTCTTCTTTATTAAATGGTTTGGAAATAAAATCATTAGCTCCCATCTGGAATCCTTTTACGATGTCGGCAGTGGAATTCAAAGCTGTAAGAAATATAATAGGAATCTGAGCAAATGCAGGCTTTTCCTTAAGTTGTCTGGCAACTTCAAAACCGCTAATATCAGGCATCATTACATCCAGTAAAATCAAATCGGGTAATTCCGATTCGACCATCTTTAACGCCTGTGTGCCATTCATGGCAGTTACAACATTATATTTTTCATTTGTCAACAATACTTTGAGCAATAACACATTGGACAAAACATCATCAACTACAAGGATCTTATATTCAGAGTAGTTTATCTCCATTATCATTCTTTTTATAGGCATTATTAAATTCTTTGGAGGAAATTCTTAAAGTATTGATTTAAAATAATCGATTGTTTTTATCAATCCTTCTTCCAGATGAACAGAGGGCTGCCAATTTAATTTTTCTTTTGCCAAAGTAATATCCGGCTGGCGTTGTTTGGGATCATCTCCGGGTAAAGGTTTATAAATAAATTTGGATTTAGCCCCTGTTAACTCAATAACCTTTTCCGCAAGTTCTTTAATTGTAAATTCATTGGGATTGCCAATATTTATTGGACCAATAAACTTATCATCGGTATCCATCATACGAACCATACCCTCTATCAGGTCATCCACATATTGAAAGCTACGAGTCTGACTACCATCCCCATAAAGAGTAATATCTTCGTTCTTTAATGCCTGAACGATAAAATTGGAGACAACCCGACCATCATTTTTACTCATTAAAGGACCATAAGTATTAAATATACGAATAATCTTTATACGAAGTTTTTTTTGTCTGTGATAATCCATAAAAAGCGTTTCGGCACAACGTTTTCCTTCATCATAACAAGAACGAATACCAACTGTATTTACATTGCCCCAGTATTCTTCCGTTTGAGGATGAACAATTGGATCTCCATAAACTTCACTGGTAGAAGCCTGCAACACTTTAGCCCCCACCTGTCTGCCAAGAGCCAACATATTAATAGCACCCATAACAGACGTTTTTACTGTTTTTACAGGATCATGCTGATAATGAACAGGGGAAGCAGGGCATGCAAGATTATAGATTTCGTCAACCTCTGCATTATATGGAACAGTTACATCATGGCGAACCAACTCAAATCGAGAATTATCCATAAGGTGCCATACATTACTTCTGGAGCCTGTAAAAAAATTATCTAAACAAATAACACTATGTCCGTCATTTATCAATTTAGTACATAAGTGTGAACCTATAAAGCCGGCTCCTCCTGTAACCAATATTCTCTTCATTATTATGTTATTCTTAGCAGATTTATCGTATTTTATGTGTTATATGTGCAAAAAGCTATTATTCATTTAGCAATGCGTAACAAATATATTACTTTTTTTAATACCATAACTATGTTTGCATTACTATTTTAACAATCTAAAAACTAAAAAAAGATTAAAGAAATAAAAACAGAGTAGTAAACTATTGATTTTTGTTAAACAATAAGCAGAGATTAGATATCTATTAATCAAGAACAAATAACACCTGAAACAATTATAAAAATATGCAATGGTTAGCTCTTAAAATCGTAGGAATTATACAATCATCCAGCCAGGATAAATCCATATTAAAAAACAATATTCAGTTATTCATTGTTTTTTATAATATTTTATTTGCTATATTAATGCCTGAAATATAAAATTGTTGTCAATGAATACCAAAAAACAATATTGCAAATATTCACTAATAGCCATTATTCTGGTTTTAGGAACAATTTTACTTATTAAATTAAGTCCTTTTCTGAGTGGAATCCTTGGTGCATCTACTATTTATATCCTGGTAAGAAAGCAAATGTTCTATCTGACAGAGAAAAAAAATATAAAACGTTGTATAGCTGCCTCATTGATGCTTTTCGAAGCTGCGTTGTGCTTTCTTATCCCTATTTCTCTTGTTGTTTGGCTACTGGTTGGAAAACTTCAGCATTTAAATATTGATCCTCAGTCGTACATTTCAGCTATTAAAAACATTGCCAGCCTTATTTTTGAAAAGACTGGTTATAATGTGCTCAATGAAGATAACTTATCAGCTATAACAGCTTTTATACCCCAAGCAGGTCAATATATAGTAGGCAATATAAGTAATTTTACCATAAACATGTTTGTTATGCTTCTAATTCTCTTTTTCATGCTATTAGAAGGAAGAAAGATGGAACTGTATTTATATGATTTATTACCTTTTACCAGCTCTGATAAAACCAATGTGCTTAATAGAATAAAAACAATAATTAGATCTAATGCAATCGGTATTCCTTTAGTTGCCATCTCCCAGGGAGGAGTAGCATTTATTGGATATCTGATATTCGGAGTTCCTAACCCTATTCTCTTTGGCTTTTTAAGTTGCTTTGCATCTATTATTCCTATAGTAGGAATCGGATTAATCTGGGCACCATTGGTTGCATATCTGTTTCTGACAGGTGATTGGCAAAATGGTATCGGCCTTGCTGCTTACTCATTCATTGTAACTACAAATATAGACAATTTATTGCGCTTCATGTTACAAAAGAGACTAGCTAACACACATCCGTTGATTACCATTTTTGGAGTTATTCTGGGACTGAAATTATTTGGTTTTCTGGGAATTATATTCGGTCCTTTGTTATTATCTATATTTATACTTTGCATTAATATTTTTAAGAAAGAATACCTGGAAGGAAATTCTAAAGAATAGATTATCATATATTTTATCAGGCTTCCAAGATCGCTAATTTACTAATATAATTAATTTAAAAGAGATTGCTCAAATTGAACAACCTCTTTTAAAAGTTCTTTTCTAAGAATCTATGTAAGAGTCTATTTCTAAATATCAATTCTCAGAAACCTAATTTTATATTTCAGATGACCTCTTTTGAGTTAAAACCCTGATGAACTTTAAATCATTTTTCTAATGTCATTTGAAATGGAGAAGCGGGAAGCCCTGCGTTATTCTTCAGATTTACTCCCTGAGGATTATCATCCCATGCATAGCGTACCTTTATCGGTCGTAAAATCTCATTATTCCAAACTATTACTTTATTATTTTCTATGACAGCTTGAGCCCATTTAAAACGTCCATCTTCACCCGCCACAGCAAAACCTTTTAAATGATCAACCGGCATCAGGTTATTTGTACCTTCTTCGAAAGAAAGGATTAGTTTTCCATTTTCTACTGTCATTGATTTACAGATAGGTCCGTTACAAACTACATCTTTATGGTCGTAAACCACTTTTTTCGTCAATAAAGATATGCGCCTTGCCAGTTCCTTCTTATTCAACGGATGAATATCGTTCCACTCACCCAAATCAATAGCCACAGCCAATGCTGTATTGGGAACTTTTAAAGAAACTTGTCGCTGAGCTTCACGCAGGCCAGCCCAACCACTTTCTACTGGTTGAGGATGTGTTTGCATAAAATTAGCTAGCTGTACGATAAAAAATGGTAAATCCTTATTGCCTAATTTGGTTCGCCAATCATTTATCATTGCAGTCAACAAAGCTTCATATTCGTCCGGCTTGCCTGTATTCGTTTCACCCTGATACCACAAAGCTCCTTTAAAAGAAAGGTTTTTCAATGGAGATATCATTGAATTGTACATTCCGGTTGGAATATTCTGAAAAGAAACATCTCCATTTTTAGAAGGTAATTCACAACCTAACTTATATTTCCATTGGTTGGAAAGATTTATTGTATCTCCATCAATAGCCATACAATAAAGTTTGTCTTTAACGAATCCCGGGAATCCGCCATAACTAATTAAGCGAACCGTAATTGTGTTATCACCGACCTGTAATAATGAAGCCGGAATTTTATAAATACGAGGTGGATATTGATAAGCTGTTGTACCTACAAATGTTCCATTTACAAATACTGAGTCTGCATCTCGTATACATCCAAGGCGTAACACAACATTTTTACTTGCCTGTTCTTTGGTAAGACTAACATGCTGGCGGAACCAATGTGCCCCGTTTAATAGATTACCACTATTGATTGCCCAATCTGAAGAGAAAAGATCGACCGTTTTCCAATCTGTATCGTCCAACTCGGGCTTATACCAGCAAACAGGTGCATGTAGACCTTTATCATTTTTATATAAAGTGGTATTCCAAAGATCAGACATCATTCCATTGCATTTATTCGCTAATGCTCTATATTCATCTGAATTGAAAATATCTCTTTCACGTAATTTTTTCGGGAAAGCCTGCAACGCATCTTCACTCATCCACGCTTCTACAGAGCTTCCTCCCCAACTGGAGTTCACAATGCCAACAGGAACTTTTGTTTCATTGTACATCTCTTTTGCAAAGAAGTAGGCTAACGCTGAAAAAGACGGAGCATTTTCTATTGTCAGTGCTTTCCAGTCCATTCTTGAAATATCATCTTTAGGCCCATGCAAATCATTGCCATAGGGTATTTTTACATAACGAATCATTGGGTTTGAATAACTCTCTATCTCACTGCGGAACATATCCGTAACTCTGGCAGCTGTTAATTCCATATTCGATTGCCCCGAACACAACCAAACATCACCTATCAATATATCCTTTATGGAAAGGTCATTTACATTCATTTCATAAGGTCCACCCGCTTTTATTGATGGAAGAACAACCTGCCATTTACCGTTTTCATCTGCTTTTGTACTATACTTCTTTTTCTTGAATGTTATCTCCACATTCTCTCCGGCATCGGCTTTTCCCCATATCTTAACGGGCTGTTCACGTTGAAGTACCATTCCATCTGAAAAAATAGCCGGAAATTTTACTTTTGCTTCAGTCCACACTGAAAAACTACAAGTCAATAATGCCAATAAAATTAATCTGAATTTACTATTATTCATTTTTCCTCTCCCTAATATTTTTTGTTGAATAACTAAATGCGTATTTACATCTTTATTCATATTCTATAAAATGTACTCTATTTAATTAAACTCTCCGGCGCCCCCAGGAATGAAGGTTTCAGACCTCCAAAATCGATCATTACTTTTTGCAATACTAAAGCTGGATCTAACGGACGAATTCTCAATGTATGCTTTTCTTTATTATATACGTGGTGAAGGGTGTTTGTCACAATAACATGTTCTGCCTGCCATTTACCAAGTTCACCTTTGTAATGTCCATTGATGTTTACTATTTGTTCTTGATCTCCATCCAGACTGACTGCATACCTCAAACCCTTATTATCATTGAAATTCAAAGTAGCAGAAAAGCGTAGATAAACTGTTGCATCACCACTTTTATCCGTTTTAAAATCATATTCCAGATACATATCTTTATCAGGGTTTACTGTGCAAGGAGATGTTGTAACTCCAGACAAAGTACGTCCTAGATTTGGAATGGTAATCCATTTAGTTATTGAACTATTAGCTGAACGAGTATAATGCTCTGCTTCCATAGAAACATAACCATCGTTCTCAATAAATACATTAGGAATGGCAATGCGAGGTTCCGGAACCATAGTTACCTTAGGCATAATATTGTATCTAGGATCATTCCATGATTTATAACCAATGTGTGTTTGATCCATAATATGATTCCATTTACCATTACTCATCACTTTATTATAATGATAAGTCAAAACGGAATCGCGATCAAAGCAATCACGTACTTTGAAGGCCCATTTGTTAGCTTCAACATCATTCTTTGCAGCCAAATCACGATTCTTTGCCAACGCATAGTACATATCATAAAGATTGGCACATGCCTGAATTGGGAAAAGCACTAACTGATCAAAAGCATCCCGATAATTCTCCGGCATCAGATAATATAGTTTCAATGCATCCAGACTTAGAGCTTCATAATCATCTTTCACACGCTTCCATTCGTCATAATTTTCTAAACTATAAGTCTTATCATTCAATGATTCTGGAGTTACCCTACGATTATACTTTGTATAAGTATCAATAAGGCGAGCTGCTTCTTTTGCATACTTCGGGCCAAACTGCTTTTCACAGAATCTTTCCGTATGAGACAATAAATTGTTTTCATTAAACTGTGCAGGATTCCAAGCCATATCTAAAAAGAAAGTAATAGGATACTCCATTGGTTTCAAATCACCAACATTCACTACCCATAAATTCCGGACTCCATATTCATAAGCAAGATTCATTTGTTCCCATGTACGTTGTATCTGAGTAACATTTAACCATTTAGAATTTCTTGGTGCACCAACATAATCAACATGATAATACATTCCATAACCACCTTTACGAGGTTTTGCTTTTAAGTTTGGAAGCTTTCGCACATTCCCCCAGTTATCATCGCAGAGCAACAAGGTAACATCATCCGGAACTCTCATTCCTTTATCATAATAATCCTGCACTTCTTTATAAAGCGCCCAAACTTGAGGAGTTTCTGATGCTTTTCTACCAGTAACAGATTCAATAATGTTGCGTTGGTCTTTAACTATATTCTGTAATAATGAAATATTAGCACCTTCACTCATGGGTTCATCACCATCGCCACGCATACCAACAGTGATTACCGATTCCCAGTTTTTGCAACGCTCCATACCTTTTTTCCAGAAATCACGCAGCACAGTACTATTTGTATTATAATTCCATGCGCCCGTTCCCCTACGTTTCCAATCCTGTTGTGCTAACCCCATCGGTTCATGATGAGAAGTACCCATTACAATACCCATCTCGTCTGCTAATGGACCATTTTGCTTATCGTCATCATAAAATGCATTTCCCCACATTGCAGGCCACATAAAATTTCCTTTCAGACGCAAAATCAGCTCAAAGACCTTTTCATAAAACTTGCTATTAAATCCACCAAAAGTATCATGCGACCAACCACTTAATGACGGTGCTTCATCATTTAAGAATATTCCACGGAATTTAACAGCAGGCTCACCATCTGTATAAAATCCCTCCTTTATACAAATTTTATCATGCTTTTCAACCGGAACATCTGCCCAATAATACCATGGAGAAACTCCCATTTGATTGGATAGCTCATAAATGCCATAAATAGCACCTCGTTTATCACTTCCTGCAATAACAACAGCTTCATCTACACCTTCAAATGGTTGTTTCACAGTTTGAATAATATATTTCTCACGTTTTCCTTGCAATTCAGCAGAGCTTATTTTTCCTGACTTTAACAATTTCTTTATCCAGCTACTATTTTCAACAGAACCAATAATCAGCATTTTACTTCCAGATGCTGAATTAGATATTTCAGGTATCACTCCTGTTACTTTATTTGCATCTGATTGTAAATTAGACACTGCACGCAAAACACCTTTATATTCCTGTTGATCGACTAATATTGGATATGCTTTCCCGTTTTGTATCCAGGAAAATCCATTATCATTATAAGTTACAAAACTATCGGCGGCTAATAATTGCTGCAGGAAGAACAAATTAATCAAACAACAAACAGTCCAGATCTTTCTTATTTTCATAGTATAATCATTAATTTTAAGTACCAACAAAGATACTTCATTATATTTGGACTAACTACTATTATATGTTTCCAAATTTAAAGCCAGAGTTACATAATCTTCGTACACGCTACATAAATTGTTGTTTATGTAACATTTTACACTTCACAGCAAAAAAAAGGTTCAAATGATATTAAATCATCAGTAAAAGAATTAATAGACTTCTGCATATTTTTGTGTTTTAAATATATTTAAATCATATAATTTTTTCTTATTTTTGAAAACATGTCCGACAATATAGTAAGAACTATGTTTAATGTAGAATACTGTAAAGCGACAACTGACCAGGATTGGCTTGTCAGACAATTTGAGGCTTTCCATTTTGACCAGCCTTTTTTGACGGAGAAATTTATTCCTCGTCCTGATGTTTCTATTATTTTTCATTTCAAAGATGCTCCTCTGATTTTGAATGAAAAAAAAATCCAGCTTGAACCTTTTTTTGCAGCTCCTATTATTCCCAAATCGTTATTATTAAATTTCCATGGATTAATGGACACTTTTGTCGTTATATGTAAACCTACTGTTTTTTCTCGTATTTTTGGTATCGATTTGTCTCCCAGACCTAGATATAGTATAACTTTACCTCATACCATTTTTTATCCTGCATGGGATGCATTGTCTGCACTTAAAACTACAAGAGAACGAATTGATTATTTCATCGAATTTATTAATAAAGTTCAAAACACTCCTTATATACCTGATGCTGTAGATCAGCTTTATGACAAAATCTTAGAGAAAGGGACAACTACCTTACTGAAAGATATTATGCAGGATTGTTGTGCGTGTAAACGAACTCTGGAACGAAACTTTATTAAACGCACAGGCGTTAGTCCAAAAACATTAATGAGAATTATAAGACTAGATTATTTATGGTCAAAGATCAAAAATGAAGGTGCAATTGATTATCAGGAGCTTGTATTTGATGGGAATTACTTTGATCAGGCTCATTTCATCAATGATTTTAAGAATATTGTTGGCGAAACACCAAGCTTCTTTTTTAAAAGGAATCTACAACTTACAAAAATGTTCTCAGGCCGGGAAATTACAAATATGTAATTTGTCGTTTTTTTCCAATCAATACATTTTTTACTTATATACTTTTGTTATTATTTTCTAATTGTAAAAATACTCTTAATAACAGATCATTATGAAAAAAGGGATATTAATAGTGTGCCTATTTGTATTTGTAGGTTTAGAAGCAAATGCTCAGTCATGGATTGAAAAAATAGGTAAACGCGTAAAAGAAAAAACGATAGAGAAGGTAGAAGAACGAATAGAAAACAAATCTGAAGAAGCTATTGAAAGTGGATTAAATAAGACTGAAGAAACCGTAAAAAAATCCGGTGGAAAAAGACAAAAACAAGCTTCAGAGAAAGGGGCAACAAAAACAATTAACCAAGATACAGAAGAAGAAAACAATTCTCAGTCTGAACAACAGAAAGTGGAATCTTACACAAAATACGACTTTATTCCAGGCGACAAGATTCTCTATTTTGAAGATTTTTCTCAAGATGCCATTGGAGATTTCCCTACTCTATGGACAACAAATGGAGGCGGAGAAGTAAAGACATTAAATATTGCTTTGGGTAAATGGTTTCACATGAATAGGGAAGGAAGTATGTACTGTTACACCAAAACAATCGACTTTCCTCAAAACTTCATTATGGAATTTGACGTTATCCCAGACGAGAACTTTCAAAGTGCATTTGATTTGTGCTTTTATGAAGAACAAGAAAAGAAAGAAATGACTGACGACCTTTATCCAGGTAAAAGAGGATTGCAATTATTTATGGATGAAGAAAGCTGGAGCACTAAAGGATATGTTGACGACCCAAATTCAGAATGGCTGGAATCACGATCAACGACAAATCCTTGTGAAATAAATAAAGTAAACCATGTCATTATATGGATTCAAAACCGAAGGATCAGGATATACCATAAAGGTGCCAAAGTATTGGATTCACCTACCAATATTTATGCAGGGTCGAAATTTAACAAAATCCGCTTTAGTAGTTGGAATACAGGATGCAAACCTTATGTTTCGAATCTGAAAGTTACTACTGCAACACCTGACATCCGAAGCAAACTCATTACCGAAGGAAAGTTGGTTAGTTATGGCATTTACTTTGATGTAAACAAAGACATTGTGAAACCGGAATCATTTGGAACACTCAGTGATATAGCCAAAACACTGAAAGAAAATCCATCTGTTAATATCAAAATTGTTGGTCACACCGACAGCGATGGAGACAATGCTAAAAATATAGATTTATCAAAACGAAGAGCGGTATCAGTAAAACATGTGCTTTCCACTGATTTTGGGATTGATGATAATCGCATTCAAACAGATGGCAAAGGGGAATTAGAACCTCTTTCATCAAATACAACTGCAGAAAACAAAGCTAAAAATCGCCGCGTTGAATTTATAAAGTTGTAGTTATCCAAATAAAAATAGAATAATAACATCAAAGAATGAATAAAAGGAAACGATATTCAATCCTATTTGTGAGTATTTTGTTCGGACTAACCCTTGCAGCACAAGCTCCACAACAATACGGCATAAAATGTGGAACGTTTTATTACTCAGTCCAATCAACAATTAATATTCCGGGAACGCCTTCTTTGAAAGTAACAGCAACTGGCAAAAGTTGTTTTGATGAATATGGTATCAAAGAAGCTACTCAATACACAGAAACAGCTGACCCTGATGAGGCAATGCTTCGTCATACCAAACATTATTTTTCACTTCGTTTACCTGATTATTACTGCCTGATAAATACAGATACAAATGAAAAGGTAGACGAGAGGGATCTCTCAAACACTACCAAAGAAATACTTGCCCAGCATAGAATTACCAATTATGATAGTTTATCGGATATTGAAGCCGAAATTTATTCTTCACAGTTTGTTGGAACGACTGTTTATCTCGCCAAAAACTGTAAAAAATATAAGATTACAGAAAAAACGCCTTTATATGGAAGTGAAGATATTGTAGTTGTATGGAATAATATCGTATTGCATCGAATAAGCAAAACCTCTTGCTTTCAATATGAATATAAAGTAACAAAAATCGATGAGAATATTCCTGAAGATACTACATTTAAAATTCCCGAATAGGATAATCTTAATATTTTAGGATTGATCCCACATTTCCCATCTGGTAAAAAAAGAATAGAAAAAGCCTGTAATAAATTCATTATTACAGGCTTTTTAAAACATTACTTTCAATGTTGCGGTGCGTACGAGACTCGAACTCGTGACCCCATGCGTGACAGGCATGTATTCTAACCAACTGAACTAACGCACCATTAAGTTTTTATCGTTGCTTTCTCTCTCGATTGCGGTTGCAAAGGTAGATGTTTTTTTGAATTCTGCAAGCGTTTTAGAATTTTATTTTTAAACTTTTTTATACTTATACTGATTATGAATAAGTTAAGCAGAATCATTTTTTTGCAGATAGAAAGTCTTTCGACAGGGAATTATTGAGTATATTTGCAATTCAATTAAAATAACGGACAAAAAGCATAATAACCAAATGAAAAAGACTCCTATCGATTGTAAATTCGTTGATGAAGCAATCAATGAAATGCATATCGCCGATTTATCAAAAGCTACAATTCGTGAAGTAAAAGCTATTGCCGCAAAAGCCGAAGCGCTTTCGGGCATAGAATATATAAAAATGGAAATGGGAGTTCCCGGCCTTCCTCCTTCTGCTGTAGGAGTAAAAGCAGAAATTGAAGCTTTGCAGAATGGTATAGCTAGTCTATATCCCGACATAAATGGACTACCTGAATTAAAGCAAGAGGCTTCTAAATTTGTGAAGGCCTTTATTGATGTAGATATCAATCCTGAAGGTTGTGTTCCTGTTACAGGATCCATGCAAGGGACTTATGCATCATTTATGGTATGCAGCCAGTGTGACGAGAAAAAAAATACTATTCTGTTTATTGATCCGGGATTTCCTGTACAGAAGCAGCAACTGTCTGTTATGGGAGAGAAATATGAAACATTTGATGTTTACAATTATCGTGGAGAAAAACTACGTTCAAAGTTGGAAAGCTATCTTAGTCAAGGTAATATCTCGGCTATTATTTATTCAAATCCTAATAACCCAAGCTGGGTATGCCTTAAAGAGGAAGAACTGAAAGTTATTGGCGAGCTGGCCACAAAATATGATATCATTGTTCTGGAAGACTTGGCTTACTTTGCCATGGATTTCCGTACCGATCTGAGTATTCCTTATCAGGCTCCATACCAACCAACAGTTGCACATTATACCGACAATTACATCTTATTGATTTCAGGATCTAAAGCATTTAGTTATGCCGGTCAGCGCATTGGGGTGAGTTGTATTTCTAATTCATTATACAATAGAGTGTACCCAGGGTTTGTTAAACGATTTGGAAATGTTTCATTTGGTAGTGCATTTATACACCGTGTTCTATATGCTTTGTCTTCTGGAGTTAGTCATTCTGCTCAATACGCAATGGCTGCAATGCTGAAAGCTGCCAATGAAGGGAAATATAATTTTTTGAAAGATGTTAGTGTATACGGAGAGCGTGCCCGCAAGCTTAAAGATATTTTCCTTCGCCATGGTTTTCGTATTGTATATGACAAAGATCTTGACGAACCGGTTGCTGACGGTTTCTATTTTACAATTGGCTATCCGGGAATGACAGGAGGACAATTAATGAAAGAGTTGATGTACTACGGGGTCAGTGCAATATCACTTGATACTACCGGAAGTAATCAGGAAGGACTTAGAGCCTGTACTTCTTTTATAAAAGATCATCAGTACGATCAGTTGGAAGAAAGAATGCAATTATTTGAAATAAATAATCCGATTATTTAAGAAAAAAATAACAGATAAAATCTTTGAAATGATAAAATTGTTATTATATTAGACGCCAGATGTACTAGCTCTTAATATAATAACAATTCTATTATGACGGGAAAAAACCAGGATTATTTCAAAATTGAGTCGAACAACGCAATTCCTTCGAGGGGGAAAATTCTCATCTCCGAGCCTTTCTTGCGTGATTCAGTTTTTGGTCGTTCGGTTGTTCTTCTTATTGACCACACAAAAGAAGGAACCATGGGGCTTATCATGAATAAATTACTACCCATGAAACTGAATGAAGTTGTAAAGGAGTTTAAATACTTAGAAGACATTCCTCTCTATAACGGAGGGCCAATGGGAACGGATACACTATTTTATTTGCATACATTAAAAGACATAGAAGGAGCACTAGCTATTGGAAGCGGATTATACCTTAATGGTAATTTTAATGAAATAAAACGTTACATTCTTCAAGGGAATCCCATAGAAGGGAATATCCGTTTCTTTCTTGGCTATTCAGGTTGGCAAGATGGCCAGTTAAATCAGGAAATAGAAGAAAATACCTGGATGATAGGAAAAGGAGATGCTCCAAGCCTGATGATTGATGAAATAAAAAGTATGTGGAAAAAAGCATTAGGTAAGCTAGGCGGGAAATATGAAACCTGGTCACACTTCCCTATAAACCCGTCACTAAACTAGATTGATCAGCTGCATAAAGAAGACATCTTCGTACTTATCTTTTTCCCGAAGCCAGTCTTTCATAATCCCGGTCTGAACAAAGCCACAAGAGCTGAATAACCTCTGGCTAGCTTCATTTTCCACAGACACATACGCATATAGTTGCCTTAGATGTAAAAAATCAAAAGAATACCTGATTAGTAATTCTAATGCCTGGCGGGCAAACCCTTGTCGGCGAAATTCCGTTTTCACAGCAATGCCAACTCCTGCACGTCCATGCATTGGAACAAAATCAGTCAGGTCTATTGTACCTACCACCTGATTATTATCACGCTTAACTATCATCAGTCGCAATTGTTTGTCGGCAAAAACATCACATTGAGAATCCTCAATGTATTGTTTAAGAACATAGCGTGAATATGGTACTATAAAACTACTCACATCCCATGATTCCGGATCATTTTCGATCTCATACATTACATCAAGATCTTCGGGTTCTGCTGCGCGAAGGTATATTTGTTCGTTGTTCAGAAATGTTTGCTTCATTTGTAACAGTTTTGAGGGGTTACTAATACTCCGGTTTGCACAGAGTAAATACCCAATTCTACTCTTCTTCCCTGAGTAGTTGAAATTAATTGAATTATTTTTTTTAAAGAGTAAGCTTCTCTATCATAGACAATATGGGTAAATTCATTATCTGCACGCTGAATATTTAAATGCCCATCAGGATACAATTCCTCATTAACCACTTCATAGCGATGCTTTCCTTTCAAACCATTCCTCAGACAAAGCTCCTGAACTTCAGAAATCATTTCTTCGCTGCCTAACACCAAAAAGCATGGTCCCGCAGAAAGAGCTTTTTTCCCGGTATAGCTAAACAGCTTTAAAGAGATTCTATTAAGAACCGCAAGCAGAGCACGAAGATATATTCCACTCTTCACCACACAAGCAAAAAAGATACTATAATGAGGATAATGTTTCCGAAAGAATATCATCATGGCCTCATAAAAGACACGAACATATTTAATAGAATCCTTCTTAGTACTCTCTCCTTTATAATGGATAACAGGAAAAGGAAGATAACAGTTCTTATATCCAGCTTTAGTTATGCGGTAGGACAAATCGATGTCTTCTCCATACATAAAAAAATCTTCATCCAGCAGCCCACACTTGTCGAGTGCAGATTTCCGAAGAAACATAAAAGCTCCGGCCAACACATCTACCGAATGACATTCGTCCTCGTCAAGGTAGCGAAGATGATACTTCCCAAAACGATGTGAGTTTGGAAATAGTTTACTGATTCCGGTTAATTTGTACAAAGAAACCATTGGAGTAGGAAAGCCTCGTTTACTTTCAGGAAGAAAAGAACCATCTCCGGTAAGCATCTTAACTCCCGCTCCACCAACATCCGGATTGTTCTCCATATACTGAAGACAATCCGTTATTGTATTCTCTCCAAGAACCGTATCCGGGTTTAGTAATAAGATATATTCGCCCTTAGCAAGGGCAATTGCCTGATTATTTGCACAGGCAAATCCCACATTTTCATTATTGGAAATAAAATTCACCTTCGGGAAGCGAGGCATAAGATACTCAAGCGATCCGTCCAAGGAAGCATTATCTACAACAAAGACCTCTACCGGCAGCTGATCAATAGCGCGATATAACGAGCACAAACACAATTCCAAAAAGTGTTTTACGTTATAATTCACTATTACTACCGATAGTTTCATTTCCTTATTTAATAGTCTCCGTTATGGTTTTCCAAAGCTTCTCCAATACGTATAAATATATTTTTCTTTTTATTGCTGGCACGTTTTCTTTTAGGTGAATCATCTACATTTTCAAACCCTCCGGTTCTGTAAGAGCCATCTTTTATCATCTGATAAATTACTCCCCAATCAGGCAGACCACCCAAATTACGGTCATCAATAAAGAGATCAGCTTTCAGTTTACGTGAATACCCTTTGCCTTTTCCATGTTCTTCTGGAAAATCTTTATTTGCAGCATAAAACTCCAATCCGCGTTCACGACAAAACTCAATTGCTTCATCGAGTAAATGTCCTTCACGAACACTCCACAGGATAAGTCTGTGCTGATCGGCCTGAAGTTTCTTCAATGTATCAATGGCAAAAGGAATTTCTTTACCAATCTTTGGATATTCATGTTCTACAATAGTTCCGTCAAAATCTACAGCTATGATCATATTTATTCTTCGTTTTCTTTATTTCCCTGGTTTTCTGTAACTAAATTCAATTCTTCACGCATTTTTTTCTCTCCCGGCAAGCAGAATATTGAAGCGGTAACAGCAATCAATGCGCAAAGTCCCCCAATGCTATTCAGGGTCATATAATAAATAAAAATATTCATATAAGTAAGGATAGCAAGGATAACAAGGCGAATATTACTCCAGTGCTGATAAAGTTTCAAGGAATTTTCAAAATTGGCTCCCTTAATTACCTTATTCAGTTTTACACTAAATAATTTCAGTGACAGAGGCACAAAAGCAATAGTGGCAAGTATCCCGACTGTTTCCAGAGTGTATTGCATCATAAAATCATCAGCATACATTCCTTCGAGAAAGATATCCGACTGATATAAAACTACTAAAACAACTGCAATACCAATATAAATACCAAATTGTGTTTGCATGATGCGGTTCACCGCCTTAATTTTCTTATCCATTTATGCTTTTTATTATTAGACTGTTCCTGTAAATGTTGTCCGGTTGACAATAGAGCGTCCCAACGTTACTTCATCGGTGTATTCCAGTTCATCTCCAATGGAAATACCTCTTGCGATGACACTCAGTTTAACGTTCGCCTTAGCCAGCTTCCGGAATATATAGAAGTTTGTTGTATCTCCTTCCATTGTAGAGCTCAGCGCAAGAATCACCTCTTTTACACTTCCCTCTTCAACTCGTTTTACCAGGCTTTCTATCTGTAAATCACTCGGTCCTACACCATCCATGGGCGATATTACCCCTCCCAACACATGGTATAATCCTTTAAATTGCTGGGTAGCCTCAACAGCCATCACATCGCGGATATTCTCCACTACACAAACAGAGGAAGCATCTCTGAGCGGATTGGAACAAAGCTGACAGGTATCTGTATCCGAAATATTGTGACATACATTGCAATACTTCACCTCTCTTTTCAGCGTAACAATGGCATTGCCAAAAGCCTCTACTACCGATGACTCCTGACGTAAAAGGTGAAGAACCAGCCTCATAGCTGTTTTCTTGCCTATACCCGGTAATTTAGCGAACTCCCCTACTGCTTTTTCAAGCAAAGCCGATGGATATTGTTGATTCATAAATACATTTCTCAATTGTCAGCGCAAAGATAAAAAATTAATTCCTACCTTTGCACATTCAAAATGTAATTTATGAACAGTTACTATATATTACTAACCATAGCTCTTTATTTCGGGATTCTCTTGATTATAGCCCGCATCACAGGACGAAAAGGAGGAAGCAACGCGGCTTTCTTTAAAGGAGAAAACAAATCGCCTTGGTATATAGTATCATTTGGAATGATAGGAGCTTCTATTTCGGGGGTTACTTTTGTTTCTGTTCCCGGAATGGTTCGGGGTATTGATATGACTTACATGCAAACGGTTTTCGGTTTCTTTTTTGGTTATCTGATCGTTGCACATATACTCCTTCCCCTTTACTACAAGCTGAATCTTACCAGTATATACACCTATTTAGGCACACGCATAGGCAACAGAGCTTATAAAACAGGAGCTTCATTCTTTTTGCTTTCCCGTTTAGTTGGCGCTGCAGCAAAACTATACTTAGTTTGCCTGATACTTTATACGTATGTTTTTCAGCACTGGGACATTCCTTTCTGGAGCATTGCCGCGGTAACTGTTTTTCTTATATGGCTTTACACGAAGAAAAGCGGGATTAAGACTATTATCTGGACTGATACCGTACTTACTTTCTGCCTGCTGGCTGCTCTGATTCTTATTATAGTTGAGACAGCACAAATATTGCATCTCGATTTTGGTGGTGTGGTATCTACCATTCAGCACAACGAACACTTTCGGATATTCGAGTTTAACGACTGGCAATCAAGACAGAACTTCTTTAAACAGTTCTTTAGCGGAATATTTATCGTTATTGTTATGACAGGGCTCGACCAGGATATGATGCAGAAGAACTTAAGTTGCAAGAATCTGAAAGAGGCTCAGAAGAATATGTATTGTTACGGATTCTCATTTATTCCGGTTAACTTCCTTTTTCTCTGCCTGGGCATCCTGTTGTTAGTGCTTGGACAAAGCATGAATCTTACCCTTCCCGCACTGGCCGATGACATTCTTCCCATGTTTGCTGCGCAGGGATATCTTGGTCCATCGGTTCTGGTTCTTTTCTCTATTGGAATTATTGCAGCTTCCTTCAGCAGTTCGGATTCTGCACTGACCTCGCTTACCACCAGTTTCTGCGTAGATATTTTAGGAATTGGCAAAGAGAGTGAAGAGGTAGCTACCAGAAAACGCCGACGCGTGCACTTTGGAATGTCCATTGCACTGGTATTGGTTATCATCATATTCCAGATCGTTAATAATAAAAGCGTAATTGATGCCATTTATACCATAGCATCATACACATACGGCCCATTGCTTGGTCTGTTCGCCTTCGGATTATTTACCCGCCTGCAACCACGTGATAAATATGTGCCTTATGTGGCGGTTGCATCGCCCGTAATTTGTTACACAATTAGTTCTTTAGTAGAAGAACACACAGGATATAAGTTCGGTTACGAAATGTTGATGTTCAATGGAGCACTGACTTTTGCCGGCCTACTTTTAATTTCACAGAAAAATAAATAAAAACAAGAAATATGGAAATCTTAAGCGCAGAGTTCGTTATCAGTAATGCAGAGGCCTCGAAATGCCCTGATAGTAATTTACCCGAATATGCATTTATCGGACGCTCCAACGTGGGAAAATCCAGTTTGATAAATATGCTTACCAAGCGCAAAGGGTTAGCAATGACCTCCGCTACTCCTGGAAAAACAATGTTAATCAATCATTTTATTGTAAATGATAACTGGTATCTGGTCGATCTACCGGGATATGGCTACGCCCGCCGCGGAAAAGCCGGACAAGAAGGCATTCGCACACTTATTGAAGATTATATTCTGGAACGGGAACAGATGACGAATCTTTTTCTGTTGATCGACAGCCGACTGGAACCTCAGAAGATTGACCTGGAATTTATGGAATGGTTGGGCGAGAACGGTATTCCGTTTGCCATTATCTTTACTAAGGCAGATAAAATGACTTCGGGCAAGCTGAAAGATAACATCAACCGTTACCTGAAAAAACTCCAGGATCAGTGGGAAGAATTGCCACCTTATTTTATTTCTTCTTCTGAAAATAAACTAGGACGTATGGATATTCTGGATTATATAGAAAACATAAACAACAGTATTAATCGAAAATAAAAAAATGAAACGTAACAGTATTATTGCTGCCATATTATTTGGCATGCTATTATTCTCGGGCTCAATGAGCGCACAGTCATTAGGTGATATCCTAAACAGTTCAAGTGTTAACGAAGCGGTTAACAAAGTTAGCGGAACAGCCGTAACCAAACCAGCAAGCATTGTAGGTGTATGGAAATACAAAGGTGCTGCATGTTCTTACGACAGTGACAATGCCATTACTAAAGCAGGATCTAAGGTTATAACAGATAAGGTTGAAAAGCAACTGGACACATATTGTTCACAAGCCGGATTCTCTACTGCAGGAAGTAACTTTATCTTCACAGCGAAAGGCACTTTTGTAAATACGGTAGGTACTCAGAAATTTACTGGTAGCTATACCTATAACAAAGCTACAGGAGCACTGGCACTGAATTACTCTCAGCTTACAGTAAGCATAAACGGAAGCGTTGCCACCGAAAGCGGTTCAACAGCTCTTCTTTTCGACGCAAACAAAATGATGAGTCTGGTTTCTGCCATGAGCAAATCTACTTCTGCTGAAGAAACAATGAAGACTGTTTCTGCCATGCTCAACGATTGCAAAGGTGTTAAAGTGGGATTCAAAATCGGTAAATAAGGATGTTTTTCCCGAGAAAAACAGTTTATTTGCAAAGGAAAAACAAAAATATTAATTTTTGAAAGTATGAAACGTAGCAGTTTTCTTATAACACTCTTACTGGGAATGTTATTTTTACCAGGAGCATTGAAGGCTCAGTCATCATTTTCATTGGGCGACATTTTAAACAACAAAACACTTAACGGCATTGCAGAAGCAGTAACCGGAACTTCATCGGCATCTGCTATTGATATTACCGGCACATGGAAATACAAAGGATCGGCTTGCGCTCTGGAAAGTGATAATATCGTTAAGAAGGCAGGAGCTTCTATTGCAACTTCTACTCTCGAAAAGAAACTAGATACTAAGTTTGCGAGTGTAGGTATAAAGAACGGCGCATGCAGTTTTACATTCAGCAACGATAGTTCATTCGTTACTAAAGTTGGGAAAAAGAGCTATTCGGGTACCTACTCTTACAATAAGAGCAACGGTACATTAGTTCTGACTTACCTTCAACTGATGAATCTTAATGCAGCTGTAAAGACTAGTGGCAATAATGTTTCTCTTCTTTTTGATGCAAATAAGTTTGTAAAGCTAGTGACTTATCTAAGTAAAACCAGCTCAAAAACCAGTATCAAAACACTTGCAGCCTTACTTAATTCATACGACGGAGCAAAAGTTGGATTTAAACTAGAGAAATAAGCAAAGATCCGGTGAAAGATTTTTTGTTTGATGTACATCAAAGCACCCTTTTGATGTATATCTAAAGAATCGTTTGATATACATCAAAAATAGACTTAGATGTACATCAAACGATTATTTTATTTAGTAGTATTTGAAAAGACTCCTAGTACTTATTAAAAGAGATAACTTTAGATTTCTCTTTACGCAGTTTTGGTCTTTTGGGTTTAGCAGAATACCCGATGGTAATAACAAGTAGCAAGCGTTTTCCGGCGGGAATACCTGTAAGCGATTTGATTTTTTTTTCGTCAAACCAGCCCAATATACACGATCCCAACCCTTCACTTTCGGCAGCCAGTGTAATATGCGCTGCAGCTATTCCCACATCAATGAGTGGGAAATGCTTGTCTTTCACTTTTCCACCCAGCAAAGAGCTAATATTAGCCGACTCTTCCACTACAAGAATCTGCACCGGAGCCTCTTTGGCAAACTTGTTCATCCCCAGTCCGGCGGTAGCTTTCCCCACTTCTTTAGAGAGCTCCTTATCAGTAATTGCCACGAATTTCCAGGGCTGAGCATTGCATGCCGAAGGAGCCAGGCGGGCAGCTTCGAGTACGCGCTCAAGTTTTTCGGGCTCAACATCGCGTGTCATATCATAAGCCCTGTCGCTTTGACGCGCTTTGACTAATTCCAGAAAGTCTTTCATTACAAATTGATTCTAAGAATTACTTGTATTGAATCATCCGGCTGATATATTTTCCAATAATATCAAACTCCAGATTAACGATTGTGCCAACCTCAAAAGTATGGAAGTTAGTATATTCGTAAGTATAAGGAATGATGTTTACCTGGAAAGTATCTTCTGTAGGATTACAAACCGTGAGGCTCACGCCATTCACCGTAACCGAACCTTTATCTACCGTGATATAGCCACGCTTTGCCATCTCCTTATCGAAAGCATACTTAAAAGTGTAAGTCCAGCTTCCGCCGACTTCATCAACAGCCACACAAGTTGCAGTTTGATCCACGTGTCCCTGAACAATATGTCCATCAAGACGTCCGTTCATCATCATACTTCTTTCCACATTAACCTTATCGCCCGCTTTAAACAGTCCGATGTTTGAACGATCGATAGTTTCCTTCATGGCTGTTACAGTATATGTGTCATCTGTTTTGCTTACTACAGTAAGGCAAACCCCGTTGTGAGACACGCTCTGATCTATTTTAAGTTCGTTTACGAACGAGCAATTCATTGTAATGTGTAGGTTCTCGCGGTCTTTAACCACAGCAACTACTTCTGCATATTCTTCAATGATTCCTGAAAACATAATCTTAAGTTATTAATGTTACGGCGGTAAAAATACAAAGAAATAACGAAAAGCAAATGAAGAGATAATCCAATTATTCAAGTTTATCTTGATTAAAGCAAAGTTTTTATTGGGAGAATTAAAGTTTTTCTTGGTTTATAGCGAAGTTCATCTTGATTGAAGCTACTTTTTCCTGGTTTAAAGCACAGTTTATCTTATTTGAATTAAATAATTCCTTTCTTTAGAAAGCTGTTTTTCCTTGAACAAATTAAATTTCCACTTGTCAAAAGCAAAGTTTATCTTGATTGAAACGACTTTTTTTGTTTAAAACATAGTTTTTATTCAGCCTAACAATAGAAGCTATATTACAGTCTTAACAGAAACAAATTAGCTGCACAGGCGAAAACATGAACTTCTAAACAAAAAAAGCCTTGAGGTACGGGCAAAAAAAAAGGAGTCACGCCTGACTCCAACCTTTGTTAACCTTAAATCTAATACTATGAAAAACACACTGCAAATGTACGACTTTTTGTTCTATCTCCAAATATTTCCCAAAGAAAAACGTGTTCAATAACATAGTTTAATATTTGGATATCATAAATGTTTATTTTCTCTAATTGTTAATAATCAAACTTATAAAAACCATTTCTTTCAGAACACTTATTTTACCCGTTTGTACCTGAAGTTATTAAACTCAGCCAGAACATTGGTAATCAACAAATCCATTTTATCCTCATGAAAACTGTACTTATACGCAATAGAGCCTACATGCAACAGGGAATCCATATAATACGTAGACTTTACGGAATCGTACTTTTGTGTTTCATAAGAAAAATGTCTGATGGTATTATCGGACAGATATTCATAATATCCTCCCGGTTTTTGCACAACAATCATATTATTCCAGGAATTACCAAAAGCCACAAGCTCCCATTTGCCTAAAAGCTGCCTTTTGGAACTGTAATACGGATCGTCTTCATCAGTACAACTTACAGCAACGCATAAAGCGAACACTGTAAATAATAGGAATGATAAAACTGCTTTTCTCTTCATGATGCTCATTTTTAAAATCTAGTTTACCCAATTTACTCTCACACATGAATTCATTACTGATCCATATATAAAACAAATAAGTACATGCTTTGGTTATCGGCTAGAAAAACAGCTTCAGTATATTAATCAATATTATACATTCAAATCCATATTAAGAGACTAACGCTACCTCCCACTCTTTTTGTTTGGCTTCAAAATTCTTCATTGCATTGGCCGGACTGGTTGAAGGCATCACCCGGTATTCAATGCCAGGCAGTTGTCCGTAAGCCTTCATAAAGTACTTATAACTATTCTGTCCGTTAAAAATAAGCATTTTCACATTAGAATGTTCTTTAAGCAGCGCCGGAAAATCATTGAGCGATTCTTCTTTAATATTACTATCCAAACTCCCCTCCCTCTTACAGGAAGCCAGAATATCCCACAAACCTATTCCATGTCGATGAGCAGTTGCTACTTTATCTTCGTAATCCGCCGGAACACGCCCGCCCTCAAAAACAGCAAAAAGTATTTTCCAGAACTGATTTCGGGAGTTTCCATAATATTCGCCGAAGCGAAGTGAATCTACACTAGGCATTGTCCCCACAACAATGCGGGTAGTATCTTTATCTATAATAGGAGAAAAGCAGGTAATCATCTATTTAAAAATCAAATTTTACTTGTACTCACCATTTTGCATAATTAAACAATTTAGAATACAAAATATTAATTCATGTTATAAAACACATAATTTCAATGAAAACATTTGGAGATACAGCAAAAACCTGTACCTTTGCAATGTGTTTTTCATAGTATTAGATTTAAGGTTAACAAAGGTTGGAGTCAGGCGTGACTCCTTTTTTTTTGCGTATAAGTAAGGCAGACAATAATTTAGCCTGCCCCTATTTACAATAAAGCCTTAATTTAGCAATCAAGCTTTTTATCTACTGTTACTTTCTGGTACTTATATCCCAAACGTTTCAAAGCAATGGATACTCCCACTTTAAATAACACTTTCACCGAACGGGCAAACACATAAAAAGCATCAGGGCTTTGAGGTTCTATATCTTCCTTTCTAATCATGCCAACAGCCGTTTTACCACAACTGCGCATCACTGCCTCTATTTCTTTATATTCATTAGAATCCAGACCGATGCCAAGTAGTTCTTCCATTATATATTCGTCCATACAATCGAAACCACGTGGTTCAACAAAAACTTTGTATAAAGCTGAGTTATCTTTGTACTTCTCCCAGTCTTTATCCCAAAGAACAGCAATTCCCAGACCTATATAACCAGCCCAGGCTACAGATACGGTAGGATATTCCTGAATTTGAGGAACAGCATTCACCATATACTCTGGCGCCATCTCTTTCCACTTATCTTCCAATTCCTCTGCTGCAAGAAGTTGTCCATCCATCATTCCCAAAGCAGTACATTGCTGCACCAATAACTCGGTCAGCCTTTCTTCATACTTATCAAAATACTCTATATTTTCCATTACGTCAATTAATCATATAAATAAAGTATTAACCCCAACAATAAGGGTAATACAATTCTAAATAAAGTTCCGCAAAGGTATTACATTTTTAAGTTGAATAACGAATCTTTGCTGCACAAAAAATTAAGGATACACCTCTACATGTTTTAAAGATGAGAAGAGTAAAGCTGTTTGGCGCATTTGATAAACCTAATAAACCTCTACATATCTTAAAAATAAGAGCAATAGAGTTGATTGGCACAGTTGTAGAACCTAATAATTTACCTCTATAGGTTTTAAAGAAGAAAAGAATAAAGTTAGTTGTTGCAGTTGAAAAGCTAACGCTACGCCTTTGCTCGTTTTAAAAGAGAAAAGAATAGAGTTGAAGGTGCAGATGTAAACCTAATAATTCACTTTTACACGTTTTATAGATGAGAAGAATAGAGTTAGATTGTGCAGTTTAAAACCGAACGATACGCCTTTGCACGTTTTAAAGAAGAAAAAAATAAAGTTAGTTGGGCAGTTGTAAAACCTAACAATACACCTCTCAAGTTTTAAAGGAGAGTATACGATACTCTTCTTCTTCAAGAATCTATAAGCTAAAAAAACTAGTACTCACTTTACTCAATCCTTTTGCATAATTAAACATTTAGAACAGCAAAATATTAATTCATGTTATAGAACATACATTTCTTATGAAAACATTTGGAGATATAGCAAAAAGCCGTATCTTTGCAGTGTGTTTTTCATAGTATTAGATTTAAGGTTAACAAAGGTTGGAGTCAGGCGTGACTCCTTTTTTTTTGCATATAACTCAAGTATCCTTTTTTATATCTTTTACCCCAATAAAAAAAGAGGCTACAAACTTTATTCATAGCCTCTGTATAGAGTATAAACAGCAATAATTTCGTAAAAACAAGCTTCTCTATCAATAAGAGTGATCTTCTTCTTTCAATTCCTGAGAATCGATCTTCTTATTATCAATAGCACGCCATGCATAAAATATATATGCTACGACGAATGGCACTAAAATTGTGACGAAAGCCATAGTTTTCAATGTGAAAAGGCTCGAAGAACTATTTGCTAAAGTCAGAGAGCTCTGCAAATCGGCATTCGAAGGATAGTAAGCAGTGTTATTTAGTCCCGCACAAAGAAACAAAGCCAAAACGGTCAACACCGTACCAAAACCCGTAAACCATATCCCACTCTTAAATTTACTGTCAAAAAAGGATTTAATAATTCCAAAGAGAACCAGAACAACCCCTGCAAGAAAAGAGATCAGTACAGCCGGCAACTCAATAAAGTTAGTCAGGTATTTATATGGCTCCATCACAATCATTCTTGTTTGCGGATTAACAGCAAAGCCATCCTTCAGCAAAACATAAACAGCAAAAGCAAGGAAGAATACCAAAAACAAAAGAGCATTGGGAAGTAACGCCTTATGAAACCTTGGATTTAATTCCTTATCATCTATATTATTGGTAAAATATAGCAAACCTAAAACACGGGCAAGGAAAAACACAGCCAATCCAAGGCATACATTCCACAAATTAAGTAATGCATCCAGTCCATGAGAACCATTTGTCCAGGAAGAAATAACCGGCATCAGCTGATCTGCCATATTATCTTTATTGATATAGAAGTTAGATCCGGTGAAGAATGTAGCTACAGCTCCGCCTAAAAGAACAGGACCTACTACTCCATTTATCACAAGAAATATCTGATAAGTCTTTTTCCCAAGTAAGTTCCCTGCTTTAGACTGAAACTCATAAGAGACAGCCTGCAAAATAAAGCTGAAAAGAATAATCATCCATAACCAATAGGCACCACCAAAGCTAGTACTATAGAATAAAGGAAACGAAGCAAAGAATGCTCCACCGAAAGTAACCAGTGTGGTAAAAGTAAACTCCCATTTACGTCCGGTTGAATTTACCAGTAACTTTCGTTGTTCATCTGTTTTAGCAACTTGAAAGAGTAACGAATTTCCTCCCTGAACAAAAAGCAGAAAGACCAGCAATGCTCCCAAAAGAGAGATGATAAACCACCAATATTGCTGTAAAAATATATAAGTTGTATTCATAATATCCTTCTATTATTTATCTGTTTTAATAAAACTTCATCAAGCCTCCGGACCTTTTTTAATTTCCTTAAGCATAATACCTATTTCTGCAATCAGCATCACAGTAAACAAGAACAGGAATATAAAGAAGGTTGTCTGCACCGAACCAACATCCAGCTTGGATATTGATGCAGACGTAGGAAGCATATCCTGAATAGCCCATGGCTGACGACCGACTTCTGCAACTACCCATCCCGCTTGTCCTGCAATATATCCCAAAGGAATGGTAAGTATAGAAATCCAATGCATCCATTTCATTTCAGCCAGATTTTTTCTATATGCAAAGAAAAGAACCAATGCAAAGAATAATATAAAATAACCGCCCAGTATCACCATAATACGAAATGCATAGAACGTAAGCGTTACATTAGGAATCAGTTCATTCACATCTTTAATATATCCATATCCGAAGTATTGTATATTATCTTTTAGTACTTTACGGCAAAACATTGCGTCTTCCTTATTTCCTGCTTTCATGGCTGCCCGATATGCACCTAAGGCAGAAATTGCCGTTTTACCCATAGCAATCTTATCAGCAGCAGATATAGCTGTTGTTCCATCGCTTAATTTATACCCCCCTTCTATAATATTCTTAATGCCGGGAACATAAGCATTCAAATCCCTCGTAGCAAGAAAAGAGAGCACCTTGGGCATTTTTATATCAACAATAAAAGGACGTACACCATCATTATATGTTTCCTTATTGGGATTTAATACCCCTGCAGCTACAAGAGGAGCACCATTTTGTCCATCATAGAAACCTTCCATGGCCGCCAGCTTCATTGGCTGAGTTTGTGCCACCAGATAAGCAGAGCTATCACCTGTCCAGGCAACAAGTAAAGAAGCAACCAGACCTACAATTGCACTAATTTTCATACTGGCAATAGCAAATTCGTGATGGCGCTTTTTCAGCAGAAACCATGCACTGATGCCAACTACAAAAATCGCTCCCAATATCCAGCCTGAGAGTACGCTATGAAGGAATTTACTGAGAGCTACCGGAGAAAAGGCTACGGCAAAGAAATCCATCATTTCATTACGAACCGTATCCGGATTAAATGTCATACCTACAGGATTCTGCATCCATGCATTTGCAACCAGAATCCACCAGGCAGAAAGAGTTGCTCCAATTCCTGTAAGCCAGGTAGAAGCTAAGTGAAAGCCCTTACTTACCTTGTTCCATCCAAAGAACATCACAGCAATAAAGGTAGACTCCATAAAAAAGGCTAATATCCCTTCAATAGCTAGCGGAGCACCAAAAATATCTCCCACAAACCAGGAATAGTTACTCCAATTGGTTCCAAACTCAAATTCAAGGATTATGCCGGTTGCCACACCAATCGCAAAATTGATACCAAACAGTTTCATCCAGAACTTAGCAGTTTTTTGCCAGAACTCCTTACCTGTTTTATAATACAAGGTTTCCATAATGCCCATAATTACCGCTAATCCAAGTGTAAGCGGAACAAAAAGCCAATGATACATAGCGGTAAGAGCAAACTGCGCTCTCGACCAATCAATTAAAGAGACGTCTATACTTTCTATCATATTACATATTTTTTTAAGGTCGTGCCCTATTTATTAATTCATTTCCCACATAATTTTGTTTCTGCTCTTCTGTTTTCTGCTTTCCAAGAAAGTTTGGAAAGAAAAACAATTTTAAAATAAAAAACAAGATGAAAAGCTTGATTATTATAATTGCCCACAAAGTTTTTCCTAAAGTCATAGAGCGAAACCCCTCCAAATAAAAGTAAAAAATGCGAACCATACAATTTCTTTTAACCATATCACAACTAATTTAACACAACAAATGAAGGTAAATAATCGATAAAAACAGAACCTCTGTCAAGATAATCACCTCATTTGTAGATATTTATTTCATTTTTCAAAACCCACCCATACATTTGCTCATCACTAATGAGTTTAATTATGAATAAATGTAAATTTATAATGTTTTTTCTTTTTTTGTTCGTTTCACAGATAATATTTTCGCAAGAACAACAAAAAAAATGGGATTTGGCTACTTGCATAAAATATGCAATGGAGCAAAACATTCAAATCAAGAAAAGCAAAATAGCTTTTGATGAAAGCAAGGAAGATACAAAAACTGCCCGTGCAGCTATGTTTCCTTCTCTATCATTTTCAAGTAGTCACAACCTTGTAACTACTCCGCTTAACAATACCGGAACTGGGAATAGAAGCAGTTACAACGGGAATTATGGACTTAACTCCTCATTAACTGTTTACGATGGAGGTAAGCGTACAAAGACAATCACCCAATCGGGCATTCAGGAACGTATTCAGGAATTAGCTATTGATCAAGCAGAAAATAACATTCAGATAGCTATTACACAGAATTATATCCAGATTTTGTATGCTTATGAATCTGTAAAAACGAACCAAAGCACTGTTAATGTTTCGTTAGCCCAATTAAATCGTGCCAAAGAGATGCTTAAAGCAGGATCAATATCAAAAGCTGATTTAGCACAGCTGGAATCACAATACAGCACAGACAAGTATCAGTTAGTGCTATCAGAAACTACTTTAAATGATTACAAGTTACAATTAAAGCAATTGTTGGAACTAGATGGAAACAAAGAAATGGATCTTGTTCTTCCCGAATTAGATAATAATTCGGCTTTACTTCCATTACCAGATAAAATGCAGGTTTACAGTACAGCGCTTGCTATTATGCCGGAAATTGAGAGCAGTAAATTAAGCACAAAGACTGCTAATTTAAATGTTAATATTGCAAAAGCTGGATATATGCCAACTCTTAGCTTGAGTGCAGGCATAGGAACAAGCCACACAACCGGAACAGACTTCACATTTGGTGAACAGGTTAAAAACGGATGGAACAATTCGATAGGACTTTCAATCAGTGTGCCTATTTTTAATAACCGCCAGACAAAAAGTGCTGTTCAAAAGGCTAAATTAAAAGTATTAACCAGTGAGTTAAGTGAACTCGACGAACAAAAAACTCTTTTTAAAACAATTGAGACTATTTATCTTGATGCAGTTTCTTCTCAGACTAAATTCAAGGCTGCAAAGGAAAAGTTACAATCCACTCAAACCAGCTATGAATTAGTTAGCGAACAATTCAATCTAGGTATGAAAAATACCGTAGAACTACTGACCGAGAAGAACAACCTACTTAGTGCGCAACAAGAAGTTTTGCAGGCTAAATATATGACCATACTCAACACCAAACTATTAAACTTCTATCAAGGAGAAGAATTATCATTGAATAATTAAAAAATCAGCATATGAACAAGAAAAAGAAAATAATCATCGCATCTTTTACAGGAATTCTTGTTATTGGAATTGCCGTATGGATGTTCTGTGGACCAGCTAAGGAGAATAAAGTAGCTTACGAAACAGCTAAAGTCTCCAATGAAAATATCAGCAATACGGTTACAGCAACCGGAACAGTAGAACCTGTTACCCAGGTAGAAGTTGGTACTCAGGTGTCAGGTATTGTAAATAAGCTATTCGTTGACTATAATTCAGTAGTAAAAAAAGGACAGGTTCTTGCTGAGTTAGACAAAAAGACGTTGCAGTCAGAGCTTGCATCTAAAAGAAGCAATATGGCTTCGTGCAAAACTGAATATGAATATCAACTAAAGAATTACACACGTGCCAAAACTTTGCACGAAAAGAATCTGGTAAGTGACACTGATTATGAAACAGCATATTACAATTATCAGAAAGCTAAGAATTCATACGATATCAGTAAGAATGATTACCAGAAAGCACAAACAAATATAGGATATGCAACCATCTACTCTCCCATTGACGGAGTTATTCTTTCGCGCTCTGTTGAAGCCGGACAGACAGTAGCTGCAAGCTTTAGTACACCAACCCTTTTCATTATTGCCAATGATCTAAAAAAGATGAGAGTAATTGCTAATGTTGATGAAGCTGACATAGGTAATGTAAAGGTTGGACAGCGCGTGAGCTTTACTGTTGATGCTTACCCGGACGATACATTCGAAGGAGAAGTTACTGAGGTTCGTCAGGAGGCTACAACAACAAACAATGTAGTAACTTATGAAGTTGTAATCAATGCGCCTAATCCTGATTTAAAACTAAAGCCAGGATTGACTGCTAACATAGCAATCTATACGTTAGAGAAAAATGGTGTACTAAGTGTTCCTTCGAAAGCATTACGCTTTACTCCGGATCCTACAGTTATAGGCGAAGAAGATAAAATTGTAAAAGCTGCAGGTATCAAGGAAGATGCCACTCACAAAATATTATGGAAACGTGAGGGAAAAACCTTCACTGCTATTCCTGTAGAAATTGGAATCACTAATGGTACACTAACAGAAATTATATCAGGTATTCAGTCTGGACAAGAAATTGTTACAGGAGCCACCGCAGGACAAATGCCGGGACAAACAACGCAGGCTGCTCAGGGTAAAGAACAAAAAAGTGAAAGTTCGCCATTTATGCCACAACGCCCCGGAGCTAACAAAAACAAATAGCAAAGATGAATAAAGAACCCATAATTGAATTAAATAACATCAAGCGGGAATTTATTGTCGGAGAGGAAACGGTACATGCCCTAAGAGGAGTATCATTCTCCATCTACGAAGGTGAATTCGTTACCATCATGGGAACCAGTGGTTCGGGAAAGTCAACTCTTTTGAATTTATTGGGTTGCCTTGACACACCAACTTCAGGAGACTATCTGCTTGATGGGGTAAAGGTGCGGGATATGGAAAAGGCAGAACGGGCTGTGCTGCGTAACCGTAAAATAGGTTTTGTATTCCAAAGCTATAACCTGTTACCCAAAACAACAGCCATAGAGAATGTTGAATTACCCTTGATGTACAATCCAAAAGTATCGGCTACCACACGAAGAGAAAAGGCCGTTCAGGCTCTTATTAAAGTAGGACTGGGTGATCGTCTGCAACACAAGAGTAATCAGATGTCTGGTGGACAGATGCAAAGAGTTGCCATTGCCCGTGCATTGGTAAATGATCCGGTAATTATCCTGGCCGATGAAGCTACCGGTAATCTGGACACTCGTACATCATTTGAAATACTGGTACTCTTTCAGGAACTTCACAAAGCTGGAAGAACTATTATTTTCGTTACTCATAATCCTGAAATTGCACAATTCTGCAGTCGGAATATTATTTTGAGAGACGGACATGTTGTGGAGGATAGAGTTAATGAAAAGGTATTATCCGCCAAAGAAGCATTAGATGCTTTGCCCATTGAAAAAGAATAAAAAATGAACGGAACCAATTTATTTAAAATAGCGTTAAAGGCTCTGAACAATAATAAGTTCAGAACATTTCTAACGATGCTGGGAATCATTATTGGTGTGGCATCTGTTATCACCATGCTTGCCATCGGACAAGGCTCCAAAAAAAGTATTCAAAGCCAGATTTCGGAAATGGGAAGTAATATGATTATGATTATGCCGGGAAACATGGAACGCGGAGGTGTTCGTCAAGGAGCAAGCGACATGCAAACGCTGAAACTCGAAGATTACAAATCTTTGGTCAACGAATGTAAGTATCTGGCAGGCGTATCACCGGTTGTAAGCAGCAGCGGACAATTTATTTACGGTGCAAATAACTATCCAAGCTCTATATCGGGTGTAGGAGAAGATTATCTTAAAATTCGTCAGCTAACAGTAGAAAGCGGTGAAACTTTTACTCTGCATGACATTCAGGCATCGGCAAAAGTATGCTTGATAGGTAAAACAATTGCCGACAATCTTTTTACCGGTGGAGAAGACCCCGTAGGTAAAGTGATTCGTTTCAATAAAATTCCGTTTAAAGTAATCGGAGTTTTGAAAAGTAAAGGATACAATAGCATGGGGCAAGACCAAGATGCTGTCGTTTTATCACCATACACAACTATACAAAAAAGAGTTCTGGCCATAACACATTTGCAAGGAATATATTGCTCGGCCCTGACAGAAGATATGACAGACAACGCGACAAAGGAAATTACATCAATTATTCGCCACAACCACAAGCTCAAAGATGCAGACGAAGATAATTTCGACGTCCGCAGTCAGAAGGAACTCAGCACAATGCTGAGTTCCACTACTGACCTTATGACTATTTTATTGGCATGTATTGCCGGTATTTCATTAATTGTTGGTGGTATCGGTATCATGAATATCATGTATGTCAGTGTAACAGAACGCACCCGCGAAATTGGTTTGAGGATGAGTGTTGGTGCAAGAGGCATTGACATTCTGAGTCAGTTCCTGATAGAAGCTGTCCTTATCAGTATTACCGGAGGTATTATCGGAGTAATAATAGGTGTTGGAACATCTTATGGAGTGAAGTTTCTTGCAAGCTGGCCTATCTACATACAACCATGGAGTGTTTTCTTATCCTTTGGTGTATGTACTATTACAGGTATATTCTTTGGATGGTATCCTGCAAAGAAAGCTGCAGATCTAGATCCGATTGAAGCAATTAGATATGAATAATTTAGCTAAAAAAACAAAGAAAAGAGCTTCATTTTATTATATTTGCAACTATTATGAAGCAGCAAATCAATAATCAGCGTCCCCTGGAATTAGTTATCCATATAATTGGATGGGGTATATTATTTGGGTTTCCTTTCTTTTTTACTAACAAGTTAGGAAGCAACAATATTAACTGGCAAGAGTACCTTAGGCATACAATGGTACCCTTGTCATTGCTGGTTGTGTTTTATATAAACTATCTCTACTTAATTCCTAAATTTTTCTTCAAGAACCTTACAAAGCGCTATATCATAATAAATATATTTCTGGTAATTATTATGAGTATAGGACTTCATTTCTGGCAAGAAATGAATTTCCCGTCTGGTAATGCTGTCCCTCCTCCACCGATGAGTAAAGTAGTGGAAGGACTTCATCCCGGCAGTTTTCCAAGGTCTAACTGGATTTTCTTTGCCCGTGATATGTTCTCGCTTATGCTAACCGTAGTATTAAGCTTATCCATAAAGATGAGTTCGCGCTGGACTGAATCGGAAACTACTTTGCGCGAAGCAGAAAAAAGTAAGGCGGAAGCAGAAAAGAGTAAAGCAGAAGCAGAAAAGAGCATGACAGAAGCTGAACTTAAGAATCTTAAGGATCAGCTAAACCCACACTTTCTGCTTAATACGCTGAACAATATTTATGCCCTGATTGCTTTTTCTCCGGAAAAAGCTCAGCAAGCCGTGCAAGATTTAAGTAAGTTGCTACGATATGTGCTCTATGATAACAATCAGACTTATGTATCTCTGAGAAAAGAAGTAGAGTTTATGCAAAACTATATTGAACTGATGAAAATTCGTTTGTCGGACAATATTAAGATTGACGTAAAAATGCATACGCTAAACGGCACAGATACAAAAGTAGCTCCCTTACTCTTTATATCACTTATAGAGAATGCTTTTAAACACGGTGTAAGCTACAGCGTTCCTTCATTTATAAATATAAGTCTGGAAGAACAATTAGACGGCTCTATAGTATGCCACATTGAAAATAGTTTCTTTCCTAAAAGCGAGCACGATAAAAGTGGTTCGGGCATAGGACTGGAATCTTTGCAAAAACGTCTCGAATTGCTCTATCCTGGACATTATAAATGGGAAAAAGGCATAAAAGATAAGGTATACACCTCTCATTTAGTAATAAGTAATAGTGAGAATATAACGACTAAATAAACTAAACTATGATTCTGAATTGTTGTATTATTGACGATGAACCTTTAGCTTTAGATCTTTTGGAAAGCTACGTGCTCAAAACTCCATTTTTAAAGCTTACAGGTAAGTATCTAGGAGCGTTACAAGCGATGCATGAACTTCAAAGCAATGATGTTGATCTTCTGTTCCTGGATATTCAGATGCCCGGACTCAACGGACTCGACTTCTCTAAAATGGTTCCTGAAAAAACTCGCATCATATTTACCACTGCTTTTAATCAGTATGCTTTAGATAGTTATAAAGTAAACGCTCTCGACTATCTGCTAAAGCCTATTAGTTATCTTGACTTTCTGCAAGCAGCCAATAAAGCACTGCGCTGGTTCGAGATTGTTCGTCGCCCCTCTCCTCTTGTTGCAGAGCCTGTTGACAATGTTGCACCTGTAACACCAACTACAGCTCCTGAAAAAGAAGAAATAGACAGCATCTTTGTAAAAAGCGATTATAAGCTGATTCAGATTAAACTGGCACATATTCTTTATATAGAAGGATTAAAAGATTACATAAAGATTTATACAGAAGATGAGCCGAAACCAATACTCTCTCTGATGAGTATGAAGTCTATGGAGGAACTTCTTCCATCAGGACGCTTTATGCGGGTACATCGTTCGTATATTGTACAGATAGAAAAAATTAAAGTAATTGATCGTAACCGTATCGTTTTTGGCAAAACATACATACCAATCAGTGACACTTACAAAAAAGATTTTGCCGCATTTCTTTGTGGAAGATCACTCAATCATCCTATGTAAATTCAGAATATACAATTACAGGTATTCATTCCCTTGGTAATCCACAAATAAAGAACAATCCAGATGCTATTTTAACAAATAAATAGTATCTGGATTGTTCTTTGTCTTTTTATACCGCACTCTTCTAAGTCAAACGCATCTTCTTTCAATTCTTTGTAGTATAAAGAATAATTATTATCTATTTATATTGAATTTATGTGCTAATCAAACAATTTTTCCATGCATTTGAACAAAATAATATCCTTATTTTCAATGCAAAGAATAACCTTTGTACACATAATAAATAGAAACAGAATCTATACTTTATATACTACTATGAAAAAGAACATCCTTACACTTTTATTATTATTCACTTTATTTGGAATTCCCTTCCAATCAATAGCTCAGACTAATTACAATTTCAGCCAGATGAAAAGGGAAAAATTAGGTCGCGGAGTGGTGGCAGTGCGTAAAAACAGTGAAAACGTATTTGTTTGTTGGCGTTATCTTTCCTCCGACCCCATTGGTTCTACCTTCAATATATACCGGAATGGAGCAAAAGTCAATAAGGCACCAATAGCAAATAAGACTTGTTATGTAGATACAATAGCCTCAACCAGTAGTTGTACTTATACCGTAACTCCTTTAATTGATGGCGTTGAAACAGCAAATTCAAGTGCTACTTATACTTTACCCGAGAATGCACCCACCGGATATATAAATATACCAGTGGATCTGCCGGTAGGCGGAACTACTCCGGATAATGTGAGTTACGACTATTCTCCGAATGATGCAAGCGTTGGCGATGTAGACGGAGATGGAGAATATGAGATTATCCTTAAATGGGATCCATCTAATTCTAAAGATAATTCTCAGGCCGGTTGCACAGGAAACGTATTTGTTGACTGTTACAAGCTGAACGGGACTAAACTGTGGCGAATTGATTTAGGTAAGAACATCCGTGCCGGTGCTCACTATACCCAGTTTATGGTGTATGATCTTGACTCGGACGGGAAAGCTGAGGTTGTAATGAAAACAGCCGATGGCACGATTGATGGTACAGGTACTGTTATTGGCGATGCTAATGCTGATTATCGCACATTAACTCCGGTAAATGGATATACCAGAATAGGAATGATACTTGCCGGACCGGAATATCTGACTGTTTTTAACGGGCAAACCGGTGCAGCAATGAAGACGATAGACTACAAGCCGGCAAGAGGTGCAACCAATGCTACAGAAATGAAGTCTATGTGGGGCGATGATTATGGTAACCGGGTAGACCGTTTCCTGGCATGCATTGCTTATCTTGACGGCATTCATCCCAGTGTAGTTATGTGTCGCGGATATTACACTCGCTCTGTTCTTGTAGCTTACGACTGGCAAAACGGTGAACTAACCGAGAAATGGACTTTCGATTCAAAGGATTCCGGCAACAGCGGGTATGCGGGACAAGGTTATCATAGCTTACGGGTAGGCGATGTTGACGGAGACGGAAAAGATGAAATAGTATATGGTTCGTGCACCATTGACGACAATGGCAAAGGGCTTTACACAACAGGACTGGGACATGGTGATGCATTGCACATGACCGTATTCGACCCTGCCGATGGGGGATTACAGATATGGTCGTGCCACGAAAATAAAGTTGACGGTTCCACGTTCAGAGACACTAAAACCGGAAATATCATTTTTCAAGTAAAGAGTACCGATGATGTGGGACGTTGTATGGCTGCAGATATTGATCCCAATCATAAAGGAGTTGAAATGTGGTCGTCAAGATCCGGAGGTATAAGAAATATCAAGGGAGAAGTGGTTAACAGCTCCACTGGTAGTGTATCATCAAACATGGCTGCCTGGTGGGATGGCGATTTATTGCGTGAGTTGGAAGATGGTGTTGGGGTTACCAAATATAACTATTCCACCGGTGGAAAATCTACTTTGCTAAATGCCAGCGAGTGTTCATCGAATAACAGTACAAAAGCCACCCCTTGTCTGGCTGCCGACATATTAGGTGACTGGAGAGAAGAGGTTTTGTTAAGAACACTAGACAATAAAGCTTTAAGACTGTATGTATCTACCGAAGAAACCAATTACCGCTTTCATACCTTCCTCGAAGATCCGGTATATCGCATTAGTGTTGCCACACAAAACGTAGCATATAACCAGCCAACTCAACCCGGGTTTTATTTTGGAGCAGATTTAGGTAAATGCTTCACCGAAAAAACAATCGTTGGTAAAGAGAACGCTGTTACTCTGGATGCCGGAATGAATTATGACAGTTATCAATGGATGGCCAACGGCAAAGTTATAGGCAGCAGCAGAACCATTAATCTTACGGCCAATGAGCTTCCACTTAACACCCAAACAACCGTCACTCTGGGTGTAACTTTCAGAGGTTATAAATTTGAGGATTCTGCCAATGTAACCTTAACCTCAAGTTCCACTGCCATTGAAACAAACGAACTAAACAATCAGGTTAAGGCTTTCTACTGTTCACCGGATAAATCTATTCATATTGAATTTCCCGATAGTTATTCAGATATAGAAGTATCGTTAATCAGCATTGAAGGGAAAGTTATTTGTAAACAGCGTGCGACAAGCGGAAGCAAAGCAATAAAAATACCAGCCTCATCAATTGCTAAAGGTGTTTATATGGTACATATTAATTTCGGAGCTCAAGATGTGATTAAGAAAATAGTATTGATGTAAAAAAGATGTCGGCAAATGCAATTGTTCCTGTTTTTTGATTAAATTTATTGCAAATTTTAAAAGCACAAAAGAGCTGAGAGAACTGAACTTTTCTTCCCAACTCTTGCTTGTATATTAATCTCAAAAAAAAGACAGAATATGAAGAAATACAGAATTGCTTTTTTCGATACCAAGTCTTATGACGAAGAATCTTTTAATAAGATTAATGAGAAGTACAATTTCGAAATTAAATACTTCAAAGGTCATCTCAACAGAAACAATGTAATCCTTACTAAGGATGCTGATGCTGTATGTATCTTTGTTAACGATATTGCCGATGCTGAAATTATTGATGCCCTGGCCGAGAATGGAGTGAAGTTAATAGCCTTACGATGCGCAGGATTTAACAACGTAGATATTTCGGCCGCACTGGGAAAAATAGCGGTAGTTCGTGTTCCGGCTTACTCTCCTTATGCTGTGGCAGAGCATGCCGTGGCACTAATGATGGCACTGAACAGAAAAACTCACCGTGCATATTTGCGCACGCGTGATGGCAACTTTGCATTGAATGGCCTGATGGGCTTTGATATGCATGGAAAAACTGCCGGTATTATCGGAACCGGAAAAATTGCCAAGATTCTGATTCATATTCTAAAGGGCTTTGGCATGAACATTCTTGCCTACGACCTTTATCCTGACTATAATTTTGCACGCGAAAACGATGTTGTATATACCACGATGGATGAGCTTTATCACAATTCGGATATTATTTCTTTGCACTGTCCGCTTACGGATGAGACAAAATACCTGATTAACGATTACTCTATCAGTAAGATGAAAGATGGTGTGATGATTATAAATACCGGACGCGGTCAGCTAATTCATACCAATGCGTTGATCGAAGGATTGAAAAACAAAAAGATTGGTGCAGCCGGACTAGATGTATACGAGGAAGAAAGTGAGTACTTCTACGAAGATAAATCGGATAAGATTATTGATGATGATGTATTGGCACGTTTACTCTCCTTCAATAATGTTATTGTTACTTCACATCAGGCATTCTTTACTCAGGAAGCATTAGCAAATATTGCCAGTACAACGCTTCAGAATATGCAGGACTTTATTGATGGGAAACCACTGGAAAATGAAGTAAAATCCAAATAAAGCTTATAATTCACGGTTCTTTATTGAAAAGTAATAGTGGGAAAAGAAGTGTATTGTTTTTAATGTTTTAGAATAACCTGCTGCATTTAAAAATGTAACAGGTTATTTTTTTATTTATTGGTGAATAAATAAAATTCTACCGCCAATAAATTTAATTTATTCACTAATAATTTAGCAGGCATTTCCCATTGCTTTTTCTTAATAGAATTGTAATATCTCTGCAAAACGAATCTATATATAAACTTATTCTCCTTTCAATTTTAAACACTGAATATAAAGTAATTAGGAAGCAACCGAAGAGTTAAAACTCAAAAAGCAAAAAAATAAAAGAAGTTAAGAGAAAAATCAATTCAAAGAAAGTGCTGCTATATTTGTATCACATTAAACAGTGTAATGAGACATATTAAACATACATTCATCTATTTTCTGGTACTTGCTTTTGTCTATATAGGCGCAGGTGTACCATTAATGAACTGTTTCTGCCAACAGCAGAAAGAGATGAAGATGTCTTGTTGCAATAGTCATCACAATGACAATAACTGCTGTAAAACCACGATTCTAAAAATTGGAAACTTTGAAAAGGCAACTTCTCTCACTGTTAATCCTATACTGAATCTTGTTGCAGAAGTTCTTTCTCCATACTCCTATCAACAACCTCTGCCGGAGATTGCGCTGAACAACGACTATGGCCGTCCGCCTAGTCCTGATTCTTCGCGGCATTATCTCTGTCTGTATTGTGTCTTAGTGATTTAGTATAACGCTTCGTACTGTCATGGTTTACCGTGGCAGTGGAGAACTTATACAATTAAATAATCATTAAGTGCATAGAAATAATGAAAAAATATATTGCATTGCTTCTGGTCTTTATGGCCACGGGCAGTTATGCGCAACAATTGGTAACCGGAACTGTCTTCGATACTGAAGGAGAACGTGTAATCGGAGCAAGTGTTACGTGGAAAAACTCTACCATTGGAACAACTACAGATATTGATGGTAAATTTGAAATTAAGCCCCATAAGGGAAGTAAAGAACTAACCGTGAGTTTTATTGGTTATGAGCCGGTGACACTTGCAATAAATTCGCAAACAAAACTGCCTTTAGATATTAAACTGAAACCGGGCATTGAGCTGAAAGAAGTGCAGGTTACGGGCAGAAAAATGGGACTGGTACAAAACAGAGCCGGTGTTTTGAATTCACAAACTATCAGTTCTACAGAACTACTTAGGGCGGCATGCTGCAACCTGGGGGAAAGCTTTGAAACAAACCCTTCGGTCGATGTATCTTACAGCGATGCAGCTACGGGGGCAAAGCAGATTAAACTGTTGGGACTGTCGGGTACTTATGTACAAATGCTAACGGAAAATATTCCAAACTTCCGAGGGGCTGCATCTCCTTACGGACTAGGATACATTCCCGGACCATGGATGCAGAGTATTCAGATTTCTAAAGGTACTTCTTCCGTAAAGAACGGCTACGAAGCCATTACCGGACAAATTAATGTGGAATATAAAAAGCCAAAGACTGCTGATATCGTTTCTGCAAATCTCTACGGAAATTCAATGGGACGCTTTGAAGCTAATGCAGATGCCTCAGTGCTGCTGAACAAGAATCTCAGCACAATGGTCTTTGCTCATTATGAAAACGAAACCGACGAGCGAGACGACAATCACGATGGGTTTAGTGATTCTCCTTCCATGAAGCAATACAATCTGCAGAATCGCTGGGAATATCACAAAGGCAACTATATGCTTCATGCTGGTATTAAGGGACTTAGCGAAAAAAGGGCAAGCGGACAGATGCACGATATGGACAATCCGTACCGCATTGGAATCAACACAGACAGAGTGGAACTATTTGCCAAGAATGCTTTTATTCTCAATCCCGAGAAAAACAGGAGTATTGCATTAATGCTTTCCGGAAGTGTACATAATCAGGACTCTTATTTTGGAAGAAAACTGTATGATGTGAACCAGAATAACGGATATGCTTCTTTGTTATTTGAGACTGATTTTACTTCAAAGCACAATCTATCAACCGGATTGAGCTTTAATTATGATTCTTACGATCAGAGTTACCGACTTACACATAATATAAATCAAAGTAAAACAGACGATTTTATAAAAGAAGCGGTATCGGGGGCTTATGCGCAATATACCTATAAGCCATCGGACAAGTGGACTTTCATGGCTGGTTTGAGAGGCGATTACAGCAGTCAATATGGATTCTTTGTAACTCCGCGAGCTCATATAAAGTATAATATGAATGAGTATGTAAACTTCCGTGCATCCGCAGGAAAAGGATACCGCGCTCCTCATGTGCTGGCTGAGAATAATTTCTTGCTGGCTAGCAGTCGTAGTGTGAACATTGCAGATAATCTGGATCAGGAAGAGGCATGGAACTATGGAGCAAGCGCTTCTTTCTATCTTCCAATAGCCGGAAAGACCCTAAACATTAACACAGAATATTATTATACTGATTTTACTAAGCAGGTAGTAACTGATATGGATAGTGACCCTCATGCAGTAAGCTTCTATAACCTTAACGGAGAATCGTATGCGAAAAACTTCCAGACAGAGGCCTCCTACCCTTTCTTTAAGGGATTCACGCTTACTGCTGCCTATAGAATGACTGATGTGAAAACCACTTATAATGGTATTCTTAGAGAAAAGCCGCTGACAGGAAAGTATAAAGGCTTGATTACTGCCTCTTATCAAACGCCTATGAAGATATGGCAGTTCGACACTACCCTTCAGTTGAATGGCGGAGGCCGTATGCCTACACCTTATACTAACGAGGATGGTTCACTTTCATGGGACAAACGTTATAAGGGTTTCTCACAGCTAAGCGCTCAAATAACTCGTTTCTTCCGTTTTGGTTCTATTTATCTGGGAGCAGAGAATCTGACAGGCTTTACACAAAAGAACCCAATTATTGATGCTTCAAATCCTTACGGAAACAATTTCGATTCAACAATGATATGGGGCCCCGTGCAACATGGAGCCAAATACTATTTAGGAGTTCGATTTAATTTACCAAAAGATATTTAACTAAAAAACCATTGATTATGAAAACAAAATTAATTCTTTCAGTTTTTGCAATCTTTTTTGCGATAAACACTGTTTCAGCAAAAGACATCAAAAGTTTAACTCTCAAAGTAGAGGATATGATGTGTGAGATTCACGAAGCAAAGATTACCAATATGCTTCGGTTTGAAAAAGGTGTAAAGGAGATAAAGACGGATGTACCTAGTCGCATTGTTATAATAAAATATGATGCCGAAAAGAATACTCCTGAAAGGCTCATAAAATCTTTTGAAAAAGTAAAATGTACAGCAGTACTGGTACCGGATACAACTGAAAAGAAAACCGATAAATAAGTACCGTCATTATTAAATAACAGAAACAAAATGAAGACATTGAAATTTAAAACAAGTGCCATGTGCAGCGGATGTGTTGCCACTATTGGCAAAAGTCTGAACGAAATAGTGAAACCGGAACAATGGTCTTTTGATCTTTCTTCAAAAGATAAAGTTCTGACAGTGGAAACAGATAAAGAAGCCGGCGAAATTATCCACCAGATAGAAAAGGCTGGATACAAAGCAGAACTATTATAATCATTATTCATAAATGTATTTATGGGCAAGTTATCTATACTTGCTTATAAATACATATATTTCCTCTATAAATAAAAGCCATATTTTTATTTAGCACGCTTATAAATCGAGATTATTATGTAAGTTTGTATCTAAAATAATTTAGGGAAAACACCTCTTTAGATGATTATTATTCAAAGAATATACAGTTTTTATAAAATCAAATAAAGTGATTGGCAAATGAAAGTATTATTAGTAAATGGCAGTCCGCACAAGCATGGCTGCACTTACACAGCGCTTGAAGAAGTTGCTGCGGTTTTAGAAAGAAATGGTATAAAGACCGAAATTATGCACATCGGCACAAAACCAATTTCGGGATGCTTAGCCTGCAATACCTGTAAAGAGACAGGAAGATGCTGTATTGATGATGTCGTTAATTACTTCCTGGAAAAAGCTGAGAATTTTGATGGATATGTATTTGGTTCTCCGGTACATTTTGCATCTGCCTCAGGAATGATATCATCGTTTATGGATAGAGTGTTTTACGGTAAAACGTCTCACTTTGCCAATAAACCTGCTGCAGCAGTGGTTAGCTGCCGCCGAGGTGGAGCCACAGCTTCATTCGATCAGTTGAACAAATACTTTTCCATCAGTAATATGCCAATTGTTTCTTCACAATATTGGAATATGGTACATGGAAATACTCCCGAAGAGGTAAAACAAGATCTTGAAGGACTGCAAACCATGCGCACTCTTGGCAAAAATATGGCCTGGTTACTTAAATGCATTGAAGCAGGGAAAAAAGCCGGAATTGCATTACCTGAAAGGGAGCCGGCAATAAAAACTAATTTTATAAGATAATAAACCATAAAAAATTAAATAGTATGTACAATTTCACATTTCAGAATCCTACCAAATTAGTATTTGGCAAAGGAGAAATTGCTCAGCTTTCAACTCTTATTCCTACAGAAAAAAAGGTTATGATAACCTTTGGCGGAGGAAGCGTAAAGCGCAATGGAGTTTACGAACAAGTTATTGCGGCACTTAAAAATCATAATTGCATTGAATTTTGGGGCATTGAACCTAATCCCGAAGTCGAGACAGTACGTAAGGCTGTAGCTTTGGGCAAAGAAAATGAGATTGATTTCTTACTGGCAGTGGGCGGTGGTTCTGTACTCGACGGAACAAAGCTTATTGCCTCTGCTCTTGCCAATCCGGGTATCGACCCTTGGGAGATTGTGCTACAGGGAAGAATTGAAACTGCAATTCCTTACGCTTCGGTAATGACGCTTCCGGCTACCGGATCTGAAATGAATTGTGGTTCTGTAATTTCGTGCAGAGAGAAAAAAGAGAAATATGCATTTTCAACTACTTTCCCTGAATTTTCTATTCTTGATCCGGAAGTAACTTATTCTTTGCCAGCCAATCAGATAGCTTGCGGACTCGCTGATATTTTTGTTCATGTGGCCGAACAATACATGACTACAGCAGGACAATCACGCATCATGGACAGATGGGCCGAAGGAGTATTGCAGACTGTAATTGAAATAGCCCCAAAGATTAAAGTGAATCAGAATGATTATGATGTTATGGCAGATTATATGCTTTCTGCTACACTGGCTTTAAACAGCATGATAAGTATGGGTGTAACACAAGATTGGGCTACACACATGATTGGTCATGAACTGACTGCACTTCACGGTCTTACTCACGGTGCATCGTTGGCCATTGTTTACCCAGGCACTTTGATTACTTTGAAAGATCAAAAACAAAGTAAGATTCTGCAATACGGAGAACGTGTTCTTGGCATTACATCAGGTACTGAAAGCGAGCGTATAAATGAAACTATAAGTAAAACTGAAGCCTTTTTCCGTTCATTGGGATTAGCAACGCGACTTTCGGAAGTTGGTGTTGGCGATGAAACGATTAATCTGATAGCTAAACGTTTTAATAAAATAGGTGTTGCATACGGAGAAGGCCGGAACATAACCGGAGACGTTGCCAAACAAATATTACTGAATTGCAAGTAACCCCAATCTTTCTATAAAAGGAATGATGGTTCTTTATAGTACAAATTCAGAATCAAATATCTTTCAGATCGTAACTTCTTTGGAGATATCCTCTGTTTTAATTTGTTCTATTAGAAAAAGGAGGCAGAGGTAAGACTATTCTTTCAATAGCTGTTACAAATAAAAAATAAGGCTATCTCAATTTTGCATTTGCATTTTTTGAGATAGCCTTATTCCTTTATTTCTATTCAGGAAAACCTTGATGAGTATATAGGTTTTAAAGAATGTTCTTTCTATTTATTTAGCCAACTGATTTTCAATTTCCTTCACCAAACCGGCAAATTCTTCTTCATTATATAAGCGAGTTAACTTCACAATTTTACCACTTCTGTCTATAAGAACATTGCGGGTAATTCCGGCTTTTCGGTCTGCATACTTAGCAAAGATGTCAGCTCCGGGATCCAATCCCAGCGGATAAGTTATTTTTGTTTGAGCGGCAAAATCAAGAACTGTTTTCAATGGTTCATCTCTATCGATACCCATCAAAACAAAACTTCCATTTGCTTTATTTTTCTGCCAGATATCACTTTCTATAAAAGGCATCTCTTTGCGGCATACACCACACCAGCTGGCAGTAAACTGTAACATTACAACTTTGCCTCTTAATTGAGACAATTTTACTTTCTTTCCATCGGTAAGAGTTAGTTCAAAATCGGGAGCAATATCGCCAACTTTAACAATGTAACCTCTATCGTCAGCGGCAACATTAGTTTCTGTAGTTTTTTTTACTTGCTGAGCACTAACCTGAGTACCTACACCAATTAAAAACAAACAGAACAAATACTTTAAGACTTTATTCATAAATACGTGTTTTATAATTTACACATTAAAAACTACTTGATATCAACATCAATAATCCAGCTATAAAAAGTGGAATAATGATATATAAAATCTTATTCTCCATAAGCTCTCTTACATATTTCAATTTAATCTCTTTGATAAAAACGACTGCGAAGTTAGACAAAATACCAAATAGCATCAAGCACATTAACTAAAACACATATAATGTTCAGCTTTATTAAATATAAGTGCCCCATTTACACCATTTTATCTTTAATTTTTGTAAAGCCTCAATTGTTTATTTATCAATTAGAAACAAAACTTTTTCGTTTAAAAAGCCATTAGCTTTAGGTTAACTTTATTCTATTAGCAAATATACATATTTTGCTTGAAAGTAATATGTATTCCTGCAATTTAAATTTATAATATATATCTATATAAAAAACTCGATTCCATTATCATTTTTCATAGTTTTGTTGTTATTCATAAAACACTGATCTTTATCACCTTACTAAATCCAAGGGTATACTTATGAAAATATTAAAGGAAAAAACGGCATTGTTAATATCCATCTTTTTTGTATTTAGTGCAACTGTTTTAGCAAAGCCAAGAACTAGTAATGAGGCACTAACCATTGCTAATTCGTTTAAACAAAAGACTCAGAGTACAATTAAAAGGATGTATTCAACCAGCTCATTATTAAAGTTGGCATACACATGTACAGATAATATTGCTACTCGTTCGTCTGAGCCCAATGCTTACTATTATGTTTTTAATGTTGGAGAGAATGGTGGCTTTATCATTATTTCCGGTGATGATCAGGCAAAAGAGATTCTTGGATATTCAGGCAGTGGTAGTTTTGATATTAATACGATACCGCCCAATTGTGCTGCATGGCTTAGCTTCTATCAGAAAGAATTAAAAGCATTAATGAAACAGCCGGAAACGAATGTTATCTCATCACAATCTTTAAACATCCGGGGAACGACAAATTACGCATCAACAATATACCCGTTGCTGGGAGGAATAAAATGGGATCAGGGAACACCATATAATAATATGTGTCCGATAATTACTGATTCTACATCTGAAAGAGCTGTAACCGGATGTATCGCTACAGCAATGGTTCAGGTGATGAAGTATCATAGATGGCCCGTACATGGAACGGGATCAAACAGTTATACTCCCAAAGATTTTTCTTCGCCTCTAAGTGTAGATTTCTCGCAAGCAACCTACGACTGGGATAATATGACGGACACATATAACAGTTTAAGTACACAGATTCAAAAAGATGCAGTGGCTACAATTATGTATCATGCCGGGGTAGCATCTTTTATGAATTATGGGAAATCAAGCGGTTCAAGTTACTATAAGATGGCCAGTGCCTTAAAAAATAATTTCGGTTATGATATCAATATGCAATGTTATCAAAGAGACTATTATTCAGAATCTGAATGGATAAATCTAATTAAAGCAGAATTAAATTCTCAACGCCCTGTATTATACAGAGGAGCCACAGAAGATGTCGGACACGAGTTTGTGTGCGATGGGTATGACAGCAACAATTTATTTCATATTAACTGGGGATGGAGCGGCAGTTACGATGGATATTTTGAATTATCAGCGTTAACTCCTTCTTCAATGGGTATCTATGGATTTAATTATGGACAAGCCATTATTATTGGAGTGCAGAAGCCTACCACAACATCTACTGCATACCCTTTCCAGCTATATTTATACACAAAGATAAAAAGCTCGGCTACCACTGTAAACCGTTCTGATTCTTTTGATATTTCAATGGAAATGTATAATATGGGACTTAATAAATACAGTGGTAATCTTGGACTGGCATTATACAACACCAACGGGCTTGCCGGAGTAATAATGAAAGATACCGTAGCAGATCTTAATACCAACTGGGGATGGTCTGATCTTGTTTTATCTTCTAATATTCCGTCTTCAATAGAAAATGGAAGCTACAAACTTTACCCTGTATCAAAAGGTTCAGAAGAAGCAGAATGGCATACTATAAGAGGGAAAATAGGAACACCCAATTATTTCAATGTTTCTGTAACTTCTTCAAATGTTACCATCTCCACTCCGGATGTTCTTCCAAAACTTGTTCTGAACTCAATCACAACTACCGGTAATCTTTATGAGAAAAAAACCGGAAGGTTTAATGTAAGCATTACAAATACCGGAGGTGAATACAATTCAACATTGTTACTGATGCTAAAATCGGCAACCAATGATACTATTACTCAGGAGATCTGCACTATACCTGTTAATATACCTACAGGAGAAACTAAGAGTTTTTATCTAACCGGTGATATTACAAAATCTGCCGGACAATATTATTTGTACACCATGTACGATCCTGAGAATAATAGCACGAATACCGTAAATTATACTTCTTTTGAGAATCCTTTAAATGTTGAAATCCTGGCTTCACCTACAGAATTGCCAATAATGACACTTGATTCTAAAATTTCTTTAGCAGACACTACTATTGTTAGAAATAGTAATGTGGAACTAACGGCTCACATAAAAAATACCGGAGGATATTTCAATAACTATTTAGGAGCCTTTGTATTTCCAAGAGCTGGAGGTAATTCACTAATCAGCTATGGATTTCAGGAAGTTATTCTAGACAAGAACGAAGAAGCAACATTTACCTTCTCTGGTAATTTCAACTTTAATTCCGGTCAATATCAAACACAAGTCAGATATTGGACTGGGGCTACATGGGCAAAATTAAATCCTAATAGCAATGGGGTGATTACATTCACCATTGTTGATGAAGCTACAGGAATTGAACAGAGCACTTTTGAAAGGCCACTTCTCTACCCCAACCCTGCTACCGACAAACTTTATATTCAATCGGACGAGATGGTTAAGTCAATACGCATAACCAATCTTTCCGGAAATCAGGTTTTGTTGATACAACCAAATACTAGAGGCAGCATAACCATTCCTGTATCTGAGCTTAGCGCTGGTACTTATATTCTGCAATTAACAACCGATTCAGGAATAAAGGTTAGTAAATTCATCAAGAAATAGAAAACAGAGGATATAGTAACCCAAATAAACTGCCCCGTTAGTCAAAAAAGCGAAATAACCCCAAAAGTTTTAAGTCTAACTTTTTTGGGGTCACTTAAAAGTATAGAATGTGAAACAGGGCAGTTTATTATTTAAAATCCACGAACTACTGATCTAAGGATGAAAATACTGATGCTTTTTTAATGTAGCTTTTCCGTAATGAATGGCATGACGGGGACAAATATGATAACAAGCCAGACATGAAGTGCAGTTATCTCCCCAAACAGGTTTACCTTCAACTTTCACATTGTGCATTGGACAATGCTTTTCACACAATCCACAAGAGATGCAATCATCCGTTGCATGGAAAGGCTTAGCCGTAACCTGGTATTTGTTAAACAACGGATTTATTATCCTGCTCTTTAAAAAAGCAAAGCTGCCCTTTTTGCACTCAAAACAGTTTTCTGTACGATTGGCCAGAATCTCGTTTATCCGTTTTATTTCCACAACCGAATCATCCAGTTTTTTCTGTTCCAGTTCTTTAGGATCGGTATCAAAGCCTGGTAAAGAGACATAATTATTGGGCATAATCATCGAAAAGCCCGCTTTCCAGCTCCACTCCTTCTTACAGACAATCTCATTCATAATTTTCTGTGTGAGTCCGGTTTCATCGCCACAAGAACAGATAAAAAAGATATATTGGTTGTTATAGTTAGTAAAGCTTATCTTTTTAATAAACTCCATAACTATGGCCGGTGGTGCCCATGAATAAACAGGAAAAACAAAACCTACCATTTCGGAATCTTCTAAAGAATATTGAAATGAATTAGTTAGATCAATCATCTCCTCTGCAATGGAAATCAGCTTTTCTTTCTGATAAGTAGCCACTTTACTGGCTATCCATTTTGAATTTCCAGTTCCCGAAAAATAGAATATCATAAATTATATTGTTTGCTTAAATTATACAGACGCAAAAGTATAATATATATTGTTACAACCTTTCAGCAGAGAACTTTATTTTTATTAGAAAAGAATACCCCGACATTCATACAAGACAAATATCTTATAAGGATGTCGGGGTAAATTTATTCAAGTTTATTTGTTTGCTTTTACCAGTTAACTCATTTAATGGAAAACCTATAGTCTAATTAGACTGATTTTCTTTTCTTCTCAACATTGCATTTATTATCTGTACAGATCCAATCCAGACAATCATATCAAAAGCAAAAACAAGATTAATATCCATCAATGATTGAAGAATAACATTAGCAAGAACTAACAGACCAGCACAAATTACCAGACTAATCATTACTTTACGATGTGAAAAGCCCAAATCAAGCAATTTATGATGAATATGTCTTCTGTCAGGCATAAACATAGACTTACCGGCAAATGCTCGTCCCAACATAACTCTTAAGGCATCGAACAAGGGAATAAATAATGCTGAAAGAGAAATGATAACCGGAGAATTAAACATCTCGTAATGACCAGGCATATTCATTAAGAATCTCACTCCCAGAAAAGCCAGGAAAGAGCCAAACTCATAAATATAATTTAATTATGCACTATTTTTGCAACTATGAATATGGTCAATAGATAGCAATATAGCACAGTAGGTCATTAGTTTATTCACAAATATTCGTAAACTATCTATAAACTAATCATTTTTGATAAACATAAAAAAGCTTTAAACTGATAGTCTAAAAGAGATAAAATTAACAGAATTGTAATATGCCAATTGTTTTAAATTATAATTCATAGATTTATTTAATATTTCCAAACACAAAATATTTTCTCAATTTTCTTTTAATTTTCAAATAAATAACATACATTTACAAAACAAAACCTTATTAATTGCAAAACTATGAACTCACCGCAAAAGGAAGCTGCTAAAATTATTAAATTGGCCTATAAAAATGGAGGAAGTATCAACTTATCTGTGCTAAAGTTTACAAATAATAAAGATAAGATTGCTTCTGAAGTAACTCACATTTTATCTGCATATGGCTACATGACCTCAAATGCTGTGGATAGCAATTTTGGCTGGGAGATATACAAACTTAGTGAAAAAGGAATGGAACTTGCTAAAAAAGGTGTATTCAATGAAAATCCTGAAAATATTCTTTCTACAAGATACATAGCTTTATTTGCATTAGTGGCATTCATCATTACCTTTATCATTATTTCAACTATTAGCTAATAAAGCTTCAATAAAATACAACTTATTCTCATAGAAATATATTCTAAGAAATCAATAAAGAGGTTATTTGTGAATACCACAAAAACCCCTTAGGGAAGTATTTTGCCTATAACGACTCTTCACATATTGAAAAACGCAGCTTTAATTTTAGAACAACAAATAAGAGATAGATACTCCTAATTTTAAAGGAGCTAACATTGTTTTATCTGTATTGAGAGAAAGTGGTTTTACATCACCATTGACATACTCAAAACAACGATATTTTAATAAACCAGCTCCAACATAAGTCTCTATGTTCCATCTGTGACTGATAACCCAATCAAAACCATAAGTAAAACCTGCTGCAACAGCATCACCATCATAACAAGTATTGCCTAGCCTAAGGTTATAATTGGCTGCAAATGTGGTAAGCCCCACATAATGACGCGCCATAGGGCGACTGAACCAATAACGTAATTCGGGCGCAACTTGCAAGAATTTCAACTTGTTGTCATCAATCTTTGTGGAGAAATTGGCTGTTGCGCCCAAATCCAAAGTAAAGTGCCTGGAAAGACGGAACTCGGCTTCTACATTTGGAGATAATGTTGCCCAATAAAGTGTATTGGTTTTCAGGGCTATTCTTTGTGCCATAACTATAGTTCCACATGAAAGCAAAGATAAAACAACAAGCAATTTACCAAGATTTCTATTTAATAATGATGCTAACATATTCGTTTTCATAAATTGTAATTAATACCCACCTTAAATTCTCCAGTTGCCCTTCCACGTCGGTTGTAGCTTTTATCTATAGACTTGTTATAGAGATCAAGTGTCGGTTCCAAAGTAAGATCAATCTTCCTGGATAATCCGATTTTAGCCTGAACTCCCAATTTCAGTCCCAGCGGAATAGTTAAATCAAATCCTTTTTTGGAAGCTAAATTAATACTAGTACCAACGACTCCCAGGAACTCCAGCTTTCTATCCTTGTCATATCCTGCAGCAATTGTTGTTAAGTTAGCCATATAATCGGCATTAAAAGCAGTCACTTCCACATCCGAACTTGAAGCATTGTTCAGTTCCTTTCTATTCAACCCTAACCGGAAATAAGAAACTGGCGATATCCTCTTACCTATAGCTAATGTGTACATTCCCGATAAATCTTTTGCCTTAAGATTTCCATTGTTAAACGATCCGCCATATCCGCCTACGCCCAGACTTGCGGAAACAAAATACTTGGAATGATCATCTTTAGCAAAATCTTGTGCATAAGCTATTTTCTCTGAAGATAATTTATAGTTCAAACCAATCTGAACGTTCATCACATCTTTTGCACCATTATTTCTAAATCTGCTACGTAAGGTTGCTTTGGGTTCTATAAATAAATCAACAGTGGGAGATGCTTTGAAAACCACTTGTCCTCCGGCACTTATACCAGGAACAAAATCCAATGACCGACGTTCGTAATCAACACCGGCATTTAGTCCGACAAATGCATTTAAGTTCAACCTTCTATCAGGATCGTAACCAAATGCCATAGTTGATAAACTCAACATGTAATCAGCCTCAGCACCACCATACAGATACTTCAAAGCATTTTCTTGCCTGTATTCTCCATTCATACCCAGTCTCCATCCTGCAACAGGATTAATCCATTTACCAAATGCCATCTGTCCCGAAAAGCCAAAAGCGTTGGCACGTTTTATGTGAGTAGCCAGAAAATTGGTTCCTGCAGAAAAAGCAAAATAAGAGTTGTTTCTATTACCATTCTTGAATAAATGCTTTTGTTTCGCACTACAATCTTTTAATCGTAAATTTACACCTCCCATAAGTGCCAATACCCCGTCCATCTTTGCAAAATGAATACTCCTTTCAGCAAAGTTGTCTGAGTATAAACGTAACTGAGGTTCTAAAAATAGACCAAACGATGGAGTAACATTCCACAATCCTTGCAAAGAGACTTCACCTCCCAGGTATGTTTTATGATTAAGCGAAGAAGAACGGAAAGCCAGATTTGCACCAGCAGTACCTATCAAATCAAATTTCCGGCCTCGATCGTATCCATTCATCAAAGAGGTTATATTAAACAGATAATCAACACCAACCGTAGCAATTTTAGCTTCTGGTTGTTTATCACTTTTCCATAGTTTTCCCAAGTCAGCAGACAATCTCAATCCTGAAATTCCGGTAAACCATTTTCCTACATATAAAGCAGCTCTGGGATTCACATTGTTTTTATAAAATGCAGCTTGCTTCATCGGTGAATTAAATCCGTAAGCAATACCTATAAAAGTATTATCCGTCAAACTGCTATTTTCCATTTTTTCCTTTGGAGAACTCAATTTCTGTGGATTAGAATTTAATTCAAATCCTGCATTAATCATAAAATTTGCGCGACTATGATATTCACCATTCAAACCTGTTGCATAGTATTGACCAGGATAGTAATTTACACGCGGTTCCAAAAAGAAGCAGAACTCATCAGAAAGTTTGAAAGACGCTTTTAAACCAGCACCCACACCAAATAAGTTTTGATCTTTTGAATTTCCAAGATAATCGTAATTAAATCCGGTTACAGCAGTAAGATTAAAAAATCTACTGGCATCATATCCATAAAACACATTACTTAGATTCAGTAGATAATCTGCCTGCAAGCCAAGTGCCTTTACCTTATTTTTTGTTACCGGATATTTAAATACAGCAGCTTTACCAGTCAGCCTCGCACCAGAATACGGGGAAAACCATTTCCCTAAGCCAGCAAAGAAATTACCTCCGGCATATCTGTCAAGATCAGAACATCCTGGTGCAATTAGTCCACCAATGCCTAAACCAGAAAACAGAAATACATTATTCCTGAATGATGATGAATGGAACTTATCCGTGTAGCGTTTGTTCCTGGGAGTAGTTCTAAATTCGATACCAGCCACTAAAGAACCAGCAATGTTATAATCACGCCAGCTATCAGTAAAATCAAGATTATCTGAATAAATACCAATACGAGGTTCAATAAAGAATACACTTCCATAATTCAACGCATAACGTGCCTGCAGTCCGGCTCGGAAACCATATGATCCATTATATCCTTTTTCGAATTGAGGGAACAAATATTCACCACCGGCAATGCCCAGCAATTCAAACTTTCTGCCAGCATTAAAATCTTTTGCTAAAGCAGATAAGTTCATTAAATAATCCAGGCTGACGCCCACTCCCTTTACCCTAACAAGCTCACCTAGAGGATATGCATTGTAATATTTACCAAACAGGCTCAGTCGAGCTCCATGAATGGGTGTAAACCATTGACCTAAAGACACTCCAAGTTCCGCACCGGGATACTTAATTCCATTTGTAATGCCCGGAACTAAAGCAAACGATGAGCCCCCATAAATCTGAAAAAAAGAATGACTGATAGAATCATTCCCTTCAAAACTCTTAAATTTTGGAACTTTTTGTAACCTGTACTTTTGATAATCTATATATGATCCTTTGTTCTGTGCACCAATATTGGTCAGTACAAATAGTAGTATTATTGCAGAAAGTATTTTTTTGTGCTTGTATTGTATTGATATCATGTAATAGTTAGTTTTATCATGGCAATTTTATAATTCCTATTTATCACTCTCCGTCTTTCATAGATGTATTTTTCTTATTATTTTGAGAAACAACATCTTTCAGCAAGTCAATGATGTCAGCATCATTTTCTGCTATACGATTATAGGAAGGATCTTTTTCAATGGCAGCTTTCAGTAAATCCATAGCTTCCATATACAACATTGCATTAGAGTTTATGTCAGCAGCCTCTTTTGATGCACGGTTTGCACAAATAGCTTTTATATAAAGATTCTCAGCAGTATCATCCGTTAGTGCTTTTGACTCTTTATAAGCTGTATTATTTCTTTTCATAGCCAAAAGTAGCACCACCTCATTCAGTTTGCCAGAAGACTTGACTATTTCAAAATTTTCATCATTAAAACGATGATTCAGCACATCTGTATACGCTCTTATCTGACGCGTTTTCTCATTGTCTGCAATAAAATCAACAAGTGAATCGGCCTTGGAAAATTGTCTTTCGTACAACAATGTAGCAAGCTGATTGAGATTAACTTGTTCAGGCGCTTTCTCACCAAGAAAGTGTTCTAATATTTTAGAGTCACCAGCCCCTCTTCTCAAACAAAGAGCCGAAAGATCACAGGCTGCAGCTGTGAATTTAGGATATACCTCGAGTGCCCGTCTGATTATCATTTCACTTTTTAATGAATCTTTTTCACTTCTATAAAGCTTGAAGAATTCAAACTTGGTGAGATCCTTATAGTTCTTTTCATACAACTCTCTGATTTCCTGAGCTGTTAAAGAACGATAGACCTTAAAAGAAAAGTAATACTCAACCTTACGGAGTTTAGGCAGATATTTCTCTGCTATGGTTTTGAAATAAGGAAGTTTAAGAATCTTTCTTCCCTGTGTATCAATACTTTTCGGATACTTCTGAATAATATCCTTAATCTCATTGGCTTGAGTGGTTAAAGAGTCCTTATACATCAAATCGGCAACACTCTTCCAATCGTCTACATCTGATGTTTTTTTAAGAGTAACATTCGAACGTGTGCCTTCCGAAAGAACACTCAAAATCTCCTTCATGGCAATACCCATACGCTCTGAAGCCAGCTTCTTGTTTCTTTCATAATTACCCTCAGGAGAGGCATAACCGTTAATTTCAAAAGAGGTAAGTTGCGCATCCGGATTAGTTTCAAGTTCCTTAAGCTTGGCTTTCAACAAATTAAGATCCTTTACAGTAGCAGAATCCTGAAGATCCAAATTTGACTTTCCAAGAGGGAATTTAAGACGCATTTCATCTCTGTCATCTCGTAGCTGAGGTTCATCTAAAGGGAATAGGGTAGAATCGCTCAATAGTTCACCACCAAATTTAAACTTCAGGAATTTCAAAGGATTCACTAAGCCTTTGGCTATTATCGCTGTATCGCTATAAAGAATACGATTATAATCCTCTACCGATTGAACTGCATCACAACGCCAGGAATCATTAGAGTTATCCATATAAAGAGAATCCACGTATGGAATCCGCTTCCCTTCTTTCTTTACTATAAAATCAGCAAGCGGATCGTGTTTAATATCAAAATCATACATACGTGTCTGAGTGATATTATATTCTCGCCCATCCAAAGAAATTGGTTTAAGAAAATACTTTTTATTCTTTGTTTCATTGAATACGTAAGGTTGCATAACCAAACGATTATCTGAAGCAAACCTCACATTAGGACTGATAGAGGTTCTTATAATAGCCCAATTACCATGAATTTCAATATTAGTAGGTTCAATAACCGGATCTTTTTTCTTTTTTAATTTCCCGCTAACAACAATTTCCTGAATCATTTGTGCCTTTTTCTTCATGACAACATTGATTTTCAGCTGTCCTTTTACATCCACAGTCTCTGTGCCATAATTCATATGGGTAAACTTAAGCTGTCCGTTGTTCTTTACCTTGATGGTATATTGTCCATCCTCATTGGTGCTCACAGATAAATTATCTTTTACGTTTGTAACGTTCACTCGGACAACAGGCTCTCCTGCTTCATTAAGAACAGTTCCACGTACGTTTATTATCTGAGCATTTACAGGTGTTAGAATTAACAATAGAAAAAGGAATATCAAATTCTTAATCCGATATTCCTTCACTTGATTTTCTAAATCGTATTGGTCCATATATACAAGTCAAGTCTTTGTTTATTTGTGTTGCAATAATGATATTATTCTAGTAGTTCCTAGAACTAAAAACAAATATAGATTATTATTTTATATATTTAGTTTAAAAAAACATAATTAACTATCTATAAATCAACCATTTGTAAACATAAAGCGAACTAATATTTTAATAATAAACCCCTCCTATCATCCTCTCATTTTAATACAATACAATTACAATTATATTTCTAACATACTATATTCTAATATATATTTTAATTCAATAGTGAAATAAAAAATGATACACATTCCTGAATCTTATAAACCTACTTCGTTAAATAAAAATAAGAGGCTATGTCAAAGTAACATAACCTCTTATTCAATATTTCAAAAAGTGCCTAGTTCTCTTTACTTAATTATTGTCACTAACCAGTAATTTGATGTAATTTTCAAATTTAGCACCGTCAATTACTTCCCATTTTTCAGTTTTATCATTCCATTTAAAAGAGAAATAATCCGTGAAGTCTTTTCCGGCAACTTGATAATAAATAGCTTTTTGCTTATTCAGTGAAAAATCTTTTTTTCTGTTATTCCACTGTGCATATTCCTGAATTTGGTTTCCATCTACAGTTGTTGCAGTGAACTGATAGTATGGAGTCCATGTTCTATTAGTTTCATTCCAGCGATAAGCCAACTTAGTCTTTGACAATCCATTTTCACTAGTCGAAAATTCATATTTCAAATAAGGAGTTATTAATCCAGAAATTGAGTCATACAAAGAAACAATTTCCATTTCATCACTTTTGTTATAGACAAAAGATTTAGAGTTACGAGCTTCTGCTGCCATAGAGCAAACAAACAATAGACAAATAGCTATGCTACTTACTAATGAACGACTACTAAACATTATCTTTTTCATAATTACAAAATTTAAAAGTTATTCTTATTGGTTTTTATTTAATTCAACTATTATGTCAAAAGCATAAACCAGTGAACTTATCAAACTGGTATTAAATATCTTTTTGATATATAAATACGCTATTAAATAAATTAATGTTAGATCAAAACAATACAATCACCATTAATAAAGCATATTTTGCTATCATTTTGGCCGAAAGATAAAAACTTAATCTGATAAAAAAAAGAAATCACAAAGAAAATTGCATATTTTTAAAATAAATATTCAAATTGATTAAAAAACAATGGTATAACTTCTATAAAGGAACTATAAATGCCCCTTTATAGAAGTTATTATAAAAAATAAGATGAGTAAAAAAGAAAAGATTATCAGCCCTTCATTATGTTACCAATTAAGTGGCAAGTGCGTACAAATTATAAAAACAGAGAGCTATATAAAGAACAGTTAAGAATGCATGAAAATATTAAGTAATCTCCCCAACTAGCTTAGTCTACTTTTAGTAAAGCAGCTATTTTATCCTTTAACAAAGAAGCATAAATAGGTTTAGCAACGAAGTCGTTAAAACCCTTCTTGCGTATTATAGACTGATCTTCTTCCGAAGCATAAGCAGTTACAGCTATAACGGGTACATTTTCTGATATTTGCCTAATTTTCTGAAATGACTCATACCCATTTAATATAGGCATTTTAATATCCATTAAAACTAAATCAGGCAAATTATCTCTGAATAATTGAACTGCTTCTTCTCCATTCCAAGCATGTATCAGATTATATTCTTTGCCTAGTATGGCCTCTGCCAGTTTATAATTGCTAACATCATCTTCAGCAACAAGTAATGTAGCTTTTTTGCCTTTATTTTGAGGTTGAACAACTTTCTCAACAGGTCGTTTTTCTTCTGCCGATATTACCGGATTATATGGCAAAGTAATCCAGAAAGTAGATCCTACTCCTACTTCAGAGTGAACATTTATTTCTCCTCCTAATTTATGAACAATCGAAGCACTTATCGCCAACCCTAGTCCGGTTCCCTGAGCAAAAGCATCTAACTTAATAAAGCGATCGAATATTGTACCTAACTTATCCTCAGGAATACCACATCCCGTATCTGTTACGTAAAAGTGCAACTGCTCTTCTTTAAGTTGATAACCAAACTTAATACTACCCTGTTTGGTAAACTTAATAGCATTTGATATAAAATTATTAATAACCTGAGCCAATCGATTTCTATCTGTATTTATAATACACTCCGGAAGTCTGTTTTCAAATGATATTCTAACAGTATTCTGATCAACTTTCAATTTTGAGGATTGTTCTATCTCGCTCAACAAGTCATTTACATCCACATCTGAGTAGATAAATTCCAGAGTTCCGGCTTCTATTTTAGACAAATCGAGAATATCATTTATCAGTTGCAGTAACATTCTGTTATTATTTTCTATAATATCTGCAAACTTAGCATGTTCTTCATTGCCTTGATTAACCATTGCCAATATTCTCGAGAATCCCACAATTGCATTCAAAGGAGTACGTATTTCGTGACTCATATTTGCCAGGAAAGCAGACTTCAATCTATTCGATTCTTCAGCTTTCTCTTTAGCCTCCAACAGCGCCTGCTCTATTTCCTTTCTCTTTGTAATATCTATTGAAGATCCTATTACAATGAGAGGATTGCCATTATCATTCCACTCACTGACAACACCATGCATTGCACACCATTTATAATCATTCCCGGAGTTATCAATCCGAAAATCAATATCAAATCTATCCGTTTTACCATTCAATAATTTTTCAAACTCGGACTTCAATCGTTCCTTATCGTCAGGGTGAACTCTCGCAAAGGTTTCATCAATAGTAGTAACAGAACTCTTTCTTTCGATATCACTATTCACATTATTCAAGAAATCATAGTCAACAGAAATTATATTCTTTTGAATGTCGCACGTCCATGGCAGGATATCTCCGGCTTCCATTACTAAATGAAGATGACGATTGTTTAGCTCCAGTTTATGTTGAATAGCCTTTAATTCTGTAATATCCCATCTTGTAGCCAAGATATAAGAAGTATCATCTTTCCTTTGAATAATGGATTTAATAACACTTGTTGAACGGACTGTATTGCGGAAAAACACTTCTTCATCATAGTTAAGAATGCCTCCGTTTTGTATCAGACTCAGGTCTTTCTCATTGTTCATCTTTCCTACTTCTTCACCAAAAACTTCTATGTCTGTTTTTCCTATAACATCGTCACATTTAATTCCGGTTAATTCTTCCGCTTTCTTATTCCAGTATTTATAACGAATATCTTCTCCAACCTCTTTTACAAAGAGTGGAATTGGAATATTGTCAAAAATTGAATCTAGTAATAATTTAAGGTCCTGATTATTATGATATAATTCTTTGTATTGAGATAGCAAAGAAATTTCTCTGTCTCTAATCTTTTTGATTTTCATCAGATATCCTATTCTTAATAAGAAGCCAAGAATTACAAGCAGTGATAAAAAAGAAATAAGATAAAAAGTACTTTTATATTTCTGATATACACTAAGTGGCTTTTGATAATAAACGGCATCTTTAGGCAGTAGCTTACTATCAATTCCCGACTGAAGCAAATATTCATAATTCAAATGTGCTTTTTCTTCATTCATGTTTTGAAACGGGATTTTTTTTGCATCTTTTCCGTTTAAGATCTGCAATAGTAACTCAACTGTTTTTTCCCCAAAATCATTGCAAGTAGAAAACACTCCACCTGCATAAGTTCTGTTATCTATACCAATATCCACCAAGCCAAAAACAGGTGTATTTGTGAAGCTGCCAATTATTCTCTGTACTTCGTTTATTGAATAATCTTTTCTTAGTTTGCTGGATTGATCAACATACCATCCATAACTCAACACTCCTGTTTGTTTATCCATATATGATAAAGAATCCAGTAAATCGTGCGGATCAATGTCTTTCAGACTTAAAGAAATTCCCTTTAACTCAGGATAGTATTTTGCCATTATGTATTTAAATGAAGCCAGACCATAAGCACTAACAAACCTCTTGTCTGAGATGAATGCTATCTTTTTCATTTCAGGCATCAGCGTTTTCATTAACTGTATTGTTTCCTTTATATGAAGTGAATGGAATACACCCGTAACATTAAATCCTTTTGCAGCTTCCATATAAGGAATCATTTTTATAGAATTAATATCTTTACCGGAAATGAGATCCTCAAGAGAAATAGTGTAATTCCTCACAGAAGTAAGAACAACAGGAATATCACGCCACGATTGAGGCAAAGTACTACGATAGGCAATCCACCCCGCATCCCCAATTATAACTACAGCTCTTGGTTTTGAAGGATAATTTTTATACAATTCTCCCATTGTTTCATAAGCATCCTGCAGTGAAGTAAATCTACAATTATCAAGATATTCAAGATTTATTGCAATGTTCTTTTTCACATACAAATCATTGGTTATCACGTTTTGTATTCTTTCCGGCCATTTATTACCTTCACTATACGAATTAATGATTAATACAAAACTATTGTGGACTGCTTCAGCTTTTACGCTGAAAAGCAAGAAGACAAACATTAGCTGGACAAACCTATACCGTTTCATTTTTGTGTTTGAGTTTAATTTTCCTGGTCAACTTGGCCTATAATTATCTACAATAATAGTTAAATATAATCTTAAAAACAAAAAAAATTAGACAATATTACAATATCTATATACAAAAATAGTTCCAAAGAAGAATTGAACTTCTTTGGAACTATTAATAACTATTCTGAGAATAATTTAAGTTTACTTGAACACTTTCACCCGTTCATCAATTGGTTGGAAACTTTTTTCACCCGGACCTTGTGTAGGAACTCCAAAAGGCATTTGGGCAACTAGTTTCCAGGTAGATGGAAGATTCCATGCTTTAGCCACTTCTTCGTCAATCAATGGATTATAATGCTGAAGAGATGCTCCGAATCCGGCTTCCTCAAGCATAGTCCATATAGCCAATTGATGCATGGCCGAAGTGTGGTTTGACCAAACAGGGAAATTATCTGAATAAGCAGGAAAAGCATCTTGCAACCCTTTTACTACAGACTGGTCTTCAAAGTAAAGCACAGTACCATATCCGGCAGCAAATGAACCATCAATCTTATCTTCTGTACTTTTAAAAGCCTCAGCCGGAACAATCTTACGAAGTGTTTCTTTAGTAATTTCCCATAATTTTTTATGATTTTCTCCTAATAAAAGAACCACTCTGGGTGATTGAGAATTGAATGCCGAAGGTACATGAGTAACTGCAAATTTAACTATATCTTCTATTTCCTTATCAGAGATAAGTGATTTATTACTTATTGTATAATACGTTCTGCGATTTTGCAAAGCTTCTTTAAAATTTAGTGCCATAATTTACCTCCTAATTTTTATTTGTAGAACAATATTTAGACGTTGAATGTTTATTTTCACTTACCAGTGAATTTTAATATTCAGGTTTCCCCAAATATATAAAAAAATTGGTTTAATATTTAATCTTAACGAATTTATTTATCATAAAATTACATTATTTACACTGGATATCAGATTATTGTAATAACGAAACGCCTTCTCAGTTATAAATAAAATATAAATATGTTACTAAAGGAATCGTAGAATCAAATAAAAGTATATATTTGTATATAAGTAAAATTACTATTTTAAGGTAGTTACAAGAGGTCTTTAAAAAGAGAATCTTTAATCTAATTATAAACATTAATAAATTTACTGCTATGAAACTAAAAGAAAAAGTTGAGAGTATTCTTAATAAACAAATTAATGCTGAGTTCTGGTCAGCATATCTGTATCTCTCCATGTCTGCATGGTTTCAGGAAAAAGGTTTAAAAGGCTTTGCCAACTGGATGTTTGTGCAATATCAGGAAGAAAACACCCATGCCATTAAGCTTTATAACTTTGTGATTGAGCGTCAGGGCTCTGTAAAACTTCAACCTATAGGTGCCGTACCGTCTGATTGGGAAGATATACGCACACTGATGGAAGATGTCTACAAACATGAATGTTTAGTTACGGAAATGATTTACGATTGCATTGAAGTAGCCGAAGCTGAAAAAGATCGTGCAACAATGAGCATGCTTCAATGGTTCGTTGACGAACAGATTGAAGAGGAAGCTAATACTGATGACATAATTAATCAGCTGAAGCTTATTGGTAATGATGGTCAGGCTATTTATCTTCTCGATAAAGAACTGGGATCACGCGTTTTTGTTGATTCTACTCAATCAGCAGGAGCATAATTACATAAACAAAATCAGTTATAACAAATATGCACCAGTATATAAATAAAAAAGAATCCCAAAGAAGCATAATACTCCTTTGGGATTCTTCTTTTTATAATTAAAGTAGATATAAGCTTTTTTTCAATTTTATCTACTCTTTATCAACCGTACCTTCGTAGTTAAAATTGATATGTTTTATCTCATTATCTTTTGCAATTGTTAAACGAATAAACTGTTTTACACTTTTCTTTTTATTAAAGAATTGAACGACCTCTTTATTTCCAACAATTGTCCAGTCTTTGTATTTGCTTTTAGCAAGTGATTCTAATACATAAGCCGGCAACTTGGCATTAGTAGTTTCTTCCTTTGTAGCAATAAGATCTCCCTTTGAAGAATAAACAGCATATATCATCTTGCCTTTACTATCTTTCATAGTAACATGATAATAATCGGCCTTAGTACCAGATTCATCATATTCCCATCCAAAATCCTTTAAAGTATATGGAAATTTGGTCCATGTAATGGGTTCATCAACTTTAAAGTCAATGTTACGTGCTTTCTGAACTGAAAGAGGAACCTGGTTCCTTTTTAAAACAAATCCTTTATCGGGTACTACTACTTCGTATGGCTGATTAGTATTGCCGGCATCTTGAGCGAACGATGGAAGCAAAAACGATGTTAACGCAAACAACGTAAATAATAACTTTTTCATAATCAATAATATTTAATTAATACCTTCTCACATATAATATAACAAGTAAGAGACGTATTATCCTCATAAGCACGCCATCCTTTAATGTAAATTACAATCAATCAATCATTTAATTAAAAATACACGAAAATAGTTATAGAATAAGAAATCTCTTTAATTATAAGAATGATCACATTATTTATAGTCTTAAGGATTGCCCATCAACATAAATTAGACGAATGAAAGCAATTGATCATTGTTATCTTCTTTTTTATTATAACAAAGATTAGGTTTTCAAATAATGCATTACCTTTGTTTTAAACAACTCTGATAAGATTATGAAAATTAAAATGACTTTATTGATTGCATTACTTGCAATAAGTTCTGTTTCTTTTGGACAACAAAAATCTTCCAACGACAATTGGAGTTGGATAATGGGAAAATGGATTGGCGAAGGAAGTGGACAACCCGGACAAGGTGGCGGAACATTTTCCTTCTCATATGATTTGGATAAAAATATAATTGTTCGGAAAAGCCATTCTGAATATCCTGCTACAGCAAATAAATCTGCCATTATTCACGAAGACCTTATGATTATTGACTTGGATCCAAATGGGAATGCATCTAAAGCAATTTACTTTGATAACGAAAACCACACTATTCATTACCAGATCTCTTATTCAGATAAAACCATAACTCTTACAAGTGAGAAGGTTGAGAATGTTCCAGTTTTCCGACTAGTTTATACTTTGCTGGATAACGAAACGGTTAATACTAAATTCGAAATGTCACGTGATGGCATTAACTTTTCTACTTATATTGAAGGGAAAAGCAAAAAGGTGAAATAGCTTAATTTATCTCGTTTGTACTATTGCACTTTAAATATATCGCCCAATTACAACAGATCTTCGGTTTACCTCAAAAAAGTTATTAGATTGCTTTTTACGCCCTTGTACAAAAGATTGCAATCTTCTGTACAAAACAATTAATTCTTCTGTACAAAAGAAAGATTTGTTTTGTACAAGAATACAAAAAGATTATTCCTATAAAATTTCAAATTACCCGAAAGAAAAAAGAGACTTCCCCGCAACTCCAATGAAAACTGGAGTGACGAATTTGAAGGTGCTAGACTGCTAGACTTCCGCTAGACTTTTCTGGGTATATCTAGCGGCTGTATTCTTCTTATTTACAACATGTTATATGAACAGTGCTAGACTGCTAGACTTTTTTTGAAAAGTAACTTTCCTGGGAAGTATAATATTCTGGTCACAAACATTCCCGCATCCCTTAAAAACTAAAAACTTTGCTTTAACCTAACATATATAAAGTTTAGATTCTGCCTGAATATGTCCTGCTCTGTATACCTCAACAACTGAGCAATGAAAGATAATTCCAGGTTATTGCTAAGCGAAAACTTCACAGAAGGAATTATAAAAACAAGCTTACCCTGCGGATTTCCGATAGCAGCCAGTGAGCAATTTATTAATGGTGTAACGAGGTATGAAGCTGAACAGAACAAAGAGAAGTCTGGTAAAAAGAGATTCTTTGCACTTAGATTGGTAGAGGTAAGCTGATCTATTGAGAACATATCTTTTGAATTCTTATTTCCGTTATAGAGCACTTCCGTCTGTAGAAAAAGTGAATTCCTGAAAGTATAATTGTAACCTGTAGAAACCAGGAAAACTCCTTTATGATCCATAAAATGACTCAACGGTTTGAAATAACTCGCTTCACCCGTAAACCCTCCATCAGCTATTTGTCCCGACCACCCGGTGCCAACCATGAAGTCGGCATCATCAACCATTCCTGCTATAAACTGAACATCATAATTCCAGCGGTTAAAGCGATAGAGAGCAGCAAGTGTAGTCTCTTTCTGTTTGTTTAGTTTCGCTGCAAATTCAACCACCGAAGTAGGATTGAGAAAATATTGCATCCTTACAGCATCACTTCCGGGCTTCTCTTCGTAATCGAAATCGAAATAAGAATAGTTATTGAAAATATCGTTGGGATTCCACACCAGATTCTGCCCCCAGTTTATACGCTGCCGCCCTCCGGTAATCTGCAGTTTACTGTTGGTATATTGTAGCCAGAAACGGTCTACCGAAGTATTGAGCAGATACTTTTTGCCTTTAAACCAGTTTTTCGACAGGCGAACAACTCCGTTGTCATACTCAAACGTTTCGCTATAACCGGGAAAACGATTCAGCATGGTTCCATACAAGAAACGATTGGCGAGCTCTAGTGAAGCTGTAAACTTTGGAGTGATAAACCATTTAAAGTTCAGTCGGTTATTAATCATATTCGAGTTTATCCAGGCCGAATTAAAATCTTTGAAGATAAAAGATTGCATATCCTTTACATATCCGTTAAACGCGACTTTATTCACTTTAACGGAATCCTGAGCAGTAAGAAAGACAGGAATAAAAAACAGCAATAAAAGCAATCCTTTAGTTTTCATATTTCCAAAGTTCATTTTAGATAAACATCATTATTGTTTAATCTTATCCCTCTGTACATCTTCAATTACCTTGCCATCTTCAATCGTAATAATTCTTCGGGCCTTTTTCATCACCCTTGTATCATGCGTTGAGAAAATAAAGGTGATATTCTCTTCCCTGTTCAGCTTTTCCATAATATCCAGCAGATTTTCTGCCGACTTTGAATCCAGATTGGCAGTTGGCTCATCGGCTAGTATAAACTTTGGTTTAGATGCCAGCGCTCTTGCCACCGCCACACGCTGCTGCTCCCCACCCGATAATTTATTCGGGCGACTATTTGTTTTATTCATGAGCCCCACAGCCTCAATAAGTTCCAAAGCTCTTTTTTCAATATATTCTTTATCTCTTCCCTGAAGCTGCAAGATAAACTCAATATTTTCTTTTGTAGTAAGAACCGGAATCAAGTTGTACGACTGAAAAACAAAACCGATATTATGCATTCTGAAATCAGTTTTTTTCCAATTACTTAATCCGGTAATATTCACCCCGTCTATTATAACAGTTCCATCGGTAGGATTATCAATCCCGCCAATAATATTGAGCAAGGTTGTTTTACCCGAACCCGAAGGTCCTACAATAGCAACAAACTCTCCTTGCTGAAAAGACAAATCTATACCATTCAATGCCTGAAACGGCATTGTTTTAATGTCGTAAATCTTGGTAATTCCTTTTATCTCAATAATGTTCATAACAATATTCATTTCAGATAATTATTTTGTTCGTGTAGCATCAGCCGGATTCAGCTTCAAAGCCTTGTACGCAGGATATAAAGTAGAAAACACCCCCGTAAGTACAACCATCAACGCTGTATAAACAATCATATTCAATTCTATTTTCGGATAAATCATCGATGAATAACCTATACTTTTATAAGCTTCTTCCCAGAAATAGAGGTTTAATCCAACCTTTTCAAGATATCTGCAAAGAAGATAGCCACAGATAATTCCAATAAATCCACCCGTGATAGAAAGATATAACGTTTCGAGCATAAGCATCAAAAAGATCCGGACTTTATTCATCCCAATAGCCATCAGCATACCCAATTCCTTAACTCTTTCCAACACGGCCATAAGCATCGTATTAATTATACCAAAACACAGTGCCAGCATAATAACCAGTACGAAGATATACAGGTATTGATTCATTGCGCTAATCAAATAGCCAGCTTCAGGACTCAACTGTGTCCAGTCCTGAATATCAAGTTCGGGATAATGGAATTTCAAAGCATCTGTAACAATGCCCGAATTGCTATCTTTATCCACCAGAACGGCAACCTCGTGAGCTTCCGTTGTTTTCAGTCCCGTGAGTGTACAAAGATCATTGTATCGGGTAAACACTGTCATCTCGTCGAACATGGAATTATCTGTTTCAAAGATACCTACTACTCTGAAAGCACCGCCTGTAATATTCATCTGCGCATCCTGTAATGTGATAACTACTTTCTTATTCAGTCCAACCTTCAACTTCTCTGCCAGTTTCTTGCCTATAACTATTGCATTCTTTTTATTACTTTCCAGAAAAGTACCTTCAATCATTTTATTGCCAATATTGGTTACTGTCCGCTCTATATCAGGCATCACTCCCAGAATCTTTACTCCGGTATTAGCTTCGGCAGAAGCAATCATCGAAGTGATAACCAAACGTTTACTCACCCCTTTTATATGATCCACCTTACTTACCCACTGCACAACATTATCCGCATCGGGTATCCGGCTCGAGAAATCACTGTTGGCCAAGAAATCGGGATTATGCATCTGCACAGAAGATATTTCTGTATGAATAATAGCTTGCAAACGAGCATCGACCATCCCATTCATGAAAGCAATCATAAACACTCCGGCAAAAACGCCCAAAGCTACAGCAGTAATCACTGTAGAGCTGCGCAGTTTATTTCTCCAGACATTTTTCCATGATAAGACTCCAAGCATGACTCCCTATTTTAATTATGCAAAGCATTCGTAATCTTTAAATTCCAGATATTCAATACAGGATAAATCCCTATAGCCAGTGTAAACAGAAAAACAATCAGCGCCTGTTTTAAGAAAATCAACGGATCAAGTGAAAAGAACATTACCGGATCAAAACCCATTTCCAGCATCATCTCGGCAGCTTGTCCGGTAAACGGAATGGGATGGTAATAATAGTAGCCAAGAACAGGAATGCTTGCAATAATACCCGTTATTGCCCCTACCATACCAATAAAAACAGTCTCGAGCAATACCACTAGTATTAACTTATGTTTCTGCATACCCACAGCCATTACTACACCAAACTCCTTTTGCCGTTCGGCCATCATCATCACAATCGTTCCAAAAATTCCAAATGCGATAATCAAGTAGAGCAGATCTACAATAATCACTGCACTACCCCGATCACTTTCAATCTGCTTCATAAGCAGTTCATTCATTTCTTTCCAGTCCATCACTTCCAAGTCGGTGGGCAAGTTACGCAAAAGCACATCCTTAGTTTCGGCCACTTCTTTATTATCGTGCACCATAATCGCCATTGAAGTGAGTAGTCCGGGAGCAGAAAACAGTTCCTGACATTTACCGATATCCATCACAACCAGCGTTCTGTCCAGTTCGGGAGAAGGATGTTTAATAATGCCACGAACCAGAAACTTGCCGGCAGCACTTATACCATGATACCCCTGACCAATAAGAACCAGCGTATCATTTACATTTAATTTAAGAAACTTAGCCAGTACACTGCCCAGGACTACTCCTTCATCTCCACTCTTAAGATAGCTGCCCAGCCTCATCTTTCCCGAAATATTAGTTATCTTATCTTCTTTTTCCGGATTCACTCCCATTATCATCACTCCTTTCGTATAATCTTCGGACGAAGCCAGACAGAATGTTTCAAAGCGAGGTGTGTAAAGGGTAATATTACTATTTTTATCAAGAACCGATTCTATCGTTTTATTAAGTTCAAAGGAATTATTGATAATTTTATCATCCCAATAACCTTTCTTGTGAATCTGAATGTAACTTGTGTAAGAATTGACAATAGCCCTGATGTACTGATCATAAGATCCCTCTTGCATAGAACGCATAAACGAAGAGAGAACAACTCCGAAAAATACCGAAGCCGAAGTTATAATTGTTCTGCGCTTGTTTCGCCACAAGTTCCGCCATGCCAATTTTACAAACTGTGCCATCTCCACTTATTTTATGCGCTGACTTGCATTCTTCATATTCTGTTGCGAGAAGAAACTGTCATCTATCGGTTTATCGTATACCAGACTCTTTATTTCCAGAACCGTTTTATTGTTTTTCTTGTCAACGGGAACAATTTCCATTCTTGTAGGAATTTCTCTATCTCCCATTTTCCTTATTTCCGAAGCATTCAAAATGTTTATCAGCGACATATCTTCATCGTAATATTCGGCCTTCCATTGATTGAATCCATCTTCGGTAATCCATAAAATTACTTTTCCCCAGGTTACTGCAGCTTCCGGAAGAGGCATCATTTCTATTTTATAGCAAGACAATCCTCTTACCATCTCCTTACCCAGCAACTTATGTGTGTAATCCAAAATAATAGACGATTCCTTTATCAGATCGTCATTCGTAAAATCAGATCCCATCCACGATTGTAGCATCATTGAAGGTGGAATTTTAATCATCCTTTCAATAGAAGGAAGCCAGTTCCACATCTCTGTTCTTATTTTCAGAAACACCTGCCCTTTCTCCTTTGCCGGAGCCGTAATAACAATCATCGACTGTTTACGTCCCTTCTCCCAACTCTTCATGGTTATCGACCGACTCCAGGTAGGTCTGATTATAGTCATTGTACTTTCACCCTGACTGGTTTTTCCACGAGCCTTTTCATCTGATTTTGTTACTATCTCTTTAGCCGTCAGCGTTTGTGCACGGAGATGCAATCCTGCAACTGACAGACTAAATGCCAAAAATAGAATAAGCCTTTTTAGCATATAACAGATTTTAATTGGATTAGATTTATAAAAAAACAGTATAGATTATGGTTAAATCTATACTGTTAAAACAATCTGTCAGTAAAAACGTTCAATCGAAAGCTCGAACCAACAAATTTTGAATCAGCAAAATATCCGAATATAATTTTAAACTTGAGAGAATCAGAAGAATGAATAAGTCAGAGTTAGTGAATAGTTTCCCTTCAACTCATTTAAATTATTTGACCCGGTTAAATTAGTCTTGTCATAAGTGAGACACGTTTTACCCGACAAACGGAATTGGGGAGATATATAATAGTAAGCGGATAAAGCTAAGTTAGTTAGCGATCGGTAACGTATTTTATCTTCATCATTCAATAATAGTGATTCTTCAATACCCAAATTCAGATTAGTGCGCGAATTTGGATAATAACGAATATAATATCCACCAGCCACATTAGCCGAACGATAATCACTGGTATAACCAAACTCATTATATAATTTATTATGGCTATAAGACAACCCAGCAGAAGCATAAGCCGAACGTTGCCAGTAAAGATTCACTGGTTTCTCATAATGGTATGATATTCTTGCATCAATACCTTTATTAATCCATGTATTACGAGCATATTGCTTATTATAGCCATACCAAGGATTTATCTCTGCACTGATTTCACTTCCGGCATTTCTGCTAAACGAGCAGCCATACATCCAATAATCATACAAAGTAGTAAAGTACTTCGCTCCAGATTCCTGTACATAACCATTGTATACAAGAAAAGAGTCGACTTTGGAAATTTCATCGATTAAATGTAGTCGGCTATCCAAAAAACGTTTATTCTTCACAGAAGATATTACCTGAGCAAACCGATTCACTTCATCATCAGAAAGATGAGTCGTGATAACTCCTTTTTTAGATAACTCATCCAGAATATAAACAGCCTGTCGTGCATCCTGAACAGGCTCTATCCTGCCCCATCCAATTCCTAATTGAGGAGATATATTAAACTGCAAGGATTTATATAACGCAAAAGATCCAGTCTTATCAATATTAAACTTAAATGAAGCATTGCCTCCTATCTTAAAGAAGCTGTTATCAGAATTATAAAACTTCGATGAATTTGAATACAATGTATTCAGCGAAAAGGACCTTGATTTATTACTGTCGGTGGTACCCGCAAAAGAGCTATTACCTTGAATTCCAAAATCGACTACCTGTTCACCTATAAATCTGCGATTATTTACATATTTATTAAACTCAGTATCAACAATTCCATTCAGCAGATATGCATCCTTGCCAAACTGGTTAGTAGCAAATTCTCCATGAGAATTAAACTGAAAATCAAGTGAACTTCGTTTGATATCTGGCGTTTTATAGCTTCCCAGGTTATAACTGTCATAGTTTTGTGCCAGAATATTGATGCTCTGTCCTAACATCAACATCGATAAGATTGTACAAAAGTGTTTATTCATGATTTTTGTTATTTAATTATTAGTACAATTTTAAGCATTAAATATTTACGAACAAAATAACAACAACTATAATTATAAAGATAAACAAATATTTAGGACATCTCCTATTATATAATAGGGAATATCCCAAATTAAAAGGGATTTTATTAGAAAAAAGCCTTTATTACATTATCTTTAATAATCACTAATTTAATACAGATACAACTAAATTATTTTTTATTTATAGTATCCAAGCTATCCCTTCTTTTAAGAATAGCAAAAAACAGAAACATTTAATTAACTAATTTGTTCCAATATAGATGGAATAAATAGAATTATAGGGAATATATCGAGCTAAACTCACAATTTACATTTACCTAAAAGCAATGAAAAAGATATTTATAGTTTTCCTTCTATTTCCTTTATGCTTATTCGCTCAAAAACTAAATTACTATGATAGTTTGAAAGCAGAATTAAGGAAGAACATCAATGATTCATTGAAACTTCAGCTATATATAACTTTAGGTCTTGAATATGGTTGGACCAATCCAGACTCAGCAATTCATTATGCATTAGAAACTGTTAAATTTGTTACCAGTAAAAGAGATAAGCTGCCTCCCTGGGCCGAATGGAATAGCAGTTATGTACTTGGTACAGCTTTGTCTAAAGCAGGCAATTATCCCGATGCTCAAAAATATTTTCTAAAACAATTAAAACAGAGCGAATCAATAAAAGATACTTTTGGAATATTTCAAGCATATAGATGCCTGGGATATCTCAACCAAAGAGAAGGTAATTACAAAAATGCTATCAAATATTCAAAAATAAGTCTGCATTTTTTTCAGGACAAAAAAGATCCCTGGTGGCAAGGGAATTATTCAAATATGGCAGCATGCTTAGCTAAATCTTACGAAGAATTGAATATTCTGGATTCTGCTCTTTATTATGCTCAGATTGGACATCACATAGACCTAACATATTTTGGGAAAGATGCAAGTATTTTTTGGGGTAATATTTTCGGGCCTATCTATTCAAAATTAGGACAGCCAGCATTAGCTCTCGAATATTTCAGATTGTACTATAACAACATTAAAAATTACCCTGAAGCCATTGAAGGCAGAATTGTTAGCTTTTACGAAACAAGCAAACATTTTGAACTATACAATCGGCCTGATTCTGCTATTTATTATGCTCGTAAGGCATTTTTAATCAGCCAAACGAACTCGTACAAAATTCATATTTTAAATACAAGCAGACTGCTTAGTAAATTATTCAAATCGACTAATAAAATAGACAGTGCATTCAAATATCAGAGCATAATGCTGGAAACAGAGGAATTTATATTCAGCAGAGAAAAGATAAGTCGCATGAATATACTTGAATTCAACGAACAACTTCGTCAGAAAGAAATAGAAATTACGATACAAAAACAAGAACAAGAAAGAATTCATAGAATACAATTGAGAATTTTAACCATCTCAATCATAATAGTAATAATTGCCTTTCTATTATTAAGTCGAAGTATTATTGTAAATCAAAAAACAATAGAGTATCTCGGTATAATTGTATTACTCATAACCTTCGAGTTTATAGATCAGGTATTACATCCTATTATAGAAAAAGCTACCCACAATTCTCCTATATTAATGCTGCTAATTCTAGTCAGCATAGCTGCTTTATTAGTACCTCTACACTACAAACTAGAAAAATGGTCAATCGCTAAATTAGTAGAAAAGAACAAGAAAATACGGTTAACATCAGCAAAGAAAACAATCGAGCAATTAGAAGGAAAAAAAACGTAAACAACAAACAAAAATAAGACCGTCACAAAGATTTATAAAAAGGCCAAACATTTACCTCTGTCTTTTTGTTCAAATATACAAGTTGTGTTTTAGAAACCAATAAGCAAAATTACAAAGCAGAAGCATTCTTAACCCCTATTACTAATTAATACATCAAAGCAATGAAAGCACTTTATTTATTTACAGTGATGTTCTTCGTCGGAATGATATCCCGAAGCGAGGAAATATTCTTTCCGTCAAAGGAAGGTACAGTCTTAATTTACAAAACATACGATAAGAAGGACAAAGAGGTCAATACGGTGAAGTACACCATCACACATTTAAAAACAACCAACAACAAAACAGACATAACCTACTTGTGCGAATCGATGGATCCCAAAGGTAAACTTGTTTTCAAGGATGAAATAACCATTCAGAAGGTTGGCGATAAGCTTTACTGTGATATGAGCAAGTTCATCAATAAAGCAGCATTCCAAAAAGATGGCCAGATTCCTGCAGAAGTTGAGATTACAGGAAATAACATGGAGATACCTTCAAATCCAAACCTAGGCGACATGCTTCCCGATGCCAATATAGTGATGTCCATGAGTATGGGAATCATAAAAATGAAAATGTCGGCCGATGTTGTAAACCGGAAAGTGGAATCCATTGAAGATATTACCGTAAAAGGCGGAACATTTAAATGCTGGAAATTTACAAGCGATGTAAACTCATCTGCTATGGGATTCAAGATGAATACTAAAAATGTAGAATGGTATGCCAAAGGAATAGGAATGGTAAAAACCGAATCTTACGACAAAAAGGGCAATCTACAATCGCACACAGACTTAATAGAAGTACAAAGATAAACTCATAATTACAAACTTACTGTCTCACTTTATGATTAATTCTTATTATGTGATTAATTGATCCCCGCTATCTCTACAAGAAACTAATCTTGTTGGGAGGCGGGGATCAAAGCTTTAGGGCATATAATCAGGCATCAGACTAATTATCGCTTAACACTCACTATTCAGTCATTGACCAATAATTAAAAATCATTGGTCAATGAATAAAATCCATTCGCCAATAAATAAAAATTATTCACCAATAAATTTAGCTTTAAAAGGTATGAAGTTAACCGTCTGTATCCTTCGTTCATCGGGTTAAATCATTATTTTATCGATTTATCCTTGCAAATACCTGATAAACAACCTTACTTTGTCACGAATTAAAAAAATATGTTATTATGGAAAAAACAAGAAAAACGAATCGTTACAGACACGTAACTCATTCAATTACCTTTTCCCTTCTGTTGATTGTCGCTGGATTGGCCTTCCTGGGTTTTAATCTTGGTTATATATCTACTTCTTATAAAGATGTTATATTCTCGTGGCCAATGCTTATTATTGTATTGGGAATATCTGCTTTTTGCAATAGTAATTTTCGACAAGGAGTTCTACTACTTATTGTAGGCGGATTCTTTATTGTGCCAAGAATTGCCAATGTATGTCCGGGATTGTTGCCTGTTGACAGTGGTAATTTTGTTCATCTTTACTGGCCTATGTTACTTATTGCTGCAGGTGTGTTGTTCATTATTCATAGGTTGATGCCTTCATCTCATGGATATTGTTGTGTAAGCCACAGTGATAATGCCGATTTACGCAATTCAGAGGGATTTGCTGTGTTCGAAAAACATAAAGGAGAAAGAGGTAAAGGATATTTTAACGAACAAAGTGTATTCTCCAGCGGTAAACATATTGTTCTTGATCCAGAATTCAAAGGTGGAGAGATTAGTACTGTTCTTGGGGATATTTCGTTGGATTTAAGAAAGACAAACTTACCCGAAGGTGATACTTTTCTGGAAGTAAACGTAGTGTTGGGAGGTGTCAAAATATTAGTGCCTTCTAATTGGAATGTGCAGATAAGAATGGAATCTATTTTATTTAACTTTGAAGATAAACGATTTGAAGTAACTGAAAATGATAATACCAGACAACTAATTATTATTGGCAAGGGAGTTTTGTCAAGCGGAGAATTAAGAGACTAAAGAATGAACGTTACATATTCTTCTTATAAGATTAGTAAAACGGTAAGCTATGCCTTTTTGTGGTGTAGCCTTGCTGTTGTTCATGCACTGGTAATGCAGCCACTTATTCCTATCTCTTTAGGATGGTTGCTTCTCGATGGTTTTCTTTTTTCTACCTTACTCATATTTCTTGGGTTGGTATATAAAATCTATGTGCAGAGGAAATTGCTTTCTCTGACGATTTTCCCTCAAACACTTTTCAATTATGTCAGTCTGGGAATATGTACCATGGCTTTATGGCTGGGAGGCGGATTAGTGCTTCTTTACCTGTTTGTTCCCGTGAAAGTATTCAGTTCTTTGCTTCCCACTGTTCCGGCAAGGGCATTGATTGGAACATTAATTTATACCAGTGCAGCAATCTACGATTATTTAACTCCTTATAAAGAGATAGAGGATGATGAAAATTGTGCTAAGGAGGAAATTTCTAAGGAATTCACAACATCTAAGGAACACTTGGCTCCCGAGGTGTCCTCACCGATAGCTGAAACACTCCCGGCGGATGTGCATACAGAAGACGAGGTTCTGGAACGTATCGCTATCAGATCCGGTCAGAAGATTCAGGTAGTTATGATCGATGAAATATATTATTTTCAGTCCGATGGGGATTACGTTATGATCTTTACCGAGAAAGGCAAATATATGAAGGAACAGACCATGAAATACTTTGAAGAGCATTTACCAAAAAATAAATTCGTACGTATTCATCGCTCGTGTATCGTAAATGTGGAGATGATATCACGTATAGAATCGTACAATAAACAACAGCAAATGCTGATACTAAAGAATGGTCATCAGATAAAGGCAAGCGTTGCTGGATACCGCACATTGAAAGCAGCTTTGCAGTTGTGATGCTGCTTTCAATACTCTTTAAACAAGCAACATTTTTCTATTATCTATTAAAAAGTAAATCCAAGTTTCAATTGAGTATTATCAATATTTGCCTCCCAATCATACATGTGACTAAACAAAAGCTTGCAAAATATGGAATGTTTTTTGTTTAGTTGATAGTCTAATCCTGCTCCTCCATACAAACCAAAATAATTTGAAGGAAGAGAATATTTGTAATATCCGTTATAATATATAATAGTAGAAGTTTTAAATAGTTGTGAATAACTAACACCTGCTTCAATTTTAGGATTCAATTTCTTTGATAACATAAAAGAATATTTTGGCCCGATTGAACCGGTTGCTATAATAGAACTCAGATGAACCATACTACTTTCCAATTTAGATAATGAAGCATCTATTTGCAAACTCAGAGGTTTCGAAAGACGTGGGTTCGACATTTCAAGCTGTACTCCGATTATAGGCGCAGTACTATTAATCGAATTGTATAAGATCTCCAAAAGAGTGTTTTTAAAAGTAACCTTTGTTGATTGATAGCCTGCATATATTGAGAAGTAGTAATTCATAAACGACTTCCTATAGTCGTTGGCAAAAACAATACATTCTTCACCGGGAGCACACATTTCGGAATGATAACTCTTAGTTAGGGTAATCATTGATTTACGATCAAAAAAGGCTCTTTTGGCTTTTTGGCTTACAGACTTGCTATTCCTGAATATATAACTCAAAACACCTTTGTATTTATTGTCTGAAATAAGTTTGTTGTTCTCAATCTTATTATATTCTTTGCTAACAGCGATCATTTCACCGTTTTCGTCTTCAAAATAATAACAACCATTTTTAAGTGGATAATAAAAAAGATCTTTTATTCCCTGAACCAGATATTCCAAAAAAACCTTTTGTGGTTGATTGTCTATATTGATAGTGCGAGAAATATAATATTTCTTTTCATTAACAAACATGTAAGCAATAAGATCTTTTAGATAGTATGTTTGATCTTCGTCTTTTTCGGAAAGTTTGAATTTGCAGAAGCTGCAATTCATTTTATCAGATTGGAAATCTATAAGCCCTTTAATTGTATCATTCTTATTTGTTACTATGTATCCTTTTCTATAATTATCTTGAGCATTTACTGAAATTGCCAGAAATAACAAAAAAGCAAAGGTTGATATATATTTCATTTCTTATCATTTTATATTGTTACTATTATTTATAAACAACATAGTATTTAGCAAATAAATACAACCATATATAGCTAGTTTTAAACATCTTAAACTATTCGGAGAATTAAGAATAAGATAAAATATTTAATCTTTATATTTACAGTTAGTATTGACAAAGGTATTGAAATATTCTAAATATAAAATAATTTATAGAAATATTTTTACAGAAATATTAATAACATGTATATACAAAGATACGAGAGCCTACAAACAAATAGAGCCTGCACAATTCATGCAGGCTCTATTTTCAGTATAAAGTTATATATTCAGTACTATTCTTCTTCAGCAAACATAGGATCCCAAGCTGGTAGGCGGATTGGTTTCTGTTTTAGTAGTTCCATAATCTTTGCAGGAACATATTTCTTTTCAACCACAAGGCGGAACATGTATTCATTGAACCATTCATCAGTCATAATCAAATGTCCCTGATAACCGCTGGTTGCTCCCCAACTGTTCTCAACCATCCATTTGTTTGGTTTGCCATCCTTATCAAGATTTACAGCCATCAAAGTCATAGCGTGAGAAGAACCGCTGGCGAAAGTTTGCACACGTTGTTTCTTGTCCATTCCGAATGAAGTACCCATTAAAGAAGCATAATCGAAATTGTTGATGTCCAGTAATCCTCTGTCAGAGTTAAGGAACTTACCTACATCGCAAGAGAAGTACATCATTGTGCTGTCTTTAATAGAACTGATAGTCATCTCTTTTATTTCATTAATAGGAAGATTAATATAAGTCCAGTTCTTACCATCATAACGGTGACGGTCGAAATCTATCTCGTACGTTTTATAATAATCACGGGTAGGATCATTCATGAACATCACATAGTTATTAGTGAGATCATTATTTACGTATTCCTTAAAGAAAGACATAGGAGTGTACTGTTTGGTATTTACAGGATTCCCTTTTGCATCTTTCAAAGTCCAGGAAAATTCTGTAGGAGGAACTCCTAAGTTAAGAACCAGCATACGATAAATAGTGCTTAGCATCTCTGTCTTGCTCTTTGCCAAAGCCTCTTTCTTTGCACCTTTAGCAGCTTGTTCGCGAAGCTGTAATCCATACTCACGAAGTTTCAGTGAGATAAGGTTAGCCATCTGATTCGTGTTATCGCTGCTGTTTGTTTCAGGCATTACTTCTTTAGGAACCAATCCGTATTTGCCCACAATGTCGGATATACCGGTAAACTGTCCGCCGTCGCTCAACGGATTCTTGAACAGCCATTCCACCATCTTGTCGTCCATTGGTTTCTTGTACGTGTCAATTACCCCTTGCAGGAAAAGGTTTGATTTTTCCAGCTGATCCCAGAAAAAACAATAGTTCTGCGAGAACTCAAAAGAACCAAGTTTATACTTGGCAATCATTTTAGCTCTCATCACGTTTAGTCCGGTAAACAACCAGCAACGTCCCGATTTCTTCTGATCGGCAATTCCTTTTGATTCAACTTTGTTAGAGAAATAAGTATCCAGGCCAGTCAGGTTATCCTGATTCAAGGCTAGTTTCTTAATGTCGTTACTCCCTATAGCATTGCGGATAGCCTTGTCGGAAGCCGTAGCCTGATAACTTTGTTTGATACTTTGTAGCATGTCGCTCGAAATGCCCCCGTCACCTTGCTGAGCATTGGCGTAAATTGCCGTAGCCAGAACAAAGGCCGTTATAAATCTTTTATTCATACTAAATTATTCTCTTGTTTTATAATTCCAGAACAAAAGTAATTATTCTGAGGTGTTGAGGCAAATAATCTTAGTATAAATATTTATTAGAAAGCGTTGATAGATAGAATTATGTAATTTAAAAACGGGAAGTTACATTTTTAATCTGGCACGATGTAAAGCCGGATAGATTCGTTTTCCATCCACCTGCTTGCTCTCGAATATAATCACTTCAGAGATGGTAAACTGTCCCGGTCGTTTTAATGAGAAGGAAGAGAGATCGACCAACTCTTTAGGGCGAGAGAGCAGAGATATATGAGGTTTGAATGGTGACTTCTGCAGAACAAATCCGTTCTTTTCCAGTTCTTCGTGAATGCAGCCCCATAGCTGAAACAGTTTATTCACACTCCCCCCAATCCCAGCCCATAATGTGTGAGCTCTAGGGAAAGAAGGAAAAGCACCGAGTCGGTCAATGTGCAGTCTGAATGCTTTGTTTTCCAAGGCTATCTCATCAATAATCTTCGCCAACACAGGAATCGATTCATCTGCCGTTTCTCCTAGAAATTCCAACGTAATATGTAGGTATTCCATTGGTTTCCATGATCCTTTAAGTCCCAGTTTCTTCATTTGTAACTGAGACTCAAAAAGAGATTGCTTCACATAAGCAGGCAGATCAACTCCAATGTATATTCTCATAATTGTTTAACCTTTACTGCTAAAACAAAAATAAGAATAAAATAGTTTAAAGAGTTACTGATATTGAATGTAAATAGGTTGTGGTTTCAACTTCATCAGTTCCGGAGGTGTAAGCATACGGTGAGGCGGACGTTTCAGATCGTTCTTATAGAATAGCTTGAATCCGGTAAATTGCACGGGTTCTCTATAGATATAATCATGATAGGAATCGTATTTTAACACCGGAGCACCCCAGCCATCCATGTTCATTACAATCTGCACTTCAGGATGCAGCGCTATCTTCTTGTAATTAGTAACCATTCGCTGGGTAAAGCGATGTACAATAAAAACTTTCGGAGGTAAGTTGTTCTCTTTTACTAATCTGGCCAGATAGTCCGAACAGTAATTAATATCGCTTGCATCGTATGTTCCTATTCTTGTTCCCGGACGACTGCCATCTTTCATTGAGAATTCAGGGTCAATAGCTAGATGTACATGCGGCATTTTCAGATATTTTTCCAGCAAAGGAACTTCCTCTCTTAAATTACTAAGAGCTACTTGCACGTCAAGAAATACAATCGCATTTCCCATTTTGGCAATGGACAGAGCAGAATCTATCTGAACCTCGGGCATACGCGTGCGGTACTTACCTCCTTTTAAAGGAGCTCCCTGAGCAACCACGGCTATGTAATGAATTGCCGGCTGTACAGGAGTAGACGGATCTGCCTTTTCCCAAGCCCTTAGCTCTGCATTTAATCTCCTCCATACTTCTTTGGGAGGATATTCTCCCAGAATACCCATCCTTTTTGAATAGAGGTTACCATAATAAGCTACTATTCTTTTGTACGGCAGAATAGCTCCCTTGATAGGATATGGCTGACGCTTTACAGGCCATCGTCCAGTTGTATCACCATTTGCCAAGACTTTCAGCCTTTTATTGTAGGCAATGGTATCAGTTCTTACTGGTTCCTTTTTGCTTATTTCTGCATTTGGGGATTTATCTGGTTTATAATCTGTTGTGTTCGATTTTGTTTTTAAAGTACATCCGGAAAAGATGCAAACAATTGTAAGACTTAAGGTGATTAAGTGTTTTCTCATATAAAGGTTGCGGACTTATGTATTATTACTAATAACAAATATAACTATTTTGAGGTGTCAAGACAAATTAAACAGATGATTTTTGATATTGTTTCTCATTCCGGAGAAAATATAATAACTTTGTGTCAAGTTATTGATAGGAATGATTTACAAATACGATTCAATTTAAAGGAACGTTAAACCTTTTATTTCAGAAAATAGAATATTAATAAATATTGAAATGAATATAGAACTATCAGAAAAACGAAATATCGATAAAGAACAGATATTGGAGTTGTACAGAAAGAATGAGTGGTCATCGGCAGAAAAACCGGATGAATTAATTAAAGCGCTGGAAAATTCTCATGCTTTGGTAACAGCCTGGGATGGAGACAAGCTGGTAGGACTTGCAAATTCTCTTTCGGATGGATATTTAGTGGTATATTATCCTCATTTATTAGTCTTGCCTGAATATCAAGGTAAAGAGATAGGACGAATGATAATGGATAAATTTCAGGAAAAATATGCTTCATTCCATCAACAGATATTGGTAGCTGATGGTGGTGCTATTGAATTTTACAATAAATGCGGGTTCGAGAAGGCAGGAAGCTGCATGCCGATGTGGAAATATAAAGGACACGATCATGATTGGATTCAATCATGATCGGTTATACTTGTTGCACTTATAAGGTTTTAAAAGAATTGTATTGCAATTATACCTCCTTAACTTCCTTATGAATAAATTCTTTGTCGATCCAAAAAGTAGCATAAATTGCTTTAAATTTCAGTAAGCAATAATTTGTATCTTCAAATCCATTTGGAAAATATTCAATAAACCAATCGATCCAAAATTGCTTTTTCGTTTCTAAATCTGTTATCACCTCCACATCACCGGTTAACACTACACTATCTCCGTTTTCAAAATAAGACAGTCCGGCTTTTGGGTTTTCCAGGAAATGTTTTACTTTCAGCGAATCCTTACCTGTGGTGAGCCACACTGTTGAATAACCTGTCGAACTGATTCTGGCCATTGGCACTGGCCTGGGATATCCTTCCGTACTAACTGATGCCAGATTTACTGTTTCGCACCTTTGTAACATAGATGCTGCTTTTTCTTCTATTGATTCCATGTGCTTATAGATTATAGTTGCATAAGTATAAAACAATTATCTTTTATGATGGTTCTTTCATTAATAATACTATATTCGTAAAACAAAAACGAATACTATGAATAAAAAGATAATTATTTTTGAGCTTATTATCGGATTAATACTAACCGGCTGTAATTATTACTCTCATGGTAAAGATAATGATAATAAACATATTACAGTAAAACCTGTTTCTAAAAAAAGTGAAGTCGCCGATAATCAAAATAAGAATACAACTGCCCGGATCTATGCTAAGCCGGAGATTCCCATTCTTTGCTATCACCGTATAGAAAATGGTAGAAGGAGCTACTATTCAGTAACTCCGGCTACCTTTACTGCACACATGAAAGTTCTTGTCGATAGTGGATATCATTCTGTTTCACCAAACCAATTATATGATTATCTGGTTTATAATAAGTCATTACCAGCCAAACCGGTAATGATTACTTTTGATGATTCCAGAGAAGCTCATTTTAATATTGCTGCTCCTGTAATGGAGAAGTATGGACTCAGGGGAGTATTCTTTATAATGACTGTTACTTATAACAAGAAGAATTATATGACAAAGGAGCAGATAGCCCAATTGGCAAAGACTGGTCATACAATTGGATTACATAGTTGGGACCATGTAATGGTAAACAAATACAAAGATGCCGACTGGATAAAGCAGGTGGTAAATCCTAAAAAAGAATTGGAAAAGATTATTGGCGTTCCAGTAAAATACTGGGCTTATCCCAATGGAGTTTATGATCATAAAGGAGCTGAGGAGTTAAGCAAATATTTCAAGCTCTCATTCACACTGATATCTAAACGCGATTCCATTCAACCATTACAAACCATTCGACGAATGATTATTCCTGAATGTTCGCCTCAAGGATTATTGAAATCAATGCACCGAACTTTTAGTAAGCAGTGATGAAATATCTTTTAAAGAATGAAGAAGATTATAAACAGTAAGGGAATCGAAACTTTAATATTTGCCGAGACCATTGAACCTGAAGCTCTTGAGCAAATAAAAAGAATGTGCAACTTTGAGCCATATCTGGATGCTAAGATCGGGATAAATCAATGATAACAGATACCGTCACTGTAGTTGAAATAATAAAACCCATCTATAATTTTAAAGCGCACTAACAAATCCATATTTTTTATCTAATCAATTATTTGTTCGTCTATAATTTATTATTTACTTTTGTTTCCTACTTTTTGATAAAATCTAATAACAGCTATTTTGCGTTTACAACAGTATCGAATACTAAAAATCGATTTGACTAAATCTAAGTTAATAAATAAATGTAAACTAAGATAGCTATGAACAAATTATATAATGAAACGAATATTTATATTTCTAATTTCAAGTATTGCAACTTTAAACATTAGTGCACAAACAAAAACAACCCAGTCCCTGAATCTTGATCTCTTAGGTTTACAATATAATTATGAGAAACCTTTAAGCAAAGCACTTACAATCAATTATCATGGTGGTTTAACAGGAAGTTTAGGATATAGCAGCACCACAATTAATTGGGGAAACGATGGTAAATATAACAGTAACGACTGGCAATATTCTGTAAGAGGTATTGTGGGAACCGACTTCCGTTATTATTATAATTTAGCATCAAGAGAATCCAAAGGAAAAAATACCAGGAAAAACTCAGCTAATTTTCTAGCCTTAGATGTACAATATATCACTCCCGCAATTATTTCGCATGGTGAAAACGAAGAATACATAGCTTTACTAACTCCTTATTGGGGATTGAAAAGAGTCTATAAAAATAATATTCTTCTTGAATTAAATCTTGGATACAATGTTGGAATGCAAGGAGGCGACTGGGGAGGTTCTCCGAGAATAGACCTTAAGGTTGGATATACATTTTAGTAATATCTATAATTAGAACTATTTGGTCTTATATTCAAGTCTCAATAACTTTATTTTTGTTTTCTTTGTTAACGAGTATATCACCAAAAAACACATATTATAAAAACATGAAAAAATCTCTCATTACATGTGGGCTGCTTTGTTTTTCAATAGCCTTATGTGCTCAGAAGAATGAATGGAAAGATCCGACAGTAAACCAAGTGAACCGTGCCCCGATGCACACTAATTTCTTTGCCTTTGAATCAACAGATGCCGCATTGAAAAGTTGCAAAAATACTTCATCCAATTACCTTACGTTAAATGGAATCTGGAATTTTAATTGGGTAAAAAACGCAAATGAACGTCCTTTGGATTTCTGGAAAGCTGACTTCAATGACAAGGGCTGGGACAAGATGCCTGTACCAGGTATCTGGGAAATGAATGGCTTTGGTAAACCTATTTACGTTAATAACGGTTATGCATGGCGCAATCAGTTCGAAAGTAATCCCCCGGCTATTCCCGAAGCTAACAATCACGTTGGTTCATATCGTCGTGAAATCACAATTCCTGCTTCCTGGAACGGAAAAGAAATATATGCCCACTTCGGTTCTGTAACTTCCAACATGTACCTTTGGGTAAATGGCAAATATGTTGGTTACAGCGAAGATAGCAAACTAGAGGCTGAATTTGATCTTACCAAATATCTTAAACCCGGTAAAAACCTGATTGCTTTCCAGGCATTCCGCTGGTGCGATGGAAGTTACCTGGAAGATCAGGACTTTGCACGCCTTTGCGGTGTTGCCAGAGATTGTTATCTGTATACTCGTAATACGACTCATCTGGCAGATATTCGTGTTACTCCCGATTTGGATGCACAATATAAGGATGCTACATTGAATGTAGAACTTCAGCTTACCAAGTCTGCTCAGGTAGAGCTTAATTTGCTCGATAAAGCAGGGAAACAGGTAGCTTCAACAACCGTAAATGCTTCCGGAAAGAAAACCGTAACACTTAATGTTGCCAATCCTTTGAAATGGACAGCAGAGACTCCGAACCTTTACACCCTTCAGGCAATTGTTAAGAACGGAAATAAAGTGCAGGAAGTTGTGCCGGTTAAAGTTGGTTTCCGTAAAATTGAAATCAAGAATGCTCAGTTGCTGGTTAACGGACAGCCAGTTTTATTCAAAGGTGCCAACCGTCACGAAATGGACCCTGATAAAGGATACTATGTATCTCGCGAACGAATGATTCAGGATGTTCAAATAATGAAGCAAATGAACATCAATGCTGTTCGTACATGCCACTACCCTGACGATAACTTCTTCTATGAATTGTGCGATAAATACGGCCTTTATGTAGTTGCCGAAGCTAATGTGGAATCTCACGGAATGGGCTATGGAGAAAAAACACTGGCAAAAAATCCTTTGTATGCAAAAGCACACCTGGAACGTAACCAACGTAACGTTCAACGCGGGTTCAATCACCCTTCAATTATTTTCTGGTCTTTAGGAAACGAAGCTGGCTTTGGTCCTAACTTTGAAGCATGTTATCGTTGGATAAAGGCTGAAGATAAATCTCGTCCGGTACAATATGAACAAGCTCGTCAAAACGAGTTCACAGATATTTTCTGCCCAATGTATTACACTTACGATAATTGTAAGAACTATTGTGAAAACAATCCTAAAAAACCTCTTATACAATGTGAGTATGCTCACGCTATGGGTAACTCTGAAGGTGGTTTCAAAGAATACTGGGACCTTGTTCGCAAGTATCCAAATTATCAGGGAGGTTTCATCTGGGACTTTGTAGATCAGTCTTTTCACTGGAAAGACAAGAATGGAAAAGATATCTACGGATATGGTGGTGACTTTGACCGTTACGATGCTTCGGATAATAATTTCTTTGATAATGGTTTGATTAATCCTGATAGAGTATGGCATCCACATGCATATGAAGTAGCTCACATCTATCAGTCAATATGGGTAAAACCGATTGATCTTCAGAACGGAAAAGTTTCTGTTTACAACGAAAACTTCTTCCACGATCTTTCTGCTTACCGTATGGAATGGCAATTGCTTGCTAATGGCGAAGCAGTACAATCTGGTGTAATTAATGATCTTTCAGTAAAACCACAGGAAACCAAAGAGGTTCAGTTGGGTTATGACTTGAAAAATCTTTGCCCGAAGAAAGAACTTCTTCTTAATGTATCATTTGTTTTGAAGCAAGGAGAGAATCTTCTTCCGGCAGGTTATACAGTAGCAAAGAATCAACTGAGCGTTCGTCCGTATGAATTCCCTGCTGCAGAATTGAAGAACCAAGAGCAGAACAACGTGGAAACTCAAAATCCGGTAATTCGTGATAACGACTGGAACTATCTGATCATAGAAGGAACCGATTATTCTGTAGAGTTCAATAAATTCACCGGATACCTTACTAAATATACAGTTAAGGGAACCGAACTTATGCAAGATGGAAGCGAGTTGAAGCCAAACTTCTGGCGTGCTCCAACTGATAATGATTTTGGTGCAGATCTTCAGAAGAAATATATTGTATGGAAAGATCCAAAAATCACTCTTGTGAAGCTTGATAAAGAGATAGAAAACAAGCAAACAATAGTACGTGCTGAATACGATATGAAAGCCGTAAATGCTAAGTTGTATCTTACATACGTAATCAATAACGAAGGAGCTGTAAAGGTTACTCAGAAAATGGTAGTTGATAAAACAGAAGGCGTTTCTGATATGTTCCGTTTCGGAATGCAGATGCAGATGCCTTATCAATTCGAGATTTCGGAATTTTATGGCCGCGGCCCACAGGAAAACTATTCAGACCGAAATAACTTCTCTAACCTGGGTGTTTATAAACTTACAGCCGACGAGCAGTTCCATGCTTATATTCGTCCTCAGGAAACTGGTAACAAAACTGATATTCGTTGGTGGAATCAAGTAAATGTCAGTGATAAGGGACTTTCAATCCATTCAGATGCACCGCTATCTATGTCGGCTTTGCATTACACTACCGAAGGGCTGGATGACGGATTAGAAAAAGACCAACGTCATGTAACTGATGTTCCGAAAGTGAACTTCACTAATGTTTGCATTGATAAAGTACAGATGGGTATGGGATGCGTAAATAGTTGGGGAGCACTTCCTAGAGAAGAATATCGCCTGCCATTCAAGAACTATGAATTCAGTTTTATATTGTCGCCTAAGGTAAATTAAGAAAAAACTAATTAGTGTATTTAGTATATGGGGTTGCTCCGATTTGGAACAACCCCATTTTTTTATTAGTAATATCAGCAAACTTATGCGTCTTTCAATGCTTTCAATATTGCTTCTTTAGTGAAGCTCATAGCACTTTTTACGCCACATCCCACAATCTCTTCGGGCGATTCAAACTTTTTATCCAGCTTAATACCTGCAAGCTTCTTATTATTAGCTTTACTAACAGCGATCTCAAAATTCTGCCAGTTCCTGTAACCTATATCCTCATGAAATTTGTTCACTTTATTTGCATCTCTTCCTGTTATAACAAACATATAATCCGTTTCTTTTATTTTACCAGTTATAACCTCTTTTGCATGCATTATATTCTCCTTTTTCACTTCATTTGGAGACAAGTTACTAAAGCAAAATTCAAAATCAGGATTAGTATTCCATTCCTCTAACATATGCCTGTATTGACGGTCATTCTCATGATCGTAACTAACGAAAACTTTTTTCCTTACCATTACAATAAAATTTAAGTGATTGATAGTTGAAATGCCAGATACTTTATACTACATTTATTTGTTTTCAGTTTTTATTGGTACAATGAAAAGAGGCACCTTTGTCTTCTTCAACACCGCTTTTGCATCATCTCCCATAATAATATTTTCGAACCAGTTCCGGCTATGTGCGCCCAGAACAATAACATCCGCGTTAATTTCTTCTGCAGCTTCCAGTATTGACTGAGCAATTACTCCCTCCTTAATCATTGTATGAATCCATTCGTCTCCAAGATGCTTCTTTATCTCATCGAGGAAATAGTGCATAGACATTCTCAGATCTTTAATGTGATCAAGCTGAATTTCGTAAGCAGAATAATATTCAACGTAGTAAGTGAGATGTTCATATATTACGTGCAACAATGTGGTTTCTGCATTCATGGCTTTAGCCAATGAATAACCAGCTTCAGCAACACTTTCAGCAGATTTGTCATAATCCAGTGCTATCAATACTTTCTTTATTTTGTTTGTCTCCATCTTGTTTAGATCTTAAATTGTTATTTTAAATCTATTATATAACTCCTATTAACTAAACAATTTAGTGTTTATAAAGATTGATAGATATGATAATATTAACATATAAAAGCAAGAGCATTTTTACAAAGCTACTTTGAATGACTTATTTACTATTTTAATCAGGTAAGTATGATTGACGGGAAGATAAAATCTGATAACATCATCCGTAGCTTTTACTTTCTGCAACAAAGTTCCAACCTCTGAATAGACAGAAATAACATCTCCATATTCTGCGCCTGTAATCACTACTGCATTCCGTTCTGTATATACCTTAATATTTTCTGCTTTAATTTGAATTGCTGCAGTTGGTTCTTCCTTGATAATATTTGTAAATTCACTCCATACAGTTGCATTCCTATAAGCTGTTAAAGCTTCCATTGGAACATACAATTTACAGATAATTTTATCTACACCATAGAAAGCTGTTGAATATGCACTGGGCGGAGTCAATGCTTTACTATGTATTTCAGTTAAGCCTGTGCAAAAAGTGAATGCTTCGTCATCAATAGAATTTACACTAGCCGGGATGGTTATAGAAGTTAGCCCCGTACAATAAGAAAAGGCATTATTCCCAATAAAGGTTACACTATCAGGCATTTTAACTGAAGTCAGACCTTTGCAACCCGAGAATACTCTCTCATAAATATTAGTCACTCCATTAGGAATAGTTACGGAAATCAAACTATCACACGAATAAAAAGCCCAGTTTCCAATAGAGGTTACATTATCAGGAATAGTAACAGACTTTAGTCTGTTGCAAAAAGAAAAAGCATTGTCACCAATGGAAGTTACACTATTAGGAATAACGATTGCAGATAGCCCGGTACAATAAGAAAAGGCATAATTACCAATAGAAGCTACATTACCAGGAATTGTAACAGAAGTCAGTCCGGTGCAATTATAAAAAGCATAATAACTGATAGAAGTCAGGTTATTGGGAATAGTTACCGAAGTAAGCCCTCTGCAGTTATAAAATGCATTATTGCCAATAAACGATACGTTATCAGGGATATTGATAAATGTAAGACCAACGCAACCATTAAAAGCATTGTTGCCAATGGAATTCACACTATTGGGAACAGAGATTGACGTCAGCCCAGTACAATAAGAAAAGGCACCATCGCCAATTGAGTTCACATTATCAGGAATTGTATATACACTAGATTTTGCAAAAGGATAAGCAATGAGCTGAGTTTTGTTTTTATTGAATAAAACACCATCCAACGAACTAAAAACAGTATTATCTTCCGAAACAATAAAACCTATTAATCCTTTACAATCAGAAAAAACATTATAGCCGATAGATGTTACACTACCTGGAATAGTTATTGAAGTCAGCCCCGAGCAGTAAGAAAACGTATTATTACCTATTGAAGTTACACTATTAGGTATGAGGACAGATGTTAATCCTGTACAACTAGCAAATGTATTATTACCTATCGATAAAACGCCGTTAGGTATAATAACTGAAGTTAAACCTGAGCAACGGTAAAATGCATTATTCCCAATATTGATTACACTATTGGGAATAGCAACAGATGTTAGTTTGAACAACTGATAAAAAGCATAATCAGGTATTATATTTGCCGAGGCAACCTGGAAAACACCAATTCTGTCGATATAGTAACTTCCGCCTGCTTCAATATTAACATCAGACATATTAATAACAGACAGCTTAGCCATGCTGCGTATCGTACCAATATCAACTCCATTAATACTTCCTTTGAGGGTTAGGTCTGTAATTACATCCTTTTGAGATCCTAGTTGGGTACTCAAATTGCCGGCTGTAACATTTACTGTATCAGAAACTACTTGAGCATGCAAACCAAGACTTAACAATATACATGCTATTCCTAATATGTATTGATAAAGAGTAGTTGACCTCATAATAAAACCCATTCTACCTATATCAACAAATATAGAATGATAGTAGTTGTTTAATAATTATGTATTTAATTCATTTTAAATCAATTATTTACCAATAAATCTTTATTATATTTTATTCATCTTTGAAAAAAACAAAGAATTGTTAGCTACCATAATATTCAAGTTATTAATAAGATAAACTACTTATTTACAAACAGATATATCCAAACAAAATAAATAAATAAAGTGCGAATATAAAATCCACTTAATGTTCAATAATATCTCTGGCGGAGATCCAACAAATTATAGGCGAGACATTTTTCGTTTGATATACATCTAAGCATACGTTTGATGTATATCAAAAGCATACTTAGATATACATCAAACATATACTTAGATGGGGGGCATAATTATAAAATATAACCCATTTGTGGTATTTTACTAATGAGAAATTAACCATATCTTTGCAACTGTTTTTAAAACACAATAGAGATTAGAACAAACTATATGATAGAATTAAAACATGTAACAAAGATATTTCAACAGAAAGACAGGATAACTGCTGCTTTGTCTGATGTTTCGCTCACAGTTCCTGAAGGAAAAGTTCTGGGTGTTATAGGCGAATCAGGTGCGGGAAAAAGTACGCTAATAAGATGTGTGAATCTGCTTGAACGACCATCGTCGGGAGAAGTCTTTGTTGACAGACAAAATCTGATGGAGCTTTCTTCATCTGAATTGGCTAAAGCCAGACGAAACATCGGAATGATTTTTCAGCATTTCAATTTGTTATCTTCGCGAACTGTATTCGATAACATTGCTTTTCCGCTTGAACTGGATAAAACGCCGAAAGCTGAAATCAAAGCAAGAGTAAACGAACTTCTTAAACTAGTGGGGCTGGAGAAAAAAGCAAACGATTACCCTTCTAAGTTATCCGGAGGACAAAAACAACGGGTAGCAATTGCACGGACATTGGCCAGCAACCCGAGAGTGCTGCTTTGCGATGAAGCTACAAGTGCACTCGATCCTGCAACAACGCATTCCATTTTATCACTGCTAAAGGAAATCAACCGGCAGATGAACATCACCATCTTGCTGATTACTCACGAAATGGAGGTGGTGAAAGATATTTGTGATGAGGTTGCCGTTCTTCACAACGGAAGACTGATTGAACAAGGAAGTATATCGGAAATATTTTCTACTCCAAAGAATGAATTAACAAAGCAACTAGTAAACTCTTCCGTAAGGATACAAATTCCACTGGATTATCTGGAAAAATTAAATCCCGAACCAGAACAAGGAAAGAATCTGCTTATTACGTTAGAAATTTCGGGACAATCAATGGCTAATGCAGCATTGTCTGAGGTTGCCCGGCTTTACCATACAAACAGTAACATTGTTTGTGGACAGATGGATTATGCAGGAGGAGTAAAATTCGGGATATTACTAATTGAACTTATAGGTAATAATGAGAATGAACTTAAAGCGGTTGATTTTTTTAAAGAGAAAAATATAAAGGTGGAGGTTTTAGGGTATGTATAATTCAATGATTGATCTTTTAATTAAAGGTACATGGGAAACTATTTTCATGACCTTCGTCTCTGGATTTTTCGGTTTCGTACTAGGGCTTCCAATCGGCGTTTCACTTTTTATCACGAGAAAAGGACAGATTAAGGAAAATAAAACAATCAACAGTATATTATCGGTCTTAGTGAACATATTCAGAGCTATTCCGTTTATCATTTTGATTGTCTGGATGATTCCGTTCACACGTATTATTGTGGGAACATCTATTGGAGTAGCTGCGGCATTGGTTCCGCTAAGTATTGGAGCTGCACCATTCATAGCCCGTATGGTGGAGAATAGTTTACTGGAAATACCCAACGGGCTGATAGAAGCTTCGCGCGCTATGGGAGCCACTCCTCTTCAGATTATAAGCAAGGTATTACTTCCAGAAGCGTTGCCTTCACTTATAAACAGTGCTACAATCACTCTTATTACACTTGTAGGTTACTCTGCAATGGGTGGAGCTGTTGGAGCCGGCGGTCTGGGACAAATAGGTTATCAATACGGATATGTGGGATATGATCTTACAATAATGAATATTGTATTGTGTTTGTTAGTGGCATTTGTATTCCTTATTCAGTTTACTGGCGATTTTATTTCCAAGAAAGTTGATCATAGATAAAAAATAATAATATTATGAACAGAAAACATTTTTCATTTATAGCACTAAGTGCAATCTGTCTTTTCTTTTTCGCTTCATGCGGAGGAAAAAAGAAGGATGATCCAAACCATATTATAGTGGGTGTAGAATCGGGACCGGAATATGTCGTAGCTCAGACTGCTCAAAAGGTAGCAAAGGAGAAGTACGGATTAGATGTAGAACTAGTTCAGTTCAATGATTTCATTATGCCAAACACTGCACTTCAGCAGGGAGATATTGATGTAAATGCTTATCAGCACAAATTATTCCTGGACGACCAGGTAAAACAACGCGGATATAAGTTTGCCGTTGTGGGTCGCACATTCATATATCCCCTTGCCGGATATTCAAAGAAGATTAAATCGCTGAGTGAATTAAAGAACGGTAGCACCATTGTAATTCCCAACGACATCACTAATGGTGGACGTGCTTTATTGCTACTTCAGAAAGTTGGTTTACTAAAGCTAAATGACAAAGCTGGATTTATTCCCAAAGTAGTTGACATTACAGAAAACCCAAAGAGTTTAAAGATCGTAGAGTTAGAGGCTCCTCAGCTTCCACGAGTATTAGAAGACGCAGAAGTAACCATTGCCATTATTAATAATACATTTGCAGCACAAGCCGGTCTTTTACTCAAGGATGGTTTGTTTGCCGAAGATAAAGATTCTCCTTATGTAAATCTGATTGTTTCCAGAGAAGATAACAAGAATGCCGATAAAGTGAAAAAGTTCGTCCAGGCTTTCCAATCTGATGAGGTTGCCAAGATTGCCGAGGAAGTATTCAAAGGTGGAGCAATAAAAGGCTGGTGATAAATCTGCATTAATAAAGATAGTAATGCAAATTTCACAGAAAATTCTTTTTATCATAGATAGAAAATCTTGCTGAATATATACTAACGCAAATCTGCTTATAGCTTATATTAAAGTAATATACGAGAAAGAGTTCCGAAAACAAGCAAGGTGGTCAATAGAAATAATCTATTGACTTAAATATATAAATTTAAAGGCAACTGATGAATAAAGTTATCAGTTGCCTTTTTAATTTATTATTTGAATTAACAATGAACAACTATTCTGCTAATGCATCAGCAACAACTTTGGTCAAAGATGTTGTAGGATGTCCAATTAATGCAGAAAGCTGCTTAGTATCATCAAACAGATCATCTCTAGAGGCACCAACATCCCATCCAGCAATAGCTTGTGCAAGACCTTCCGGCAAACCCAGGCTTTTCAGAATATTAGCATATTCTGCTTCCGACAAGTTGTTATATGGAATATTCTTCCCTGTCTGGCGAGATATTTCAGCTGCTAAATCTGTTAATGTGTATGCTTCATCTCCCGCCAATTCATAAACTTTACCTACCTGATCTTCACCCGTCAAAACTGCAACAGCAGCTTCAGCATAATCTGCACGAGCAGCAGAAGCTATCTTACCATTACCGGCACTTCCTATAAATGCTCCGGCAGCAATAGCTCCTTTTACCGAACCTGTATAGTTTTCAGTATACCACCCGTTACGTAGTACGGTATATGAAACTCCCGATGCCTTTAGAGCAGCTTCCGTTGCTAGATGCTCTTCGGCAAGACTTAGAGTAGATTTATCTGCATGAAGCAGACTGGTATATACAATCCATTTAACTCCGGCTTGTTTAGCTGCATTAATTACATTACCATGTTGTAAAGTACGTTGCCCTACTTCACTACTCGAAATCAGTAATAAATGGTCAATGCCTTGTAACGAAGTTACCAGATTCTCTGGTTTACTATAATCAAATGCACGAGCTTCCACTCCTAAGCCTGCAGCCTTATCCGGTGTACGTACTAAAGCTACAATACTTTCTGCTGATACTTTCTCTTTTAATTTTTCTACTACAATGCGACCCAATTGTCCTGTCGCTCCTGTTACTCCAATTTTCATTTTTAATTTCTTTTTTAGTTCTTAATAATATGAATTAAGTTAGAATTGCCAGCCCTATAAAATAATCCTTTGCAAAGGGAAAAATAATAATTTATTAGGCTCTGACATCTTATGCGATAGTTAAATAAATACAAAACAAATAGACAGTTTATACAGCTAACTAGCTTTGTATCTACTTTTGTTACGCAAAGTAACTAATAATAGTATATATTTGTAACAGGTTACTTTTACGTAACAGACAAAATAGTAGTAACCAAATAGTAACCATTATGGCAAAATCGGAGAAAAAAATTAATTGTCCTGTCACAGCTACTCTTGAGGTGATAGGTGGAAAGTGGAAAACTATTATTTTATATTCTCTTTCGTCAAGTACAAAACGCTTTGGCGAAATAGCCGTCCGCATACCAAATATCTCACGAAAAGTACTCACGGAACAGCTAAAAGAATTGGAAAATAACGGATTGATTTTACGTGAGCACTACAAGGAAATTCCCCCACGTGTAGAATATTCATTAACCGATCTTGGAAAAAGTCTTTCTCCGGTATTTCGTGAATTAGAGATATGGGGAACTGAAAATGTATTGAATAAATAGGAAATATACAGTTCCTCCATGCGAACAAAAAAGGATCAATCCTAAAAAAGTATTGAGAATGCCTAAGGCTTCCATATAATTTATATAAAAAAGCAAAGATATACTTTTTATCAATTTACCAATCAGATTTTAGGATGATTCCGCTATGCACATGCACGACAGCCCCAAACAAAAACGTCGATAATCAATTGATTATCGACGTTTTCTTATATAAAGCCACACCAGTGATGTGATGAAACTCCGTATGACATGATTTGAGTGCTCGCCCTCTTTGTAATCCACTGACATAAATGCTACCCTAAGGTTGTGGCCCGCCATTGAGAATCGAAGCCTGTCTCGGTTTTCAGATTAATTTGATGAGTTTCCCAGTCAAACTAATGTGGCTAAAACTGTCTTCTTTTCTATCACAAATATAAGCTTTTTCTATCTATGTAACAAATAAAAATGAATAATTGTTTTAATAAAAAACAATTAGTTAGCAGGTTCAGAAAACAAAAGCGCTAATACCCAGCAGAACTGGATATTAGCGCTTAGCAAATCTTTTAAATTTTATTAAGCAGCTTTTGCTTTAGCAACCACAGCTTTGAAAGCTTCTGGATGATTAACAGCTAAATCTGCTAATACCTTACGGTTTATTTCGATACCAGCTTTGTGTAAGCCGCCCATTAATTTAGAATAAGACATTCCTTCTAAACGAGCTGCAGCATTAATACGCTGAATCCAAAGAGCACGGAAGTTTCTTTTCTTATTTCTACGGTCACGGAATGCGTAAGTCAAACCTTTTTCCCAGGTGTTCTTAGCAACGGTCCAAACATTTTTTCTTGCACCAAAATAACCTTTGGTAAGGTTCAAAATTTTCTTTCTTCTTGCTTTTGAAGCAACATGATTTACTGATCTTGGCATAGTTTTAATCTTTTTGAATGTTAGCGTCACAACTTCACGTAGTGAACTTAAAGCTAATGCATTCGGTTAATACTTAATAATTCGATTGTACGCTTTTGGTTACTTCATTGCTAAAAGAGACTTAACCTGGCTTACATTAGTTGCATCAACTGTTGTAGAGTAACACAAGTTTCTTTTTCTCTTTTTGCTCTTTTTAGTCAAAATATGACTGTGAAAAGCGTGCTTTCTTTTGATTTTACCTGTTCCGGTAAGGGTAAACCTTTTTTTAGAACCGGAGTTAGTCTTCATCTTTGGCATCTTGATTATTTTTTAATTATTAATATATGGTAACGCACTATACCTGCGCGTTATACATTTCTTATTTTTCCAAACAATTATTCTGCTTCATTAGTTGTATCTTCAGGTTTGTCAACCTTTACTTTAACAACTTTAACTTCTTTTGGTGCAACAGGCTTCTTTACTTCCTTCTTTTTAGGAGATAAGAAAATAGTCATCTTTTTACCTTCAAGCATAGGCATTTGTTCTACTTTTGCATAATCTTCAAGATCATTTGCAAAACGAAGTAACAAAACTTCGCCTTGTTCCTTGAAAAGAATTGAACGCCCCTTAAAGAAAACATATGCTTTTACTTTATCACCATCTTCAAGGAATCCTTTTGCATGCTTCAACTTAAAGTTATAGTCATGATCATCAGTCTGAGGTCCGAAACGTATTTCTTTTACATTTACCTTTACCTGCTTAGCTTTCTGCTCCTTTTGACGCTTCTTCAACTGATAAATGAACTTTGAATAATCAATAATTCTACAAACAGGAGGAACTGCATTTGGAGAAATTTCGACTAAATCCATTTCTCTATCCTCTGCCATCTTTAATGCCTGGAATAAAGGATAAACTTTTGGTTCGATATTATCATCTCCAACTAAGCGTACTTCCTTGGCACGAATCTGCTCATTTATTCGGTGTTGCTCTTTTAAAACCTCTTTCTTCATTCAATAACTATTAGTTCCTTTTCGTTTTTTCTTTTATATTCAGTTAGCGGCTGCAAAGTTACCACTTATTTATCATATTTTGAACTTCTTGAGTCAAAATATTTGCAAATTCTTCAAATTTCATTGTTCCTTTATCGCCTTCTCCTTGTTTGCGAACTGCAACTTCATCATTTTCTGCTTCTTTTTCGCCTACAACTAACATATAAGGGATACGTTTCATCTCATTATCACGGATTTTACGACCAATTTTTTCGTTTCTATCATCTACAATAGCACGAATATCATTCATATCAAGGTATTGTTTTACCTTCTCTGCGTAGTCATTAAATTTTTCACTGATAGGAAGAATTGCTACCTGGTCAGGAGTTAGCCATAATGGGAATTTACCGCCGGTATGTTCAATCAATACGGCAACAAAACGTTCCATAGAACCAAAAGGTGCACGGTGTATCATTACAGGACGATGTTTCTGGTTATCAGCTCCTGTATATTCAAGATTAAATCTTTCCGGTAAGTTATAGTCAACCTGAATAGTTCCAAGTTGCCATTTACGACCAATAGCATCACGAACCATAAAATCAAGCTTAGGACCATAGAAAGCAGCTTCACCAAGTACTACTTTTGCTTTCAGACCTTTCTCTTCACAAGCTTCAATAATTGCTTTTTCTGAACGTTCCCAATTATCATCGCTTCCGATATATTTTTCACGATTGTTAGGATCACGAAGTGAAATCTGTGCCTCAAAGTTCTCAAAGTTTAAAGACTTAAATATAATGAAGATAATATCCATAACTTTTAAGAACTCATCCTTAACCTGATCTGGTCTACAGAAAATATGAGCATCATCTTGTGTAAAGCTACGTACACGTGTTAATCCGTGAAGCTCTCCACTTTGCTCGTAACGATATACTGTACCAAACTCTGCAAATCTTAATGGAAGATCTTTATATGAACGAGGCTGCCATTTATATATTTCACAGTGGTGAGGACAGTTCATTGGTTTCAATAAGTATTCTTCTCCCTCTTCTGGTGTGTTAATTGGTTGGAATGAATCTTTTCCATATTTAGCATAGTGACCAGAAGTAACATATAATTGTTTATTACCAATGTGAGGAGTCATTACTTGCTGATAACCAAAACGACGTTGAATCTTCTTTAGGAAATCTTCAAGACGAAGACGAAGCGCTGTTCCTTTTGGTAACCACATTGGAAGTCCTTTCCCTACCATTTCAGAGAACATAAACAATTCCATTTCCTTACCAATCTTACGGTGGTCACGTTTCTTAGCCTCTTCTAGTATAACTAAATATTCATCAAGCAATTTCTTTTTAGGGAAAGTAATACCATAGATACGAGTAAGCATTTTCTGATCTTCTCTACCTCTCCAATAAGCACCTGCAACAGATGTTAGCTTGATAGCTTTAATCTTTTCAGTATTCATTAAGTGAGGACCGCGGCAAAGATCAGTAAAAGCACCCTGAGTATATGTAGTAATAGTTCCATCTTCGAGTTCTGAGATTAACTCACATTTGTAAGTTTCCCCTCTTTCACCGAACATTTTCAAAGCATCAGCTTTATTAATTTCTGTTCTTACAACAGCTTCTTTCTTTGCAGCCAGTTCTGCCATCTTTGCCTCAATAGCAGCAAGATCACTTTCTTTGATTACTGCTTCTCCCGGATCTACATCATAATAGAAACCGTTTTCTATTGCAGGACCAATCCCAAACTGTATGCCCGGATATAATTCCTGTAAGGCTTCAGCCAGCAAGTGTGCACTAGTATGCCAGAATGCATGCTTTCCTTCTACATCATCCCACTTATATAGAACAACCGATGCATCAGAATTAATAGGACGAGCTAAATCATATGTTTCACCGTTTACACCACAAGCTACAACATCCTGTGCCAATCGGCTACTTATACTTTCTGCAATCTGCAGACCATTGACTCCTTCATTATATTCACGAACAGAGCCATCTGGAAATGTAATCTTTATCATAATGGTTTAATTATTTTTCATTTAGGCTTACAAAAGTAGCTATTTCTTTTAAATTACACTTATTTTCAAATAAAAATGTTAGTGTTTTTGTTCTGTAAAGCGCTTAATGACATTATAGGCAGATACAATACCCAATTCACCAGCTTTACTTAGGTCTGAAATACCTTTTTTATTATTCCCGGAGAAGATTAGTGTTAATCCTCTATTAAAATATGCTTCTGCAAAATTTGGATCAAGCGATATGGCTTTATCATAATCGGCTATTGCCGAACGATAATCTTTCAGCATACAAAGTACATTTCCACGATTATAATATGCATAAACAAAATCGGGGGCTAACTGAATAACCTTATCCAAATCTGATTTAACTATATTATATTCCGGAGTCCGTACATCAACTTTCTTCAGGCCAGTCTGTACTTCTGCTGTTTCAGAATTCTGATCTTCGGACTTTTCAAATTCCAGCTGTTTCCAACGTATAAGAGACCGATTAAAATAAGCTGGAAAAAATGAATTATCGCAAATAGTCGCCTGAGTTAAATCTTCAATAGCATTTGTAAAATCCTGAACCAAATAAAAATCGATTGAACGAGCAAAACGTTTTGCTGCATTTTTAGGATGTTTTACAATATCTGTTGTTCGTTCATCAATAGAAGCAAAATGAGTTTTAATTTGCTTCTCTGTAAGAGGTGTCTCCATATTAGTAATCAAAAGTCGCTTAGGAACAGTTCCTGAATTACTTAGGTCATCAATAAATTTGTTATATTTTAAATTTCGTGTTATCTCACTTGTTTTTTCATAATAAGTTAAAGCAAACATAGGTTCCAACCTAATTTCGACATTCTTATCCTGAACTTTTCCACGGTATTCGCTCTTATATTTTTGTTCAGCTTCTGAATCATCAGCAACAACAATCTTTCCGTAATTTTCCATATCTTTATCGGATTTCTTACGTGTTTTATCAGACTTCGCTGCTCGCTTTCCTTTATCAAGACCATATCTTTTATCGAGTTGGGCTTTCATAACTTTGAATTCATCCAAATCCGCCCCTTTATAGTCCCCTATTTTCCTTTTAGCTTCCGCCCGATTATAATATCCGGCTAAGAAATTTGGATACTCTTTAATAACAGCTGAATAATCTTTGATAGCTCCACGATAATCTCCTGTCTGAGCGCGAAGAATACCCCGGTTAAAAATAGCCATCATATTATCGGATTCCATCTTTATAACAAAATTAAAATCTTCTATAGCTCTGTTATCATCCCCTACCCGAGCCCGTAATAGTCCACGATTATAGTGTCCTATAAAATTAGTTGGATCTATATCTAATGCAATATCATAATCTTCCATTGCTCCTTGTAACTTATTCTGATGGAATCGAGCCAATGCCCTATTTATATAATTTCCGGAATTTTTAGTATTCAAATATGTTGCCTGATCATAATCAGCTTCTGCATCTTTGTATTTTCCTTGTTGGAGCTTTATTGCTGCACGTGATGACCAAACATCTGCATCATATTTATCAATAGACAAAGCCAAATCATAATCACTCATTGCTTTAATTGTATCTTTTTGTTTTAAAGATACTTCTGCACGCATTAAATAAGCTTTTGTATACTGAGGAGAAAGAGATATCAACTTTGACAAATCAGTTTCTGCTCCCTTAAAATCATCCTTAGATATTTTGCAAAGAGCAAGATTATGCCAAAGACCTACATTCTCAGGATCATAACTCAACGCTTTAGTATAATCTTCTATGGCACCATCGTACTTTTGCTGCTTTATGCGGGATAGACCTCTGATTTGATATGCATTAACCACAAATGGATTTCGTTCTATAGCAGATGAGCAATCTGACTCCGCTCCTTGAAAATCATCCAAATTTATTTTTGCAAGAGCACGAAAAAAGTATGGCTCATACAAATATGGTTTTGCACTCACTACTTGATTAAAGTATTGAATAGAAAGAACATAGTCTTCAAAATATAATGCATTTCGGCCAATTGCCATTACACGTTCCGTGTTTATTTGGGCAGAAACTACAGCAGGAAATAATAGCAGGTATATTAAAATTCTCTTTATCATTTATTTTTCATCTAAGGGCGAAACAAAATTAATGATTTCGATTGAAGTAACAACGTTTAGCATTTTTTTTTCAAGCTAGAAAGGCTTTTTTCACTTATTAAAACAGAAAATAATTATAACATTCATAGTTTATTAGTCATTAAGGACTTTTTATAAACCTAAAAAACGATCTAAAAGATAAAAAGACGCATCTTTATAAATTAAAAGATACGTCTTTTTAAAAATATTATTTTAAAGTTAAAATAGCTATTTGATTGTTTTAACCTTATATGAGCATCTGGCTTTACCATTAATCATAGCATTCAATTTGCCTTTAATCATTTGTTTACGCAAAGGAGATAAATTATCAATAAACAGACCTCCTTCCAAATGTTCAAATTCGTGCTGCATTACGCGTGCCAAATAGCCTTCTACATATTCATCATGTTCCACAAAGTTCTCATCCATATATTTCACATGAATTTTATTTGCTCTATTCACAGTCTCATGAATTCCAGGCAAACTGAGACACCCTTCTTCCATAGACACCATTTCGCCCTCAGTTTCAAGAATATGGGCATTAATATAAGCTTTATTAAAATCTTTATATTCAGGATATTCATCAGAAAGAACATCAAGACTGATCACCACAACACGGATAGAAAGTCCAATCTGCGGAGCAGCAAGACCTACACCATCAGCCCTATGCATTGTATCAAACATATTTCCTATCAGCTCTTTTAAGTTCAGATAATCAGGAGTTATATCTTCTGCAACTTTTCTTAAAACTGGTTGGCCATATACGTAAATAGGTAAAATCATTATTATTCTGTATTATATTAACAAATTATTTTCTCTAGTGTTATCTTCTACTTTCAAGATATGACTGCAAAATAATCGTTGCACTCACCTCGTCAACAAGCTCTTTACTTTGTCTGTCTTTCTTTTTCAATCCAGCTTCAAGCATTGTCCGATGTGCCAAAACTGAAGTAAAGCGTTCATCAACAAATTCCACAGGTATATTAGGAAGAATTTTTTTTAGCCGTTGAACAAATGGTCTAATATAATTCATACTTTCGGATAAATCATTATTAAGTTGCTTTGGAAGTCCTATCAATATTAAATCAACCGGTTCTTTAGCTACATATTGTATTAAGAAATCAGGCAATGTATGGCTAGGCACAGTCGTCAGACCATTTGCAATAATTTGCAAAATATCAGTTACAGCGACCCCTGTTCGCTTTCTTCCGTAATCAAGTGCTAATATTCTTCCCATAATTTTGTAGATGCAAAAATACAACAAATTATTTATATAAGCATCTGCAGAACAAAAAAGTACAATATAATGTCCAAAACTTAATTAAAATTACGGTTTAGTTATATGACGTCGCACATTCTTTCACTGACTTCATTATTTATCATTATCGGTTCCGAAATAGAATCTCGGCTGGGTAGGTTGATTATATCCTACATTCTGCTTAACCACACTTAACCAATAAATTTATTCCCTCAGGAAAGAAATGAAAAAGATAAGATGTTTCATAAAGAGTAAGATAAATCCGACTTTTATTATTCTATTTTGATCTCCAGACAACTTTTTAACGTCTGCCACCTAAAATATCAGCAAACAAACATGGATTAGCTATAGGTCCCTTGTTTGACAAAATGCCATACTTCTTTCCATCAAAAGAGTTCTTAGCGTAATCAGAAAGTATACATTAACAAATAAGATATATAATAGAAGAATCCAGTAATATTGGAGCAGATGAAACGTAAGATAGATGAAGAATTTTATAAGCCGATTCAAAGTTATTCCTACTTAAATTAAAAAGCAAAGATATTACATACATTATCAGGGTAGAAGAATGTATATATAACAAAAAAAGAGTCCCATTCATTCTTCAATGAACAGGACTCTTAGATAAAACGGCAGCTACCTACTCTCCCACTGTTACGCAGTACCATCGGCGTGATCAGGCTTAACTTCTCTGTTCGGAATGGGAAGAGGTGGAACCCTGATGCTATAGCTACCTTAATATTTTTAATTTCTCTTTTATCTGATTTTATTTTGTTTCTTTCGTTTCCTTATTTCAGATTCTATTAAGATAAACACAATGTAAAAGCAATAAACAAGCTCTCTCTAGTATTTTAAGAGCCAAACTATCTAGCCAACCATATATGGAAAGAAGAAAGTGTACGGGCAATTAGTACTGCTCGGCTTTGACATTACTGTCTTTACACCTGCAGCCTATCAACGTTGTCGTCTTCAACGACCCTAAGAAATCTAATCTTGTGGCTGGCTTCGTACTTAGATGCTTTCAGCACTTATCCAATCCCGACTTAGATACCCGGCAATGCACCTGGCGGCACAACCGGTAAACCAGCGGTCAGTCCAACACGGTCCTCTCGTACTAGTGTCAGAGCCACGCAAATTTCATACGCCCACGATAGATAGAGACCGAACTGTCTCACGACGTTCTGAACCCAGCTCGCGTGCCACTTTAATGGGCGAACAGCCCAACCCTTGGGACCTTCTCCAGCCCCAGGATGTGACGAGCCGACATCGAGGTGCCAAACCGCTCCGTCGATATGAGCTCTTGGGAGCGATCAGCCTGTTATCCCCGGAGTACCTTTTATCCTTTGAGCGATGTCCCTTCCATACGGAAACACCGGATCACTATGCTCTAGTTTCCTACCTGATCGACTTGTCGGTCTCCCAGTCAAGCACCCTTATGCCATTACACTCTGCGGACGGTTACCAATCGTCCTGAGGGTACCTTTAGAAGCCTCCGTTACACTTTTGGAGGCGACCACCCCAGTCAAACTACCCACCAAACAGTGTCCTCACAATCGCGAGTTAGAACTCAAATAATCAAAGGGCCGTATTTCAACAGCGGCTCCACAAATACTAGCGTACCTGCTTCAAAGCCTCCGGCCTATCCTACACATCAATTACCCAAATTCAATGTTAAGCTATAGTAAAGGTTCACGGGGTCTTTTCGTCCCATCGCGGGTAATCGGCATCTTCACCGATACTACAATTTCACTGAGCTCACGGTTGAGACAGTGTCCAGATCATTACACCATTCGTGCAGGTCGGAACTTACCCGACAAGGAATTTCGCTACCTTAGGACCGTTATAGTTACGGCCGCCGTTTACTGGGGCTTCAATTCAATGCTTCTCTTGCGATGACATCTCCTCTTAACCTTCCAGCACCGGGCAGGTGTCAGGCTATATACTTGATCTTTCAATTTTGCATAGCCCTGTGTTTTTGTTAAACAGTTGCCTGGACCTATTCTCTGCGCCCTCATTACTGAGGGACCCTTTCTCCCGAAGTTACAGGGTCAATTTGCCTAGTTCCTTAACCGTGATTCACTCAAGCGCCTTAGTATATTCTACCCGACTACGTGTGTCCGTTTACGGTACGGGTACCTTAAAGATTAAGTTTAGCGGATTTTCTTGGGAGTCTGCTTACATACACTATCCAATCACCACAAGGGCTCTCGGTACTATCAGGTTCGACTAGTCTTCCGGATTTGCCTGGAAAACTAATATCTACACCCTTCAACCAGCTATTCCGTCAGCCGGCGGTATTATCACTACTCCGTCTCCACATCACTCTTTAAGGTAGTAAGGGAATATTAACCCTTTCTGCCATCGGCCTCGCCGTTCGGCTGAGCCTTAGGACCCGACTAACCCTGATCCGATTAGCGTTGATCAGGAAACCTTAGTCTTTCGGCGAGGGGGTTTCTCACCCCCTTTATCGTTACTTATACCTACATTTGCTTTTCCACACGCTCCAGCAGAGCTCACGCTCCACATTCAACGCTGAGTGGAATGCTCCCCTACCAACCATTACTGGTTCCATAGCTTCGGTAAATTGCTTATGCCCGATTATTATCCACGCCAAACTCCTCGACTAGTGAGCTGTTACGCACTCTTTAAATGAATGGCTGCTTCCAAGCCAACATCCTAGCTGTCTTAGCAATCTGACTTCGTTAGTTCAACTTAGCAATTATTTCGGGACCTTAGCTGATGGTCTGGATTCTTCTCCTCTCGGGCACGGACCTTAGCACCCATGCCCTCACTCCTGATATTAAACTAATGCGCATTCGGAGTTTATCAAGACTTGATAGGCGGTGAAGCCCTCGCATCTTATCAGTCGCTCTACCTCACATTAGTAATTATCAAGGCTGCACCTAAATGCATTTCGGGGAGTACGAGCTATCTCCAAGTTTGATTAGCCTTTCACCCCCACCCACAGTTCATCCGGAAGCTTTTCAACGCTTATCGGTTCGGTCCTCCAGTTAGTGTTACCTAACCTTCAACCTGACCATGGGTAGATCACTTGGTTTCGCGTCTACTACCACTGACTAAATCGCCCTATTCAGACTCGCTTTCGCTTCGGCTGCAAAACTTAATTTCTTAACCTTGCCAGTGACAGTAACTCGTAGGTTCATTATGCAAAAGGCACGCCGTCACAGCACGAAGCTGCTCCGACCGCTTGTAAGCGCATGGTTTCAGGGACTATTTCACTCTTCTATTCGAAGTTCTTTTCACCTTTCCTTCACAGTACTGGTTCACTATCGGTCTCTCGGGAGTATTTAGCCTTACCGGATGGTCCCGGCAGATTCATGCAGAATTCCTCGTGCTCCGCACTACTCAGGATACCACTACGGTATATATTGGATTCATGTACGCAACTATCATGCTCTATGGTGACACTTTCCAGAGTCTTCCATTCTCCAATATAAGTCCGATATCGTGGTCCTACAACCCCAATTATGCCGTAACATAATTGGTTTGGGCTAATCCGCGTTCGCTCGCCACTACTTACGGAATCATTCTATTATTTTCTTCTCCTACAGGTACTAAGATGTTTCAGTTCCCTGCGTTCGCCTCCATCTAAGATGGATAATATCCCTTCAGGATATTGGGTTGTCCCATTCGGAAATCTTCGGATCAAAGGTCATTTGCACCTACCCGAAGCTTATCGCAGCTTATCACGTCCTTCATCGCCTCCGAGAGCCAAGGCATCCGCCATGCGCCCTTGCTTACTTTCTTCAAACACTGTAAACTATTCGTAGTTATACGTTTTCGTTTACCATATGGTTCGATATATACTTTAGCTCTTTTTATCTCTAAAAATTACTTACTTTATTGCTTTTGTACATCATGTCAAAGATCGTTTCAAGCAGATGCTTGATCGTGGAGAATAACGGATTCGAACCGTTGACCCCCTGCGTGCAAGGCAGGTGCTCTAGCCAGCTGAGCTAATCCCCCGTGAAATTATAAGAAGCGATTTTACTGGATGGTTAATCCATTATGCTCCTCTTTTTCGCGTAGTCCCAGGCAGAGTTGAACTGCCGACCTCTACATTATCAGTGTAGCGCTCTAACCAACTGAGCTATAGGACTGTCGTTCAAAACCTCTTACCTTTCGGCTCGGCTTCTTTCTAATCTCTTATTTTTTATATAGAATAAACAAAAACCAGTAGTACAATAAAAAGCGAACCAGATAAAAGGAATCACTCCAGAAAGGAGGTGTTCCAGCCGCACCTTCCGGTACGGCTACCTTGTTACGACTTAGCCCCAGTCACCAGTTTTACCCTAGGACGCTCCTTACGGTTACGTACTTCAGGTACCCCCGGCTCCCATGGCTTGACGGGCGGTGTGTACAAGGCCCGGGAACGTATTCACCGCGCCGTGGCTGATGCGCGATTACTAGCGAATCCAGCTTCATGGAGTCGGGTTGCAGACTCCAATCCGAACTGAGAGAGGCTTTTGGGATTAGCATCCTGTTGCCAGGTAGCGACCTTCTGTACCCCCCATTGTAACACGTGTGTAGCCCCAGACGTAAGGGCCGTGCTGATTTGACGTCATCCCCACCTTCCTCGCATCTTACGACGGCAGTCTCGATAGAGTCCTCAGCTTAACCTGTTAGTAACTATCAATAAGGGTTGCGCTCGTTATGGCACTTAAGCCGACACCTCACGGCACGAGCTGACGACAACCATGCAGCACCTTCACAGATGCCATAAAGGCTATAATGTTTCCACTATATTCATCTGCAATTTAAGCCTGGGTAAGGTTCCTCGCGTATCATCGAATTAAACCACATGTTCCTCCGCTTGTGCGGGCCCCCGTCAATTCCTTTGAGTTTCACCGTTGCCGGCGTACTCCCCAGGTGGAATACTTAATGCTTTCGCTTGGCCGCTTGCTGTATATCGCAAACAGCGAGTATTCATCGTTTACTGTGTGGACTACCAGGGTATCTAATCCTGTTTGATACCCACACTTTCGTGCCTCAGCGTCAGTTGTACCCCGGTAAGCTGCCTTCGCAATTGGAGTTCTTCGTGATATCTAAGCATTTCACCGCTACACCACGAATTCCGCCTACCTTATGTACACTCAAGAATAACAGTATCAACTGCAATTTTACGGTTGAGCCGCAAACTTTCACAACTGACTTATTATTCCGCCTACGCACCCTTTAAACCCAATAAATCCGGATAACGCTCGGATCCTCCGTATTACCGCGGCTGCTGGCACGGAGTTAGCCGATCCTTATTCATAGTATACATACAAAAAACCACACGTGGCTCACTTTATTCTACTATAAAAGAAGTTTACAATCCATAGGACCTTCATCCTTCACGCTACTTGGCTGGTTCAGGCTCTCGCCCATTGACCAATATTCCTCACTGCTGCCTCCCGTAGGAGTTTGGTCCGTGTCTCAGTACCAATGTGGGGGACCTTCCTCTCAGAACCCCTATCCATCGAAGACTTGGTGAGCCGTTACCTCACCAACTATCTAATGGAACGCATCCCCATCCATAACCAATAAATCTTTAACTTTCTCAAGATGCCTTGAAAAAGTACTATCGGGTATTAATCTTTCTTTCGAAAGGCTATCCCCGAGTTATGGGAAGGTTGGATACGTGTTACTCACCCGTGCGCCGGTCGTCAGCGGTATTGCTACCCTGCTACCCCTCGACTTGCATGTGTTAAGCCTGTAGCTAGCGTTCATCCTGAGCCAGGATCAAACTCTTCATTGTAAAAGTTTCATTTAAATTCTGTCCAGGATTCCGTTTATCTTAATTGACGGTTCGCATTTCTATTTTACCAAGTACATGTAACAATACACGCACTTAATGCTCTTGTACTACTTGTTTCGTTTATTTATAATCTTTTCAAAGAACGATTGCTTTTTGTTTGCTCTAAGCGCCTCTATCAAGGCGAAAGCGGATGCAAAGATAAGACTTTTAAGTAATACGCTCCAAATTTTAAAGCAACTTTTTTAAAAGTTTTTTTTCTTCAAACATCCCGAAGAACCAGCATTTCAATCAACACTCTGTCTCTCTTGCAAAGCGGGTGCAAAAGTAGGACTTTACTCCTACCAATCCAAATATATCTAACTCTTTTTTCTCACTTTTTTTGCAAGTAATGCTTAACTAACTGAACTACAAGTGTGTTGTAGAACATAATTTTTAGTGATTTTAGAAGAGGTTAGCAAAGATACTCTTGACTATACATAATATATATACGCGCGAGAAGAAGAAAAGAACAACCCATGCCTAATCTAAAACTCAATTATTATCACTTAACTACCAACAAAAAAATATAATATTGATAATCGAGTAGGAGGAAAATGAAATAGTTTTTTCCTCCTACTCGATTATCCGACCTCTCGCACCACCATACGCGCCGTTCGGCATACGGCGGTTCCTTATTTACGATGTTATTTACGGTAATAAGCCATCAGACAAGGGTAGCCAGCTCTGCTAAGGTTTTCGTTGCTTATAGTTTCCTTCAGAATAATGGTTGATAACTACTGCCCCCATAACGGACTCACACCGTCAAGTTACACACTAACACGGCGCACAAAATAAAAAGGCAGAAACTTCACAGTCCCTGCCTTTACTACCATAAAAAGAATATTCTATGGAAATATCAAAATAGATTTATCAAAATACTCTACGTAAAACCCAAGCGCCCTGGAAATCTTTTCTGTTAGGATACTTAGCTTTAAAAGTTTCTTTAGAATCTGTAGCTGAAGCATAATCAGCAAAAGTACTAATAATAACACGATAATAATTATTATCTGGATTATAAGCAACAATAGCTTTATATCCAGCACGAATCATATCTTCCTGCAAAGCTTCTGCATTAGCTTTAGTCTGAAAACTTCCGCAAACAACGCTATATTCAAGTAGCGTACCATTACCTTGAACAGTTAGTCTTTCCTGACGTGCACTGTTTGTAGTTGTTGTAGCCTTCTTCGTCTCCACCAATGGAACATCGGCAACAGGAGCAACTTCAACAGGTTCTGCCACTTTAGGTTGTGCTAGTTCTTGTTGTTTTGCTTTTTCATACGCTTTTTTGTATGCACTTTCACCTGATTTACAAGAAGTAAACGCCAGAACAATACATAAACTTGTTCCTAATACTGCTAATTTTTTCATAATTTATTTTCTGTTTTAATTAATAATTTCAGATTAATATTTTCTGAAAACTGATTTTTCTCCATTATAATTTAATTGCAAAATAGAAGAAGAAAGTTCCTCTATCTTAAACACCCTAACACCATCTTTCCAATTTATATATCGCTCATAAACTGGTCCACTAGTTGATTCGGGCAAAATTTTAATAATTAACTCATCGCCATTTAAAGAGTAATTTCCAAAAATGGTTGTATAACTTCCATCTGAAAGTAAACAAATAGCCGAAAATGATTCCTTCATAAAATTATAGAACACACTATCTTCACTTTGCACCACTCCATCAGCATGTACATACTTCCGGAGTTGCCATTTATTTTCCAGAAGAGATTCATCATTAGTACAAAACGACACTAAAGTAATCAACAGCGCAAAAGATATTATGTTCAGCAACTTTTTCATGCTTCTGTCTTTTTGTAAGAGATAGTCCCCGTAGCCTGATTGGTAGGCATAATGAGAACTTCAGCAATTTGAATATGCTCAGGGGCAGATGCTGCAAAATAAATAGTTTCGGCAATATCTGTTCCGGTAAGCGGCTTTATTCCCTTATAAAAATTATCAGCTTTCATTTTATCTCCACGAAAACGAACGACCGAGAAATTCGTTTCAACCATACCCGGTTTAATATTAGTTACTCTTAAAGGAGTATCCACCAAGTCAATACGTAAACCATCAGACAACGCTTTTACTGCAGCCTTAGTGGCACAATAAACACTTCCACCAGGATAAGCTGCATCACCAGCTATAGAACCTATATTAATAATATGTCCCCTACCTCGTTCCACCATTCCGGGAGTGATTAATCTAGTCATTGACAATAAAGCACGAATATTAGTATCAATCATAATATCCCATTCATCAAGATCACCCTGATATTCTTTATCAACTCCAAAAACAAGTCCAGCATTATTAATAAGCACATCAATATTTTTCCATTTCCCTTCCAGAGAAGCTAATGTATCAGTTGCAGCTTTCCTGTCCCGAACATCAAAAACAAGTGGAAGAACATCTATTCCAAATTCCGATTCCAACTCATTTTTAAGCTTCAGTAATTTATCTTCATTACGCCCATTTAAAATTAAGTCAGATCCTTTAGATGCGAATTTGCGTGCACATCCTTCACCGATTCCACTGGTTGAACCTGTAATAAAAACAATCCTATTTTTCATTTTATTACTAATTAGTTATTTCTTTCCAGGCACTCTCTCAAACTTTGATGTTTTCATCGTTGTTTTAAGTCTGACAGATGGGCGAAAATTTATATTTTTCACTTTAATCGACTGCCCCCTGATCTCCTCAGCATCCTGAACTGTACGAGATTCGGCCGAAACAGAGAAAGTCCCCAACTCGTCAATGCTAACATTGTAACCATCCTGAAGCTTATCTTCAATGGTTTGCGCAAGTGCTTCAATTGCAGCCTTCATATCGGCTACATTCAAAGAACACTTCTCGGAAATTGCCTTACACAATTCCCGAGTATCGATTGTGCCTTTAGTAACCACTTGAGCATAGAAACCTTGCTTGGGTTTCTCACTAATGTTGTCGCGCATGGGCGTTAATCTGTATTGAATACTCATATATCTAAATATTTAAGTTATTACTTCATAGAACATAGATAAAAAGGATTAGACCTTTTTTAAAGAAAGACTAGAGTATTTTTAAATTAAATCTAGAGTTTTTAAAAGAAAGGTGTAGAGCAAAGATATTATATAAATATATATATTGCAGTAGTATATTAGTTAAATATTCTTAATCATTCAAGAATTTTCTCAATCCACCAGCACTTTAGAGTATCTTTGTCAATTTAGTATACACCAGCCGCGAGGCTACTTCAATTATTTTAAATGACATTTGAACAACTAGACCTTATAAGCCCAATATTAAAGGCTTTACAAGAAGAGGGTTACACCTCACCAACTCCCATTCAAGAACAATCAATTCCAATCGTATTAAAAGGCAAAGATTTATTAGGCTGCGCACAAACTGGAACAGGTAAAACAGCAGCATTTTCGATTCCAATTCTTCAAAAATTATATAAATCGGAGAAAAACAGAGGAATTAAAGCCCTTGTACTTACTCCTACCCGCGAACTAGCAATCCAGATAGAAGAAAGTTTCACAGCTTACGGACGTTATACCGGATTACGCCATACTGTAATCTTTGGTGGTGTTCCGCAGAAACCTCAAACCGATGCATTAAAAAAAGGTGTTGACATTTTGATTGCCACACCGGGAAGACTGTTAGATTTAATTAATCAAGGTTTTATTTCACTAAAAACTTTGGAATTCTTTGTACTTGATGAAGCAGATCGTATGCTCGATATGGGATTTATTCACGATATTAAGCGTATACTCCCTATGCTTCCTAAGAAACGTCAGACTCTGTTTTTCTCGGCAACAATGCCTCCAGAAATAGAAAAGTTGGCAAACAGCATACTTTTCCAGCCAGAAAAGGTAGAAGTTACCCCTGTTTCATCTACTGTAGAGATTATTGAGCAGAGTGTTTATTTTGTAGGCAAAAATGAAAAGAAAGATTTACTTCTTTATTTATTAAAGAATCCGAATATTGAATCAGTTCTTATCTTTACAAGAACAAAGCACGGAGCAGATAAGATTGCCAAATTACTAATAAAAGAAGGTATTGAAGCTGCGGCAATTCACGGTAACAAATCTCAGAATGCACGTCAGCGAGCTTTAAACAGTTTTAAGGATCATACTCTCAGAGTGCTTATAGCAACAGATATTGCTGCAAGAGGTATCGATGTTGACCAGCTATCTCACGTTATCAATTATGAACTTCCTAATGTACCGGAAACATACGTTCACCGCATTGGACGAACAGGACGTGCCGGTAACGAAGGAATAGCAATAGCTTTCTGTGAACCAGAAGAGTTGCCATATTTGAAAGATATCCAAAAGTTAATCGGTATAAAAATACCTGTTGTATTAAATCATCCGTTTATCTCTTCTGAAGCAACTGTTGCCATTGAAGAGAAGAAGGTGCAGATGAAAGAAAAAGCTAAAGAAAACAAGAAATACCGTGGTGACAGAAGTAACGGAGATTTTTGGCGCAGACAAAAAGTGAATCAGAAAAAAGATAAAAAATAATTTTTTAAGATTTAAACCATCTAGTAGAAATAATTGTTCTAAAAAGTAGAACAACTAATCTAAAAAATACTTAGATTTGTAGTAAAACATTTTAAAAGCAATTGCTATGAAGAATCTAAATGTTATTGCTGCTTTACTAGGCGGCGCAGCTATAGGTGCTGCACTCGGTATTCTATTTGCCCCAGAAAAGGGAGAAGACACAAGAAACAAGATTGCTGAAATTCTTCGCAAGAAAGGTATCAAGCTAAGCCGATGCGAAATGGATGATCTTGTAAGTGAAATTGCTACTGAAATTGGCGAAGGAGCTGAATGAAACTAAAAAAAGAGTCACCATGTCTACAGAAAAAAACACAGTTGATAGTATCAGACAACTTATCGCAGAGCTCAAAGAATATGCGATATTACAAAAAGATTACGCTAAGTTACAGTTTGTAGAAAAATTAACTATTCTACTTTCTACACTTATTCTGATATTTATTCTGATTACTCTGGGTATGGTGACTTTATTTTATCTTCTGTTCTCCTTAGCTTATGTTCTTGAACCTTTAGTTGGACTATCTTTAAGCTTCTGCCTTATTGCTTGTCTAAGTATTTCAATTATAATTTGTATGATAGTATTCCGTAAAAATTTAATAACCAATCCTTTAGTCAGATTTCTGGCAACCCTATTCCTTAAGGATTCTAATAAATAATTTATGAAAATAACACATACACAATCTTCAGAAAAAGGCATAACATTGGTAGATATCGTCCGAAAAAGGGTCGAGACTAAACAAAAAATAGCTATGCAAAAAGAGAAAATCACTGCAACTTACGCAGATATTCTCTCTCCAATATCAAATATAGCCTCCGGTCCATCGTTCCTCAACCGCTTTAAAACTGGCTTGAACCTCTTCAATGGTATTATAGTGGGATTTAATTTAATGAAAAAATTTCGCAAGTACTTCCATAAAAAAAGATAACTTTGTAGGGCTGAATTAAACTCAGCCCTATTTTTTTGTCTAATAGATTCAATAATTAATTAATTAATAAAAAGAATGAAACCAAAATTTTATCTTTTGGCATTCATCATGTTCGCCGGATTTTTATTTGGCCCAACAGATGGATATGCACAAACTAAAACCGCCAAATATGTATTTTTCTTCATTGGCGACGGAATGGGAGTTAATCAGGTAAACGGAACCGAGATGTATCTTGCAGAAAAAGATGGAAGAATTGGGGTAAAGCCTCTTACTTTCACACAGTTTCCTTACAGTACTATTGCAACAACCTATTCAGTTTACAACTCAGTTACATGTTCCGCTGCAGCAGGTACAGCTTTGGCAACCGGAGTAAAAACAAAAAATGGAACAATCGGGATGGATAGTCTTCACAAGTCACCTCTTTACAGCATAGCTGTCAAAGCTAAAAAAGCAGGCAAGAAAGTAGGGATTACCACCAGTGTTAGTATTGACCACGCCACCCCGGCAACATTCTATGCTCACCAACCGGACAGAGATATGTATTATGAGATAGCAACTGATCTACCTAAAGCAGGATTCGATTTCTATGCCGGAAGTGGATTTTTAGAGCCTAATAGCAAAGCAAACAAGAATGCTCCTAATATATATACCTTATTTAATGAGGCAAATTATACAGTAGCTAAAGGATTTGACGATTTTAAGGCAAAAAAGAATAAAGCTTCAAAAATGATCCTTATGCAAAAGGACAATACTGATGCACACTCTATTCCTTATGCTATCGACAGAAAACCGGGCGATCTGACTCTTAGCCAAATCACAGAAAGCGCCATCAGTTTCCTTACTAAAGACAACAAGAATGGATTCTTTGTAATGATTGAAGGTGGTAAAATAGACTGGGCTTGTCATAGTAATGATGCAGCAACTGTTTTCAATGAAGTTGTTGATATGGACAATGCAGTTAAAATTGCGTATGAATTCTACAAGAAACATCCAAACGAAACTCTCATTGTAATTACAGCCGATCATGAAACAGGGGGAATTGCTTTAGGCAACGGGAAATATGCATTAAATCTAAAAGCACTTGAATATCAGAAAATGTCAGAAACAGAACTTTCTGAAAAGATAAAGCAATTGCGTAAAGACAAACAAAATGAGGTTACCTGGAACGATATAAAAAATCTTCTAAGCGAAAACCTGGGTTTATGGAGCCAAGTTAAGTTAAATGATAAGCAAGAACAGCTGCTAAAAGAAGAATACATCCGTTCATTCCTTGGCAAAGATGTAAAATTGGCAGAAAGTCTTTATTCTAAAGATGAACCAATGGCAGCACTTGCAAAGCAAATTTTAAATGAAATTGCGATGGTAAGTTGGGCTAGTGGCGGCCATTCAGCCGGATATATCCCTGTCTTTGCAATCGGAGCCGGAGCAGAATTATTCCACGGGAAGCTCGAAAACACAGACATTCCTAAGAAAATAGCTCAAGCTGCTAAATATTAAAAAAAATATCACAAAAAAAGAGGAACCATATTGAATGATTCCTCTCTTTTTATATCAGAAATACAATATTATACGTAAGTTTCAAGCAACTTAGCTGTTCCTTCAGGTATAATAGTAATATCCATTGTTGAAGCAGGCAACAAAACTGTTTCACCAGCATGAAGTTCTACTTCATTATTATCATTATCAACAATTTTACAGTCGCCTTCCAAACAAATCAATACAACAAATGAATCTAATTCCGAGTAATCACAAGAAATTGTTTCAGTCATATCATAAAGAGATGTTGTGAAATAAGGACAAGCAACCAATTCTACAGGTTCATCCTTTACAGCTTCATAATCAGTTCTGTAATCATCAAGCACTTCGTAGTCAATCGCATCTTTTGCCAGTTCGGTATGTAGCTCACGAGTATTACCATTTGCATCTTTTCTATCAAAATCGAATATACGATATGTAATATCCGATGTTTGCTGAATCTCTGCAATAAAAGCTCCGGCACCAATACTATGAATACGACCTGCTGGAAGAAAGAAAACATCCCCTTTCTTTATAGGATACTCTTGTAAGACTTCTGTAATAGTAGAATTAAAAACTCTATCCTTATATTCTTTAGGCGTTATTGCCTGAGAAAACCCAGAACGAAGTTTTGCATCAGGGGCAGCATCTACTACATACCACATCTCAGTCTTTCCCATTGAGTTGTGACGTTTTTTTGCCAACTCATCAGAGGGATGAACCTGGATAGATAAATCCTGCTGTGCATCAATAAACTTTATTAATAAAGGGAAGGTAGAATTAAAACGAGCATAATTACTTTCTCCAACTAATTCACCTTTAAATCGTCTTACTAACTGTCCCAAGGTCATCCCTTTGAATTCTCCATTAGCAACCTCTGATTCATTATCCGGAACTCCGGATAGTTCCCAACTCTCACCAACATTTGGCATCTCTTCTGAAAGATGCTTAAAAGGAATAATTTTATCACCACCCCACAAGGTTTGTTTAAGGATGGGTTTAAACTTTAATGGATACATTATAATGTTATTATATATGGTTTAGATGCAGCAAACATACATAAAAATATTAATTTAACATCTATTACACTCCAATTTATTATGAAAAAAAATAAATTCATATATAAAACAGCACTGTTTGTCAATTATCATTATATTTTGTATCAATTTTTTCATCAATAGCTATAAGAATTCAATATTTATGAATTATATTTGTATTATTATTGACGCATAATATAATGCATTTCAAAAGAGTACACAATTTATTATACTAATAGAATAGTCAAATTAAAACAATGAAACTAAATCAATGGAAATTACTCGTTATGCTTGCAGCAATAGCAAGCATATCATTTTTTACAAGCTGCAAGGATGACGACAATAAAACTAAGACCGAAGAAAAAGCAGCTGCCAAGACAGAGAAAGTTACTCAATTCGCACTAGATGTACTACAAGATGTATATTTATGGAGTTCTGAGATACCGAAAGTAGATGTTACTAAAATAAAAGATCCGATAGCTTTAGTAGACAGCATAAAATACTCTGCCGATCATTGGACTACCTTAACAGATGATGCATCCGGCCTAACTAGCAACTTCGCAGGAGAAGGAACATCTTTTGGATATTCACTTGGAGTATATCTTTTCTCTTATACTAGTACTCAATGTTATGCTGTAGTTCAGTTTGTTTATCCGGGCACTCCTGCAGAAAAAGCCGGTATAAAACGTGGTGATCTTATTCTGCAAATAAACGGTACAAATATTACAACCAGCAATTATACAGATTTATTCTATACATCTTCTATAACATTGAGCATGGCAAGTTTAAACGGAAACACAATAAGTCTCAATGGTACAAAAATACCACTTACTGCCAGCACAATGTATCAGGAGCCTGTTAACACTTACAAAGTGATTGATAAGGGTACTTATAAAATAGGTTACTTATGCTATACTGATTACACTTTAAAATCAAATCAAAAACTGATTGATGTTTTTAAATCCTTCAAAACAGCAGGAGTAACAGATGTGGTGCTGGACTTACGATATAATAGAGGCGGTTACTCTCTATCTGCACAACTCCTTAGCAGCATTCTTGCTCCTTCATCTATTGTTGATGGTAAGCAAATATATTTGCAGCAAACATGGAACGATAAATATGCTGCATATTGGAAATCAAAAGGAACGGATCTAAATGAGTATTACAAAGACAGCTACACTTACGAAGACGAAGATAAAAACAAAGTAACCCTATCCACAAAAGATGCTAATATGAATCTAAGCAAGCTATATGTTTTAGTTTCAGGTAATACTGCATCTGCTTCGGAAGCTACAATCACAGGACTATCTCCTTATATTAGTGTAACAACTATTGGAGAACAGACTTCCGGCAAATATTGCGGTGGAATTGTATTTACTCCGGACGACATTTATGAAAATCCAGATAAAGATCTTGATAACTGGGGTATATACGCAATGGTATACAGATATTCTGATAAAAACAGCAACACACCATGTATGCCCGATGGCTTTACACCTACATATAAGGTTAGTGATAATCCTTTTGATGGCTATTTAATGGGTGATGAGCATGAACCATTATTGGCAAAAGCACTAGAATTGATTACAGGTATACCTTCAACAAAGGCTAAAACAAAAGGTTTAATGTTTACACCAAAAGTTTTAAAGAACTCTGTTAGCCGTTCAGGCAAGCTTCATGATAAACTAATAGAATTACCAGGACGATATCAGTTTAAATAATTATCATTAATATAAAGGAGGTCGCGTTCGGATATGCATTGTATCTGAACGCGATTTTTTTTAAAAGGATCGACTAAATAATATTAAAATCAAAACTATTTATACCTTTTGTTTGTATATATGTTGCACAAAACATAATTTCGTAAAACGATAAAAAGTTCAAAGAATAGTTATGAAAAAAGTAACATTTCTCTTATCACTCTTGTTTTATATCTTTTTCGTGCAATTTAGTGTTGCACAGAGTAATAACGCTAAAAAAAATAAAGTTATGGAAAAAGTAATTTTTGATTTTACAGCAAAAAGTAATAAAGGTCAAGATATCGATTTTGCTAAGTATAAAGGCAAAGTATTATTGATTGTAAACACTGCTAGTAAGTGTGGATTCACACCTCAGTATAAAGAACTTGAAGAACTAAACAAAAAGTATGCAGATAAAGGATTAGTAGTTATAGGTTTCCCTTGTGATCAGTTTGGACATCAAGAACCTGGAACCGATAGCGAGATTGAAACTTTCTGCCAGGTAAACTTTGGGGTTACATTCCAGCTTATGTCTAAAATTAACGTGAATGGAGATGATGCTCATCCTATTTATAAATTTCTTAAAAAGAAAGCATCGGGATTTATAGTCTCTGCTATAAAGTGGAATTTTACTAAATTCCTTGTTGCTAAAGACGGATATACAATAAAACGATATGCTCCCACAACTACCCCAAAATCATTAGAAAATGATATTGAAGAATTCTTAAAATAAATTTAAGCAATTATTCTCTAATAAAAACTGATTCAGAAAAACAAAAAGTTACTGCCACCTGCCACTAAAAATCCTAAAAGTGCCTACCAATAAGCTTTGTGGTGGTGGCAGATAAAACATTTACACATTTTTATCTGCTACTAAATGGCTTCATCTGCTACTAAAATCCAAATTTAGTTACAGTTCAGTGATAATCTTACCACAATGCTGATTTTTAGCTATTTATTATTACTTTTGTGTCTGAATTGGAAAGATAAAATTATGTATGAACGAAAAATACCTATAAATTTAGATTGCGGAATTGAAATCACAATGAATATAATTGGTGGTAAATGGAAGCCTTGGTTGATTAACAGAATAAACGATGGATACCATAGACCAATGGAGTTGCAACGTGTTATTCCAATAGCTTCAAAGAGAGTATTGACTCAGCAACTTAATGAACTAGAAAAAATGGGGGTTGTATCTAAAATCATTCATCCCGTTGTTCCTATGAAAGTTGAATATTTCTTAACCGAATTAGGAGAATCTTTATTGCCTATTATTTCGTTGATGTGTGAATGGGGAAATCAGCATCGTGAATTATATAAAGATATATTTTAAAACATCAATTAAAACACCAAAAGGTCAGACTACACAGATGTAAATCTGACCTTTTGGTGTTTTATCTTTCACTGTGTAATACATTAAACCACTACTGCATATTTTAAGTTATTTAGTATTTGAATAATGCAACTTTTCTAACAAAGTCAAGAAATAATTTTATTAAATACGTTTAGATAACCACTCTCTAAATTCATAAAAATTTTGAGTTGCTACACCATGCCCCACAGGAAACTCAGAATAGTTGTGTTTAATAGCTAGGTTACTTAAAAAGACAGGCATTTGTCTTGCCCATTCTACAGGAATTACTTGGTCTACACTACCATGTGAGCAATAAAAATCTAAATGACTATAGCCTTTTGACTTTATAGTTTCAGATAAAATGTCTTTATTAATATACCCGCTTAACGCAATAACATTTTTGACTTTTTCTGGATAGGTTAAAGCTACCGCATAACTTAAAATGGCTCCTTGGCTAAATCCTAAAAGTGTTACATTATGTTTATTTACAGGATAAGTGGCTATTGCTTCATCAATAAAATTCGCAATTAAATCTCTTGATTCTTTAGCTTGATTATTGTCGCCCCATTTACTTTGTTCTGCACCCAAATTTAAAGTGTACCAAGCATTTCCGTATGGTTGCAGACTATATGGTGCGCGTACAAAAATAATAAAAGATTCTTCAGGTAATTCATTAGCAAACGAAAGAAAATAGTTTTCATCGCTACCATAGCCATGAAGTATGATTAATAACGGTGCATCTTTAGACAAGCTTGATGCTCTGATAACATGTTGTAACGAAAGAGACGAGTTTACCATTTATTTATTTATCTATGTTAGCAAATATTTAAAAAGAAGCGCCCATTCAAGGGATTTATAGGTCTTTATCATAAATAGAATTTATACATCTTCAGATATAATATCTTAAATGTCAGCTTTTAAATAAGATTAGTTTTACCTGACTTGTATGTTTTTGGGCAAAATTACTATATAGAACATCCATCGATCCCGCAAGCGAAGACATTATCATCAGGTTTTATCACTGCAGCATCTTTTTCGGCCCACAACATTTCGATAGCCTTCAGCAGGTGCTCTTTGGGTTGGGCACCTACAAACTTTTCCTTCCCGTCAATAACAAAGCAAGGAACAGAGTTAATTCCTAAGCGGCCTGCAAGATATTCATCTTCTCTGGACTCTTGTGCAAATGCATCAGACTCCAACATGGCCTGGGTTTCATCTCGATCTAATCCAAGCTCCATGGCAATATTCAACAGAGCTTCATGGTCTGCCAATGGTAGATTATCAGTAAAGTAAGCGCGAAATAATCTTTCGCTCATTTCGGCAGCTTTGCCTTTTGTTTCAGCAAACTTTGTCAGCCGATGTGCATCAAAAGTACTGGTGTATAAAACGCTATAATATCGCATATCTAAATCCACTCTGACACCCATTGATACTATAGAATCAATCATACGCTTTGCTTCATGCGGACTTTTACAGTATTTACGCTCGATGCGACTCTGCGTAGTTGTCGTGACTTCCTTACCCGCTTCCGGATCTAATTCAAAAACTTTAAAAACCATCTCAATGTCATCGGCATGTTTAAACTCTGACAAAGCTTGTTCAAGATGGCGTTTACCAATATAGCAATAAGGGCAGGCATAATCCGACCAGACTTCAATTTTCATCATAATTTCAAAAAAAATAGTTAATGATTAATTTTAAAGGTACAAGGATGTACCAAACATATCAAAATAGATTAATAATTAGATCTAATTACTTAAAACTAGTAACTAGCTGTTCATTCTCTTTTAGAAACACACAGTTTTTAAATTTCGTTTTGAATATCACAAAGCATTGATTGCAGTGCAAACATTTTGACTTTTTAGTACCGTTCATTATCTTAGTAATAAAATCGGACTCCACAATAAACGTTCTTGCCAGCGCCACCATATCAATGCCCTTGTTTAATACTTCATTAATGGTTTCAACAGAGTTGATACCTCCAACTAATATTACCGGAATATCAATATTTTCTTTAATCAATAAAGCTTGTTTTAGATAGTAAACAGTTTCATCTTTATCTTTTCTAAAGAAATCACTGCCACTAAGCTCTATAGCATCCACACCCAATTGCTTTAATGTGTTTGCATAATATAACAAATGAGTATCATAATCACTCAATTGTTGGTTATTAGCACTTATCTTAACAATTACTCCAAAAGAGTCACTACATGCTATTTTGATGCCTTGAATAATTTGGCTAATCATCCTTATTCTATTTTCATCGCTACCGCCATACAAATCATTACGCAGATTAATAGTGTTATCCAATACACCTGCAAGGAAATAACCATGAGCTATATGTATTTGTACACCGTCAAATCCGGCTTGTTCCAGACGCTTTGCACCACTAATAAATTGTTGAATGATTGTATCAATTTCATCAATACTTAAATCATTAAAATCTACTGGATTTAAATATCCTTTAATTCCGGCATGTGATATCTGTCCATAAACAACACTTTGTTGTTTATGAACCTCGTCACTAATTCTTTTTAATCCTGAAATATATTTATCATCACTTACTAAGGATTGCGTTTCATCGGCTCTATTCTTTTCGCTAACGCAAATATGACCGGTAATAATCAATCCGATATTATTGCTGGCTAATTCATGATACAGCTCTATTTGTTTATCGCTGACCGTACCATCCTTATTACCTAAATGGTCGTTAGTGGCACTTCTTACTATTCTGTTTTTAATTTCCTGATTGCTTATTTTGATCTTTGTAAACATGATTTCTTGCTCTCCTCCATTTATTAAGTTTTGATTTTCCATATTTGTGCTTCCTTGATTATTTGCCACTATTTGTTTATTAAAATTATTACACGAAATAAGCAGTGATGGCAACTATTTTAACTGATGCAAAGTTACTACATACAAAAAGTATATACAAGTAGCGCTAAATTATTCATATAGTGATAAATTTATCACTATATGAAATCCCTGCTAAACTAAGTAATAGCTGGTTTAACACTACTACGTGTAATGATTTGCTAAAACCAAGATAATAAGATTTATAGCCTGAGTTCCCTCTATCTCATCGAAAATTCGTTGAGGTTCTGTCTTATTCATAACATCATACAACATAACATTCCTCAATAGATAGACACTTTTATCTAATAAAATAAGTAAGTTCACGGTGAGAACCCATGAGTTCACGGACGAGGGCTAATGGGTTCTCGGCCGAGGGCCCATGAGTTCACAGCAGAGAACTCACTAAATATAAAAGAGATAACGACTTATCATTAAGCTATTACAGTCTTACCTTCATCATTAAAGTTCTAAATATCAATGGGTTTATTACTCTCAAAAAGTCACATGGCATAGCTTTAGAAAGAAAAAGCCATGATCTGTGAGAATGATGCACTTTGAAAAAGAGAAACAAAACCAGTGGCAGATAACAGCATTTGGTAGCAGATAAATTGTAAAATAGAAGTATCTGCTACCAAATTATTTCATTATAGATCAACGCATTAAGCATCATTTAGTGGCAGGTAGCAGATCAATCTGCATTTTGTTTAAGAACTTCATCTTTTATCATAGGAAATATCTATTGTAGTCCTTCATTAACAATTAACTCTTTTTCAATATCGTAAGTCACAATTAGCTCCGCTTCGTCCTCCTTGCGCTTCTTGTAAAGTTGGTAGGAATTAAACAAATTATGCCAGATGCTGTAGAAGCCACCTGCTATTGAAGTAACAGGACTCAGGAAGGTAGCACCCAGCCAAATGGAAAATACAGTATTTTTCTGTCCCAGACTTTGCCCACCACCTATGCAATCATTAAAATGTAAGCCAATCTTTTTACCAATGGCAAACTGGCCTATACAGCAAATGAGTGATGCTATGGCTATACCAACCTCGTATATAGGATTTACATCACTATGCACCACACTTCGAACGGTAACGGCAATGGCTATAGCCAAGGCAACTGCCCACAGGTAGAATGCCAAGTCTTTGCAACCAATCAACTTGTTGTGTAATTTGGGAAGGAACGCGCGAACTGCCCATGCTGCCAGAAACGGGAAGATGAGTAGCGGAAACACTTTGCGCAGAATGAGCAAGAAGGATGACAGAAACGTAAATGACGGATTGGAATGAACCATTGGTAACACCAAAGGAATGATAATGGCCGAAACCATATTAATAATGATGGTGTAACTGACCAGTGACTGGGTATTTCCTCCAAGTTTGCCTGTAACCACAGCTGCTGCTGTGGCGGTAGGTGTAATCATACAGATCATCGCACCTTCAAGTACAACACGAAATTCAGTATCAGGAAATAGAATAAGAGGTAAGCCTAGCAGACAAAAGAAACCTATCTGAATAAACGCCATCCACAAATGTATACGATGCGGACGCAGATCATGTGGATTGACCTTGCAAAAGGTGATGAAGAGCATTAGAAAAATCAGTGTAGGCTGAAGAATTCTAACGAGGTCGTTGACAAACGGTTTAGTCGGTTCCAGAAAGGGTATGTTAACATAAATAAAGTAGCCGATGGCGCCTGTGAACATTGAGATAGGAAGCGTCCAGTTTTTGATAAATCGTATCAGTTTCATATTTTTTCTTGATTTCGGATGCAAAGGTATAGCGTTATTTGAAGACTGATCCTATTTTTACTACGGATAAAATCTATGAATTAATCGATATTTCCTATCGATCGTATATACCAATTGAACTATAGATAAAATAGTACTATTTATAATATAGGTATTAGAAGAAATGGGGGTATATTTGCAACAAAATCACCCAGACATGGAGATAAGGCAGTTAAAGTACTTTATAAAATCGGCTGAATTACTAAATTTTACCGAGGCGGCAAAGGCATCGAACGTTGCGGAAAGCACGCTTTCTCAACAAATAAAGCAGTTGGAAACAGAGCTGAACATATTGCTTTTCAAGCGAGTAAAGAACCACATAGAACTAACGGAAGCGGGTGAAATGTTGTTGCCTTACGCACGTAGAACTGTGGCGGATTCGGAGGATGCGGCACAACGGATGAACGATTTACAAAACCTACACACGGGTACGCTACGGATTGGTGGAACATTCAGCCTCTGTTCACTACTGACAGACACGCTGCTGAAATTCTCGCAAAAATATCCCAATATAAAAATCACAGTAGAATGCCAGACTGCCAACAAGCTGTTGAAACATTTAAAAGAACATAAACTGGATCTGGCACTCTGCTTTGAATCGCCTCTGTCAATAGAATCCATAGAAAGTGAGTATATGTTCGACTCGCCGCTATGTGTGATACTGCACCGACACCATTCACTGGCGGCAATGAAGGAAATACCACTGCAAATGTTACGTAATTATCCACTGGCACTTACAACCAAAGAGATGCACGCACGGGCTATTCTGGATAATTACCTAGTAATGAACAAACAGAAGCTGGAACCACAGATGGAACTGAACGATATTAATATTCTGTTCCAACTCATCAAGACCAAACACTGGACTTCCCTCCTACCAATGTCAACCATTATCAACGAGAAAGAACTGAAGGCAGTGCCACTGGCAGAAAAGGAATTGAAAATGCAGGCTGCCTTAATGTGGCTGAAAGATAATTACCAGAAAAGAGCTGTAACGGAGTTTACGCAGATGCTATTGAAAAAGCTGAAAGGATAAACACATCCACTCTCCCCTTTCTTTAAGAATCCTTTTAAAAAAAACAAGCTAATAAAAATGGATTTTTAAGAAAAACGATCTTAAACTATTATATTTGTGCCCAATTTAAAACATGCTATTATGGGGAGTTGTTCAGACGTCATCACATATAACTATATGGATATGTTTTTTTGTTGTCATGTTGATAACACCAAGTTGTGCGAAAATATGATAACAAATCATACGCTAGTCTATATATGCTCTGGTGAAATGGTGTTGCAAACAAAAGACAAACAAGTAGTTTTTAAAAAAGGAGATTCTGTTTTTTTAAAGCGTAATCATCTTATACAAAAAACAAAAAAACCGAGTAGCAACGGCGAGCCTTTTAAAGGGCTTTTTCTTGAGTTAAGAATGTCATTTCTAAAATCTATTGCAGCAGATCCTTCATTCAAAATTCCAGTTACAAGTTCTTCCATACCAGATAACACTCTTCATGTAATGTTACCAAAGCATCCGTTTCTCGACGGATTATTTCTGTCTCTGGAACAATACTTTAAAGTACAGCAATATCCATCTAAAGAATTGATGGATACCAAGCTAAAAGAAGCTGTTTCGGTTTTATTACAACTAAAGCCCGAACTAGGAAAAGTATTATTTGATTTTATAGATAATTGGAAAATAGATTTGGCTGATTTTATGAATGCAAATTACAAAAGCGATTTATCTGTTGAAGAGTTTGCCCATTACACCGGCAGAAGCCTAACCTCATTTAAGCGCGATTTTGCCAGCTATTTTAATGAGACGCCAAACAGATGGCTTATAAAAAAGCGACTTGAAGAAGCTAAACACTTACTTGATGATAGAAAATACAAACCTTCAGATGTATATTTAAAAGTCGGTTTTAAAAATTTATCTCACTTCTCCACTGCGTTCAAGAAAGAATATGGATATCCTCCTTCCACGATTATTTAATTAGAAATTGAACTTTTCAGAAAAGTTTAAAAGGACTTTTTAGAAAAACAAGAGCGTTGCATTACCTATATCTTTGCATTGTAAAAGTTATAAAATAATTAAGCGATGCAAAATTCAATTTTTAATCAGTTCATTCCTACCAAACTAATTTTAGGACAAGGTGCGATCCAAAAATTAGGAACAGAAAAACTTCCAGGTAAAAAAGCTCTTGTTGTTATCTCAAGTGGAACTTCCATGCGCAAATTTGGCTATCTGGACAAAGTACTTAATGCGCTTTCATTGAATGGAACCGAAGCAATTGTATATGACAAGGTTCTCCCTAATCCTATCAAGGAACACGTAATGGAAGCTGCAGATATATGCAGACGCGAACAATGCGATTTTGTTATCGGTTTAGGAGGTGGAAGTTCTATCGATTCAGCTAAATCCATTGCATTAATGGCTTGTAACGAAGGTGATTATTGGGACTACATTGTTGGTGGAACGGGTAAAAGTAAAGAGGCTATCGGCGGTGCACTACCTATTATTGCTATTCCTACAACAGCTGGCACAGGTACAGAAATAGACCCAACGACAGTAATTACACATAACAACGAAAAAATAGGTTATGCCATTCCTGCTCTTTTCCCGGTTTTAGCTATTGTTGACCCTGAATTGATGACCTCTGTGCCTTCACACTTAACTGCTTATCAAGGTTTTGATGCTTTCTTTCATGCAGCAGAAGGATATATTGCCAATATCGCCACACCAATAAGTGAACTTAATTCTTTAAAAAGTATTGGCCTTCTTTATAAATCGCTGTCAAAAGCAGTTGCCAACGGCAATGATATTGAGGCACGCACTGATGTTGCACTTGCAAGTACCCTCTCGGGGATGGTGGAGGCAACATCTCGCTGTACTTCGGAACACTCATTAGAACACGCAATAAGTGCATACCATCCCGCATTACCACATGGAGCTGGACTAATTGCTATTTCACTGGCTTATTTCTCTTCATTTATTACTGATGTACCTGAACGTTTCATGAAAATGGCAGAGGCTATGACTGGTGAAAAAAGTAATGATCCTAAAGACTTTATCCAACTGTTAGCTTCTATGCAGAAAGCCTGTGGAGTTGATAAAATTAAACTTTCTGAGTATGGAATTACCGAAAACGACTTACCTAAATTTGTAAAAAATGCAAGAGAGACAATGGGTAGATTGTTTAGTTTTGACCCCCGACCATTGAGCGATGAAGATATTTTGGCTATTTATACAGATTCTTATAAGTAATAAAATAATAGGGTTGCAGAATATTAGAATTTAACAAATGAAAGAGATAAAAACATTTGAGATTTCTATTTTTTCTTTCTTAAAACCACGAGGTAAAGATAACAATTTATCACTCATGACAGATGTGGCTTAAATATAGAAAGAAGATACTTTTCAGTTTTTATTGTATCTTTGGCGATTGTAAGTATGGACATAAATTTAGTAGTTTCTTTATTTGGGTACTTTAAAAATACTAAATTTATCCCATATTTACAAGTTTACACATCTTTTATAACACTGAATATCAATTCATTAATACAGCTCAAAGAGATTGAGTTCCTATATTATTCTCCACCAAAAGTGACGAAGAACTATTTTTTAATAACCATGCAAGGTTAAAACGATAATGCAGCCTACTGCTCACCAGATGAATCACATTATCCGGTGTTTGTGTAGCTGCCAGATAACCACGCGGCTCAGCATGAGTTGCATCCATTTCAAAGAACTGAGTCCAGGCACCGCCATTCAGGAACCGAGATTTTCCATCAGTAAGCAATTTCTTCACCGGCCAGGTTTTACCTTCATCAAAAGACAAGGCAGCATACATTCCGTAACCTTTGAACTCTTTACCATTTTTATCTTTAAAAATCATTCCACGTTCCGATGGATTTGTACGCAAAGGATGATCTGTAAACGAAATCAGTAAAATAGGTCCTTCATTGAGTCGTCTTAAAACCAGTCGCTGATGACCTTCAAGAGGAGGAAATTCGGAAGCTGAATAAGTCCACGTTTTACCCATATCACTTGAAATGCTCATTGGCATACGCATTTTGCCTGATGAGTCGGCAATATTATTACTCCGTCCAAAAGCCATCAGTCTTCCATCCTTCAGCTGCACTACACCCGCATGAATTCCGGCAATAGTACCTCCCGTATCAGTCCATGTTTGTCCGCCATCCTTACTAATATGTACAGCCGTACTATCCTTTCCGCCCGGTCCGGCATCGCAAAGCTGAATAAACCAACCCTCTTTTGTCTTTATAGTTCCTGCAATAACCTGATGCCGTTTTGCATGTTCCGGTTCAATTATTCGTGGAGAACTCCATGTTTTACCATTATCGTAACTTGTTCTCTGCACCATCATTAAATTCTGCCAATCGCCCGCAGCCTCTACACCATTGATATGATAAAGAGTTCCTGTTCCATCGTTCATCAAAGCCGAACCGGTCATATTCCTGTCGGGCACCTTAAAGAAAAGTGATGCCGCATCCCATTTCTGAGCACCTGCACGCAATCGGGAAGCAAGCACTGTCATCTCACGTCCATTCTCATGATCGGCAGAGAACCAGATAGCCAGTAAATCGCCATTATCGCACCAGGTTATAGCCGGTTGATGATTATGCTGATAAAAAGGAGTTTTAGAAGAACAATCCGGTTTTACAACAAAAGGAATCGGAGCCATAAACAAAGGAACTTTATCTTGTCTCTTCCACACAGCTTTAACCTGAGATACATGTTCGCTATTTAAATTCGTTTCAAAAGAAGTTATTGGTTTGCTTGCTGGGTATTCCGCCTGCACAATACGGAAACCGGTTAAAGCATGCTTATCATCAGGCAACATTGCCATGCGGTTCGAACTACGCAAAAAAGTTTCGGGTGTACTGTGACTACCACCCCTTGTAACCCTGAACTCTCCCCTGCTCTGTCCTACAGGATTAGTTTGAGCATCTGAAATATAAGGACCATACCAATCCATGCACCACTCTTCTACGTTTCCATGCATATCATAAATGCCGAATGCATTCGGTGGTGTTTGTCCCACTTTTAGTGAAACAGACTGATAATCTCTCACAATTCTCTGATCTTTCTGGAAAACAGCCGGCAGTCCATCCCCCATACTGAATGGATAATAGCTTCCTGCCCGGCAGGCATACTCCCACTCTGCTTCGGTTGGCAACCTATAAGCTTTACCTTCCTTCTTACTCAGCCATTTGCAAAAATCCACAGCATCATTGTAGCTTACAAAGATTACTGCTTCGTCATCGCCTTTAGACAGACCTCTTTTTCCTCGTAAAGCTTTATGTTCGGGACAAAACTCTTCATACTGCGCATTAGTAATTTCTGTTTTTCCAATCCGGAAGGGATTAGAAATAATAACTTTGTGTATCGGCGCTTCGTCGAAGTTTTCTCCAAGAGCAGCTCCTCCCATATAAAAACTTCCTGCAGGAATGTTTACCATCGGGATAAACTCTTTTTCCTGTGCATTTACAGAAGTTGATAGTAGAGAAAGTCCTATTCCCAGAAAGATTATCTTTTGTAAGTTTTTCATTGACTATTTTTTTGCATGCAAAGATATGTTTTACTTTAACAGTAGCAATATAAAAAAGAATCATTACGCTTTCAAGAAAGATTTTTTAAACAAAACATATTTGCATTTGTTCCAAAGTAAACACCTAAAAAATAATAATATGAAAACGAATATTAAATTCAATCATTTTCCTATTTGGGATAAAGCTGCTTCACTATTATTGATTGCACTTTTCCTGTTTTCTATTCCGAAAAATGTAAATGCTGATGTTCCTTGCAATACAATTCAGTCGGTATCATACGCCTGGCCTTGCCCAAATGGGAATCAGGGATATTTCTCTTATTGCAGTGACGGATGCCATGTTTATATAAAATATGACGACTGTATGGGTATTTATCACGAATGGTATTATAGTGCCAACCGAAACATTAAACCTAAAACAGGCAATATAGAAGTTGACAATTTATTCAATATCGTAACAAATGATTTCAATTTATTATTAGTCAGGAAAAACAATACAAACAAAGATGTTATGTCGTTTCTTAAATTCAGTATAAACAAAGTATCCAAAAGAATTAATATTGGAATAGATTACGCAAGAAAACCTGTTAAAGGAAAAGTTTCATTTAATACTGCTCCTCAAAAAGAGATTGATAAGTTTCTGGAATTTATAAAGGGTGATTCAAAATTATAAATAACAATGCTTTAAAAATAAAATAGAAAAACAAGATTTTGATAGCATAAAATTATTCCATAAGTCCCATATTTCTTGCATAATTTATAGCTTCAAGAATATTGTCAGCATTCATCTTTGAAAGAATATTCTGTCTATGTCCATTCACTGTATGAATACTAATGAACAGTTTGTCAGAAATCTCCTTGCTGATCATTCCGGAGTTAACCATTTTAAGTATCTCAATCTCTCTTTTTGTGAGGTTTATGTTTTGAATTCCATCTAAATCAAAAGGCACAATTTCTCCTTTTTGGGAATCAACCATACGAAACTTCAGAGGTTCGTTCAGTAATTGATTAGGGGATAAATCAACAATACCAAGCACAATATTAGGATTACACTCATCGTCCATATTAAGAACTTGACCTTGATATATAACGCGTACATATTTGTTTTCTGAATTAAGAACTCTCAATTCATATACATGTCTATAATCTAAACGCTTTTCAAATGGCTGCTCATACCACTTACTAACAAGCCTGTTTTGTATAACCTGAAACGTTTCATAATCATCAGGATGAATACGAGTTTCTAAAAAATTATAGTTAAGTTCGGGGGTATTTACCTTTTCCAGATCATAGCCAAAAAAGGTTGCAAAATTAGATGAAATATACTTGAGTTCCTTATTGAACTCAACAATAAAAACACATCCATTACTTACCTCAGATAATATATCTATATAAGGCTTGTATTGCTCCCAATCATTAATTTTATTGCACACTATACACATTCCTTTATAAAACAGTGATAAATCACCATTGCATTATGGTTGCTCATCTTCTTATCTTTGCCATAAGATAAAAAGTTATAAATATAGCGTTTTTTTAAATAAGTATAAATAGAAATATATAGTTTAATATAATAACTTAATTAAATATGAAATTAGAAGATTACAAAGGGTATATGATCCCCGGAATTCATTTTAATAATTGTAGTATATGGATTATAAACTGGGCAAGCAATCCATCCGATATTAAGAATATGTGCGAAATATGGCTGCTTATGTATACAGGAGAAAAAATCTGCTATATCAGCTCTTATCAAGCAATTCACATTTTTGAGAAATATCACTCCTTCGACAAAGTTATTCCTGCCAATATTAGTATAGTAGAATGCAATGGAAAAATCAGATTAAAGGTTATTAGTAATAACAAAGAAGTATTATCACTATCTCTGTCAATAAGAAAAACATTTAAATATCGCATCATTAATTTCATACTCGCCCACAGAGGAAATAAGATTTATGAGCATGGTAAAACTGAGACCGGAAAAGTATTTCAAAATATTCCTCATAAAATAGAGCGACTCTTTATTTATAACGCTGAGTACAATGATAAAAAATTGAGTTTGATTAAAATGTCACCTATAGAATTTGCTTTGGGAGATGGCAAGCCCTCTTCTGAACCTATCATCAATTATTGTATTCACAAATTGGAAGAGTAATAGATAAAGAGTTTATACCAATACAATTCATATTGTATTGTAAATTGAGAATAAAACAAAAAAGCCCCAAAAACAAAGTTTTCAGAGCTTTTCTTGGCGGTGCGTACGAGACTCGAACTCGTGACCCCATGCGTGACAGGCATGTATTCTAACCAACTGAACTAACGCACCAATATTTCAATAAAAAACACTATCAATTATGATTGCAAATACAAATTTAACTTTGGCGGTGCGTACGAGACTCGAACTCGTGACCCCATGCGTGACAGGCATGTATTCTAACCAACTGAACTAACGCACCAGTATTTTGTATTGCTATCATTTCTGATTGCGGATGCAAAGGTAGACATTTTTTTCATTCTTGCAAGTACTAAAAGAAAAAAAACTCATTTTTTATTCATTTTAGTCTCGTAAAAGCATGTTTTATTCAGTACGAAGTGACAAACAATAACATTTAATACAAACTTCTTGCTTTAATAATTCATTCTTTGGCAATAATTCGCTATTTTTGCGAACTCATAATGATAACTAATGATAAATAAGATGCAAGCAAACAAAAATACCGCAAAGTTGTTACTTCACTGTCCCGATAAACCGGGGATTATATCCGCAGTAACAGATTTTATTACGATTAATAAAGGAAATATTGTTTATCTTGATCAGTACGTTGATCATATTGAAAACATTTTCTTTATGAGAATTGAGTGGGAACTAAGCGATTTTCTTATTCCAAGAGAAAAAATAGAAGATTACTTTGATACTTTGTACGCTCAGAAGTATGAGATGAACTTCCGTCTATATTTCTCGGATGTTAAACCACGCATGGCGATATTTGTTTCTAAAATGTCTCACTGCTTGTTTGATATGCTTGCACGTTATGCTAACGGTGAATGGAATGTGGAAATTCCTCTTATTATAAGTAATCACCCTAACTTGCAACATGTAGCAGATAAATTTGGTATTCCGTTCTACCTTTTCCCTATAACTAAGGAAACTAAAGCCGAACAGGAAGCTAAAGAAATGGAACTTCTTGCTAAACATAAAGTGAACTTTATTGTTTTAGCGAGATATATGCAGGTAATATCTGAAAACATGATCAATTCTTATCCTAACAGAATTATCAATATCCACCACTCTTTCCTTCCTGCATTCGTAGGTGCTAAACCTTATCATGCTGCTTTTGAAAGAGGAGTGAAAATTATTGGTGCAACCAGTCACTATGTTACCACTGAGCTTGATGCCGGTCCTATTCTTGAACAGGATGTAGTTCGTATCACTCACAAGGATACTGTGGAAGATTTGGTTAATAAAGGAAAGGATCTTGAAAAGATTGTCCTTTCACGTGCAGTACAAAAACATATTGAACGTAAAGTTCTGGCTTATAAGAATAAAACTGTAATCTTTAGTTAAAGATAAATGAATATAGCTATTGTAAAATATAATGCAGGAAACATCTATTCGGTAGATCATGCTTTACGCCGTTTGGGCATAAATGCAGTAGTAACTGCCGATAAAGAGATTCTGGCTAAAGCTGATAAAGTAATTTTTCCGGGAGTTGGTGAAGCTGCAACAACTATGCAATATTTAAAAGCCAACGGTCTGGATAAACTGATTGTTGATTTAAAGCAATCGGTTTTAGGTATTTGTCTGGGTATGCAGCTTATGTGTAGCCATTCAGAAGAAGGCAACGCAGATTGCCTGAACATCTTCCCTACTGAAGTAAAACTTTTCCATCCTGAAAAGCATGAAGATAAAGTTCCGCACATGGGATGGAATACGATCTGTGATGTAAAGGGCGATCTTTACAAAGGATTTACCAAAGAGGAATTTGTTTACTTTGTGCATAGCTTTTATGTTCCTGTTAACGAATTTACTATAGCTACAACAGATTATATACTTCCGTTTAGCGCGTCATTACAAAAAGATAACTTTTATGCCACTCAGTTTCACCCGGAAAAAAGTGGAAAAGTAGGAGAACGCATATTAGAAAACTTCATCAACTTACCATTATAAATTATAGAATATGATTGAAATCATTCCTGCTATTGATATTATTGAAGGAAAATGCGTCCGCCTTTCCAAAGGTGATTATGATAGCAAAAAAATATATAATGAGAACCCTGTTGAGGTTGCAAAGGAATTTGAAGCAAATGGTATTCGCCGACTTCATGTTGTTGACCTTGACGGAGCTAAATCTCATCATATTGTCAATTATCGTATTCTGGAAAAAATTGCATCTCAAACATCTTTAATCATAGACTTTGGTGGTGGAATTAAAAGTGATGAAGACCTGGATATTGCTTTCAGCAGCGGAGCTCAAATGATTACCGGTGGAAGTATTGCCGTAAAAGAGCCTGAACTGTTTTCTGAATGGATCAGTAAATATGGAAGTGACAAAATTATACTTGGAGCAGACGTCAAAGATAAAAAAATTGCAGTAGGCGGATGGAAAGAAGGTACAGATGTTGAACTTATGCCTTTTCTTGATCAATATATTAAAAAAGGGATTAAAAAGGTAATTTGTACGGATATAGAGTGTGATGGAATGTTACAAGGACCATCTACTGATCTCTATAAAGAAATACTAAAAGAATTTCCTTCACTCTACTTAATTGCAAGCGGAGGAGTTAGCTGTATTGATGATATTATAAAACTTGAAGAAGCAAAAGTTCCCTCTGTAATTTTTGGGAAAGCGCTTTATGAAGGTAATATTCAACTTAAGGACTTAAAGATATTTATATAGTATGTTAGCGAAAAGAATTATACCTTGTCTGGATATCAAGAACGGAACAACCGTAAAAGGTACAAATTTCGTCAATCTGCGTGAAGCCGGAGATCCGGTAGAACTAGGACGGGCTTATAGCGAACAAGGTGCAGATGAACTGGTTTTTCTGGACATTACTGCTAGCCATGAAGGACGGAAAACTTTTACCGATCTTGTAAAACGGGTTGCCGCAAACATTAGCATTCCATTTACTGTTGGTGGAGGAATTAATGAAATAAAGGATGTAGACCGTTTGCTAAATGCAGGTGCCGACAAAGTATCGATTAACTCTTCTGCAATCCGAAACCCGCAATTAATAAACGATATCGCTAAAAATTTCGGTTCACAGGTATGCGTTGTTGCTATTGACGCTAAACAACAAGATGATATTTGGAAATGTTACTTGAACGGAGGAAGAATAGAAACGGAAAAAGAACTAATTTCGTGGGCCAAAGAAGCTGCTGATCGTGGAGCTGGAGAAATACTTTTTACCAGCATGAATCATGATGGAGTAAAAAATGGATATGCAAACGAAACACTGGCTCTTTTATCTGAATCTTTGCCTATTCCGATCATCGCTTCCGGAGGAGCTGGTTCAATGGAACATTTTAAAGATACTTTTACCTTGGGAAAAGCTGATGCTGCTTTGGCAGCCAGTGTATTTCATTTCGGAGAAATTAAAATTTCCGAATTAAAAGATTATCTTTGTGCACAAGGAATAACTGTCAGACGATAACAAGTCGAATAATGAATTTTAATATATTACATCATGGATTTAGATTTTAATAAAATGGATGGATTAATTCCGGCAATTATACAAGATAATTTCACTTCTAAAGTGCTGATGCTCGGTTTTATGAATAAGGAAGCTTATGAAAAAACTGTTGCAACAGGAAAAGTAACCTTCTTCAGCCGCACAAAGAACAGACTTTGGACAAAAGGAGAAGAAAGTGGAAATTTTCTGAATGTTGTTTCCATTAAAGAAGATTGTGATAAAGACACCTTACTGATTAAGGTAAAACCAGTAGGCCCGGTTTGCCATACAGGTGCTGATACTTGCTGGAACGAAGAAAATACAGAAGATATCATGTTTCTTAAGTATTTGCAAGACTTTATCTATAAACGCCATGAAGAAATGCCTGAAAAATCATATACTACATCTTTATTCAACTCTGGCGTGAACCGCATGGCTCAGAAAGTAGGTGAAGAAGCTGTCGAGACTGTAATTGAAGCAACAAACGGCACTGACGACGGCTTAATATATGAAGCTTCAGATTTGATTTATCACCTGATTGTTCTTCTTACTTCAAAAGGTTATCGCATTGAAGATTTAGCTCGTGAGCTTAAGAAAAGACATAAAGAATAAAAAGATATGAGCGAATTACTCATTAACTATCAGAATGTAGAAATTGCACAGCAAGATACATGCTTACTTAAAGATGTAAACATGCAGTTGAATGCTGGTGATTTTTTATACATTATAGGTAAGGTAGGCACTGGAAAAACGAGCTTACTAAAAACTATTTATGGAGAACTGGGTATCGCTTCTGGAGAAGCAGAAGTTTTAGGAAATAACCTACGAACAATTAAGCGTAAACATATTCCTCAACTTAGAAAGAAGTTGGGCATCATTTTTCAGGATTTTCAATTACTTACAGATCGCACAGTATATAGTAATCTGGAATTCGTATTGCGTGCTACCGGCTGGAAAAACAAGCAGGAGATTAAAGAGCGTATACAAGAAGTTTTAGAGCAGGTAGGAATGACATCCAAAGGTGATAAGTTACCTAACGAGCTTTCTGGCGGAGAACAACAGCGTATTGTTATTGCCAGAGCTATATTGAACTCTCCTTCTGTTATCCTGGCGGATGAGCCAACTGGAAATCTGGATGCAGAAACAGGAAGAAGAATCGTGGAGTTACTTCATAGCATCAGCCACAAAGGGTCGTCTGTGATTATGACTACGCATAATATTCAACTAATCAAAGATTTCCCCGGACTGGTTCTGAAATGTGATAATCATCAATTACAAGATGCCACTCACGATTTTCATAAAAAAGAGAACGTTCAGGATTTTAATGAACCTATATTAGAAACGACTTATTCACAAACCGAATTTATAAGTGAAGAAGAGACGGATAAAGAATAAATTAACAATTTAATAGTGTAAAGAAGATGAAAGTTTTAAAGTTTGGAGGTACTTCCGTTGGTTCTGCCGAGCGGATGAAAGAGGTAGCCAAATTAATAACCGATGGTGAGAAGAAAATAGTAGTGCTTTCAGCAATGTCTGGCACAACAAATACTTTAGTTGAAATCTCGGATTACTTATATAAAAAGAATCCGGATGGCGCAAACGAGATCATCAACAATCTGGAAAGAAAGTATAAACAACACGTTGATGAACTTTATTCTACTGCTGAATATAAACAGAAAGGATTGGAAATTATTAAATCCCATTTTGATTATATCCGTTCTTACACCAAAGATCTGTTTACACTTTTTGAAGAAAAAGTTGTTCTTGCTCAAGGTGAATTAATATCCACTGCTATGGTTAATAATTACCTATGTGAATGTGGAGTAAAATCTGTATTACTTCCAGCATTGGAATATATGCGTACAGACAAGAATGCAGAGCCAGATCCTTTATACATTAAAGAAAAACTTCAGATTCAGCTAGAACTTTATCCTGATGCAGATATTTATATCACACAAGGTTTCATCTGTAGAAATGCATACGGTGAAATTGATAACTTGCAACGTGGAGGTAGTGATTATACCGCTTCATTAATCGGTGCAGCTATTGATGCTTCTGAAATTCAAATCTGGACTGATATTGATGGTCTCCACAATAACGACCCTCGTGTAGTTGATAAAACTGCTCCTGTTCGTCAACTACATTTTGAAGAAGCTGCCGAGCTTGCTTATTTCGGTGCAAAGATTCTTCACCCAACTTGTGTGCAACCTGCTAAATATGCTAACATTCCGGTTCGTTTACTGAATACCATGGAACCATCAGCTCCTGGTACATTGATTTCTAACGAAACCGAAAAGAATAAAATCAAAGCTGTTGCAGCAAAAGATAATATCACAGCAATCAAAGTCAAATCAAGCCGTATGTTGCTAGCACACGGATTCCTTCGCAAGGTATTCGAGATATTTGAAAGCTACCAGACTTCTATTGATATGGTTTGTACATCGGAAGTTGGAGTTTCAGTATCGATAGACAATATAAAACACTTGCCGGAAATTCTTGATGATTTGAAGAAATATGGTACAGTTACAGTAGACAAAGATATGTGTATTGTATGTGTTGTTGGTGACCTGGAATGGGAAAATGTTGGATTTGAAGCTACTGCACTTGATGCAATGAGTAACATACCGGTTAGAATGATTTCATTTGGTGGTAGTAATCACAATATATCATTCCTTATTCGCGAATCTGATAAAAAAGAAGCATTACAATCATTAAGTAATGTACTTTTCAATAATAAATAATAGCAAATTTGTATGAAAGGGACCTTCCCAATAGATAAATTTCGTGAGATGGAAACTCCTTTCTATTTCTACGATACAAAGGTATTAAGGGACACACTTAATTGTGTAAATAACGAGGCAAAGAAGTATGGCAATTATATTGTACACTATGCCGTAAAAGCAAATGCTAATCCGAAAGTTCTCTCAATTATTCGTGAGAACTATTTAGGCGCAGATTGCGTTAGCGGTGGCGAGATTCGTGCTGCAATTAAAGCTGGATTTCCTGCTTCTAAAATTGTTTTTGCAGGTGTTGGTAAAGCCGACTGGGAAATTAATCTAGGATTAGATTATGGAATATTCTGTTTTAACGTAGAATCTATACCAGAGCTTGAAGTTATCAACGAACTTGCTGGTGCTAAAGGTAAAATTGCTTCAATAGCTTTGCGTATTAATCCAAATGTAGGAGCACATACGCATGCTAATATTACTACCGGACTAAAGGAGAATAAGTTTGGTATTAATCTTGAAGATCTGGATAATGTTTTAGATGCTGTCAATGCACTTCCTAATGTTAAGTTGTTAGGATTACATTTCCATATTGGTTCACAGATCCTTGATATGGGCGACTTTGTGGGACTTTGTAATCGTGTAAACGAAATACAGGAACACATGTATCAACGCCGTATTATTGTTGAACATATAAATGTTGGCGGTGGACTGGGTATTGATTACCAACATCCTAACAGACAATCTATTCCTGATTTTGCTGCATATTTTGCAACATTCCATAAACACTTGAAATTACGCCCTTCACAATCATTGCATTTTGAATTAGGACGTTCAGTTGTTGGACAATGTGGCAGTTTAATAAGCAAAGTGTTATATGTAAAACAAGGAGCAAATAAGCAATTCGCCATTCTAGATGGTGGTATGACAGATCTTATTCGCCCAGCTTTATATCAGGCTTACCATAAAATTGAAAACATAACATCTGAAGAGCCAATGGAGAAGTATGATGTTGTAGGTCCAATTTGTGAGTCTTCTGATGTATTTGGCAAGGCACTGGATATTAACAAAGTGAAAAGAGGAGATCTCTTTGCTCTTCGTTCGGCCGGTGCATACGGTGAAATTATGGCTTCTGGTTATAATTGCAGAGCTCTTCCTCAAGGATACACTTCTGATGAGCTAATTTAACTTCGATAAATAAACGAATAAGGGATGTCCAAAAGGCATCCCTTTTTTTAGCAAAAAAAATGATTTCAAAAGATATACTTTATGTTTAAAAAGAAAAATTCTATATCTATTAATTCCAATATTTAATGTAATTTTGCAGCAATAAATAAACAGAAAATACGCAATGGACTTATTTACCTTTAATATAGTCGAGATAATATTATTAGCCTCTATAGGTATATTACTAATTATACAAATAATCTACTATTTCAGTCTATACAACCAATTACATGTTCACAACAAAGCTGTAAATGCAGGAGATTTAATATACGAAGCAGATCTTCCTCCTATCTCTGTAATTATCAGCGCACGTAATGAATCTGAGAATCTCAGGAAATATCTACCTTCCATTCTGGAACAAGATTATCCTAATTTTGAAGTTATCGTTATTAATGATGGCTCAACAGATGAAAGTGAAGATGTACTGACAATTCTTGAAGAACAATACACCAATTTATATCATACATTTACACCCGATGGTGCCCGTTACATCAGTAGAAAAAAACTGGCACTCACTGTAGGAATTAAGGCTAGTAAGTATGATTGGCTAGTATTTACAGATGCCGATTGCCGTCCGGCTAGCAAGGAGTGGTTAAGACTAATGGCCAGAAATTTCACGCCACACACAGAAATAGTTTTAGGATATAGCGGATATGAGCAAAATAATGGATGGTTCTATAGAAAGGCTTCATTCACTAACCTGTTTATGTCAATGCGCTTTCTAGGATTCGCACTTATAGATAAACCATATATGGGTATTGGACGAAATATGGCTTACAGAAAAGAGTTATTCTTTAAAAACAAAGGATTCTCTTCACACCTAAACTTACAACGGGGTGACGATGACTTGTTTATAAACGAAGTAGCAACACCTTATAACACAAAAGTTGAAACTTCTCCGGGGTCTGTTATAAGAATGGAGCCATCATATGGATATAAAAGCTGGAAAGAAGAGAAAGTTAGTTATCTGGCAACTTCACACTTTTTCCATGGCGCTCAACGCTACTTATTAGGTTTTGAAACAACTTCTCGCCTGCTATTTATCGCTACTGTTGTCGGAACAATTGCAATTGGTATTATTGACAAGCAATGGGTTGTGCTAGGCTTAGCAATCCTAGTGTACATTCTTCGATATATAATGCAGATTGTTATTATCAATAAAACAGCCACTGATTTAGAAGAAAGAAAATATTATCTTACGTTACCAATATTTGATATAGTTCAACCTCTTGATGTATTAAAGTTCAAATTATTCAGAACAATCCGGGGAAAAGGTGACTATATGAGAAGATAAAAAATAGCCCGTTATTCTATACGAAAAGCATTGGGGTTTGCCTCTTAAATTATTGGTGAATGGATTTAATTTATTGGTGAATGGTTGGGCAACCATTCACCAATAAATTTATAATAGTATCTCTATTATTCAAATTGAATGGATTTTGCCGGATTAATCTTTGAAATGAGATAAGAAGGCCCAACTAACATCAAGACTGAAGCAATAAATGTTCCTGCATTTATTAAAAGGAACAGCCAGACATTAAACTCCACTGGCACATGGTCAATATAATATGTTTCGGGTTCTAACCTGAATAGATGGAATTTAGACTGAACAAAACAGAATAGTAATCCTACTATATTTCCCCAAAGCATACCTTTGCCTATTAAAAAGACTGAGAAATAAAGGAATATCTCGCGAATACTGAAGTTCTTAGCACCAAGTGCTTTCAGAATCCCAATCATGTTTGTTCTCTCCAGAATGATAATCAGCAAACCCGAAATCATTGTAAATCCGGCTACACCAACCATTAAAATCAGGATAACCCATACATTCATATCAAGCAAACTAAGCCATGCAAAAACAGATGGATTAAGTTGTTCTATAGTCTGCGTATAATAAACACCACCATATTTATCAACTTCTTTATCTACATGCTGATACACATTATATGCCACTTTATCCAGCTGATCATAGTCGGTAATCTGAAGCTCCATTCCGGTAGCTTGTTCGGGTTCCCACTGATTTAAATGGTTTACAGTTCTGATATCCGTCAGCAGAAACAGGTTATCATATTCAGAGAAATTGGTTTGATATATCCCCTTAATTGTGAATCTGCGAGCGCGAACCTCGCTTTGAATATAATAAGTATAGATCTTGTCGCCTAACTTTAAGTTTAGCTTATTTGCCAAAGATTTAGAGATAAGCACCTCATTTGATGAAGCTGAATCTGAAAAAGCAGGGACTTCTCCTTCTACCAGATTATGGCGGAAGAATGTAGGATCAAACTCCTGCCCCACTCCTTTCAGGACCATTCCCTGAAAAGCATTATCAGTCTTTATCATTCCTGGCTTTGTAGAATATCTCTGCACATGTTTTATACCAGGTATGGAAGAGAGGACTTTTATTAAGCTATCATTCGTAACAACCGGGCGCGTTTCGTAAGAAAGAGATGAATCGAAGTTGCTAACCTGAATATGCGAACCAAACCCTACTACTTTACTTTTAATTTCATTTTTAAAGCCTATAACTACTCCTACAGAAATAATCATTACAGCCAGTCCAATCGCAATACCAATCGTAGCAATGCGCACAGCTGGCTTTGAGACTTGCTTCTGAACCTCTTTACCAGAATATATTCTTCGAGCTATAAAAAGTGAAAGATTCATTTCTTAGTTTCCTCCCATTAAAAAAGTTAATGACTTATTTTTATTAATTACATACTTTGTTAGAATTACAGGAAGTACAAGACCTGCTATTACTGCCAGAGCCAAAGCTATAGAATATGTAACGGGGGTAAATAAACCCATTTTTTCATAGACCATTCTTACTGAATAAACTCCGGCCATATGAAGTAAATAGATATAAGCGCTATATTTGCCTAAAGACATTAACCAGTTGTTACTTGATTTTTGAATTTCGTGAGCAATACAGATAACCATATAGCTACCGGATAAACCACAAATAAGATTCAAAAACTGTTTAAGATTCTCAGTATCAACAAAATCTCTTCTTCCATAAGCCAAAGTCAATATTATAATTGCAAAAATTGAGTGAGCTAATGAAGGGCGGAGCTTTTCCTTGTCAGTCAGTAGAAATAGAATTATTCCTGCCCAGAAATAGATAATGAATGAATGGACAAATGATAAATAGAATATTTGTGGAAGTGGAATAAAATAGAGAATTACAGAAAGGATTCCTAAAATAGTTATCCCACCTTTTAATTTCATGCAGAGAGCCGAAATCAAGAACACCACAAACAAAGTATACATGAACCAAAGAAATACTGCCGATCCACCAACATTTGTGTAAAGAATCTCTAGAAGATAACGCCAGTCTACCACCCGTTTTACCGGCATAAAGAGTCCCAAACCAAAATTCAGCAGAGCAATTGCTGCAGAAATAAAGAAATAAGGAACCATCAAGCGTATAAACTTCTTCTTAAGAAATGGAAGTAACGAAATACCGTCTGGTTTCCTGCTCATAGACATTTGGAACAGAAAGCCAGACAATATCATAAATAGTGGCATATGAAATGAAAAAATAAGATTTTTTATTTCGCTGTAATAAGCTGGCATGTATACTGTAGAAGTAAAATGACCAACAACAACTAATATTATGCCAATAGCTTTAGAAAGCGTTATGTAATCATACTGCTTCATAAAGAAATTCAATCAACTCTCCCCGGATAGGCTTCCAATGCTTTACTTAAAATAAAGAGTGCGCGAGTCAGATCCTTTTTCTTTAACACATAAGCAATACGAACTTCATTATATCCGGCACCCGGAGTTGTATAGAAACCTGAAGCCGGAGCCATAAACACGGTTTCACCTTCGTATTCAAAATCAGAAAGACACCATGCACAGAATTTATCAGAATCGTCAACCGGTAACTTTGCCACTGTATAGAAAGCTCCCATTGGTATCGGAGAATAAACTCCCGGTATTTTATTCAATCCATCAATCAGGCACTTACGGCGCTCAACATATTCGTCATACGTTTCTCTTGAATATTCTTCCGGAGCATCTAAAGAAGCCTCAGCTGCAATCTGTCCAATCAATGGAGGACTAAGACGAGCCTGGCAGAACTTCATAACTGCGTTACGGACTTCTTTGTTCTTTGTAATTAATGCACCAATACGAATACCGCACTCTGAATATCTTTTAGAGACAGAGTCAATCAATACAACATTGTTCTCAATACCTTCAAGGTGACATGCTGAAATATAAGGTGAACCGGTATAAATGAACTCACGATATACTTCATCAGAGAATAAGAACAAATCATACTTCTTAACCATATCCCTGATTTGATTCATCTCCTTGCGAGTATATAAATAGCCAGTAGGGTTATTAGGATTACAAATCAAAATACCTTTTGTACGCTCGTTAATCAGTTCTTCAAATTTCTCCACCTTTGGAAGAGAGAACCCTTCTTCTATAGTAGTTGCCACAGTACGAATCACAGCTCCAGCCGAAATAGCAAATGCCATATAGTTGGCATAAGCCGGTTCCGGAACAATAATTTCATCACCCGGATTCAAGCATGACATGAAGGCAAAAAGCACAGCTTCCGATCCACCGGTAGTTATGATAATATCATCTGCAGTCAGATTAATATTATATTTGGCATAATAATGGGTAAGCTTTTCCCGATAGCTTCTGTAACCGTCACTTGGACTGTATTCCAAAATCTTACGATCAATATTACGAATGGCTTCAAGTGCGGCCTTAGGAGTAGGAAGGTCGGGCTGACCAATATTCAGGTGATACACATGAGTTCCTCTTTGTTTGGCAGCTTCAGCTAACGGAGCAAGTTTCCTAATTGGTGAAGCAGGCATTTCTGTTCCACGAATGGATATAGTTGGCATACTTTCTAGTATTAAAATATATTTTCAATTGAGCTGCAAAGATAGGACTTCGAGAGTAACCAAGCAAACAAATAGTAAACAAAAATGAGGCTTAGTTTTCTTTAAGACAAGTTTTTGCAATAAAACTGTATTAAATCAAATTAAATATGTAGATTTGTTTAATCTTTAAATTGAATGTTCTATGATTACAGTCCACCTCATAACATTCGCTTCGGCTCTGCAAAACCAGATGTCCATCTATAAGATGCACGAAGTTCTTCTCAGTGAACTTGAGAAATTCTATATCATAAAAATCATTGATTATAAAGACTTGTATACCCTTACCGAAGATGATTTCAAAATTGTTTTCATAGCTACAGGAGGGATAGAAAAGTTCGTTATACGATGCTTCGAATTCCTGCCTCAGCCTATGATTTTACTTACTGATGGTGTGCAGAATTCCTTTTCTGCCTCATTGGAAATTTCATATTGGCTGCAATGTAAAGGACTAAAATCTGAAATACTTCATGGAGACATAAGAAATACAGTTGAAAGGATTCATATTCATTACAACAATTTCGAAGCTCAAAAAGCTCTTAAAGGCAAAAGAATTGGAGTTATTGGAACTCCTTCTTCATGGCTTATTGCAAGCGGAGTAGATTATTTGCTTTCCAAGCAACGCTGGGGAGTAGAGTATATTAACATCCCTATTGAGAATGTTACAAAGAGATATGCACTTATCGGTGAAGATGAGGTTGGGGAACAAGCTGCACAGATTGCCGGAAAAGCTTTAGCCTGCAGAGAGGCGGACCCGGAAGATATGATAAATGCAATGCGCATTTATAAGGCTATAAAAGATATTTGTGAAAAAGAAAAGTTGAATGCCATTACATTAAACTGCTACAAAATAATAACACTTTTAGGAACTACTGGGTGTTTGGCTATGTCATTGCTTAATGATGAAGGAATACTTGCCGGATGCGAAGGCGACTTGCAATCTATCTTTACTCTCATGGCTATAAAAGCTGTAACCGGTCGTTCGGCTTTTATGGCAAACCCTATCAGGATTGATATAAAAAGCAACGAGATTGTAATGGCGCATTGCACTGTTAGCACAAAACTTACGGAAAGATACATCATCCGAAATCATTTTGAAAGTAGCAAAGGAGTATCTATTCAGGGAATTCTGCCAACGGGAGATGTTACAATAGTAAAATGTGGCGGGGAATGCCTGGACGAATATTATGTTGCTTCGGGAAGTTTAATTGAGAATACTAATTATCTGAATGTTTGCCGTACACAAGTACGAATTAAACTGGATAGTCCGGTAGATTATTTCCTCCGCAACCCGATAGGAAATCATCATATGGTTGTTATTGGTAATTATGAAAAGAAATTGGATGCGTTTTTTGCTTCCAACAATTGTAAAAGAGCAGAATAGAAACAAGTTGAGCTCTTGTTTCTATTCTATATAATACATTAAATATTTAAATCGAAATAGGTTTTTCCTGCCATTTACCAGAAACAAGCTCCATTACACTATTTATTCCGGCAGCCTTTAACGCCTGAAGAGCTTCTCTCCTACCATGATTTACTAGTTCCGGATAATGAGAATCTGAATTTACTACTAAAGGAATACGCATATCTTTGATAAGAGAAAAAGTTGTTTCATCGGGATAAAAGACACCAAGTTTATGATAGGCCTTAGTATTTATCTCCATTATATATCCCTTTTCATAAATAAACGCAAATAAATCTTTTAATGCATTCTTATACCATTCTTCTTCTGTAACACCTGACTGACAATAAGAGACATTATATGCAATTTTATCAGCATGCCCCACAATGTCGAAACCTCCAAGCTCTACCATAGACATTAATCTACTGAAATAAGCAAGAGAAGTAGACTTTACATCATTATAAAAATGCATCTCCAGCGTTTCTTTAAAGTTCTCTTTACTGCAGTCAATGTCTACAACTTCTCCCTGATCATCAGTCAGAAGATGAACAGAGCCAATACGATAATCCAGAGGGAGGTTACGAAAATATTCTATTGAAGGGTTACTGTCCTCATTTAAATAATCAATCTCCAATCCGATATATAGCTCTATTTTATCCTGGAATTCTTTCTTCAAAGCATAAAACTCATCCAGATAAGGCGTAACATCTTCCTTTTCCATAGTCCATCGGGTAGGAAAAGGAAGCGGAGCATGAGAGGAAATACCGTACGAAGTAAATCCCTGGTGCACGGCTTCAACTACAAATTCTTTCATAGGAGCACGTCCATCACAGAAAGATGTATGACTATGATAATTTGTCAGATTCATTTTTATTCTTCTATTTCGCTTAGTTCAAGCCATCTCATTGTCTTTTCATCAATAAGATCAATAAGTTCCGCAATTCTTTTCGATTTCTCAGTCAAAGAAGCTGCTGATAAAGAACCACTGCAAAGATCGGCTTCCAAATCGGCTTTTTCCTGTTCCAAATCTTCTAAATCCTTCTCAATCTGAGCATATTCTATCTTTTCTTTGTAAGACATCTTGCGTTTATCGTTGGTACGAACTCTTGCAGTTTTATCTTCTTTTGGTTTTTCGGCTTCTTTTTCTTTTTGTTTCTTAGCCTCATTCCAATCACGATAATCGGAATAGTTACCAGGAAAATCACGAATATCTCCCTGGCCGTTGAATACCAGCAAGTGATCAACAACTTTATCCATAAAGTAGCGATCGTGAGAAACCACAATCACACATCCTTTAAAGTTTACCAAATAATCTTCAAGGACATTAAGCGTAATAATATCAAGATCATTAGTAGGCTCATCGAGCACTAGAAAATTAGGATTTCGCATTAATACCGTACAAAGATAAAGCCTTCTTCTCTCTCCTCCGCTTAATTTATAAACATAGCTATGCTGAGTCTCAGGGGTGAAAAGGAAATGTTGCAGAAACTGAGATGCAGTAAGCTTTTTGCCATCGCCTAATTCTATAACCTCAGCTATTTCTTGCACCACATCAATCACCTTCATCTGATCGTCGAACTGCAACCCATCCTGTGAATAGTAACCAAAGCGGACTGTCTCTCCAATATCAATAGTTCCTTTATCCGGTTGTGCTTGTCCCATTAATATTTTAATAAAGGTAGACTTTCCGGTTCCATTATTACCAACTATACCCATTTTTTCATATCGGGCAAAAATATAAGAGAAGTCATCCAATATCTTCAGGTCTCCAAAACTTTTATAAAGATGATCGGCCTCAAATATTTTAGAACCAATATAACTAGCTTTTACGTCCAGCTTTACATTATCATTATTGAAACGCTGCTTTGCAACTTTCTCTATTTCATAAAACGCATCCTGTCTGTACTTTGCTTTATGTGCACGTGCTTGTGGCATACGGCGCATCCAGTCAAGTTCAGTGCGATAAAGATTATTCGCACGTTCAATTTCTACATTCGTTGAATCAATCCGTTCTTGTCTTTTCTCCAGATAGTAACTATAATTCCCTTTATATTGATAAACCTGCTTGTTATCTATCTCAATAATCTCCGAGCAAACTCTATCAAGGAAATATCGGTCGTGAGTTACCATCAGCAAACTTACATTTGTACGTCTCAGATATTCTTCCAACCATTCTGTCATATCGAGATCCAAATGATTGGTAGGCTCATCGAGAATTAACAAATCTGGTTCGGTAATCAATGTATTTGCGAGTGCCACTCGTTTCAACTGCCCACCTGAAAGGTGTTTTACCAGTTGATCGAAGTTACGAATCTTTAATTGCGAAAGAATTTGTTTTGCTTTACGTTCATAATCCCATGCCTTTTCATGATCCATTCGGATTAATAATTCCTGCAATCCGGGATTACCTTTTGTTTCCATACAAACTTCATACTCTTTAATCAGCTGCACAGTTTCATTATTAGAATGGAAACAAGCCTCCAGAACAGTCAGATCCTCGGGATACTGAGGGTCTTGTTCCAGATAAGCTATGCGTAGATCTCGTCTGAAGACAATATTTCCGGCATCATATCCTTCTTTTCCTGCAATAATATTTAATAAGGTTGTCTTTCCGCTACCATTTTTAGCTATAAGACCAATCCTCTGTCCTTCTGCAATACCAAATGAAATCTCATTAAATAGAACAAGGTCACCAAACGATTTGGTTAACCCATCAACCTGCATATAACTCGCCATTTTTTTTCTAATTTTAATTCAATTCATTTTCCACCTTCAACTTAACATCTTGAAAAATGGCATTCAAATCACAAGGTTGACCAGCACGGACTAAGTTCCAGATTATCTCTGAAGGATATATAATCAGTTTACTTTCATTAAAACGTAATCCCGGAATTTCCTTATTACCGTTAATTACCGTAACCCATTCCATACCATCAATCTGGTTTTCAATAATTGTGCCAAAAGCAATTCCAAAAGATTCCCACACTTCTTTTTGCTGAGGTTTAAAGCTGCTACTATCAACCATTTGTTGAATCTTAGCAATATCCTCTTCCGATGAAGTAAAATCCTTCTTTATTTGTTTTTTAATTGTACCTGAAGCCCAATCGAACGCCTCATTTACAACATTTATTTCCAATACTCGTATTGGTATAATTTCATTTATTTGTTTGCCTTTCGGATAAGCTTTCAAGGAAGATATTATTTCTTCAGCTTCGATAATATCATTTCCTCGGGGAACGGTAAATGTACATTCGAATGCCACATTACCTATTCCGATTATCCAGACATGAGTTACATAATAGGATCCTTCTTCCTGAAACATTTCTTTGCTATAAGCACAAACCAGCTCACCAAGTTTAACCTGCGAAGAATTTTTATTCTGCTTCAGTTCATAATCTACCGACTCTTTTCCATACCCATTATTTCTATCGTCACGGTATGCTGAAATTCTAAAATTACCAGTCCATTTATTGGGATTGTAAAATAGGAAACTATCTTCCGCATCCTCGAATTCATTCCAGGATGAAGGGTAAATTAAAGAGAACCAAGCTCCGGGAGAAATAAACTTTTTTCCTTTTTCGATCATATATATTTATCTTATTCTTTATCTATTTATTGCTTACTATTTGCCTATAGGCTGAATATAGCGTCTTACTTCTCTCGATATTTCCAGATACATAAAAAAGCGCTGACGAGTTCTAATTCCATTCAAATTCTTTTCAAACAAGTTATTTGCATATTGTTTAGACTTCTCAAAGGTTATGCGAGACATTTCATTTTGCGATTTGCCCACAATTGTTGAATCTAGCTTTTCATCGGGAAAGAAATCATCCAGATTTACATCACCAATCATCGTAGTTTCAAGAAAATCTTTCTTTTTATGATACTTATCCAAATAATATCCCACGAACATGTGGCCGGGCATTCTTACTAATATTGGATCAAGATTAATGGCTCTCAACAAAGAAGCGAACAAAACACTTCCATCAACACAATTTATTTGCGAAGATTCCAAGGCATCATCCAAAGTTCTGACGCGTTGGGAAAAAGCAACATTTGATGAAAGGCTTGACGTCGATACAGAACTATATTTAAAGTTTCGTTTCTGCAATACATTCCATAAAACGTATACTTGCTTGTCTACCGAACCTGGTTTATCGGACTGATAACCGACAAAACGATTAACAATGCGTGTATTCAAGGCTTCACGAAGAAGTTTATCAATCATTGGATGCTCTTCATTTACATATGCAGCAAAGAATATCCCGGTATCGTGAAATTGTTGCTTACTATCCAAATAAGCAAGCAGACATTCGTTAATGCTTCTCACAGAAAAAGTGCGAACTTTCTGTCCCAGGCTAGTTCCATTAACCTCCACTTCAACGGAAACACTAACTGGAGCAGCCTGAATATTATTTTTCAATGCATTATAATTCCATATTACATCCGGAAAGATCTGATATACCGTACCGGATTCTTCCAATACAAATTCAGACACTGATTTCTCAAAATAAGGTGTTTTGCCGAGCGTAATTCTAACTTTGCTATTAGCCCTCCCCGATTTCAGACGAATAATAAAGCCCGATTTTGGATTACCTAAATAATGATTTCCTGCCGGTTTAATAACTACTGTATCAGTTGTTGCAATAGAGAGAATTGCTGAAGGGAATATATTACCGCCTAGTTCGTCATTTAATTCATAATCGCGTCTAAAAAGTCCATCATTGTATAGGTAGATCCCGCTAACAGTTACAATTATTACTAACGAAACAATTGCAACAGCCTTCCATATATTAATCTTTTTCATCTGATATACATAATAATGAAACAAATATAACTATAAGTTTTGGTACATAAAAGCATCGTAACAACTTTGTAACATCTATTTCATTCATACGTAATATAAAAGCTACATCTTTGCAATTAATTAATAAGAATGTATATATTTGTACAACATCATAAACAAAAGAAATTATGAACACCAATAGAATTTTAGTTGTTGACGACGAAGAAGATCTTTGTGAAATTTTAAAATTTAATTTAGAGAATGAAGGGTATGAAGTAGATACTGCAAATTCAGCTGAAGAAGCACTAAAATTAAATATTAGCGATTATAGCTTATTATTATTGGACGTTATGATGGGAGAAATTTCCGGATTCAGAATGGCCAGTATGCTCAAAAAAGAGAAGAAGACAGCAAATATTCCAATAATCTTCATAACAGCAAAAGATACAGAGAATGATACCATTACAGGTTTCAACCTTGGAGCTGACGACTATATTTCGAAGCCATTTTCTTTGCGTGAAGTGATATCACGAGTAAAAGCTGTAATTCGCCGTACTACAAACAACACCGAAAAGAGCTCTACAGAACAAATTTATTTCGAAACGCTGGTTATTGATATAACAAAAAAGAAAGTCACCATTGATGGAGAAGAAATATCTCTGACCAAAAAAGAATTTGAAATATTACTCCTTCTACTGCAAAACAAAGGAAGAGTATTTTCCAGAGAAGACATCCTTTCCAAGATATGGAGTGATGAAGTTTGTGTATTAGACCGCACCATTGACGTAAATATTACTCGTTTGCGAAAGAAAATAGGTAGCTACGGGAAACATGTTGTTACCCGACTTGGTTATGGATACTGTTTTGAATGTTAACGAGCTATTATAATTATTAATATGACAATTGCCCAAAAACCAATATTATCCCTCAACCAGAAATTATTACTCTCTGTTATACTTTTATTTGCAGCGTTTTCCTTATGTTTTATTGGTTTTCAATATAACAGAGAAAAAGAGTTTAAAGTAGAACTACTTAATACTAAACTACAAGATTACAATGCACGCTTATATGAGGAAATTTGTGACTCGGGAAATGTTGAGAAAACACTAAATAAATACACAAAAAGACATACCATTAAAGGTCTCCGTGTTACCATTATAACTCTTGATGGTAAAGTTATCTATGATAATCTAAAAAAGGACTATAATAAGATTGAGAATCATTCAAACAGACCAGAAGTTAAACAGGCTTTAAGTAAAGGCAATGGATATGATTTGAGAAGAACATCCGAAACAACCGGATATCCATCTTTCTATTCAGCTTCTTTGTATGATAAATACATTGTTCGTAGTGCGCTGCCTTACAACTTAGATTTAATTACTAGTTTAAAAGCCGATTACAAGTTTGTTTGGTTTACGGTAATAGTCACATTAATTCTGACCATAATTTTCTCTAGATTTACTAAAAAGATAGGAACTTCTATAGCTCAGCTGAGAGAATTTACCAGACGGGCAGACCGCAATGAGGCTTTGGATATGGATATGGCTAATGCTTTCCCAAACAATGAATTAGGTGATATTTCTCAGCACATCATCAAAATTTATAATCGATTGCACGATACTAAAGAAGCCTTATATATAGAAAGAGAAAAGCTTATTACCCACTTACAGATTTCACACGAAGGACTGGGTATTTTTACTGCTGACAAAAAAGAGATTCTCGTGAATAACCTTTTCACTCAATATAGTAATCTTATATCAGATGTAAATCTTCAAAATGCAGAGGAAGTTTTTTCTTTACCCGAGATTCAAAAAATTACTGAATACATAAGTAAGGCACAAACAAGACCTGCCGGCAACGAAGAACGCCGTATGTCTATCAATTTAGATAAAAACGGACGAATATTTGTTGTAGAGTGTATCATCTTCCAGGATCAGAGCTTTGAGATTTCTATTAATGACATTACACAAGAGGAAGAGCAGGTTCGCATGAAGAGACAATTAACTCAGAACATTGCACACGAGCTTAAAACTCCCGTAAGCAGTATTCAGGGATATCTGGAAACTATTGTTAATAATGAATCTCTTCCAAAAGATAAGCTGAAAACATTTCTGGAACGTTGCTATGCTCAAAGTAACAGACTGACCCGACTTTTAAGAGACATATCTGTGCTTACACGAATGGACGAAGCAAGCAACATGATTGATATGGAAAAAGTAGAAATCAGTTCTCTTGTGCAAAGTATAATTAAAGATGTGGCTTTAGAATTAGAAGAAAAGAATATCAAAGTAAACAATGCTTTGAATAAGGAATTACCAATACGTGGAAATGCTTCGCTGATATATTCTATATTCCGGAATTTAATGGATAATGCCATTGCATATGCAGGAAACGATATTTCTATTAATATAAAATGCTTCAGAGAAGATGAATCATTCTACTATTTCAGTTTCTCTGATACCGGAGTAGGTGTAGCACCAGAGCATTTAAACAGATTGTTTGAACGTTTCTATCGGGTAGATAAAGGGCGCTCACGAAAAATTGGCGGTACAGGTCTGGGACTGGCTATCGTAAAAAACTCCGTAATTATTCACGGAGGAAACATATCGGCCAAAAACAATCAAGGCGGTGGACTGGAATTTATATTCACTCTAGCCAAAAGCTAAAATCAATAATGAAAATAAAAAAAATATCTTCTATATTGATTCTCCTAAATTAATTATTAACTTTGCGGTGCATCGGTTCTCTGTTTTTACTTAAAACCAGAGATTAAAAGGGAATCAGGTGAAAATCCTGAACAGTCCCGCTGCTGTAAGTTTCTATAAAAACGTTATAAGCAAACACTCAATACCACTGAACTATAGTTGTTCGGGAAGGAGCTTAATAACGGAAACGAGTCAGAAGACCTGCCATGCTTGTATTTCAACAGCTTTCGAGGACAGAGCCATTGAATCTTATAACCGTTTTACAATATTCAGGTTATTCGCTATCATTTTTTATACTTAATACAATAAAGCAATAGGATTATTATATCCTTTTGAAAGAGTGAATACTTAATGACAATAGTATATAATCAATTAAACTCTGCCAAGTTTATTGAAAACACACCCGGTCGAAGTGATTCGCCCGGGCGTATTTTTTTCTATCTGTTATGACGGATATTATCGTTATACCGTTCAAATCCTGCTGCATTGATTCTCTTTTTTGCCTGACGGGTTGCATTAAAAACCACATTCTTCAATTCTACAGATTCCGCACGAAAATCTTCATCCTCTTTTCCTGCTTTAATTTGTGCAGTAAGCTGAAAAGTTCCGTAACCGTCAATAGTAACACTATGACCATCTTTCAGCTTTTCCTCAATGCAAGCGAAAATTCGTGTAAATGCACTCAAAAGCTCTCCTTTCTTTGCCGACGAACCGCCACTGAGTTCTTCAGCCAAATCTTCTGTACGATAGTTATTTTTACTTTTTACGCTTACCCAATTAGATTTCTTCAACTCACCTGTTTTACTACTCTTAATAGCATAGGTGTGAACACTGTAACGAATTGCCATTTTTTCCTTTTTAGATTAAGTGATTACTCTTATCATATTAATTATTTAATCCCGAAAAATTATTTTTAGGGTCCCAACCCTGATCAAACAAGGTCGTGAGGGTAAATAATCAGGGTCACGACCTCAATTAGACAGGGTCACGACCTTAATATTAATATATATAGACAAAGATAATAATTCTCTGAGAATAAATAGCTAATTGCCCGCCTTTACTTTTATAAGAGAAAAAGATTAAATAAAGGAAAACGAAAGAAATAATTGTGAATATGGAATTTCTTTCTAACTTTGCGGCGCTTTGGTTCACCATATCTCCTTATCGGAGAAGTGATTAAAAGGGAATCAGGTGAAAATCCTGAACAGTCCCGCTGCTGTAAGTTTCTACAAAACGTTGTAAGCAAGCACTCAATACCACTGAACAATGAAGTTCGGGAAGGCGCTTACCAACGGAAACGAGTCAGAAGACCTGCCAGACATTTTTAAGTATAAAGCTTGCGAGGAACGAGCTTATCACTAAGAAATTCAATTTTTTTATTACTTAATTTATAAAGACATAGACAAGATGAAAAAGATCTATTCTCTATTACTGCTTACTGTGGTAATACTTTGCAGTTGTGACAATAACGACGATAATTCTAATGTTATTGACAGTACAACCGTTACCTTAAATCTACAAGGAAAACTTAGTTCACCCGAATCTGAATTTACAGGAGTATTTAAGGATGAACCAGCCGGTTCGTACAGCTACAAGAATACATTTGTAGATCAAACCGGATATTTTGTTTTTGATAGTTATGTAACAAGCAGTTCATCTTTTGGCGGCGGATTTACTTATACAAATAAAACAGATAAAACAACTACAGGATATACTAACAACAGTGCAATTACTGGTACAGGAAAACTAAGTGCAACTTATATGACTGTGAATCCAAGTGCATACTCAACTGATAAATTTCGTTTTGCAGGCAATTTAAGTCACTTTATAAAAGGTATGTATGTAACAAACAGCACTTACGCTTACCTTTCTATGAAGAATGGAGACAGTCTTGCCAAGAAGTTTGTTGATGGCGACTGGTTGAAACTGACTGTTACAGGCTTGGATGCACAAGGAAACACTACTGGTACTGTAGATTTTTACCTTGCAGATTACCGCGATGGGAAAAAGATTTTGATAGATCAGTGGACTTGGGTTGACCTTTCAGCTCTTGGCCAGGCAGCAGAGGTTAAATTTAGCATGACTTCTACCGACAATGGAAATTGGGGAATGAATACTCCAGCATATTTCTGTATGGACGGATTTACAATCGAACTTTAAATACTTTACTTATAGATGTCTAACACTCGAAACATTATTCTCTCTTTAGCAATCTCTTTCTGCGCCAGTCCGCTTGTTCGGGCGCAGAAAGCAGATTCTGTTCGTGTTCACAAATTAGGAGAGGTTGTAATAAAAGAGAGTAAAAAGGAAAAGGAGTTTCGTTCTACGACTCCTCTTCAGGTGTTGGACGCCAACCAATTGAAACAGTCCGGTTCACTTTTGGTATCAGATGCCGTAAAATTCTTCAGCGGAGTAGTTGTGAAGGATTATGGAGGCATTGGCGGATTAAAAACTATCTCGGTTCGTAGTCTGGGAGCAAACCACACAGCTGTGGTTTATGACGGAATTACGATTAACGATTCTCAAACCGGACAGATTGATTTAGGAAAACTCACTCTCGACAATGTTGAGGAAATAAGCTTACTTAGCGGACAAGATGATAATATCTTTCAATCGGCACGTCTTTTCTCGGCTGCTAGTGTTCTGAATATTAAGAGTCCAACCCCTGTATTCAACCAAAAAAAGACAAATGCCAGTGTTACATTTAAAGGAGGAAGCTTTGGCTTTTTAAATCCCGGTTTTCATCTGAACCACCAATGGAACAAAATATTTTCCTCTTCTGTAAACGTAGATTATATGCGGGCAGATGGAGACTATCCTTACACTCAGCTTAACGGAACTGCAACCGAAAGGCTGAAACGCTTAAACTCTGATATAGAAACAGTAAAGACAGAGGCTAATTTGTTTGCGCATTTCAGCAATCACGAAAAAGCAAGCATGAAGGCTTATTATTATTTCTCTGACAGAGGTCTTCCTTCAAATAAACTATATAATTCGCGGGCAACAGAAAGATTGAAAGACAACAACTTCTTTGCTCAGGCTAATTATGAAAATAAATTTTCCGACAGATGGAGTCTTTTAACGAACGGAAAGTTTAACTGGGGATATAATAAGTACAGCAATCCGGATAATGCAACTTATAACGCCGCAACAGAAAACAACTATTACCAAAACGAATATTACCTTTCGGGCACTGTTATGTATCGCCCTAGCCCGCTTCTGTCTTTTTCTTTGGCAAATGATGGTAGCATAAATACTATGAGGGCAGATATGGCAAACTTTGTCTACCCTACCCGCTTTACTTTACTAAATGCCTTTGCCGCCAAGTATGTAAATAATCGCTTCACAGCAACGGCACACATTCTATCTACTTTAACCCGCGAATCAGTTAGAACTGGAACTGCTGCCGATAATCGCAACCGATTATCACCCTCTGTCAGCCTCTCTTATCAGCCAATAAAAAAAGAGAATCTTCGATTAAGATTTCTCTATAAAGATATTTTCCGTCTGCCTACGTTCAATGATTTATATTACGGAACAATAGGTACACGGACTCTCAAGCCTGAACAGGCCAGCGAATACAGTGCCGGAGTAAACTGGATAAAGAACATCAATCACATTATTCCATTTGTCTCTTTATCTGTAGATGGTTTCTATAACAGAGTAAGTAACAAGATAGTAGCCGTACCGTCCAAAAACCTTTTTGTATGGAGTATGCAAAACATTGGAAGGGTTGATATTCGAGGAATGGAAACTAATATTGAAACAGCATTCAGCCTTAACAGCAAAATAAAGCTCACAGCAACCGGAAATTATACCTACCAAAGGGCAATGGATAAAACAGATAAGTACAATATGCCCGATAAGGTAACATATAATCACCAGATTCCTTATACGCCGCGTCATTCCGGATCTGCCCGACTTGGTTTTGAAACTCCGTGGATTAACCTGTCATACACAGTAATGACCTCGGGAGAACGTTTCTCAAACCAGTATAACGCACCGGAATATCGGTTAGATGGTTACACAGAGCACAGTGCATCAGTATGGAGAACCTTTAAACTTAAAAGATTCAGCATTTCAGCTCAGGCAGAAGTCCTAAATCTCTTTGATAAAGAATATGAAATAGTACAAAATTATCCAATGCCCGGCAGACAGCTCAGGGGTAGCATCCGAATTATTTATTGATATGAAAAACAAAATATTATATATTATCCTGGTTCTCACATTAATGGTCAGTGCATGTGACGATACTATCGTGCTGCAAGACACCGGAGATCATCCCACTGAAACTGAAACAGCAGGAATGTATATTCTTTGTGAAGGACTGTTTAACATGAATAACAGTACACTTTCCTACTACGATTTCAATAAAAGCGAGATGCTCTCTTTTCAGGATTCAGATAAGAAAGGGACTGATAAAACCAGCTATGATTACTTCAAAATGGCAAATGGCAGAAAGCTGGGTGATACGGCGAATGATTTGCAACGCTATGGATCCAAACTTTACTGTGCAGTTAATGTTTCCAGCCAAATAGAGGTATTAAATATATCAACGGGAGTTTCTCAGAAACAAATTCCTTTATTCAACGAAAATGGAGTGGCTCGTCAGCCCCGCTACTTTGCTTTCTATAAAGACAAAGCGTATATCTGTAACTTCGACGGCACAGTAGCGCGTATTGATACAACAACACTTCAAGTTGACGGAATTGTAAAAGTGGGACGCAATCCCGATGGTATCTGTGTGGCCAATGGAAAACTTTATGTTGCCAATTCGGGCGGACTGAATGAAAATAATCTGGATAACACAGTCTCTGTAATAGATACGAAAACCTTTACCGAAACAAAAAAAATCACTGTCCGCAATAACTTAGGAACCATTCTTTCCGACGAAGCCGGAAATGTTTATGTGGTATCCCGTGAATCTTACAATTATACTATCGGAGACTATGATTGCAAACTGCATCGCATTGACAGTGAAACAGATAAATTGATCAAGACTTACGATTTATCAGTCGTAAGCTTTACTATATACGGGCATCTAGCATATCTGTACAGTTACAACTCAAACGTAGAATCCATCAAAGTTATGGATACTCGTACCGGAGAAATTATTGATGATAATTTCATTAAGGACGGAACCAAAATTACCCGTACATATAACATAGAGGTGAATCCTGTGAACGGAGATGTTTATATCTGCGATGCTCAGAACTATGTAATCAATGGTAGTATTGTTTGCTTCACTAAAGATGGAGTGCACAAGTTTACAATAGATGCAAAAGGTATTAACCCTAACTCTATTGTATTTACAAGTAGTAAAAGCACCAGTCAGCCGTCAGATCCAACAGACAACAGTAAGAGTTCATACGTTACAAAAGTACTTGAATACGTTCCTGCGCCGGGACAATTTGTGAATGTACTTCCCGAATATACTAGCGGCGACAATGCTGCTTCAATGTGCGCTAAGTGTCTGGACTATTTCAATAAGGATTATGCAGTTTCACTCGGAGCATTCGGCGGATATATAACCGTGGGCTTTGACCATACCATTGCCAATGTTTCGGGAGAATATGATATTAAAGTGCTGGGAAATGCATTTGATGGCAGCGCCGAACCAGGCATTGTTCTAGTTTCTGCTGACACAAACAAGGATGGATTACCCAACGATGAATGGTACGAACTGAAAGGCTCGGAATACAGCAATGCATCCACCATTCACAATTACGAAATTACATATTATAAGCCTGGCGGCTCAACAGATAATATACGTTGGACAGATAATCAGAATAAGAATGGATATGTTTTGCATAACTCCTATCACGCACAAGCTTATTTTCCGCAATGGATTAGCGGAGAAACAATGACCTTCAACGGTTGCCGCCTTCCTGACAATGGAGTATATAGTTCCACACAAGGAAAATGGATTATGGCATCTTACAGTTATGGATATGCCGACAACTATTCAAACACTTCAGATGGTTGCAAGCTGAAGTTCGATTGGGCAGTAGACAAGAATGGCAATAGTGTTACAGTAAAAGGAGTCGATTTTATAAGAATATACAGTGCAGTCAATCAATACTTAGACACGGTTGTAGGAGAAATCTCGACAGAAGTTTCCGGAGTAGAAGATCTTCATCCTACACAAAATGGTGAATCATCCATCCTAACTAAAAGTCGATAAACAAATCTGTTTTCATATTAAATAATAACTCAAATCGGTAAAGCATTAGCCGTTTATCGAATTCATTATCAAGCTAATTAGATAACCAACAACTTATAGAATTCCGGTAAAATACCATTTTATAATTGAGGCAAGAGCAGAAAGAACAGAAAGATCAGCACCAGGTAATCACAAAATCAGGATGAGTCTGGTAATAGACAAGGAAACGTTGTTGAGCATCAGTCTTTAATTCCTTCGCATTAAACACACCATTCTCTTCAGGAACAAAGGGTTCTATCAGCAAATACTTTTTAAAGTCGGCCACTTGTTCGCCAAGCACCTTAAAAACCGTTTCTTTTCCCGACCAGTACAATAGCAGATGATAAACTTTTTTATCAGGATTAATAGCATTCATTTCCTGTTCACTCAGAAACTTTGCACCAAGTTTAAGAATTCTTTCCCCATATTGCTCAATATCTATTCCAACTTTCTTTTGAGCACTCAGGATAACCGCTACATATCCACGAGTATGAGAAATACTGATATAAAAAGATTGATCCGACAAATAAGGCATCCCTGAAGGATAATATTCAATTTGCTTCTCTTCACCGCAAAGACTTTTCAAGAGAGCACGAACAGAAAGCCATTCCAAACGTCTGCCTTTGGCGGATAAATGCTGCATCTTCTCCTTTATCTGAAATTGATCGGAAAAAAGCGAAAGCAAATCATCTTCCGTCTCTTCCATTTTCCAGATACCCCATCTGTAATCAACTTCAATATGTGTTTCAAAAACTGCCATGCTTAATGAGATTTTACTTTAAACGATTCCATAATACGAATAATGTCTTTACGAATATAGTTCAATGCAGGTGCAATAGAATCAACATCAGGTGTCATATTAAAGTAGAGAGAAGCATTAAAAAAATAGTGATTGCTATCCGTTAAAGCTATCTGAACAGGAGTTGCAACATTACCTTGAATATCATATAATATTCCATGTACATGAGACAAGTCGTTATCGTATCTCTTTTCATTTATTCCCGTAGCCACCGTTGTATGCTGATAAACCATTTTCCGGCTTTCTTCTGCAAAATCCCGGAATTTATCAGAAGTTATGGCATGATAAGTACAGTATAGCTGCGCATTCAGGGAAAGATAAATTACATTACAGAAATACTCTCCCGGCTTATTCTTCTGCCAGGTAAACTTTGCCTGATTAGACAAATCGAAAGTAAATGGCAAAGAATCCGTAGTGGAAGCATACACAGCTTTCGGAAAGTTCAATTTAGAATTCGCCTTCTCCTTCTTTCCGGATGCAGGAAACGAACAAGTCATCATTACCAAAAGCAATAATAGCAAGAGATAAATACCCATAAAAACTTTATAAGTCTGCTGCCTCTTCATGGATAGTAAATTTAACCTTTAAAATACGACGTTCATCCATCTTCAGAACTTCAAAATCATAACCATTATAACTTATAACTTCATGCAAAGCCGGAAATTCACCTTTTATTTCCAACAGTAAACCAGCAAGAGTATCAGCATCTCCAGCTATTTGTTCAAATGCAACATTATTTATATTGGCTATCTTGTAGAAATCAGTGAGCTGGGTTTTCGCTTCAAAAATATAACTATTATCATTCAACTTAACGAATGTATTTTCTTCTTCATCATATTCATCGCGTATCTCACCAACTATTTCTTCTAAAATATCTTCCATGGTGACAATGCCGGAGGTTCCACCAAATTCATCCACAACAATAGCAATATGAATTTTGTTTGCCTGAAAGTCTCTCAGCAAATCATCAATCATTTTTGTTTCCGGCACAAAATAAGCCGGACGGATAAGCGACTGCCAACGAAAATTATCTGCTTTATTCAAATGAGGCAGCAAGTCTTTTATATAAAGAATTCCTTTAATGTTATCCCTCGATCCTGAATACACAGGAATACGTGAATAAACATTTTCAATAATGCACTGCAATACTTCTTTATAAGACGCCTTAATACTCAAATCAACCACATCTAAGCGTGAGGTCATAATCTCTTTTGCCGTTTCACCACCAAAGCGGATAATTCCTTCGAGAATCTGTTTTTCGTCTGACAAATCTTCTTTATCTGTAAGTTCAAGCGCATGAGATAATTCATCAACCGACAAACCATAGCTTTTTCTTGCCAGATATTTATTAGTATAAGTATTAGAGCGAATCAATATTAATACAATTGGCAAGAACAGATATCCAAGAACTGTTATAATTGGAGCAGCAAACCTACAAAAGGAAAGCGTACGTTGCGCTGAATAAATTTTAGAAATAATCTCACCAAAAAGTAACAAGACAAAAGTTAATGCAAAAGTAAAGATTAAAACTCCTGTCCAGGTTGAGTTTCCAGTATCAAAGACTTCCAAAAAGAATGCATTACATAGCATAATTATTGCTATGTTCACAAACATTTTAGTTACATGAATTGTAGCCAATAAACGATCAGATTTCTCAAGAAGAAAATGGATATTTCTATCTGAAAGGTTATTACGCAATCCAAGACTATTCAAATCGGATGTTGAAAGAGAAAAAAAAGCTATCTCTGAAGCAGAAATAAAACCCAAAACAAACAATAACAGAATAGCTGAAAGTAATGCTATTTCTGCAAAAAAAGAGAAAGAGTTTACGGTTACACCGCTAAAAACAGTTGCCAATTGGCATAAAAACGCATCTGGGTCCAAAGAATTTGATTTTAGTTAGACATATTGTTCGAATTATGAATAAAATCTATGCAATATGAATCAGATGGCATGCTACTATCTGATTCATATTACACAATTCATAATTCCTCAATTAAAAGGGCAAATCATCTGTTGAATTATCCTGGGGAACGGGCTGAGATTGCACCGGTGCACTCTGAGGCTGTGCTTGCTGTGGTGCATAAGACTGATTACCTCCCTTAGGAGTAAGCATTTCCATTGCATCTGCAAAAATCTCAGTAATATATCGTTTTGCTCCACTTGGATCATCATAAGAACGAGTTCTTATTTTCCCTTCAATATATAATTTATCACCTTTATGAACATATTTTTCGGCTACTTCAGCCAATCCTCTCCATAAAACAATATTATGCCATTCAGTTCTTTCAGGAACTTGTGTGCCATTGGCCAAAGTATATCCTTTATCTGAAGTTGCCAATGTCAAGTTTGCTACTGCTACGCCACTATCCAGGTATCTAACATCAGGATCTTTCCCAACATTTCCAATCAATATCACTTTATTTACAGACATAAAAATTAGTTATTTTAATTATATATTAATCATTTAGCCTTCAAAAATAATCAGAAATACAACATTAAGCAAGTATTAAGTAATTAATTTATAAATATTTCTCTAAAAAGCTGTGTATCAAACGAGAGACCGCATACTTGTCAATATCTGCTATTAAGACCTTTATGTATGAAGAAAAAGAAGTTGAATTATCTGGTAAAATAACTTCATAAAAATTAGTATAAATTACTCTGTGAGAAAGTACATGTTTTACATTCTTGTTTAAACAACGAATAACAGGTTTCTCATTCGGAGTGAATAACTGCTGAAATTCAGGTAAGGCAAACAACTCTTCATCTCCGAGCGACTTATCTGTCTCAACTAATGGAAATTCAAACAAATTCTTCCAAATATCATTTTCACTACGCTTATTTAAAAAGGTATACGCGCCCATGCGTACATATAAATAATTAAAATATCTGTTGGTTGTCTTTGTCTTGTTTTGTTTTACAGGCAAGATGTTTACCAGATTGTCCTTTAAAGCCATACAAGAGTCGGCTAGCGGACAAGATGAACATCCCGGAGAAGCCGGAGTACATTGCAATGCTCCGAAATCCATTATAGCCTGATTATAAATTCCAGGTTTTGATTTATCAAGGAGCTCACCCGCCAATGAAGCAAACAACTTTTTCCCTTCGGTAGAATCTATAGGAGTCTGAATACCCAGATAACGAGACAATACCCGGTACACATTCCCGTCCACAACAGCATAAGGTAAATTGTAAGCAAAAGAGCAGATTGCAGCAGCAGTGTATTCCCCAACTCCCTTAAGAGCCAAAATATCAGAATAAGTATCAGGAAAATCTCCATTGATACTTTTTGCAGCTGCAAGTAAATTGCGTGCACGGGAATAATACCCCAAACCTTGCCAGTATTTTAAGACTTCGTCTTCATCTGCTTCAGCTAATGATTTTACTGTTGGAAATCTTTCCACAAACCTTAGAAAATAATCATATCCCTGAGCAACACGAGTCTGTTGCAGTATAATTTCTGAAATCCAAATCAGATAAGGATCCGATGTTTCCCGCCAAGGTAATATCCGCTTATTAGCTTCATACCAAACTATAATTTTATCGCTAAATTTGTCCATTTTTAAATCGAAATAACACCTTTTTCGCAAAAGTAAAGCAATAAACGGTAAACAACTTACTTTTTTATAAAAATCTTAAGCATATATTTTTTTGAGAACCTAAAAAGCTATATATTTGCATTCCAAAAAATTAGAAGTACGAATAATATAGATTTTTTAAAAATGACAAAAGCAGATATTGTAAACGAGATTGCTAAAAACACAGGAATTGATAAAACTACAGTGCTTACAACAGTAGAAGCATTCATGGATACAGTAAAAGAGTCCTTGTCAAATGAGGACAACGTTTATTTACGTGGTTTTGGTAGTTTTGTAGTTAAGAAAAGAGCACAAAAAACTGCTCGTAATATTTCAAAGAATACAACTATCATTATTCCGGAGCACAACATTCCGTCGTTTAAACCTGCAAAGACATTTACTATTGCAGTAAAGAAATAATTAACAAGAGTATTAACCATAAAATTTTGAAGCTATGCCAAGCGGAAAGAAGAAAAAAAGACATAAAATGTCTACTCACAAGCGTAAAAAAAGACTAAGAAAGAACAGACATAAAAGCAAGAAATAATTTTTAGTCTGCATGACAGAAAATAAAGAACAAACTTGTAAAGACAAATGTCTTGAAGTTTGTTCTTTGTGTAAAGAGGAACTTCAATGAACAATAAACTCTGTTTTACTGTTCATCACTTAAATTAATAAAGAAACATATTGTGACAAGCGAACTGGTAGTAGACGTACAACCCAAAGAGATTTCCATTGCACTTCTTGAGAACAAGAGTTTAGTGGAACTTCAAAGTGAAGGAAGAAATCTTTCTTTCTCCGTGGGAAATATGTATTTAGGCCGCGTAAAGAAATTAATGCCCGGTTTAAATGCTTGCTTCGTGGATGTAGGTTACGAAAAAGATGCTTTTCTTCATTATTTAGATTTAGGTCCTCAATTTAATTCTCTACAAAAGTACGTTAAACAAACGTTAAGCGACAGAAAGAAGCTTAATCCCATTACAAAGGCAACTATCCTTCCTGATATTGAAAAAGAGGGAACCATCTCTAATACACTAAAAGTAGGACAGGAAATTGTTGTTCAAATTGTAAAGGAACCAATTTCTACTAAAGGGCCAAGATTGACTGCCGAGATTTCCTTTGCAGGAAGATATTTAGTGCTTATCCCCTTTAATGATAAGGTTTCTGTATCACAAAAAATTAAATCAAGCGAAGAACGCGCCCGCCTGAAACAGCTTTTACAGAGCATAAAGCCAAAAAACTTTGGCGTTATTGTTCGTACGGTAGCTGAAGGTAAAAGAGTGGCAGAGCTTGATGGAGAACTTAAGGTTCTTTTAAAACATTGGGAAGAAAGCATAACTAAAGTTCAGAAAGCTACTAAGTTTCCAACTCTCGTTTATGAGGAAACCAGCCGAACAGTTGCATTGTTGCGTGATTTGTTTAACCCTTCTTACGAAAACATTTATATAAATGATAAAGATGTATTCGAAGAAGTAAAGGATTATGTTACCCTCATTGCCCCAGAGAGAACCGAAATTGTAAAGTTGTACAAAGGACAACTTCCTATTTATGACAATTTCGGCATTACCAAACAGATTAAATCATCATTTGGGAAAACCATATCTTATAAAAGTGGCGCATACCTTATTATCGAACATACTGAAGCCCTTCATGTGGTTGATGTTAATAGTGGTAACCGTGCTAAAGGCACAAATAGCCAGGAAGGAAATGCTTTAGAAGTAAACCTGGGTGCAGCCGATGAGATAGCAAGACAACTCCGTCTCCGTGATATGGGAGGAATTATTGTTATCGACTTTATAGATATGAATGAGGCAGAAAACAGACAGAAGCTTTACGAAAGGATGTGTGCAAATATGCAGCTCGACAGAGCCAAGCATAACATTTTACCACTTAGCAAGTTCGGGCTGATGCAAATAACCCGTCAACGAGTTCGTCCGGCAATGGATGTAAATACAAGTGAAATTTGCCCAGCCTGTTTTGGTAAAGGAACAATTAAGCCTTCCATTCTGTTTACAGATTCTTTAGAGAATAAAATTGATTACCTGGTAAATAAATTAAAGGTAAAGAAATTCACACTTCACATCCACCCGTATATAACAGCCTATGTAAATCAAGGACTTATTTCCTTGAAACATAAATGGCAAATAAAATACGGATTTGGAATTAAGATTATCCCTAATCAAAAACTAGCCTTTCTGGAATATAAATTCTATGATTCAAATGGCGAAGAGATTGATATGCAGGAAGAAATCGAGATTAAATAAAAAAGAAAGAGGTTATCATATAAGTGTTAACCTCTTTCTTTGTTTATCAAAGTACTCAGACAAAGTACTGCTATTCTATTAATAAAATCTCAAATAAAGGAGAATACAGATTATGCTGAAACATGTAGTTATGTGGAAACTTAAGAAAACCGCTGAAGGTAAGTCGAAAGCTGAAAATGCTCTTTGGATGAAAGAACACCTGGAAGCTTTAATAGGAATAATACCTGAAATAAAGTCATTAGAGGTCGGTATAAATGTATTAGAAAGTGATATGGCTTATGATGCCGTGCTTATTTCTACCTTCGAAAACAAGGAAGCTCTTGCATCTTACAAAGTTAACCCTAAGCATGTGGAGATTAGTTCATATTGCAAGAAGATCAGAGAAAGTCGGGTAGTTATCGACTACTACGTATAAAGTTTATCTACGATAACGGATTTACTCAAATAAAATACGGAAACGGGTAAATCCGTCATCATAAGTTCGTAGAGAGAAAGTGCAACCATGTTTAAGGAGCACCTCACGAATAAATATCAAGCCTATTCCCTGCCCTTCCGGCTTGGTTGAAAAGAAGGGGCTAAAGAGTTTTGCAGCAGTTTCTTTGCTAATGCCTTTCCCGTTATCAGCTACTTCGAGACATACCGGGTTATTGGTTGTAGATATTATTATTTCACCCTGACTATCAATGCTCTCAGCCGAGTTTTTAATGATGTTAACCATCACTTGTTCAAACAGACAAGCATCCACCATAACCTCATTTAGGCTCTCTGAAAGACGAAGAGAAATAGATATATCACGATTATAACAGATATTTTCCATGAACATTTTGCAGGAATTAACCAGCGTATTCAAATCCTGCTTGCGTAAATCGGGTTCGGGTATCTTTACTACATCAGCAAAGTTGGTTATAAACCGGCTCATGCTAAAGCATCGGTCGATACATACCCGCATCACCTCACGAATATCTTCTGTATTCTCAACTTCGGTCAAGGTAGATTCTACAGTGTCTAATGTAGAAGTAATGCCGGCGGTTGTGTTATTCACCTCATGAGCAATCATACGGATAACTTTCTCATAAGCCTTTTTCTCGGCTTTCATCACCTCGTCGGTCAGACTTTCAATCAATATAAAAGGATGCTGAAATCCCTGATCAATAAAAGAAGAGTAAGTACATTTGTATATATTCGAGTCATTCAGCTGCACAGTGCGTATATCATTAAAAGATAATGTAGTCAGCTCCTCTGCCAATAATGAATTAATATCCTGAAGTTTTTTATTGGCAACCTCTTCCACGGAATGAATACCAAGAACTTTTATAGCAGCCGGATTCAGAGAAGTTATTTTTTCATCAAAATTGAGGATTATCACTCCCATCGGAGAGGCTTTAATAAGCAAATCCAGAAAATTATTCTGTTCCCTAAGGCGGAGACGTTCATTCTTCATCTGCTCCATCATCCGGTTAAAGATATTCACTACTCTATCTGCTTCGTATTGCCCCACCGGACTAAGACGTGAACTAAAGTCCTGTTCTCTAAGCAAATCCATACCATTGCCAATAGTATTTAAGGGCTTTACTATTTTTTTATAGAAAACAATGAGCAGAAATATAGCAACCACAATAAGACCTTCTACCAGATAGAACATCCACGATCCTTTCTGAACAACAATACTTGTCAGCAAAGAAAGAATAACCAGCAGTAAAAATGCAAATATCCAGAAGAGGCTTTTAACTTTCATACTCCAACTAATAATTTATTCCATACTTTTCCAGTCGGCGATATAGAGCCGCCCTGCTTATTCCTAATGACAAAGCTACCTGAGAAATATTACCATTCTGTAAATCGAGAGCTTGAAGAATGGTTTGTCTTTCTATTTCATCCAATGTCATTCCGGGTTTTATTACAGATTTTAGATCATCTCGTCGCTGATACTGTCCTTCAAAGTCGGACGCTTCGAGCACTTCCTTTCCGCTAACAAGGATAGTACGTTCTACCAGATTCTTCAGCTCACGGATATTTCCCGGATAAGGAAGCGATTGTAAAAAAGAAAGAGCTTCCGAAGATAATTTAACCGGAGCCATAAAATTCTGTTTTGCTTGCTGATCGGCAAAATGACGGGCAAGCAAAGGTATATCGTCCTTCCGCTCCCTCAAAGATGGCAAGTGTACAGTAATAAGATTGATACGATAGAAAAGGTCTTCCCGAAAAGTGCGTTCGCCAACCATACTACGCAGATCGCAATTCGTGGCACTAACCACACGCACATCTACTTTGCGCGGACGGCTATCGCCAAGCACCTCAAACGTTTGGTCCTGCAATACACGCAGCAGCTTTACCTGACATGACATATCCAAATCACCTATTTCGTCTAAAAAGATAGTTCCCTTATTTGCCATTTCAAAACGTCCGGTTCTGTCCGATGAAGCATCAGTAAATGCCCCTTTCTTGTGGCCGAACATCTCACTTTCGAACAAGCTTTGGGAAATTCCTCCCAGATTTACCTTGACAAACGGCTCCTTCGCACGAGTACTGTTCATGTGAATAGCCTCAGCAATAAGTTCCTTTCCTGTGCCACTTTCACCGGTTATAAGTACAGATGCATTAGTGCGGGCAATGCGGCTCACGGTATTAAGTACTCCCATCAAAGCAGGCGATTTACCAATAATTTTATCAAAGCGGAATTTACCATCCATCTCTGTACGGTTCATTACCTGAGGCACTTCTTGTTTCTGTGCGTATAGATCGAGAGCAGTGCGGATGGACTTCAGCAACATTTCATTGTTCCATGGCTTGGTTATAAAATCGAAAGCCCCAGTCTGCATCCCCTGAACAGCCAGAGCAATAGAGCCCCAGGCGGTCATTAGTATTACAGGAACATCCGGACAGAATATCTTTACTTGTTTAAGTAAAATCAATCCTTCTTCTCCGGTGGTTGTCAGAGAAAAATTCATATCCATCAGTATTAGTTCCGGAGCAACAGAACGTACAATTTCTATGGCAGCTTTCGGATTAGAAACAGCTTCAGCTTCATAGCCTACCCTTTTGAGAAGGAAAGTCAATGAAGAACGAACAGCTTGATCATCGTCTATTATTAAAATCATGTTTCAATGAGTTTTTGCAAATATAGATATTATTTTTTCACAATCTCGGCAAATTCAGCATCAAGAGTTTTATTCTTTTGAAAATCGAATAAAGTCAGACTACGAATCTGATAGTAGTAATACCAGTACTTATAAAGTTCGGAAATATGCTTTTGCTTGGCATCATCCTTACTTGTCTGCGCATCGTTAAGGTCGAGTGTATTAATTTTGCCAATAAGGAAGGTTTCTATTGACGTTTTGTATCTTTGTTGCGCTATATCATCGGCCTCAGCAGCGATATTGAGCTGCATGGCCTGATTATTAAAATGCTCAACCAACAAGAAGATATTCTGATTAAAATCCATCTGCTCCTGTTTAATCTTCGATTCAATAACCTCTCTGTTACTTTCGGCCACCTTAACCTTGCCGCGACGCTTCCCCCAGTCGAGAATAGGAATCTTAACACCAACCGACACAATCTGATTATCCATCAAATCCTGATAAGAAGACTTGAAACTATTATTCAATCCCGTATATCCCACCGAAGCGTAAAGGTCAATGCTCCGCAAAGCACCTTTTGCCGATGCCACATTATAATCAGCCTCCAATTGTCGTCTTCTTATGTTCTTTGCAAAGGAATTATTCTCATGCGCCTTCTCAAGCACAGCCTGATAATCGACATGCATAACCGGAACGGTAGAAGGAATTTCAGGTTCTATATTATCCAGTTCGCTCAAACCAAGAAACGAACGAAGTTGAAACATTTTCGCATTCAGATTACTTTCCATATCGGTAACAGTTCCTTTAGATTTTAGTGCCGCAAGCTTAAGTTGTAACAGCTCATTCTCCGATATCTGTCCCATTGTTCTTTTTGCTTTGGCAATCTCATAAAGCTTGTCGGCATTCTGAAGATTCTGGCGGGCAATTTTTAGATTTTCCTGAGCCAGAATAAGTTCAAAGAAATCTGTAATGGTCTTCATTGTTACTTTCTCGGTGCTCTCTATATAAGCAGCTTTAGCTTCGGCATATCTTACCGGCTCTATTTTACGCTTCCATTTAAGGTTGTTCACATTAAATATAGGTTGGGTAAGTGTAAGGCCTACAGGCACACTCATGTATTGATGTGTACCTCCGGAACTCAATTGCTTCAGATAATCGAGAGAGGAAGTAAGCGAAAGTTTACCACCAGTAACCCATATATTCTGATCTACTGAGAATTTACCGGAAAGTCCCAGATAATTGTTGGGTACAAAAGTATACGACCCGTCACTTTCCTGATAAGAACTGTAGCTCTTGTTGTAAGCAGGAAGCGTACCGGAAAAGTTAACCTCAGGAAGCATATCCGCTTTATGCGTACGATATTCCCAATAAGCTGTTTTCAGCTCATTGAGTGATACCGCAGCATCCACACTTTGCACTCTTGCCAGAGATATTGCATCATCAAGTGATAACTGTTTCTGCGCATTTGCCTCACAGGAAATGGCAGAAAGAATAATGATTAATATTACTACTAAAACCATATATTTAAATTATTAAACCGAACTTCATTTTAGTCTTGTACAGAAGAATTGCATTCATTAGTACAAGAGTGCAAAAACCTTTCGTTACATTTTTAAATTCTTCAGCCAGCAATTTACTGTTCGTGAAGAACTTCCGCCGGTTGTATCTTCATAGCCTGACTAGCCGGATACCAGATACCAAGTATTATCATGAATGCCATTAGTAAATAAGTTATGAGCATTCCACAGATGAACCGCACAAACGTAAAGTCCATTCTGTTTACATCTACCAAGTCGGCTATACCAATATTAAAAGATATAACGCCTGCAGGAATAATGGCAAGTGTAAGCAATATCACTCCTTCGGCAATAAGTATTCTGAATAAACTGGTACGTGTAGAACCAACAGCCAATCGCAGCCCCATTTCGGCTTTTCTATAAGCCGTACGAAACCAAAATGTTCCGATTATGCCGAGGAAGATATTTAAAAGCAGAAAGCCAACTACAACTAAGCGAGTATTCAATTCGTTAAAATCTCCGGTTGCCAGAAAGAAAGTATTGCGAACATCCGACATTGGTTTAACATCAAGCAAGAAAAGATTGTCTATTTTCAATTGTTTTGCCATGTCATTCTTGAAATGAGATACAAAATCGTGATCGGCATCAGGAGAAACTCTGAATGAAATTTCTACTCCGGCAATTAAATTGGAAGTATTATCTTTTGCTATTTCTGCATCTGAGACTTTTATAAATATATTAGCCTTCTTTCTGGAAAACTCACTATAACGAATAGATGAGCAGATGCCATACAATTTAACTTTCGACGAATCAGCACCATTCAATGTTGCTCCAATTAACGGACGTCCACTCTTTAGATATCGCTCTTCTGCCTCTGTTGATACGACACATGAATTTTCATTTTTTAAAGCAATCACCAAAGGATCAACTTTTCCTTCAGGATTTGTTATCCTGAATACACGAAAGAAATCAGGTGTAACTAAGCGCTTCTGCATATTAACATCTACAGTGTCAAGCACAAAATTATTATATGCATTGCCCCCACTGTATGGAATTCCGTGTTGAGATAAACATACAGCTTCAATTCCCGGATAATTTCGGATACGATTTACAGCTGTAAGCAAATCTTCGCCAAGAGTCGTTTTTTTCTTTTCCGGAGAAATATAATCATCACTGCCCGGCAATAGCTGGTCTAAAGAAACCTGATATGTATGCTCAATATTATATCCTGTAGGAGTAGTATAAATATTTGCAATCACATAAATATAATCAACAATAAACCACAGAAATACCGAGACTAAGAATAATTCGATCCATAACCATGAATTGGATAATCGTTGAGTCCATATTTGTTTTAGAACATGTTTAATCATCTTATTTATCATTTAGAGCATTAACAATTTTAATTCTTGAAGCTTTCCAGGCAGGAATACCAGCACTCATAAGATTTAGTAATAAACAGAATATAAATGCATAGAGAAAAACCGATGGCTGAAGCAGCATAGAAACATTAAGCGATGAAGCACCTGACAAATAACCAGCCATGAGATTATTCAGCAACATGGCTTTCATTAAGATTACCGACAGATATGATAGAATAAGACCGAATATTCCACCCAGGATAGTATACACCAAATTCTCATATAAAACCTGTCCAAGAAGTTCTTTTCGGCTAGCTCCGAAAGCTTTCCGGACTCCAATTTCAGACATACGCTTTTTCATTCGCGAATGTGTCATTCCAGATAAGTTAATAGCTGGAACAAGTAATAAAAGAGTAAGTACAATTGAATATTGAATCACGGTATCTTTAACCTTTGCATCTTCATTTGCCCATTTACGTGTCATTTGCACAAACTGAGAATCGGGCTGACCACGCAATACTAAATTCTGTTCTTTTTGAGAGGCATTTAAAACACTTACATTACGATTAACCTGATTTCTTATATCATCAAAATCTGTATTATTATGAGCAAGAATATAACACCTGAAAACACCTAGAAGATCTTCACAGAATTGAAGATTTTCTGATTGATTATTTGTTGTATAGGGAGCCCATACCTGAGCATAAGCAGCTTCAGCCAGAGTTGAGACATTTTTCACAACTCCACAAATAGAATAATTCTGGTAACTAAGGCAGATTGTCTTTCCCACAACATCAATAGTGCCATACAAACGGCGCGCAACATCTTCAGAAATAACGGCTTTTCTTATTCCACTTTCAAATTCTTCCTTTACATAAGGAGCCCCTTTCAAGAAAGAAAAACCAAAAACTTTCCAAAATGCAGCATCTGTATAACTTACATCACATTTAGAGTTTATTGCTCCACCGGGAATACTCGCCAACTTCTGTTGAAAAGGCATTACTCCGGTAACAGCTTCCACATTACTCAACGGATAAAAACATTGTTTAATTACTTTTAGTGACATCATCGAATTAGAACTCCAGTCAGGATGCCCCTTTGTAGCAGCCCCCGCCCATTTTACAGTCAGCATTCTGTCGCGGTGAGTTTCCGGTTCATAATTAGCCGTCTTTACCTCATATACAATTACAATAACCATTATCATCGATATGGCAAGGGCTGTTCCTATAATAGAGATTGCACTAAGCAGTTTATTCTCCTTCAGCAAGTGCAATGTCTGATTTAAATATTGTTTATACATTCTATTACCTGTTATTGATTAATAATACACATTAAGCTCTTCAGAAAACCAGCTGATTATTGTATTTGTCGTCCGTCAAAGAAGCGAACAGTACGTGCAGTTTGTTTTGCCTGACGTTCATCGTGTGTAACCATTACAATGGTGCGTCCGTCTTCTTTATTAAGTTTATGCAGAATATCCATAACCTCTGCCCCCATTTTTGAATCCAGATTACCGGTAGGCTCATCAGCAAGAATAATATCCGGATTACCAATAATGGCACGAGCTATTGCTACACGCTGACACTGACCACCTGATAACTGAGTTGGGAAATGACGCATACGGTGACTTAAGCCTACTTTCTCCAATACCTCCTGTGCTCTTTTTCTTCTTTCGGATGAGGATACCTTGCGATAAAGTAATGGAAGTTCAACATTATCAATTACGTTTAATGAATTGATTAAGTGAAAACTCTGAAACACAAATCCTAATTTCTGATTACGAAACTGAGCCAGTTCTTTATCTTTCATATTTATGGTTTGAATACCATTTATCTCTATCTTACCAGATGTTGGCGCATCAAGCAACCCCATAATATTTAGCAAAGTAGACTTTCCACAGCCCGAAGGTCCCATTATACTTAAGAACTCACCTTTTTGAACTTCCAGGTTTACATTCTCCAAAGCTATTGTTTCAATCTCATCTGTACGATAAATCTTGTTTAATTCTGTAAGCTTAATCATAATTGTAAGTATTTTAATTTCTTATTTAATCTTCAGTTTAGATCTATTCTTGTAATTTGTCATATCGCTAACCACTATCTGGTCGCCCGGTTGTAATCCGGATATAACCTCTACATATTGAAAATTGCTATCCCCCAGGCGAACTTTACGCTTCATCAGGTTGTTTCCGTTTTGTACAAACAAGTAGTACTCACCGGCTCCGGCGTAATAAGAACCATTGGCAATGCGCAATACGTTTTCCTTTACAGCATTCATTATATATACGTCAGTCTTTAGTCCGGAGCGCAGGCGTGGGCTATGATCGTTCTTCAACTGTACAGTAAAAGAAATAACACCATTTTTGGACAGTGGAGTAACACTGCTCACAGTTCCTTCAAGTTGTTCGCTTCCAATCTTTACAATAACTTTTCCTCCGGCGCTTACCCGGTCACTGTAAGTATCGGCAATCTCACCTTCTACTTTAAAATGAGAAAGATCTGATATTATAGCCACCTGTCCGCCTTGAGAAATCTGAGCTCCAATTTGATTATTGATAAAAGTAAGAATGGCTTTTCGTGGAGAACGAATCCGTGCATCATCAAGAACACGTTTTGTTTCGGCCAGTGATTTACGGAAGATATTGAAATCGAGCTGCTGAACTTTCAATTCGGCAGCCGCAATCTGACATTCATTGTTATATTGTTGTTTCAGTTGTTCAAGTTCCAACTTAGCAACATTATAGCTAAGTTCGGCTTGTTTTACTTTATCGGTTGTGCCGGCACCCAGACTATCCAGATAATGCTCATTACGAAGTTCCACCTTCATGCGGCTGAGTTTCATGGCAGATACTTTTATCTGCATGTTCATATCACTAAGCTTAGTTTTATTATTAACCTTCAGTTGTTCCAGCTTATACTTACGCATCTGTTCTTCATCCAGAAGTTTATTATAATCTGTTTCTGCACTTTGAAGATCGAGCTTCAGGATAGGTGTACCTACATCTACAGAATCGCCCCCCTTTTTATAGACTTCAAGAATTCTGGAGTTGATTGGAGAATTAATAATCTCTTCGAATGCCGGAACCACTTTACCCGAAGCACTCACAGACACTTCTATAGTTCCCTTTTCTACTTTAGAAAAGACCAAATCTTTTCTATCGACTCCTGCTCGCATAAAAGAGATTAAAGCAACAACTAGAATTACTGAAACTATTCCGATTAAGGAAAACTTGATTATTTTCTTTCTACGTTCTTTAAGCTGAACATCTTTTGGAATTTCTCTGTCCATAAAATACGAATGTTTACATTTTATATGAACATAGTAGTCAAAGTACGTGCCAAAGTGCTAACTATCTAATAATGAGATAATATGTATAAAGCAGAGTGTTCGATAATGAACACTCTGTCCGTTTCATAAATTGAAGATAGTACAGATAGCCTTATCTTTATGAACACAAATATTCTGATATTTCTAGCATACTAAAGCAATATTATGCTAGATTACAATTTTATCAATACTGATTATCAATACCTTATCTTTAAAGAGGTGGCACAGGTGGCAGTAAAAAAGAGCTTTTTTGGTTTCCAGAAATAAAATTTTGAAAATTCTGCAAATTGCATAATTTTCAAAAAATAATTTTCAGAACCGGAAAAAGTATTATTTCTCTGCCACCTGTGCCACCTACTATTTTATAAGACTCATATTATCAGGCATTTAAAAATAATCAAAATGACTGCAGTTTATAATCCAACAAGAATGTGGTATTCTAAGTTCAAACCAAGACATACCTAACTGACAATCAAACATGTTTATTCTTCAGAAAAGTGCTTAGCTGGAAATTACTATATAAAACGATATGGATTACTGCCATTCAGCCCTGAAAGTACTTAATAACAAAAGGGTAATTAGTAATTTATTGGCGGGAGGTTGAGATAAACATGTACATGTTTATTCCCAATCATGTACATGATTGAGCACAATCTTGTACATGTTTGGATTAAGCAAACCTGAATAAATCATTAGTTTATGCTTTCTTTTGGATTAAACAGATTCATGTTGAATGCTAATGTTCCTAAGTCTATAATCAGTTCCTTGATAAATCCATCTGAATGGATCAAATTATGACTGATAACATTTGATATCAGAGAAATTTTAACGAGGTTTTAAGTATATCAAACCAGATTCATTAGAAGACTCAATAACTTCAGCTTTTTGTTTTTTCTTGTTCACTAGAATTATTTTATTCGTATGATAATCTATATAGAATGATGTAGATGTCAAACTAGCTTTATAAATTGAGTCTTTATTTGAATGTACAACATCATTATAGTTATTGCCGGTCGAATACTCATAATTACATATCACTAATCCATCTTTCTTGAATTTGAATGTACTCATCATATTATAAGTAGGTGGTGTTCTGGTTAGATTTGAGCCAAAAAGTCTAAGGTTGCCCAATCTATTACCTGAGGCATTATAAAATACCATTGTTACAAATGTTGTATCTATAACTTCTGGGGCATCAATAGCTGTTTTAGTACTACAATGATTTAAGAATGTCAATATAGAGCTTTTATTGGGCAATTCTATTTTATAACCATAATAAATAAGAGATGTATCTACTCCTTGAAGATATACTTATTTAAAATTATTTTCTACTACTTCAAAGCACTTATCTGATGATATTAGATAGGTGCTCAAAAAAGCAGCTAGCGATGAAAGATCTTTAATATCCAGCGGTTTAAATTTTGATTTAAACTTATCGAAGTCAGATTTAGTCAAATCACCTTTTCCTGAAGAGACAGTACCTTGAACAAAATTCTTTTCGTTTGTTGTTTATCTATTGCAAGAAACAAGCAACGTCATGAAAATCAGTATTGAAAAGAAAAAAATACGTTTCATAATATTATTGTTACAATTTACTTGTTTATTCCTATTCATATTACAGTCATTGGATATTTGCCATATTTCCTCATACACTATTACTTTATAGGTTCCAGCAAAGGCGGACAAATCCGAACTTCATTTGGTGATGTATGGCCGGTATTACGATAAAACACCAGAAAAAGACCGGATTACTTGTCTTTCAATCGCTTTACAACATCCTTTGTGGGTATCAAAACTTTGCTCCAAAAAACAATAGCTGCATCATAACCGCCGGATTCTTTTTTTTGGTTTTCATCAAAGATGTACAAAATACCATTATCACAAGGAACGTTTTTGTTTTCAAGAGATTTCTTTTGCATATTGAAATAGTTTTTTTTATTACTTATTGTTTTTCCACTACTCCCTGTAATAAAACCGACTTTCTTGTCCTTAAAATCAAAGCCTTTCCGAGATTTTTTTAAAATCATATTAATGTATGCACTTTCATAGTCATTCAATAATGGATTATTATCGACTCCTATACTATTAGATTGGTTCATAACTTTTTTCGTATCATCCTCTGAGTTTTGTTCCTGTCCAAACAAGTTTATGCCTAAAGACAACATAATAAATATTGATATTAGATATTTCATGATTCTTTCATTTATGATATTTAATAAAGATATTGGCTCGAATAAATCCTTATTTGTCTAGTTATTTAAATTAAATATAAAATATTATCATCATTCTACCTTATATATTTTGATGCTGCCATGCTCTTTCTTTATAAATGAATTATATTTATAAAATATGAACATTATACAGCTTGGTATTCTGCTAATTATCAAGTACATTATCTATTTTTAAAAGTCCATTCTCCTTAATGACAACTAAATGGATTTGCACTTTTTCATTAGTTATCTTGTTTCCCATGCCAGTAACGACAGCAATATATGAAACATAATAGCAATTCTTCATTGTATCATCTTTAGTCACAGATATTGTTTTTAATGATTTTAAATCTTCAGTATAAACATCATTAATCAAAATATCATGATCTAAGCCATGTATCTTAAACATTTTCTTAAGCTCCTTTTGGAAACTCTGTAAGCAATATTTCCGTTTTAGAGAATCAAATTGCTTTATTAAGTCGTACGGTTCATTTTTTTTAGCACATACAGAATTGTACGCTAAATAAAATTCTTTGAGTAATACTATAGCATGTTTATCATCATTTTGTGAATGAACAAAACAAGTACAGCCTTACATTTCTTTTTAGCATAATATGTTTTCTAAATTTGTTTTTATGGTTTATCTTGAATCTGCTTTTGCCTATTTTTTATATCTTTCTATTTAAACTAAATACAACCTGTACACTTTACAACTATCCAACATCTATGAGCAATGAAAGTAGTATCAATAACTTTTTAGTTCATAGGTCTTAGAAAAATTGAAGAGGCCGATTCTGCAACTATTGCTTTCTTTTTTGATTTTTTTAGTAGTTCAATCTTACCGGTATTATAATCTATGAGAATTTTGGTAACAATTAAATCTGCATGATAAAGCGAATCATTACCCACAATACGGTCAGCATACATATAGCTTTTTCCTGTAGAATATTCATTATTAGTGATAATTAATTTATCATGTTTATATTCAAAAGAACTTTTCATACTATAGGTTGGTGGTTCTCCAGTTAAATTTGAGCCAAATGTTCTAAAAAGCCCTAATATTTTTCCGGAATTATTATATATTACATTGGTAATAAAAGTTGTATCAATTACTTCATAACTATCAATAGGAGTTTTCTTTCCACAATGATTTATAAATTTCAATATTGTACATTTATTTGGTAGTTCGGTTTTATACCCATAATAAATATACGTTGTATCTACATTGGGTAGAAACTCTTTCTTGTATTTCTCTTCAACTACTACAAAATTATCATCCGGAGAAGTGACGTAATTATTTAAAATAGAGGAGTCTGCTCTATAGAAGTCAGAGATCACTAGAGGTTTAAATTTTGATTTAAACTTTTCGAAGTCAGATTTAGTCAAATCATCTTTTCCTGAAGAACCCGAATCTTGAACAAAATTCTTTTCGTTTGTTGTTTGTCTATTGCAAGAAACAAGCAACGTCATGAAAATCAATATTGAAAAGAAAAAAATACGTGTCATAATATTATTGCTACAAATTACTTGTTTATTCCGATCCATATCACAGTCATTGGATATTTGCCATATTTCCTCATATATTTCTACTTTATAGATTCCGGAAAAGGCGGATACATCTTCATATCTTTCATTAGTTCCGAAGGTGGATAAGAAATTTGCCAATTTAATTGCTGCAAATCCTGTAAACTCAGATTATAACGCTGAAGTACCAAGTTCTTATCAACAACATCAGCCCATGAATGATTTGCTAATACATCTTCTTCAAAAATAAAAACATATAATGTATCTTTCAATGTATTTTCATAACAATATGAACGACCGCTCATAACATTAAACAATGCTGTGTTGTTTTTTTCATTTGGTAATGCTTTATACCAATCAGAATATGGACTGCCATTGTACCTGAAAAGAATGGCGCTATCTTCACTCCCTACATATAATGTACGACTTGTTTTATTCAAAAAATCGATTCTATCATGACAATTTTCGTCATCATTTTCACAACTACCTCCCATTAAGAAAGGTATTAGCAACATTATTAATACCATTTTAAACTTTCTCATATATTATTTTAGACGGTTATTATTGCATTAGAAAACAAAAATATAAAATAGTAAACACAAATTATCACAACTAAGGTAACAAAGTAGAACTTTTATATATCTTAATATCAAACTATTATAAGTTATAGGAATACCGAATAGGCAACAAACTAGATTTTAAATCTTAAAATAAGGAAGATTTAATGGAGTATAAAATCAAAAAAATATTGCCGTGTAACTTTTGTATTGAAGTTACACGGCAATATTAATCTATGTACCAATATTTAAACAAGGGGTATATTATCTCAGCCAGATTAAATCTCCTACCTGAGGAACATACTCGCCCGATTTCTTATTCAGTTTGTAAAGGTTCTTAAGTCTGATACCATATAATTGAGAAATGCTATGCATTGAATCATCTTCACGAACTGTATGAACGGTATACTTTTCTGAAGCATGTTTGTTTTTCTGGTGAAGATAAATAATATCTCCTTCTGCCAATGTGTAATCCTTGGTAAGATCATTGTCTTTGATGAGCTTTCTTGCGTATGTTTCGAACTCATCGGCAATACTTTCAAACGTATCTCCACGGCGGGCTATAACATATAGCAACCCATTGGCTATGTAAGCCTGATGTGGTGTAAATGCTTCTTTTTCTTTCTTTTCATGAACATGCTTCTTCTTACTCAGTCCTTCTTTGTCATACTTATAGAGTTCATAGTCTTCAATAATAGTGATTAAACGATTCGCATAAGAAGGATCTGTAGCATATCCGGCCTTCTTTAATCCTTTTGCCCAACCTTTATAATCGGTAATATCAAGATTGAAAAGAAAAGCATATCTGGCACCGGAAGAAAGGAATTTAGAATGATCTTCGTATGAAGCATTTGGATTATTATATGCCCGGAAACATTCATTGGGTGCATCGTCATCATGAGAAACACTTGGTCCGTTCCACCTTACACCACATTTTATTCCGAAATGATTATTTGATTCCTTTGCCAAAGAGCTTTGTCCTGCTCCTGATTCCAAAAGTCCCTGAGAAAGAGTTATGCTAGCCGGAATTTTATACTCTCTCATCTGTTCTATAGCCAAGTCACTGTATTGCTTGACATAAGCCACATATTTCGGATTTCTATATTGAGCCTGAGCTAAAGTTGAGCAAACCAACAATACAGAAGCAAAAATCAATCGGGAAAATTTCATACTATATATTTTATCTGTTACTGAGCACAAAAGTCATAAAAATAATCGAATTTACCAATCTCTTTTATTAACTTTGTTATTAAAACCAATAAAACCCGTATAATTATGAAAGATCTGACGATCAAATCTATTATAAAAGTTTGCCAATACGATGAACTTTCCGATGAAGATAAAAAGCTGATTGATCAATCAATTGAAGCAACGAAGCGTAGTTACGCTCCTTATTCAAAGTTTTCAGTAGGTGCTGCAGCTTTACTCGATAATGGAATTACTGTTACCGGTAATAATCAGGAGAATGCAGCCTACCCTTCCGGACTCTGTGCCGAACGCACTACGTTGTTCTATGCAAACTCTCAATATCCGGAATCTGCAGTAAAGACTCTGGCTATTGCTGCCCGTACGGAACGTGATTTTATAGATACTCCTATTCCTCCGTGCGGTGCTTGCCGGCAGGTTATTCTGGAAACAGAGAAACGTTTTGGTAATTCCATTCGTATTTTACTTTATGGAAAGGAATGCATTTACATTGTAGAAGGAATTGGAAGTCTGCTTCCACTCTCTTTTGACGCTTCGGCAATGGACTAATGGCTGGTCTACAACCTTATATATTAATATAAAGACGGTATAAAATGAAAAAGATCTTTTTACTTCTATTAGTATCTTTATCACTATCCAGTTGTATAACTACACAGACAGAGAATAAAGGTTCATTCGTTTCAAAAGATTATACGAAAAGTATGTTTGTAATTAGTGATAAGGTAAAACCCGGTATGAGCAAAGCTGACTTTATCTCTCTTTTCGGGAAACCTTATAAGACTGGTTTCTATTTCGATAAGGATAAGGTTTTGCACGAAGACCTGTATTACAAAGAGCAGTTGTATATACAAACATGGTATATGATAAATACAGTATTTCATTTCGAGAATTCCATATTGGTATCTCAGGAACAGGGAGATGAAAACCGAACTTTTAGTGAATGCAATTACAGTAGCAAAAAATAACTTCTTAAAAAGTACTTATAGCAAAAAAAGCTGTCTCATTACTGAAACAGCTTTTTTTTGTGAGATATAATTTCTTATTAGATTCCAAGAGAAGTCATAACGGCTTTAATCTTTTCGTCAGCGGCAGCATTTGATTTATCATAATCTGCACGTGATTTAATATCGCCTTTAACCTCTATGTAGAACTTAATCTTAGGTTCTGTACCTGAAGGACGGATAGAAACTTTACTACCATCTTCAGTGAAGTATTGTAATACATTAGAAGATTCAGGCATATCCAATGCTGATTTTTCTCCGGTTAAAGCATCAGTCTGCTGTAAAGCCTGGAAGTCCTTATAAAGAACAATCTTAGAACCAGCCATTTCTTTAGGAGGATTGTTGCGGAAATCAGTCATCATTTGCTTGATTTCTTCTGCTCCACTCTTACCTTGTTTCACTACAGAAACACCTTTTTCTTTTGAGAATCCGTATTCTACATAGATATCCTGAAGCAATTGATACAAAGTTTTGCCATTATCTTTTGCCCAGGCAGCAACCTCAGCAATTAAACAGCAAGCAGAAACAGCATCTTTATCACGGCAGAAATCTTCGGCAAGGAATCCGTAGCTTTCTTCTCCACCACCAATGTATGTTTTCTTGCCTTCAGCCAAACGAATTTCGCGTGCAATCCATTTAAAACCGGTGTAACAATCAAGCATTTCAATCTTATTGCGGTCTGCAATAGTCTTGATCAATTCTGTAGTAACAATTGTCTTCACTACGAATTCATCTCCTTTGATTTTATTCAAAGCTTTGTATTGAGTGATGATGTAATATAAATACATCAGACAAGTCTGGTTACCATTAATCAATACCCATTCACCTTTGTCGTCCTTGCAGGAAATACCTACACGGTCGGCATCAGGATCGGAAGCCATAACTAAATCGGCATCTGTTTCTTTAGCTTTTTCTATTGCCATTGACAATGCTGCAGGTTCTTCTGGATTAGGAGACTTCACTGTTGGGAAATCACCACTAATCACATTTTGTTCTGGCACCGGAATTACATTAGTAAAGCCCCACATTTTCAAAGAACGTGGTATAATACGTACACCTGTTCCGTGAATTGGAGTATAGACAATCTTCAAATCGTTATGACGAGCAATAACTTCAGGATCAATTGATACTGTCTTTACCTTATCTAAATATGCTTTATCAATATCTTCGCCAATAATTTCAATTAGCGCAGGGTTGCCTTCGAACTTAATATCGGCAGCAGAAGATACTTTATTTACTTCATCAATAATACCTGAATCGTGAGGTGCAAGTACCTGTGCGCCATCATCCCAGTATGCTTTATAACCGTTGTATTCTTTTGGGTTGTGAGAAGCTGTAAGAATAATACCACTCTGGCAACCTAAATGACGGATAGTGAAAGACATTTCAGGAGTTGGACGAAGGTCTTCAAACAGATAAACCTTTATTCCGTTTGCTGAAAAGATATTCGCAGAGATTTCTGCAAATTTACGGCTGTTGTTACGACTATCGTGACCAATAACTACAGATATTTGCTTTAATTCCTTGAAAGATTTATTCAGATAGTTAGATAAACCCTGAGTTGCAGCTCCAACAGTATAAATGTTCATACGGTTACTACCTACTCCCATTATACCACGTAAACCACCTGTTCCAAATTCCAGGTCTTTATAGAATGATTCGATCAGTTCTGTTTTATCTTCATTTTCAAGCATTCTTTTAACCTCTGCCTGAGTTTCTGCATCATAAGCGGGAGCGAGCCATTTATTAGCTTTCTCTGATACGAATTTTATCAATTCTTGATTATCCATACGATTGTTTATTTAAATTGTTTTGTGTATTCCTGATACAAAGATCGGCACAAAAATAACAAATTTCACTTATATTTTACACATTTCCAACAAACCTTTTTGTCTCATTATAGGTCTATTGTGTCACTTTATAACGATCTCCAGTAGCCTTAACAACCTCTTCAAGAAAATCTTTCGGATATCCAGGACGCATTACCGGTGCTGGCTGTCCAATTGAGTTACGTTCGAACTTACCATTTTTCATACGCTTCACAACTCCGTCATTGTATTTCACAATAAGGAATTCACCCAGATGTTTCCATGTTTCAAAAGTATTCTGAGCAGACATGTTTGTGTAATTTGTAAGAAATGCTTTTGCCTTTGCAGGATCTGTTTCGTACATTTTGGCTGCAGTAGCTTCAATTGCATCTTGTGACATATTGAATCCGCTTTCCATTTCTTTTTGAGTGGAGCGTAAATCGTCAATCATCAGACTATAACGAGGATAAATCATATTTGCAACCCAGTTAAATATCCAGAATGAAGAGTCCCATGAGAAGGTAATATAATCGCCTTTTCCCTGAGCATAACATTCAGGCACTTTATCTGTACAACAATATACCGGAGTGTAAACTGTCATATTTGCATCATCCATACCAAACCATAACACACCACCAATTGCATCTGGCTTATCAGCTCTCATCTGAGCAACAAAAGTGAATCCTGTTTGTTGAGTAGAGATTGGTCGTTCGTTAAAATATTCCTGATCGCCAACCTTATATGTTAGCGGAGAAAGGCGATACGGACTTTTATATGGACCAGCTCCTAAATCTTTTGTTAAATCGAGTGGAGTACCTTCGTAATGATCGCGCATTGCATTCTTTATATCTTGTACTGACAGTTTTTTGGCTGGTTTAATGTAAAGAGGCATCGGTTCTTTGCTAGTTCCCTGAATATATCCTAAATATGATTCCATTTCGGGATTAAACATGCGGTAGAAGCTCCATACTCTGGCTTCGCAAAAACGACGTGCACTAAAATCAAGCGGAGCATAAGCATCTGCAAAACTAAAGTCTTTATTCACACCGTTAAAGTACTTTTTCTCACGGGCAAATGAAATTACATCAGAAGAATACATGCAGTTTTCCTTATCATCCATATTAAACTGATGAATACGAGATTGGTTAGCATGAGCTGCAATACAATCGTCCGGTATGCGTACTGCTACCCAAACTGCACCACGAATGCCGGGACCTTTTCCAACCATATCCATAATCCATACTTCATTTGGATCGGCAATGGTAAAAGATTCGCCACTGCTATAATATCCATATTCCTGAACCAGCTTATCCATTGTCTGAATAGCCTCTCTGGCAGTATGCGCTCTTTGAAGAGTTATGTAAATAAGACTTCCATAATCAATAATCCCTGTTGAATCTACCAACTCTTCACGACCACCAAAGGTTGTTTCTGCAATTGTTAACTGAAACTCGTTCATATTACCAATTACATTATATGTTTTTTTGGCTTGTTCTATTTGCCCTAAATACTTACCGGTATCCCATTCGTTAATATTCAGCATGGTTCCTTTAGCAAAGGTTCCGGAAGGGTAATGACATAGATAACCAAACATACCATAAGAGTCGGCTGAATAAGAAACAATGGTTGAACCATCTGTTGAAGCATTTTTTCCTACAATAAGATTTGTACATGCTAAGGTTTTAGCAAACAATGCAAACAGTAAGAAAGCAAAGGTTATAAGTCGTTTATTCATATATTGTTATTTTAATTATTACTACCATTTAAATGAGTCGCGATAAACCGAAGCATTACCACAATTATCTATTACAAGTATTTCTACATCGTGCTGAATTCCTTTTTGAATTTTTCTGGAATCGAGTCTGCAACTCAAACGAGAATTCATTAATTTCAGATGAAAAAGAGCAAATTTACCATCAATTCTGCCTTTATAATACTTGATGCCTGTTTCGTTATCACGAATAGAAAAAGATACAATCCCGGCTTTAGACCAATAGTTTTTCCCTACCGGAGCTATTCTTGGACGAATTGTGTCTATTTTAACTGTATATGTGCCAAGATCTTTTATATCAGCACAAATATATCCATTGTTATATACTCCACCTACATATTTGTATCCATTACCTATTTTCTGAGCTATATAGTACTTTTTCGTATCTTGCTTGATCATATTACGAATACCGATTTCCAATTCGCAAGGTGCATGAAGTGGTAATGGTACATTATGTAACTGGCAATCTAAGGAAATGGCTCCCGGAACATCAAATGTTTCAAAGTTTACAGGTTCATCCTTATATACCATTCCGGCAGGAACTATCAGTTGCACACCCGGTTTATTCAAAACATTCAGTTCATCCCATTTCAGTATGTACTTACTTTTAACTACAGCTTCAGGAATTTCCTGTTTCTTTCCACGAACTGTAAATGTATAATTGGACGAGTTTCCAAATACATCTTTCAGTACAAACATAAATTTATAATCGCGTTCTTCATTGATCTGCACAATACCTCTATCATCTCCGGTATGTAAAAAACGAAGCTTATTACCCGGATCACGGAATGATTTCATATATCCTGCATACGCCCATGAATTAACCATGCGGTTTTCGTATGCCGAGAAATAATCCATATTGCTACTGCAAACTTCTTTTCCATCCACAAATAGCGTTACAGAATGTACTCCGTAATGATTAGACACATTGTCCATATAATCATGAGCCCTGATTCCGGCACCAATCTCTCCCCAGGCTTCAATTACCCTATTTCCGTAAGGGGGAAATGAGAAATTAGCTTGGCGGCTATTCACCACTCCCTTTCCCGATTGTGGAAACAACATAATACTTTCAGCTCTGGGCGGTTTGGTATCTTTAACCATACTGGCATAGAACTGCAAAGGATCGACAAAATCACCCGATTCTGTATCAATAAGGTCCATATGTAAATGTGGACCAAAAGAATATCCTTCATTACCGCTCCATCCTATCTGCTGACCAGCCTTTACCGGAAATTCGTCAGGAGGAAGATCGATAGTTACTTCGTCCAGCTCATGTTCATACTGATATTTTTCAGTATAATTTGCCAGTAAATGCACAAAGCCAAGCATGTGACGATAAATAGAGGTATATCCATTTTTATGTCTCACATGAAGCATGTAACCCGATCCCAAAGAAACATTTATCTGGGATACGTACCCATCTGCTATGCTATAAACAGGTAATCCTGTAACCTGTTTTGTTTTAAAATCTAATCCACCATGAAAATGGTTTGCTCTCAACTCTCCGAAATTACCACTCAGAACAATAGGTATGTTAAGTGGATTTACAAATACAGCCTTTTTTGCTTCACGTGCTGATAGTGAAAACTCACTTAACAACATCAGAGCAATTATATATCTTTTCATTAAAACTAATACTATTTTCAAGAGATGCAAACTTACGGATTTTTATTCAAAGCACACAATCATTATAAATATTAATCGCTAATAAACAACATAATTGATACTTTAAACGTTATTATTTCATAAAGCAAATAACTAATTTTATGAAGGTTGCAATTACAGGGAGTACAGGATTTATAGGAAAGCATCTTAGTGATTTTCTTATGAATAAAGGTGTAGAAGTACATGCAGTGAAAAGAGAGCATTATCTTCCTGATAATAAATCGAAGTTAATATCTCTTTTAAACGGTTGTGATGCGGTTATTAATCTGGCTGGAGCTTCAATTAATAGTCGTTGGACTAAAGAAAATAAACAAAAAATAAGAGATAGCAGAATAAAAACGACCAGATATTTAGTACAGGTAATCAATGAATTAGCGACTAAGCCAGAAGCTTTTATATCTATTTCTGCAGTTGGAATATATCCCGATAAAGAGATATGGAGCGAAAGAGACGGGAATTATGATAACGGCTTCTTAGCCGGTGTTTGTAAAGACTGGGAAGCTGAAGCCAAAAAGGTATCTCCGGACGTACGTTTAGTTGTTCCTCGACTTGGTGTTGTTCTAAGTAAAGACGGAGGAGCTTTTCCTAAAATGTATCTACCGTTTCGTTTGTTTATTGGAGGAAGGATAGCATCTGGCAGTCAAGGTTTTTCCTGGATACACATTGACGATTTAATGAATATATTCTGGACTATAATAACAACAAAAAAGATAAAAGGTATTATTCATTGCACCGCTCCTCAGATGTGCGACAATCTTATATTTACCTATTCTTTAGCAAAGATAGCTCATAAGCCGGCATGCTTCCGCATACCATCTGTCATTTTTAAAATTATGTATGGCGAAGGTGCATCAATTCTCACGAAAGGACAAAAAGTATTTCCTTATAAGTTATTGAATTATGGATATTCATTTCAGTATCCGGAAATAAATAAGGCTCTTAAAAATCTGTGCAACTAATTTATTTCATTGTCAGGTTCTATTCTTTAACCTTTAGCACAAAAAGATAATAATAAAACAACTAATAGATATTTAGATGATATAGCATAAAAAATCTCCTGCACAGAATTATTAGTTCTGTACAGGAGATTTTCTTTTGTACAAAGACTTTCAGTCTTTTGCACTACGATTTATTAATCTATCACGAATAAATAACAAGATACTTATTTATCTTCAGCCTTTTCCACGTCTAAGTATTCTGCCAATTCTCTTTCACCAAAACGAATTCCATACGATTCATCATGCTGACTGATGTCCAGTCCAATGTGTTCGCTTTTAACAGATACTCGCATTGGTATCATTCTATCTGTAATCCAGTAAAGAGCGTAAGTTACCACAAATGTGTAAACACATACAATAACTACAGCCAAAAGATGTATCAGAAAAACATGAATGTTTCCTGCAACTAAGCCGTTAACAAAAACACCGGTAAGAATAGTACCTGTTATACCTCCTACACCGTGAGTAGGAAATACATCCAAAGCATCATCAACAGAATTGTAATTTTTCCAGTGAACAGCCACATTACAAACAATTGTTGTAATTAAAGCAATAAACATACTTTGACCTACTGTTACATAACCGGCAGAAGGAGTAATTGCAACCATACCAACCACAGCTCCGATAGCAGCTCCCATTGCAGAAGGTTTACGTCCACGAAGGCTATCAAAGAACACCCAGGCAAGCATTGCTGTTGCCGAAGCGGTATTTGTATTTAAGAATGCTTTCACAGCTACTCCATTAGCAGCAAGTGAAGATCCGGCATTGAAACCAAACCAACCTAACCAAAGCATTGATGCGCCCAAAATAACCAGTGCAATATTTGCAGGAGTTCTGTCTCCTCCCCTGTCGCAGCGTCTTCCCAGGAATATTGCTCCTGTAAATGCAGCAACACCCGAAGAAGCATGAACCACAATACCACCGGCAAAATCGACTACACCTAGTTGACGCAAGAAACCATCAGGATGCCATGTCCAGTGAGCCAAAGGGCAATAAACAAAAATGCAAAATAAAATCATAAATACCATATACGCTGAGAAACGTACGCGTTCTGCAAATGAACCGGTAATCAATGAAGGCGTTATTATAGCAAATTTCATTTGAAACAAAGCATATAATGCCAGAGGAATTGTAGGGCTTAAAAGTGCATTAGTCTTTGCACCCACTCCATTAAACATGAAAAAAGTAGCAGGGTTACCTACAAAACCTCCTATATCGTTTCCAAAAGCCAAACTAAATCCAAATACAACCCAAAGAACACTGATTACCCCCATAGCAATGAAACTTTGAAGAATTGTGGAAATCACATTTTTCTGACGAACCATACCGCCATAAAAAAACGATAATCCGGGAGTCATCATTAATACAAAAATTGTTGCAGTAAGAATCCATGTTACGTCCGTGTAGTTTACTTTAGCGTCGGGCTCCCATATTCCAGCAGTTTCAGGAGTAAAAACTCCTATAACACAAAAGATGACCAGAATCGTCATCATAATAATCCATCTTTTTTTCATTTCTTCTTATTTAGCTATTAAGCAATCAACTAAAGAATTAATTATTTCCGCTATCAAAATTACATTTAGAAACAATTAAATGCAAAAACTAATCCATTTTATTTTTCGGGCGCAAAGTTACTAAACATTTTGTAAGTACAAACAAATACAACCAATCTTTTTGATAGATAATGACTAAAATGTCGAAAATAAAATTTGAATAAAAAAGGGAAAACAATAACACTTTATCAAAAAATAACGTATCTTTCGTCATGTTTAACCCAAAAATCTATCATTATGATAATCGGAATTCCAAAAGAGATCAAAAACAATGAGAACAGGGTCTCACTCACACCAGGTGGCGCAAAAGAACTAATTAAAAGAGGCCACCCCGTATACGTGCAACACAATGCAGGAATTAATAGCGGCTTTGATGACGAAGCTTATATAGCAGCTGGAGCAAACATTCTATCCACTATAGAAAAAGTTTATGAAATAGCAGAGATGATTGTTAAAGTAAAAGAGCCTATTGAACCTGAATATAAATTAATCAAACCGAATCAGGTAGTATTTACATATTTTCATTTTGCATCGGAAAAAGAACTCACTTATGCGATGATTGACAGCAAAGCAGTCTGTATTGCATACGAAACTGTAGAAAAGGAAGACAGATCTTTACCTTTACTAATCCCTATGTCTGAAGTTGCTGGTAGAATGGCAATTCAGGAAGGTGCGAGATTTCTTGAAAGACCACAAGGTGGCAAAGGCTTACTGATAAGCGGTGTTCCGGGAGTAAAGCCGGCAAAGGTATTGGTTCTTGGAGGTGGAGTTGTGGGTAGTAATGCTGCATTCCTTGCTGCCGGCATGGGAGCCGACGTAGTTATTGCCGATATATCACTTCCACGTTTGCGCTATCTAAGTGAAATTATGCCTCACAATGTGAAAACACTTTATTCTTCTCCTCATAATATTGAAGAGGAACTTCCAACAACCGATCTGGTTATTGGTGCAGTATTGATTCCCGGAGCAAAAGCTCCTCATTTAATAACCCGTGAAATGCTGAAATATCTCAGAAAAGGTAGTTTAATGGTAGATGTTGCTATTGACCAGGGCGGATGTTTTGAAACTTCTCACCCAACTACACATACAGATCCTCAATATATTGTAGACGGTATAGCTCACTATTGTGTAGCCAACATTCCCGGTGCAGTTCCTTATACTTCAACACTTGCTCTTACAAATGCAACTTTTCCTTACGTATTAGCTTTAGCAAATAAGGGATGGGAACAGGCTTGCAAAGAAGACAAGAGTCTGGCTAAAGGATTGAACATTATAAAAGGTAAAGTAACTTATCCGGCAGTAGCCGAAACCTTTGGTTTAAAGTACGAACCTATTGAATTATAAAAGAACTTATAGACTGGTTAAAAATAAAATAAAGTTTCTGGGAATTGAATATTTAAAACGGTCTTAGATAAAGATCCGAAGAAAAATGGGATTGTTCCAGCTTTGGACAACCCCGTTTTTGTATTACTATTTGGTTCAATCTTAAAACAATAGTTCGTTATAAATTGGGCTAACTTAATATATATATTATACGGTAATAGCGACACAAAGTATTATTAAGTTAAAACGAATTTATAACGGACTATTGATATTAGACTTACACCGGAAATAATGAATCTCAGTTATTAAGAAGCTATATCAAACATCGCCATCAAAATCTTCAACCACAAAAAGATTGATATCGTTGTATTTTGATGCAATATCTTCAATTATTAATTTAACTTCCAACCAATCTAACCCTCCTAAGCCTGCTCCAATTTTGGGAAGAGCAATCTGCTTGATATTATATTCACACGCAATATCAAGCATTTTTGTTAGAGAAGTTCTAATCGCATTTTCATCAGCCTTTGTTTTCCAAGAGTATTGGGTTGCTAAATTAAATACAAATCCTTCATTAAATTGATAAAGAAATACGTCCCCTAATTGAAAATTCCCTGAAGCACATAGATTTTTATACTGCGTATACATAAGCGGGAACCTCTTTCTGAATTGTAATGCAATTCCTTTTCCCATCGCTCCAGTACAATTACATCCATGCGCAAAATTATTGACGTTTTCTATTTTAAAGATGTTTCCTCGTCTAATATATATTACCATCTTCTTTTCTATTATTCCATACATTATCAAACTCTATCTCGTCAATGAAATCGCTTTCTTCAAGATCCAGAGTTTCTAACGATTGATCACATAATCCCGAATCCTTATAAAAAGGATTAGATTCGGATAAATACCGTTTTTCATTTGGATATACTTCAAGTTGTCTTACGGCGACATTATTCTTGAAATGTATATAAAAAACAATATTTTCTTCGTCCCACTTCTTTTTAATAAAAATATCATCCATAATACTATTAGTTCGTTATAAAGTCGGTTAACTTAATAATACTTTATGCGGCAATAGCGGCAAACTCAAATAGTTGAAAAGCCTGTCATTTAAGTATTTGTTGGGTCTTATACAGGACAGTACAATAATTCTTTAAAGCAAGAAAATATTGTGCATCATGGTTTTATTCAGTACTTATCCATTATAAAATTGGGAAGGCTTACATCCAATACGCTTTTAACTAAAATAAACATCATGCTTATACATTATAAAGTTGAAAAGGAAGATACAACCTGTTTACAGGCATTGAATTCATCAATCACCTCTTTTACAACTTCAGCAACAGGTTTAAGTTCGTGAATAAGTGACGCAACCTGACCAATTTCCAGCTCGCCTTCGTCCAGATTTCCTTCAAATATTCCTTTTTTTGCACGGCCTTTACCTAACAATTCGCGCATTTCTTCAACAGATGCTCCACGAGCTTCGGCTTCTTCTACTTCGGAAAAGAACTTTCCTTTAACTAATCGCACCGGAGCTAGTTTCTTCAATAGAAGTTTTGTATCGCCTTCATTGAGAGATAAGCATAATTCTTTAAAATTATTGTGTGCAGAACTTTCTTTTGTCAAAGCAAAACGAGTTCCCATCTGAACACCTTCAGCCCCTAATGCCATTACTGCAAGCATTCCTGCACCAGTAGCTATACCACCAGCTGAAATTAAAGGCAACGAAGTTGCTTTCCTGACTGATGGAATAAGACAAAGAGTAGTTGTTTCCTCTCTTCCATTATGACCACCAGCTTCAAAACCTTCGGCTACAATTGCATCAACACCTGCCGCTTCGCACTTTTCTGCAAACCTGGCACTAGAGACTACATGTGCTACCTTAATACCATTTTGTTTCAGATAAGATGTCCAGGCCTTGGGGTTTCCTGCTGAAGTAAATACAATCTTCACCTTCTCTTCAACTACTATCTTCATAATTTCTTCTATCTGAGGATACATCAGTGGGATATTTACTCCAAACGGTTTATCTGTCGCCTCGCTACATTTCCTTATATGTTCACGAAGAACTTCAGGATGCATGGACCCGGCTCCTATCAATCCTAATCCACCGGAATTACTTACGGCAGAAGCTAGTCGCCATCCACTACACCACACCATTCCTCCCTGTATAATAGGGTATTTTATTCCAAAAAGATCACATATTCTATTCATAAATCATTTATTTACCTTCAAAGATATTATAAAGTTTTGATGAATAATCCTGGAAAGAAAAGAAAATGCACACACGGCTTACTATATATAGAAGCCATGCATGCATCACTCTGATTAAAGAAACGACTCTAAATAAACACCACTCTATGGCAAAAGCTTTATTTCATCAAACTTCTTAGAGACACTAGTATCACAAGCTAGTAAAGAAATAGCCTTATGATTTTGATCGAGCATAAGAATAAGACTTTCCTTATGATTCCCGTTCAACACATATACCGGACTATAGTAAGCTACTTTATGTAGATATTTTGCTATGCAGGAAAGATCTTCATGCTTCTTTCCGGAAACCGGAAACAAATCAAATTTATCTTTATGACTTTCCACATACTTAACCACCTCGGGAAAATTTTCCGTTGAATAATCAGATTCATCACAGAACAGATAAACTATCTTATACTTCTTCGAAGAAGTGTTTATCAACGAATCCATCATTGCAACATTAGCCTGACGAATTTTAATAAGATCATCGGGCATGTCTGTTTCAATACTAAAGTTAGGCTTTGGCTTATCAGCATAATGAGTCCATAAATCAGGTGGTTTTCTCCAGAATATGGATTCAAGAATATCTTCTGCACTAAAGGATAAAGCAGCTCTGGAAGAGGGGCCAAACATAGTTGCAATTTTATCCCCAGCAAGATATCGTGGAGTTGTGGCATCTTTACTAATTACCATTCCTCCTCTGAGAGGCATTTTAAATTCACCAAATCCCATTGGATCTACTTTCAGTTTCTGTCCACTCTTACGATTTTGGTAAGCAGAAGCAAAACAAGAAAATCCCAGCATGAGTCTTCCTTCATGCGGGGCATCCAAACTCTCTTTTTTACCTAGAATTTCGTTAGTCAAGTCCTTCACATCCGTCGACTTCATATTAGAAGAAGACGATGACATACGTGGAGAACCTAAATTGATAGATTTTAGAGCTTCCGGATTTATTATTATTTCTTTTTCTACTGACATTTCGCTTTTTTGAGTGACAGTTTTTTTAGTCTCTTTGCGCTGCTGCGCATTACTTGCAACAATTGCTGTAACAAAAAACAAAATAACGAGATATATTCTTTTTGTCATTTAATTCCAACGATAATTAGTACCTTCTAATGGATTCTCTGAAAAAGGATCTATTAAATTATATTCAGGCTGATTCATCACCTTGTTCCACCATTTAATATATAAATCTGCAACATCTTTAATTTCACTATCGGAAAGGTAAGCATATTGCAAATGTTCATTTACGTCTTTATGAACGAGCTTGCATCCTAAAGATGCATACTTTCCAACCCTAATGGATTCGATAGTCCACATAATACATTCCCCGAGGCGATAATTAGCATAAGGCCCGTATGAAGAAATTACATTTGTAGGAAAAAATTCTATTGTAGACATATCTTTCACATATTTAATAAGCTCGGGAATATCTTTTTTTGCAAAAACCGGAACCTCAACGAATCCATAAGGACTTTTCGTATCATACGTTCCCGCCTTTATTTGCTTAACAAACGTTTTTGGATTTGGATTATCAAAGTCAACATCCTCTCCGCTGCATCCTGTAAAAAGTAAACAATAAGCTACGAGAAACAGAATGCCCATTACCAATGGCCATAGATTTCTTTTCATAATAAAGTTCTTTAAGGAGATTAATGTTGCTAGTACACTAATTTAACTCCGCAACGGAGATTAAAGTTAAGAGGTCTTTCCTTTCTTATTGTAGATGCAAGTGCATGATCGTCAAAATAGTATGCAAGACCAGGTTCGGCAAAGAGCGCCAGATGTTCAGATGTATTATACTGGAATCCAACAGAAGCAGTAAGCGAACATTGCATTCTGTCCATATTATAATCATCTTTATCTGTTTGACTTGTTCCTGAATAATATTCTGATTTAGGAGAAATACATTCTTCCAACATTCCACCGGCAGATGCGTAAAGATCAAAATCTTTTTTGTTAATCAGCGTATAACTAACTCTAAGTGGTATTCCAATGAAATGGAATTTCTGATCAGTAAGATTTCCTCCGGCCTCATCCTTTAATGATGAGCGTAATAAGGTATAATTTATCCCGCTTTCTATTGAAATTTTATCAGAAAGTCTTTTTCCGATAGTCAGACTCAATGAAACGGGTTCTTTATAGCAAATATTTATTGGTTCTGAGTTGCTTCCAACCTTAGTAAATGATTTGCAAGGTTCTATAGAAGCCGATAAACCCAGACTCCATTCTTTTTCTGTATGAACTTTTATGTAATCATCATCTTCCTGAGCCATTGCTTCAGCCGCTTGTACTTCTGCAGACATAAGTACATTCTGTGATTGCTTCTTTGGTTCTTCTTTTTGAATAGCAGTATCAGCCGGAATAGCTTCAACCGTCTTTTCTATAACTACTTTTTCTTCCGGAACAGGAGTCTGTTCAACAGCTTCTTCAGTAACAGGATTGTTGATTATTACCTTATCCGCCTTTGCTATTGCGTCGTGCTTTTCAATAACAGGTGCAGATGCTTTGCTTAATAAGGAAGAAGCTTCTTTATGAGGAGCGAACATCCAAACCGCAGCCGAGCATGCAAATAATATCAGAAAAATGGCTGCAGCAGCAATAAACAATATAGAATAAAGCTTTCTTGGAGAAGGTTTGGACAATTCTTTTTCCAGATCTTCCCACATGTCCTCTTGCAACGGAATTTCGTATTTCTTCAGTCGCGAGTGAAACAGTTCGGTTAATTCATCTTCATCTTTCTTCATTGCGGATAAATTCTTTAATTTTCTTAGCTAACATACTTTTTGCTCTATGAAGTTGTGAAGTGGATGAATGTTCGTTGATGTGAAGTAAAGCAGCAATTTCTTTGTGAGACTTTTCTTCGAAGACGAATAAGTTGAACACTGTACGATAGCCAGCAGGCAACTCTGTCACAAAAAGCATTAGCTGTGAATCCGAAATGTCTTCATACAATTCTTTTTCGGGTAGTTCAATCACATCTGGCAAATCCTCTTCCTGAACAAATACTTCCTGCATTTTTTTCTTTTGCTGCAAGTAGTCCAATGAAAGGTTTGCCATCACTCTGCTCATCCATAACTCTAAAGAGCCATTCCCACGATAATCAAATTTTGAAATTGATTTGTAGATTTTAATAAAACCATCGTGAAGAATATCATGCGCAACGTCTATATCGCCGGTATAGCGATAACAAACAGCAAGCAGTCTCTTGGAATAAAGAGTGTAAAGTTCCTTTCGGGCAGCATTATCACCTGCCCGACAGCCTTTAACCAATTCTAATTCCTCTTTCAACTTACTCTAGTTTTGTATAGACGTATTTGCGTTGTCTATATGTATAACTCCGTGAATTTATAAATGCTGCATGAGAAAATAAAAAAAAATCTCCTACACTATTTTTCTATAACAAACAAAAGTAAAAGAAGTTTCTGTATTAACCTAATATGGTGGACGAAAACATGTGATTCAATAGACGAATAGGTCAAATTACCCAGATAAACACAATTAATAAGCTAAACAATTTGTTAGGTATATGTTTTATAAAAAGTCTACTGCTTTTTTTAATAAATAGTAGACCTTTTACAAGTAAGATGTAGACATTATTAATAAAAGATGTAGGTCTAAAATAAAAAACATCCCGTTTGGTTAGTTTACCAAACGGGATGTTTACCATTATATATAAGGATTCCTTATTTTATCATTAACAAGCTTTAAAGCTCATATCTAAGCCTTTAACTGAATGAGTAAGCGCGCCTACAGAAATAAAGTCCACTCCACATTCTGCATAATCGCGAAGAGTATTGAAAGTAATACCACCAGAAGATTCAATTTCAAATCTTCCACCGATCATTTCAACTGCTTTACAGGTATTCTCAATATTGAAGTTATCAAGCATAATACGATCTACTCCACCAAGAGCAAGCACTTGCTGAATTTCATCAAAGTTACGTACTTCAATTTCAATCTTCAGATCTTTACCTTTTTCCTTGCAATATTCTTTAGCACGGTTAACAGCCTTATCAATACCGCCGGCAAAGTCAACATGATTATCTTTTAAAAGGATCATATCAAAGAGTCCGATACGGTGGTTTACACCGCCACCAATTTTTACAGCCTCTTTTTCAAGCATACGCATACCCGGAGTTGTTTTACGAGTATCCAATACACGAGTTTTTGTTCCTTCAAGACGCTTTACATACTTACGTGTTGTTGTAGCAATACCGCTCATGCGTTGCATTACATTCAACATCAAACGTTCTGTTTGCAACAATGACTGAACTTTTCCGGATACAATCATAGCCACATCACCAGGTTTAACTTCAGCGCCATCATTTATAAATACTTCTACTTTCAATTCAGGATCGAAGCGATGAAATATTTCCTTTGCTACTTCTATTCCGGCAAGTACACCTTCTTCTTTAATAAGAAGTTTAGATTTTCCCATTGCAGTAGCAGGAATACAAGATAGAGTTGTATGATCGCCATCACCTATATCTTCGGCAAAAGCTAAATCTATTAGTCTGTCAATTAAATCATTCATTTGTTTTAACTATTCTAATTTGATGAATTAACGATGAGTTATTATCGCTCTTCTTAAAAAAACAATTTACCCGGAATGAGCCGTTTACCGTGCTCAATGTACCAACAATAAAACCCGATTCATCTCGGTTTCCCTGATGATTTACAATAAATCCGGTAACTTTATTTGCAGAAAAGAAACCAGCCATAGCTTTTTGAGCCTCAACTTTTTTAAATTTCTGAGGATTATCTTTGATAATTACTACCACCTGATCACCTAAAAACGGGAGTAAATCCTGCGCGCTGCCTTTTTTAAATGCAGATGTCAAACCAACAGAATCTTGTAACTGAGCAAAAGCAGTACAGAATACAACTGCCGATAACATAAAAAGGATTAGTTTTTTCATATCAATGAGCATTAATATGTTACAAAGGTAGATATTATTTCCGGAAAACAATACTTAATTTCCCTAATTCAAAAGAAAAAGCCTATTTTTGCACCCACAAAATCTGGCTAAAAAGGAAATTATCTGATGAAAATAACACTTATCGTTGTAGGAAGAACTGTAGAAAAACATTATATCACTGCTATCAATGACTATATTGAACGTACTAAGCATTTTATATCGTTCGATATGGAAGTTATTCCTGAATTAAAGAATACGAAGAGCCTCACCATGGATCAGCAAAAGGAGAAAGAAGCTGAACTTCTTTTAAAAGCTTTTCAGCCTGGAGATGTTATTGTTCTGCTCGATGAATTCGGGAAGGAATTCCGTTCAGTGGATTTTGCCAACTGGCTGGAAAAGAAGATGCATAATGTAAACAAGCGATTGGTATTTGTTATTGGAGGACCTTACGGTTTTTCTCAAAAGATATATGATGCTGCGCATGAAAAGATTTCTGTGTCGAAAATGACTTTCTCTCACCAGATGGTGCGTCTTATCTTTGTAGAACAGCTTTACCGGGCCATGACTATACTAAACAACGGTCCGTACCACCACGAGTAAACAATAGAATTCAATACAAAACTCCCGGCAAATACCTAAATATATATGCCGGGAGTAAAAACAAATCAACCAAACCAACTAATTATTCACAAAAAACACATCATTTCACATACACTTTATATTCCCACGAAGCCAGAGTTGTAGGAAGAGTATCTTTCTTTCCGGTAAAGAAGTTTGTATACTCACCTTTTGGAGCCTCTTTTTTAAACGACAGATTAACCGGTTCTTTACTTAAATTGAGATAAACAAGAACTTCCGAAGATGGCAATTTACGGGCAAACACGTATGCATTGGGAAATTCTGTTATATATCTCACCATTTCACCACCTTTAATTCCTGCAGCCAAAGCCGGCTGAGAATGTTTCAGCTCATTAAGTTTCTTATAGAAAGCAAACGTTTCGTTTTTAGCCCAGTCGGGAGCCTTATCTTTTTCGAAGAATTTGAATGCACGATTCATTCCAACTTCCTGTCCGGTATAAATAAGCGGCATTCCTTTCAAGGTATAAGTCAGTACAGCAAAGGTTCTTACTCCATCGCCCAAACGATCGAACTCAGTACCTTCCCATGAATTTAAATCGTGATTAGTGATATGATTCATCAGATAAGCATCTTTAGGGAATACACTATCCTGATGAGCCAGTAATTTATCTAATTCTTCTGCGGCATTCATGGTTTTAGCCGGTGAATCTGCTTTCTCTTTTTTATGTACATATTGTGCTTTATCGGCTTCTTTCGGACCTTTTGCAATCTTGTTCATTACATCTTTCAAAGGCCAGTTGTAACTCATATCAAAAGCCTTTTCGTTAAGTTCCGGTTTCTCTGCTTCAGCCAACATAAATACCGGCTTTATAGAATCCAGCTCTTTACGGGCATCATTCCAGAAATCAGTTGGAACTTCAAATGCCACATCACAACGATATCCGTCTATATCACATTCTTTAATCCAGAATTTCATGGCATCTATCATAGCAGTTCGCATCTCTTTCTTTGAATAATCGAGCTTATAGGTATCTGTCCAATTGAACGGACTGACAACCTTCCCCAAACTATCTTTTACATACCAGTCAGGATGATCTTTCAGCCACACATTGTCGCATCCAGTATGATTGGCTACCCAGTCCAGAATTACTTTAAAGCCAAGTTCATGAGCTTTTTTCACCATATCTTTAAAATCGGCAATAGTTCCAAACTCGGGATTCACCTCTTTGTAATTCTTCACTGCATAATAACTGCCCAGCTTACCTTTACGATTCAGTTCCGAAATTGGATTAATAGGCATAAACCAAAGGATATCCACGCCAAGTTCCTTTAATTGAGGAAGGTGATTCTGGAATGCTTTTATCGTTCCTTCGTTAGTATACTGACGAAGATTTACTTCATAGATAACAGCGTTTCGGGACCATTCGGGATGAGAAACACCAGCTTGCAAATTTTCCGAAGTATTTGCTTTCTTTGATGTGCAAGAGAAAAGGGATAGAACAAGAGACAACATGATGAGATGATGTAATTTATTCATAGCTATACGATTATTAAGTGGTTATTTTCAAAGATAACCAATTAACATTGTAATGGCTTAATTATGAGCTTTAAAAGAAGAGAAACATTTATGCAAACGTTCGCATTAGTCGGGTAATGCAAAATCAAGAAAAACAGGTAGATGATCACTGTATCCTCCCTGGTATTTCATTCCATAATAAGTACGTAAAGGCTTAACACCGGAATATTTTTCATCCTTCTCGAGCAGGAAAGGCAGATTACTGATTCCGGCATTTTTTGCTGATGTGCACAGTCCGCTTTCGTTGTTCAACAGAAAGCCCGAAACAATGAATTGGTCGAGAATATTCCATTCACCCTGATACTTATAAGTTCCAAAGGTTTTATCCTTTGCCCGCTCTGCCATAAGATTGTATAGCTTTTTATCTTCGGGTGAAGAAGAAGGTGCCTTGGCATTCAGAACTTCAGATATCGATTTATTATTGGGATAGTCATTAAAATCGCCCATTATAATAATATTAGGGTGAGTACGTACGGCAAAAAGGCTATCTGTATAGTGTTTTAGCAGACTAGCAACTAACATTCTATTGGGCTCACTCTCCTTTTCTCCGCCAGTTCGGGACGGGAAATGGCAAACAAAAACATCCAGTGAATCGCCATTCATAATTTGTCCCGTTACATGAAGAATGTCTCTTGTATGTTTCAGAGGATTATCGGGAAAAACAATCCGGATAGAATCGTGGTCAATTAAGCGAAAACTTCCTCGCTGATAAAGTAAGGCTACATCAATACCGCGTTCATCAGGAGAATGAGTGATGAGGTAACGATATCCGAACTCCTTTAAAGGGGAATATTTCACAAGACCTGTAAGCACACTATCATTTTCAACTTCACAGAGTCCGACTAAAGCAGGAGGATTCCACTCTCCTACTGCAGTTACCACCTTACTTATATTATTAAGTTTTTGCTTGTATCTTCCGTAATGCCAGGCCCGCATGGAATTTGGAAGGAATTCATAGTCATTCTTCAAGGTATCGTGCCGGCAATCGAACAGGTTTTCTACATTATAAAACATCACGCGAAAACTGTTCTGCGAGAAAGCCTGCCCGCAATAAAGCGAAAGGGCAACAAGAATACTTATTGTATAAGCAAAATGGCGACGATTCATTTCTGGCTGATTAGTTATTTATCTCCCGGCATCCACTCATAGCATCCGGCATCTGGCTTTCCATCCTGCAAGCGATTCCGCCCGTTCAAATCATACGGGTAATTACGAGCTATTTCCAGATTACCAATATCTTTGGCTTTGCACAAAGAATCGGGACGGAAATCATATTTATAGTTTTCTTTATCTATGTTTTTAAAGTTAGCCTCCTTTGTCCAGGTTATATTGACCAATCGTTCACTATTCTCCTCTACAGAATTAATAAGCGAATTAGAAAAGTAGTAATCGAAAGCAATACTTGTGTTATCCGATTTGCTTCCTTTAATTTCATCAGACGAAGAGCCGGTAATCAAACAGTTATAGAATGATGTTTTTAAAGGATAACCAACACTATTAAGTTTGTTTGCAAAAGCCAAGGCTACTCCATTGCGAATATTCCAAGAGAAAAAGTTTGCCAGTGTACAATGGGTAAAAGTATAATCTCCACCCAAAAGAGTAACACAATTATCTCCGGCATTGGTAATCTGACAGTTTGCAGCTGTTGCTTTACAAGAAGTCAGACTCAGAGCATCTCCTTCCACATTATGCAATATCGTATTGATAATCCTTAATTTTTCCTTATCAACAGACGATGAATCACAACGTATTCCGTACTGTCCGCTATGAATATCTGCATAATCGAAACGGTTTTGATAACTGGAAGAATAAAGACGAATACCGCCCCACTGCCCTGGTATTCTGTTATAAGGAAGATTTGTAAACATGTTATCTAACCTGTCGCCGCGAAACAGTACCGGATTGCCAAGCGTACCTTGAGCATCGATAGTGCCATGCACCAACACAGAAGCTTTATCATGAAAATAAAGTCGGGTTCCAGCTTCACATTGTAACATTACTCCACTATTTATCCGCAAACTATCGTAAACAAGAATCGGTCTTCGGGAAGTTAATGTAGTATCTTTATCAATAGTTTTGCCTCGCAGGATAAGTACATCCTGACCATAAGCCAGCAATTTAATATCTTGTTTGACTCCATTGGTAATAAAGACCAGGGAATCTTTCATCAGTACAGGATTATCCCTATCCAGAGGGTTTATTTTAACTTCCACAAAAATATGCATGCTATCCTTTCCCTGAATCTCAATATCCGAGAATTGAATACCTTTTTCTCCATCTACATTAACTTTAAAACCAGAATTGGCTGCATTAGCCAAAACAATAGAAGATATTTTTAATGCTTCCTTATTAGGATTATACACTTTAATTTTTGCAGTTGCAGAACCAATGGAAGTAAAAACAGTGTCAAAAGAAAGAGTATCCTGAGAAAAAGCAAGTAGATGAGATGGATTGGAAGAGAAATTCTCATCATTACACGATGAGAGAACGGTACATATCCCTGTGAACAGGAAGCAAAACTGTATGATTGAAAGAAATTTCTTCATGAGTTTACAGATAAATATAGGGGTAACTTTTTAGCTACCCCTATACACCAAACGCAGAAAGTGCGTAAATATTATTTGCTTGCAGGAATATTCACCAATACTTCCAGCAAATGTTTCCAGAATTTATCAACAGAAGGAATATGCATGCGCTCATCAGGTGAGTGAACTCCGCGGAGAGTTGGACCAAATGATACCATATCTAATGAAGGATATTTCTCAAGGAACAATCCGCATTCCAATCCGGCATGGATGGCTTTAACTTTTGGTTCTACACCAAACAGACGAACATAAGCTTCTTCGGCCACCTTCAAAATTGGAGAAGCCGGATTTGGTTTCCATCCCGGGTAACCATCGCCTACAGAAACTTTGGCACCACCCAGTTCGAAAGCAGCTTTAACAGCAGCTGAAACATCTTTGCGTGATGAAAGAGTAGAACTACGTTGGCTGGTTTCTACACGGATAATGTTATCTCCCGGCATTTTAATTGAAGCAAGATTGGATGATGTTTCAACAAATCCAGGAATTTCCTGACTCATTGCAAATACACCATGGAATACTGCATAAAGTGATTTAATTAAACTAGCAGTTGTATCACGATCAATAGCTGTAGCAACCGGAGATTCTGACTGAAGTACCCATTTCATATTAGGTTCGGTCACAGCAAACTCTGCTTCTACTTCAGAAGCAAAGATATTCAGATCAACACGAATTGATTCTTTATGAGCCATAGGAAGTGCGCAAACTGCATATGCTTCACGAGGAATTGCATTGTGAAGGTTACCTCCTTTTATTTCGCAAAGGTAAAGATCATATTTTTCAGTAGCCAAAGACAAGAAACGAATCAGTTGTTTGTTGGCATTAGCTCTATTCTTATTTATATCATCACCGGAGTGACCACCTGTCAATCCTTTTACTTCAACTTTAAAAAAGAAATAATCCTGTGGAGCAGCTATTGGCTGATAAGTGTATTCAGCAACAGTATTTGCACCACCAGCACAACCGATGAACAATTCTCCTTCGTCTTCTGAATCCAGGTTAATAAGTATATCACCAGACATAAAACCTTTTTTCAAAGCATTGGCTCCGGTTAGTCCGGTTTCTTCATCAACTGTAAACAAACACTCAATAGGTCCGTGTTCTATATCATTAGCAGCAAGAACAGCCAATTCTGTTGCTACCCCAATCCCATTATCAGCACCCAGAGTTGTACCTTTAGCTTTTAGCCACTCTCCATCAACTTCTGTTTGAATAGGATCTGTTAGGAAATCATGTTCCACATTGCTATTCTTTTCACATACCATATCAATGTGCGACTGAAGAACTACTGTCTGAAGATTTTCTTTGCCTTTAGTAGCTGGTTTCTTTATTAAAATATTACCTGCTTCATCTACTTTCGATTCTAGTTGATGCTTTCTGGCAAACTCTTTTAAATACTCTATAATTTTTTCTTCCTTTTTAGAAGGACGTGGCACCTGACAAATTTCATTGAAATAATGAAATACCTGTGCCGGTTTTAACTCTATTATACTCATATATTTTTATCTATTTATACTTAGCATTTTTTTATTAAATTACTAAATATGGTTAAATTGATTACTTTCCATATAGAACACCCATACTTTTTATTCGAAAAGAGAACGTATAATCCTTTCAAAAGTCTATATTTGCAGCACAAAAGTAATAGAAATGCTTTACACTATTCCTTTAGTACTGTTAATTGTTACTATATGAATAGCATTATTATGCATAAAACTATTATTTATATAAGTAGCTGAAATTCATAAAAGCGATTTATAACAGCTATGAAAACAATAAAATAAAGAAAATAACTATTTAGAAACTATATCAAACGAATTATGAAGAGAATTAACTACCTTGCAAAAGGGATCCTAGCTGCGGTTGTGGTTGTTATGTTTGCACAATGTAGCGGAAAAAAAACAGATGCTGATGAATCTGTAACAGCTATGGGTGTTGCTCCAAGCGGACTTAAAATTGCTTACGTTGAAATCGACACCCTGCTCACAAAATACACCTTCTGGAATGATCTGAACGAGATGATGATGAAGAAAGAAGAGAATATCCGTGCTACACTTAATCAAAAAGCTCGTGAACTTGATGCAGAAGGAAAAGAATTCCAACGTAAAGTACAAAACAATGCTTTTGTAAGCCGTGAAAGAGCTGAACAGGAAAATTCTCGTTTAGTTAAGAAGCAACAGGATTTGCAGGAATTACAAACCAGACTTACTAACGAATTACAAGCAGAGAACCAGAAGAACAGCCTTCAATTGCGTGATTCAATTAATTCTTTCTTGAAAATATATAATAAGAAGCATAAATACAGCATGATTTTCAGTAACACTGGATTTGATAATTTGCTTTATGCTGATAAAGCTTACAATATCACTAACGATATTATTGAAGGACTTAACGAAAGATACGCTCCTTCTCAAAAGAAGAAATAGAAATCTTCTAAATACAAAACTAAAAGAGATATTGCTTAGACCAATAAAGCAGTATCTCTTTTTTTATGAATATACGTCTGGTATCTTATAATATAAACATATATAGTATCAGCCTTTCAATTGAATAATTAGTGGCAGATGGAAGATAAAGGTAGCAGATCAATTGTACATATTTTCTATCTTCCACCAACCATAAAGCCTATAAACAAAGAGTTTTAAGCAATATTAGTAGCAGGTGGGAGATGTTTTATGAAAAACTAATTTATTGTTTTAATATTGATCTTCTGTAATGAAGCGGAGATACACCTGTATGCTTTTTGAAGTATTTTCCGAAAAAAGATTGGTTGGGGAAATTTAATTCCTGAGATATTTCCTGAATAGTGCACGAAGACCTTAGCATTAGTTTACTTTCTAAAATAACACAATAATCTATACACTCTTTAGCAGGTTTACCAATAGTTTGTTTTATTAATGAGGATAAGTATTTTGGAGATACACAAAGCTTATTAGCGTAAAAAGAAACATCCTTGGATTCTTTCAGATGCTCGGAAACCAATAAAAAGAACTGCCTTACCATCTCTTCTTTTCGAGAAACGGGAACAGTATTATTCATATATTTACTGGCATATCCATGAATCTTTATAAGCAAAGCGCATAACAAATGTTTCAGCATCTCTGTTCTATGATCATTCTCAACATCTTCTACAACATTCCACATAATCTGGAAAAAACTCATTGCCTCTCCCATCTCTATATCACTTAATTTAATAGAAGGAAAATCTGGTTTCAAAAGGAAAACAGGCGGATACTTACGTAAGTAGTTCAACAAATCTTCCGTAATATTTTTTGAAATAGAAAAAAATGCAATTCGAAAATCATCACTCAATATACGATGAAAGACTATAGAATTTAATGCTATTAAAACTATTTCATTTTTAGTTATAACGCGTTTTTTAAGATTAATTTCTAGTTCAGCAGACCCTTCAAGACAAAAACATATATACGATTTTTCAGCATGTATAGGGTACTCTAAAATAAAAGATCTATCGATATCAGAATACATGATAAAATCATCCTCTATTGAGACTAAATTCTTACTAAATAAAAAAGATGATTTATTCATGATTTATTTATTATTAATTCTTTTTAGACCACAAAAATAATATATATTTGTTAATTCAACAATAACATAATGAAATATAGACCAATTATAATGAATTTTAGAACTTTCTAGCTTATTCAATTATTATGAACTTTGCAGAGATTAATTTAGGTAAAAAGTATATTAACTAATTATGTTTATCTTATGATTAAGAAAATTGATAGATTGTTTGTCACTCCGCTTTCAATTGTCGGAGTATTATTAGTCTGTTTTTCCCTTAGCTCATGTAAAAAGAGTGGAAATATGGCGGGAAAAGATATGGTGCAAGAATATGCAGTTACAGTTCTTAAGACCTCTGATATGGAACTAAAGAGTTCATATCCTGCTACGATAAAAGGAAAGCAGGATATTGAAATTCGTCCTCAGGTTTCAGGAACAATAACCAAATTATGTGTAGACGAAGGTTCTGTTGTACATAAAGGACAGGTTCTTTTTATTATTGATCCTGTTCAGTATCAGGAAGCTGTTAATGCTGCTCAAGCTACAGTTAATGTGGCACAAGCAAATGTAGCAACAGCTAAACTAACCGCTGAAAACAAACGTGAGTTGGCTAAAAATAATATTATTGGCTCGTATGACCTTCAGATGGCTGAAAATTCTTTATTATCTAGCAAAGCCACCCTGGCACAAGCTAAAGCACAACTAATCAGTGCAAAAAAGAATCTTTCATTTACAAGAGTTACAAGCCCATCGAATGGAGTTGTAGGAAGTATTCCTTTTCGTGTTGGAAGTTTAGTTAGTTCCAGCATCGCTACACCACTTACTACTGTTTCTGATATTTCAGATATGTATGCTTATTTTTCAATGACTGAAAGACAACTTTTAAGTCTTACTAACGAAGGCAATTCACAAAAAGATATACTTAATAAAATGTCAAATGTAGAATTGCAAATGATAGATGGAAACGTATATGGCGAAGCTGGTAAGGTAGAAACAATGAGTGGAGTTATTGACCAAAGTACAGGTTCAGTAAGTCTTCGTGCTAAATTCCCTAATAAAAACCGTATTTTGAGAAGTGGAGGTACAGGCTCAGTCTTGATACCTTATAAAATGAATAGCTGTATTGTAATTCCTCAAAAGGCGACTTATGAAATACAGGATAAAAAGTATGTATATGTAGTTGACAGTAAATCAACAATAAAAAGTACTCCTATTGAAATATTCTCTTTAGATGATGGTCAGAATTATATTGTAACATCTGGTTTGAAGGCTGGTGACAAGATTGTAACTGAAGGTGCCGGTACTCTTAAAGATGGCATGCAAATTAAGGAAATAACTCCAGAACAAGCAGCTGCAAAAAAAGCTCAGGCACAACAATCTTCTGAAAAAGCTTCTAAGTAATAGGTGTATTATTAAAACAGAAGAAATATGAAATTAGATAAATTTATAAACCGCCCGGTACTCTCAACAGTAATATCAATATTTGTTGTTGTTTTGGGTATAATCGGGCTTGTATCTTTACCAGTCGAACAATATCCTAATATTGCACCACCTACCATTCAGGTAAGTACAACATATACAGGTGCAAATGCTCAGACTGTAATGAACAGTGTCATAGCTCCTCTCGAAGAATCAATCAACGGGGTGGAGAATATGACTTACATGACATCTACTGCTTCAAATAATGGGTACGCTACTATTAATGTATACTTTAAACAGGGAAGTGACCCTGATATGGCTGCTGTAAATGTACAAAACCGTGTAACAAAAGCACAAGGATTGCTACCGGCAGAAGTTACTAAAGTAGGCGTTATCACAAGTAAACGTCAGACTAGTATGTTGATGGTGTTTTCTGTCTATAGTTCTGATGACAAGTACGACCAAACATTCTTGCAGAACTATGCTAAGATAAACATTATACCACAAATTATGCGTGTGCCTGGTGTAGGTGATGCTAGTGTAATGGGTGCACGTGAATACTCAATGCGTATATGGCTTAAGCCTGAAGTAATGGCTCAATACAAGTTAATACCAAGCGATATCAGCGCTGCATTAGCAGAACAAAATATTGAAGCTGCACCAGGACAATTTGGAGAAGATGGAAAACAGTCTTTCCAATATGTAATGAAGTCAAAAGGACGCCTTCAAAAAACGGAAGAATTTGAGAATATAGTTATTAAGGCTTCTGCAGATGGAAATATCTTAAGGCTTAAAGATGTTGCGCGTATAGAACTAGGAGCACAGTCAACCAGTGTAAATAGTTATGCGGACGGACATAACGCGGTAACTTGTGTTATTTACCAAACTCCAGGGTCTAATGCTACTGAAATCATCAAGAATGTGACTTCATTGATGAAGGACACAGAGAAGTCTTTGCCTTCAGGAGTAAAATACAATATTATAATGAACACCAATGACTTCTTGTTTGCTTCAATTTATGAAGTACTCAAAACGTTATTGGAAGCCTTTATACTTGTAGTTTTAGTAGTATATATTTTCTTGCAGGATTTCCGTTCCACACTTATTCCGGCAATTGCTATACCGGTAGCTTTGATTGGTACATTTTTAATGTTGAAGTTATTTGGATTCAGTATCAACTTATTGACTTTAAGCGCATTGGTACTGGCCATAGCCATAGTGGTGGATGATGCCATAGTGGTGGTTGAGGCGGTTCACGCCAAAATAGACCAGGGATACAAATCACCAAAGCTAGCTTCTATTGATGCTATGAGTGAAATCTCTGGAGCTATCCTTTCCATTACTCTGGTAATGATGTCTGTGTTTGTTCCTGTTAGTTTCATGGGAGGAACTTCCGGGGTATTCTATAGGCAATTTGGTGTAACAATGGCTGTCGCAATTGGCTTCTCTGCCTTAAATGCATTAACCCTAAGTCCGGCATTGTGTGCTATATTCCTAAAACCACACAATAAAGAGGGAGAGGATAATAAGACCAGTTTTATAGAACGTTTCCATATAGCTTTCAATACAACTTATGAGAAGTTACTGGAAAAATATAAAGGTAGCATATCACGAATTATCAAACATAAATGGATATCATTTGGTTTGGTTATCATAAGTTTCATTTTGCTAGTAGTATTAATGAAATTTACTCCATCAGGAATGGTGCCGAATGAAGATACCGGAATCTTTATGATGTCAGTAAACATGGCACCTGGAACATCATTGGAACGCACTGAACAAACAATGAGAAAAGTGAACGATATTCTGAAAACCAACCCTTCGATTGAATCAAACATGCTGATTGGCGGTTATGGACTTATATCAGGTTCAGGTAGTTCTTATGGTAGTTTTTTCTGCAAACTTCGTAACTGGGATGAACGTAAGGGAAAAGGACAGGATGTAAACAGTATTATCGGTATGCTATATCAGCAGACTGCAAGCATAAAAGATGCTCAAATACTTATCTTCGCTCCTCCGATGATTTCCGGTTATAGTATGACTAATGGTTTTGAAATGAACCTTCAGGATAAAACAGGTGGTAGTCTTGAAAACTTTAGTCAGGTATCGCAAAACTTCCTGGCTGCTTTAAATCAGCGGCCGGAGATTGCAAGAGCCATGACTTCATTTAATCCAAACTTCCCTCAATATCAAGTTGATGTAGATGCGGCTAAGTGTAAGCAAGCAGGTATTAGTCCAGGTACAATCCTTGAAACTCTTCAGGGATACTATGGCGGTATGTACGTTTCCAATTTCAACCGTTTTGGTAAATTGTACAGAGTTTATGTTCAGGCAGATGCAAAATACCGTATTAGTCCTGAAACATTAAATAGTATCTATGTTCGTAATGGTACAGAGATGGCTCCTATCAATCAGTTCATGACGATAAAGAGAGTTTATGGTCCGGATGTGATCAACAGATTCAATATGTTTACTTCAATGGCTATAAACGGATCTCCAAAACCTGGTTTTGCTTCAGGAGAAGCTATCAAAGCCATTGAAGAAGTTGCCGCGCAAACTCTGCCAACCGGATATGGATATGAATTCTCCGGAATGACCCGTGAAGAACAAAGTACCGGAGGAAGTACTACCGCAATTGTATTCGTTCTGTGCTTTGTCTTCGTTTACTTATTGCTTAGTGCACAATATGAAAGCTATATATTACCACTTGTAGTAATATTATCCATTCCATTCGGTCTGGCAGGAGCATTCATTTTTGCTAAATTCATGGGAACCCAGAACGATATTTATCTGCAAATTGCATTGATTATGTTGATTGGATTATTAGCAAAGAATGCCATTCTAATCACAGAGTTTGCTCTTCAAAGAAGACATTCAGGTATGAGTGTAACCTATTCTGCCATATTGGGTGCAACAGCTCGTTTACGTCCTATTTTGATGACATCACTGGCTATGATTATTGGTCTGCTACCTCTGATGTTTGCAAGTGGTGTTGGTGCAAACGGTAACCGTACTCTTGGTGGTGGTGCTGTGGGTGGTATGTTAATTGGTGTGATATGCCAGATATTTGTGGTACCGGGATTATTCGTTGCTTTTGAATATCTGCAGGAAAAAATCAAACCTATACAGAAGACAGGAATGGATATCAGTGAAGCAATTCCAGAGCTTGAACAATATAGTAACATTGATAATGAATAACGGAATGAAAAAACAAATAATAGGAATGATATGTGCAACTGCTGTCTTAAGCAGTTGCAATATCTACAAGACATACGAAAGGCCAAAAGTTGATGTTTCCGGGATGTATAGGGATACTGTTTCGGTAAAGGATACTTTAGCTTCTGATACAACCAACATGGGAAATCTTCCATGGAAAGAAGTATTCAAAGATCCAAAGCTTCAGGCTCTGATAGAGAAAGGTTTATCAAGTAATCTTGATTTACAGACAGCAATGCTTAAAGTTGAAGAAGTAAAATCAACATTGACTGCTGCCCGTCTGGCATTTCTTCCATCTCTTTCATTGTCGCCACAGGGAACAATCAGTAGCTTTGACAACAAAGCTGCAACAAAAACATATCAGTTGCCAGTTACTGCTAGTTGGGAACTAGATATATTTGGAAATATCCTGAATGCAAAACGTGAAGTTAAAGCTACACTATTGCAAAGTGAAGCATATCGACAGGCTGTGCAAACTCAAGTTATTGCCAATGTTGCTAACTGTTATTATACTCTGTTAATGCTCGACAGGCAGTTGAACATCACTGAGGAAACAGCAAAAAACTGGGAAGAGAATATCAAGGCCATGAAAATAATGAAACAAGCAGGCCTTACAAATGAAGCTGCTGTATCTCAAAGTGAAGCTAATTACTATACAGTAAAAGCAAGTATACCTGATCTTAAAAAGCAGATCCGGGAAACTGAAAATACATTATCACTGCTTCTTGGGCAAGCTCCTAAGCAAATTGAGCGTGGAACATTGGCTGAACAACAAATGCCTGAGCATTTATCTGCAGGTATTCCTGTACAAATGCTTTCTAACCGCCCGGATGTAAAACAGGCAGAGATGGCATTGGCTGGTAGTTACTATTACACAAACCAAGCACGCTCGGCATTCTATCCTAAAATCACAATAAATGGATCAGCAGGATGGACAAACAGTGCCGGAGGTGCAATTATCAATCCGGGGAAATTTATTGCTTCAGCTGTTGGTTCTTTAACTCAGCCAATCTTTGACCGGGGAGCTAATGTTGCTAAACTTAAAATTGCTAAGGCTCAGCAAGAAGAAGCACTACTTTCTTTCCAGAAAAGCATATTAAATGCTGGCTCTGAAGTTAGCAATGCTCTTTACCAGTTCCAGTCTTCCAATGAAAAGTGTGTTCAACGCAAACTGCAGATTCAATCATTGGAAAGTAGTGTTGATAAAACAATGCAATTAATGAAATACCAGTCATCTACATATCTGGAAGTTTTAACTGCTAAGCAATCATTATTGAGTGCTCAGTTATCTGATGTTAAAGATAGTTTTGAACGCATTCAGGCCGTTATCAATCTTTATCAGGCTCTGGGTGGTGGAAGATAATACATAAACTTAAATAAAATGCATATGAATACAATCAGCCCATTGGCTTATGTTGATCCGGAAGCTAAAATTGGAGAAGGTGTAGTTATACATCCTTTTGCATACATTGATAAAAATGTGGTAATCGGAGATAATTGCGTCATTATGCCCAATGCAAGTATTTTAAACGGAACTCGCATGGGAAACAATAATCAGGTTTTCCAAAACACTGTTCTTGGTGCTACTCCACAAGATTTTTCATATCATGGTGGAGATACAATTCTTGAGATTGGAAATAATAATGTCTTTCGTGAAAATATAGTAATCAGCCGTTCTTCTAGTAAGACAGGAAAATCTGTTATTGGTGATAAAAATTTTATTATGGACGGTGTGCATATTTGCCATGATTGCAATATAGCAGACCATTGTGTAATAGGCATAAAATGTATTATTGCCGGAAACTGTGTTATCGGTTCTCATGTAATATTCAGTTCTATGGTTAGTATGTTTCAGGATACCCGTGTTGGTGCCTGGAGCCTGATACAAGGAGGATGTCGTTTAAAGAAAGATGTTCCTCCATATATTGTCACTACAACAAATCCTACCAGTTATTATGGAGTTAATGTTGAAGTGCTTAAACATCATAATCTTTCAGAAAAAATAATTCAGCACATTGCTCAGGCTTATGGATTAGTTTTCCATTCAAAAGTAAGTATTGCCGATGCATTAATAAGAGTTGTGCAAGAGGTTCCAATGAGTGATGAGATAGAAAATATCATAAGCTTTATCAAGAACTCGAATAAAGGACTTATTTAAGTATACTTTTTACCTTTATCATAAAAGTCGTAAGCCATAAAAAAATAAAATGGTTTACGGCTTTTTTTATTATCTCAACAGTGATTAAAATTGGAACTTTTTGGCCAATAATAGACCAAAATAAACCTTTATACAGTATGTTTTATCATCTACTTTTGTAGAATAAAACAAGATTAAACATGCGAAAAAAGAAAATTATTATTCTGACTCTATTATTCTTTGTATTTACATTTTTTTCCTGTGATTTATTTGAATATCAACCCTACGACGGACGCATAAGAGGAGAAATTGGCATTAACAAAAAAAACATAAAACGCATAGAAGAAAACACCGAAGGAAAAGACACAATACGTTTTGTTATGATGGGCGATTCTCAACGTTGGTATGACGAAACCGAAGAATTTGTAAAGAGTCTCAATAGGCGAAACGATATTGATTTCGTTATTCACGGCGGTGACATGAGTGACTTTGGCGCTACAAAAGAATTTATGTGGATGCGTGATATAATGAATTCACTTAAAGTTCCTTATGTAGCCATTCTTGGTAACCACGACTGTCTGGGAAATGGTGAAGATATATATGAGGAAATATTCGGTGAAGAGAATTTCTCTTTTATGGCCGGGAATACAAAATTTGTATGCCTAAATACAAATGCACTCGAATATGATTATTCTCATCCGGTTCCCGATTTCACCTTTATAAATAATGAACTTAAGAATAAAAGTCCCAATCAGGAAAAAACTGTTATTGCAATGCATGTACGACCACTTGGTGTACAATTCAACAATAATTCTGCCCAGCTTTTCGAATATTATGTCAAACAATTCCCTGGTATACAATTCTGTCTTAATGCTCATAATCATAATATTGAAGTGAACGATCTTTTTAATGATGGAATAATATACTATGGAAGTAACTGCATGAAAGACCGAAGTTACCTGCTGTTTACAATAACTCCTAAAGGATATACTTATGAAGTGGTACGATATTAAAAAATTACATTATATTATCTCTTTCTTTTTACTAATTCCATTTTATGCTGATGCACAGAGCAAATATGAACAACACGTTGAGCGTTATCAATCTGCATGGCAAAAGCTAATACCTAAATACACAAAGTTACAGTTTGCCGGTTCAATGGGATTATTGTCTGCGGGAATAGGCTGGGATTATGGGAAGCAGCATCAATGGGAAACAGATGTTATGCTTGGATTCGTGCCTCATTATTCCTCTAAAGCAAAAGCTACATTTACGCTGAAACAAAATTTTATGCCCTGGAAGATAGATCTGGGAAATAATTTCTCAATTGAGCCTCTTGCCTGCGGGCTTTATATAAATACTGTTTTAAGTGAAGATTTTTGGGTGAAAGAGCCAGACCGCTACCCAAAAGGGTATTATAACTTCTCAACAAAAATAAGATCGAATATTTTTGTCGGACAACGTTTTACTTATAATCTGGATACAGACAAAGCCAAAATGGCAAGAGCTATAACGCTCTTTTACGAAATTGGAACTAGTGATCTTTATATAATTAGTGCTTTTGGAAACAGATATCTTAAGCCTGAAGATTATCTTCATCTTTCATTAGGGGTAAAGCTACAAATACTTTAAAAGAGTTTGAAACACTTAAGTACAAATCCTCAGTGGTTCTGTTTTTAAGAATCTCCGCTTTTGCTTATTAAATAGTAGTAGACATGCAAAATGAGGGCATTTTACAGGTATAGTTTACTTAGAAATGAGCTAAAATCAGGACGAGACAAGGTGCTAGATTGCTAGATCAAATTCGCAAAATTAAAATTTGTGTTGTGTTTCTGTATATAAAACTACTCCTACATTTCATTAAAATGCCGCCGGAGTTTTTTAAATAGCCCGAGTAGATTTATATTTTCAAAACCAGACATTAATAATATCTTGTACAAAAGATTGTAATCTTCTGTACAGAACAATTAAATCTTTTGTACAAAAGAATGCATTCTTTTGTACAAGGATACATAAACACGCGACGTGTTTCTATAAAAAACAGGCCGGAAGTTTGCTGAACTCCGGCCTGATAGTTTTGTATCTCCGATTATGCTTTCAATATAAACGGAGAACTATTATACTTCTATTTAATATTGCTATTTGAATACATCTTTCGACTTAACTTTTATAATCTTTCCAAAGGATGAAAGCTTAGCCATATCAATTTTCTTAGAATTACCTACAACCACATATGTTATAGTACGGTCTTTTACATTCTTATTATAGAAATTTACCACATCCTTAATATCGAGGTTGGTAACGTTCGTAATAATGTCTTTATTCGGGTCGGAAGCATATCCCTCTTTTATTAAAGATGAAATCTTTAAGGAACGTTCGCGCAAAGAAGGATATTCATTATTAGCCTTGTTTACAACATCCTGTCGGGCAATCTCAATACGTTCTGCTATTTCAGGCATCTGTTTAATCAATGAATCAAGAATTCCCATTGCATCCGTCGTTTTATCACACTGAGTTGAAAGCATTGCCACCAGCTGACCATTCTTATCACTGTATTTATAAGGAGGTAGCTTGTATGTTGCACGTACTCTGTAAGCTAAAGAGCGGAATTCACGAATCTGCTGAAATAGTACAGAGCTCATGCTCCCGCCAAAATAACTATTAAACAAAGCCGACTGATAGCGTTCTGAAGAGTTATTGCTTACTCCTCCTCTGATGTAACCTCCTATAATACTTTGAGATGATTTAGGATCATCAATAAAATAAACTGTTTGTTCTTTATATTCCTTTTCTTCTCTACAAACCGGAGTTTGCGAAGGTACATTAACCTTTTCTACTCCGATATTCTTATTTATTTGGTCAACAACAGTTTCGGTTGCTATATTTCCGCAATAATGTATATTACATTCAACCTTCTGAATGCTATTAAATTCAGAAATCAAATCCTGTCCTTTAAGTTTCTTTATTTCAGAAACAGATAAGCGGTTCAGGTATTCGGATTTATCTCCGTAACGCACTTTGTCAAGCAGCGCATTAGCCAACTCATCCGGAGAACGTTTAATGGCTTTCACTCTCAATTTAGCCTCATCAACCACTTGTTTCATCTTTTTGGGCTCCGCCTTCGCATGAGTTAAGAAGTCTGCAACCAGTTCTAAGGTTGATTCAAAATTCTTATCGAACCCGGATATTTCAACACTAAATTTATTCTGTTCGGCAGCAAAAGATAAGGTGCTACCCAGATTTTGTAATCTAGCCCTGAATTGATCAAAAGAAGAAGAATCTGTTCCTAAAAGATTCAGGTAAGTAGCCATTGGAGTCAAAAGCTTTGACTCTAAAGTTCCTTTTCCATATTCAATATTTAAAGTAAATATATCATTCTGTGGATTAGATGCAGCATAAAGAATAACCTTAGGAGCTACCTGAATTACTTTAGCATCATTATTGAAATCGAGAAAACGAGGATGTGCATCTAATGTCTTTATCTGCTCCATTTCCTTGGCAAAATCTGATTTAGATTCTGAATTCTGAGGAATTATAGGTGCAAATCCAGGCTTTTTCAGATTATTCTTAGGATAGTTACCAGTTTTCTTTTTTACCTGAAGATAATTATCTGTGAAATATTTATTTGCGATTTTCACTATATCATCTTTTGTAAGATCATCTATCTTCTTAACTTCATTAAGATAATCGGTCCAGCTTTTTCCTTCTGAAAACAGAGACAACATTTTTTGTGCACGAGAGTCTATGTTTTCCAGGTTTTTAATATAATTCCTTTTTTGCTCTAATTTGAGACTATTGAAAACTTCATCCGAGAAATCTCCTTTTTTCACTCGGTCTATTTCGTGCATTACAAGCTTCTTAGCTCCGGAATATGACTGGAACAGTAATTTCGGAACAGTAAGTACTCCCACTACTCCGGCTTCATTCATACTAAGATTCATAGCTCTGGATTCCATAATTTTGCCTTCCACAGCCAGTCTATCAAGATATCCGGTACTATTATCATTATTAAGGATTCCCATAGCAATGCGAAGTGCTACTTCATCTTCATGATTGGCAGGAACACCTCGCCAACCCAGAACCAAAGCCTTAACTATTGGAATTGGTACTTTAATTTTAAATTCTTCCACCCCTGAAAAAGGCGGCAAAGACACAATCTCTCTTTTCGGCGCATCTCCTTTTCTTATTCTTGAGAATGTTTTTTCCAATACAGGAAGAACTTCTTCTGCTTTGAAATCACCACTTAATATAAGTCCCATATTACCGGAAACATAGTATTTCTCGAAAAACTTTCTCATCTCGGAAAGCTGAGGATTTTTAAGATTTTCTGTACTACCTACAATAGGGAAAGCATATGGATGAGGATTAAAGAAACGTTCTGCAACTTTTTCAAAAGCCTGATATCCCATCATGTCATTATACATATTCTTCTCCTCATACACTGTTTCAAGTTCACTTTGAAACAGACGGAAGACGGGATTCATCAGACGTTCGCTATTAAGTTCAGCCCATTGATTTATATACTGAGGTGAAAATTCGTTGTGATAAATAGTACAGTCGTAAGAAGTTCCTGCATTTAAACGACTTCCGCCATATTTTGAGATAAGGCGGTCGAACTCATTAGGAATAACATATTTTGAAGAACGAATACTTAGTTCATTTATTTCCTTCTGAATTTGTTTGCGTTTAGCTTCATCTTTAGTCAGTGCAACCTCATCATACTTTTGAGCAATAGAATCTAATAAGATCTTCTCTTCACTATAATTTATAGTTCCAATTTTATCGGTCCCTTTAAACATCATATGCTCAAAATAATGAGCAATACCGGTATTGGGACAATCTTTTGACCCTGCTTTAACTACAACAGCGCCAAAAATTTTAGGCTGAGAATGGTCTTCATTAAGCCATACTGAAAGACCATTAGTTAATTTGAACTCTTTTACATTAAGAGACTCCGATAGTTGAGCATGTGCAGACCCGCCCAACAAACTACTAAAGATTGCTGATAACACGATTTTTTTCATTTTTGATTAAATAATTTCTATTGCTTTCCTTCTTCCTGAGGAATCCGGAATGCGGTATAGAGTTCTATAACAGCAGCTATGGTAAGAGTAAGCATCCATTCGTTACCGTGAGGAAGTGTAAACATCAATACACCTGTAATCATCAGGAAAATAGCCCCAAACATTTGTTGGTTATAAAGTCGCTTTAAAACAACATTCTTACCTTTATATGAAGAAGATATCTGAGCTACAGCAATAGCCAGAGCCCCAATACAATAAATATATGGAGAAAGACTCCAGTTAGTAATATATGATGCTGCTCCCAGAAGCAAAAGTACTGCTCCTATAATAAAGATTAATGATTGATATTTTTTCATTTTTGAGGTTCTTCTATATTTGTATCTTGTTCATCCTGAATAATGTAAATATCTTCATTAGGCTTCTTCATCAGATATTTTTCACGCGCAACTTTTTCAATAGAACGCGGATTAGTAGTCAACTCATTCAATCTTTTTGTATTTTCATTATAATCCGCCTGATATTCCTTTATGCTTTCGTGAAGTTTGTTTATTTTACGAATATTAGAGATACGACGCACCATACTGTTCTCATCGAGAAAGCCAATAATAGTAACAAAAATAAGCACTGTAATCAAGTACTTATGTCTTCTGATAAATTCCCAAATTGTATGAAGTTTACTCATTTTTTCATCCAGTTGAATATGGATACAAAGATAGAAATATTTCTTAACCTACATTTTAATAATCGATAATTTAATGTACATTTGCACTGATAGAAAAAGAAGTATCCTAAAAATATGGAAAATTATATAGTATCGGCTCGAAAATATCGCCCTTCCACTTTTGAATCGGTAGTAGGCCAAAAGTCATTAACTACAACATTAAAGAATGCAATTGCTGCTCAAAAGTTAGCACATGCGTATTTATTTTGTGGTCCACGCGGTGTAGGAAAAACTACTTGTGCCCGTATATTTGCTAAAACAATTAATTGCTTGACTCCTACAGCCGATGGTGAAGCGTGTAATGAATGTGAATCATGTAAAGCGTTTAATGAACAACGTTCGTATAATATTCATGAACTGGATGCAGCTTCGAACAATAGCGTAGACGATATCCGGCTTTTGATAGAGCAGGTTCGCATCCCGCCACAGATTGGTAAATATAAAGTATATATTATTGATGAGGTTCACATGCTTTCTACAGCAGCATTCAATGCATTTCTTAAAACATTGGAAGAACCGCCCAAACATGCTATTTTTATTCTTGCAACAACCGAGAAGCATAAACTTCTGCCTACAATTCTGTCTCGCTGTCAGATTTATGATTTTAACAGAATCAGTGTACAAGATACAGTAAACCACCTTGCACATGTAGCTCAACAAGAAGGAATTAATGCTGAACCTGAGGCTTTAAATGTTATCGCTCAGAAAGCTGATGGCGGTATGCGTGATGCTTTATCCATTTTCGACCAGGTAGTAAGTTTTACTGCCGGGAATGTACAGTATAAAAGTGTAATCGAGAATCTGAACGTTCTTGATTATGAATATTATTTCAAATTAACTGATAAGTTTATTGAAAATAATGTGAGTGATTCGCTTCTTATCTTCAATGACATTTTGAATAAAGGTTTCGAAGGCAGTCACTTTATAACTGGATTAGCTTCACATTTTCGTGACCTGTTAGTTAGTAGAGATGAATCAACCCTGCAACTTCTGGAAGTTGGCGCCAGCATTCGTAATAGATATAAAGAACAAGCAGCCAAATGCAAACCTCAGTTTCTTTACAAAGCAATGAAGCTTGCCAATGATTGTGATCTGAATTATCGTGTAAGCAAAAACAAACGTTTTTTAGTGGAACTAACTATAATTCAGATAGCACAACTTACTGCAGAACCAGATGATGTGAGCCATGGGCGTAGCCCTAAACAAGCTATAAAACCAATATTCAACCAGCAAAATAATGCTGCGGTACAGCAACAAGTAGCTGCACCTGTTTCTCAGAAACAACAAACAGCTCCAACCTCTGCATCAAATAATACTAATGTTGCACCGGCTACCGTTGTTTCATCGGCTCATATTAGCCCTGAAACAAACATAAAAGTTAAGGAGGAAAAAAAGGTTCCGGTAATGAAAGCCGGCAGTTTAGGCATATCAATCAAGAATCCTTATAAGAATGAGCAAGAACAACAAACAAAGGTGACTGAATCTGGTCCATCTCTTAAAAGGCATGAAGAAGATTTTGCTTTTAACGAGAGAGATTTGAATCACTACTGGATTGAGTTTGCCCAGTCTCTTCCCATAGAGCAAAGAGGGATTATGATGCGTATGAAAAATTCTCCAGCTAAATTAATCTCTGATACATCTATTGAAATGGTTGTAGATAATGAGATTGTGGCAAGAGACATGACCACTATGATTCCAGCAATTCAGAATTATTTGAGAACTCAATTACGAAATAGCAAAATTACTATGAAAGTTCGTGTAAGCGAGGAACAAGAAGTGGTACGTGCGTATAGCAGGGTTGAACGCTTTCAAATGATGGCTCAAAAGAATCCTGAACTAATTAAGCTTAAAGAAGCTTTCGGATTAGAACTCTATTAAATGCTACGAACCATTACAAATGTTATAAATGGGCTATTTAAAAGAGGATTATAAATATACTGAAGCATTCAATTTATCTACAATATAAAATAGTCAGGGCTATCCTTTTGGACAGCCCTGATTCTTAAGTATAACTGGTTAGGTAGATAAACAGATTTATTTCCTGTTCATCAGGCGATAACTCGCCATTTCTTCATATTTCGTCCCCGAACGACCGTAATTACAATATGGGTAAATGGAAATACCACCTCGGGGAGTGAATATTCCTGTTACTTCTATATACTTAGGATCCATCAAGCGAATTAAATCCTTCATTATTATATTAACGCAATCTTCGTGAAAAGCACCATGATTACGAAAGCTAAACATGTATAACTTCAGACTTTTACTCTCAACCATTTTCACATCAGGAAGATAAGAAATCCGAATTTCAGCAAAATCAGGTTGCCCGGTAATCGGACAAAGACTAGTAAATTCGGGACAATTGAACTGTACCCAGTAATCATTTTCTGGATGCTTATTATCAAAAGCTTCCAGCACTTCCGGAGCATATTCATTTTTATATTCAGTTTTTCCTCCTAATAAAGATAGCTGATCTTTTAAATCTGTCATTATTCCTGTTTTTATATTATCGTTCTAGTTTTTTCTTTTCAAATACTCCTGCAATCCATGATTTCTTAGCTTGCAAGCCGGACAATGTCCACACCCATCAGCGGGAATACCGTTATAACAAGTCAATGTTTCATTGCGAACAAGATCAAACACTCCAAGTTCATCTGCCAAAGCCCATGTCTCTGTTTTATCAATCCACATTAATGGTGTATGAATAACAAACTGTTCATCCATAGCCAGATTAATCGTTACATTCAATGATTTCACAAATGAATCACGGCAATCCGGGTAACCACTAAAGTCTGTTTGTGAAACTCCGGTAACCAAATGGCGAACTCCTTTCTCTCTGGCAAAAACAGCAGCAATACTCAAAAAGAACAAATTTCTTCCCGGCACAAATGTATTAGGAAAAGAGTCAGCAGGCTTCTCCTGATCCATTTCTATGGAGCTATCAGTTAAGGAATTGCTTCCTAGTTTACTAATAAATGAAGCATCCATCAAATGAAATTCCACATCAGCTTTTTCGGCAATATTACGTGCAATATCCACCTCTTTCTGATGCTTCTGCCCATAAAGGAAACTCAAAGCATATACTTTTTTAAAATGTCTTTTTGCCCAAAAGAGACATGTAGTCGAATCCTGTCCGCCGCTAAACAATACCACAGCAGACTCATTACTCATTCTCATCAAATTTCTTTTATTTTAATTACGCTATAAGAAATATCTTCATCATAAACGTCTGTTTCTTCAGTAAGCTTCACATAGTTAACTACTCTCCGTGTAATAGGAAGAACCATTATTTCAAATAATGTTTTAGCAATAGTCTCAACAACTATAATCTGAAATACCACACTTGTAGGGATTACAAACAGGAATCCGATAGTAGTAAAGACTAAAGTATCGGCCAACTCTCCTACTAAAGTAGAAGCAACAGCTCGTTGTCCAAACTTCTTTCCCTTATGCAGGATCTTCATCTTACTCATTACATAAGAATTAAGAAATGATCCGACCAGAAAAGCGAGCAAACTTGCAAGTGCAATACGAGGAGTTTGTGCAAGAACGGAAGCATAAGAGTTCTGCATTGTCCAATGTGGAGCCGGAGTAAGAGCTACCGAAGCTTGAAATAACAAAATTGCAAGGAAATTAACAGCGAAAGCAATCCAGATTATAAGTCTTGCTTTACGAAACCCCCACACCTCTGTAATACAGTCATTAATAACATAAGAAATAGGGAAGATAATTAATCCAGCAGTTGACGGAAAACCAAAGATTTGGAATTGTTTTACTGCGAGAATGTTGGAAAGAACAAGGCACATACTAAAAAGTATGCCCATTAGCATAAAAGAAACAGTTACTTTACTTTTCATTTTTCTTGTTTTTTACGTGGTGTTCAAGCACACGACCTCTATTCAAGGCGTCGTATTTTTAATTTTCGGGTGCAAATGTAAGAATAAAAATGCAAGAAAAAAACAAGAATCAGTTAAAAGTAAAAAATAAAGGGCAATCCGAAGATTGCCCTTTACCTAGTCTTCTTAATCAGTAAGACCAGTCAGATGGTTTGGTTGTTAAATAGCGAGTTTAGTTAGTCTAGTTATTATTTAATTTTAGTTTTCTTATTCTGTTAGAATGTATAATCAACACCTAATCCAAATACTTTGTTTGTACGAGTAAAGACATCTGTTCCAGCAAGACCTGTTCCATTATATCCTGTACTATTTGCATCTTCAGCTGTCGATTTAGAAACTTTAGTATATTTATTGTAATTAGTGAAGAAATAAGCAACATTCACCTTTAAACTTTTATTTAGTTTAAACGCAGCTCCCATACCTACAGAATATGAACTTGTAGTAAAACTCATATCAGACATGTACTTATCCTGCAATTCATAATTTGTACTTTGAAATCCACCACTCACAAGAACTCTATCAGTAATATCCCATTCAGCACCTGCAAGATATTCGTCTGTACCTCCACCTAAATATTTTTGCTTATCATTTGCCATCTTTGCATCCTTATCATAATAGTGATTCCATCCTAAAGAAGCACGAACTGAAGGAAGAATTGAATATTGCGCACCAACAGTAAGCATTGCCGGAATATCATTTGGAGTATTTACACCATGATCATAAGCAACAACACCAGTTGAGTTTACTTTTGTTTTATTTTCAATATTCAGGTTAGTCTTGAACTCATACTTAGCACCAATATTCAGTTTACCGATTTTATAATCAGCACCGATGATAGGTGTAAGTCCCCATCCGCTTTGATCACAATCTAGTTCTTTATTTGTTGATCCAGCTACTACGCTAGATATAGCATTAGCCGCAGTAGTTGCAGAAGCGGCGGCAGTTGTATATTGAGCTGCAAGTTGTGTATTGCCTGCAGCAGTTGCAGCAGTTGCTAGCGTTGTATATTGTGCAGCAGCTGCACTATATTGACCTTTTTTTGTAAGCAATTGATTTTTGATTAATTCATCATTCAAATTAACCATATCGCCTCCATTCAGGTTTGCACTTATATTTCTTAAGTAACCAAAATAGCTGTTGCTTACATAATTCATACGTCCACCTCCAAAAACTGCAAGATTATCATTCAACTTATAAGTTGCTCCCAGCTGCATACCAAAAATATACTGTCTACCTTGCATATAGCTGCTTACTGCATATTGATTTGTTCCTGCAAAGCCAACTTTAGAAAGTACAATCGGAATCATTGCAACTTTAGATTCAAAAGAAGCCAACCCTTCATTGAATGTAGCTTTACCTCCACCACCGGTTACAGCAAAGCTACCAGAGAAAGTCCAGTTTCTTTTTTTGTAAGCAGCCTGAAAACTTGGGATAAAAGGAGCTGATGCTTCACCTTTGAATTCTTTGGTTGCACTTCCGCCATTTCCTGCAAAAGGTGCAAATGTAGAATTAATAGTTCTTGTTTGAAAAGCACTTTGCCCATTTAATGATAAATGAAAACCATCATTTAAAAAAGCAACACCTGCCGGATTAGAATAAACAGCATCAATTTCCGTAGATGCACCACGGGCTATATTACGAAGAAAGGCTACATTCTGATTTGTATTTGTCAAAAGTCCCCCCGCAAAAGTTGGAACTGAAACGATTAACATTAAAAAGCTAATCAGTGATAATTTTCTCATAAGATTTTATATTTTAATATTTAGGGCGCAAAGGTAGCATAAAATTGCACATACCAAACAAATATGTGCTATTTTTTCATTTCAATTACTAAATCAGAAGCAGTATCGGCACAAAAGAAACAGTTTCATTAGAAACAAAAAAAAACAGGTTATCCATCACGGACAACCTATTTATTATGTTCAAAATTAACAGTTAACCTAGTTAAACACAAAATTTACTATAGAACGAATATCTGTTGAAGAAGAACCAATATATACCTTAAAGGCTCCTGGTTCTACTGTCCAGTCATGTAATGACTCATTAAAGAATTTTAGAGCATCCTTTCCTATTTTAAAAGAAACAATCTTTTCCTCTCCGGGAGCAAGTTCTATCTTTTGAAAGTCCTTCAATTCTTTTACAGGACGAATTACGCTGCACTTTTCATCACCAATATAAAGTTGAACAACTTCTTTACCTTTTACAGTTCCAATATTCTTAACCGGAATCGTTACAGTTATCTCCTCTGTTCCCGAAATACTCTTCTTATCGGCAATTACCTTTCCATATTTAAACTGAGTGTAACTCAATCCATGTCCAAAAGGGAAAAGAGCGGGAATCTTTTTAGCATCGTGCCAACGATAACCAACCAAAACATCTTCTTTATACACAACTTTGATACTGTCTCCCGGATAAGCAATAGTTCCAAATGAATGTGCACCGTTATCGGTCAGTTTCACAGGAAATGAGAACGGTAGCTTTCCACTTGGATTAACCTCTCCGGTAAGAACATTGGCAATAGCATTGCCAGATTCAGTGCCGAGATACCATGCCTGCACAATACTTGGAACACTCTTTATCCAAGGCATTTCAACTGCATTTCCACTTATAAGAACTACGATGATATTCTTATTTACTTTCAGCATCTCGTTAATTAATTCATTTTGACCAAAAGGAAGAGCAATAGATTCGCGGTCAGTACTTTCACTATCCAGGAAACGGTCCTTATTTAATCCGCCAACAAAAACAACTACATCAGCATCTGCTGCCTGTTTCACAGCTTCTGTACGAAGTGAATCAGCATAAACAGTTAGTTTGCCAGCATGATTTTCTATCGGTTTACCAGCAGCATATCCTTTGGTATATTTTACTTTATCACCATACTTAGCTTGCAGTCCGGCCAACGGAGAAATTTCATCTTTCACTTTTAGAGTAAAAGATGATCCTCCGGCTTCACATAAACCACGAGTTGCATTCTCTCCTACAACCAGAATGGAACGATATTTATTGCCATCTAAAGGAAGAATCATTTCTTTGTTCTTATTAGCCTCATTTTTTAAAAGAACAATACCTTCTTCAGCAATTGTACGAGCCACGTTATAATGTTCTTCACTGGTAAAAGATCCCCAGGGACGATCACTATTCATTGCTGTGCGGAATATCAGTCGAAGAATGCGGCTCGCTTTATCATCAATAGTACTCATTGGATAAGTACCGTCTTTTAATCCTTTCAGGTAATCAGCTGCTAAATAGTAATTATCATAAGCAAACTTCTTGCCAGAACTAAGACCATTGGTATACGACCCCATTTCAATATCCAATCCGTTAAGAACAGCTTCTTTAGTATCGTGTGCACCACCCCAATCGGAAATGACACATCCGTCAAATTTCCATTCACCTTTTAGAATCTTATTCAGCAAAAAATCGTTGTGACAGGCATGTTCTCCACGAACCTTATTATATGAGCCCATTATGCTCCAGCTTCCACCTTCAACAATTGCAGCTTTAAATGCTGGAAGATAGATTTCATTCAGAGCACGATCACTTAACTCTACATCAATATTTCCACGCCAGACTTCCTGATTATTCAAGGCATAGTGTTTCACACAAGCAGCAACACCGTTAGACTGTACACCTTTCACATAAGGAACCACCATAGTGGAAGCAAGATATGGATCTTCGCCCATATACTCAACATTTCGGCCATTGAGTGGAGTTCGGAAAATATTCACACCTGGTCCTAATAATACATCTTTTCTGCGGTAACGAGCTTCTTCGCCGATTGCTTTACCAAAAATAGACGACATTTTTGGATTCCATGTCGCAGCTAAACAAGTAAGTGCCGGAAAAGCTGTACAAGAATCATTGGTAAAACCGGCATTTCCCCAATTATCCCATTGTATTTCTTCGCGAATACCAGAAGAACTGTCACTCATCCAAAGTTCAGGAATACCCAGACGAGGCACACCGTGGCTGCTAAATTTTGATTGTGCTGTACATAGTTTTACCTTCTCTTCGAGCGTCATACGTGAAAGTGCATCTTTAACCCGCACTTCAATCGGCTGTTTCTGGTCCAGATACGCAGGCACTTGCTGAGCCTTTATTGAAGCAGCTCCTATTGTAAGAGCTATTGCTGCATAAATTAATTTCTGTTTCATATTAGATTCGTTATGTTATTTTGTTGAATTTATAATTAGTTCGTTACTTTTCAGCTTATCTGAGGCTGCCTTCAGTGTGATAGTCCCTTTATTTTCAGTTGATTGAATTACTACCAGACATTTACCATAGAAGGCCTTCCGGAAATTAGCCTTGAAACTTTCACTGCTTATGTGGCTACCATTATCAACTCCTACAATAGTTCCAGCTCCTTTCAGTTCAAAATTAATCAGATTATCAGCATTAGGACAGAGGTTTCCATCTTTATCTTTTACCTCTACAGTTACAAAGCTAAGATCCTTGCCGTCTGCTGTAATCTGTTTTCTATCTGCTGATAAGGTAATCTGAGCAGGAGCATCTGCTGTTTTTATCTCTTTACTTAATACTTCTTTTCCATTTTTACGAGAAACTACTTTAATTGTTCCGGGAGCAAACTTCAGATGCCACACTACATGAAAATCATCTTTTCCTTTTTTTCTTATGCCTTGAGATGCTCCGTTAAGGAAAAGTTCTACTTCATCAGCATTATTATAGTATGCCCAAAGGTCAACCGTTTCACCTTCTTTCCAGTTCCAATGAGGGAAAACGTGAAGAACATCTTTTTTAGTCCATTCGGACTGATACATATAATATACATCCTTTGGGAATCCGGCAAGATCTACAATTCCAAAATAAGAACTGCGGGCAGGCCAACTGTAAGGAGTAGGCTCTCCAAGGTAATCAAAACCTGTCCACACATACATTCCGCTAATAAAATCGTTATTCTTCACCGATCTCCAGCTATCTTCATGAGTAGTTCCCCAAGGCACATGACAATTATCATACGAAGAACAAGATAAAGACTCATCAAAGAAAGGAATATCCCAGCGAGAAGGCCATATATACATACTATCACTTGGCATGCGATAATAACCACGTGTCATTAGTCCTGAAGTAGCTTCTGTTACGATAAACGGCTTGCCCGGAAAATTCTTAGAAACATCCTTAAAGTATGATTCATGATAATTAAATCCAATAATATCTAATGCTTTAGAGCGGAAAAGATGATTATTAGGATCCGGCTCATTATTTCCGGCAGTAATTGGACGTGTTGCATCCAATTCCTTAACCATATTGGCAAGTTTTAAAGTAAGCAAGGAATTTACACTCATGGAATCTCCCCTATTGGCGAGCATCTTTGGATCACGCTTAAAGTTCAGTAGCAAATTTGCAGCCTGAAGGTCCAGGGTATCAGCGCTTGCATCCGTCCATTGTTCCAATACCTCATTACCAATACTCCACATAAAAACAGAAGGGTGATTGCGATCACGAAGAACGTGATCCGTCAAATCGCGTTCGTGCCACTCATTAAAATAACGTGAATAATCGTGCGCTGTTTTTTTCTTGCGCCACATATCAAAAGATTCATCCATAACTATGAACCCCAAGTGGTCACATAAATCCAGCAATTCTGGAGCCGGAGGATTATGCGAGCAACGAATTCCATTACAACCCATTTCTTTCAGAATTTCAAGCTGTCGCTGAATGGCACGTGTGTTTACAGCTGCACCAAGGCAACCTAAATCGTGGTGCATGCACACCCCTTTTATTTTTATTGGAACACCATTCAACATAAATCCTTTCTGAGCATCGAATTTAAAATAGCGAATCCCCAATGGGGTTTCGTATTTATCTACTACTTTTCCGCCAACACTTACCTCAGTAATCACCTTATATAAATAAGGATTCTCTAGTGTCCAAAGTTCCGGATTGGAAATGTCAAGAGCTTGTTTTGTTTCTTCGACCACTCCTGGTTTTATTTTCAATGTGCTGACAGATCTCTTAACTTCTGCACCCTTGTTATTCAGAATAAACGAACTTAGTTGTGCAGTAACAACAAACTTTGAATCATTTTTCACTTTCGTGGAAAGAGCAATAGTTGCCTGTTGACCGGAAACTTTTGGAGTAGTAACATATGTTCCCCATTGATCAACATGAATAGGATTGGCAATAGTCAGCCACACGTTCCGGTATATTCCACATCCTGAATACCAGCGAGAGTTTGGTTGCTCACTATTATCAACTCTCACAGCAATCACGTTTTTCTGGCCGAACTTAATATAAGGAGTAAGATCATAGCGGAAAGATATGTAACCATAAGGGCGTTTACCCAAAGAAGTACCGTTTATCCATACTTCAGAATCCATATATACGCCATTAAAGTCTACAAAGACCTTTTTTCCTTTAACATCAGATTGTATCATAAAGGATTTGCGATACCAGCCAATACCACCAGGCAACGCTCCACCTCCACAGCCCGAAGGATTATCTTTACTGAATTGTCCTTCTATAGCCCAATCGTGAGGAAGATTCAGAATACGCCACGAATTATCATTGAAATTTGGAGAGAAAGCTTCCTTTACTTCGCCTAAATGAAAGGTCCAGTTTTTATTGAAGCTAGATATAATACGAGATGTAGCACCATAACACGAAACAGACAAGAGTATTAAAAAAGCTGTTATTGCCGGGCAAATAAGATTATATCTTTTCATATTTTAAAGTTAACAGGTTATATTCATATTTCCTTGTACAGAACAATTCATTCTTCTGTACAAAATAATAAATTGTTCTGTACAAAAGAAAACAATCTTTTGTACAAGGATTTATTAAAGGCCGAGGTTATAGTTTTATAACTTGCTTAGTGCCGTTATATTTTACCGTCTTGCCCTTTTCTTTTAAATCAAATGCTTTTGAATTAGCCTGATTAACATACACCACATTAAACGTACGGTTTTTAAGCATTCCATTAAATTCTCCTTTTCTATCGCCAATTATCAACGTTTTTGAAAGTTCATTGTAGGTAAATTCAATAGCAGCATATTTACCTTTCTCATAATTATAATTATCGCCTTCATCTTCATACAATTTAAAAGAACCATCTTTACCACCATAAACGAATAATGTTATCTTATCAGCAGGCTTTTCATTTGAATACTGCATATCAGGACCAAAAGGAATGATAGCACCTTCGCGAACAAAAAGAGGAATTCGTTCGTAAGGAGCAGCAATATTCAACTTTTGTCCTCCACGAATATACTTACCGGTATAGAAGTCATACCATCCAGTTGTCTCCGGGAAATAGATTTCTCGTGAACGAGCTCCATATTGGTATACCGGACAAACCATCAGCGCAGGGCCAAACATATACTGATCACCAATATTATTAACCTTAACATCCTTTTCAAAATCCATCACCAAGGCACGCATTATAGTGTAATCCTTGAAATAAGTCATCCCGGCAAGTGAATAAATATATGGCATCATACTATAGCGTAGCTTGGTATAATACACTATTGACTGATAAGCAGGATGATTATCAGGAGCAATATTATATACTTCACGGTATGGGAACTGACCATGAGCCCGGAATAAAGGAGCAAATGCACCAAACTGATACCAGCGGGTATTAAGTTCACGCCACTCTTTCAGGTCGGCATTTTCATTTCCGGTCTTATCAAACACCCGTTGACCCTTTTCATATCTTTTTTCTACGCAGAAACCACCAATATCCATAGTCCAGTATGGTATACCAGCCATTGAGAAATTAAGTCCTGCAGAAATTTGCGCCTTCATATCTTCCCATCGGGTAGCAATATCTCCACTCCATGTAGCAGTAGAATAACGTTGCAGTCCGGCAAATCCCGAACGAGTTAAAAGGAAAACACGCTTATCAGGATCTACCCCTCTTTGTCCTTCATAAATTGCCTGTGCATTCATTAAGGCATACGTATTAAAATATTTAGTTGAAGGACCCAAAGAAGTAGGACCACACAACTTCTTTCGGTATTCCATGTCAGTACAATCACGAACATTAGGCTCGGAAGCATCCATCCACCATGCATCAATACCCTTTGAGTAAAGCTTTTCTCTCATCTGTTCCCAGAAAAGCTTACGGGCACCAACAGAATAAGGATCATAGAAAGAACCGACATACCCCGGTCCAACCCAGTCACGAATACTATCTTTTACAGCTTGATGATACATCCATCCATTCTTGTCGAATTCTTTATAATTTGCTGTAGTAGCATAGAATTTAGGCCAAACAGAAATCATAATCTTTGCATTCATCTGATGAACAGAGTCAATCATAGCTTTTGCATCCGGGAAACGTTTCAAATCAAAACCGTGACTTCCCCATGCATCTTCCGGCCAGTAATTCCAGTCGAGCACAATATTATCAATAGGGATCTGACGTTTACGGAATTCCTTCAATACACCCAGCAATTCATCCTGAGTTTTATAACGTTCACGACTTTGCCAGTATCCCATTGCCCACTTTGGCATAATCTGAGATTTGCCGGTCAGCTTACGATACCCGCCAATCACATCATCCATATTTATACCCTTAATGAAATAGTAATTTATTTCATTACCCATTTCACTATAAAGAGCAAGTTTGTACTGTTGACTATCCGGAACAGGACTCAATGCTTTCAATGCCATATAAGAAACGCCACCATCAGGTTTCCATTCAATTCGTATTGGAACACGTTTTCCTTTTTCCAGATTCACAGTAAACTTATAGCTATTTGGATTCCATGCTGTACGCCAGCGTTCCTGAACGACCTTTACATTATTAATATATACTTCAGTATAACCTGCATAGTACAACCAAAAACGATAAACACCACTTTCATTAGCCTCAAGCTCACCACTGTAAGTTACATTAGCACCATCGAACGGGAAATTAGCCGGAAGATTCTTTATTGTTTTAATATCTTCATAATCAACAGTAGATTCTGTACGGGTCACAGTTGCTTTCCCACTCTTTGGGTCAGGAACATAAGTAGCAGTCAATCCACCTTCTTTACCATTTGCATCGAAAAGTTTAAATTGATTTAGTTGAGCATATTCACGATCATCACCAAATTTACTCAATGAGTAGTTATCCCACAAAATTCCATAATTTTTGTTTGAGAGAACAAAAGGTACAGACACTTTCGTGTTATACTGAAAAAGAGATTCATTCTTACCTTTATAATTAAATTCATCAGACTGATGTTGTCCTAGTCCGTAGAAAGCTTCATCATCAGGAGATTCAAAAACCTGACGCATAGTGTAACCTTTGGTACCCTCCACTTCAATTGGAGTAAAAGATTTACCTCCGCCTTTATTTTCACGAAGAATAGAGTTCCCTTTCATATCGGTGAAATTAACTTCACCAGTCTTTAAATTTACAAAAGCCTTTAAAGATGCAGTGGAAAGAACCGCACAATTATTCTTTTCTTCAACAGTAAAAGGAGTTTGCTTACCGGTTTTAGGTACAACAATCAAGCTCTTTTCATTCGAAAATTTATCATCAGGAGTAGCAGACACATGAATTATTTTATCATTAATAACCTGCAATCTTACTTGATTCAATTCGAAGCTTTTTTCCTTCTTTATATGTACAATAAGCCCATCAGCTGTTTTTTCAAAATCCGGTTTTGCACAAGACATAAACAATATTCCGGCTAATAAATAAATAAATAAGTTTCTCATCGTTTACCAAAAATTTAATAAGTTTTTTCAATGGTGTAAAGATATAATATAAAATGTTACCTTATATTACACATTTGTTTTATTAGCGTACGCTTTTTGATAGGAACAGGTATCTATTTGTTTCATCATGGGGTACAATTTGTTTCAAAGCCTGACAAAGGGCTAAACTTTCTTAATTTAGTCAACAGTTTTACAGAAATATATTTGGGTATACGGAAGAATTTGACTTTATTTGCAATGACAATATAAAACTAAAATAAAAATATGATAAACACTTCTATGACTCACAATAACCTATCAGGCCTTAAGCGTGAGGATTTCCAAAAAACAATAAACGGTAAATCAACTGATTTATTTATTCTAAAAAACAAAAATGGTATGGAAATAGCAGTTACTAATTATGGTGCTGCAACATTATCCATTATGACTCCGGACAAAAACGGAAACTACTCAAATGTTATTCTTGGACACGACAGTATAGACAATGTAGTAAATAGTCCTGAACCATTTCTTAGCACTACAATCGGACGATACGGTAACAGAATTGCCAAAGGAAAATTCACTTTATGCGGTGTTGAATATACACTTGCCACTAATAACGGACCTAATTCCCTGCATGGTGGACCAAAAGGATTTCATGCAGTAGTATGGGATGCTGAACAAAAAGATGATCAAACTGTAGAATTTAAATATACAGCCCAGGATGGTGAAGAAGGATTCCCAGGGAAACTGGATGTAATTATGACTTATTCATTAACAGATGATAATGAATTCAAAATAAGTTATAAAGCAAAGACAGACAAAACAACCCTCGTAAATCTTACCAATCACGGTTTCTTCAACCTCGCCGGCATAGCCAATCCTACCCCAACCGTTCTCAACAACATTCTTACAATAAATGCAGATCATTATACTCCTATTGATGATGTATGCATTCCTTTTGGAGAAATTGCCAAAGTAGAAGGTACTCCTCTTGATTTCAGAACTCCTCATATTGTGGGTGATCGTATTAATGACAAACATCAGCAAATTGAAAACGGAGCAGGATACGACCATTGCTATATATTAAACAAAAAAGAAGCAGGTGAATTAAGTTTCGCTGTAAAATGTGTAGAACCAAACAGCGGAAGATTTATGGAAGTATATACAACCGAACCGGGTGTACAGCTCTACTCAGGAAACTGGTTAAATGGTTTCGCCGGAGCTCATGGAGCTACTTTTCCTGCAAGAAGTGCAATATGCTTTGAAGCACAACTTTTTCCTGACACTCCTAACAACCCTCATTTCCCTTCAGCTACTCTGAACCCGGGAGAAGAGTATACTCAAGTAACTATTTACAAATTTGGAGTAGAATAATAATCTTTAGAAACTAATTTAATCTCATAACTAACAATTTAAACGACATGTCTAATCAACAGAAAAATTACGCATTGCCTATAGCAATGATGTTTGCTCTTTTTGCAATGGTTTCTTTTGTAACCGGTCTTACTAACCCACTTGGTATAATTGTAAAACATCAGTTTGATGCTCCTAACTGGATGACCCAATTAGGTAATGCAGCAAACTTTATAGCTTACGCCTTCATGGGAATCCCAGCTGGTATGATGCTAAAGAAAATTGGTTATAAGAAAACAGCTCTAGCAGCAATCGCAGTAGGTTTCGTCGGCGTAGGTATTCAATTCTTATCTGGTGAAGTAAGCAGCTTTGGTGTTTATCTTACAGGTGCATTCATTTCCGGTTTCTCTATGTGTATGTTGAATACAGTAGTAAACCCAATGCTTAACACTTTAGGTGGTGGTGGCAAAAAAGGTAACCAGTTAATCCAGTTCGGTGGATGTGGTAACTCTATTTCCGCTACAATCGTACCTATTCTTGTAGGTTACTTAATTGGTGATGCAGCACAAGCTAAAATCAGTGATGCAGCTCCTGCATTGTTCATCGCAATGGGTGTATTTGCTTTAGCATTCTTTGTATTGGCTACTATGAGTATCCCAGAACCACACAAAGAATCTGCAACAGAGAAGAAAGAAAAAGAAACACACAGCGCATTGTCATTCCGTCACTTCTTATTAGGAACAGTAGCTATCTTCGTTTATGTAGGTGTTGAAGTTGGTATTCCTAACTTTGTGAACTTATTCCTTACTACCGGAGCTGATGCAGAAGGTGCTAAAGGTATTGGCATGGATGCAGCTATGGCTGGTTCAATTTGCGGAACATATTGGTTCTTAATGATGATTGGCCGTTTCGTTGGTGGAGCTGTCGGAGCTAAATTCTCAAGTAAATCACAGATTCTTTTTGTAAGTTCTGTAGCTTTAATATTCTTATTAATCGGAATGTTTGCTCCAACAGATGTTATTGTTTCTATGCCTGTATTTAAATCAAATATCAGCTTTGGTATGACAGCTGTACCAGTTGGTATCATGTTCTTCATCCTTTGCGGATTCTGCACTTCTATCATGTGGGGGGGAATTTTCAACTTGGCAGTTGAAGGACTAGGTAAATACACAGCAATGGGTTCTGGTCTGTTCATGGTAATGGTTTGCGGTGGTGGAATTTTACCACTTATCCAGGGAGGTTTGGCTGATATTACAAGCAGCTACCTAATGAGTTTCTGGATTGTATTCGCAGGCGTTGCATACATATTATATTATGCATTGATTGGATGTAAGAATGTAAACAAGGATATTCCTGTTGAATAATTATATTATATTTAAAATAGAAATCTAAAAATAAAACACGAATTATGGATATTGAAGTTGTTAGAAGTCGCTTTCAAAAGCACTTTGATGGAGCAGTAGGTTCAGTTTACGCATCTCCGGGACGTGTCAATCTTATTGGAGAACACACTGATTATAATGGAGGTTTCGTATTCCCTGGAGCTATCGATAAGGGAATGATGGCAGAAATTAAAATCAATGGAACTGATAAAGTAAGAGCTTACTCTATTGATCTGAAAGATTACGTAGAATTTGGATTAAACGAAGAAGATGCACCACACGCAAGTTGGGCAAGATATATTTTTGGAGTTTGCCGTGAGATCATTAAAAGAGGTGGTAAAATTCAAGGATTCGACACTGCTTTTGCAGGCGATGTACCTCTTGGAGCAGGAATGTCTTCATCTGCAGCATTGGAAAGCACATACGCTTTTGCATTGAACGATATGTTCAACTGTGGTATCGACAAATTCGAATTAGCTAAAATCGGACAGGCTACTGAACATAACTATTGCGGTGTAAACTGTGGTATTATGGACCAGTTTGCTTCTGTATTTGGTAAAGCAGGTAGCTTAATCCGTTTGGATTGCCGTTCACTGGAATACAAATACTATCCATTCAACCCAACAGGATACAAAGTAGTATTGCTTGATTCAGTTGTTAAGCACGAACTTGCTTCGTCTGCATACAACAAACGTCGTCAATCTTGTGAAACAGTAGTAGCTGCTATCAAGAAAAATCATCCGGAAGTAGAATTCCTTCGCGATTGCACAATGGAAATGCTTGAGGCTGTTAAGAACGACGTAACTGCAGAAGATTACATGCGTTCTGAATATGTAATTGAAGAAATTCAACGCGTACTCGACGTTTGTGATGCTTTGGAAAAAGGCGACTACGAAACAGTTGGTGAAAAGATGTATGGCACACACCACGGTATGAGCAAACTTTACGAAGTTAGCTGCGAAGAGCTTGATTTCTTAAACGACTGCGCTAAGAAAAACGGAGTAACAGGTTCACGCGTTATGGGTGGTGGATTTGGTGGATGTACTATCAACTTAGTAAAAGAAGAATTGTATGATGCATTTATTGCTGATGCAAAAGAATCTTTCAAAGCTAAGTTTGGCAGAAGTCCAAAAGTTTACGATGTAGTAATCAGCGATGGTTCACGCAAGATAGCTTAAGTTTAAAATAAGCATAACCTTATAAAAAGGTGTATCATTCAAAACGAATGATACACCTTTTTTTTGCACCTAACAAAATCAATCGGATTTTATATTCAATTTATCATTTCATGCTCTATAACATACTAATAATTATATAATCATATAGAAATAAGTGTTACTTTTACACTCATTAAATATCACCTTAAAAAAGATCATGAAATGAAGAAATTTTGGCTCACACTCAGCATTGCCGCAGGTATACTATCATCCTGTGCCAATAAGCCTCAGCAAGAGGCTACTCTCTCTGGATTAAAAGCAGAAAACTTCCAAACAGAGGTTAAAGGGAAAAAGACTGATCTATACACGCTTAAAAACAAAGCAGGTATGGAAGTATGCATCACAAACTTTGGAGGAAGAATTGTATCTATAATGGTTCCCGACAAGAATGGTAAGATGCAGGATGTGGTACTTGGTTTTGACAGCATTTCAAATTACATAAATATTCCTAGTGACTTCGGTGCTTCCGTTG